>MIAY01000025.1:0-810 GCA_001829315.1 Spirochaetes bacterium GWE1_32_154 | reverse complement strand
TAGAACTCGAAAATGAAATAGAACTCGAAAATGAAATAGAACTCGAAAATGAAATAGAACTCGAAAATGAAATAGAACTCGAAAATGAAATAGAACCCGAAAATGAAATAGAACCCGAAAACAATAAAAAACAAACAAAAATAAATGACAATACTTCATCTTCAAATAATGATGAAATAGTCAAATATAATTCAATCCTAAATGACATTTCATTGAAAATTGCTAAATTTGTTATTACTTCAGACTCTTTAAAACAAATGCACCTAATAATTACAGAAAGTTTTGGTTTCTCAAAATCAGCATTATTACTTTATTACCCTGCACATCAAAGTTTCATTACAACCGAAACATATAATCTCGATAACGAAACAGAAAAACGATTTAAATTTGATTTAGAATGTAGTGGGATCTATAAATGCCTTGCGAAGGACGGGCATTTATTAATCACTAAAAAAGATTCTGAATTTTCAAATATTGGAAATTTAATCAGTTCAGAAGACTTTACCACTACAGATTTCTTTATGTTTGTTCCATATATCTTTTCATCACGAATCATAGGTATATTTGTTGGCTTAAAATTAAATAATAGTTCAATCCCATCTACATATTTTTCTGAGTCTATCAACCTTATTTGTCGCTTAAACGGTTCTTTGATATATAATTTATATCAACATGAGACTCTAAAAAAAGAAATAATACAAACAGAGAAAAACGAAGAACCAATGATTGACGAAGAACCAATGATTGACGAAGAACCAATGATTGACGAAGAACCAATGATTGACGAAGAACCAATGATTGACGAAGAAC
>MIAY01000024.1 GCA_001829315.1 Spirochaetes bacterium GWE1_32_154 | reverse complement strand
ACTTAGAAGTCTATATTTTAGTAATAGATGGAATGAGGTTACTGCATACCTTGAAAAGGTCGGATAGTTACCAGTAAAAGAAATTTACACCCGAAAAAATTATTATGTATAATAATCTTTGACAAATACATATTTATAAAATAAAATATTTGCTAATATTAAATTATTCTTAAATTAAGGAGAGAACTATGAAAAAATTACTTCTATTGTTGATTCCTGTTGTAATTATCGGGGGATTAGCAGGATGTAAAGGAAAGGGAAGTCAGAAAGTAACACTTCAGCTTTTTCACTACAAACAGGAAATTGTGACAGGAATGAATGAAATTGTTCAGGCATTCAGTCAGAAATATCCAAACATAACAATTGAGACTGAAACAATTCCTAATGATGCACAAACTGTTTTAAAAGCCAGATTAGTAGCCGGTGAAGCTCCGGACATTATGATGTTACAAGCGTATTCTACAGTGTTTGAATATGCTCAAGCAGGGTATTTACTCGATATGACGAATGAAAAATTTATGGAAAATATTGTAGATGGTGCTAAGACAGCCGTAAATTATGAAGGAAAACTTTATGCAATGCCACTTGATATGGCCGCTATCGGTGTTGTTTATAATAAAGATATTTTCACTAAATATGGAATCGAAGTTCCCAGAACATATTCTGATTTAAAAAAAGCTACGCAAATATTACAATCTAATGGGGTTACTCCTTTTGCTGTTTCAATTAAAGATAATTGGCCTTTGGGACATTTATTTTCTATGGCACATACCGCATCAATTGGTGATGGTTTGATTCCGTGGATTAAATCTATGAATGATGGCACCGGATCTTTTGCAAGTGCAGATATGAATATGATTTTTGATGTTTTTGATTTTTATAAAGCTAATGGTGGCGATAAAGCAATGGAATTAGATTATAACGCACAAACAAGCAATTTTGCATCAGGTAATTATGCAATGATGGTTCAGGGACTTTGGGCGTATGGTTCATCAAAAAGTTTAAACCCGGCTCTAAATGCAGGTTTTTTTCCGTTTCCATTTTTTGATGATGCATCAAAGAATAAATTATATGCCGATACCGATTCAACTCTTGCAGTTTCTGCCAATGCACCAAAAGCTAATATTGATGCTGCTAAGAAATTTCTTGAATTCTTAACATCACCGGAAGGTGCTGCAATGATCGTAAGTAAAGCAAGACTTTTACCTACGGTAAAAGGTGCTGATGTTAGTTCAATGGATGCTCCATTTCAGGACTTAGTTAAGTATGTTGGTGATGGTGTGGTAATGCCATGGGCTTTTTCGATGTGGCCTACAGTAGTTTTTGAAACTTCAAAAAGTGCTTTACAGGAATATTACTCAGGACAAAGAACAAAAGATCAGATGATTACTTATCTTGATGATTTATGGAAAAATAAATAACTTTTATGAAGATTAATGAGGAGGTTTTCTCCTCATTAATTAATTTCATATAACGGACACAATATAATTGTGTTATAGGTAGCTTCATGCAGAAACTCCTTTTAAGTATGGTGTTTTTGCAGGAAGTTAAATATTTTTTTTGAGGGATACAATGAATCAGGCGAAACCGAGTAAGCATATTAGTATGCGATATTATTTTTATATATTTATAGCACCTGCAATGATTTTATATTTTATGTTTTTTTTATATCCTTTTTTCCAGGGAATCGGGTACTCATTTTTAAATTGGAATGGAATAGATCCTGAAATCCCGACTCAAATGGATATTAAAAAATTTACCAGTCTGGTTGATTATAATATTCCTCTTTATTGTAATGCTGAAAAATTTCAGAAAAAAATAGTTAATGTAATTCAAAGTGCTGATGATAAAGATTTTTTTAATTCTTTTTATCAGATAACAAATGATAAGTCAGAATACGTTTTTAAAAACAATGTTATTGAAGTTGGAAATATTCGTGATATTTCTGATAATGAGCTGGTTCGTTTGAATTCAATTTTAAGAACTATACGATATAACGGAATTGTTTCTGATAAACACATTAATTCAATAAAAAAACATTATGAAATAATGGGGGGGAATTATAGATTAAAACCTGGAACATCAATGTTTGCCAGAAACAGTATAAAACGGATCCTGAAGAAAATTGGATATGAAAATATAAGAAATGTCGGATTTGATAATTTTTTACGATTGGGTAAAGATCCTAAATTTAAAGAGGTTATTTCATTTACAGTTTTTTTTACATTTTTTAATGTATTACTAATAAATTTAATAGCTTTATTATTGGCTTTAGCGTTAGATACTGAAATAAGATCCCGTAATACTTTGAGGGGGATGTTTTTTCTTCCAAATATACTGAGTTTAATTATTGTTGCATATATCTGGTCGTTTATTTATCGTGAAGCGTTTACATCATTATATAATGTTACCGGATTTGAAATATTCAGTCTTAATTGGCTAACCGATATTCAAAAAGCACCGTGGGCAGTTGTTTTAACGTCTGTCTGGCAGGGCGTTGGGTATATTATGGTTATTTATTTAGCTGGTTTGCAAACAATACCTTCTGATATTCTTGAGGTGGCATCAATTGATGGTGCCGGCGGGTTTAAAAAATTCACAAGTATTACATTACCATTACTTTTTCCATCTATTACTATTTGTTTTTTTATTACGTTAACTAATAGTCTTAAAACATTTGAGATTATGCTTGCATTAACAGATGGAAGTTTTAAAACAACCAGTTTTGTATTGAATGTTTATCAGGAAGCATTCAGGCGTAATCGAGTAGGTTATAGTACTGCCCAGGCAATCGTTTTACTTTTTGTAATAATGATTGTTTCTACAATTCAATTAACTATTATGAAAAGAAAAGAAATGGAATATTAGGAGTTTCTATGGATACACATAATTTAAAAAAATCATTATTTAATAATAAACAAAAACGGTCATTAATATTTATTTTTGAGTTTTTACTTCTTTTTTGTGCATTTATTTTTCTTTTACCTGTTATTTTAGCTTTTTTTAATTCATTAAAAAGTAATTCAGAAATTCAAATGAACATTGCATCACTTCCGCGTTTTTCAGTTAAAGTTCCAAATAAGGTTAAACAAAAATACTTTGAAGGTATGATAATTAATCGTTTGCCAACTATTGAAGAGCGCGAATATTTTATTTCTTTTTATAATTTGAAATCAGCTGAATACAGGTTGAAAACAAAGAAGACGAAAGATTTAGTGCTTTTATCAAAGAAATATTCCATTCAACTTGATGATACAATTATCTGGAATGATTATACTAATTCCATTTTACAGAAAATTGACGATGCTCATGATAAAAAACTAATTACTGAAAGATATCGTTATTATGATGGTATATATACACTTAAATCTGATGTTTTAAATGAAGTTGATACTAAAAAACTAATTAGTATATTAAAAAATAATAATATATTTAGAACTTTATTTGACAACTTTATCCATAACTATTCTTCTTCATGGAAAGAAACTAAATTCCCGATTGTTTTTTTGAATACTTTAATTATCACTGTTTTAAGTACTGCCGGCATTATTATAATAAGTTCAATGGCAGCGTATGCTTTGGTTCGAACTAAAACCAGATTAAGTTGGGTCTTTTTTCTGATTTTTACATTTGCAATGGTAGTTCCGTTTCAGGCTATTATGTTTCCACTGGTTAGAACAGCAAAGAGTTTAAATTTACTTGGTACTTTTCAGGGTATTATTTTAATCTATATGGGTGTAGGCTGCCCTATGGCAATTTTTATGTATCACGGTTTTATTAAAGGTGTTCCTATGGAGTTAGAAGAATCAGCGGCGTTAGATGGAGCAAATCAGCTTACTATTTTTTTTAGAATTGTTTTTCCACTTTTAAGTCCAATAACAGCAACTATTGCAATATTAAATGTTTTATGGTTATGGAATGATTTTTTGCTTCCTTTAATAATTACTGTAAAGAAAATCGTAACAATTCAGTTGGCTCAATATTACACGCGAGGTGCTTATTCAAGAGATATTGGAGTAGAATTAGCTTCTTTAGTTTTGGCAGCAATGCCTGTTGTTATATTTTATCTGTTAATGCAAAAATTTATTATTAAAGGTATAACTGCCGGAGCAGTAAAGGGTTAGTGTGTTACTTTTATTAATAAAAAAAAGTATTATTGATATAATGCATCGATTATTTTTTTCATTTATTATAAATAGTGTTTTTCTTGGATTATTTGTACTTTTCTTTTCAGTTTTTGGTGAACATTATTTTATTGAGTTCATATTATTAATTGTTTGTATTATATATTTGTATTTGTCATTTTATTTATTTTTACGGTCGTTGGATAATTCAATATATTCATTAATAATTAAATTAGTTCGATTATTTCTAACAAATATTGTATTTATTTTATTTTGTAGTGTTTTTTTTTATTATTTAAAAGGGCTTGATAATAATTCCTTTTTTTTACAAAAAGTGATGGCATATTGTACAATATTTATCTTTTATATTATCATCATTATACAGTTAGCCGTGTTAATTTTTTTGTATAATCAGGATGAAAATCTATTATATATATATAATAAATCAATTAATTTAACTTTCAAATATTTTTTTTTATTGATCTATTACCATATAATCATGGTAATAATTATAATGACTTCAATATTTTTATTACCCGGTATATTTCTGGTAATCCATTTTTTCATAAATTATATGGAATTTTTAAAATGTAATGTATATGGAACAGAAGTAGAGAAGAAAAACATGGAAGATTCGTATGATTCAATAAAAAAGATTGGTTTTTTTTCAATGTTTTAGAAGATAGTAATTAAAGGATCTTTATGTAACAGTTTCAAGTGATTCTATAAATTTTTTAATTTTTTCAATCTGATAATCAGGAGTAGAACTCCCTCCTGCTAAACCAATACGATTTTTATTCTTGAATAAAGCTATATCTATATCTTGTATATCTTCAACAAATATTGTTTCTATATTTTCTTTCACTTTATTATATAATGAAATAGTATTAGATGACTTTTTATCACCAATTACAATCATTAAATCAACTTCGTGTGATAATTTAATTGCGTACTCTTGAGTTTTAATTGTATTATTACATAGTGTATTGTAAATTGTTAAATGAGGAAATATTTCTTTTAGTATAGTAGAAATTTGAATAAATTCCTTTGAATTCATTGTCGTTTGTGAAATTAAAACGGGATTTAATAAGTTTCTGTTTATATTTTCAGCATCGGATGTATTTGATATAATAATAAAATTGCTCGAAGCATAACCTTGAATACCAATTACTTCAGGATGATTTAATTTTCCAAATATTATTATTTCATGATTTTCATTTGATAATTTTTTAGTTAATAATTGTACTTTTTTAACAATTGGGCACGTTAAGTCATAAATATTTTTTTTTGATTCTCTTAATTGTTTTTCAATCTCAGGAGAAACACCATGAGCACGAATAATTACATTTTTAATTGCTTTGTTATTTATTATAGAATCAATATTTTCATCAACAATTAAACCTGATTCTATTATTTGCTTTATAGCAAATCTATTATGAACAATATCACCTAATAAAATAGTATTCTGATTCATGTTGCCAATTTCGATTGATTTTTTAAAAGCATTTTTAACTCCCATACAAAATCCGGAGTTTTTTGATATCAGTATTTTATAATTGTTCATATTCAGTGTACTTCTCGATAAAATTGGTATAATTTGTGGTGTTAGTAAATTTTTCAAATAAATCTTGAAAAATATTAATATCTAAATTATATAAATCCAGTGAATTTTCAAGGTTCATTTGATTATCAAAAATATTCTTAAGTGATGCATAATATCGAGAATATATTGTTGATACTTGTTCGATGTATTTGTAATCCATAAACAAAATTTTTCTTAAGATGTTGTAGAGTAAATAGAATGATTTTGCTTTTATTTCAAGATTAGAAAAAACATTATCATTACTATAGTCTATTTTATATATTTCTTCAATTAATGTTAAAATATCTATATTTAAGGGAAAATCAAAATTAAATTTATTTGATGCAAAAATATGATTATATCTTTTATCAATTGAGCTATTTATATTTTTCAGTAGAAAATGTTGTAATTCATTTTTAAATTCAATAATTGTATATTTTATATATTTTCCTTTACATGTTTTAATTTCGAATGTTTCATCATTTAATAAATATGCATTTTTCGGTGGTAATAAAAGAATATTATTATTATTATTATTATGAATCGTATTAACCATATTTCCAATATTGATAAATATCGATAAATTAGTACCAATTTCAATAGTAAGTGTTGAATCCTCAAGGGCATTAAATTCATAATGTGTTACAGAGATAAGATTGTGTTCAATTTGTTTTTCAAAATTTATATATTCTTTTAGTACCATCTGTTACCAACTTTTTATTTTACTACTCGTCCATCAAAATCTTTACCTAATATTAACGTTAAATCATAGGTTGTATTATTTTCACTTTCATTTTTTGTTATCTTTTTACATCGAATTAATTCTGCTAATTTTAATGCTTTCTCTTCAGAACCCTGGATAATAACAATAGTATTTCTATAGTCCTGATTATCTGCATTCGCTACTTCAACAACATCAAAGCCAAATGATTCAATATAGTGTTTTGTTCTATTCGCAAAACCTACTATATCAGTTCCATTTAGTAGCTGGATGGTAATTTTATTACCTATATCTTTCAATTCTTTTCGGGATAGTTTTTCAAGATTATCAGTTATCTGGCTACGAATCCAATTGCCGGATTGTTTTGGAAGATAGATTTCGACACCGTCTTTCATATCTTTATCGCAATATACAATTGTTGATAGAAAAAAACGTGAAAAATCAGTTATTCCCTCATTGTATCTTTTTAAAATTTGTTTATAGAATATTAAAAAATCGTTAATTGATAAATTTGTTGAAAACAAAGGATATAGGAAATCTGTTATTATAACTTCATTATTTGATTGAGTAAAATCATCTTTTAATTGAAAAAGACTTTTAATAAAAATATCAGATCTTTTTAATGTATCATATTCGTTTCCGGTTGAAAACTGAAGTTGTATATACTCTAATGACTTGTCTCCGTCCAGTTGTATGATACCAGAAGGGTAAAAAATATTTTTTTCAGGAATAGATATTTCTTCTGTGTATACTTCAACACCACCAATCAGATCTATATATTTAATAAAATTATTTTCTTTAATGAATAAATAATAATTTATTTTCGTTCCTAAAAGACGCGAAATCCCATTTTTTATTTCGTCTTTATTAATGTCTTTTTTTAATGCTTCAGCTAATGTTAAAAAAACTGATTTATTGTTTTTGATAAATGAAGTGTATGTTGAAGGCAATAAGTATACTCCGCTAACTCGATTACTAAATGAATTAAAGAAAAGAACACTTATATTTGTTATCTCCTGATTTTCGTCATATACACCAACTATAGTTGATATCGTTTGATTATTATGAAATAATATATTCAATTTATTTTCACTTCTAAAAAAACGACCTGCAAATATTGTAAGTAACAAAAGCAAAATAATTAATCCGATTAAAATCAAACCATTTGAATCGTTATTTTTTCTTGCATTGACTGTCATACAATTTCCTTATTTCATAATTTTGTTTATTCATAGAGCTTCTTGCAAAAATATTTTTTTTCATATCTCGAAATTTTGCAAGAAGCTACTCAGGTTGCATGTTCGAGCAGTAGCGTACCCGTTATGACCAGGGGCTAATGCGATTATATCGCATATTACGGAAGTAAAAAAAAAGTACCTTTTTCATTATCAAGTACTCTTGATTTTTGCAAGAGCTTCCATAAGTATATTGAATTTTAATTTTGATATAATCCATTACTTTCAATGTAGTTTTTTACATTATTTGGTACCATAAAGTCAATATTTCTTTTGTTAATTATTCTTTTTCTAATTTCTGTAGAACTGAATTCGTATATATTATTGTGTAGAAATTGGACGTTATATATATTATCATATGATCTGTTTTTTCTTGTTAGGCAAATTATGTCAGTTAATTTTTGTAATTTTTCAAAAGATTTCCATGTGCTTAAACCATCAATCAGGTCGTCGCCGATAATAATACCAATTTTACTGTCGATATTAGTTTCATTGATCAGGCTTTCAATGGTATCAATTGTATATGAATTCCCACCTCGTTTTAATTCAATATCTAATATTGAAAATTGAGGTATAGATGTAATGGCAAGTTCAATCATTTTTAATCGATGAAAACCATCGATTAAGTTTGATGTGTTTTTATGTACCGGGATATGTGCAGGAACAAAATAGATTTGATCATAATCAAGTGTTTCAGCCACGAATTGGGCTGATAACAAATGACCAAAATGAATTGGATTAAAAGTTCCACCATAGATGGCTATTTTCATTAGACATGTACCTTTTCTTTTTCTTCAATACTATGGATGGTATTTTTTAATATATAAAGTAGATTTTCAATCCCATCCATCGTTATTCCTGAAAAAGGAATGACATTTTTTAAACCGACTTCTTTTTCAAGAAGTTCTACTTTAAAATTACCATCTTCAAGATCGTATTTTGATGCTGCAATTAAATATGGTTTTTTATACAGTTCGGTAGAGTAATTTTTAATTTCTTTTCTTAACTTTTTAAACTGTAATTCATAATCCTGATCTTCAAGATCAATAATAAATAATAATAATTTCGTTCGTTCTATGTGCTTTAAAAATTCAATTCCTAAACCTACGCCACTCGAAGCACCTTCTATAATCCCTGGAATATCAGCCATAACATACGTTTGGTATTCAACACGAAAAACGCCAAGATTTGGAATCAATGTTGTAAACGGGTAATTGGCAATTTTTGGTCTTGCATCAGAAACAACACTTAATAGTGTTGACTTTCCTGCATTAGGAAAACCTACTAAACCGACATCTGCAATTAACTTAAGTTCAACTTTAATTTTCATTTCTTTACCGGGTAAGCCCGGTTGTGCATATCGAGGAGCTTGATTTGTTGCACTTCTGAAATTCATATTACCAAGTCCGCCTTTGCCACCTGTCAATAATACAAATTCATCATTTTCAGTTACAAGATCCTTCAAAAAGTCTCCGGTTTCAAAGTCGTACAAAGCTGTACCGGGTGGTACTTCAATATACACATCCTCGCCAGCTTTACCGTTCATTTGAGAACCCATACCACCGGATCCGTTTTTTGCGAAGAATTTCTTTAGTCTTTTCAAGTCATAAAGAGTTCTGACATTTTGTTTAACTCTAAAGATAACAGACCCACCGTCGCCGCCATCGCCACCGTTGGGTCCGCCAAATGGAATGTTTTTTTCCCGTCTGAAACTAACACAGCCGGCTCCGCCATTTCCTGATTTTATCTTAATTATTGTTTCATCAACAAAAAACATATTTACGCCTGGTAAACGCTAATTGCTCTTCTTGTACCGCCTCTAATTCTTTCGAACTCTACAATACCGTCAGTTAAAGCAAAAAGTGTGTGGTCTTTACCACAACCTACATTTGTCCCAGGATGAAATCTTGTTCCTCTTTGTCTGATTAGTATATTTCCTGCTTTTACAGTCATTCCGCCAAATTTTTTAACACCTAATCTTTTTGACTCCGATTCTCTTCCGTTAGTGGTACTACCACCACCTTTATGATGTGCCATTATTAACTCCTTTATTTATAATTTTAATATAGTCCGGATAATTTTTTTTTAAAAGATATATTCCGGTCAATAAAAAAGAGCAGATACCATATAGTGTTTCAGTATAATTCTTAAAATCATTTTCAATGGTGACACTAAAAACTTTATCGTCAATCAAATTAACAATTAAACCATCAAGTTGTTTTAATGTCATATAAAAAGTTTGGATTAATACAGATACTGCTGCACAAACTATATCCTTTCCTTTTTTGTCAAATTCAGCATGTCCTGAAATGGTTATGGTATTTAATAATCCATTTGCATAGACATTGAACATTACAGTAATCAAATTAAGCTTTTATAGACTCTATTTTTATAAGAGTTCGCTCTTGCTTATGACCTTTTGTTCTTTTGTAACCTTTTCTTCTTTTGAACTTAAATACGATGATTTTTGGATCTCTAATTGAATTGTTTACAACTTTTCCAATTACAGATGATCCTGCAACAAAAGGAGCACCAAATTTTGTCTCATTTTTATCATTAGTTATCATCATTACATTATCAAAAGTAACTTCTTTTCCTTCCTCAAGACCTTCAATTCTATCGATTGCTAAAGTATCACCGATAGCGACAGTGTATTGTCTTGATCTGTCTTCTATAATTGCTTTCATTTTCGAACTCCTGTTCACTATTATTAATTCAGTCGATTTAAGACAAAAACTTCTATCATAATTCGGAATTAAAGTCAAATGCTCTGCATAAAATAAAGTCTAAATATCAGTTTTTTAAATGTGTCTCATGTGTACTCAGAGAAAATTATACTGAAATCTGAGGTTCCTGCAGTAATATCTCTAATGTGAGTTGAATAACCAAAAAGGTTTTTCATGGGAATCTTGCTGTATATAATTGAATGTTGATTTTTACTCATGATGTCAATAATTGAACCTTTTCTACTTTGAATATCTCCGGTTACGGCACCTGTGTATTCCCGTTCTGTTTCTATTATTACATTCATAATAGGTTCAAGTTTTTTTGTTGTGATATTTTTTAGTTCAGATAGAATTATTTTAGTTATACCGGCATAAAGTACTGTTTCATTGATGTTGTCATTTGAAATAGAATCAATTGTGACTCTGGTATTTATAAACGGGTAGGGACCACAATCAGATGATAATAAACATTTATGTATTTCATTAATGAGTATGTCTTTTTTTTGAGTGTCAGGGAGTTGTATTTCATTGGAATTTTTAGGTGATAGGATCTCTTCAATAGTCAGGTTTATGTTGATTGTTTTTGCTTCACCTTCAAATAGAATTTGAGATCTAATTGTTTTAATTGTTTTTTCAATCGGACAAACTCGATATGCAATTTGAGGTTTTCCCTGTTTAACATATAATTTGTGATTATTTTTTATCATCTCAATGAAAATCTCGATTTGCAGTTCACCGATACCACCGATTAAAGTTTCTCCTGTTAACGGGTCTTCTTTATATCTGAGTGTAGGGTCGTCAAGTAAATAAGCATCTTTTATTTGATTGAATTTTAATTTGTCTTCATAGGTGTTTGTTTCTATTTTTACATATAAGACAGGCTCCGGAAAATGGATTTTTTCAAGTAATGCGTGATTGCTTTTATCGGATAATGTATCACCAGATTTTGCAGGTAAGTCTAATAAAATTATTACAATATCACCTGTTTCGGCAGATTCTATTTCTGTGTGATTTTGAATATCAGGTTCAAAGATTTGTAGTATTTTGTATTCAATTGAGTTGTCAGGGTTCCAAATAACGTCATTTTTTGTTATTTTTCCTTTATAAATCCGTGCGTAAAATAATGGTTTTGAATGTGATGCTGAACTGATAGTTTTAAATATATAGAGTAACTTTAAATTGTTTGAATTGGTTGTGTTAAATCCGTTTCTTTTTAATGATTCATCCGGCGATGGCAGGTAGTTTTTAATAGATTCAGCAAGGTGGTATATTCCAATGTTATTTATGCTGCTACCGCATAGTACAGGAGTTATTAATTTGTTTATTGTTTGTTTTCGTATTGATTCTTTAATATCTTCTAATGTTGATTTTTTATGAAGTAGTTTTTCAAGAAGTTTGTCGTCGTGTAATGATAATGTGTCAAAAAGTAAATCACGATAAATTTCTACAACATCAGTATAATCTTCAGGAATATTTTGCGGGGTGTTTGATGTAGGAGTGAAATAATGTAATTCAATAATGTCAATTATCCCGTTAAACTTACCCCGGGTATAGTAAGGAATTATTATAGGAAGTGTTCTGTAGTTAAATCTTTCTTCAATTTGTTTTAATACTGATTCGAATGAAGCACCTTCCCGGTCAAGTTTATTAATGAAGATTAATCCGGGAAGCTCGTATTCTTTTGCTTTTGCAGTTACATGCTGTGTTTGTGCTTGAATGCCTGATATGCCACAAATAATTGTTACGGTGCTGTCTAATACCCGTAATGAGCGATGCACTTCCGATGAGAAATCAATGTGACCTGGGGTGTCTATAATATTAAATTCATTTGTATGCCATTTGCATTTTATAGCAGCTGATTTGATAGTGATACCATGTTTTTTTTCTTCGTAAAGCCAATCGGTGTAAGCGGTTCCTTCATCAACTCTGCCTGAATGTTTGATGACGCCGGTTAATAAAAGAAGTTTTTCTGTCGTTGTTGTTTTTCCTGCATCAATATGTGCGATTATTCCAAAATTTCTTATTTTTGAGATATCATGCAATTGGTTGAACCTTGTGTTGTATAAAGATAGTGAATTTATAATGTCACGATTTTTTTTAGTTGAACTAAATGAATAATTGACATTCTGTATTTAAAAGTATTATATATTAATAAAATTCATTGATAAAGGTAAAATTTGAAAAAAGATTATAATTTATTGGTACAGAAAAACAGGGGTCAATTTTATAGTTCTGTTAGTGATGAGGATTGGTTTGATTATAGATGGCAAATGGCTAATAGAATTAAAACGAAAGAGTCCTTAATGAGTCGTTTTAATGTAGCTGTCGGATCCGGATTTTCTCAGGTTATTAAAAAATTTCCTTTTTCAATAACACCTTATTTTTTTTCATTAATGGATCATGATGCTGTTCATGATGATCCTTTATTTTGTCAGGTTTTTCCTGATGAAAAAGAGTTGATATCCTCTGATATTTTAAAAATTGATCCGTTTAGAGAAAATAAACTTGAAAATTGTCCTTTACCGGGTGTTTTGAAGCGTTATCCTGATAGAGTTGTTTTATTAACAACTTCAGAATGTCCTTCTTTATGCCGGTATTGTACGCGAAAATGGAATTGGGCTGAAAAATACACGTTAACCGAGAGTGATTTAAAAGATGTTGTCGTGTATTTAAAAGCAAATCCGCATATTCGGGAGGTGATAATTTCAGGTGGCGAGCCTCTATTATTGGAAAATCATAAACTTGATATGATTTTATCTGCAATATCATCGATTAATTCTGTACAAACAATCAGGATTGGTACAAGAATCCTTTCTTTTTTACCTTATAGGATTGATGATGGTTTGACTGATGTTTTAAAAAAATATTTTCCGGTTTGGATTGTGACTCATTTTAATCATTCAAATGAAATAAGTAAAGATACGGAAGTTGCTGTTAAAAAAATATTACAATCCGGTTCGTCGCTTTGTAATCAAAGCGTTTTATTGAAAAATATAAATACCACATATGATGATATGCGAAAACTTAACAATACTCTTCAACAAATTATGGTTAAACCATATTATCTTTTTTATCCGGATTTAATCGAGGGAACTGTTCATTTTAGAAGTGATTTAAATGATGGTATAAGTTTAATGCAGGCTTTAAGGGGGAATTGTTCCGGGATGTCGATTCCTCAATTTGTAATCGATCTGCCTGAGGGGGGGAAAGTTCCTTTATTACCTGAGTATATTGTTAAAGAGGATTCTGATTTTATTTATTTTAAGAATTATGAAAATAAAATAGTTCAGTATAAAAAATAATTATTTGTAGAGGTTTTTGTAAAAATACTATTCTTATTTTGAATTTCTGCAAGAAGCTGCTTCTGCTGCGATTTTATCGCATTGGAAGTAGTTTTAGTAAAGTATCCTTTTTTTTATCGAGTATTTTTGATTTTTGCACCAGCTTCTATTGTGAGTGTATATTTTTTTTATTTATTTTATATAATTCGCTTAAAATGATTTTTCTAATAATTTCTTGCTTTTTCATTGTTTTAGTATTATAATATACAACACAATTTTATTGACTTAAAGGTGTTGCTTTTTGAAGATTTCCAGGGAAACGATTAAGCTTGTTAAAGATTCGGTTGATATAGTTGGCGTGGTTTCTGATTATGTAAAAACATTAAAGAAATCAGGTAAAAATTGGGTTGGTTTATGTCCTTTTCATAATGATAAAAAACCTTCATTTAGTGTTTCTGAAGATTATAAAATATATAAATGTTTTTCATGTGGTGAAACAGGTGATGTTTTAAAATTTGTTGAAAAAATAGAAGGAATAACTTTTGTTGACTCTGTGGTACTACTCGCAAAACGGGCAGGAATAGTAATTGATGTGTCCGGTGAAGGTGATGAGTATACCGGGAAGCGAAATGATATTATATTATTTAATACAAGAACTGCAAAATTATTTAATCATTTTCTTTTAGAAAAAAATGAAGGGAAGGTTGCTTTAGATTATTTAACTTCAAGGGGTATTGATAACGATATTATACAGATATTCAATTTAGGATATGCTCCAAAAGAGTATGGCAGGCTGGAAAATATTTTATTATCAAGGGGACTTAATAAAGAAATTTTAATTGATTCAGGTTTGTTTAGTGTTGGTGAACGAGGTTTGAAAACCTTATTGTTTGATAGAGTTGTTTTCCCGATTTATAATTATATGAATGAATGTGTTGGTTTTGGCGGAAGGGTGTTAAATAATGATGTAAAGCCAAAATATTTAAATACATCTGAGACGGTTGTTTATAAAAAAAGCCAATTATTATATGGTATAAATGTAGCCAAGGATGAGATGCGAAAGACCGGTATTTCATATTTGGTTGAAGGGTATGTAGATGTTATTGCATGTTATAAGAATGGAATTAAGAATGTTGTTGCTCCATGTGGAACTGCAGTAACTACTGAACAGGTTAAATTGTTATCAAGGTTTTCAAGTGAGATTATTCTTTTGCTTGATGGAGATAGTGCCGGTCTTAAAGGTGCTTTTAGAGCATTAAAGGAAGGGGCAAATCTTGATTCTGTGAAGTTTTCAGTAATACTATTGCCCGATGAAATGGATCCTGATGATTATTTTAATAAATATGGTGTTGATGAATTTAAGAATATTGTAAATAATCGGATTGATGCCTTTGATTTTTGCGTTAATTATGTTACTAAGGGTGTAAATTTAAAAGATTATAATAAATTAGTAGAAGTTTTGAAGTATTTATTTGATTATATTTATTTATGGGAAAACATAATTGTAAGAGATCTTTTAATTGAAAAAATGAGTGCTTTATTAGGAATTAATAAAGAGAGTTTACTGTCAGAATTCAATAAATATAAAGGTTTTCATAATAAAAATGATAAAGTTGAAGAGAAAATAAATAACTTTATAATTAAACCTAATACTGTATTAGATGATAAAATGAAATTAGAGTTGGATTTATTAATTTATCTTCATTCTTATACCGATAGTTTAAAGATAATTGATTTATCAGGTTTTGATAGAAGTTTTTTTTATTGTGATTATACTGCTCAGTTATACGATAAAGCTCTAAATAATAATTTTTCAAAAGAAAATTTTATTGAAGGAATTGATAATGGCACTGTTTTAGATTATATAACCGGCTGTTTAATGTCTGAAAGGTTTAGTGAAGATGAAAAATTATTAAAGGAATGTATAATTGATTTAATGAGTGATATTATGAAACAATTTTGGAAAAGAAAAAGTGATCAAATTACAGAAAAGATTAAACTTAGCGAGATGTATAAGGATTATGAACTGATTGCTGATTTACAGCTGGAAAAAGAGTTGGTAACCGGAAACATGATTAAAATAATTGGTTTGCAGGAGTTAAAAAAATAATGAAAAATTTACTGGAATATCCTGAGATCAGAAAGCTTTTGGAAATTGGGAAACAGAAATCAATAATAACATATGAGGAAATTAATAAAAATCTTCCGCAAGAGGTTCTTGAAGATGAAAGAATTGATGATGTTTTGATCCTTTTGAAGGAATCAAATATTACTGTTAACGATGAAGTTGATGAAAATATAAATTTAGAAGACATTCTTGAAGATGGTAAAAAAGAATTAAAAAAGAAAGTAATTACGGGCGGTACGGCTTCGTTATCCGATGATCCGATACGAATTTATTTAAAGGAAATCGGGAAAGTTGATTTATTAGGAGCAGAAGAAGAAGTAGATTTAGCTCAAAAAATAGAAAAAGGTGAGAAATTAGTCTTTTCATCAATCAGAAAAATTGGTATTACATTAATTGAATTTTCAAATCTTCTTGAAAAAATAAGTGCAGATCCAATAGATCCAAATAGACCGATTGTTACAATTAGATCAGATAGTAAAGATTATTCATCTGAAAAAAAGAGATTGAAGAGTAAGTATAAAGATATTCTTGATTCATTTATGAAAAAGGTTTTGACTTTTAAATCTTTAATTGAAAAGTTAAAAGTTGTGAGAAATCCGGAAGAAAAAGAGCAAATACACGAAGATATATTAAAATATAGAGAAGAGGCTTTTGATATTATGTTTGCACATGAACTGGATAATCAGGATATTTTAAAAATAGCTGATGAAATTGTAAAAATTGTTAAGAAAATTGATGAATTAGAAACTGCTAATAAGCGAATTTTAAAAAAATTTAAATTAGCAAATTTAAAACAATTAAAAAGTTTTGTTAAAGATTTAGATGATAATACATTCAGGCGTGCTGCAGAAGAAGATTTTGGAATGCCGGTTGAAAAAATAAAAGATTTATATAAGAAAGTTGGTCGAAATGATTCGACTTTAAAGGCTTATGAGCAAAAGTATTATAATTCAATTGAAGAAATCAGACAATACGGTAATGAAATAGCTAAGGGTGTTTTTCTTGTGAAGAATGCAAAAGATAAATTAGTTAAAGCAAATTTAAGATTAGTTGTTTCTATTGCAAAAAAATATACAAATCGTGGTTTATTGTTTTTTGATTTAATTCAGGAAGGTAATATAGGCTTGATAAAAGCAGTTGATAAATTTGAATATAAGAAAGGATATAAATTTTCAACCTATGCTACCTGGTGGATTAGACAGGCAATAACCAGATCAATTAGTGATCAAGCTAGAACAATCAGAGTTCCGGTTCATATGATTGAACAGATAAATAAAGTTCATAGAGAAACAAGAAGACTTATGCAAATTTATGGACGGGAACCGAATACTGAAGAGATTGCACAGGCACTAAATTGGCCGGCAAGCAGGGTTAAATCGGTTCGAAGTGTTGCCAGAGAACCGGTAAGTTTAGAAACTCCAATTGGAGAAGAGGATGATAGTTCATTAGGTGAATTTATTGAAGATAAATGGTTTGAAAATCCTCAAGATTATGTTATTAATAAAGATTTTAAAGATATATTTAGAAAGCTTATAAAAAATCTACCTCTTAAAGAACAAAATGTTCTTCAGATGAGATTTGGTTTTGAAGATGGTTGTGCTTCTACGCTTGAGCAAGTTGGGAATTCATTTAATGTAACAAGAGAACGAATTAGACAGATTGAGTCAAAAGCTAAAAGTAAATTAAGGAATTCAAAAAATAAAAAGATATTGGAAGATTTTTTAGATAATATGTAGGAGAAAAAAATGATTGATAAATCAGTATATGACAAATTGATAACATATCAGGATATTTTAACTGATAAGTTTAGATTGGAAGAGCAAATGGACGATCTTCCAAAAATTATTGCTTCAAAGAATGAGGTTTTATTAAGAGCTAAAAAATCTTATTTAACAAAACATAAAAGATTTAAACAACTTGAAGAAAATGTTCATAGCTTGGAAAAAAAGATAAATGAACTTCGTCTTGAAAAATCCGAGTATGAAGAAAAAATTAATCTTGTTAAAACTCAGAAAGAATATGAGGCAATTGACAGGACTCTCAAAACGAATAAAGAAAGGGAAGATGAAATCTCTATTCAAATAATGCAAGACAGACGAATGACTGATGATTTAAGATCTGATATAGAAGATTATGAATTAAATTTAAAACAACAAGAAGAAGAAATTTCAAAAGAACAGGATAGAATCAATATCGAGCTAGATAAGATCAAAAAAGAACTTGATGTTATTAAAAAGAAAGAAGCCGAGATTGTGCCTGAAATTGGTGATGATTTCAGATATAAATTTGAAAAAATTGTTAAAAATAAAGAGGGAAAAGGAATTGTCGCTATTACAGGCGGATATTGTACGGGATGTTTTTTGGTTCTTCCTCCGGAATATATAAATAAAGTTAGAAGTAATGATAAAATTTATTTTTGTCCAAATTGTTCGAGGACACTATATTTTGATGAATCACCTGATAATATTTTTACAATCAATGATGAAGAAATGGATGATAGTGATTTCTTTTCTTTTGATGAGTAAACATGTTAACACATCAAAATGTAATTAAAGCTCTTTTAAAAAATGAAATACTTTTAAAAAGTTTAGCAGAGGATTTAAATACTACTTTTGCTGAGTTGCAAAAGTTTTTATCCGGTGAAAATACGACTATTGCTTATTATATTGATGGCGGGGCCAGGGGTAATCCCGGTAACGCCGGTTGTGGGGTTGTTGAATATGTATCCGGTTGTAAAACCGGATATTATTATTATTTAGGTGAAACAACAAATAATGTAGCCGAATATACTGCTTTAGAAAATGCAATAAAGATAGCAATTCAAAATAACCATAATTCAATAATAGTTTATTCAGATTCTGAATTGGTAACTAAGCAGATAAACGGTTTATATAAAGTAAAAAATGATAATTTGAAAGAAATATATAATAGAATTATTGGTTTAGCTTCTCAATTAAATTCTTTTTCAATTAAACATATTCGAAGAGAACAAAATAAAGATGCTGATAAATTAGCCAATACTGCTATGGATTTAAAGAAAAATGGAAAAACAGAGCTTACAGTCGCTTTATGTAAATAAAGAGGAAAGTCCGGGCTCCATAGGGTATGATGCCGGCTAACAGCCGGGCTGTGTTTTTATACAGATGGATAGTGCAACAGAAAATATACCGCCATTTTATGGTAAGGGTGAAAAGGCAGGGTAAGAGCCTACCGCATACGATGGTAACATTGTATGGCAGTGTAAACCCCATCAGGAGCAATGCCAAGCAGAAGGTTAACGACCCGTTATTAAGCCTTCGGGTAGGCAGCTTGATACATACAGTAATGTAATGTACAGATAGATGACTGTTTTAAACAGAACCCGGCTTATATGCTCTGTTTTTCTTTCAATAATTAAAAAAAGTATCTATTTTGTATATAGATACTTTTTTTAATTATTGATTCTTTTTAAGTGAAATAGCTATTAAAGCTATTGTGAGAGTTACATAGGGAAGTACTTCTAAAATGTGCGAGTAGATACTAACTCCCGAAATCTTTATTTGATCGATATATAGTATATGTAAAAGTGTAAGTATCCGGGCTGTCATTCTAAAGAAAAGAAAGAAACTTGTGAGAATTAAAAAAAATGATGATATACTTTTTGATCTTGAGAAAGATAATACCGCAACAAAAGACATGATACTTGCGGTAAATATTTCAATTATTATAAAAAAAAAATTGATATCTTTGAGTGCAAAATCTTTAATCGTATCAAAATAAATCATTTATTTGCTCCAATAACTTCTTTTTCTGATTCTCATCTAATATTCCGGGTAAGTATGAGTAGTATGGCGGTGATTTATTAATTATTATTGTATGATCGAATAATGTTTTATATATTTTTTCAATATTTTTATTATCTAAATTCGAAAAAGAAATAAGTCTTGATTTTTGTAATAGTTTATCATTTGAAATTTCAGGGTAGGAAATATCAGAAAAACCTTTAATTCTATGATAAAAATCAAGTGAATGGGCAATTAAATATCCAGGAATCTGATTAAATAATCGTATACCCTTGCATTTTTTTAATAATTCATTTGAAATAAGAACATATACGTTGTCTATGTAACCACTCATTAGCGAAGGCAGTATTATTATTTCATTTTTTGTATTTATTGAATTTAAATCAATGAATGGTAGAAAATAGTTATTTGAAATATTAATTACATTTGGGCTAATGTTTTGAACTGAATCATTTAAAAATAATTCAGCCATATCATGCAATTGAATTGAATCTGATCTTTTTATACCAAGAGAATCTAATAGAATAGAATCTCTTTGCCCCTTAGTGTCCATTCCGTTGTAATAGTAAGAAAAATAATATATTAATTCTTTTAGTGAGCTGAATAAACAAATAGAATGATTACTCAGCATTTTCGGATTAAAAATTTTTAAAAATCTATTATGATAAATTGTTTTTTGATTTAAATTAAGAAGTGAAGTCGTGTTGTTTTTTAAAGATCTTGTTACTATTTTATCGGTAAAACCAATAATATTTTTTGAACTTGAAAAATCAAAAAATCGCTCGCCTTTCATTGATCTGATATAAGGGCCATTAGTTTTTTTGAAAATAGTAGTATCACAATTATCAGGCATTATTTTAGTCTCTCAATAAGCATTTCAGTTGTTTTTACCGGATTTGCTTTTCCTTTTGATTGTTTCATAACTTGTCCCATAAGGTATTTTAGAGCGTTATCTTTACCGTTTTTATAATCTTCTACTGATTTTTGATTTTCAGATAAAACTTTGATAACTATTGTGTCTAATTCATCATCATTGTTTAATTGTAAAAGACTTTCTTCTTCAACAATACTTAAAGGATTTTTATTAGTTAAACGCATTTTTTCAAATACACTTTTTGCAATCCATGAACTGATTGTACCATCAGATAAAAGATTTACAAGTTGTGCAATATCTTCAGCAGAAACTGAAAAATCGATAATTGAAATGTTTTCTGTATTTAAAATTGAACAAATATCGGTAAGTATAAAATTAGCAACTTTTTTATAATTCGTTGTGTATTTACAGCATTTTTCAAAGTAATCAGATAGTTTTTTATCCGCAGATAATGTTGTTGCATCGTATTGGGTAATACCATATTGATTTTCAAGTCGATTTCTTTTATTTTGAGGTAACTCAGGTAGTCTTAGTTTTGATTTATTAATTAACTCTTCAGTTATTTCCAGATGAGGCAAATCTGGTTCAGGGAAGTATCTGTAATCTGACTCACCTTCTTTAGATCTCTGGAATACAGTTATACCTTTACTATCATCAAATCCCCGGGTAATTTTATTTTTTCCATTATTAACTTCTTTCGTTTTGTGATATTCCTCAACTTGACGAATAATTTCATATTCAATAGCTTTTTTTACATTTGAAAATGAATTAATATTTTTTACTTCAGATATTGGAGTGTTAATTTCAGTTCCATCTGAAAGGGGTATCATCATACTGATATTTGCATCACAACGTAAACTACCTTCTTCCATATTACAGTCTGATATTTCGATGTATTCGAATATTTCCTTTAAACTTTTTAAGTATTTTACCGCTTCATCAGAAGATCTTATATCCGGTTCAGATACTGTTTCTAATAATGGTGCTCCACAACGATTATAGTCAACATAACTATTATTTGTGCCGTCTTCCAGGTGAATTAATTTACCGGCATCTTCTTCTATATGTATTCTTGTAATATTTATATGTTTCAATGTTCCATTATCATCTTCGATTTCTATAAATCCACCTGAACAAATTGGTTTGTCATATTGACTGATTTGATATCCTTTTGGTAAATCAGGGTATGAATAATTTTTACGATCAAATTTAGTAATCGATGCGATTTGTGATCCAAAAGCTAAACCTGCTACAATCGCATCATTGAGAACAGATTCATTAAGTACCGGTAACATACCAGGCATTCCCATACAAACAGGGCATACCCTTGAATTGGGTATGCCACCATATTTATTTTCACAGCGACAAAATGCTTTCGTTTTAGTTTTTAATTGAACATGAACTTCAAGACCAATTATTGGATATGGTTTATTCATTATTTTACCTCTCTTAGTATATATTCGCCGATTCCCAGTAATTTTCCATCTTTAAAAGAAGGTGCAATTATTTGCATACCAACAGGTAAGCCTTCTTTTGAGACCCCGGCTGGAATGCTAATTGCAGGAAGACCGGAAAGATTAACAGGGATGGTACATAAATCCGCTGTATATAATTTGAGCGGATCATCGATATTTTCACCTAATTTAAAGGGCAGAACAGGAGATGTTGGCGTAATTAGAAAATCATATGTATTAAATAAAGATTTAAATTTATCAGAAAGTAGAATTCTTGCTTTTTGAGCTTTTTTATAATACGCATCATAATATCCTGAGGATAATACAAAGTTACCGGTAATTATTCTTCGTTTTACTTCGCTTCCGAAACCTTCAGTTCTTGTTTTTGTGACAAGCGTTTTAACATCAATGTTTTTGTCTGTATTATTTTGTAAGCCATATCGTATACCGTCAAATCTTGATAAATTAGAACTTGCCTCAGCGGGAGCAATAATATAATATATACTTACACCGTACTCTAATTCGGGGATAGAAACAACCTCAGCAATGCCACCATGTTTTTCAATTTCTTTGATTTTAGCATTAATTATAGATTTTACCTGGGGATCAGTGTGTTCCGACATAGTTTCTGCAATGATTCCAAATTTTTTACCTTTAATAGTTATGGATTGAAAATTATAAAAATTTTCAGGTACAATTGATGAACTTGTTGAATCTTTACTATCAAGTCCTAACATAGAAGCAGTTAATAAAGCTGCATCTTCGCAATTTAATGAAAGGGTACCGATTTGATCAAGACTTGACCCGAAAGCTGTCAATCCATATCGTGATAGTAATCCGTATGTAGGTTTATAACCGACAATCCCACAAAAACTTGCAGGTTGTCTTACAGACCCGCCTGTGTCACTGCCTAATGCAGCAGGTGAAAAACCTGCTGCAACAGCTGCCGCCGATCCTCCCGAAGAACCACCGGGAACAAAATTGTGATTTACCGGATTTTTTGTAACGCCGAAGTGTGATGTTTCAGTAGTTGAACCCATGGCAAATTCATCCATATTTGTTTTACCGGTAAAAATTATTCCTGCATTCTGCAATCTGTCAATCACAGTCGCCTGATACGGTGGAGTGAAATTTTCAAGCATTTTTGATCCGCATGTTAATTTCATATCATAAACAGCAATATTGTCTTTTACAGCAAGAGGCATCCCCTCTAGTAATCTGTTTGTTCCATTTGCAATTCGAATATCAGCTTCAGATGCCTGATCTAATACCTTTTCATTGACTGTAATAAATGAGTTGATTTCTTTATCATTTGATATGATTTTTTGTTGTAATGTTTCATAGTATTCTTTGAAAGAGATTTTTTTTTGTTTTATAGAATTAGTTAGTTCTTTATAAGATAAAAATGTATTCATTAAGATCGTCCTTTAAGTCAATTATTAACTTGTATTATGAATTATGTGATGCTAATTTTTCTATAATATAGTAAAATCGGAAAAATTTCAAGAGAAGTATTATGAAAGATTTTAGTTCAATTTGTGAACATTAAAAATTTAATTATTTTATCAGTTTATACCTTTCGGATATTTAAAGGTTAGTATGAACGATAAATTACCCTATTAATGATTCTTCTATATTTTCGATTTTTCCAAGGTAGAAATTAGTCATATTAATATCAACTAATAGTGATATTAAATTCTGTTTATTTTCTATGAAGTTGTTTCTTTCATAGTTAATTCCCAGTAATACGTAAAACGATTTTTCTCCAATATCTATAATTTTAATCCAATTAATCGTGCATTTTATTTTAATTGAATATGTATGTAAATTAAATTCTATATCAAATATAAAATCATTCTTTTCATTGATTTCCAATATAGTATATAAAAAATAATTATTTGAAAAAACAATTTGAAGTCCATTTAATGAGATGTTATTTATCATTATAACTTCTGAGATAATGTTATTATGAAAATCAAAGGACAATGTACCTTTTATATCAAGATTATTTCTGTTTGTAATTCTGGTATTAGTATATAATATACTTTTCATTTTTTTCTCACAAGTTTTATATCTTTCAATTATTGTTAGTTGACTATAAGTATCGGAATTAAAAGTATATAAATGAAATCGTAATAAAAAATATTGATTTATATTGATAAAAGAAATATTGTAATTTTTGTAGTTTTAAAATTTTAAAATATCGTAAATAATTACATTTTTCAAAAAAAAATTAGTATTTTTTGAAATTTAATATTATAATTTCAAAGTTATTTTATGACGAAATAGGAATATGATGAATAAGATTGAGATTAATGAAGAGGAATTTATAAAAAAAACATTTCAAATTCTTGATATGATTAATGATTCTACAAGTTTCTTTTTTTATTTTAGTCCGGATCCTGATGCTATAGGGGTGAGTATTGCTTTAGCATTGTTTTTAAACTCCTTAGAAAAGAAAAGTGTTGTTTATTTACCGAATGGTTATGATTATAATTTGAACTTTTTAATTAAAATTGCTGAATATAATCATATTAAAATAATTTATGACGTTTCTACTGTTTTAAAACATTTAAAGAAAGAAGAGTTCGTTTTTGTTACTTGTGATACTCCTACATATCGACTTCTACCTGACTATAAAAAAATATTTAAAGTGTGGGATGGTTATATACAAAAAAAATCAATTGAGATCGATCATCATTTTGGAGGAGATAGTGAACAGATATATTCAGGATCTGAAACTATTTTTTTTCAAGCTAATTCCTGTTGTGATATGATTGCAGAATTTTTTCAAATAATTGCAACTAAAAGTACTCGAACAAATGAACTTGTTACCTATTTTCCAAGAAATATTGTCTTAAGTTTGTTAGTTGGTATGTGTTATGATACTCAATTTGGTAAATTTCTTGTAAATGAAAATAATTATAATAAATGGGTTAATTTTTTATCAGAACGACTCAATAATCTTACCTGGGGACAATCTTCGCATATGAGAACTGCTAATGAGGTTTTTGATACGATTAATAAAATGAGTGAAATGAAACTTGTTACTATGTCAAATCTTGTTGATGGTGCTTTATATAAAAATGGGGTAGGGCTTCTTATTTTACCGATGATTGGTAAATATGAATCCTTGGCAGAAAATGGTGATGCTTCCTGTATTCTTAATAAAATATCAAGTGATATAGCGAATATGCTTCCTGAAAATGCCGGCAAAATTGGTGTTTTTTGTTATTATGATGACATTAAAAAACAATATCTTGTAAAAATAAGAAGATCATCACAGTATAAAGGGATTGATTTAAGAAATTTTGAAAATGATTTGAAAAAAATATTTGGTACTAAATATATTGGTGGTGGAGGACATCCCGGTGCAACAAGTTTTAGAATGTCAAAATTACCGAGGACTTTATTTGTAAAAAAGATGAATGAATTATTTGAAGTGATTATTGATTCAATTAATAATGCTGCCGATTAGCTGATTAAACCTATTTTTTTCTTAACGTTTTCGGGTATTGCCATGTTTAATAATTTTGATGTTTTTAGCAGAAGGTTAACCGGATCAAATGGTTTTGAAATAAAATCATCAAAACCGGCATTTAAACATTTTTCCTGGTCTGAAGCTTCTGAGTCATGTGCCTCAAGTGCATGAGCTGTTATTGCCCAGATAATAATCGAAGAATATTCACTTCTTTCTCTAATATGTTTTACTACATCAAAACCTGCAAATTCACTTTCCATTTTAATATCCATTAAAACAAGATCAGGTTTGTGGGCTTCAATCAGTTCAATTGATTCTTTTGCAGAACCTGCTTCAATAATTTCAATTGTATAATCATTTCCAAATAGTTTGAAAAAGTTTTTTAAAACAAATCTATTTTCATTTTTATCATCAGCTATAAGTATCTTTGGCATAATCAACCCCGTTTAAACAATTATTTATAATATCATAATAATATCGTATTGAAAATATATATTTAATAGATTAAAATGGTATGTAATTTTTTTTTATTTTTTAAAAATATTTTTATTTTAAAGGGTGTTTTATGAGTCATTTTTCAGATGAATTTATTAAGGCAATTCCTAAAACAGATTTACATGTTCATTTAGACGGATCGTTACGTCTTTCTACTTTAATTGAACTTGCAACATTAAAAGGTATTGATTTGCCGTCCTTTTCAGAAGATGGTTTAAGAAAAGTCGTTTTTAAAGATAAATATGATTCTTTAAATGATTATTTAAAGGGGTTTTCTTATACAACACAGATTATGAATGATGCGTTATCCATGGAACGGGTTGCTTATGAATTGGTATATGATAATTTCAATGAAGGTGTCAGGTATATTGAAGTTCGTTTTGCTCCACAATTACATATACGAAAAGGTTTTTCTTTTGAGGAAATAATGACAAGTGTGGATAATGGTTTACGAAAAGCTCAAAATGAGATCAATTCACATTTAAATTCTGATGAACCAAACTTTTCGTATGGTATTATTGTATGTGCCATGAGGTTTTGTAATGAATACTTTTCTGAATATTATCGGGATTTTTTTGAAATCCATAAATACTCTACTATAGAAGAAAAAATCAAATTAGCATCTTTAGAACTTGTTAAAGCTACAGTTCAGTTAAGAGATAAAACTGATATTAAAATTGTTGGTTTTGATATTGCCGGAAGCGAATACGGGTATCCTGCTTCAAATCATACCGATTCCTATAATTTTGCTCACAATAATTTTATTCATAAAACCGTTCATGCCGGTGAAGCGTATGGGCCGGAATCTATTTTTTTAGCAATAACAAAATGTCATGCTGATAGAATTGGTCATGGTTTATTTCTTTTTGATGAGAATAAGATTTATGATGAAAATATAAAAGATAAACAAAAATATATTAGAGATTTAACTAATTATATTGCAGACAGGCGTATAACTATAGAAGTGTGTTTAACAAGTAATTTGCAAACAACACCTGAGTTGACCGATATAAAGCAGCATTCACTTGGAAAAATGCTTCAAAATAATATTTCAATTAGTTTATGTACTGATAATAGATTAGTTTCTGATACTACAGTTTGTAATGAAATAAAACTTGCTGTTGCTAATTTTAATATCAATAATGATATGCTTCGAAATATTATTGTGTATGGTTTCAAAAGATCATTTTATTATGGTTCATATAGTGAAAAAAGGAAATATGTTAGAAAATGTATTGATTATTATGATAAAATTTCAAAATTATATAATTACAATACATAATGGATGATAACAAAATTATAGTAAATTGTCATACTTGTTCGTATTTATCCAAAAAATCTGGGTTAGGGCAGTATTTTATTTATACATGTACTAAATGGGGGCTTGTAACTAAACGAATTATTCCTTATGCAACAGTGGCAAATTCAATTGGTGAGTTATGTCCTTTTTATATTCAAAAGAAATTTAATACGAGCAAAGACCATCAGAAAAAATCTGATGGTCTTGATATTATTATTTAGATGATAGTTTCTTTGACATATTTCCAAGGTTTTGAATTGCTTCATTTACTTCTGATATTGATTTATGAAGAGTTTCTATAGCTTGAGCAAATTCATGGGTCGATGAGTCGAGACTTTCAATTTCGTCATTCATATTTTCAATCGATTCGGCACTCGTTTGCGTTAATGGAATAAGTTTTTCTGTTTCTGTTTTTGTTTTATCAGCAAGTTTTCTAACTTCTGTAGAAACAACAGCAAAACCTTTTCCCATTTCACCGGCTCTTGATGCTTCAATTGCTGCATTTAATGATAAAAGGTTAATTTGTTCTGAAATCTCAGAAATTGCATTAACTATCGGACTGAATTCATTTGAACTTCCTTTTAATTTTGAAATGTGCTTTTTTACTTTTTCTGTTAGTGATAGAATTAAGTTAAATGTTGAGATCGCTTTTTCTGCAAGAACAACGATAGAACGTGTTGAGGCTTCCATTTCGATTGTTGTTGATGATATTTCATTTGAAATATCATAATTATTTTCAATAAGGATTCTATAAGCATTTTCTAAATATTTTCGACTTACATTGTTATTGGTTATTTTATTTGCAACTGCAGTTGCAAATTGATTTGCATTATCATATCCTGAATAGGTACAAACAAAATCCTGAGGGTATTTTAATGAGGTGTTGTCAAATGATTTAATGATTTTTTCAACACTCATTGTATTTATAACTTTTGGTGATTCTGAAAAATATATTCTTTCAAATGTTGCTTCTTTAATATTTTTTATAAATTGTTCAATAGTATTCTGGGCTTTTTGACTTGATTTGTATTTTGTAATTCCTTCATCCAATCTTGATTGAATAATTGATTCTTTCTCTTCATACGTCAATTCTGTTTCTAAGGCAGGTCCATTAAAGCATCCCCCTGAGCAGTTATAGCAGTCGATTATTAATGGGAGCTTTTTAAATTTACTATCAATATTTTTTTGTAAATCATTAAAATATGTACCATAGATATCATATCCCTCAACACCTCTGATATTTATTTTGTCATATATTCTGTTTGCTATTTTTTTTATTCCACCTGCTCTGCAAAAAACAGATCCGTTTTCAGATGGGATTAATGCAAACTTACTATTAGGATATTTACCTAGATCAATTTTATGCATTTCAATATATTTTTTTAGGTTATGCATTGTTATATTAAATTGTATCACACCATCAGTATCAGGGTCTTTAAATTCTCTTCTTTTTGCAAGACATGAACCAATATATGCAATATTACCATCAAATTTCAATTCATCTCTAATGTATTTTGCTAATATCACAGCTGGTGATTGAATTGGTGCGAGATATTGTATTAAATCTGGTTTATATGATCTGATAAATTCAACAATGGTTGGGCATTGTTGTGATATAAGGGGGGAAACTCCATTTTTTTTTATATGTTCAATATATTTATGTGCAGAAATTTCGGCGCCTAATCCCTCGTCGTAAATCTCTGTTAATGCCCAGGTGCTTTTCAGGTAGGTTATTAATTTTTTGTAATCTTCTTTATATTCAATAATTACAGAAGGCGATAGAATAATGCATAATTTTTCACCTTTATTAATTGCATCAAGGAATTCTGAAAAATCATCAACGATACTTATTGCTTCGTATTGGCAGGCTTTATAACAGTTTCCACACGCAATACAGAGATCGTCATTAATTTTTACCGATTTTCCATCGGTTTCAATACAGTATTTTATAGGGCATTTGTTTACGCATTCTCTACAATTAACACATTTCTCTTTATTGACTGCTACTACTTTAGATAAACTCATATTCCCAACCTTGGATGTTTAAAAAATTATTGACTGTTGAATTTTGTGCAAAAATACTTTTAAAAATGGATTCTGCATTAAACTCTAGTATATATATCGAAATATAATTATAAAAATATAGCATATTTGGAATAGAAATAGTAAAATTGAGTAATATATTATTAATATTATGAGGTTATTAAATGGATCCACATAGAAGTATAATCATTAAAGGTGCACGGGAGCATAACTTAAAAAATATTGATGTGATATTACCGCGAGATAAAATGATAGTTGTTTCAGGTGTATCAGGTTCAGGTAAATCATCGCTTGCTTTTGATACAATTTATGCAGAAGGTCAAAGAAGATATGTAGAATCTTTATCAGCCTATGCCAGACAGTTTTTAGGACTTATGGAAAAACCTGATTTAGATTATATAGAAGGTTTAAGTCCGGCTATTTCAATTGAACAGAAAACAACTCATAAAAATCCGAGATCGACTGTAGCAACGATAACTGAAATTTATGATTATTTACGATTGTTATATGCCAGAGTTGGTACTCCACATTGTTATAAGTGTGGAAAAATAATTGAATCTCAAACCGTTGATCAGATTGTTGATCAGATTATGAGTTTTCCGGATGAATCAAAACTTGTTATAATGTCACCGGTTGCGCGAGCCAGAAAAGGTGAATATCAAAAAGTATTTGATGATGCCAGAAATTCAGGTTTCACACGGGTAAAAGTTGACGGTGAAATTTTTCAATTAGAAGATGATATAAAACTTGATAAACAGAAGAAACATGATATTGATATCATTATAGATAGAATTGTTATTAAAGAGGGAATAAGGCAACGATTGAACGATTCGGTAGAAACTGCACTGTCATTATCATCCGGTTTAGTCACTATTGAATGTAATAATGAAATCACTGTGTTTTCAGAAAATTTTTCGTGTATCGATTGCGGGATAAGTTATCCGGAAATACAACCAAGGTTGTTTTCATTTAATAATCCTCAGGGAGCCTGCGGAAAATGTCATGGATTAGGCGAAATAAATGCGTTTGATCTTGATAAAATCATCCCGGATCAAACATTGTCTTTAAGCGAAGGTGCAGTTTTAAGCCATCTTCCACGACATAATGTTGTTTTTGGAAACATTAAGGCATTAGCAAAACATTTTAATTTCAGTTTAGATACTCCATTTAAAGATTTATCAGAAGAGCATAAAAATATTATATTGAATGGATCAGATGATGATATTGATTTTAGATATGAATCAAAAGGTAAAACCGGTGTCTGGGCATATCGGGGTAAGTTTAAAGGAATCATTACTGATTTGCAACGACGGTTTAAGGAATCAACAAGTGATGGAGTGCGTGACTGGCTTGAGTCATTTATGACATATCAGGTTTGTCCGGATTGTAAAGGGAAGAGACTTAATAAAACAGCTTTGTCAGTAAAAATTGCAAATAAAAATATCCATCAGATCACGACTATATCAGTCAGTGATTGTTACGGTTTCTTTGATTCACTTGTTCTTAATGAAAATAAAACAAAAATAGCAGCCCAGATATTAAAAGAAGTGAAGGCTCGCCTTCGATTTTTAATCGATGTGGGTTTAGAGTATTTATCCCTCGATCGTAAAGCTGCTACTTTGTCAGGTGGTGAAGCGCAAAGAATCAGGCTGGCAACTCAAATAGGTTCAAAATTAGTAGGGGTTTTGTATATTTTGGATGAACCTACTATAGGGTTACATCAAAGAGATAATGACAGATTATTGAATACATTATTGGAATTGCGTGATATTGGTAATACATTAATAATTGTTGAACATGATGAACAGGTAATCAGGGCTGCTGATTATGTTGTTGAACTTGGACCCGGAGCAGGTGAACACGGCGGTGACATAATCGCTCAAGGTACTCCCGAAGAGATTGAAGACAACCCTAATTCCATTACTGGTAAATTTTTGTCCGGAGCTAATCAAATTGCTGTACCGGAAAAAAGAAGATCCGGAAACGGGAAAAATCTTGTTATTACGAAAGCTGATTTACATAATTTAAAAAATATTAATATTTCAATTCCTCTTGGTGTTATGACAATTGTAACCGGTGTTAGCGGTTCAGGAAAATCGACTTTAGTTAATGATATAATTTATCCATTATTAATTTCTAAATTAAGAAAGGCATCAACTATTAGCACAATTACTGAAATAGATGGGTGGGAAAATATTGATAAAGTTATTAATATTGATCAATCGGCTATAGGTAGAACACCCAGATCAAATCCAGCTACATATACAGGTGTTTTTACCTATATACGTGATTTATTTGCCGCTTTAGAGGATTCTAAGATTAGAGGATATAAGACCGGCAGATTTTCATTTAATGTAAAGGGGGGGCGGTGTGAGCAATGTCAGGGTGATGGGCAAATAAAAATTGAAATGCATTTTCTGCCCGATGTCTATATAAAATGTGAAAATTGTAATGGAAAACGGTATAATCGTGAAACATTGGAAGTAAAGTACAAAGGTTACTCAATTGCAGATGTTCTTGATATGACTGTTGAGGAGTCTGTTGTAATCTTTGATAAACATCCTTCTATAAAAAGAAAATTAGAAACATTAAATGATGTCGGATTGGGGTATATTAAATTAGGTCAATCAGCATTAACACTCTCAGGTGGTGAGGCGCAACGGGTTAAATTAGCAGATGAATTATCGAAAAGACAGACCGGAAAAACATTGTATATTTTAGATGAGCCTACAACAGGGCTTCATTTTTCGGATGTTAAGCAGTTAGTCACGGTATTAAACAGGTTAGTTGATCAGGGGAATTCTATGATAATCATTGAGCATAATTTAGATGTTATTAAAATTGCTGATTATATCATTGATCTTGGTCCTGAAGGTGGAACAAAAGGTGGTGAAGTTTTAGTTGCCGGAACTCCCGAGGATATTGTTAAATGTACTAAATCATATACGGGTAATTATTTAAAAAAGATGTTAGAAAAATAAGATTAAAAAAAAATGTAAATTTAAATCTTTTTTTTTGTTAATTTTGTATTATGTGATTATTACATAATAGATTTTTTATAAGGGTGACAAATAATGTTTTATTCTAAAGTGAAAAAGACGATTGAAGGGATGATCGAAGATATTTATGCTGGTAAAGAGGAATGTACTGAGGTAATTTCTTACAATTTGATAAAAGATCAAAGTGTTCCGGTAACATTGTATGCTAAGTTGCTGTATCCTCTGAACCAGATTAAGATATCTATTTATTGTCCTTTTTTACTTGTTGAACCGGATGTTAAGTTTGAAGAGATTTATAAAGAAGATGTTGTTGAAGATGAATTACGTTTAATGAGAATAATCGCAAAATTTACCAGTATATTAGATAGAATGAAGATATGGATTTCAAATGAAGCACCGGATATGATTCGATGGGGTGAAGGTGTAATATTCGATAAAAATGGAAAAACTAAAAAAATTCCCTTTAATTCAAATTATGATTCAATTTTTAAAAATTAATGATTTTCCTGTTGACAAAAGGGGTGAAATCATATAAAAGGTTCAAGTCCTTCTGACGGAGGGATTGATGTACTGATCAGCAAGTTACGAACTACTGACCG
>MIAY01000023.1 GCA_001829315.1 Spirochaetes bacterium GWE1_32_154 | reverse complement strand
CCTTTTGTATTTTGTTTTTTTTTAGTCAATTAAATTTTAGTACAAAAATTTAGAACCTGCCACTTTTAATTACCAGAAAATAAAAATTACACCCATAGTTTTTTATTCCCAATAATTCTATTGACATATTAAATATTATTCACTACTATATCTATAGGAGTTGTAATGTTTAAAAAAATAATTTCGAAACATTTAATTTTTATTCCTTTATGTTCGGTGTTGCTGTTTGTTTTTGCATCATTTATTTTTGATAATTACAAAATGAGTAATTGTTGTGATAATGGAATGTGTAATTATGATGTTACAATGACTGATATGAAAGTGCAACATTCAATGATAGTAACTGATACATCAGATATAACTGATAATAAATCATGCAATGTCAATAACTGCGACTATGGGAAATCATTTTCTTCTATATACTTTACCGTAGTTCAAAGTGAATTGAAACAACAAAAGCCACTATGTAAAATGTCATCTCTACATATTAATGTTTCTGTAATCAATTCTATACATACTAATTTCATAGATACCTCTGCAATTTATAGTTCGGTCGGATTGGCTACTATAAGACTTCTCATTTAAAAAATCAAAACATTACCGTATTACTTCATACAATAAAGAATTAAAGAGAAAGGAGTTTTTTGTGAAAACATTAACCTGTGCTTTTTTAGTATTTGAAATAATATTTATACATTCTCTGGAATTAAATCCTGATACCATATCGTCCATGATTGAAAACAGTAATTATTCAATTAAATCTTTGGAACATAAAGTATCTATAATGAAAAATAACATTATTATGAGCGGGTTTGATCTGATGGATACATCATTTAATTATGGAGTTATGGACTTACAATTAAAAGATAATGGTATTCAAAGCGAAATGATAACTCATAAAATAAATGTAATGCAGGATATTCCGATTAGTGCAAAACTTTATTATAAAAAACAATCGGCGTTATTTGATCTTGCAATTTCAGAGGAAGATATTTCATATCAGAAATTATTAATAAAACAAAGAATTCTTGATTTAGCTGTTGAATATAAAAAGCTCTCATTAATTCATAGGAATACCATAGAATCCGGTGTTTTGCTGGATAGAATTCTTGAGATTGCCAATACAAAATATTCAAATGGCAAACTTTTACTATCTGATATAATAGATATAAAGATAAAAAAATCTGAAAATTCTAAAATGATGTATGATATTGATGGCATGATGGAAATAGTCAGGCTTGAAATACTGGATATTCTGGATATTGAGGATGTAAATACAACAATAACCGTACCATTTTTAAATACAATAAATGAAACCTCATTAAAAGATATTACTGGTATTGATACTGAAAAATTATTTAAAAAAGCGCTTGTATTTTACCCGGAATATAAAATGCAGACATTCATTAAAGAACAATCTGAAAGTAATTATAAGGAATCTATCAATACTATTATTCCCGATCTTGGTGTAGGACTAGGTTATGCTTTTAATGTGAATACACCGTCACGTTCATCTTTATCATTTGATTTGTCTATGAAAATACCGGTCTTTTCACTACCATCCCGGATTTCAGGTATTAAAATGAAAGAAGAAATGATGAAAAGTCAGGAGTTATTATTAAAAAATTATACTTTAAATCTTAAAATTTCTATTTCAAAAATTGTTACACAATTAACTTCGACTTTGAATCAAATAAAAACTCTTGATGAAGGTATTATAAAAAATAGTGAAGACAGTATAAATTCATTATTTCAGGCTTATCAAGTTGATCGAACGGAAATTAGTACGCTTTTAAACGCAATTGTTATGCTTTTTGAAGAAAGAAACAGATTTTACACATTAAATTCTTTTTTTTATTCGCAACTATTTAGAATTGAAACCGTTAGCGGTATCAAATATTATTAATTTTTTTTTAAGGAGTTTTACTATGATGAAAAATTTATTTTCAAAAAGGATTTTTATCCTTTGCATTCTAATGTCTTTATTATCAACAAGTCTTATTTTTGGCGGTGATAAAGATCAAAAAAACAAAGTTGTGTATTTTACAAATGCAACTAATTTAAAAATGAGAGAGAGTAAAAAGGGCAAGGATCTTATTCCGGTATATTTTGATTTCAATTTATTGAAGAAATATAAAGGAAGAATGATTTCGTTTTATAATGTAACTTTAGCGGATGATAACAAGTCTGCTACTTTAACGGCAAAATTCATGGGGGTTAAAGGTTCGGAACAAGCTAATACATTCCTGTTTTATGGTAATCCTATGATTCCGGATGATTTTACAGACATGATGATGAAAGATCACATGGGGATGGAATATGTTGGTGTTTTTACAAATGTTCCCGAATCTCCTGATTTAGAAAAATAAATTAAGAAGTAACTTCTGTATAAAATCAGAAGTTACTTCTTAAATATGACAAAAGGAGTTCCTTAAAATGATAAAAAAAATAATACTATTTACCCTGCTGATTTCAATAATTATTAATTGCTCTAAGAAAGAAGATATTTCTAAAATACTTTACTATGTCAATCCAATGGATCCGTCTATAAAATCAGATAAACCGGCTAAGGATCATATGGGTATGGATTATATACCTATTTACGAGTCTGATCTGGCAGAATATGAAAATGATAATACATCCGATTTCAATACTGCCACAATTGAAAAACCAAAAGAAAAAACAACTGTTATATTATCTAAAAGTGATGAAACAATGATACATGTTAAGACTGATACAGTTATTTTTAAAGATCTGGAAACAATTATCAAAGCATATGGTACAATTTCATTTAATGAACAGAATATAGTTCATGTATCATCAAGAATTTCCGGAAGAATAGATACATTAGTTGTTAAATACGCAGGTGTTAAAGTAAAAAAGGGTGATTTATTATTTATGTTATATTCCCCTGATGTTGTAACCGCCCAACAGGAATTATTACAAAACTACAAATCAAGTCTGGCTGCTGATTCTTCAACTAATATATATAAAAAACTATATGAATCATCAAAAAATAAATTACTTCTTTGGGGAATGAGTAAAGAACAAATAAATTCTATACAAAAGAAGAATGAGACAGATCAATACATTTCAGTGTATTCTCCAATTAATGGAACAGTCACTAAACTTGAAATTAATGAAGGCATGTATGTCAATGAAGGAACTATGATATATGAAATTGTAAACCTTGATCAGGTCTGGCTTGATGCGGAAATTTATGAGCAGGATATTGCTTATGTAACTGAAAACTCAAAAGTTGAAGCAATCTCCCCGGCTTATCCCGATACAATATTTACAGGAAAGATACTGTTTATTACTCCATATCTTGAACCGATATCACGAACAGTTAAAATAAAAGCAAACCTTGATAATAAGGATGGATTATTAAAGCCCGGTATGTATGTTAGTACAGAATTTAAAATTCCTGGCAAAAAAAAATCGCTCGTAATTCCTGTTACTGCATTACTGGATACAGGAGTTAGAAAACTTGTTTATGTTTCACAAGGTAATGGGCGCTATCTTGCAAAATCTGTTATTGTTTCTCCACGAAATGGTGATATTATTCCAGTATTAAGCGGATTAAAAGAGGGAGAGCAAATTGTAACATACGGGGTATTTCTTATTGACTCACAGGCAGAGTTAACCGGAACAGGATATATTGAATATGAAGAGCCTCATGCAAAAATACTCTTTTAATCTCGAATTTTTGCAAGAGCCTTTGAAACTACTCAATAAAGGGGGTAAAAATGGATAAGCTTATTAAATTTTGTCTTAAAAACAGATTTTTTGTGTATATGATTTTTGGATCTCTCGTCATTTTTGGCTTTTATTCAATTACTCAGGTTCCAATGGATGCAATACCTGACATTGGTGAGAACCAGGTAATTGTATATGCAGACTGGGAAGGGCGAAGTCCGAAAGATGTAGAAAATCAGGTAACCTATCCTTTAACTACTGCATTACAGGGAATCCCCGGCGTTAAAGAAATTCGTGGTCAAAGCGGTTTCGGATTATCGATGATTTATATAATATTTAAAGATAATGTTGATTATTATTTTGCACGAACAAGAACACTTGAAAAATTAAATTATGCTGCGAAAGATTTGCCTGAAGGTGTTATACCGACTTTGGGGCCTGATGGAACAGGGTTGGGGCAGATCTTCTGGTACACATTGGAAAGTGATAAACACAATTTAACCGAGCTTCGATCAATTCAGGATTGGTATGTCAGATATGCGTTGGCTTCTGTTGAAGGAGTTAGTGAAATCGCCAGTATAGGGGGGTATGTTAAACAATATCAGATAGATATTGACCCGAATAAATTATTTGCATACGGAATCAGAAGCTCTATGATTATGGAGGCTGTTAAAAAATCAAATATTGATGTAGGTGCAAAAGTTGTTGAATTGAATGGTGTTGAATTTTTAATTCGTGGTGTCGGGTTTATCAAAACAAACACTGATATTGAAAATATAGTAATCGGTTCAAATAAAGGAATACCAGTTCGGATAAAAGATGTTGCAATAGTTCAAATAGGTTCTGATTTCAGACGCGGGATTCTTGATAAAAACGGGAAGGAAGCTGTTGGCGGAGTTGTGATTATGCGGTACAGAGAAAATCCGCTTCGGGTTATCCAGAATATCAAGGCTAAAATTGAGAGTATTTCACCGGGTTTACCTGACGGGGTAAAAATCGTACCATTTTACGATAGAACGCAATTAATTAATGAAACATTAATGACATTATTAGAATCAATTATTGTAATAATTTTTATAACAATGGCAGTCGTCTTATCATTCTTTCTTCCATTTAGAATGAGTATGGTAATTTCACTAACTATGCCGGTTGCAATATTATTTTCATTTATCATGATGAATATTTTCAAAATTGATATTCATATTATGTCTTTAGCGGGTATTATTATTGCGATAGGAACTATTGTTGATATGGGAATCGTTGTAACAGAAAATATTCATCGGAATCTAACCGAAAATCCACATGAAGAACTCTCCTCCGAAATGATAAAAGATGCTGTTTTTAAAGGCACATATGAAGTTGCACGATCAGTTGCCGGAGCTATTTTAACAACTATTATTCCATTTTTAGCAATACTGGTTTTACAAGGGCAAAGTGCAAAGTTATTTCACCCGGTTGTATATACAAAAACATTTGTATTAATTGGTTCTCTGGTATGTGCAATCGTATTGTTACCTTCATTATATTATGATTTCATTGCAAATACTCATGGTTTCATCGTGAAGTTTATTCTTAAATTGAAAACATATAAGTTAATAAAATTGAAGATTATTGTTTTAACTGTACTTTTTGTTATTCTGACTGAACGAATAATGACATTAACAAAAGTATACCAGGGTTTTAATTATAATAGAATAATTGAATGGTTCGTAAGTAATATATATATGCTTTTGTTTTCTGCCGGATTTCTAACATTTCTCGTTTTTCTTTCTACAAGACTTAAATCGATTATGGCTGTTATTATTCCATGGGGATTAAAAAACAGATGGTTTTTAATTATTCCGGCAATGATATTTTTATTTTCACTTTATTTACTGGCTTTTAGAATTCAAAATGAATTTAAACCATCTTTAGATGAAGGCTCTCTATTATTTATGCCGGTTTTACTTCCTTCAGCATCAATTAATCAAGTGCATGAAATAATGAAAAAACAAAATGAAATTATAATATCTTTTCCTGAAGTCGCAAGTGCAGTCGGAAAACTTGGCAGAATTGAATCTGCAACTGATCCGGCTGATATTACCATGATTGAAACAATAATTAATTTAAAACCTAAAAAATTATGGCGAAAGGGCATGAATAGTATAAAACTAAAAAAGGAACTTAATAATGCATTAAAAATACCCGGTGTCAGTAATATATGGACACAACCGATTCAAAATAGAATCGATATGCTCTCAACCGGAATTAGAACATCCGTCGGAATAAAAGTATTCGGTAGTGATCTGTATGAAATAGAGAAATTATCAATAAAACTGGAAAATGCCATAAAAAACGTTCCGGGATATGACTCTTCGTTTTCTGAAAGAATAACCGGAAAACCTTATTTTGAATATATAATCAATCGTGAAGAAATTGCACGATTCGGTTTATCAATTAGCGATGTTCAGGATGTTATTGCAACAAGCATCGGTGGTGAAAATCTGACCATAACGTATGAAGGTCGTGAGAAATATCCGATAAGAATCAGATATATGAGAGAATACCGTGATAATTTAGAAAATCTGACAAATATTCTCATCATTACTCCCGGCGGAGATAAGATTCCAATTTCAAGAATTGCCGATATTCATTATGAAATGGGGCCTGCGATGATTAGTAGTGAAAATAGCATGTTGCGTGGTGTCGTATATTTAAATTTGAAAAACACTGTCGGTGCTGTAGACTTTGTTAAAAATGCCCGGAAGTATATAAAAGATAATGTTGAAATCCCAAAAGGATATTATTATAAATTTGCCGGTGATTTCATAAACCAGAAAGAGGCTTTTGATAAATTAAAATTTATATTGCCGCTTTGTTTGTTATTGATTTTTATAATAATTTATTTCACCTTTAAATCGGTAATTCAATCTCTGATAGTTTTTCTTGCTGTACCGATATCATTAAGCGGCGGACTAATAATGTTATGGATATTCGGTTTTAATATGAGTATAGCCGTAGTTGTGGGTTTTATTGCATTACTTGGTATCGCAGTTGATGATGGTATCATATTGACAACATACATTAATCAATTACGGGATGAATTGCCAATGAAAACAGTTGATGATGTTCATATTATTATAACAAAAGCAGCAATACAAAGGGTAAGACCATTATTTATGACTAGTTCTACTACAATATTAGCATTAGTTCCAATTTTGTGGTCAACAGGCAGAGGAAGTGAAATGATAAAACCCATGTCAATCCCGTCAATTGGAGGAATGTTAATTGTCATTATTTCAATATTTATGACACCAATTCTTAATAGCTTTTATCTTGAATGGAAGTTGAAAGAAATGAAAAAATAAAATCGCTGTTGACATCATGTAGTTTTAAAAATATAATTCGGCCGGGCTTCTTGCAAAAATACTCTTTTTATTTCGAATTTTTGCAAGAAGCTACTTATAATGCGATTATATCGCATGTGGCGGAAGCAAAATCAAGTACTCTTGACTTTTGCAAGAGCCACAATCTATTTATAATTGGGGGAGTTTGATGAAAAAAATACTTTTTAAAGCTACATGTGTAATCATGCTTTTTTGTTTTACCAACAGTATTGTTGCTCGAAAACAGAGAGTGCGGTTAAAAGATATTACCGCATCAATAAATCATATTTATTCAGATGAGTCGTATTTGTATAGATCACCTGCGTATCCTGATCTGAATGACAGGGTGAATATTAAATTAAGAGTTAAGAAAAATGATATTGATAGCGTAGCAACCCTGTGTAAAATAGGTGATAGTGAATTTGTTATTCAAATGAAAAAAGCTCAATCGGATGTGGTGTTTGATTATTATACTGCCTATTTACCACAAATTACGGGTAATTCAACATATTTTTTTGAGCTACAAAAGGGTGAACAAATATTCTATTATTCAAGAAATGGTATTTCGGTTAAATATCCTTCTTCATCATACAAATTAAAAATTTTCCCCGGTTTTAAAACACCGCAATGGATGAAAGGGGCGGTGTTGTACCAGATTTACATTGACCGGTTTTATAATGGGGATACTAAAAATGATGTCGTAACGAATGAGTATATGTATGATAATTATCCTGTTATAAGCAAAAAATGGGGTGAATATCCTGATTCCATGAGAAGTTATGAAAATGGTTCTGATAGAACAAGAGAATTTTTTGGCGGTGACATTGAAGGTGTTATACAAAAATTACCACATTTAAAAGCTCTTGGTGTTGACGGGATATATTTTAACCCGATATTTGTTTCACCGAGTAACCATAAATATGATGCTCAGGATTATGAAAATATAGACCCGCACGTGGGTGTTATTATAGAAGATGACCCGACACTTATTGACCCGAATAAAGACCCCGGTTATCGCTCTAAAGATTTTAATATCTCATCAGCAATCAATAAAGATGCAAAAAAATACATAACGCGGGTAACATCAAAGAAAAATCTTGAGGCTTCCAATGAAAAACTGCGGGAATTAATTAAAAAAGCCAATGATAATGGTATAAAAGTATTATTAGACGGTGTTTTTAATCATTGCGGATCATTCAATAAATGGCTTGATCGCGAACATTTATATCCCGAAGACGGTGCTTACGAGTCTAAAGAATCGAAATTTAAAAACTTTTTCAAATTTAAAGAAGATGCCTGGCCGGATAATGAAAGTTATGAAGCGTGGTGGGGGTATAAAACATTACCGAAATTACATTTCGAAGCCTCAGAAGAACTGGTTGACAGTATATTGAATGTTGCCGGTAAATGGATTAAAGACGGTATCGCAGGATGGCGGCTTGATGTTGCAGCTGATCTTGGTCAAACGGCAAAGTACAATCATAAATTCTGGGAGCTTCTTCGAAAGAAAGTAAAAGAAGTTAACCCTGAGGCTGTTGTCTTTGCTGAAGTGTATGGTGATGCTTCATCATGGCTTAAAGGAAATGAATGGGATACGATTATGAATTATGATTCTTTCTTTGAGCCTGTATCATTCTTTTTTACCGGACTTGAAAAACATTCATTCAGTTATACCGGAAAACTTCATAATAATGTTACCGAATTTGACAAAATCATGAAGGAAAATATGGCAAAAATGCCGTATCAGTCACTTGAAATTGCAATGAATCAGTTAGATAATCATGATCATTCAAGATTTATAACCAGAACAAATGGTCTTATTGATGAAGGAAAGGATGATGGTGTTAGAAACCCGGCCTTTGCCGACAAAGATTTAAATAAAGGGATATTTAAAGAGGCCGCTGTTTTTCAAATGACATGGATTGGAGCTCCGACTCTCTATTATGGAAATGAAGCCGGCTTGCCCGGATGGACTGATCCCGATGACAGGAGAACGTATCCGTGGGGAAAAGAAGATAAAGAACTTCTTGAATTCTATAAAAAAATTATTACACTGCATAAATCATATTCTTCTATTAAAGATGGCGGGACACAAACACTTGTTATAGATGATGCTAAAAAAGTGTACTCATATGGTCGATGGAATGATAAAGATATGGTTATCGTTGCGCTAAATAATGATTCCAGTAAACAATCAGTGTCTATTCCTGCTCATTTCATGGGGATAACAGGTGTTACTTCAGCAGAAATTGTTTTCAGATCTGACAGAGAATCACATTCAGATAAAAAAGAATCAATTAAAACAGATGAAAAAGGTAATTTCTTTGTGGATGTTGAACCGTTTGGTTCTCTGGTGATTGCCAAAATTAATTTTAATCAGGAATGGTTACCGGTAAATCCTTCAACAATGACGATTGTAGCAACAAATCTGGATAATCCGGATTCTATTTCGGGAAGTTCAGAAATTTCGTTTCAATTTTCAGAGAGTATTAATAAACTTTCAATTATCGATGGTATAAAAATATCAAACAATGCACAGTTTTATTATTCAATTAATGGGAAATTTATGACTTTAATTCCTAAAAAGAAACTTGCCAAAGGTGATTATGTAATAACATTCGATACATCAATAAATTCTCTCTATGGCAATTATCCGCTTGATAAAGAGTTTTCATATACTTTTACCGTTGTTAAATAGGAGAATATATACATGACAATAAGAAAACAAGTTACAATGATCTGTATTTTTCTGATTTCATTTTTCACGAATGCAGATGCACTTACAATTACAAATATAAGCATTTCACCTTCAGTTATTGAGGTCGGGCAACAGGCACGTCTTGTCTGCTATGCGGAAAACGGAAGTTCGCAAAAATTAGTGTATACCTATAAATCAGCAGGCGGGAAATGTAAAGAGTCTGATATAAAAGGCATTGCATTATTTTCCGCAGGCAAAAAAACCGGTACTTTTGAGTTAACTGTAGAAGTAAGTGATGGTACATCAAAAGTTTTTAAAACAATTTCGTATGAAATTGTCCCTCCGGGCGAGAGTTCACCGTGGGCTGAGATTTTATTTACCGTTGATACAAACACATTACAAGGTGTCTATGTGGATTCTTCCCATCCTGCAGAGAATTTTACCGGTCCGCTCAAAATTAAAGGAGAATTAACACTTGATGAAGGCAGCGGTGAGGCTCAAGCCGGTGGAAGCTGGCCGACATATCTGATGTATGATGATGGAAGCCGGGGTGATAAAAAAGCCGGTGACGGGGTGTGGTCAATACTCATGAAGTTTGAAAAAAGCGACAGAAAAGTTCATTATGCCTTTGATGATGGTAGTGAATATAGAGTCGGTTTTGAATCAGGTATTACAAAAACGATGAAAGATAATTGGACGATTATGGATGAATTTCCTTCAGATAATACTAACCCTGCATTTGTTCCCGATAGAAATAAAGAAGTTGCATGGAATATTGAATTTGCAACAAAAGCTGATAGTGTTTTATCAATTGGTCAATCGGTAATAGAAAAAAAGGCTGATGGCGTTACCATAAAATGGGAACATTATGCATCGTTCTATGGTAAAAAAGCCGAGAAATACATTGTATATTTTGAAGGCCCCTTTGATACGAAGCAAAGTAATATTGCCTGTGTAACCGTTTTAACAGAAACAACAGACAATTTTTATATTATTCCCGCAACAAAACTAATTAAAGGTAAAAATTATTATTATACAATAAAAGCCCTTTATAAAGGTAAACCGTTTAGCGGGAAAATTGTCGATTTTACTTATTAAACGTAGATTTAATTTTTATCTACTTGATATCAATATGAACCGGTTTTTTCTTATTGGTAATGTTAATTATGTCCAAAGGTATATTCATATAAACTTTTACCGGAAGGATAATATCTTTTGGCATAGTAACATCAGTTGTGCCTGAAAAGAATATGTCCTTTGTTAATTGGAAATTCACCGGAATCTTTTGAATAGAAACATTCTCGGTTGTAGTAGCAAAACACCCAAGTTCAATATTCAATGAAAATTTATGGGATAATAATAGTATAACCAGAACAATTACTGCTATATTAATAGTAATAAAATAAACAGCCAACACATTTTTTGTTGTATTCCAGACATTAATTAATTTCATATTGTTACTTCCTTGTATTTATAGTTACTGATTATATAATTATAAGTCTATATAAAAAAATAAATTAATAAAAATATAATATTTGTAGATTTTACTTGATTTGTTGAAAATATAGATTATACTGTTTGTATGGAGGAATAATTATGATGAAAAAATTATTAGTTCTAGTTCTCTTTACTTTCTTTATGTTTTCTTGTACTTCAAATTTTGTAGATGATCAGGTAAAACAGGAAGACAGTAAAAGCGAAGAGGTATTATTACTTAATGGACCGGAGAAAGCTTATTCGGGTACAGTTACTACGACAGATGTGTTATTACAGGGTTTTCACTGGAATACGTGGAAATATGGTACATGGAATATAATTAAAAACAATGCAGTTAATATTAAAAATGGTGGTTTTACAATGATCTGGTTGCCACCGCCATCAAAATCTGCTGACAGTAATGGCTACTTGCCGGGTCAGTGGAGAAATTATGAGTCTACACGAGGAACAACTGCACAGTTACAAGCTGCTTTAAACGCACTTAATACTAATGGAGTTAAACCACTTTGTGATATTGTTATAAATCACAGAGTTGGTACTACCGGTTGGGGAGATTTCTCATTACCGGCATTTGCAGATAACTTCAAAGCTGTTACAAAAAATGATGAGTGGGGACAAGGTACAGGAAATTATGATAGTGGTACAAATTATCCTGCCGGTAGAGACCTTGATCATTCACAAGCGTCAGTACAAACTGAAATTAAAAATTGGTTAAATCAGCTAAAGGGTATGGGGTATAAAGGTTGGAGATATGATTATATTCATGGATTTAACGGAAGTTATATTGGAAAATATAATGACGCTACAGCACCTTATTTCTCAGTAGGGGAATTATGGCCTGATATTATCGGTGATTATTATGCATCAGGTTATGGTGTAAATTATCACAGACAAAAGTTAATGGATTGGATTAATGCAACCGGCGGAAAATCAACTGCTTTTGATTTTACTACAAAATGGCAGCTGCAACTTGCAGTATCACGAAGTGAATACTGGAGAATGAAAGATCCTAATGGTAAAGCAATTGGTGCGATCGGCTGGTGGCCTCAAATGAGTACTACTTTCCTTGATAATCATGATACAGGTCCATCACCCGGTGATGGCGGTCAAAACCATTGGCCTTTCCCTGGTGATAAACTTGAAGAGGGATATGCATATATTCTTACTCATCCGGGTACACCGACAGTATATTGGCCACATTATTTCGATTATGGAACAGCTTTACAAGGTAAGATTAAAACTCTTATAGCTTTAAGAAAAGAAAAAGGTATTAGATCAACAAGTACATTAAATATAGTTGCAGCTGACAGTTCAAAATATGCAGCTATAATAAATGGTAACTTAGCAATGAAAATAGGTCCGGGAAGCTGGTCACCAGGAACCGGATGGACATTAAGAACAAGCGGTAATAATTGGGCAGTATGGACTAAATAGTCTCTTAATGCTTTTCGATTGACCTGAATTATTTTTTATACAAAACTCTCCGTTGTAATGACGGAGAGTTTTTTTATTCCCCGATTAGTTTATAAATCAATAATAATTTGCCTAATCTAACAATTCTGGGTATACTATTAAGTAGCGGTTGGAGAAAAAAATGGAAAAAAGAAATACAAAGAAGAAAAATATACGGGTAAAATTGATCTTCAATCCGATATCAGGGGAAAACTCTGAATCTCCGGTTCAATTAATGGATGTTATTAAAGAAATGCAAGCCTGGAATTTTACTCCTGAGCCATATTTAATTAAGCCGGATAGTGTTATAACTGAAGTTGTTAATGAAGCAATTGATCAGGGTATATTGATGATAGTTGTCTGTGGCGGAGATGGAACTGTTTCTTCTGTAGCTAGAGCTCTATATGGAACACCGGTTATATTAGGTATAATACCACTGGGAACTCAAAATAATATCGCCTTTAGTTTAGGTATACCGACTGATATTCCTGAGGCAATTGCATTACTTCGTATGGGTAAGCGTTTTAAAATTGATGTTGGTATGTGTGTATGCAATGGAATAAGTACCCCGCTTATTGAAATCTGTACAATTGGTTTGTTTTCATCACTCTATTCTGCAGGTGATGATATACAGCATGGTGATATAACGAAAATTGGTGACTTCTTATCAACGTTAACAACAACGGCTCCATCAGAAATTCAACTTATATTAGACGATGATCGCGAAATTAAAGCCTCGGGGCATCTGGTTATTGTTTCAAATATGCCATATATTGTTCATCATTATCCATTTGGCAGTGATGATTCACTTACTGATGGTTTATTGGATGTATTATTTTTTGCTGATCTTACAAAAATGGAGCTGATAAATTATATGATACAGGGACCCGGAACGGGTGGTAATGAAAATCCTCGTATTATGCATTATCTGGTAAAAAAAATTATCATAAATACTAATCCTCAAATGCCGATTATGGTAGATGGTATAACACTTGGAAGTGGTTCAGTGCAGCTTGAAGCAAAAAGAAAGGCTCTGACGGTTATAACACCAAAAATTATACCAAACATGATTGCAAAAAGAGGTGATTTGAATGAAAAATAGAATAAGTATACAGCGTGATGAAGAAATCAAAATCCCAGAAGTTAAGATTCATGGTATATGGAAAAAAATTGCATTAACTATACGAAAAATTCCTCATCTTTTTTGGATTGGTTGTATAGTACTATTTCTCATTGTGATTATCGTGTTGATGCCGCGTGATATTTTAAAAGCATTTTGGATAAGCTTAAAAACACAAAAGATTATATTTGCCCTGCTTATTTTTTTTGTTATCACTGCAATTTCTCTTTTGATATCAGTCGGGCAACGAATTGATGTCTGGGTTTTTATGTATTTCAATATGCATGGTAAACGAACTTTCTGGTTTGATCGTTTTATGTTAGCACTCACTCAGTTAGGAAATTTCATTTTCGCTTTGATTCTTGCATTTATAGTGTTTACATGTGGTGATCATGTATTAGCCTATGAAATAATTTTAGGAATTTCGTCATTAGGGTTAGTTGTTCAAATTATGAAAGTTCTCATTCATCGAACCAGACCGTATATTAAACTTGAAAATATCAGGATTGTTGGTTCCAGAGCAAGTGGCAGGTCGTTTCCAAGCGGTCATACAGGACAGGTTTTTTTAATAGCAACATTATTATTGCAGTATTACCATCTGAACATTCTTATAGGGATAGTTTTGTATACAATAGCCCTATTTGTTGGAATAACAAGGATTTATGTTGGAATGCATTATCCGCGTGATGTTATAGGCGGTGCAATACTGGGAACTGCGTGGGGACTGTTAGGTGTCATTATTAATTCATGCCTGCCATATTCAAACCTTTAATGGCACTTTAATTTTTCTTATCAAAAATGATTGGTTTTTTTATATAATCATCGATTTTAATTAATATTTCACGGAATTCATCATATTCAGCAACGCTTATGTGAGTTCCTGATCGTGAATATATATTTTCATACGTTATCATATTTCCGGTTATTGTATATGTTCCTGTATAATTCACGTGTTTTGACTGTATTTGTAATGGTGCAGGCAGACCGCTAATGGTAAAATTATCAGGTAGGGTTATTGTTCCACGATATGTTTTCTGTAATACTGTAGGGAAAATAACCGGTGTTTTCCGTTCGTCAGGTGTTATAAAATTAAACCCGAAGTCCTGCTTGATGTTTAATAGGTAGTTGTTACCCGCTTTATTTAAAATCATCGGGTTAATATATTCAAGGGAAAATGAATAGTCAGCAGACATATCGGTCGGGTCGTTAAATGAATGATTTGTTAACGTACTTCCGGTATAGTTCTTGTTGGCAAAATACTGCATTGTTGATAGAACTTGTTCTTTTTTAGCCATTTTGAAATATTCACGAAAACGAACTTCTTCAGAGCCGTGCGTTGTTGTTGTTTCAGTCACTTTCCCGGTTCCGTTTTTATCAATAGTTATATCAATTTGAGTTGTAATGCTGTTATCAACAGGTTTTGGATATCCTGTATTTCGTATGGTGTTTTTTAATGGATTCCATGCATGTATTCCATGGTCGTCAGTTCTGAAAAACGGGTAACGGTACGAATTACCGGTTGAATCAAGGTAAATCACTTTTCCGGTTTTCAGATGTATTTCGTTTATTGCATGATTACCGTCAAGAGTTCCAATTAACCCGTAAAGTGGTTGTGAATTATCATTAGTCATAACTATAACAGGATATGCATCAATATTAATGCTTCGAAGCATAGTTGCAAAGAGAATTGATTTATCAATGCAGTCTCCATATCGATTATTGAATGTTTCACTTGCTTTGTGTCCTGCTAACCCTGATGAGAGACTTGTTTTAATTGATAAATATCTGATATTATTTTGCATAAAATAATAGAGTGCTGCAATTTTCTCTTCTTCAGTCGAGAGATTTTTAGTAACTTCAGAAACCGTTTTTGTTATTGATTCATTTGCCATCATTCTTTCAGTAAAAAATTGTGATAACCATTTTGAAAGATAGCTCTGATCTTTAAATGTTGAGCCGTATATTGAAGAAAGCAAATCTTCATGAAGTGGTCCTTGAGATTCTGTAGTAACCGGTGAAGACTCAGTGTATGAATAGGAATAAATAGTAAACCCGTCTGATTTTGTGATTGACTCTGTTAATTTATCAGTATCAATATTTTTTTTATGAATATAAAATTCTTTGGTAACCGGTACGATTATTTGAAAATTTGACTGATACACAGGTGAATCATTGTTGAAAAACCATTGAGTATAAAACTGGTTGGGATCTTCTTTTGATGATTCGGTTCTTTCATATTCATAATCAACAATTGAGCCGGTTTTTACTCCGGGAATTACCGCTCTGCCAATTTTAATTTCTTTATCATTTCCATAAAACTCTGCACCTCGTGATGGTGTTGTCCAGGTAAAATCATTCATATTGAGATAGTGAATAGAACCATCAGGATTAATACATCGGGCAAAAATAAGTTTTGACTCAACTTTACCCGATGAAATATACAAACTGATTTGAGCAAGGTCAAGTGCTGATTCATTCATGATTTTTACAGCATATCGAGTTCTAATAACATTGGTTCCATCAGTATTAAGTTTTTCAATACCTTCATCAAGTAATATAAGTTTTGCCGAATCAGGATATTTCTCTTCAAGCACTTTTGCGCGCATTAACAATTCATTGTGATCAACTTGAAGTAATGATACACTCGAAATTGCCGTAGAATCAGGAATATTCATCATAATATGAGAAATTGTCTCTCTCGGTATTTGTTTTTCCTTCAATAAAAGTGAATTATCACTGTATGTTATTGTTGTATTTGTCAAAATTGTCCCGTCAAGAAGTGTTACTGAATGATTGGCCAATAAAGAAAATGAAAAGTTAACACAAAAAAAAGCGATTAGTAATTTTTTCATTTCTTTTTCTCCATGATTATTGGTGTTCTACTCAATAACGCTCTTTCCTCAATAAATTGTTTGAATTGCGGGTATTGTGCAGGCTTAAAAACCGGAGTGTTAATAACCGATTTGATTGTTACAGAAATGACATTTTCATTTAATGAGTATTGTATGTCAAAACTGGAATTTAAATAGTGTATCTTTTTATTTGAAGGTGTATATTTTACTCTATAATTCTCTGGAACCGTAATTGTATATATTCGTGTAAGTGATGATATAGATGGAATAATACCTGTGAATTCTCTTTCGGGTTGTGATACGATTGTTGAATTGTATGTAAACTCGGGCAGGTAAAACAGAGATATATCACCTGACTTAATAGCATAGTTTTCAGCTTTAATTGTGGTTTTTATTTCAACCGGCTTTGAAATGTCAGATAAATCAGATACAATTTCAAAATTTTCTAAATCAGCTCCGGTTTTTATTGAAGCTGTAGAATTTTTAAATTTTTTTACTTTCTCTTCGTTTGAAAGAAACCGGTATTTTCTATATTGGTTGCCGGTTGTTCCATGACTGATTGAATGTTTTGTCAGGTCAATAGAATCTTCATTATACTGAATATTGTATTGTATGGTTTCATTATTAAGGTGATGTTCAAGTTTTGTTATTTTACGTACCGGTTGTTTATTATTCATACACAATAATGGTTTTTCAGATAAACGTTCGGGGAAATTATCAATATACCGTTGTTCATTATCAAAAATGATAAATCTGTTTTTTCCTTCTATATTAATAATTAATCCTGCTTCATCAAAGATAAAAGGAATTTGTAATCTTTTGTAAGAATCAGGCAAAAAGTCTTTTGTAGAAAGAAAAATATCAGATGAAATAGCGTAATATTTCAAAACTGACTGAAATAGATATGCCTTATCAAGACTTGATAAACGATTTTCTTTTGTTATCGCAGAAAGATGATTCGTTTGGAAGTCGGTATATGAAGGTGGAAAATCAGCATGTTTTAATGAATTAATAAGATGTTTATAGAGAGTAGTAACTAAATTAGTTGTGTCTGATTTTTCTATGTTCAATGATTGTATGTATTGTTTTAAATGAATATCTGTAACATCAATATTTGCAAACGAGTTGAAATGAGTAACAAACGCTTTCATGTTTACAGGTTGATAAATAAAAATATGGGGAATAATATATGCAGTTGACGGTGTAAAATCTTCATCGATAACTATTCGTTCAATGTTGTAAGAGTATGCCGAAAAAAAACCGGGTTTGTTAATGATTTCAGGTGTTTGAAATGATGCTTCACCTTTTGAAATGAAGTTTTTCAGTCTTCCTTTATACCCGGAAATAATTAATTGCTTATTGAGTATCACAGATTCAGAGCGCAAGAAAAACTGTTCAGATAGAATGTTTTCAAATGGTTTTACTTGATATCGTATTTCATATTCATAAACAAAAATGTTACCCGGATCAGGATGCTGCATACTGAATTTAAGTCTTTTATACGAATCGTATAAAGGATACGTATTATTAATCGGTTCTCTATTCAAAGCGTTTTCTTTAACAGAAAAAACTTTTCCTTCAGGTGTTATTGTTATTGCATATAATAATGAGGCATTAATAGCAGAATTAGGGTACGTAAAAGATGCAGAACCGTTTGATTTTCCTGCATCGGTTAGAATTTTGTATATAACTTTGGTGTTTTTTATTATTGTATCATTTTCATATCGTATTGTATTTTTTTCAAGGTAATATACGGCGTTTTCATCCGGCAAAGGTTTGTATTTTAAAAGTGTGGTATATCCTGCGACTATTTCTTTATCAGTTATATTATTTATCGTATTAACAGCATCATATTTACGCTCACCGCTTAATGCTATCATATAAACAGTTTTGACTTCGAAACTACGTATAGTATCGTCACTTTTGAAGCTGACCATTGTCTCATTAATAGCGGTAAGTTCTCCATGATATTCACTGCCATCATTGAGAATTATAATATCATCAGTTCTGGCAATTGAATATAATTGAGTATATAAAAGAACAAAACATACAAAAATTAAAAGTCTTTTCATTTAACCGTACTTGTAGCTGTTTTATAGATTGCTTTTGATGCAAATATTTTAACTTCACCAGGATTTAATAGTATATTGAGATTTGTAATAGTACCTTTTATTTTTTCCTCAGGTGAGAAATCAGTAATATCAGAAGCCCCTAAAATATTTTCAATATTTCCAAGTACTATACTTTGTTTATTATATGCATCTTTATTGAGAATAACCATTACTTTTTGGCCTTCCCACTCTTTATAGAAACAGAATACATTCATCCAATTTGCCTGATCTATAATTTTTATAGGGCTTTCTTCATGCAGGGGTAGTAGTGCTTTTTTAATATCCAGTATTTTTTGAATAACCGGGGTAAAATCATTATCAGTGTTTTCCCAATCATCAGGATTTGTGTTAACTGTATTAATTCGTTTTTTAAAACCATATTCTAAGCCGGTAGTTATCATGAAACCTTTTGAGAATAAAGCTGAAAAATAAACTCTTTGTAAGAATTTAGGTAAATATGAGTTGGACTCTGCAAAAAGTCTTTCTGTATCATGTCCCTCAGGAAATGATATTGAAGGAGCAATGTTTTTTGTCATTTCATATTGCTCAAGACACCATGCTCCGTTAAAATCCCACCATTTTGAAGAGTTGAATATATAGTCAAAACCTGCGTTGGATAATAACTGAATTTGAACCGGAGTACAACCAAGCGTTTCTGCCATAAAAAGTGCTTCAGGAAATTTCTTTTTCACATTACCGGTCAAAAATCTCCAGAAATCTTCCGGAACCTGATAAGCAGCATCACATCTGAAACCGGAAAAACCGAGGTCGAGAAAATAATTGCACATATCAAGTAAATAATTCCATAAACCATCTCTATCTGAGCTTAGCTCAAGATCAAATTGAGCTAAATCACCCCATTGTATGTATTTTCCGTCTTCCCATGCTCCGGGCCTTTTTACATCACCGTTTTCAAGAACATACCAGTTTTTATGTTCGGCTATTAATGGGCTGTCAATTGATGTGTGGTTAACAACGAGGTCTAAATAAACTTTTATACCTTTTTCATTACTTGCTGCGATAAAACCTTTAAGTTCTTCAACTTCACTTCCCTTTTTACTGAAAAATAACGGGTTTAGCGTATAATACTCTTTAGGTGCATAAAGGCTGCCTGAAAAACCCGGGTAATGAATGGGGTTTAAATAAATACCGTTGAAACCCATTTTTGCTATTTTAGGCAATGCTTTCTCCCATGCCTTAACGTTTTTATAAAGTCTCGGGTATAAATTGTATATATATAATGCATCCATAATTACTTATCTCCTATGAGTAGTGTTAAAATTGCTTTGATAGTATGTATTCTATTTTCTGCCTGATCAAAAACGAGAGAATTAACTGATTCAAAAACTTCCTCGGTTACTTCCATGGTATGTTGTCCATTTACATGAGTGGCAGGAAGGCAGTGAAAGAAAACAGTTTGCTGTTTGCCGGTTGCTTTCATAAGTTCTTCATTTACCTGATATTTACTTAACGTTGCTATTCTTTTTTCTATGTCCGGGTTGCTTTCTTCCCCCATACTAACCCAGACATCGGTGTATATAATATCAGCGTCTTTAACAGCTTCGTAAGGGTTTTCTGTTATGGTAATGCTGCATTCTTTCCTTTTAAGTGACATTGCGGATTTAACAAAATGTTCGGTCGGAAATAATTCCTTTGGTGACCCTATTGAAAAGTTCATCCCCATTCTACCACACGTTAAAAGAAGACTGTTTGCCATATTATTTCTGCCGTCACCAATATATGCCATTTTTAAACCTTCTAATGACCCGAAGTGCTCTTGTGCAGTCATTAAATCGGCAAGTACCTGGGTTGGATGGTAATCATCAGTTAACCCGTTGATAACAGGTATACCAGACCATTTTGAGAGTTCTTCAACAGTTGTTTGTTTGAACCCACGGTATAAAATACCGTCATACATCCTGCCAAGAACCCGTGCAGTATCTTTAACTGATTCTTTTTTACCAAGTTGAATATCAAGTTTACTTAAAAACTCTGCATGAGCACCCTCATCAAAGCAGGCCACACTTGTAGCACATCGTGTTCTAGTTGAACTTTTTTCAAATATCATAGCAATATTTTTATTTTTTAATCGTTGTTTATGTTTTCCGTTTGCTTTTTCTTTTTTTAATTTAATTGAATGTTTGATAATATAAGCTATCTCATCAGGAGTGTATTCGATAAGAGTAAGCATACTTCTATTTTTAAAACCGGTCACTATAATACTTCTCCTTACGTCTATTCAGATGCAAATATTATACCATAATTGAATTCATAATTGCAAGGAAATATAAATATTATTGATTTCAAACGCGTATTTTAGTAAATGAATTTTTGGAGTTGTTTTGAAATTGTTACAAAAACTTCTGTTGTATAGAATACTAAGAACTAATCGATAGAGCTTCTTGCAAAAATACTCTTTTTATCTCGAATTTTTGCAAGAAGCTACCTATAATGCGATTATATCGCATGTGGCGGAAGCATAAAAAAAGTACCCTCTTTTTCATCAAGTAATCTTGATTTTTGCAAGAGCCTTGATAATTAACTTAATTCTTGACTCTATTTGTTATATTTACTAACTTCTATTTATTCGGAGGAATTATGAGTAATAGAATAGGGAAACAGACTTTTTTTGGTGCATTGCTTTTTTCTTCTATAAAAAAGAAGATTTTACTGATAATTTCAATTCTCGTAATGGCTATATTTTTATTGGCTTTTTTGACTTTCTGGTCAGTTGATACGCTTTCTATTTTAACACGAATAACGACAATGGAAAGAACACATTCCTTTTTAATGAAAACTGCTCAAGCGGATTATTTTTTATATTTGATAAAAAGTGATGAAAAACTATATGATTCATATACAGAAAAATTTAATACAGCCATTTCGTATGCGAACACTTTCAGTTCATTAAAACAAATAATGAAAGAGAAATCGGGCAACGATTTAGATTCATACCTTATTTCTGTTTTTTCTGAATTGAATGAAAAAAATGTGTCTGTATTTATTTCAAGAGTTTCGTTACTGATGTGGCATCCGCTTGTTAAATCACTCATTGATACTGCACAATTAGCAGCAGAAAGTGAACGCGAGTTTAGTGAAACCGTTGAAATCATACATAACACGAAAGAACAATCAGAAAAGATTGATTTAACAGATAAATTAACATTAATAAATACAGAAATAGCACAATTTTCAGATAATTTTTCAATTGGTGTAAATAAACTTTCTGATTTTGTAGTCGGGTTAGTAAAAATAGCAGTTTTCGCAGTGACCATTTTATTGATTATTTTAAGTGTTTTTATATCATTACTGATTTCAAAAAAAATTACTACTTCTATAAGTCACGTACTTGCTGATCTGAAAAAATTATCCCAAAGCGATTTCTCAAATGAGGTGGTGCAAACAAGTTTTGATGAAATCGGTGTAATATCAAACTATACTGAAGATGTTCGATTATCATTAGGGAAAATAATATCTGAAATCAAAAGTCATTCTCAATTAAATAATGACAATATGAAAAAACTTTCTCATGCGATGAATAATTCTAAAGATTCAGCATCAGTTATAAATACAATTTCCGGTAATGTAAAAAATCTGATTATAAATCAGTCGACCGTTGTAACTGAAGTTTCAGCGACCATAGAAGAAATTGTCAGAACAATAGAAAATCAGGATTTGAAAATAAATTCTCAGGCAACAAGTGTTACAGAAAGTTCAATTGCTATCGAAGATATGATGGAAAATATCCGTTCTATTGCAAAAAATCTTAATAATAGCTCAAAAGAATTTGATAGTTTACAATCTGTTGTTGCTATTGGAAACAGTAATGTTGATCAGCTTAAAGTTATGGTAGGTGTATTGTTAAATCAATCGCAAAGTGTTGTTGAAGCAAATAATACAATTAAAAGCATTGCATCACAAACAAATCTGCTTGCTATGAATGCAGCGATTGAAGCAGCTCATGCCGGCGACTCGGGGAAGGGATTTGCTGTAGTTGCTCTTGAAATAAGAAAACTTGCAGAAATCTCCAACCAGCAATCGAAAGTTATTTCTGAAAGTCTTACTCAGTTTAAAAAATCAATTGATTCTGCATCATTAATTTCAAATGAAACAAGTAATTCTTTTGATGTTATCGTAAAATCTGTAGAAGCTGTTACGAATATTGAACGGGAAATAAAAACTTCTCTTGATGTTCAGGCGACCGGAAGTAATAAAATATTAAAAGCGTTAAAAAATATCAGTCAGACAACAGAAGAGGTTCATACCGGATCGAATGAAATGTTAGTGGGAAGTAAAGCAGTTTTACAGGAGATTGCCGGTTTAGTTGATGTTACAGAAAATGTTAAGAATGATACAATTAATGTTTCTGCCAAAATTGAAGAAGTAAAAAATACAATTAATCAGTCATTTGATATATTGAAAGAAAATATTGAGAGCATCAAAATCATTGATGAAAAAATATCGTTATTTAAAGTATAAGAATCCCGGGTTTATTCGTTTTTTATTTTTTGTTTAAGGTGTCATTTCAAAATAGGATGTTTTTATGAAAAAGGGGAACAGTTTCCTGTTCCCCGATTGTTGATATAAATCAAGTAATTATTGTTTTACAACTGTATATACATTAGTAAGATCATTATATCTGATTTTATATTGAGCATTTGCACCAACGAAAATATCAGAACTGTTTTGATCAGCAACGCCATCTTTATTAGTATCGCCAAAATTCACTGACCAGTTCCCATATACATCAAACTTAAATCTTTCACTAGTCGTAGAACCGAAAGTTTCAACGGTTTCCCATGTGTTATCAGCTATAATTGTCATAGCTTTGGTATTCCAGTTGTTAAAAGTCCCTCTCAAGTACACTTGAGGATATTTTTTAAGGTAGCTTGTCGGTTTTACAACGATAGTCATATGTGCAAACAAACTTGAATTTGTTACATATCCTCTTACAAAGTAAGTACCCGGGGTGTCAAGTTTTAATACATACGAATTTGTTGTAGCAGGAAGCCAATAAATATTTTCTTCAGTCATCATTGCATTTTTTATAAGATTAGCTTTATTGCTTACAGTCCCTCTAATAATAAGAGTTTCAAAAGAACCACTCGTACCAGCTATAACTTCAACATTACTTGTTAATGCCTGCACTGATTCAATATCCATTACCATTGAAGTATTAGCAACATCTGATTTACTTACTTCAAAAGTGTAAAGAGCTTTGTACTCAACATCATCTGATTTTAATCCGGCTATATCATTATTATATTCATTTGTAATGCCAACAACCGTTTTGTATGATCCGGCAATAAGACCTCTAAAAGTGACATCCGTACCATCTTTTGAAGTTCCAATAGTACTTGTTGCAATTTTCACATTGTCTTTATATAAATCAACAGGGATTCCGTCAACTGCTCTTGATCCCAAATAGGTTTGCATATAATACGATATCCGAATACGAACATCTTCAAAAGAATCAACTAACATTGATGTTGAAACATCTTTATTTGAAGAAGATATAGTAAAACTTGAAGTACCTTCATATCGTCTTGCATTTTTATATTGACTAATAGACACGGTATAAGAACCGGAAGGCAATTCTGTTAAGTATATATATGGCTGATTATAAACATAAGAAGTAACTGTAGAATATGAATAAAATGCACCATCTTTCCTGATCGTAGCTGATAATCCTAAAAGAATTCCACTTGAACCAGCACCAAAAAAAGCAGGAATTGCTTTGTCACAATAAATTGTAGCTGTACCGGAAATTGTCTCTTCAATTTTTGTAATAACTTTATTTTCAATTTTATAGGTTCCGGCAGCAGTTATTACATAATCTTTTGAATCATTATTATCCCACTGATTAGCACCATTATTGAAACAGAATCTTAAATTTGTTGCTTCAATAGTTATACTTGCATAACCATTCCATGGACCATAAATAGATTCTTTAGTCATAATAACACCCGGTAAAGATGTCCAGCCTTTATTGTCTGCATTGTAATGAATATACACATTATTCGGAGCAAATAACCATAAAGCGTCTTGCGGTTTGTAGTACACTGTTATAGAAGTAGCTACTGAAGTAGTGCTACTCATAGCGTTCATCGTTTGTTTTTTTTCCTGAACTTCTGTAATTTCGTCTGTTACATTAGTGCAACTAAATGCACTCATCGCAATTATCATTGCGAGAAATAAATACTTTTTCATAAAACCCCTTTTTTTTTGCTGACTTTTCAAGTCAATTCTTTTATTTTTTTCATTTACCAATGTTTATCATTTAATAGAGCATGGTGTTTCTAAAAAACAATACACAAATGATAAAGCAAAATTACTGTATTTTTTATGCATGGTCAATAAGTATTTACTATATAATATTGGGTATTTAAGAAAAATTGAGTATTTATAGATTTTGAAGAAGAATATTGCATCACAAACAAATTTACTTGCTATGAACGCTGTGATTGAAGCAACTCATGCCGGTGACCCGGGGAGGGGGGGGGGAGCGTTAAAAAATATCGTTATTTAAAGTATAAGCAAAACTCCCGCAAAATAAAGTTGTATTTGATTTTGCAGGAGCTTCAGTAACTATTGTATATAATAATTTTTTATTTCTGAAAGATAGTTTTGCTGATTTTTATCTGTTTTTACCAGTTTTTCATTTTTTTTAAACCATTTAACAGCATCACTCTGATATCCGTTAGCAAATTGAAATTTGAACAGATTATTAAATGCATTGAAATCTTTCGACGTGTTAAATGCAGTAAGAAAAGAACCATACATAGCACTATATAACTCTGTTGACAAAAAATCTTTGCGGTCAAATTTCCCGTCATTTGTAACATACCACATACAGTATGTATGATTAGTCAGGCTGAATATCGAATAATCTTCAACATTGCTACCGGCTATGAAGTATTTTCCATTTTTGTCTTTAAAGATAAATGCATGGCCATTTATTTCTGCTGCAATAACCGGTTTATCATCTGAAAGTTGTATCAGTGCAAGTCCGTAATACGAAGGTCCTGATAATTCAATGAAATATTCACTGTTGTTGTCGTTATTTATTTCAGCTGACATAATAACATCGTTTTCCTGTGGTTGTGTGAATGGATAAGATACATTCATCCGTTTTCCATTGCTATAACCACCAACCGGATAGCCGTTTTTGAATTTCTCTAAAGACCTGCCTGAGAAAATAAATGAACCTTCCTGTTTTTTGTATAAACAGATCTCATATTCTGCCATTCCGTCAGAGAAAACAACGAGCATTTTTTCACCATTACCGGTTATGCCTGACGAAAGATAATGCTGATTAGATTTCAGTTCAGTGACAGTTGTAAATGAACCGGGATACATTTCGGCAGATAATGGAAGTATAACTGCACAAAGAAGAAAAATAAGAACTTTTTTCATAGACATCTCCTGAATTATTATTATAAAAAATATAATAAATTATAATTACTATAAAATCAAGTGAATATATTTTTTTTTGAAATTCGAAATATCATGTTATTTATAGTTTCTTGTAGCAACGTAGTGCAGAACCGATTAATTCATGCAGTGATGACTGGAAAATTATTTTCTGATTCACTTCTAATTCTATTCCACAGTAGTCAGGTGAGTTACAGTGCGTTCGTAGAAAAGTAGTAAACCCGTCAGACGTTCCTTTGTAGGGATAGTTTGATTTTACCACAATGGAATTATCAAATTGCTGTAATTTTTTTTTAAACGATGTAGCAAATTCTTTTTCAACAGGGCGTTTAGGATCATACAATATACCAATGTCAGCATCTCTTTCAATACCATTCAGTATCGGCGTAAATGAATGAACTGAAAAATGAAGAACTTTTTTCCCGGAATCAATGAGATTTTTCATCCGGTTGCTTACTGTATTTCGATATGGGATGTAAAAACCGGTAATAATAGTTTCTTTTGTTGTTATGTCGATTGGATTAATGCACGATGAAATGAGTGATTTATTACAAATCGAACGGTTGCAGTCGATGAGAAGTCTTGATACCGTTGGTTTTAAATATTCAGTTGAAAGTTGACCGCTTAGTGATTGTGCTAACAAATCAGCCCCAATGTCGTAACCCTGGTGAGTATCAAGAATTTCATGATTAGTCATAAAATATTTTGTATAGGCATCAGGTATGAAATTAGTAGCATGTTCACAGGTTAATACAATTATATCAAACATACTGCTTGTTTTCCTTTAATGAATGAATCAGTTTTTTATAAACAGTTGTCATGTTTTCATGTGAGTAATTGTTGTTTAATGATTGTATAATCCGTTCAGATAGTGTGCCTTTTTCAAGGATTAATGATATTTCTTCATTATAATAGTGAAGTGATTGATCTCCAGAAAGAATGTTTGTATAAATATGTTTCCATAGATCAGTTGCTGAGCACGTCGTTGTTTGAATACCGAAGAGTTGCAAATATTCACGGTCTGTTATAATTGTGCATCCGCCATTTTGTATTGTGGTCAAAAGTATTTTTTTAAGGTTTTTTTCACTCCATTTTTTTTGATGTTCAAAAGAAGTTATCTGTTGATTCACAAACATTGTAATAACTGAAATGACTATCGCACAAATTGCAAGGTCAGCTTTAGGGCATTCCTGAGTGTCAATAAGTCTTATTTCAATCGAATCTCTGTCAAATCGGGCAATTGCACCACGTGAATTAAGCCATTCGTGTTGTAAAACGGCATCAGAATCATAGGGTGCTATATCTGAATATATTCTATTAAAGATTTTTGTCTGATATTCATCTTTTGATGTGATACACTCAGGGATTATATTCCCGGCGATGGATGGTATTTTATTCTGATTATTTCTGTAATATTCAAGGCGTGAGTCTGAAAAACCGGTCACTGTGCTGTCAGCTATCGGCGAACTTGCAGAAAGGGCGGGTATTAGGGGTAAAATTAATCGTATAGCCGTGTGAAGCGCTGCAAATTGTTCGTCACCATTGAAAGGAAGGTTAATATGAACACTTTGTATATTTGAAAATCCATGCCCTTTACATCCGAATATTCTGGAAAATGCCTTATAAACTGAGTCATCGCCGTGACTCCAGAGAACTGTTTCTTTGTCCGTATTCATAAACGGATGCATGGCAGTTCCAAGGAGAACGCAATTATGGTGTGAAAGTGTCGTATTAATATCCAGTATTTCTTTATGAAAAAGAGTATCAAGACCATGCAATGTTTTTTCGGGTTTTGTTGTTTTTAATTCGATAACGTGTGCGACAAGTTCATTTGAATAAGTAATTGTCCCTTTGTTCAATTCGCATACACTTTCACCTGATGAATCAATTAGAATTATTTCCGCTACAGGTTGAATTGAGATGGTATTAGAATCTACGATCATGTATTCAATTTCAATGCCGATTCCTTCAAATAAATTAAGGCTCATATTTAAACCCTTGCCTTTTTCTGTTGTACCCGTTTGTAGAAAACTTCCATAATTTTTTTATACAATGTATCTTTAATAATCGAATCTTCAAGCCCGAAATCGACACTCGGGTTGTCATTGATTTCAATGATGTAACATTTATTTCCGATTTGTTTTAAATCGACACCGTAAAAACCATCACCAATGAGGTTTGCCGTTTTTAATGCAATGGAAATAACAGATCGTGGTGCCTGCTCAGGTATCATTGTTTCTGTTTTACCACATTTACTGCAGTCCTCTTTTTCCCAATTGTATATTTGCCAATGGGATTTTGCCATGTAATATTTACATACAAAAATAGGTTCGTTATCAATTATTCCCACACGCCAGTCGAATTCGGTTGGCATAAATTCCTGGGCGATAATAAGATCTGAAGTTTCAAAAAGTTTATTTAATTCTACATTGTATTCTTCTTTACTGGTTACTTTTACGACCCCTCGTGAAAAAGCACTGTCCGGTTGTTTTAATATACAGGGAAAACCTATTTCATCGATTGCCTGATCGATATTATCGTGGTGAATAATGACCGTTTTCGGTGTTGATATAGAATGATGGCTTAATAGTTCGGCTAGATATACTTTATTACTGCATCGTAAAATTGAAATCGGGTCATCAATAACAACAAGACCTTCTTCATAAGCCCGTTGAGCAAATCTGAATGTATGATGATTCACTCGTGTGGTTTCACGGATAAATAATGCATCATATTCACCGATTTTATTGTAATCATCTTTTGTGATGAAATCAACATTAAAACCGAGTTTCTCTGCTGCTTTTTGAAATTTAAGTAATGCTTTTTCGTTTGATGGAGGATCTTTTTCTTCCTTATTGATGAGAATTGCCATGTCATAAGGATTATTGCTTCTTTGAGGTACACTGAAATTTCGTGTTGAGAAATAGGTAGCCGCAAGCTTTTCTACAAAAACTTTATGTTCATGAGGAATTTCGCTTGCAGGAATCGGACTGATATTCTGCAGTTGCCATTCATCGTTGTTTTTTACAAAATATGCCCGTAGGAGAGGCGCCTGAAATAAATTAAATAGTTGAATACTAAGTTTATCATACATCGCTGCGATATTTTTTCCGAAATAAATACTCAAAGTAAAATTATTAGTATGTAAATGATTAAGGCTTTTTTGAATACTTTGATTAAGATCATCAGTAATAATTTTTATTACTGCTTGAGACTTCATATTTTGAATTGTCCGTACATTGGGAATCGCTTTGTGTCCCCGGGCAACTGCAATAAGAGAAACATAATAACCCATACGCTGATATTTATAACTTTTGCAAAGATTAAAAACTCTCAGGTCTTTTGCATCAATGAAATTTTGTGTTGTTAAATAACTTTTAGCTGAGACGACATCAATCCCCGGTATGTTGAATTGCCATTTTTTGGGGTTATCAACAACAATAATTATCGACATATTTTTTTCCCTTTTTCTATTATGAGTAAATTTGCATCATACGTAATCATTCCAAGTAAAATTGAATTATTGAGTCTTCTTGAATCAACTTTGTAATAGTGATTATTCGGTGAGAGAGGATTTGTAAATAACGGATCGGCGACAAGGATTTTTCTGTCCGATTTGTCATAGCCGTAAATAACTACAAAATGACCGGCAGGCTCACCTTCAATATCGTTAAAACCATCTTCCGGCGAATCAATTTCTCTTGAACAATTGTATAAGTATGTTGAGCTAAGACCGCATAAAATGGGAATATCTCTGGTTAAATACTTTCTGATAAGATCTCCTGTTAAATCTTCAAATTTGACAGTTCCGCCAAGTGAAAGAAATTCCAAATATCCGCTTATCGCAAATTGTAGTTTTAAATTATTTTTTTTAGCAACTGCTTGTTCTTTTAATTTTGCTGATAGATTAGTTTTTTGTCTTTCGTTAAACCAGCTCGGGTCGAAAACTTGTAAGTTGTACGTGTATATTGTTGCTTTATATCCGCGTTTTAGAGCATGAATCCCGAGCATTACTGCTAAGGTACCACCTCCATCGAGTTTGTTTACCTGAGAAATAACTTCTTCTAAAGAGATTGCATCTTCATAATATCTGTAAACTGCATGAAGAGAAGTGGGGCCGCACGTTGTATCGTCCGGTTGCTTGTGCATATCAATTATTAATTGTTTGTTCATTAGTGCCTCTTGCAAAAACACTTTTTTTATCTTGAATTCTTGCATGAGGCTACCCGGTTGCATGCCCGATCTGTAATCTATTCATTACGATTAGGTGCAGTTTTCGGCACCCCGAAACGCAATTTTATTGCGTATGGATATTTTTAGAGTACTTAAAAATCCTCGGTGAACGCAAAAAAAGTGTTCTTCATTTAATCAAGTATTCTTGATTTTGAAAGAGCCTCATTATTTAATTATAATATAAATCATCATTACAATATTTGCAAGAAAATAAAATAATAAAATGAGGCTTTTGCAAAAACCATGAGTACATGTTTTTTATTTTGCCGGGGATTTTTAAGTACGCTATCGCTTATTGCCCGGGCATTTTGCCTGAGTCTTCTCATGAAAAAAATCGGGATAAACAACTTCTTTGCAAGAGGTTTAAATGAAGTCAATTCAGTAAGTTGTTTATACGGATCAACTGAGAATATAGAGAGAAAAAGAAATGTACACATTATTTTTACAAGACCTCGACATTCAGTTTTTATTGTAATAAAATATATCGCCGAATTATACATTTTTACAATAGCAGAATCCGGTTAAATATTACACTGAGGAGCAAAATATGGGGTTTCAGGACATTTCGGTTTCATTGGCGTACATCCTTTCTGTTCTCATTACCATTGTATGTGCAGTATATGGCATTATTCACTGGAATCATGAAGGGGATGTGAGTGCCAAAGAACTGGAAGAAGAAAAACAATGGATTAAAGAAGAAATTCAAATTGATGATGATCTAAGTAACGGGGGCAAAGCATGAGCGTTTTCGGATTAATAATTGTAATTACCATTTATCTGGCTATTATAGCCTATCTTGGTTATAAAGGATATAAAAATACCAAATCATTAAGCGATTATATGGTTGGCGGTCGTAATGTTCATCCGTATATTATGGCGATGTCGTATGGTGCAACATTTATTTCAACAGCAGCTATAGTTGGTTTTGGCGGTATTGCATCGTTATTCGGTATGAGTTTAATGTGGCTTGTTTTTTGTAACATTTTCATTGGTATTTTTGTCGCATTTATTTTCCTCGGCAAAAGAACAAGACGTTTGGGACTTAATATGGATGCTCATACATTTCCCGAGTTTCTCGGTAGACGATATGACTCGAAATTCATTCAGTGGTTTTCAGGATTAATCATATTTATTTTCATGCCGATTTATACGGCAGCAGTTTTAATTGGTGCTTCCCGAATTATGGAAGGCATGCTTAATATACCGTTTATTTATTCTGTTGCAATTTTCAGTATACTTGTAGCTGCGTATGTAATAATGGGCGGTCTTAAAGGTGTTATGTACACAGACGCTTTGCAAGGTACATTAATGTTTTTTGGAATGCTTGTTTTGCTTATCTACATTTATGTTAATCTTGGCGGGGTAATTAACGCTCATAAAAGTTTAGCTGAAATATCAAATCTTGTTCCTCAAAACCTCATAAACGACGGACACCGCGGATGGACATCCAGTCCGGCAACAGGCTCAAAACTTTGGTGGATAATATTTTCCTCTCTTGTATTTGGTGTCGGTATCGGTGTTTTATCACAACCGCAACTTGTCGTTCGATTTATGACGGTGAAAAGCAATAAAGAACTTAACCGTGCAGTAATCATCGGAGCAGTTTTTATTTTTGTAACTGTCGGAACCCCCTATATTGTCGGTTCTCTTTCAAATGTCTATTTTTATAAGAACTTCGGTAAAATTGCAATACAGATGGCCGGTGGAAATGCAGACAAAGTAATTCCACTATTTATCAGCAGTGCAATGCCTGTGTGGTTTTCATATATTTTTATGCTTGTCATTCTATCTGCTGCGATGTCAACATTAAGTTCATTGTTTCACTCAATTGGAACATCTGCAGGAAGAGATATTTTTGAAACACTTGCACTCAAAGGAAAATCAAAAGGTCTTTCTGTCGTAGCTGCAAAAGTATCAATCGTTATTTCAATATTACTAACTGTTTATCTTGCCTTAACACTTGGAAGCGGGGTAATTGCCAGGGCGACCGCAATATTCTTTGGTATAACTGCATCCAGTTTTCTTGCACCGTATATCGGAGGACTTTACTGGAAAAAACTGACTAAAGAGGGAGCAATAACCGGTATAGTATCAGGCATAACCGTTTCATTATTTATGTTTTTATTTACTCATGAAGCAGAAGCAAAAACATTTGGTCTTTGCAAATTACTCACCGGAAAAGACACATTAATAAACGGTGTTTTTAACTTTGTAGATCCTGTTGTTATTGCTTTACCAATTTCAATTATACTGACTATTGCTGTAAGTTTATGTACAAAAGTAAAAAATGAAACGCAGTTAACTGAATATTTTGAAGGCGTGATAAAATAACTATTTAAAATAAGGGGAGACTTCTAAAAATCTTATATTTGAACTTTATAGAAGGAAAAATATAAGGTTTTTAGCGTAAACAAGGCTCCCGGATAAAAATAAAAAACGGTTTTTATGCTTGATCCATTATTAGTGCATTATAGATCACTTCTGATTAGAAATTATCAGGAGTTTCCACGACAGTGGCACTCGCTTTGTTGGAGGGTACAGAGTTTTTTTTTAAAATTGGTTTCTTTTTTACTCTATTAAAAAACATTAAACCCCTTTTTTTTATTCTCATCTCAGTGTTCTCTGTATCTGTGGTGAAAATTCTTTAGCGTTTTTAAAGGTTGAGGCTCTTGCAAGAGCCTCAACTAGTTAGAAATTATTTTTTGTTCACATTTTTTTCAAGAAAATCATTTACAACTTTGAAATATGCTTCTTTATCACTTCCCATCATTCCTAAACAATGCCCTGATGCAGGAAATGTGTGCATTTCCTTTGGCTCTTTTGCTTTTTCAAGAATTATTTTACTATGCTCTAAAGGAACTGAGTTGTCTTTTTCACCATGAAGAAGCATAAGCGGTCTCGGTGAAATTGTTGCCGCAGCATTTAATATGTCAAGTTCAGCCATTGTTATTGATGGTACAGATTTACCTTTAAAAAGTGATTTTATATAAGTGAATTGTTTTTCGGTATATGGTTCATCGTTAATCGGAGCAGCATCAGCCATAACAAACTTTAATTGTTTATATTTAGCACCTGCAATAATTGATTTTTCTGCACCATAAGAAAAACCCATTACACCGAGTTTATCAGTATTCACGTCAACTCTTGCAGAAATAAATGTAATGACATCTCCAATATCTTCTATATCATTTGCAATAAAACCAACATAGTCATAGGGATTATCAGCGAAATTCCAGTAACGTGCATTATAAACAAGAATCTGGTAACCAAGTGATACAAGAAATTTTGATTGAGTTAAACCAAAATCAATATCAGAACCCCAGCCATGCAATACAATGATTGTTCCTTTTGCATTTTCAACCGGTATAAACCATCCGTCAAGTTTAAGCCCGTCTCTTGTCGGTATCTGCACATATTCATATTTTTCAATTTTGTGTTTAGTCGTGATTTTATCTTTTGTGTATTGAAAGTTTCCTGTAAACGGATTGAATGATTCAAATCGTGACCAAAGTTTGAACCCGGTTTCCGCTGATTTTGTTTCATTAAATTCTTGCTGAATACCGGCAACATACTTTTTCCATTTAATATCGTTATTCCATGCAATATCATATTGAGTTTCCTCAGCACTTTTTTGTGGCTCTTTCGTTTTCACAGCTGATTTACATCCTGATAACGATATAACTACAAATAAAATTGTCATTAATCTTTTCATAAGCCCCTCTTTTTTAGTAAATTTTCAAAAGTTTTACATATAATAATGGAAATACTAGTATGAGTCAATAATTATTGACTGACGTTTTGGATTCGGGTATTTTTTATAAAACACAGGGAGTGAGTGCCTCTGTGGTGCAAAATCTTAGGTGTTTTTTTTATTAAGACCCTTGAAAGAGCCTCAATGAATTAGAAATTATTTTTTGTTAACATTTTTTTCAAGAAAATCATTTACAACTTTGAAATAGGCTTCTTTATCACTTCCTATCATTCCTAAACAATGTCCGGATGCAGGAAATGTATGCATTTCCTTTGGTTGTTTTGCCGTTTCGAGAATTGTTGTACTATGTGCTAAAGGAACTGTGCTGTCTTTTTCACCATGAAGAAGTAAAAGAGGTCTCGGTGAAATCGTTGCAACAACATTTAGTAAGTTAAGTTCAGCCATTGTCATAGACGGTATCGATTTCCCTTTAAGTACAGATTTAATATAATTATATTGTTCTTCGTTATATGCTTCATTGTTAATTCGAGCCGCATCTGCCATAACAAACTTTAATTGATTGTATTTAGCACCGGCAATAATTGATTTTTGGGCACCGTAAGAAAAACCCATAACACCGAGTTTATCAGTATTTACATCAGCTCTTGCAGAAATAAATGTAATAATATCGCCAATATCTTCTATATCATTTGCAATAAAACCAACATAGTCATAGGGATTATCAGCGAAATTCCAGTAACGTGCATTATAAACAAGAATCTGGTAACCAAGTGCAACAAGAAATTTTGACTGGGTTAAACCAAAGTCCATATCAGAACCCCACCCATGCAATACAATAATTGTTCCTTTTGCATTTTCAACCGGTATAAACCAACCGTCAAGTTTTAGTCCGTCTCTTGTCGGTATCTGCACATATTCATATTTTTCAATCTTGTGTTTAGTCGTGATTTTATCTTTTGTGTAGCGAAAAATTCCTGTAAACGGATTAAATGATTCAAATCGTGACAAAAGTTTGAATCCCGTTTCCGGTGATTTTGTTTCATTAAATTCCTGCTGAATACCGGCTACATACTTTTTCCATTTAATATCGTTATTCCATGCAATATCATATTGAGTTTCCTCAGCACTTTTTTGTGGTTCTTTCGTTTTCACTGCTGATTTACATCCTGATAACGATATAACTACAAATAAAATTGTCATTAATCTTTTCATAAGCCCCTCTTTTTTAGTAATTTTTCAAAAGTTTTACATATAATAAAGCAAATAGCAGTATGAGTCAATAAGTATTGACTGTCGTCTGGTATTCGGGTAATTTTTTATGAAACACAAGGAGTTTGTATATGAATAAAGAAGAAATGTTTGAATTAATGAAAAACAATCCGGCTTTTCACCTTGCAACTATTGAAGGTAATCGACCTCATTGCAGAGGCATGTTTCTTTTTAGAGCTGATGAAAATGGAATCATTTTCCACACGGGAGCCATGAAGGATGTGTATAAACAAATTAATGAAAACCCGAATGTTGAGTTATGTTTTAATGATTTCAAAAATAATATTCAAGTAAGAGTTTCGGGACAATTGGAAGAAGTTGATGATAATGCATTTAAAGATGAAATCTGTGCTCACCCTTCAAGAGGTTTTCTTAAGCCATGGAGAGAATCCGGTCCGCTCAACAATTTTTATTCAACATTTAAAGTGTTTCGATTAAAAAGTGGTGCGGCAATATTCTGGACTATGGCAACAAACTTTGCTCCAAAAGTAACAATAACATTATAAAGTGCTTTTAAAAAAAGGAATAATTATGGAATACGCTGAAATTGCTGTTAATAAATTTAAAGAAGGTTATAATTGTGCCCAGTCTGTATTATTCAGTTTTTGTGACAGACTGAACATTTCGAAAGATGTAGCGTTAAAATTGTCTAATGGTTTCGGTGGAGGAATGGGTAGAAGACAGGAAGTTTGCGGTGCTGTTACCGGCGGTATTTTAGTTCTTAACCTATTGTATGGCAGGGGCGAAAATGAAGATAAACAGAAGCAGGAATTAACCTATTCAAAAGTAAGAGAATTAATCGAGAAATTTGAAAACAAATATGACACGATTAATTGTAAAAAACTTCTTGATGGATGTGAGTTATTAACTTCAGAAGGGCAGGCCATGTTTAAATCAGATAAAATGATTGAGAAATGTTATGATTATGTTGACACTACAGTTCGTTTATTGGAAGAAATGATTAAAAATGATCTGTAAATTGATGGCCTCATGCAAAAAATAGATGTTTTTGCATGAGGTTTTTTATAAATCATTTACCGGCATATCAGGATAATTTGCAGGCATTATTGACGGGGTTGAGATTACATTCATTGTTTTCCAGCGTCCTGACAAAAAACGGGCAAGAAATGCAAACCCCATTAATGAAATATACACCGATGCGATAAACCATGCAACATATAAACCTTGTTTAAATACCACGATTGTTAAAAAAGTTGGTAATACCAGTAAAAATGAAGATAGAAATAAACACATTATCATAACAAACTTTGTGTCACCAGCCCCCTTAATTGCAGATGCGAAAACAATATTTAAAGTATCGAAAATACTGTAAATTGCGACAAATATCAAAAGTGTTCTCGTTAATGAATAAATCGGAGCAAATTGTACCGGATCAGCTTTTGATGAAAATGGTAATAAAAACAAATCAGGAATTATCAGATAGGCAAGAGCAATAATCGACATGTATGTAAAACAGATTTGAAACCCTGACCATACAACCCGTGAAGCCGTTTTTATATCCTTTTTACCGATGTTTTGACCGACAAGCATTGAAAGTGCAATACCGCACCCGATCATCGGCATAAAAGCAATGGTATTAATGTTTAAAGCAATATTCGTTGATGCTAATTCTACCGTACCAAGTCGACCGACAATTAATAAGAATGCAGTAAACCCTGCGATATCGATAAAAAAGTGAATACCACTGGGAAGTCCGAATTTTAAAATTCTAAAGAATAGAGATTTATCAAAAACCATTCCTTTTGTAATTGCATATTCTTTGTTATTTGATGGTTTCATGATAAGAAGTGAATAAATAATAACCGGTGTGAAACCTGCGATTATTGTAGCGATTGCAGCCCCTTTCATGCCCATTTCAGGGAACCCGAGATTTCCGAATATTAATATCCAGTCTAATACGATGTTTACGCCCGCTGATGAGAAGTTAATCCACATAATAGGCCAGTTTTGACCTCGACCGGAATAAAAACCGGATAGAACCGAAGAGATAATCGGACCGGCAGAGCCGAAACATAAAATCTTAAAGTAGATTGACTCAAGTTTCATTATTTCAACAGGATGACCGATAACCGAAAAAAATGAATCCGAGGCAAACCCGAAAAAAAAGATAATAAACGCACCGGCTAATGCCATTAAAACCCCTTGAAAAAGGGTTTTGCCGATCATTTTATGTTCACTTGCTCCATAGTATTGGGCAACAAATGTTCCAATATAACCTGCAGTTCCAATAAATAGTGATGTTAGGGTGAAATTAAGAATCCCGGCAGGCATAGAAGCAGCAACAGCCTCAGGACTATACCATGCGAGAAACATTCTATCGATAAATTGAAGAATTGACCATGATGCTGTACTTAATATGAGGGGAAAGGCGGTTATAAGTACTTCTTTGTAACCGCCCTGTCTATTCCATAGTGTATTTAAATTCATAACATACCTTCTTTTGCCCTTTTTATGAATTTATATCATATCACCTGTTGTTTATCAAATTAATTTTCCTTCATCCAGCTTAGAAAATTCTCGAACTCTTTTTTCCATTCTGAAGTGATTTTCTTGTTTGAAATGATTGCTTCGATTGCAGTGACCGGTGATTTTTTATCTCCGCCCAGAAAAATTGAATAGTTATAGTATAAGTATGCTTTGCAGTATATTTCATCATATTGAATGTCTTTTTTATTGATTATTTTACCAAAAGATTCTTTTGATTTTTCAAGATTCATATTTTGAATATGTGCAAAACCGGCAAGCATATTGTAATCATCTTTTTTAGTATCAGGTATTTTATTCTGACCTTCTAACTCTTCTATAATTTTTACCGCTTCGGTATACTGATTTGAGTTTGCATATATTTCAATAAGCTCATCAGCACTTTTTAAATCACCATTTTTATAGCTTTTAATTATTGCATCAATGTTTAATGACTTATGAGCCTTATCCATAGATTTCAGAAAATCTTCCGGTCCCTGATAACCGCCCACCCGGTGTAATACTCTGTAATTAGAGTCAATAAATAATATTGTAGGATACCCGGTAACCTGGTATCTTTTTGCAAATTCTGACTGAACAGAACCTTTTTCGGGATTCACTTTAAGGGATATAAAATTGTTTGCTTTTTCAATTACTTTCTGATTTGTGTATGTGTCAGCATCCATTTTTTTACACCAGCTGCACCAGTCCGTTGTGAAGTGAATTAAAACAGGTTTGTTAAGTTTCTTAGCATCTGCCATTGCTTTATCTATTTCCCATGTCCACTCAATAGATTTAGCTACAGAAGCCTTACATGCAAATATAGAAAGAATTAAAAATAATAAAACAAGTTTTTTCATTATAACCGCCTTTATTGTATATTATGATATACTAATATAATGCAAAGATAAATGTAAAACAAGTTTTTTTACATTTATCCTGAAATGCATTTTTTATGAGGGGCTTATGTTTTAAATTTATTAATTGATTCCTCAAGTAAAGTCAAATTATTAGAGTTATCAATTCCAAGTTGACTGAGAACAAGAGCGGCTTGCGAAATATCATTCATTCCCAGTGAAACTTCTTTCATACCATTATGTGATTCACCGGCAACATCTGAAATAGTACTGATATATTTATCAATTTCAAAAATATTCTTTGAAACATCAAAGGAAGATTTTTTTACTACTGCAGATATGTCTTTTAATTCTATTAATGAATCGGTAATCTGAGAAGAACCGACATTAAGTTCTTTCATTCCTGAAAGCATTTCATTAAGACTAAGTGATAAATCTTCAATGCCATCAATAATTGCAGTAATTTTATTACCGGTATCTACCGTTTTGTCCGTTGAATCTTTTATATTCGTTACTATTTTTTTAAGTGTATTTGATATTTCCCGTGCGTTTTTTCCGGTTGACTCGGCAAGTTTTCTAATTTCACTAGCAACAACGGCAAAACCTTTACCCGATTCACCGGCGTGGGCTGCTTCAATTGCAGCGTTCATTGCAAGAAGATTGGTTTGTTCTGCAACATTATTAATAACACCAACCATATTGGCAATAATCTCTGCGGATTTTGAAATCTCTTCGATTGATTGAACCGTTTGCTTCATACTATTTTCACCATCACGTGCAGTAATAACAAGTTTATCGGCTGATATTTTTCTCGTTTCGGTGCTACTTTCCATAGAGCTGATCGATGATACCATTTGTTCAATTGCCGATGAAGATTGGGATAGAGATTCGCTCTGATTCTCAATATTGGTATCAACATTTTGTATAAGCCTGGTTATGTTTGATGAGAAATTTGCCGTTTGTTCAATCTGATCGTTTAATGATGTAATTCTGTCATCCATTGATTTAATTGTTGCGGTAATTTCTTCAATTGTTGAAGATGTTTCCTCGGATGTTGATGCAAGGTTATCCCCAATCTGTTGGCCTTTTTCATTAATGGTTTTTAAATCAAGAACGATTAATGAAAGTTTTTTTATGAAAACATTAAAATTGGTAGCTAATTCACCTAATTCATCTTTAGTGTTAACCTTAATAGTTTTCGTTAAATCACCATCACCAGTTGCAATATTTTTCATTATTGTATTCATTGTAATTATTGGCTTAACAATTAAGCGTGATACCATTGCAAGAACGAAAACTATAAAAGCTATTCCACACCCACTCAGAATAATCAGGAATAGTGATAGTTTTGTTGATTTCTCATATATTTCGTTAGTTGGTATTAAAACACCAAAAATCCAGGGTTTTTTATATTTTCCAATAAAAACCGGTGCATAACTTTTAGTAATTATTTGTTTATACGCCGTCGAGTATTCACGTTCAGTAAACGACTCTGCATTATTAAGTCTTTCAAAAATCTTTTTTTGTGCTACAATATTTTTTGATTCAGACCATAATTGGCCTATTCGCTCTTTTTGCTTTTGCAAAATTATTACTCCATCGCCGGATACCAGTCTGGTAGCACCCGTTTTGTATAATTTGATATCACTGTATTTATTTTGCAGACTATCGAGTATAATATCAATAGCAACAACACCAACTGCTTTACCGTTTTTCATAATCGGAACAACAAATGATGTTATTAACTTGGTAACATTACCAACAGTATATTCGTAGGGTTCAATGAGCGTTTCTTCCCCTGTTTGTATCGGTAGAAGATACCAGTCGCCTGCACCGGGGTTATCATAATCAACTAATGCTGATAGTTCAGTTTTTCCGTTAAACCGGTTCCAGTAAGGTATAAATCTTCCCGTTGCGTCATGTCCCGGTGTATTCTTATAGAATGAATCAATCCCGTCTAATGCATTTGGTTCCCAGCAGGTTGCAACGCCGATAAACTGCGGATTACTTTCAAGAATAGTTCTAAGTTGTTTGCTTAGGTCTGCCCTTCGTTCCTGAATGCTAAGACTTTCATAATCTTCAAAAATTTGAGCAAGAGTTCTTGTCACGATCATTATTTCATTAAGCTCACTCTGGATTTGAAATGCATATTTATTTGAAAGTGCGATCATAAGTTCTTCAGAATCAGTTCTTGTCTGATTGATTGAAAATAATATTGAAATACCAATAATAATCGTGAAGATTAATAGTATTGGCAATGAAGTAAAAAGCGTAATTTTTGTTCTTATTTTCATTTATAAATCCTTTAAGTTGATGTTATAATTATAATTAAAATATTTGCAATTGCAAGTGATATATTAATTATATGTTTTTTTTAACCATCGTGCTGTTACATCAGCAAACGGATGTTTTTTATGGCCGCTTATTGTATCCGCATCGAAGTGCATTAAATTATCAATCATTATAATTGTTGCGTCTGTAACAGCAGTACTTGTGAAGTAATTTTTATACAAGTCTTCATGAGTTACAAGTCCTTTTGTTAAACCGATAGCAAGCATTGGTATGTTAATTTTAGAATTTTCGCTTACTGAAAAATAGGATTTCTGCCAGCCTCGTGAAGTGTCGTTTTTATGAATGCTTCCCAGATCAAGAAGAATTCTCGTCGGCTGATACCAGTCAGATGAATTAAATGTCTTGTTGGACACCGTATATAAGAATTGTGGTATATCATTAAATTCTTCACCGGGAAAATGTTCGGGATATATCCAGTCAATATGTATTTTATTATTTGAGTATCCGGTTATAGAAACAACAGATTTTTTAGAGAAAACACCAAAATGGTTTGCATCTGCTCTGCCAAGTGTTGCTGTGAATAATTTAAATGGATGGTAATTATCATCAACTTCTACTAATGCTGAAGCAAGGTTTGATATGTTAAACGATTGAAACCCTGATGTGTAACGTATAGGTGCAATATCGTCGGGGGCTATGGCAGCAAGTATTGCTTTGGTTTCAATTTTGAAAAAAGGATCAATAGCACCGGTACCGTCGGTATTGCAAGGGTATATTTTCCCGGTTTCAAGTTCATTAATGCCGTGTATAAAATTCCCGGGAGGGAAAATATAAATTCCTTTTTTATATTTGTTTTCTGAGGTAACATACGCATCGATTTGCGACGGTCCGTCATATAAAACAGCACCATCAACAAGTGAATATCCAGGTTCAGCAACGCCATCGGTTGTAAAAAGATTTGCAAGAAAATTAGTAACATACATAACACCAAGAGAATACCCGGAGAGGATCACTTTTTTTTCAAGCGATTTCGCTTTATTAATCACATTGAAAAGATCGCCGGCAAAAACATTAAAACCCCAGAAACCGGCAAATGAAATATCATCGGTAGTCGGTGTGAAAATTATGTCAGCCTTAGGTTTGTATGTGTCAGGTTCTAATGATTCAAGTAGTCTGCTGGTATTTTTAGTTTGTAATGTTTCAATAAATAAACTTCTGTCTTCAAGCAGATTTGATCTTCTCTCCCATATCCATACCTCTGTTTCAGGGGATCGAAGAACGATCGCTTCTGCAAGATTTGCAATAGTCCCGACACCGGAATGAATACCGGCAACCATAACCTGAATGGTTGTGGATTGAAATTCAGGGTTGTAATATTTATACACTAATGACCTGTTTAAATCGATTGTCCCATGTGTTCGTAAAAGAAAATCTTCAAGTCTCCGGGTTGGTTTTTGCAATGGCGGGGTATGCGGTTCGTTATATCCTGCAACAGAAAATATTTCTAATTGAACATTAGTATTTTTTATGACTTCTTCCTCAATGGAAAGCGGTGAAACACCTGTTTTGCTTTCTTTAACTGCCGGAAGCATTTGTTTGACAATTGCACAGTTTGTAATTGTTGAAATGATTAATAGGAAACTGAAAAGTGGTAAAAAGCTTGTTTTTTTCATAGCAGTAAAATACCATATTTATTGAGTATGTAAAGGGACTCTTGCAAAAATACTCTTTTTATCTCGAATTTTTGAATGAGCCTATAAAGAGTATTATTTTAATATGAGGTTAAAATGATATTTTAATACCTGTTGAAGGTATTGGTGAACCCATACCAAATTGATATGTTGCTGATTCAACAAGTGTGCCTGTCCATTTATCAATGCTTATTGAGTCATTTAAGTCCGGTTTATAAAAAATTGACAGCAAATCTTCCACACCGGCATAACATTCTAAGTGTAAACGGGCATTGGGGAAATAATGTTTGAATGTAATCTTAACATCTAAAGGCAGAGCAACAGATGTTCTTTCAGGGTTCTCATTCATGAAATCGTAATAATTATTTCCATACCAAAGTTCATACAGATTAATTTTCTGTGCTATTATTTGCCATTGATTATATTCTTTGTCTAATAAACCGACTAATTCTTTGTTTATTCCGGTTTTTTTTATTGTTCCTGACACAATAGAAAATTTGAAAAGAACAGAGAGAAAATTTATTGGTGTTACATCAATAATGAAATTGAAAATGTGCGGACGGTTGTATTCAACTTCTCTGTATATAAAGGTATTATTTACTTCTTTGCTTCTCATATTCATTGAATAGCTGTAACCGGAATAGAGGTATATTTTATTTGAATACTGTTTGCTGAGTGCAATATTTGCATTAAAAAAGTATCCATTGGCATCGAATGTAAAGTTATTTTCTATGTCGTATAAATTGTGTGTGTATACTTTTGCGTGTGCTGAAGTATGAATATCGATATACGGTGATGTAATGTTAATGGTAAGGTTTGAATACATATATTGTTCTGCAGGCAGGGCATAGTTATTATTAAATTTTTCAAGAATAGTCTGATATGAAATATCTCTGAAGTTGTCTGAGGATATTCCACTTTCAAATGAAAACAAAAATGATTGAATATGCATACTATTAAAGCTATAAAGATAATTAATCGAAAAATATGGTTTTATAACAGGGATGGAAAAAAGATTTTTTTCAAAATTCTTTAATAAAAAGCCATCAATAGATATCCCGAACTTAAATGAAAGTTCGTCATTAATTATCATTGCATGGTTAAGAAACCAGTAATAATTAATAACACCATAATCATTTTCATTTTTGATATATTCAGGCTGATATATCGGAACGCCAACGGTTACAGTTTCACCGTATGTGAAAGTCAGGTCTTTAATGTAATGTCCATACATGATATTATCTTTTGATTTATTGTAATAATCAACAAGAATACCACATCCGGAATTGAGTTCAGACACGTCCCGCTTTAGATTGTATTTTAATTCCGACTGAATTGAATGGTATTTTTCTACTTCATTTACTTTAAGTTCTAAATTATCAACATAAAAACTATCTATATATAATGGCAGAGTTGTAAGCTCTTTAAATTTTTGTCGTAAATCTTCAGAAAAATAACCGGTACCGGTTTCATGTAATTGATAATTATAGCCATTGTTGTAAAATTCATACCCTATTCTGAAATTGACTGAATCATTATTGGTCAAGTCAAAATTCCACTGGTTATGAAAAAAAAGATTTTTTCCTTCATAGGTAAGGTGTGAGTTCTCATATATATCTGAATAAGCATGTTTGCCTGTATGGTAATTTTCTGCTGATTCATCTCTAAAAATGACGCTTTGAGTAAATGTAAGAAACATTTTTTTATAGGTAAATTGTAAAAATAAATCAGCATACAATGGCGTGGGTGATATCGACAGTCCTATTTGAGCAAGTTCGTTTTTAAAAAAAGTTAATGGTGCCGTTATGTGAGAAATTCGTGCTGCTATTTGAAGAAAAGAAAAGTGAGACAGGGCAATATTGATATATGAATTTGTATCAGCAATTGTGTGCGTTATGGTTAAACCGGTTTTTGGTGATGGTTTTTTTGATTTGAGCGAAATGACACCTGAATTGACCGATAGATTTATTGAATCAATTATGAGCGGGTTGATTGAAGATAGTAAGTTATTGAGAATATAAGGTTTTCGTATGAGTATGCTATCAAACACATATGTGTTTAGTCCCGGTTTTCCGCCATACATTGAAAAGAGAGTAGAATATTTGAATGGGGCACTTACTCCGGGAATGTATTTAATATAGTTAACAGGATCTTCAAAAATACCTGATGAAAATAATACTTTTGTATCGTAACCGGTCAATGTATTTGCTTTTAGTAATAGCGAAGAAAGGATAAAAATGAGGGTGCATATTATTTTTTTTTTCATTCAATTATATAACAAAGTCCCTGCTGAAGCAGGGACTTTGTTTAAATATTTACACTAATTAAGTGTTATTTGTAAAGGCTTTGTTTGAGAGCCGGTAATTACACCACTGTACTCATTGTACGAGAAGGTAATTGATGTATTACTAGTTCTTGTTTCAGATTCATAACTATATGGTTTATTATAAAAGTCATAGTCACCATTTCCTTCAGGACAATAGATAATATAATCTTCAGTATAACCATTATCATATAAATCTACAGTAACTTTTTTAAATTTACCGGTTTTGCTTGTATTTTCTGTGAAGTAGTATGTATTATAGTATTGAACATTGTCTTTTTCAGTAGTAATATATGCATAAGTAAAGTCATATCCGCCAGTGCCTGATGTATTTTTAACAAAGTAACCATCATATCCGTCTTCAACTTTATCATATTCACCTTTTCCGAAAGTATTGATAAGCATATTCTCACTACCTACACTTAATTTTGTTATTGTTTCATATAATCTGGTTTCAGTGCCGTTAAGAATAATATTACTATCCTGGAAATTTGTATATTTTAATGATTTTGGATATACCCCGTATTTGTAAGTACCAAATACAACATCCAGAGTTCCTCCAACCTTTCCCGGTATTGAAAAAGTCGTAGTACCTGTTCGCTGGTATTCTGAATAGTATCTGAAATAAGCACTCACATGAGCTGTTTCGGAGTACTTAAACATTATTTTGTCTTCAATTGTTTTTACAAAAGGCATTTGATTTATTACATATTCTTCTAAAGCAATTGCGTCAAATTCTTTTGTTCCCACTTTTACCGTACCTGATGCATTATATATCATTGGTATATCAGCCATTGATGGTGGTATCATTACAAAGTTATTTGCAATACCGAATTGAGTAAACACAACATTACCTGGAGCTGTACCACCGCAAGTAATTGTTCCATCAATATAACCTGAATAAGTTGTTTTAAGAGCTGTTAATTCTTTATATGGATCAAAGCCTGTTGAAGAATCTCTAATCATTAGAGGTTTTAATATACCTGTAATAAATGACTTTAAATCTGCAGTTCCATTAACAGTCATTTTCAAGTTTGTTGAGTTTAGTGTTATATCATCGATGTTTTTGTAGTCATTAAATTGAAATGATACAACGTTGTTAACAGTATCACCGGTTTTTGTTGCTGTAACAGTAACCTTTGCAGTTCCTGATTTCCAGCCTTTTATTGTTGTATCATATGTTATAGTATAATCAAGTGCCGGTAAGAGTTTTTCCATAAGTGGAAATTGAATGTCTTTTACAAAATTTCCTGATTGAAGATTATAAGCACTGTTGTTTGTCGCTGATTGTAATACACCTGTCAGTATTTTTAAAATTTTAGGCTCAGTCTGATTTTCTCCTGCGAAGAATGTTTTAAAAAGACTTTCTCTTTCAGCCGGTTTAGACATATCAAATGTACTTGTGTTATAAGTAACTGTACCGGTTGTTAAATCACCGCTTGTTGTATCAACATTCATATTCGTTGCTTTGATTGTTTCAGTTACAGGTGCAGATTTTACAAAATCATAATAAACTACTGATAAATCAGCTGAACCTGTAAAAACAGTTGTCGGGCGAGCAGTTACTGTTGATCCTTCTTTTTCCGGAGAACCTGAAGGAAATTTGATACTGCCACCGGTTATTGCAACTTTACCGGTTATCGTACCGTTAATTGAGGTTTTATCTACAGTGTAATTAGTAAATTTTATAGAAACATCACTACTATAGTTACCTTCTGTAGTTTCTTTTGTGCTACTTATTGTCATATCAATGCCGGTAGTTTTTACAGAAAGGTTTGTTGTTCCTATGTTTGATGTGTATGAGTCGGTAATAGTTCTAAAATCAACATTTTCGCCCATAAGTGTAAATGACTGATTAAGGTTTTTCATTAAAATATCAGTATTTGTATCAAGTTCCTTTGCAATTAATGTTAATGTAAATTCTTTTTCTTTTGTTATACCATTAAAGCTCAATGATACTTTTACTTTTACTTCTTTATTTGCTGCTCCACTTTCAGGAACTGAAACCGTAGCTTGACCGTCATTAGCAAATATAACAGAAGAATCAGTTGAAGTCCATGTAAGTTGTATTGGAGTGTTATCTATTGTAATATTCGTTTTTACTTTGAAATCACCTTTTATGAAATCAACTGGTGTGTCGATAAGAGAAGTCATAAGTTTGTAATATGCCATTTCAGCTTTTGCAGCATTATCAAGGGCAATTATTTTAATGTTTGTAGTAATACCGCTTATAACAGCTGTATTATTTGTTGAGGTAATTGTCCCCTGATTGTTAATTGATATTTGAGCAGAAAATGTAATAATATTTTGAACAACTGCTTTAGTACCTATAGCAACATTTAAAACAGTTTCTGTTGTCATAAGTTTATTAATTTTTACATTTATCGTTGTTGTTTCACTGGATGAAACAGAATAGTTTATTATTATATCGCCGGTGAATTCCGGAGGATTTGCTTCATCAATAGGTAAAAGTGATGCTGCTTTAAGAATTACAAGTGATTTTTCAATTTTAACACCTTTATCAGATTTTAAACTTAACCCTGATTTATTAAGGGTAACATCGCCTTTAAAAGTTGTAGCTCCTTTTAAGAAAATACTGTTGCTTCCTCCACCGTTGAAAATGGAATCTTCTTCGATTGTGACATCTTCCAATGTTAATTCACCCTCTCCAATACCGCTACCGGCAACAAAAGAAGTAATGGTTAGCTTTGAAATTCTAATATTATCAGTATTAGCAGTTATTCTATTCAGCTTTGTTCCTGTTTCACCTATAATGGTTTTTTGTGTTGATACAACATAGCTGTCAGTGTAACTTCCGGAAGCTTTAATGTTGATTGTATCAACAGCCGTGTTTGATAACATTGCTATTAAGCCCTCAGATGATGTTACTGTTGCGGTTTTATCGCTAATTGTGTATCCGGGGTCTTCTTTTGCAGGAATTTCTTCCGGTTTAATTTCAGGGATACAGCTAATCATAGCCATGAATAAACACAATGCAATTGTGTTCAGTAAGAAAAACGATTTTTTTAACATTTTAGTAGAACTCCTTCCTAAATTAATATATAAGTGTATAGTATACACTTAAAATTAAAAAAAACAATAAAATATGTTAATAAAAACTAAAATAGTAGTACTCTTTGTGTTATTTGCTATCGCTTCAGGAGTCATTAATCTTACCGTTAATTCGGGGATTTTTCAATTTATTCCTGTGAATAAAGAAATTATTGCAAATATAAATATATATAAAGAATATACTAAAGAATTTTTTTGTGAAGTTCCGATTTTAATTGCTGTCGAAAATGCATTTACTGATGATAATATTTCTGTTTTCAAGTCGTTTTGTGATGAATTAAAATCAATTGAGAATTTTAATTCAATAACAGATCCTTTTTCAATTAATATCATGAGTAAAAAAAATGATGGAATTGCATTTGGTAAATTGATCTTATCTGAAAATATCACTGAACAATTTATACTGAATGATTATTTACAAGGTTCTTTTATTTCAAAAGACATGAAAGACGGATGTATTTATATTTATCTACCAGAAAATAAAATTAATAAAAGCAGCCTGCTTCTAACTGCACCTATTTATACAATTATCAATAAATATAAAAATAAATTAAAAATCCATGTAAGTGGAGTTAAAATTATTGAAGCAACCGGGGAAGAGAAAACAATAACTGATATGATATTGTTATCAATTCCTGCTTTTTGTATGATATGTATTATTATTTTTTTATTTTACCGGAATATCTATTATTCAATAGCTGCATCATTATCCATCGGGTTTACAGTAATGATTGTAATGGGGTTTGCGGGATATGCCGGATTTTCGATTAATATGATAACTGTTCTTGTGCCGGCAGTAATAATGGCAATCGGCAGTTCATATCTGATTCACTTTATAAACGGGGCATTTGAGTTAAGTCGCCGGGGAATAGTAATAGAATCTTCAAGAGAAGTGTTACAAAAAGTTTGGAAGACAATACTACCGGCGGCTCTAACTACGGGGGCTGCTTTTTTTTCACTTACGTTCTCATCGATAAAACCTGTTCAGTCATTTGGTGTTTTGATTAGTCTCGGAATACTTATTTTCATTCTTGTTATGTTGATTGTTTTTTCATTTCTTTTTCGTTATGTGAAAATTAAGACAGAAACAAATTATACAAAAAAATCCCGTATATTATTTTTTTTGTATAGAGCCTCTTGCAAAAATACTCTTATTACGTTGCGTAACGGTATTTTTAAAAAAAAATGTATTAAATTTATTATTTCGTTAAAATATTTTATCCTTTTGTTTGCAGGCATTGTTATAATGCTGATTTTTGTGATATTCCCCAAAATTAAGATAGATATGAATGTTGGTAGTATTTTTAAGGCTAAAGATAAAGTTGTTGTTGATATGAATTATTTTGATCGTCAATTTAATGGTTTTGATACTATGTTTTTAACCATAAGAAAAAAAGGTGATTACAGCAGATGGTTTTTTTCTAAGATAGAAAATATAAATAAAATTGTAAAGCTTCAGGAACAAATACAAGCAATCAAAATAAATTCTACCCGTTGCAATGTAATCTCACCAATTAATATACTAAAAAATATTGAAACTATTACAGACGGGAAATATTCTCTTTTTTCGAATGATACTCTCCCGGGAAGTACTCTCCGATTAATGAAGGGCTCCGGTACTATTACATTTGATATGTTATTAAATAATGATTTAAGCGGTATCAATTGTATAATTAAACCACTGTCAGAAACAGGCGGACTTGTGACTGATAAAGATATTATCCGTTTAAAACAGGAAATCCTTTTAATGACAAAAGAGGTTTTTGATGACGAAAATGATATTGAATATGTTGTTTGGGGTGAATCTGTTATTATTTCAGAGGTATCTGATTTTATTGTAGATAACCAGATTATGAGTGTTGCGATTACATTAATTTTAATTTTTTTTATACTTTTATTGACCTACAGATCGTTATTAATTGCATTAGTCGGGTTAATTCCACTTATTTTTGCTATTGGAATGAATATTATTTTTATGTATACTCTTAATATAAAATTAAATGCATCAACAATAATGACTGCAAGTATAGTTACAGGTATAGGTGTTGATGACTTTATCCATATCATGAATTCATTCAGACAGAATAAAAAGTCACTACTTTTATTAAAAACAAAAGATATTTTTCGTGGAATGTACACAACAGTAAAGCCGGTTATTGTCACGTCAATAGCCCTTGCATCTTGTTTTCTTGTATTTACCCTTTCAGGGTTTCGTCCTATTTCAGATTTTGGAATACTGGTTTCTTTAAGTATAGTATCATCTACTTTTGCAAACATTTTTATAGTTCCTTCCATTATGTTATATGTTATCAAACTGGTAAAGAAATCGATATAATAATACTATTTGAAAGAAACTTTATAGTATTTGCAATTTACTATTCGATTATGGTATAATGCCAAAGAGGTGTTTGAATGATAATAAAAGATAAAAAGAAACCGGCTTTGTATTATGCAGACCGGGCTGTCAGTTATAGTGAAGTAATAAATAATTCTTACTATTTTTCAAGTCTTTTAAAAATTAATCAGAGTGATCGTGTTGTAATATGTTTTGAGAACAGACCGGAGTGGTATTTTTCACTGTTTGGTATCTGGTTATCTCAAGGTACTGCAGTAGCCGTTGATTATTTATCATCAGCAGAAGAAATATCCTACATACTTGAAGATTGCGTTCCAACTGTTATTTTCACATCAACAATCTGTCAGGAAAAAATGAAAGAAGCGTGCGGTTTAGCAAAAATAAATCCACAGATTATAAATATAGAAACCCTTAGTCAGCAACCATCTAATGATATGAAAAAAGATGCTTTAGAATTTCCTGATGATGATGAAACGGCAGTGATGATTTATACTTCCGGGACAACAGGGAAACCTAAAGGTGTTATGTTAACCAGAAAAAATTTATCGGCTAATATATACGGCATAAGTAAATTCGGTATGTTTAATGAACATGATGTATACGGAGCAATCTTACCGTTTCATCACATATATCCGTTAACAGGTACTGTTTTGATGCCTTTGGTTTTCGGCTGTTCAATAGTGATTATAGAAAAACTCTCAAGCGATGTTATAATCGGTGCTTTTCAAAAATACGGAGTAACAATTCTTTTTGGTATACCGCGTTTATATTCAATGTTCCATAAAGGTATAATGGATAAAATAAATGCAAGCCCGGCAACACGCATTATTTTTGGTCTGGCAAAGTTAATACCTTCAATGGGTTTTAGAAAAATTGTTTTCGGTGCAGTTCACAGACGTTTCGGCGGTAAAGTCCGATATTTTCTAAGTGGCGGTTCAAAACTTGATGATACTATAATGGACGATTTTGCCGTCCTGGGCATCCGAATGACGGAAGGGTACGGATTAAGTGAAACATCTCCGCTTAATTCTGCTAATAAAAGACCCGGTGTTTACAAACGCGGAACGATAGGTAAAACCTTATGTAATGTTGAAGCAAAAATCGTTGATGGTGAGATTTGCGTTAAGGGTGATAATGTTATGAAAGGCTATTATAACAAACCTGCTGAAACAGCAGAAGTTATAAAAGACGGATGGTTTTATACCGGAGATGCCGGTTCGATTGATAAAAAAGGGTACATAACTATTACAGGACGAAAAAGGGAATTGATTGTATTACCAAACGGTAAAAAGGTTAATCCCGAAGAAATTGAAACTAAAATTAAAGCATTACATCCTGATATGATTAAAGAAATTGGTGTTTTCTCCAAAGATAATGGTTTATTTGCAATTGTACTTCCTGATTTCGATTTCCTTAAAAGTAATAATCTGGTCAATATATTTGAAACGGTGAGATGGCAGGTTATTGATAAATATAATCGTGCTTCACGTGACTTTAAAAAGGTATTAAATTTTAGAATAGTAACTGATGAATTACCCAGGACAAGAATCGGGAAGTTAAAACGATTTATGTTTCCTTTACTTGCAGAAACAGAAGTTAAAGAAGTTACCCATGAAGAAGATCCGGCTGAAGAACAATATAGTGTATTTAAGAAAAAATTGGAGCAACTTACCGGTGCGAAAGTATATCCTGACAGTCATCTTGAACTTGATTTGGGTATCGACTCTCTGGCTAAAATTGAAATGGAAAGTTTTATTGAATCAACGTATGGGGTTTCAATTACCGGTCAGGATTTGTCAGGCCATTCGAGGGTTAAAGAATTGTATGAACTCGTGAAAAATAAGATGGTAAAAATGACCGATCAGGTTGATGAAGGGTGGGCTAAAATTCTCAGTACTGAAAGCAGTCAGAAATTAAAAGGCAATGGTATTATGGTGGGGTTATTCCATTTCTTTACCTTTGTTTACTTTAGAGTTTATCTTAATTTAAAAGTCAAAGGAAGAAAAAACATCCCGAAAGGTCCTGTTATTTATGCACCAAATCATCAGAGTTTTCTTGATGGTTTGCTGATGGTTTCATCATTACCCGGTTTTGCCAGAAGAAATACCTATTTTATTGCTAATCAGAAGCATTTTAAAAAATGGTGGAGAAAAATCATAGCCGGCAGTTCTCATATTTTAACGGTGAATATTAATTATAATCTTAAAGAATCATTACAGAAAATTGCATTTATATTAAAAAAAGGTAAAAGTGTTGTGATTTTTCCTGAAGGTGCAAGGACGCGTGATGGTCAATTAATGTCATTTAAGAAATTTTTTGCAATACTCAGTAGCGAATTAGGCGTTCCGGTTGTTCCTGTTGCTATTGACGGTGCATTACAATCGTTGCCGGTTGATACAATTATTCCAAAACCCGGTAAAATAACAGTCGAGTTTCTTGAACCAGTAAAACCTGATCAATTAAGTTATGATGAAATTACAAGTAAAGTTCGAGAGGATATAAAACAAAAAATTCAGGTAAATATTTCAAGCAAATAAATTACTTGACAATTAGTAAAAATATTATGAAAATCAAACTATGAAAATAGTATACGGTTTATTTTTTACACTACTTTTTATTCACTCAATTAATTGCAATAATTTGAGTTACTACACGTTACCTGATTTACATTGGGCGATGGGCATTGATATTTCCGGTTTTTCTATAATTGAACAACGATTTAATGATGTAGCGGATAGCCGTTACATCAATATCGTTAATGATCACTATAGTGTTTCCGGCATGATTAATATTGAACCTTCAAACAATTTAAATGTCAGAAAACTATCTGATATGTATTCAAAAGAGATTAATAATCAATATCAACGAAGAGTTATATCATTAAAAAGAGGAACAATTGATAATAAATTTGTTCTCTGGTATACAATTAAAATGGATGACAGTACGTCACTTGATAATCTTGTAGCTTTTATCACCAAAGATGAATATCAGATAATTATGTATTTTTCCACATTAGCAGACAACCCTGATTTTCAAACTATAGTTGAGAAAGTTGTGACATCAGTTTCAATCACTAACGATCAATTGCCCACAATTTCTGACTTATACGAATTCGGTAAATATCATTTTCTAAATCAGAATTTCTTTAAAGCTATTGAGTATTTTTCAATGGCATATCAGATTGATGGCGTTGAACGAAGTCTTAATTACTCAGATTATGTTGATTTTATTACTTTAACGTCATATTCGTATAGCGTGACCGGTTCAAAAGATGTTGCAGTTGATGTGTTAAAGAAAGGTCTTGAGTTTTATCCTGAAGAACCTTTGTTCTATTATAATCTTGCTGTTATTATGGTTTTTTATGGTTTCAACCAGGAAGTTTTTGAGTATATTGAACTTGCATTTATATACGCGACAAAACATAATAGAATTAATGAACTTCCCGATCCGTTAGGTGATCCTGCATTTCAGTCATTTGTTATAATTCAAGCAAATCGTGATAAAATTTCACGGATTTTATTAAATGCAAAAGGTATTTTATAGAATATCTATATGTTGCCGTTTAGATATGCCTTTCTTAAATCTTCCGGGAATTTCTCTATTGCATATCGTAGCATTGTCCGGGGCATTTTTGTATACCTTGTTTTGAGAAAATCAGTTTCAACATTCATATCCCTGTTTCCAATTTCACGAAGCATCCAGCCGACAGCTTTTTGTATAAGATCATGTTTGTGGTGAAGCAGTATATCTGCCATTTTTAAAGTGTCAGCAAAATCAAGTTTTCGGATAAAATAAAATGTTGTCATAACGGCAATTCTAATATCCCAGATGCTTTCAGATTGAACTAACTGAAAAAGTGTGGTTCTATCATGGTTAAAAAAATATTCGCCGGTCAGATACGGCGCTGAACAATCAACCAGATCCCAATTGTTTATTGTATGTTTCTTTTTTAAATATAAATCAACGGCGTCAGATTGTTGTTCTTTGTTTGTGCCTTTTTTTATGAGTAATAAAACCCCGGTTAATCGTGCTTCGTGGTATACACTGTCCAGCAAATCTGAAATATCTGAAAAAGAAATTTCTTTGTGGTATTGAGCAACAATTTTTCTTTGTTCCGGGAGTGTAACACCGATAAAAATATCATTTTCACCATATTCACCCGGTCCGGTTTTAAAAAAGCGTGATAGATTTTTTGCTTTTTCATAATTTCCAAGTGATTGTAATTCATTTATTATGTGTTCTGATAGTTGTGACATACCTTTTTCCTCTAATTAACAGTACGAAAATATTCACCCATAATAATTGACGCAGCCGTTGAAACATTTAAACTTTCAACAAGCCCGGTACCGGGGATTACAAGCATTTCATTCATCGCTTTTTCCGTTTCTTTTGACATTCCGGTTACTTCATGTCCAAGAACAATTATAGATTTTTTCGGGAATTTATATTTGTATAATGATTTATTTGAGTAACTTGAGGTACCGATAAGTGTATAATTGTTTGTTCGTGCCCATTCAACTAATGAATGTATTGAATCAGATTTGTATAATGTTACAAATTCGGCACCGCCTTCACTCATTCGTGCAGCAGAAGCTGATAATTCTGTCATGTCATGTGCGCCGATCAGATATTTAAAACCAAAGTTTGCCATGATTCTTAATACTGTTCCCACATTATGCGGGTTGGAAACACCATCAATATAGATAATAGGTGATGGTGCTTTTGCTATTTCAGCGGTTAATTTTTCAAGGGTGCCGATTTTTTTTGCTTTCTTTGTAATCATCCCGATTCCTTCATGATGAACGGAACCGGTAATTTTTTCTAATTCAGCAGCTTCGATAATTTTATAGGCTTTTTTATTCTGCGCACAATAACTTAGCAATTTCGGTACTTTTCGTGACGTTTCATTGGTAACAAAAACTTTTATTATATCCTCAGGCCGAACTTTATAAATAGTTTCACATATATGAAGCCCGTAATAAACCATTTCATATTCTTTCTTTTTGGGATGTTGAATTTCGCTTTTGTCCTGTATACTCATTGTGTACCTCATTGATTAATTTCAGTTTATTCATACAGTAAATAAGAATACCGGTCAATACCATTCTATTTAATATAATTCCTTATTCACCGTTGCAACCCTGCCGGCTAAACATCCGATACATTCAAAACCCGACTCATCAAGACATATTTTCCCGGGATATAAAAGATAGTCTTTTTTGTATTCAACCGGTGTTATGTTCGGCATCAGGACATTTGCCCCCCACTCAAGCATTTGTTCTCTACCGGTGTTGTCTACTGAACCGGCTGCAGTTGTTGCCGGAATATTAGATAGCGGCAGAGTCAATCGTATCAGACCGACAGCGAGTAATGTTTTGTGTAAATCAGGAACGATTGAATGTGCTAAAGGCGTATTATCATCAGGTATAAACGGGCCGATTCCGACCATATCAAACTGCATTTTTTCACATAATTCTATGTTATCAAGGAATATTTTCTCTGTTTCACCGGGAAGTCCTGTCATAAAGCCTGAACCGACTTCAAACCCGGTTTCCTTCAGGTCATGTAATGCTCGTAGGCGTTTTTCAAGCGTTGTACCGTTTCGTAAATAAGTATGCAACTGCGGATCAGATGTTTCAAATCGTAATAAATATCTGTCAGCTCCTGCTTTTTTAAGTTCTTTGAATTTTTCCTTTGATTTTATTCCACAGCTTAATGTTATCGCAACTTCACCGTTTGTTATGTTTTTAATCGTTTCGGATAACGTACACAATTCGGTAATCGAATATTCATCAGATTCACCTGACTGTAAGACAAATGTTTTTAATCCGCTTTCATACCCTTTTTTCACCACGGCAACAATCGTGTCGATATCCAGTTTATACCGGTGAACGCTACTGTTTGATTTTCGTATTCCACAATAAAGACAATCCATTTGACACATATTTGAGAATTCTATTAATCCTCGAAGAAATACTTTATTGCCATAATGTTTTCTGCATATAGCATTGGCTTCTGCTTTAAGCTGTTCTGTATTATTAATGTAGTATTCTAATTTTTCTCTATTCATTTGTTTATCTCTCTTTGTGGTATGATTAGAAATACAAATCTCTATCACCTGATTTTATAGCATCTAAATTAGTGGAAATGGAGCTTTTAAGTTTTTCATTATGTACTTCACTCACAATGTTGTTGATTAACAATTCACCTTTTTGTTTTAATGATGAATCGGCGAATTCTTCAAGGTATTCCTGGAATGTGAATAAACCGTTTGGCATACAAAACTGGTGTATTAAACCCGGTTTGGCAAGGTCCATAAAATCATTTCCGACTCTGCCTTTTCGATAACATCCCGTACAAAAAGATGGTATATATTTGCTTTCTATCAGTTTGTCAATGACTTCGGATAACGATCTGTGGTCACCTAATGAAAACTGACTGCCTTTACCGTTTTCTTTATCACTATAAGCTCCGGGGTTTGTTCGTGAGCCGGCTGAAATTTGACTTATACCATATTGAAATAATTCATTACGTAAAGTTTCATTTTCTCTTGTTGATAAAATAATTCCTGTATACGGAAGCGACAAGCGAAGTACTGCAATAATTTTTCTGAATTCATCATCGCTTACTTTATAAGGGACGTTTGTAGACAGTGATACTCCGTCTGCCGGTTCAATTCGTGGAACACTGACTGTATGAGGTCCGCAACCGAATTCTGCTTCCAGTGATGCAGCATGTTCTAACATACTCAGTACTTCAAACCGGTAATCTGACAGTCCGAATAATACACCGATTCCAACATCATCAATTCCGCCTGCCATTGCACGATGCATGACATTTAACCGGTAATTATAATCAGATTTAGGACCGGTTGTATGATATTCTTTGTATAAATCAGGATCATACGTTTCCTGAAAACAGGCATACGTACCGATTCCGGCTGTTTTAAGTTTTTTAAATTCATCAGTGGTAAGCGGGGCTATTTCAACATTGATTCTTTTTATTTTGTTACCATTCCATTCTGCACTATAAACTGTTTTAATAGCATTAAGAAAATAGTCTAAATCATTTGCTTTTGACTCACCGCAAAGCATCAATAATCGTTTGTGACCTTCTTTAAGCAGATTGATAGTTTCTGAATGTATCTGTTCGGTATTGAGTATTGATCTATTAATTGAATGATTACTTTTTCTGAAACCACAATACGTACAGTCATTTGAACAGATATTTCCTGTATACAGCGGAGCAAAAATAACCATTCTGCGGCCATATATTATTTCTTTCACTTTTCCTGCAGTTTCCAGTATTTTTTGTATAATCTGAGGATTTGATACATTCAGTAATTTTGCAGCGTCTTCCTGGGATAAACCTTTAAGTTCCAATGCTTTTGCACAAATTTGTTCGATTTCAGAGTCTGATTCGGGATGAATTTCAATGAGTTTTCTGACTTTTTGAGTGTCAAGAGTCCATTGTTCGTTGTGATTTGTTTTCATAGTTAACTCCAATACAATTAGGTTAAATACGAAAAAGTGCAAAGACAGGTCTGAATTGTATGTTTTTCCCTTTCTTTCAGTAATAAAACCTTAAGATTAGTTTTGTGTGTAACATAGAGTGTATTTCAGCCTTGAAATTGGATTTACCTTTTTCGCAGATTATTTATATTCTATTATTTTTAATTTTATGTCAAGAGAGCCTTATGTAAAAATACGGTTAAATTGCTGGATATTATTTCTGAGAAACCACTAATAAAAACGACGTGTTCTATAAAGGAAAGTCTTAGGATTTTTACCACAGAGATTTTAGGAGTTATTGTCTTTTTTTTTGTTCCATCACTACCCCGGTAGCCTCATACCATATTACCGGTAATCCATTGTTTAATGTGTAGCAGGAAATCTCAAACGTTCTGCATCTTTTTTCAATGTTTTTTTGTGCCGGTTTTGTAAGATTGTCAGTATCGAATACAAAAAAATCAACATCCGCAAGACTCATCAGTTTTTTAAGTTCTTTATTATCAATTTCAGGATTTGCAAAAACTCTGAGTACTTTCGCAAATGAATCATTTTCATAAAATCCGCTTCCGCTACAATAGTAATCATAGTATGTTGAATACTGGGTGAAGATTGTTCGTAATTGTGTAATTAATTCGCTTGTGCACGTTTTTCCAATGTAAAGATAGAGCGTATGGAATATTTCAGGGTGGCGGTCAATAAATAGTGTATAGGCTTTAATAATTTCATTAGAGTCAAATATCATTGAGTTGAGGAAGCATCCACTTTGATACCAGGTGATTGACTGGAGTTGGTTAAGTTCAATTATGTCTTTTGGTGTGTAAAAAGAATGTATATCACCGTGATCAAAAGTATCACGGTAAGAGTAATCATATTCTGTTTCGAGATAATAATAAAGCCTCTTGATATCATTCATAGTAATTGCATCGGTAGATTGAATAAGATAGGGCGGATTATCCATAAATGAATATCCCTTTTCAATACATTCTTTTCGTAACGGGGTGTCAGGCAACACTTGAAGATGATAAAAATTACAATATTCAAGAATCTCTGCTTTTTCACATGCATCGATTGTAATAACTCCGTCTTCATAACATTCACCGGGTAAACCGATTATAAAATCAATTATTGATGTAATTCCTGCTCTTGAAAGTCTTTTTGAAATATGTGCAGCTTTTTCAACGAGGGATATGTCGCCTAAGTGCTGAACACCAAATTCTATTGTACAAAAACCGGCTTGGGAACAGAGTGCGATTTCTTCATCGGTGAGAAGTTCCGCTTTCAGTTCACCAAAAAGATGTATTGTATGACCGCTTTCTTTTCGTAGTCGTGACAAAATTGTGAGCATTTCTGAAAAACGTTTATGCGATCTGTTTAATGTCGGGGCTAAAAGGTAGAGTGTTTCTACTTTTGAATGATAACATTTTTGTGCAATCTCTTTAAAACGGTTTAAATCAAGTTCGTCAATGCTCCGGTTTTTCTTCCCGTATGCACAAAATGAACAATGATAGGGGCATCCCCGTTCTAATTCAATATAGGCAACACCGTCTTCTGTCATGTCGCTTATGAAATTCTCATACCCTTCAAGAAGCGGGTTTAAAAGAGTTTCTGCGGGATTTTTAGACTGTATTTCACGGTGATTAATGATGTTTTCTATCCAGCATTCACCGTCTCCCTCATGAAGTATATCAAATTTTTCTTTAAGTTCATTATCGTTGGCTTGATTAACCTCAGGTCCGCCGGCTGCTGTTGTAATGCCTGATTTTTTGAGCATCATTGCGATATTTTGAGACCGGATGGTATTCCATACATACAATGAAAAACCAACAATATCCGGTTTTTCTGAAATAATCGCATTGAAAATAGCCTCATCATTTGCCCGGTCGGTTATATCCCTCGATAAAGTGATGATAGAAATGTCTTTTTCAGGATGCCGGGATGCAATAAGTTTTGCATAAACAGCAAAAAGCTGGTGGTTTCCTTTCTGATACGGATAATAAAACCCCGGTACAGGCAGTGATAATAACAATATTTTCATGTGAGCCTCACGGATTATGGTATACAATTAATTGTATGCCATAGCAATATTTAAAAATAGTATGATAGGGTATTGCAGAAAACGGTAATATTTCATAAAATACCAAAGAAATATTGTCGGTTAAATAAGGGATAAAAATGAAAGTTTGTTTAATAATAATAATATCAATTGTGATGACAGGATGCAGTCAGAACATACAATATACTGTTCATAGAAATATCAGTGAACACTATGCCTATTTCAATGATATCGCAGTTGATTCAAAAAATACTATATATCTTTCTTACAAAGATTTTGCGCATAATAATCGCCTTAGTGTAATGATGTATAAAAATAATACATGGGAATATGCAGGTCATCCGGCAATAACGCCGCTTGATATTTACTATTCTACAATGGAAATGTCGAAAGATGACATCCCGTATATTGCATATCTTGACTGTAAATTTGAAGACCGGTTGAGCGTTATAAGATATAGTCATGAAACATGGGGAAATGTTGGCAGTCCCGGTATTTCTGATGGACTTGTTGAAAATATTTCAATGTCTATAGATGATGAAGGGCGAATTTATGTGGCTTATTCAGATAAAGCACATAACTACAAGCTTTGTGTAAAAGTATTTAATAATGAAAGATGGGATGATGTTATTAAACCCGGTTATTTTAATGGTAATTTTCAGTCGTTAAGTGACAGTATTCGTATTGTAACCGGAAAAAATGGCGGGATTCATCTTTTGTTTATCGATAGTTCAGATGCGTATCGATTAAAATATGCAGTTATTAAAAATGGTGTTGTTAATTTAAAAACAATTTCTGAGAAAAGTGTGACCTCTATTGATATGATTTATGATGCTTCAAATATTTATACCGTTCATTCCGAGGAAGATTGTAATGTTTTATCAGAAATTCGCGGGTCGGGAGAAATCAATAAAATTGTGTATAATCATGGCGCGCCTGCTTTCTATAATAAACTTGTTATGGGGAAATTGAATGTTCCGTTCATTTGTATGGTTAATAGTACATCTTTACAGCTTAATGTTAAAAGTTATTATCGAGGTAAAATCAGAAGTGTTTATAGAGCCTCTTACAAAAATACCGTTTCAGGTATGGTTTCATATATGAATGTGACTCATGATGCAGAATATACTATTTATATAGCATTTAGGGACCATGACTTTGATAATAAAGCAGGTTTATTAATAATAAAATAAAAATATTTGTTGATATATTGTGTGTGTGGCAATATATTATAAATAAAAACAGGGAGGCTTTTATGAGTGATTTTTATAATCTTAAAGCAGTTACATTACGTGGGAAGGAGATTTCGTTTGATACATACAATGGTAAAGTTGTAATAATAGTTAATACAGCGAGTAAATGCGGTTTTACTCCGCAATTTGAAGGCCTTGAAAAATTATATGAAAAGTATAAAGATCAGGGGTTGGTAATTCTTGGTTTTCCGTGTAACCAGTTTGCAAACCAGGAACCGGGTACTGCTAAAGATATCGAAGGCGGATGCATGATTAATTACGGAGTGACATTCCAGATGTTTGATAAAATAGATGTAAACGGTCCGGGTGCACATCCTTTATTTGTATATTTGAAGCGGGAACAAAAAGGTTTATTCAATAGTGATATTAAATGGAATTTCACCAAATTTATCGTTGATAAAAAAGGTAAAGTGGTTAAGCGGTATGCACCTGCAACTGAGCCTGCTAAACTTGAGAAGGATATTATTCGTTATTTGAAATAAAAAAAGCGGTTTAATTACCGCTTTTTTTATTATTCATTTGACTATCGATATCCTTAAAAGTATTTCTACATGAGGTTTAATTCATTATTCTTGTTTATAATTTCTAACATTGACTTCAGTTCATTAGAAGTGATTTTTTTATCTTTATAATCGCTATCATTTATAATGACCCCATAAAGAACCGGACATGATAGTCCGGAGACTTTATCAAAACAAATGTTTATAGTATAAACAACAAAAGGGGTTAATATGACTGA
>MIAY01000022.1 GCA_001829315.1 Spirochaetes bacterium GWE1_32_154 | reverse complement strand
TGCCTCCTGTTATAAAATGTGTTATTTTTTTCTCAATAAAATTTTAATACAAAACAGGAGGTTTTTCAAATATTTTCTAAATCGAAATTCGGGTTTCTAATAATTCAATATCAAAAAATAAATCTTTACCGGCCAGCGGGTGATTGGTATTTACAGTAACGCTTTTTTCCGAAACTGAAAGAATTTTAGCACATAATATTTTCCCGTCAGGTTGTTTAAATTCAAGAACCATGTTCGGGGTTGGGGGAGTGCTATCAGGAAAAATATTTTTGTCTATTGAAAATATCAGTTCTTTTTTTTCTTCTCCATAGGCATTATTACAGGCAATTTTAATTTTTTTCTTTTGATGAACTGACATACCAATAATAGCTTTTTCAAAAAAAGGAAGAAATAAACCTGCACCAATAACTAACGATATCGGTTTTTTATCAAATGTTGTGTCAAAAGTAGTCCCTGAACTGTCTTTCCCTGAAAAATTAATTATAACAGTATCGCCATTTTTAACAGTATTCATACATACCTCTTTTATTAATAAATCTAACGAGCAATAGAATAAGGGGGGGCAAAAAAAAAGCTGTCATAAATGACAGCTTTTTTTTTAATGTCTTTGAAAAGACGGTCTTTCTGGTTTATCGTTAGCCTCATTGACACGAAGCATTCTTCCTTCTAATTCTTTTTCATTCATTCCATTAATTGCATCCTGAGCTGCTTTGTCTGTAGCCATTTCAACAAATGCAAAACCTTTTGGTCTGCCAGTCATTCTGTCCATAATGATTTTAACTGAGACAACCTCACCAAACTCAGAAAATGCATCGTGTAGAGCGTCTTCTGTTGTACCATAGTTCATGTTTCCTACGTAAATTTTAGTTCCCATTTGACTTTATTCCTTTTCTTTTTATACAATATCGTTTATATACAATAAACAGGATTGTTGATTTAATCCTGTTTTTATTATATTATTTAAAAGATTTCTGTCAAGTCTTCATAGTAAAAATAAAATTTTAAAACAAAAAAGGTATAAATTTTGATTTTTTTTGATAAAAATTATTATTCTGCTGATTTTTTTTTCAAAAACAAATTTGGAAAAAAGGTTTATAAAATCTCAATTGATGCTGGCTTTACCTGTCCCAATCGAGATGGTTCAATTAGTTCTTCCGGTTGTATTTTTTGTAGTCCACGAGGATCCGGTGATTTTTGTTCATCAACTGCATTATCAATAACAAATCAAATTTCTGAAGGAATAAAAAAGATACATGCAAAAAATACGAATGGTTTACTGTTACCATATTTTCAGGCTTTTACCAATACCTATGCACCGGTTGATACATTACGTGCCATGTATGAAGAAGCAATTTCATATCCGGGGGCTGTTGGAGTTGCAATTGCAACACGACCTGATTGTTTATCAGACGATGTAATAGAATTACTCTCAGATTTATCACAACGAACGTATGTTCAAGTTGAACTTGGTTTACAAACAATACATGATGATATTGCATTTTTTATAAATCGTGGATATGACTTAAAGAGTTTTGAGTATAATTATTACCGTTTAAGAAAATTAAATGTTCACATCGTTATACATCAAATTATTGGACTGCCAGGTGAAACTATTGATGATTATAAATTTTTTATTCGATATATATCAGCAATCAAAGCTGATGGTATAAAAATTCAGATGCTTCATATCATGAAAGATACACTTTTAGAACAATATCATATTAAAAATCCGGTACATTGTATGTCAATCAATCAATATATTGATACTGTTTCTGAATTATTAACAATAATTGAACCTGGAATAGTAATTCATCGGTTAACAGGTGATGCTCCATGGAAAACATTAATTGAACCACAATGGAGCACCGATAAAAAGCGTATATTAAATGGAATTCAAGCTAAACTTAAATTGTCCCTAAATAACAAATGAACCATCTTTCATTATTTGTATCGCTTTACCATCCGAAGTAAATCCGGTTACACATGTGTCTTCAGTACCAATCATAAAGTCCGTATGTACTGATGACACATTACATCCAGCAGCCAATCTGTCATCATCAGATAGTAAATTCTGATTGTTTTTTATACAACTCGGATATCCCGCTCCTAAGGCTATGTGCGATGAAGCATTTTCATCAAATAGAATACTGTTAAAAAATAAAGATGATGTATTAATTGGTGAATTTTTATCAACTAACGCAACCTCTCCTAAAAATTTAGCCTGTTTATCAATTGACAGATATTTTTCCATCATGTCCATACCTTTTGAACAATTAAAATTGATTACTTCACCATTTCTAAATTCCAGTTTTAAATCTTTTATTGTTGTTCCAAAAACATCAACAGGTTTCACAACTGATATTCTGCCATTGGTTCTCGTAAAATCAGGTGTCGTAAAAACTTCTTCGGTTGGCATATTTGGCATAAATAATCTGCCGTCAGGAAGTTTTGCCGGACCTCCATGCCATATTGAAGTGGTATTTAATCCGATTTCAAGTTCATCTAATTTATTTTTAAAAATAAGTTTATCCAGATGCAGGTCATTCAAATAGTGGCATCGGTTAATTAATGTATTTGAATGTGCATTCCAGTATGAATCAACATCATCTTTGTCAAGTCGCATAATCTTCTTAAAAGCGTCTTCGAGTTTATGGAGTTCATTTGAAGAACCATATATTCTTTCTGCCCATTTCGGACCGGGGTAGGCGACAACTATCCATGACTGTTTATCACTCATTAGTTTATCCCTTAATTTTTTTCTGGTTATTTGTGCATTTCTCATTAAAGATTGAACATTTTCAGTATTTGCATTGTTTAAAACATCAAATTCATCAGTATTAGTTATGCTGATAAAAGCCCAGTTTTCAGCAATCATCATATTGTTGTTGGCATATTCATAATCCGGTATATAGTCTATAAATTCCTTTTGAGAATTATTAGCTCTATGTAAAGTGGTATAATCACTCGCCACTTCTATTTTTACAAACTTAGCACCGAGCGAATATGCTTTTTCAAGTATTGTTAAAGCAAAATGGTATGAGTCAACTGTTGTCATAATACGAACGCATTGACCTTTTTGCAGATTAATTCCTCTATTCAAAATAAGTTGAGCATATTTTTCATTCAATAATTTATCCATAATAACCTTCCTTAATATGAAAGTATATCATACTGAATAAAAAACCGGTAGAATTAATTGTATATTCAGTACATATGAAACATTTTTTTATGCTTTATTTTTATGTATAGAATACGATTCATTCAAATAATTGTAAAAAGGTTTGAAAATAAATGTAAATCATATATATTGTAACAATGTAATTTTATATTATAATAATGATAAATACTTAAGGAGCAATACATTGAGCAATAAAAAACCAAAAGATATGAATCTCGCTTATGGAGGTCAAGCCATAATTGAAGGTGTACTAATGAGAAGTGGTGAAGGGTATGCTTTTACTGTTAGAAAACCTGATGGTTCTTTATACAAAGAAGAGCAGGACTACATTGCTCTCGGTAAACGAATTAAAATATTAGGAAAACCTTTTATTCGAGGTATTTCAGGTTTTTATGAGAACATTATACTTGGAACCAAAGTTTTAAATAAATCAGCTGATATCGCTTTCCCGGAAGAAGTCCAGTCAAATAAAAAATCTAATCAGTTTACTATGATTTTATCATTTGTGTTTGCCTTTGGTATTGCCATGTTACTATTTGTCGGAGCACCATATTTTATCACCGAATTATTTAAATTAGATCATGTACAAAATCCATTTTTATATAATATTGTTTCCGGTGTTATCAGAATGGTTTTTTTCTTTGTGTATTTACTTCTTATCTCTTTATTAAAGGATACGAAGAGATTATTCGGGTATCATGGAGCAGAGCATAAAACTATTAATGCATTTGAAAGAGGTTTTGAATTAACCATTGAAAAAGTGAAAACAGCGTCAAGACTTCATCCTCGATGTGGAACCTCATTTATTTTTATTGTTTTTATTATAACAATTATAGTTTTTCCTTTTTTTAATGTATATTTCAATAGCCAGGAGTGGTATTTAACATTACATAAATCATTACAGAAACTAGTTATCATTTTTTCACATATTATAATTGGGATGCCTTTTGTTGCTTCAATCAGTTACGAATTATTAAAATTATCAGCTAAACATGAAAAAAATCCAATCGTTAAATTTTTTGTTTCTCCGGGATTATTTTTTCAATTATTAACAACAAGAGAACCTGAAGATGGAATGATTGAAATAGCAATCGAAAGTTTAAAGATGGTAGTCGCAAAATCAAAAGTAGAAACTAATGGAAATGAAGCATAGTGATGATTGGTGCTAAAAAAATTATGCAGTACTATAATTTGAAAAAGGGGTAAATATGAAAATTGTGTTTAAAAATAAAAAAGTTGTTGGTGCGTACCTGATAACTCTTGGGATTTTAGGTTTATTAAATATCTTTTTTAATTTATCAATTCTTTATGCAGTATCGATATTAACAATTTTTCTATCGATACATCTTTTATTAAAGGCTTTTTCAAATAAAATTAAAAATGGGAAGTTATTCATTACCGGATCGATTTTATTTTTAATAAATGTTTTTATTATTGTTTATGATCTATTGATTAAGAATACAGGGTACACACTGACCCATTTATGGCCTGTTATTCCAATGTTAATCGGATTAACATTTATTTTGTATAAAATCTTTATTAATAAAGAAAGTATAGGTATTTATATACCCGGTTTATTTATTTTCTTTATTTCAATTGTATTAATGCTTTATACTTTTAATATATTGTCTGATTTTAAAAAATTTTTATTACTATTGATACCTTGTTTTATTATTTATTTGGGAATATATCTTGTAACTGATACAAAGAGAGGATAATTATTTTATTTATATATAATAATTTTAAAGCATTATTTATTTTACTTTTCTTATTGTACAGTGTTAGTATTTATCCTGATACTCTTTATTTAACGGACGGGTCAAGCATAGTTTGTACTGTAGAATCTTTAAATCTCAATACGGTCTATGTAAAAATACAAAATAATAAATATATATTTAATAAGTCAGCAATTGATAAAATTTGTATGAGTTCTGATAGTGAAAAAATTGAAAATTCAATATCTATAATAAAAAATGACGGTGTTCACATAACAGGTAATTTAATTTCATTGAGCAAAGATAGAGTTTTAATTTCAAAAAATACCGATAAAAAACTGATAAATATCCATTCATCAGAAATCCAAAATTATAGTATGAATTTGTCAATAAATAGTTCATTATATAAAAATTTTATATATGAAAAAAATAGTTCATATATAATACTATTTGAAAAAATAAAATCTAATATTAAATTTAGCGGTGATACGAGAGCATTTAATATTTATAGTGAAGATTTTTATGATTATTTCTGGGAAAATCTTTCGCCATTTTTTACAAAATTACAAAATGAAATAATATGGGATCTTATGGATTTTTACTATGAGCGGGAAAGAATAGTATCTACTGTGAATAGTTTTAAAGCAGATAATCAAAAATCAATTTTTACCAAACGATGTGATTTTTTAGTTAGAGTCAATACAATTTTAAATAGAATATAAATGTTATCTCACTCTTTTTTTTGATTCCAATTCTGAAAGGTATTTTTCAAGTAATGTAGTCCATACTTCAATTTGTTTTTTTCCTGTTTCAACTTTATCTGTATCACCAATAACACTATTTATTCTTAAAAGAGCCTTTTGAAAATCAATAGCTCGTTTTAAATCTTCAATACTTTTAGTGCTAAGTTCATATTTTTCTCGTAAACCATTTGAAGCGTTTTGAAGTAATTTTTGTATGATCGAAAGGTGTGCTCTTCTTTCCCTGAATCCAGCTTCAGTAGGTTGGTCTATTTTTTGATATTTTTTTAAGTCAAAAATATTTTTTGTTATAATTGCAAAACGGCTATCAATATCAACAAATGACCACTTCCATTTTGTGTTTTCACCAAAGCTCTTTTTAATTAAATCATTACATAATCCAATATATCGTACAAATCTAAGTTTTTCTTCATCTGACATAAAGTCAAGTTTTTTTAGATTATCAGAATATTCAGAAAACGGTACATCTAAATAATTGGTTACAATATTGCCTAAATTGATTAGGATATCATAGATTTGCTGTCTTGCTTTATCTAAAAAAGCAGTGTTTTTAACATTTAGTAAATCGACACTTAAATCATTCATTCCACAAAAAATTGTTATCATATTTAAATTTAATTTTATGATTTTAATTTCATTTGATATTTTATCTGATTCATTTGATGATGATTTAATTTTATGTTGTTCAGTTACAATTTCTTCAAGCTTTTTCTTATAAAACTGAACACTTTCCTGATATTGATTCCTTTGATCATCGGTGATCTTGGCCATTCAGAATTCCTTTTAATTAAATTTGTATGTTTTCTAACAATTTAATATATGTATATTTAATTTTTTATATGTCATTTCAATATATCGGAAATGTTAGCTAATAATATTACAAATTTTTATAAAAAAATTATTTAAGACTCGTAATAAGTTCCTCAGCGTGTTTCAAACTATTTTCTGTTAAACTTCCCGAAAGCATTCTTGCTATTTCACTAATTTTTTGTCTTTCATCCAATTTGAGAATCTTAGAAGAAGTTCTTCCTTCATTCACTTCTTTATGGATTAAGAAATTACCATCCCCATTAGCAGCAATTTGAGGAAGATGGGTTATGCAAATAATTTGTTTTTCTTTTGATAGTTGTTTTATTTTACTACTAACAGAAAGTGCAACTTTGCCTCCAATACCCACATCAATTTCATCAAAAATCATCGTTCTGACCGAATCGTTTTTTCCTAATATAGACTTTAATGCAAGAATTATTCTACTTAATTCTCCACCTGAGGCAATTTTTGAAAGTGATTTAACCGGTTCGCCTTTATTTGGTGAAATTAAAAACTCAACTTTATCACAACCATACAAAGTGTATTTTACCGGTATGCCATTAAATAATATTGGAGATAATTCATCTTCTTCAACAGTTAAATTAACTTTAAAGTCAGGATCTGACATACCAAGATAGGTTAGTTCTTCAATAATTGATTTCTCAAGAGATTGAGAATTATTCTTTCGTAATACAGATATTTCCTGAGCGATTTTTGTATATTGAGAAACTGAGAATTGTAATTGTTCCAACAATTCTATTTTTTTTTCTTCCTGATTATCCATGTCTGACAGTTCTTTTTTAGCTGTTTCACAATGTTTTAATATAGTTTCAAAACTGCCGCCATATTTTTTTTTAAGTTTATCATATAAAGCACTTCTTTCGATAAGTTCATCTAATTGCTGTGTATTAAAATTATATTTTGATACACGATTGATAAGTTCAGAACTGATGTCTTCAACTTTATAAAAAAAATCAGTTAAATCATTCTCATTTTGAGAAAAATCTTTATCAAGTTCTGCTAATTGTCCGGTAATATTTTTAGCATTTTTTAACATATTAATAATTCCCTTTTCATCTGTGAAAAGAGTTGATAATTCATTACTAAGATTTACTATTTTTTCCATATTGGAAAAAATTTTTATTTTTTCATTAAGTTCATTATCTTCACCCTGCTGTATTTTCGCTTTTTCAATTTCATCAATTTCATATTCTAATAATTCAATTTTTTTTGCTTTATCTGATTCATTTTTACTTAATTGTTCAAGTTCTTTTTTTATTGTATTTAATGAGTGATATAATTCCTGAAGTTTTGAAATTTTATTTTCAATTTTTAAATAGCCGTCTAAATAACGAATATGGGTTTCTTTTTTGAGTAGACCGATACCATCATGTTGTCCGTGAAAATCAAATAAAATTGATGAAATATATGATAATTCCTTACTTGTTACTTGTGTTCCATTTATAAATGATCTTGATTTACCTGAAGCAAGAAGATTTCTTCTAAGCACAATTTCATCATTTTCAATTAAAATACCCAGATTATCTAAATATTTTGTAATGTATTTATTGTTATCAATTGAAATCGTTGCTGTGAGGATAGCTTCATCCATACCGCTTCGAATTTGATCAACACTTGCTCTATCGCCAAGTAATATTGCTAATGCCTGGATAATAATTGATTTTCCTGAACCGGTTTCTCCGGAAATAATATTTAATTTCTCAGATAAATTAAGTTCACAATTTTCAATGAGTGCAAAATTTCTTACGGTTAGATTAGATATCATTATATATTCCATCCTAATTTATCTTTCAAAATTTCAGAAAAACTTTTAACTGTTTTAATAATTTTAATTTTTTTATGTGAATTTTTAAAGAAAATCTTTTCTCCTGGGGTTAAAATAATTGTTTTTTGTCCATCAAGTGTTATTTGAGGTTGTGCTGAAGATTGTAGCACTTCAATTGTAATTATTTCATTTATCGGTATTATGTATGGTCTGATTGCAAGTGTATGAGCACAAATCGGCGACATGGCAATAGCCTTTACTGAAGGATGTAAAATCGGACCGCCGGCACTTAAATTATATGCAGTTGAACCTATTGATGTACTGATAATTATACCATCACCATTAAAATTATAAACCGGGTCATCATTAAGAGAAACTTTTAACCGGATCATTCTTGAAATACCGGTGTGCGAAATAACTCCGTCATTAATTACACAATACGTTTCATTACTGTCACCAATAGAAACTTCGAGAATATCACGATACTCATATTCTATTCTATCCTCAAGAAAATTGAGAATGTATTGTTCAATTTCATCTATTTCAATACGTGTATTAAACCCGAGATTACTCAGATTTACACCAAAAACCGGTATGTCCGTCCCCGCAAATATCCGGGAAGTATAAAGAAATGTTCCATCACCGCCAATTGATATTGCAGCATCGTAACAATTTATTATTTGATTATCATATAGTTTATCATACAAATTAAAATCTTTTTTACTGTATATAAAATAATCACATTTGAAATTTAGTTTTTCTGAAAGTTTTTTTATTTTTTCAATGAATAAATGAATGCTTGTTTTTTCATCAAATCCGATGAGGGCAAATTTTTTCATAAGTAGGTAGATAATAATCAAATGCCCATAGAAAGTCAAAGAATATTTTAATAAAAAATTTTAAATCATTGCCATTAATAACTTGGATATTTTTTCAACATCTTTTTTTAATAATGTAGACCCTGATGGAATTAATAGGGATGATAAAAATAATTTTTCTGTATTCGGATAATTTTCTTTTGGTAAATTTAAATAATGATGAATTGGTTTTTCATAAGGCTTAATAACCTCAACACCGTTCTTTTTAAAAAATGCAATAGCATCTTTTAAACCTGATTTTATTTGAAAAGGAAAATCAGCATAATATCTTTCACAACCATCAATACTTGGGATAAAACTGCATCGACTTTTTAATAAAGATTCTTCATAAATCGAACCGATTTTTTTTCGTAAATCCAATCTTTTTTCAAGACTGGAAAGCTGACTTACACCCATTGCAGCATTAATATCAGGCATTAAACCATGAATCTTGTATTGATACAGATTTTCAGATTCATTTTCAGTAGCAGATTCATAAATTAATTTAGAAAGAGTCTGGTAATCTTTTTTGTCACTGCAGAAAACTCCGGCACCATCACCTGTTGTAATCAATTCGGTACTTGAAAACGAGCTGATCGCATATTGTCCATACTCACCGGATTTCTTTGTACCGGCTAATGCACCGGGAACCTTTGTGATATCTTCAAGTACCACAGGAACTAATGGGGTAAACCCGCTGCAGTCAATAGTGTAGCCAAAATTATGAATAACTATTAAAACTTTCGTTTTGTCAGTTATTGCATTCTGTATTTGTTCAATGCCCGGAAAATATGATTTTTCAGCAGTGTCAATGACAACCGGCTTTAATTTTCTTCTTAAAATAATATCAAGATATATTGAAGGGGTATAGGACGGAATAAGAATTTCGTCTCCCTCATTTAAATTAAGTGCTTCAAAAACTATATCAATCGCAGTGTAATATGAATTAAGAGCAATACAATATTTAGAACCGGTTCTTTCACTCAGTTTTGTCTCAAGTGTTTTGGCAGAAACCCCATATTCAAGATTGTCATGTATCATTGATTCCAATACATATTCTAAATCTTTTCTTTTAATAGACGGATTATGAACTTCAATAAAATCTTTCACAAAAAACCTCATGATATTTATTTTTAGGTAATATTTAACGTAGATTAAATACAAAAATATTATTTGCTTATAGCAGAAATGACTTTAAGCTCTACCGGTTAACTGCAACAATTCGTATCGGCTGAATAACTTTTTGATATTTAAAATGATAAGTAAATTATTTTCGGTTTTTACAACACCTTGAATATATTCTGCCCCAATGCCCGCAATTACCTGCGGTGGCGGTTGAATCTGGTCGTAACTGATATTAACAACTCTATTCACCTGATCTATCATAACCCCGATAATCATATCTTCAGCATTTATAATAATAATCCCGCGTAATAACTCATCTTCTTCAGTATATTCCAGAGGTTGAAAGTGAAACCGTTTACCAAGATCAACAATCGGTATGATTTCTCCCCGTAATGTAATTACTCCGTCCACAAATGAAGGGCAATTAGGAATCGGAGTAACCTCTGTAAGTCGTACAATTTCGCGAACTTCCATAATATCGATTCCATACAGTTCATTGCCTATTTTAAATGTAACTAATGACATGAGTGTTTCCATATTCAAACTCCAAATAATAAACTATTTTTTAATTATAAATTAACTGATCAATAAAATCAATAGAGCTTTATATAAAAATACAGTATTTAAATATAATTATTACAATTTTTCTATTCACATCTGATATTCTTTTTGTTATTATACATTATAATTTGTAATTATGCTATAAATATACGAAATATTAAGTTATATCTTTTACATATTTTGATTCTATTTTGTATGGTATTTCTTATCTATAATTATTTCTATAATGTATCAGGAGCTTTCATGAACACTCTTATTCTTGACGGTATTTTTCAAAATAATGATGTTACATTAACCGATAACTCAAAAACAACTCTTGACTATATTATTTCAAAAATTGACAGAACCCTTTTTGAACGGGTTATTTTGTTACAAACCGGAACGATTACTACTGTACCGGATACTGTTAAAAACGTGGTAATTGAAAATAAAACAATAGGTGTTATATTAAAATCTATATTAAAAGAATCAAAAAATTCTGACAATATTGTAATACATACTTCCGGAAATCCTTTTTTTGATATTCAGTATGTTAAAACGATGATTGATAGACATGAAAAATATGTTGCAGATTATACGTATAGTATTGGGTTTCCCGATTTTTTAGTCCCTCAGATTATTACTCCCAATTGTTTAAAAAACCTGATAACTCTTTGTGGTGAAAATCAGGAAATACGTGATGATTATTTGTTTTACGCTATATCAAAAGATATTAATTCTTTTGATATAGAAACATTTATTTCTAAACATGATTTACGTTTATATAGAATATCTTTTGGCACATACGGAAAGCCGGAAAAGATTTTTCTTGATAATCTGCTTAACTCAATTTCACCTGATACCACGTATGATGATCTGGTTGATTATTTATTAAAAAATCAGCATCTATTCTATACAACAGTGTACGGAGCATTCTTCGAAATAACAACTGTGTCAAATACTGAACCTATATATTATCCGGCTAAAAATAGTCCTGATGTTTTTTGTGATCCGGTACAGTTTGATCGTGTACTTGTGACATTACAGACTATGAATCCTCATATAAAAATAATTTTCAATGGACGGGGAGATCCTTTAAGACATCCTGATTTTATTACTATGGTCACTTCTGTTATTGAAAAAAAATTAGAATTAATTATTGAAACTGACGGATATTGTGTTACAGATAACATAACTGAAGCATTAAATGATTTTAAAGAAAACATTACATTTGTTATAAAAATTGATGCCTTTTCAGATGAGACTTATAAAAAAATTCATAACGGATATGATCTGAATATCCCGAAAGCAGCGTTTACTTTATTAAAAAATAAAGGGTTTACTACATATAGGCAAATTGTACGTATGACATGTAATGAAGATGATATTGAGGCACTTTTAAAAAATAAAGATATGGAAAACTTAATATTAAGAAAATACTCTCAATATTGCGGTACTCTACCGGATAGAAAAGTAGTCGATCTTTCTCCACTAAAGCGATTCCCGTGTTATCATATAAGACGGGAAATTTCATTTACACCGGATTTAGCTATACAATTATGTATGTACTCAAATGAAAAATTGCATTGTACAGTGGATGATGCACCTGATGTATATAAAAAAGAATTTATATCACAAACAAAAGCAGAATATCGAGAATGCTGTAAAAATTGTGATGATTATTATATTTTTAATTTTTAATATAAATTTTAAGGAAAATAGATGGTAAAAATCAATTCAATCGGGCTGTTTCTGCAAGTAAGATTAAATTCAAACAGAATGCCCGGTAAGGCGTTACTTAATTTATCGGGTAAACTTCTTATTAATCACGTTATCGACAGATTATCGGTAGTGCCGGCAGATCATAGAGTTATACTAACATCAAATGAAAGTTATGATGTTTTAAAACCAATAGCTGATGAGGCTGGATGGGATATATTTGCAGGTAATTCACAAAATGTGTTAAAAAGATTTGTTGATGCTGCGGTATTTTATGAGGTTGATACTGTTATTCGTGCAACCGGAGATAATCCTTTATCATCATCTGAAATCGCAATTCAAACGATTGAACTTTTTAATAAAACCAATGCGGATTTAGCATATCTTGCTCCTGTGCCGTATGGAAGCGGAGTCGAAGTAGTAAAAACATCAGCATTAGTAAAAGCTCTTTTAAAAAGTGATATACCATACGATTTAGAACATGTTACGCCATTCATTTATCGAAATACGAATGAATTCAAAATAGTAACTGAAAAATACCATAATGATGAGGCTGGTCGAGGAGAAATTCGACTTACTGTTGACACAAGGGATGATTTTGAACGTGTTAATTTCTTTATTAAAAAAATAAATCAAAGAAAATTAAATCTTACAATGCACTCGGTGGTTAATGTATGGGATGAATTACAATTTGATAATTTTAGAACGGCATTAATTATTACTGATTCAGGAAATGAATTTGGTTTATTTCATATAAAAAGGTCATTAGCAATTGCTACGTTATTAAAAGACAAATTTAGTATTACTATAACTCAATTATCAGACAATAAAGATGGTGAAAAATATCTGAAAAAATCAGGTTTTGATTTTATATCGCTTGATGAAGTAGAAAAATCTGTTTTAAAAGACGGAATGTATGACCGGGTTATTGTGGATGTTAAAAATACTACATTAGAACAAATGGGCTTTTTTTTGAATTTAGGGCCTGTTTTCAGTATTGATGATGCCGGTGAAGGAACGGATTTAGCATTTATGAGTTTAAATTCCTATACAATTGCATCTGAAAAAAATGACCGGTATAATTTTGAGGGGTTAGAATACGTTTTTATCAATGAAACGAAATTAAAATGTAAAAAAATCGATGGTTTAAAGAAAATACTAATAAGTTTTGGTGCAGTTGACAGTTCATTGTTGACAAATAGAGTATTAAGAGGTTTACAAGGCTTGGGGTATGAATTTACTGTTATTGTCGGTCCTTATTTTAAAGAAAAAATTGATAATTTTGAAAATATTAAAATTATTTACAGCCCTGATTCTCTTGAAGAATTTATTCAGGAAACGGATCTGGTTATAACTTCTTTTGGTATGACATTTTTTGAAACAATGAAACTTGAGACACCGGCCTTACTATTAAATAATTCTTATTATTATGATAGTTTAACAAAACAATATCAGTATAGTTATTTTATTAAAAAAGATCTTGTTGATGACAAATACAATTTTGAAAAAACGCTCGTAGATGCTATAAAAGAAATGGAAAATGACACGTGTTTTCTTCCGGATTCTGTCGTACTTCAAAAAGCATATCATAGCACAATCGGGTCTAAAGTGAATGATATTATACAAATTATTGATGAATCATCACCTTCTGTTTTGTTATGTAATAATTGTTGTAATCTTACGGTAAAAACTGCAGGCAGAAATAATGAATGGAATATGTATAAATGTGAAAATTGTGGTCTGTATTTTATTGATTATCTTGTTGAGAAAAAAATAAATTATGATAATGATTATTTTTTTAAAGAATATAAAGAACAGTATGGAAAAACGTATGAAGAAGATCGGGAAAATATCAGAAAATTTGCAGAAAATCGACTAAAGATGATAAAAAAGTATATAAAATCAGGTACTTTACTTGATTTTGGATCAGGGCTTGGTTTTTTTGCAGAGTATGCACAGGAAAATGGTTTTAAATCTGTTTGTTATGATATATCTGAATATGCGGTTGACTATATAAAAAATACATTACATATCAATGCATGTGTTGCTGACAATACAAACCTCGAAAAAAATTCTGATACATTTGATGTTATTGCTTCTTTTTATGTTTTAGAACATATAGCAGATTATGAAAAATTAATATTTATGTTTAATAAACATTTAAATAAAAATGGTGTATTGGCATTATCAACTCCCAATGGAGTAGGGTATTCAATAAATAAAAAGACTAAAAACTATTTAAAACACCATCCCGATGATCATTTTTATATATTTAATCCTGATATGTTAAAAAAAGTATTAATGAGAAATGGCTTTAAAAATATTAAAATTAGAATTACAGGAATACATCCATCACGATTTATAACTTCAGACAAATTACTTGGCAATAAATTTGTAACCGGTTTTATAAATATGTATGCGAAAATATTCAAATTAGGTGATACTTTTGAAATATATGCCCAAAAGGAATAATAGAGACTCAAGGAAAAATATTCTCTTTATCTTGAATTTTTGCTTCAATCTCTTCCTTTTAGTTAATTCAAGAAAACAAATAATTACAATTTTATTTTTACTGGGGTATATACTTGTTTGGTGTGAAGAAATTGATATAACAATTTTATCTGATTATTTTAATATGAAAGTAGAATATGATGTTTCTCGATCGATTATTGAATACAGTAATGATTCTTTGCATTTAAAAATCCTGTATGGTTCGGCGTATGTTGAAATAAATAACAATTTAGTTTTTCTTGATGACATCATAAAATTATCGAATGGTAAAGTCAGAATCAACGAAACCGGATTTAATAAAATACTTAAAAAGATTTCAAATAAAAATATACAATACAGCTATTTTGATGCTCAGATTACAGCTGATGAAGTTGAACAAACAAAAGAAGAGAATAATCAACAGTTTATTTATACAAAAAAACCTGAAAAAATCTCTATTAATGCAATCGTTATTGATGCAGGGCATGGAGGTAGTGACCCCGGTACCTATAGGGGGCAGGTAGTTGAAAAGCAAATTACACTTAAAACGGCGTTGAAATTAGAAAAAGTACTTAAAGAAAAATTCCCTGAAAAAAAAATAATCATGACTCGCCGAACCGATGTTTTTGTCCCGCTTGAAAATAGATCAAAAATAGCAAATGATACAATGAAAAAATACGGTCATACAATATTTTTATCTATTCATGTTAATGCTTCAATTTCTACAAAACCGTATGGTTTTGAAACATGGTATATTGTTGATGACTATAAAAGAAATATTATTGAAAAAGGATATGCTTCAAATGATAAAGATATCGAAAATATATTAAATTCTATGGCAAATGATGAATTGTATATAGATTCAAAGAAATTAGCAACAGAAATACAAAATAACTTAAATATTCAAATAGGAAATGTTTCTAAAGATCGAGGTGTTAAAGAAAATACCTATATAGTTGTCAAAAATTCAATCATGCCTGCGGTTCTTGTTGAAATTGGTTTTTTATCTAATAATTATGAAGCAAAAAGATTGACAAATGAATCTTATTCAAATAAAATAATTGCAGGAATCTTTAAAGGGATGTGTGATTTTATAAATGAGTATGAATCAATTATTGGTTTTTAGAAAAAAAGTTTTTTTTATAATTTCTTCTATTATTTTAATTATTATATGTTTTTCTTGTTTTAATAGTACATTATATGTTAAAATGTTTTATGTTAATCCAAAAGATAATAAACTGGTTTATGAAAATAGAGAAGTTAAAAAAGAGAGTAATAAAATTAAACATCTCACAGCAATAATTGATGATTTGTTATTGGGACCGGTAAATCCTGATTTTAAAAATCAATTTAACTCTAAATCAAAGTTACTTGCTGTAGTAATAGAAAAAAACAGTGTTAATTTAGATTTTAACAGAGAAACGTTTGAGACAATTGATGATCCTGCTATTATTATTAATTCAATTATGCATACAATTAGATTTAATGATAAAAGTATAGAAAGAGCTTTTTTTTATGTAGAAGGTATATTGTTTAATTATATTGGAAATTACGGACCTCTTGACAAAGGAGTAATTTCGGATAATAATTATTTATCAAAGTAATGCTAAAGTTTATGTATGTACTTTGACGAATTTTAATTAGGAAAAAATATATTATGTTGACAATAGAATTGTTTATATAATATAATTTGTTTTATAGTCCATGTTAAATATTATTTATTTTAAGGAGAAAAGAAATATGAGAAGAAGGATTTCCCTATTTACAGGAGTACTCTTATTCATTGGCTTAAGTACTTCAGTTTACGGTAAGACATCAGTTCTTATTGATTTTGATTTATTAAAAGCTAATGGTACTGGTCTTCCTGAACAGAGTAAAGGTATAGGCGAGGTTCCATTCAGTGAACACCCTGCGGAACTTACGCAACATATGCCTACTCTTATTGATTATTCCGGTATAGCAGGTTCAAATTTCTCAGGTGATGATGTGAAAACAATGAATACATCACTTGCAGCAGGAAACTGGAATGTTAAGCTTAATTCATCAGCAAGTACTGTTGAAAACAAAGGTAATTCCTTTACAAAAGAATGGCATACTAAATTTGTTAGCGTTCTTAGATCAGAAGATCAAACAGCTGATCAACAAAAAGATCCTGAGGGATATACTATCCTTGGTGCTCGAATCAGATTTTCCGATTCAGCATTTAACAACTGGGCAATAATAAAACCACCTTTTGAAATTCCAGTGTATGAAGATATGTGGACTGATGAAAAAGGTAACCTTAAGGCAGATTATGCTTCAAAATTAGCTAAAGATGATAGAGGCGGTATTGTTTACGATCCATCAATTCTTACTAAAGAAGATAGAGGAACAAAATTCCTTAATGGTAAAGGTGTTGTTAGAAATGTTGGTATTATTAAATCATTAGATTTAAGAGTGTATGGTTGTCAGTTTAAAAACTCAATATCAGTGCTTTTGAAGAATGAAAACGATATTGTAACAGAATACCATATGCCACAGTACCTTGATTTTGACGGTTGGAGAAAAATTACTTGGACTAATCCAAACTATATAGCTAATGCAGCTAATAGAGACCTTTATATTGTTCCTTTGTATCCAAGATCTGAACCATTTGTTAAAATTTATGGTTTTAGAGTGTACAGACAAGGTGATCAATTAGGTGGCGATTTTGTTTCTTACATAAAAGATGTTGTTGTTACTTATGATGAAGCTGTTCTTGAAAGAGAAGATTTACCAATCATTCATGAAGATGCTTGGGGTATTCTTGCTACAAGAAGAGAAGAAGCTAAGAAAAGAGAATTTTCTAAGATCGGTAATGCCGAAATTCTTAGATTCTTAGAAAGACAAAAAATGGACAAATAGTTTAAACTCTTTGTTTAAAATGGGGTCGTTTGCATTTATGCAAGCGCCCCATTTTTTTATTAAAAATCGTTTATTATCCATCAATTTTGTGTTATAGTAAAACTATAATAAATAAAAAAAATTATAATATGGTGTAATATGGATTTTCTAAAAGTTATTTTCATTTCAATAGTGCAGGGAATTGCAGAATTTTTGCCAATCTCCTCCTCCGGACATATTTTTTTGTTAAAAAAAATATTTAATCTTAATGTAGATATGTCGTTTGATATTATAATTCATCTTGGAACTTTATTTTCAATTATTTGTATCTATTTTAAAGATATTAAAGATCTCATTTCAGGTGTCTTTTACACATCGTATAAATCATCTCTTTTTGAAGGTGTGACTGATCGAAATGATTATTTAAGAATTTATTCTCTCTTTATTGTTTCAATACTTCCGGCTGCCATTGTCGGTTTTTTGATTAAAGATGTATTAAATACTTATTTTGTTATCAGCAATTCTAAAATATTTATTCTTGTAGGCTTTTCATTTGTATTAACTTCTGTTTTTTTAATTCTTACAGCTACTGTTAGATATAAAAAAACTGCAATATTAAAAAAAATGACATATAAACAAGCGTTTGCTATAGGATTTTTTCAAATTTTTGCACTTTTACCCGGAGTTTCACGTGCAGGAGCTACAATTTCAGGTGCACTCTTATCAGGTGTTGATAAAAAAGAAGCTGGCAGGTTTTCATTTTTATTAAGTATTCCATTAATAATTGCTGCATTTATTCTTGAACTTGTTGATATACTTCAAGGTGAGCTCATTTTTCAAAATAATTTAATCTGGCAGTATATCGTTGGTTTTTTAGTTTCGTTTTGTATAGGTTTTTTAGCATTAAAATTATTATTAAAAATGATTCAAACAGGTAAAATCTATTTTTTCGCCATATATTTAATTATACCCATAGTGGTTTCATTTATTATTGGTTTTAGTGTATAGAAACTTTTCCGGGGGGGGGCTTTTATGAGTGGAATTAAAGGAAAAACAATTCTTGGTTCACTTTGTATGTGTTTGGGTCTTTTTTTTATAGTATTATATATTGATGGATCATATTTACATTCATATTTCTTCGGTTTTTTTTCAAAACAATATTTATTTTCAATTAATAATTATTTTGGTTCATTTTCACTACTCTTTTTATCCATTATTATTATTACCGGTGCAATTATTACATTTGAAATAGGTTTAATTGATAAAATAAGCGTTATTGTCGGATATTCTGTGCTGATAAGCCAATTACCACTCTTTTTTTCGATTACCATTAATAATACTATAGAAATGGGAAAATATGGTTTAATTATCAATAGATTATTTATGCAAAATGGTTATGTAATAAAATATGTTATTATTTTTTTATTTCTAATCACGGCTTTTTTTCTTTTATTTCTTCCGGTCAGACAAAAGATTGTCTATGGAATACTTGGTGTTTTAGGTATTGGTCTTAAAAAAATTGACATACAGAAACGAGTTATTCGAAAAAAGAATGATACCATCCCCTGGCTGTCAAAAGTTGTATATGAATCATATGATAAACGAATAGAAACTCCGCTTTTTTCTACCAATGATATACCGGTTAAAAAATTTAAACTAACGAATAAAACTGATACTGTTGAACAATTTGATGAGGTTGACACGCTAAGTGATTTACCCATACCTGATGAAAAAGAAATTATATCTACTGATGAAAATTATATTAATCTTCACTCAATTGATAATGATGAATATTATCAAAAAGTTAAAGAAAATTGGCCTTTAGAATGGAAAGAAAATCATGATAATCAGCCTAAGCCAATTGAAACATTTGATAATATCGATGAGTATACTGATTTTTCAGATCATCATTTAGTTGAAGATGATGATTCTGCTGCATTTGCGTACCCAATTGAATCTGATTTTGTAAAGTATGGAAAAACTGATATTCATGACATGGGTGAATATCAGATAGAAACTGAAGATTATGATGTTATGTCAAAAAATACTGAAGATATTGAAACTATACAAGCGGAAACTGAAATTGAAGAGTTTGATGATAATAACGAAATAGATAATTCAATCAATTTTGATGATATTAAAAAATTTGTTGATACTAATGCAAATGTTTATTTACAGGAAAAAGCATTACGATCAAATGAAGAATTAAGAGACTATCACGATGAATTAGATGAAGATGATATTTTCAATGAATATGAACAGGAAGAAACAGTAAGTGTTTTTCCCGGTATGGAAATATTAGATGATGTAATTGAACATATTGATAGCGATGAATATCGAAGGATTGAAAATGAAGATGCTTTAATTCTTGAGCAAACATTAGCTGAATTTGGAATAAAAGCCGATGTGTGTGATATTATTCATGGTCCGGTGGTTACCTTATTTAAAATTATACCGGCTCCGGGTATACGATTATCAAAAATTGAGAGTTTATCAGATAATCTTGCATTGCGGCTTGCCGCTCAATCAATACGTATTATCGCCCCGATTCCCGGTGAGAAAGTTGTTGGTATTGAAGTTCCAAATAAAAAAAGAGAACTCGTGTCTTTTAAAGAAGTTGTTAACAGTAAAAACTTTACTTCAAATAAATTCCAGATACCGGTTGGTATTGGTAAAGATATTTATGGTAATATCATTGTTATTGATTTACATCGAATGCCTCATGTTTTAATTGCCGGGGCAACAGGTGCGGGGAAATCGGTTTGTGTAAATGTCTTTTTATCTTCAATATTATTTTCAAGATCTCCTGATGAAGTTAGATTGATTTTAATTGACCCTAAAATTGTTGAGTTACAACCGTATGACGGAATTCCGCATTTATTAACTCCAGTAATAACAGACTCAAAAGATGCAATAAATGCACTCAAGTATCTGGTTTATGAAATGGAACAGCGTTATGCCTTATTAGGAAAGACAGGTGTTCGTGATATTTCTGAATATAGGGAACTTGTTAAGTCAGGAAAACTTAGTTTTACCAATATTCCATATATTGTTGCTTTTGTTGATGAATTTGCCGATCTGATGACAACTTCGGGTAAAGAGGCAGAATTGTTATTTGCCCGTTTAACTGCTAAAGCACGAGCTGTTGGTATACATTTAATTTTAGCGACTCAAAGACCTTCAGCTGATGTTATAACCGGTTTAATAAAATCAAATGTTCCGGCACGATTTGCATTTCAGGTTATTTCATATCAGGACTCGCGTATTATATTAGATCAGAAAGGTGCAGAAAAACTTCTGGGGCAAGGAGATATGCTTTATTTAAGTCCTATCCAACCGTTTCCTATTCGATTACAAGGTGCATATCTTGGTAAAGATGAAGTTGATTTAATAGCTGAACACTGGAAAAGTATTGCAGAACCTGAATATATCGATTTAGCTGAAATACTGGGTATTGAAGAAGAATCTGATTTATTTACCAGTGGAGAACGCTCACAAGACCCATTGTTTAATGAAGCAATTGAAATCGTAAAGACAAGCAAAAAAGCATCGGCATCATACTTACAACGAAGACTTAATATCGGCTATAACCGGGCTGCCCGGATGGTTGAAGAAATGGAAGAAATGGGTATTGTCGGGCCAATGCAAGGTTCTAAACCACGTGAGATTATAGGGTAGGGTGTGTTTTGGTTTTTATAATTTAAATACCACGTGGTGTTAGTATTGTTAGTGATATTATAAATTAGATATGAAAATGTACCATCTTCAAATTAAAAAATGATACATCCTAAAACTATATTATTTATTTAGTTTATACCCTTTTGTAATTATCTTTAATCCGAATAATATCATCCTCGCCAAGATATTCTCCGGTTTGAACTTCAATTATTTTTAAAAATCTTACTTTTGATGGATTATGTAATCGATGGTGAACTGTTGCCGGTATAAAAACAGTGTCAGATGGTTTTAATGTAATTATTTCGTCTCCCTTAGTTACTTCGGCAATCCCACTGGCTACTGTCCAGTTTTCAGATCTATGATGATGGTATTGTAAACTTATACTTTGTTCGGGTCGTATATAAAGTTGTTTAACCTTATAATTTGGACCTTCATCAAGAATAGTATACGAACCCCATGGTCTGTAAATTGTTTTTTGATTAATAATAACTTCATCTTCTTCTTTTTCAAGGATCTCAACGATATTTTTTACTTTTTCAGTACTGTTACTTGATGCTACTAACAATGCGTCCGGTGTGTCAATAATTGTTATATCATTTAAACCAATAGTAGCAATTTTTCTTGTTGTTCCCATTATAAAAGTATTTTTTGTGTCAATACTTAGTATATCGCTTGAATTAAATACATTATTATTATCATCTTTTGGTAATATATCATACAATGATTTAAAACTTCCGACATCACTCCAGCCAAATTCTGAAGGTATAACACAAATTTTATCTGATTTTTCCATCACTGCATAATCAATTGATATTTTTTTAAATCGTTCAAAATCTGAAATAAGAATTTCTTTTTTATTGCTTATTTTTTCTTTAATTTTTAATAGATTTTCAAATAATTCAGGGGATAAACGTTTTAATTCATTTAATAAAACTGATACTTTAAATATAAAGATGCCTGCATTCCAATAAAATCCACCATCTTTTACATATTTTTCAGCAGTTACTAAATCAGGTTTTTCAACAAATTTTTCGACTTTATAACCTGATTTTATTGTTGTATCAGATTTTTTTATGTAACCATATCCGGTTCTTGGGCTATCAGGAATAATACCAAGAGTAACTATATAATTCTCCCGAGCAATTTCTTCAGCTTGAGTTAATATTTCATTAAATTTTGAAGGGTTAGTGATGTGATGATCGGATGATAAGATTGCAATAATATCATTTTCTTCAAAAAACAAACAACCATATGCAATTGCAGGTGCTGTATTTCTAGCACAAGGTTCAATAATTATATTCTTTTCATTAAATTTTTTAAATAAAGAACTAATTTGATCATTAATAATAAATTTAGAATCATTGTTCGATATTACAAAAATATCTTCTCCATCTTGTTTTGTTACCCTTTCTACAGTATTTTGTAACATTGTTTTGTCATTAACAAGATTAATAAATTGCTTTGGTGTATTTTTTCTACTCATTGGCCAAAGTCTGCTACCGCTTCCCCCGGCTAGTATTACATATTTCATTATTAACCTACCACATATTGTTTGATTGACTTGGATTATTTTTTTTATTTACCATTAAGTCTAAATCTGCTTTAACCATCATTTTCACTAAATCAACAAACTTAGTTGATGGTTCCCAACCTAATATTTTTTTCGCTTTTGAATAATCCCCTAATAGTAAATCAACTTCTGTTGGTCTAAAATATTGTGGGTCTATTTCAATAATAGTTTTACCAGTTTTTTTATCAAAACCTTTTTCATTAACACCGTGACCTTTCCATTCAATTTCAATATCAAGTTCTTTAAAAGTTAATTCAATAAATTCTCGTACCGTATGAGTTTCGCCTGTTGATAAAACAAAATCATCAGCTTCTTTATGTTGAAGCATCATCCACATACCTTCAACAAAATCCTTTGCATACCCCCAATCCCGTTTAGAATCTATGTTTCCTAAATACAATTTATCTTGTAGTCCTACTTTTATCGCAGCAGCAGCCATTGTAATTTTTCTTGTAACAAATGTTTCACCTCTTCTTGGAGACTCATGATTAAATAAAATACCATTACAAGCAAATATATCATACGCTTCACGATAATTTTTTGTTATCCAGTAGCCATATATTTTTGCAACAGCGTATGGCGACCTTGGGTAAAATGGTGTTAACTCAGTTTGAGGAGTTTCAACAACTTTTCCATATAATTCACTTGTTGATGCTTGATAAAATTTAGTTGTTTTTTCCAGTCCTAATAAACGAATTGCTTCTAAAAATCGAAGTGTACCAAGACCATCAGCATTACCGGTATATTCAGGTGTATCGAAAGAAACTTTAACATGACTCATTGCGGCAAGGTTGTATATTTCATCGGGTTTTATTTGTTGCATAAGACGAATAATGTTTGTTGAATCTGTTAAATCTCCATAATGCAAAAATAATTTAACATTTTTATTGTGAGGGTCTGAGTATAAATGATCAATTCTATGAGTATTTATTAAACTCGACCGTCTTATCATACCATGAACTTCATATCCTTTTTCAAGTAATAATTCAGCAAGGTAAGATCCATCTTGACCGGTAATACCTGTTATAAGTGCTCTTTTCATTTAAAATCCTTGTCTTTATTAAGTATAAATTATAATTATCCAAATACCGTTATACTTTAATTTTATTTTTTTTTCAAACAAAATATTCAAATATGATTATATAAAAAAAATCATTGATTTATTGAAAAAAAAAAATATATGTGGTATGATATCTAAAAATTTAATATTGCAGGAGAGTTACATTGAGAAAGCTTTCTAATATTTTAGTAACTGGTGGAGCCGGGTTTATAGGATCTAATTTCATAAGATATGTTATGAAAAATACGGATTTTACCGGTACAGTTATAAATGTTGATAATCTAACCTATGCGGGTAATATGCATAGTTTAAAGGATATAAAATCTGAATTTGGTGATAAACGATATTTTTTCGAGAAAGCAGATATATGTGACAAAAGCAAAATTGAAGATATTTTTAAAAAATATAACATCGATACAGTAGTTCATTTTGCAGCAGAGTCTCACGTGGATCGTTCAATTACAGGTCCTGAAGCTTTTATTAAAACTAATGTTTTTGGTACATTTACGTTACTTGAAGTATCAAGAAAATTCTGGGGAGAACGGCACGATGTTTTATTTCATCATGTTTCGACTGATGAAGTGTACGGTTCATTAGGTGATACAGGTTTTTTCTATGAAGACACACCGTATGATCCTCGAAGTCCTTATTCAGCATCAAAAGCGTCAAGCGATCATCTTGTTTTTTCATATTTTCATACATATCACTTACCGGTTACACTTTCAAATTGTTCAAATAATTATGGACCTTATCATTTTCCTGAAAAACTTATTCCGCTTATGATACTTAATATTCTAGATGAAAAACCACTTCCGGTTTATGGTGATGGAAAGAACATTAGGGATTGGTTGTTTGTTGAAGATCATAATAGTGCAGTCTGGGCAGTAATTAATAATGGAACCACCGGTGAAAAATACAATATTGGTGGAGAAAATGAGTGGGAGAATATAACTCTTGTACATTATTTATGTGAAAGAATGGCTCATTTTACAGGAAAAGATAATGATTATTATAAAAAATTAATTACGTATGTAAAAGACAGACCGGGGCATGATAGAAGATATGCTATTAATTGTGATAAACTCAAAAACCAACTTGGGTGGAAACAGTCAGTAGATTTTGCAAAAGGATTAGATAAAACAATTCAATGGTATTTATCTAATTCAGATTGGATTAATACTGTTAAAAGTGGTGAATATTTAAAATGGGTAGAAAATAACTATACAGCAAGAGGTTAATATGATTTGGGTCATTGGTTGCAACGGAATGTTAGGTAAAGAAATAACCTGTTTATTAAATGATCAAAATATAAAATATGTCAGTTCTGATATTGAGGTTGATATTACTAATGTTTCAAAATTAAGAGATTTTACCACAAATAAAAATATATCGTGGATAATTAATTGCTCTGCATATACTGCGGTTGATAAAGCTGAAGATGAAGTCGATCTTTGTTATAAGATTAATCATATTGGAGTAAAGAATATTGCTATAATCAGTAAAGAGATTTCAGCAAAACTAATTCATATATCAACTGATTATGTTTTTAGCGGTATAGAAGATAAACCTTTAAATGAAAATGATATAACAGAACCTGTTAGTGTTTATGGTAAAAGTAAATTAGCCGGTGAGAATGAAATAAAGTCAATTTGTACTGAATATTTTATAATAAGAACAGCATGGTTATATGGGAAATACGGAAAAAATTTTGTTTACACTATGATTAAATTATTCAATGAAAGAAGTCAACTTAAGGTTGTAAATGATCAATATGGTTCTCCTACAAATGCAGAAGGGCTAGCTCATTTAATTTTTAAAATTTGTAGTGAAAATTCTCAAAAATATGGTATATATCATTATACTGATGAAGGACGAATTAATTGGTATGAATTTTCAAAAAAAATATATCAATTTGCTAAGGAATATTCTATTATTTCTAATGAAGTGGAAATAATAGAAGTAGGCTCCAGTGAATACCTTACTAAGGCTAAAAGGCCGTTTTTTTCATATATGGATAAAAGTAAAGTAAAATCAATATATAGTGAAGCAGTATTGAATTGGGAAGTTCAATTAAAGATTTTTTTTGATAAATATGAACAGTTTAATTAAGGAGTTTTCATGAAAGGTATTATTTTAGCCGGTGGTTCAGGAACAAGATTATATCCAATAACAAAGGTTATGTGTAAGCAGTTGCTTCCGATTTACGATAAACCCTTAATTTATTATCCTCTTTCTGTTTTAATGTTAGCAGGTATAAAAGATATTTTAATTATTTCAACTCCGAAGGATACTCCTATATTTAAAGAAGTTTTTGGTGATGGCTCTCAATTTGGGATTAATTTATCATATGAGATTCAATATGAACCAAACGGACTTGCTCAGGCATTTATTATCGGCGAGAAATTTATTGATAATGATAGTGTTTGTTTAATTCTTGGTGATAATATTTTTTATGGTCATGGTTTTACCGATTTATTGAATAGTGCAAGAAAAAAAACAAATGGTGCATCAGTTTTTGGATATTGGGTTAAAGATCCAGAAAGATATGGTGTTGTAGATTTTGATAAAACATGTAATAAAGCATTATCATTAGAAGAAAAACCAAAAAATCCCAAATCAAATTACGCTGTGGTCGGTTTGTATTTTTATGATAATGATGTTATAAAAATTGCAAAAGAATTAAAGCCTTCAAGCAGGGGTGAATATGAAATTACTGATTTAAATAAAGAGTATTTAAAAAAAGGAAAGCTTAATGTAGAAATAATGGGACGAGGCTTTACCTGGCTTGATACAGGAACTTTTGAATCAATGATTGAAGCAGGTGAGTATGTTAAAACAATTGAAGATAGACAAGGATTGAAAATAGCTTGTATAGAAGAAATTGCTCTTAATCAAGGTTTTATAAATGAAGATCAGTTTTTAAAGCTGGCTAATGCATTAATTAAATCTCCTTATGGTGAGTATTTAAACAAAATATATTTAGAAAGAAAAGATTTGTCTTGTTTGGCTAAATAAAAAAATGAAAGGATTATAAAATGTCTTTAGATATAAAACGATTTAATATAGAAGGTCCTATTCTAATAATGCCAAAGGTATTCACTGATGAACGGGGTTTTTTTCTTGAAACATATAAAAAATCTGATTTTAGTGAAATCGGGATTTCGAAAGATTTTGTTCAGGATAATCATTCAATGTCTAAGAAAGGAACTATTAGAGGGGTTCATTATCAGCTCCCCCCATTTGAGCAAGCTAAATTAGTGCGAGTGGTAAAAGGTCGTGTATGGGATGTAGCTGTTGATTTACGAAAAAATTCACCAACATTTAAAAAATGGGTTGGCGTTGAGCTTTCAGATAAAGATAATTTTATGTTTTATATACCTAATGGTTTTGGACATGGGTTTATAGCCTTGGAAGATGATACTCATTTTCTTTATAAATGTACTAATATATATAATAAGCAATCAGAAGCAGGTATCAGATGGAATGATCCTGATATTCAAATTGAGTGGCCATTAATGGAAAACATTCTTGTATCAGAAAAAGATCGTATTTTACCAAATTATATTTCTGCTCGATTTTTTGATTAAATTATAGGATGTCTTAATGATTTATTATATTACACCAATAATCTTTATCTTTTTTGTTATAATTTTTATATTAAGAAAAAAAATAGTTAAAAATATAAAAGATTTTTTTTACTTTTTACTGTCAATTTATGAAACAAGATATACAATTTATCAATTAACAACTAAAGATTTAACAAAACGATACTTAGGTTCTTTTTTAGGTGTTGTATGGGCATTTATTCAGCCTTTAGTTTATATATTAGTTATGTGGTTTGTATTCAGTTTTGGATTTAGAAGTGGACAAACTGTAAATGAATATCCGTTTATATTATGGTTAATTTCAGCAATGATACCTTGGTTTTTTATATCTGAAATATTAGTACAAGGATCACGATCAATTCTCGATTACTCCTATTTAATAAAAAAAATTGTTTTTAGATCAAGTATAATTCCAGTTGTTAAAATATTAACAGGTTTAATTATACATTTATTTTTTTTAGTCATAATTATTTTATTTTTTTTTATTCACGGGTATTTTCCAATTTTAAAATGGATTCAGGTTTTATATTATTTACTATGTAGTTTAGTTTTTTTATTAGGTTTTTCTTGGTTAACCTCATCAGTTACTGTTTTTATAAAAGATGTTCCTCAGTTTGTTAACGTTATAAATCAAATATTATTTTGGTTTACTCCAATATTTTGGCCAATTGAGAAAGTTCAATCGACAACTACATTAGGGATTATTATTAGATTAAATCCTTTTTTATATATAATACAAGGTTATCGGGAGTCTTTTTTAGGAACCTATTGGTTTTGGCAACATCCTCTACAAACATTATATTTCTGGATTATAACTATTTTTTTATTTATATCTGGAGCTCTTATTTTTCGTAAACTTAAGCCCCATTTCCCTGATGTTTTGTAGATAAAGGATACATAATGAATGATATAGCAATAAAAGTTGATAATTTAACAAAAATATATAAATTATATAAAGATCCTGTTGATAGATTAAAGGAAGCATTAAGTCCTTATAAAAAAAAATATCATACTGATTTTTTTGCATTAAAAAACGTTTCATTTGAGATTAGCAAAGGTGAAACAGTTGGAATAATTGGTAAAAATGGTGCTGGAAAATCTACTCTTTTAAAAATTCTAACCGGAGTTCTGATTCCAAGTTCGGGAAATGCTATAATTAATGGTAGAGTTTCTGCTTTATTAGAATTAGGAACTGGATTTAATCCGGATCTTACTGGTATTGAAAATATTTATTTTGTCGGGACAATAAGAGGTTTCCGTAAAAAAGAACTTGATGAAAAACTTGATGAAATATTATCATTTGCAGATTTGGGGCAATTTATTTATCAACCAGTTAAAACATATTCAAGTGGTATGTTTGTTAGACTGGCATTTTCATTGTTGACCAGCATAAGTCCTGAAATATTAATAGTAGATGAGGCTTTAAGCGTCGGCGATATGTTTTTTCAAGCAAAATGTAAATTGAGAATGAAAGGGATGATTGATAATGATGGTACAACTTTATTATTTGTAAGCCATAGTATGGATTCAGTAAAATCATTATGTAAAAAATCAATTTTATTAGATAACGGTTCAGTTACTATGATTGGAGATTCTTCTGAAGTTGCCGAAAAATATTTTGAGATGAAAGTTTCATCTGAACAAAAGATATTAAAACAAAATGATAAAAAATCAGCTACAATAAATTATGACAAAGAAGATATAAAAAAATATGTAACTCCTTCAAAATCATTTATTCAAAAATCAAACTTTCAAAGAATACAAAATGGAAAAGCAGAGTTTTTAAATGTTGTTTTATTGGATGAAAAATATAATGAACTTAATCTTGTTAATTTTAATCAAACAATAATACTACGAACTGTATTAAAAACGTATGAGGATATTGAACAATTAAGTTTTGGTTATCATATTCAGGATAAAAACGGTATTAGTATAATTTATGGTAGTGCTGGTGTTGAGGAAAAAAGAATAAATAATGCACATTCTGGTGATATTTATGTTATTGATTGGAAATTTAAGTTGAAATTATTACAAGGTTTTTATGCAATAACAGCAGTAGCATCTATTCCTTTAAATGCAGAGATTGGTCAAGTTGATTTTTGTGATAATATACCAATAGCTTATCAATTCGAAATGCAACGCAGATACCCGATTTCTGTTTATGGAAAAGTTTATCTTGATAATGAATTAAGTATTAAAAAAATTTAATGTAAACTGATGATACGTAAGGTGAATATATTGAATAAAAAAATTTTTGTAACACAACCTTCATTACCATCTTTAGATGAATTTATTCCTTATTTAGAAAAAATATGGAATAATAAAGTTTTAACAAATAATGGTGAGTTTCATAAAAAATTAGAAAAGGAATTAGCAGAATATTTAGGTGTTGAATTTTTATCTTTATTCTGTAATGGTACTATAGCATTATTAACTGCTTTACAAACATTAGAAATAACTGGTGACGTAATAACAACACCATATAGTTTTGTTGCAACGGCTCATTCAATAAAATGGAATAATCTTAATCCTGTATTTGTTGATATTGATCCTGAATCTTTTTGTTTGGATCCAACGAAAATTGAACAAGCTATTACAGAAAAGACAACAGCTATAATGCCAGTCCATGTTTACGGGTGGCCATGTAATTGTGATGATATACAAAAAATTGCTGATAAATATCACTTGAAAGTAATATATGACGCGGCACATGCATTTAATGTAAAATATAAAAATGAAACTATTTTAAAACATGGTGACTTATCAGTTTTGAGTTTTCATGCCACTAAAGTTTACAATACTATTGAAGGTGGAGCTATTATCTCTCACAATATTGAAACGAAAAATAGAATTGACAAATTAAAAAATTTTGGTTTTGCTGGTGAGACTAGCGTAATTGAGTCTGGTATTAATGGTAAAATGAATGAAATTCAAGCTGCATTTGGACTTATGTATTTAAAAAAAGTGGATAGTTATATAGAAAAAAGAAAACATATTTTTCTAAAATATACTGAATTGCTTTTTAACGTTACGGGAGTACAATTAAAAAGAGAACAGCCTGATGTTGTTTATAACTATGCTTATTTTCCAGTACAGATTGATAAAGATTTATGTGGTAAATCAAGAGATGAAGTATACGAATATTTAAAAACAAAAAATATTTTTTGTAGACGATATTTTTATCCTCTTATTACCGATTTCGTTATGTACAAAGAAACATTTTCATTAGCCACAGCTAAACAGGTAGCAGATCAAATTATTTGTTTACCAATTTATCCTGATTTGAATTTATCTGATGTAGAGATCATTTGTGATACAATTATTAATTTTATTAATGTTAATTTATAATACAAATAATAGATAGAAGGCTTTTATGAATACAGGGGTATTAATTTTTTCTGGTTATAATCAAAGGGCAGTTATTTCATTCTGTAGGTTTGCTGAAAAAAATAATATTTTATATTTTATTATTGCTCAAAGTCTTTCTGATACCATTTTCCTTACTGAATATAAACGAAAAGTATTATGTATAAGAAAAAATAATAATTTTGATAATGATGATTTTATATATTATAAATCAAAGACTGGTTTAACTAATCTAATTATATTACCTTCTACTGAATTTCTTAATAGATTTATATTAAAAGAAAGAAAAAGTTTAGAAACTTTAGGTTTTATAATTCCTTTATGCAACGAAGAGGTTTATATTAAAATTTCTGATAAAAAAGAATTCAGTACCATTTGTAAAAATGCCGATATAATGATTCCTAATGAATACGTATCTGATAATTTACAATATCCTTTTGTAGCAAAACCTTTAAAATATATATCGAATAATAATTTAATTCAAAAACCAGTAATCATACATAATAAAAAAGAATATCAACATTTTAACAAAACTTATAATTTTGATGATTTTTATTTACAAGAATATATTTATGGACAAAGCATTTATTTACTTTTATATATAAATAGTAACAGTAATTATTCTATTTATTCTCAAAAAAATTTAATTCAGCAAAGTTGCGGTTTATCAATAATAGCTGCTGAAAGTTCTGATCATTATAAAAGTAATGAATTTATAAAATATTATAAATTATTAAAAGAACTTGGATTTTTTGGTTTAATAATGATAGAAGTGAGAGGTGATAATTTTAATTTCAAAATGATAGAAGCTAATCCACGATTATGGGGACCCTCGCAGTTAATTTTAGATGCAGATATGGATCTATTTTATAAATTTTGTTATGATTATAATTTAATTAATAATATCCCAAAACTAAATTATAAAGAAGGTATAAAGTATTTCTGGTCTGGCGGAATTTATCTTGATAATAGAGATAATAAAGAAATCGCTTTTCATGATTATACAAAAAATGATTTCTTTGATAATTATTCATGTTTAACAAAAAATGATATTTATTTAGCTGATGATACAATGCAATTATTTTTAAAAGAAAGAGGTAAATAAGTTATGAATAATATTGATTTATTAAAAAATCTATATTTAAAATCAAGTAAACACTCTAATTATCAATTGATACCGGAATGTTTAAATAATAAATTAATGTTTGAAAATTTAAATATAAAATCAAGATTTGAGAGAGAGAGGATGGAATATATAATTTCAAATCTTGATATAAATAAAAAAAAGATATTAGATATTGGTGGAAATTCAGGTTATTTTACATTTGAATTAATAAATAGAGGTGCTAAAATAGTTGATCTTTATGAAGGCAATAAAGAACATTCTGATTTTGTTTCTTTAGCAGCCGAAGTATTATCTTTTAATTCAAGTATTACTGTTTTTAATAAATATGTTGATTTTAAAAGTAATTTTAAACAGATCTCATATGATATAACTTTATTACTTAATGTACTACACCATATCGGTGATGATTATGGTAATAAAGAAATATCGCTAACAAATGCAAAAAAAAGTATAGTGGATAGTTTAAATTTTATGGCAGATAAAACAAAATATCTTGTTTTTCAATTGGGTTTTAATTGGAAAGGTAATACTAATTTACCATTATTTATTAATGGCACAAAAAAAGAAGTGATAAATTTTGTATCTGAGTCAATTAGTGAAAAATGGGAAATAAAAAATATTGGAATAGCAGAAAAAGAAACAGATAGATTTTTTTATAGACAATTAAATGATAATAACATAATAAGAAATAACGAATTAGGTGAGTTTTTAAATAGGCCGATATTTATTTTAAAATCAAAAATACAAAATTAAAAAAGATACTATTTAATTTTTATAGATTTATTGAAGACCTTAATCTATAAAACATCCTTTATTTAGGGAGATAATAATATTTTCAATGTTAAATAAAACGCAAGATGATATAATAAAAAATTGGGGATTAGATAAATCATTTACTCTGGTTTCAATATGCTGTATTACATATAATCATGAAAAATTTATTGAAGAGTGTTTGGATGGTTTTCTTATACAGGAAACAAATTTCCCTTTTGAAATACTCATACATGATGATGCATCTACTGATAAAACTCAAAACATTATACGTAAATATGTTGAGCAGTACCCTGATATAATAAAACCTGTTTATCAAAAAGAAAATCAATTTTCTCAAGGTATTAAACCATTACAGACGTATCTTTTGCCAAATGCAAAAAGTAAATATATAGCTCTTTGTGAAGGGGATGATTATTGGACTGATCCTTTAAAGTTGCAGAAGCAAGTTAACTTTATGGAAAATAATGATGATTATACGGTTTGTTTTCATTTTGTAAAAGTAATATATGAAAATAAAGAGATGGGTGATTCTTTATATCCCACTTTAAGTGATTTTACCTCTTTTTCTGTTGAAAATTTATTAAAAACAAATTTTATTCAAACAAATTCAGTTCTATATAGAAATCAATTTAACTATACGATTCCTAAGGATATTTTACCGGGTGATTGGTATTTACATTTATATCATGCTCAATTTGGTAAAATTGGTTTTATTGATGAAATAATGTCTGTCTATAGAAGACATTCAGGTGGTTTATGGTGGGATTCATATAATAATATTGATTCGCTATTTATGAAACATGGAATTAAACACTTAATGTTTTTCTTTGAGATTTTTAAGTTGTTTCAAAATAATGCTTTATATAAAGATATTATTTTAAATAAAATAATTGAAATAATAGAAAGATATAAATTTGCTTTAGCTATAAATTCACAAACAAATACTTCTTTATTACAAAAATTAGTAAATATTATAAATAATGATGATTTGAAAGAACTATTAATAAAAATTATAAAATTTCCAATTCTAATTCAGAGTTCACTATTTATTGATTCAGGAAGTGGGTTTAATGAAAATAATAAAATTTCAATTGAACCAATCTTTAAAGGAAATAAAATATCTTTTACTTTTGATATTTCTAATAAATCCTTAATTAAATTCTTACGATTTGACCCTATAGAAGGTGCTTTTATCACTTTAAAGATTGAACAATTTTATTTTATGATAAAATCAAAAATAAAGAAAATTAGTGATTTAAATATTAAAACGAATGGTAGTATAATTGATTCTAATCATTATAAGTTTGAAACTTTAGATCCACAAATAATTATTGATAACATTCCTAATGGTGTAAATAAACTCATTATTGAGGGCGTATTTGAACTTTCACCATTGCGAAGTACAATTAAGAATATTTTATATGATAAATTATCTTTAGGTATTCAGTTAAGCAAAAATCATAAAGAAATTACAATTTATAAATCAAAAATACATGAAAAAAATAATTTAATACATGAAAAAATAAAAAATAATAATAAATATAGTAATCGTTTACGAAACTTCTCGTTATTGTATATTAATGATGGAGAAGGTTTTTCACCGGAGAAGTTCCTGCGTTTTGACAATGATATTGAATCGGGGGGCTTTGAATGTAATTTCACATTAACTGAGTATAAGAATATAGTCCGCATGCGATTTGATCCTTTTGAGGGATATTGGGGACGCGTAAAAATAACTGATATTTCATATACCGATTATCAAGGTGATGTCCATCAGTTTGATTTAAATACTATATCATGTAATGGCGTTCTTGATAATGATGGCTATTTCTCATTTACTACATTTGACCCTAATATTTTTATCGATTTAAGCGGTGATATTACTTCATTATCTGTTAAAGGTGATAGAGAAATATTGGATTATAAAATCATCGAAAATGGTATAAAAGAAAAAGATAAAATATTAACTGATAACAGAAAATCATTACAATATTTTAATAAGCAAGTTACGAAATATAATAATCGTTTACGAAACTTCTCGTTATTGTATATTAATGATGGAGAAGGTTTTTCACCGGAGAAGTTCCTGCGTTTTGACAATGATATTGAATCGGGGGG
>MIAY01000021.1 GCA_001829315.1 Spirochaetes bacterium GWE1_32_154 | reverse complement strand
ACAGCTGAAAAAATATGAAAAAATTAATAAAAAAGACAAATAGACTACAATTTTGTTTTTCATCATAATACTCCATTAATAAATATGGAATAATAAGCATAAATTGTACCATACATTACATTAGATTTTAATTGTTAAAAATCATTTATAACAGGTTTTGCACATTTTTCAATACTAGTATTATCAAATCATTCTAAAAAAAAGAATGAATTATTATTTTTAGACTTTACAGCATCTCTGCTTAATGTATTTCTGGAGAGAATAAAAAAACCTGCCATTACTCGGCAGGTTTTTTTATTGTATAAATTACTCTATCTTTAATACCGAATAATCTCTGGTATTATCATTAAATCTTATTCTATAAGTGCCTGCACCGGATTGAAACAGCAAATCTCCATTTTCATCAGAATGAGCTTTATTGTCATTATTAGTATCACCATACCATTTTTCGCCATCATGGTTTGTGAAAAACTTAAATGCTTTCGGGTTCTCTCCCGGAGTTACCAGAACAGTTGTATCCCATACGTTAGTATCAACAAGAGTCATTGCTGTTCTTTTCCATCCGTTTGAGGAGCCTCTATAAAAAGCCTGAGAAAAGCTACTGGATGATACTGAAGATTTTCTTGTATATGATATACTGTCTATAAGTCGTTTCTGCCCGTTATCACCATACCCGACTGCATTTCTTCCATCAACGTCACCAAGACCATAGGTTTTTAATGAGAAATCATTTCCTTCTATATTAATAATAACAAATCCAGTTTCAAGCCCCTTTTCCACTTCAGTATTACCTTTATATTGTGGATATGACGCAAGCTCTGTTTCCATCAGAGTTGACAAGCCCGGTCGTGGCCAATGTCCTGCCGGCGGTACAATTAAATATCCTACCCCCTGCCCTGCCCCCCTGCCGTATTCTTTTTTAAATTCCTGGGCGTTTGTGCCTATTGTTAACGGTCTGCTTCTCTGATACGTATGAACATGCCCTGAAAGATGCCAGTCAATCTTTCCATTTAAATACTGTGAGTACGGTCTGACAAATGCAACTTCATCTTTTCCCCCCGCGGAATTAAAAACCGGCACATGGCTGAACGCAAAAGCCCATGTTTTAGCTTGAGCCTGATTTGATGCTGTATCATTAATCCAGTTACCCTGATGAGAACGTTTATTAGTAGTATCTTTTTCGGGATACAATCCGTAAAATACAGGAATCTCGGTATTAATACCTAGAAAATAGGCATTGCCATAACTGAAACTATAATATTCAGGTATACTCATATCCGGATTGATATAAAAATATTTCCTGAAAGTTGCAGTATCTTCTGCATTACTCCAGTAGTCCTGACTATGATTTGTTGCCCCCGGATTCGCCGGTGTATCATGATTACCCATGGTTGGAAAAACAGGTTTAGATGCCAGTAATTCTCTGCCTTTATCAAAAAACACACGCCACCAGTAGTATCTGTCTCCGTTAAAAATGGTATCATCCTTAGCCATATCACCTGCATGTATGATAAAATCAAAATCATTAAGGTGATCACTTACTATTTTTGCGGCTACGTCACCCCATTTCTGCTTCATTTCTTCATCCTGATTATCCCCAATTACAAGAAATCTGCTGCTATTCATATTTGAACCTGCTGTTTTAAATGAATAGATTTTAGAAAGAGTTTGCGATGGGCTGATTATCTGGTATTCATACGTTGTTTCCGATGTAAGTCCGGTCAATCTGACATGATGAACCTTGCCAAGATGATCTGACAGATTATAAGTATCCTCTGTTTTATTTAACCACTTCTGCGTACCTTTTGTTCTATAATATACCTTACCGGTAAACGGAGAGGTTGCTTGAGATTCATAATTAACGATCATATTTCCGGCAGGATCCAGAACTGACGGTGTTCCGGTATTCTGATCAAGCTCCGGAGCAATAAGTGTCAGGTACGGACCTATATACGGTATATAATTGGTAGCGGGAGTATTAGTTGTTGCACTTATAGTAACTCCTTGTGAGGAAACCCCGTTTTTTACTGTCTGTAAAGTAAACGAATAAGTAGTAGTATCATTTAACCCGTCTATAGTAAGAACGCTTGTCCCTTTCGGTACAATTTCACTTTCTGTCAGGTACGTTACTACAACATGTTGAAAGTCATAATCAGCAGGTTCAGACCAGGCAAGATTGATATTCCTTAGACCTCCGGTAGCTGTTGCCCCATAAACATCAAGTATTTCACCATCATCCTTAGTTATTATATATGTTTCATGGACAACATCCGAGAGTGGACTATCATTTACATACGAAACTGTACGTATAACAGTTGTTCCTTCCTCAAGTTGAATTGGAGCCGTATATACCGTAGAAGTTTCTGAAGGTGTACTTCCATCCATTGTATAATAAGTAGAAGCCCCTGTATGTTTTGTAGTAATCGTTACTCCCGGAAAATCAGTCGTTTTGTATGTTCCTGAAACCGGAGAAATGGAAGGTGGAGTAACAATGATTTCATCATCAATTATAGTGTATAATCCTGTTACTGTTTCTGATGCTAAACAATCTGCTTTAAAACCTTTAACTTTTACTGTATAACTACCTTTCACATCAAAAACTAATTTTTCTGTATATAACGCAGACGTTTCTATCGGTTCAGTTCCGTCTAAAGTATATCTGAAAGTCACATCTGTGTCAGAAGTAACTGTAAATCCGGAAAACTGACTGATAGTATACGTACCATTTTCAGGACTCACTACCGGTGTTTTTACGACAGGAATATCATTGTTTATAATTGTATACACTTTAGTAACAGTAGCATACGAAGTATAACCGCTTCTGAAGTTCTTGATTTTAACAGTATAAACACCTGCGGTTTTTAATACAATTTTTGTCGTATATAATGGTGAACTTTCTCTTGGTTCAGAACCATCCAATGTATATCTGAATTGAACATTTGTTTCAGGTTGAATTATAACACCCGGAAAATCGTTAATTTTATACGTTCCTTCAGCAGGAGTAACAATTGGTTTTTCCAATGCTGGAAGTACAGGTATTTCAATAGTAAACTTTACAGTAGTAACCGTTGAAGTAACAAAACCTGATTTTAACGCAATTGCTTTTATTTCATATATACCAGCTTTCGTAAAAGGCAATGCCGTTGTATACAAAAGTGATGTGGCATTTGGTACAGTTCCATCAATTGTATATCGAATCTCTGCTTTTTCTGTTAAAGAAGTTAATGTTACTGCTTTAAAACCGGCTAAAGGGTACGTTCCTTCTGCAAGACTGAATTGAACCGGTGAAACTACAGGCTCTTGTGTTAAAGTATAGAGTGAAGTTACAATAGCTGAATAAAGTCCGTCTTTATACACAACTGCTTTAATTGTTGTTGTTTCAGAGAAAATAATGTGGTTTGAATATAATGACTTAGTTTTATCAGGATTAGTTCCATCAATAGTATAATATATCTGGCTTCCGACTACATCACTTGTTAAAGTCACACCAGGAAAGGAAGTATCTGTATAAGTTCCCGCTTCAATACTGAATTGAACTGGCGAAACAACCGGGTCATCAGTCAATTCATACAATGATTGTGCAACTACTGAATATACACCGTCTCTAAAAGAAACAGCTTTAACCGTTGCTGTTTGCGTTAAAGTAATTGCACCTGTATACAATGTTTTTGTAGAGTCAGGAGCTGAATCATCAATTGTATAATATATTGCATCAGCAGTTGCATCAGCATTTATAGTTACACCGGCAAAAATCCCTCTGTTATAAACCCCGGGTTCCGGTGATATTACCGGTGTTAAAGGAACAGCTGGTTCTGTATCAGGTATATCAGGCGTACCAATCTTCACAAGTTTAATAATAATAATAAGATTTTTTGTATCTTTTAACTCACCGGTCGCTATTACATTGTCAGATGTGTCATAACAATTTATAACGACTGATAAATACTCAAAAGTATAATTTCCTGTTATAATATCTTCTAATGTTGATATTGAATCAACTTCTGTTCCATCAGCAGAGACTTTAATCTCAAAAGAACAATTTTTAAATTCATCAGCATTTCTAACGACTATGCTTACTTTTCTTTTTTTAGCTTCTACAGTTGTAGAAGTTCCGCTTTGGTTATCTGTATCAGTCTGTGTACAGCTGAAAAAATATGAAAAGATCAGGAAAAAGAACAAACATACGACAATTTTTTTTTTCATCAAAAATACCCCATTAATTAATATGGAGTTACTAGCAAAAACTGCACCACATATATTAATAATTTTAATCCTATAAAAATCATTTATAATGAATTTTGTGTATTAAAAAAGATTATCAATGTCACATTATTCTAAAAAGAAGATTGCATTATAATTTTCAGACTTCAGAGCATCTCTGCTTAATGTAATTATGCTAAGCATCTATTGACTATAATTAGTAAAACTGTTATTTTTCTTTATTATTATAGTAAGGTGGATATTGTGGAGACTCTTAAAGCTTCTGACAAAAAAAAATTAAAACAAATTTCGCATGGCATGCAACCGGTTATTATGCTTGGTAAAAACGGATTAACCGATGCTCTAATTAAAGCATTAAAAATAGAGCTTGAAAACCATGAAGTTGTAAAAGTACGATTTCAAAAGTTTCAGGATGAAAAAAATGATATGATTGAAGGTCTTGCTTCAATGACTGAAAGTACCATTATAAAAATTATCGGTAATGTAGCTGTATTGTATAAAAAATCAAGCGATCCTGAAAAAAATATACTTTAAATCAAATACAGTAAATTTTACTACCACTAAAAACTGATCAATAGCTATCCGTCTCAGCAATAATAAAATTGAAGATCAAAATGATTGTAGTATTAAGGGCACCTCTAACTCAATGTATCAATTTTTTTTAAGAAGCTATTTTAAAAATTATAAAAAAACTGAAGATTAAAACTTCGGTTTTTTTGTTTAACATAGAAATTTTTCACGCAAAGTTGGTGAGTCGCGGAAGAGTAAAATAAAAAAATAGATAAATTTTTTCAAAAATCCGCAGATTTTACACGTTTTTCACTTTAATACAAGTAGAGAAAAAACGGAGTACAATGTGCAGAACCACAAAACAACACCACGAAGTGAATATGATGAAGCATGGAAAAGTTTAATCGAAGCATTCACAGCCGATTTCTTTGATTTCTACTTCCCGGCATTATATAATCGTATTGATTTTACAAAGCCGATTGAACATAAAGACAAAGAGCTTCAGAAGATATTTTCTAAATCATATCATACTCATAAGGTTGCAGACAAATTGATAGCGGTCACCCTTAAAAATGGTAAAAAAAGCATTCTCTTTATACACATCGAAGTTCAGGGAACACGCAAAAAAGACTTTGCAGAAAGAATGCTTCACTATCATACAAGAATCAAAGATCGATATAATCATGACATACTTAGTGTTGCTCTTTTGACTGACGGGAGTAGTAAAAACATCAATAATATCTATCAATTTAAGTTTGAAGAGTTTGAATATAAATTCACCTTTCCATACAAGAAGATAACAGACTTTAAAGATCAGGGCGATCTACTTTTAACTTTACAAAACCCCTTTGCTTTGGTAACATATAGCTTATTAGAATGGCACAAATGCAATAAAGAGCAACAAAAGAAATTGGATTTGAAAACAAGACTTACGATACTGTTGCTTGAGAAAGGGTTTTCAGAGGAATATATACGAGTATTATTTAACTTCATTGATTGGGTGATTAAACTGCCCATTGAGATTGATAAGAAATTCGAAGAAACATTACTAAATTATCAGGAGAGCAAAAAAATGGCTTATGTAAATACATTTGAAAGACTGCATGGTGCAGAATGGATGATCAAGGGTGAAAAAACAATGCTTCTTCGTCAATTAAAACTCAAATTTTTCTTGAGTGAACAAGATGAGGATATTATTCAGAACTGTAATGATACTTCTAAAATTGAGGAGGCATCTGATATGCTCATTTTGGGAAAGGAAAAAGAAGAGATTCTCGAAGTTTTTCGGGTTTAATAGAAGGGATCACTCCGCACGTAGCATAATTATAGAATATATTAATCGCTGATAAGAAAATAGTTAATTTTCAACCAATCCCTGCAGATTTTACACTTTAATACAAGTATAGATAAAAGCTATAATACCCCCATCTGCAGTTAAATAATCATAATTCAATTTTTTATAAATCATTTTAACCACTTGCTAAAATATTTTTTTTCAAAAACCATTTTTTAAATATAAAATTCAGATGACAAAAACCACAATTTTCATTATAACTTCTCTATGAAATACGATGATATCAGATTCTTCAGACAGTATAATACAACACTTAAACTATTCGCTAAGGATACTTTGGCGTTTATAACCGGCTTTTTTATACGGGAATTCCGCGAGCCGGGAGTGCTTGCTGTTGATGCACTGACTTTAACAGCAAATCTTACTGATTATATCTACTATATAAATGAACATTTCCCTGATGATAATTATTCTCTTAATGCAGCTTCCTACCTTAATCAATGGGCCGATGATGGTTTTCTAAGAAAATACTATACTGCCGAATCTGATATCCCGCTTTTTGAATTGACTCCGGCTGCAATTAAGGCACTTGAGTGGATTGCAGAACTTGAAGTAAAAGAATTTATCGGTACCGAGTCAAGACTGTTAAAAATTTTCGAACTGTTAAAAGACCTTGTTTATAAAAGCTCTAAAGATCCTGAAATCCGTTTAAAAGAGCTTCATAATGAACGCGAGAAGATTGATATTGAAATTAAAAAAATTGAATCCGGCTTTATCGAAACGCTTGATCCCACACAGATTAAAGAACGGTATTTTGAACTTCTTGATACATCTTCACGTCTTTTATCTGATTTCCGTCAGGTCGAATATAATTTCCGTGAGGTTGACCGGTCAATACGGGTAAAACTTGCTGATGAGACACTTTCAAAAGGTGCTGTTATTGATAATTTCTTCTCATGGCAAAATGATATATGGGATAGTGATCAGGGGCGAAGTTTCAAGGGGTTCTGGGAACTTATTCTATCGCAAAATAAACTTGATGAACTGGATCATCTTCTCAAGTCAGTTATATCGATGAATGAAATAAGTTTCATAAAAAGGGATTTTCAGCTTGAAAAACTTAAATACAATCTGACAGAAGCAGGCGGTAAGGTAAACCGTACAATCAATGCACTTATAGAACAACTTTCACGATTTGTCAGTGCAAAACAGATCAGCGAAAATAAAAGAATTATAGAACTAATCAGAGAAATTGAGGCTAAAGCTGTAAAACTAAAAGATAATAAAGTTACTGATGATAAACGATTCCTTGAGATAGATGACAAACCGCGTATTGACTCCTTTATTTCAAGACCGCTTCATATTGCAACACCCAAAGTTCAGCTGTCACTTGATGAGATACTCGAAGGCAATGGTGAAGTATCGACTGATTTTATTTACGAACAGTTATTTGTTGACAGAAACGAGCTTATCAGTAATATTGAAAAAATGTTATCCGAATTTGAGCAGGTCAGATTATCTCAGGTAATTGAAAGATATCCCGTTACAAAGGGAGTTTCAGAGATTATAGAATATTATTACATCGCTTTAAATATGCTGACCGGTATCATTGATGAAACTGAAAGTGAGATTTTATATATATTTAATTATAAAGAAGAAACAGACTATCACGTTACAACACCATTAATACTATTCTGCAGGGAAAAATTATGAATGATAACAAAACACTTCCATATACAAACTCAATTATTCGTCTTCTTCAAGGGGCAATTTATAGCGAACAGGAAGCATTATGGGATGAATTAACAACATACCGGTACGGAATAGCTGATTATTTTGCAAAAATCGGTGTAACACTCATCATGAGTGAAAATGATGGTTTTGCCTATCTTACAGACAGTAATGATGAAAATGACGAAGAGACTTTAGACAATGAAAAGTCACAATCTGATACTGACATACCATCTCTTTTTTCAAAAAGACAGCTTGGTTACCATATCAGTTTATTATGCGTGATATTAACAAAAAAACTTCTTGAATTTGAAATAACCTCGGGAGATCAGACGCGACTTATACTGAAACGACAGGATATTAAGGAAAACTTCGGGGTATTTCTGCCTGAAAAATCAAATGAGGCAAAAACGGTCGATCTTCTTGATACGCATATCAATAAACTTATTGAATATGGATTCCTGCGAAAAATAAATGACAGTGAAGTAGAAGTAAAAAGAATACTCAAAGCTAAATTCTCTGCAAACATACTTACAGAAGTTAATGATAAACTTGAAGAATATCTCAATGCGGTATCGGAGTAATAATGGACTTTCTTAATTTTGACAATGACAATAGTCTGACTGGTTTCCGGCTTAAAACATTCGAATTATTAAACTGGGGAACATTCAATACTATCACAAAAATCGAACCGGATAGCGCCAACTCACTTTTAACCGGTAATGTCGGCTCCGGAAAATCAACGGTAGTCGATGCGATTACGACCCTTTTAGTGCCGCATAATAAAATAATTTATAATAGAGCCGCCGGTGCGGAATGGAAAGAAAGAACTATTTATTCGTATGTTCGAGGTGAATATAGAACAGAGAAGACCGGACGCGAGCAAAGTGCCAAACCTGTATATCTGCGGGATGATACCCATTACACGGTAATTCTTGGTCATTTCTATAACTCGGGTTATCTTGAAACAGTAACTCTTGCCCAGGTGTTTTATATACGGGGCGGCAGTATTGAAAAGTTTTTTGTTGTTTCAAGAAACAAACTTACGATAAAAGAACATTTTACCGGGTTCGGTACGGATATTAAAGATCTGAAAAAGAAGTTAAAAAACATTGAGGAACTGGAATTGTTTGAAACATTCGCAAACTACAGCTCAAAGTTCAGATCGGTATTCGGAATAAAGTCAGAAAAGGCATTAGAGCTTTTTTTTCATACCGTATCTCTTAAATCGATTGGTAATCTTACCGATTTTGTCCGGGATAATATGCTTGAAAAACAGGATGCAGCTACCGAGATTGCAGAGCTCATAAAAAACTTTGATCATCTCACCAGAGCGCATGAAGCAGTTATCAAGGCAAAAGAACAGATTAAACTCTTAGAACCGTTAGTCACATACATCACCGATTACGATATAATTGAAGATAAATACAACAGATTTGTACAATACAGCCAGGCAATGCCCGTGTATTTCGCAGAAAACAAACTCGTTCTAATACAAAATGAAAATGAACGGTTAATTCGGGCGTTACATATTCACAATAACAATTTTCAAGAGCTTAACACTCAAATTAATATGCTGCAGGATGAGAAAATATCACTGATTAAAACCCAGCAGTCAAGCTCCGAGGCTATCCGCCTTAATGAAATCGAGTATCTTCTCAAGAAAACCAATGACAGCAGAGCAGAAAAACTTCTAAAATACACCAGGTACAGTGGTTTGTGTAAAACACTTTCATTTCATCCCAAAGCCGATGCTGATATTTTTTATGAGAATATTTCACGACTTAAAGAACTAACAGCGAATCTTCCTGAAAAACAGAATAAAATTGAAAATGACAAGGTCGTTCTTACAATTGCGTCAAGCAAACTCAAAACTGAAATTGACCAGGAAAAAAATGAACTTGAATCACTACGAAGCCGGGCAAGTCAGATACCGTTTGAAAACATCAAACTGAGAAACTCAATATGTGATGTATTAAAAATCAACCCCGAAGAAATTCCATTTGCAGCTGAACTAATTCGTATAAAAAGCGGATGTGAGAAATGGGAAGGTGCCTGCGAAAGAATACTTCACAACTTCGGACTGAGTATTCTGGTGCATGACAAATATTATAAAAAGGTTAACGAATACATCAATAAAACTGATCTTAAGATGAGAATTGTCTATTACAAAGTAAAAACAGACACTAAAACCGGCTATCGGGAAGCTGCGGAAAAAAATGCGATTATTACCAAACTTGATATAAAATCTGATACCGTTTACTATGACTGGTTATACAATGAAATAGTGTCACGGTTTAATGTTATTTGTTGTGATACAATGGAAGATTTTTATCACCTGCCGTACGCAGTTACACCGGAGGGGCTTACAAAAACAGGTGGGGTTAAACATGAAAAGGATGACAGAAAAAGTATCTTTGACAGGCGATATTACATACTCGGCTGGGATAACAAAAGAAAAATACGTCTACTTGAGGAACGAATTGCCGAACTTGAAAAAGAACAGAGTGACACAATAAGAGAAATTGCCGGACTGAAAAAATCTCTTGATGAACTGAACACAATGATATTAACGTCTCGAGAACTTGCCGGTTTTACTGACTTTAACAGTATTAATTGGGAAGCTGATGTCAAGGAAATTACTAAACTTGAGGATGAAAAGAAAAAACTTGAGTCAGGCTCGGAACTTCTTAAATCCATTACAGAACGGCTTTTACTCATCGCCAAAGAACTTATAACCCTTGAGAATGAAAAAAACACGCTTGTCGGTGAAATATCCAACATGGACCGGGACCTGAAACATTACCGGGATGAGGAATCTGTACTAACAAATATGCTTTCAGCAATGCCTTTAGATCTCTACAATGAAATAAGAAAGGAAACTGAAGCATTTTTTGAAAGCATTATTAAAAACAGAAAACTTACTATTTCCAATTTCCAGAATATTGAGAATGAAATACGGGAAAAAGTATTTAATGACAGAGATAAACTTCAGAAAGAAGCAGGACTTACCGCATCTAAAATTACACGGCTTATGTCGGATTTTAATAATAAATATCCCGATGACACACTTACCTTATCGGCTGATATAACATTCAGAAAGGATTATACCGGTATATTCACGACAATTTCTCAGGATCAACTACCACAATTTGAAGGGAAATTCCGTGACTTGCTCAAGGAAAAAACGATACAGGGAATTGCACTTTTCAAACAGAAACTCGAGTCATTTGGTGCTGACATTACTGAAAAAATTGATAATATCAATAAATCACTGAATGAAATAGAATACAATCCCGGTACGTTTATTATACTTGAAGCCGAAGAAACACAGGATATTGACATACGAAACTTCAGGTACGACCTGCGACGATGCCTTGAAAACACAGCCGGTGAAAGTGATTTGTATTCCGAAGGCAAATTTCTTGATGTTAAACAGATACTTGATAAGTTTAAGGATGAGAAGTCATTTAACTGGATGAATAAAGTAACCGATGTAAGAAACTGGTACCGGTTTAATGCACGGGAACGGTGGATTTCAGACAGCACTGAAAAGGAATTCTACTCTGATTCATCAGGTAAGTCAGGCGGTCAGAAGGAAAAACTTGCGTATACAATACTGGCTTCCGCCCTCGCCTTTCAGTTTGGTCTTGAGTGGAATGTTACCAAATCACGTTCATTCAGATTTTCGGTTATTGACGAAGCATTCAGCCGTGGAAGTGACGACAGTGTCAAATACGGACTTGAACTGTTTAAGAAATTAAACCTCCAGCTTCTTCTTATAACCCCGCTTCAAAAAATACATGTTATCGAAAATTATATAAACTCAATCCATGTCGTATCAAATAATGATGAGGGATCAGCATCAAATCTGAGAAAGATAACGATTGAAGAACATAGAAAGAAAAGGGAGCAATCGAAACTTGATAAATAGCACTCAAATTAAAGAGAAAGCCCTGAAGTTATGGAAAAGCTTTCTTCAATCGATAATAACCGGAGAAGATTTTTTTCCGTTATCTATACAATTTGCAAAACCGACTGCCGGTGAAGCATTGAAAAACTTCGCTTTACTTGACAAATGGATTCAGGAGCTTAAAGATAATTCAAAAGATAACCGGGGTTACGGCTATACTGTCGGGTTTTCATGTATCAATAACCGGCAGATTGGAAAACAAAATATCCCCGATACACTATGCTTTGAAACAGAAAAAGACTATCTAAAATATACAGGGCTGACACAAGAAGCAGAGATTTTTAAAAATACATATCGTTTTGTATATGAAAAATACCCGTTACTCAATGAATGGGCATTAAAATATCCCCAGAAATTAATAGACTATTCTGCAGTATTGCCCGACTTATGCAAAGTCACCGGTTACTTTATCAATAATCCTAAACCGGGTATCTATACCAGGGAAATTAATGCCGGTGTTCACAGCAAATTTATTGAAAACTACAGCACGATACTCCGGGAAATGCTTGATATTCTCATTGAAGAACATATAAATACCGGAGAAACAGAGTTTGAAAAACGCTTCAATCTCAAATATCCCGAACCGCTTATCAGAATGAAAATCCTCGATACACACATTGCCAATCATTTTTTCTCAGGCCTTACAGATCTGTCAATCACCGTAAGCGAGTTCTCGGAACTGTCAATTCCGGTAAAAAATGTAATCATTATCGAAAACAAAACAAGCTTCTCAAATATTCTGAACTTTCTTACACTTCCCGAACTTAAGAACACGATAGCACTTTTCGGCAAAGGTTTCGGGGTAACACTGTGCGGTAGAGCACAATGGCTTCATAATGCAACAATACAATACTGGGGCGACATAGATCCGCACGGTTTCATCATACTGTCCAACTTTAGAAAGTACTTCCCCGAAACAACATCGGTGATGATGGATAACGAAACTTTTGAAACATTTTATCCCCTTGCCGTTGAAGGTGAGGTTGTCTCGAAGTATCGTGATTTGCGTCTTACGGCTGATGAAACGGCACTTTTTGAAAGACTTAATTGTAAGGGAACTATTAACAGACTTGAGCAGGAGTTTATCAGTTATGAATATGCGGTTAAGAAGCTGTTGATGCATTAAGTATTCTCGAAAATCACTACTCTCGAAAATAGATTTATTGTTATCGCTTATAAAAAAAAGCCAATCATATAGATTGGCTTTAAATAGCGGGTGATCAGAATCGAACTGACGTCATCAGCTTGGAAGGCTGAGGTTCTACCATTGTACCACACCCGCATTTGATAAGAGAGATATATCAAATATCCTCCCTCCTGTCAATAATTTTTTTAATTTTTTTTGGCGCCTCTTGACATATCCGCTGTAAATAGTACACTTCATTTAGTTATACAAGTGATAACAAAAAAATTTATGGAGAGCATAATGAAAATGATAATGATTACACTTTTTTCTATTTCTGTTTTATTCGGCAGTTTTGCATCAAAAAAAACACCGCCACCAAAAGACCCCAATGACATTACCATACCGGTGGAAGACAATAAATTTGTTGTATATCAAATGATGACGCGTTTATTCGGTAATAAAGTAACAACCAACAAATATTATGGAACCATTGAAGAAAATGGAGTCGGAAAGTTTAATGACATCAATACCATTGCTTTACAGTCATTAAAAGACTTTGGCGTAACTCATATCTGGTATACGGGGGTTATTGAACATGGTGTTTTAACCGATTATTCCAAATTTGGTATAAAAAATGATGATGCTGATGTTATAAAAGGACGAGCCGGTTCTCCTTATGCAATTAAAGATTATTATGATGTTAATCCTGATCTTGCTGTTGATGTTAAAAACCGTATGAAAGAGTTTGAAGATTTAATACAAAGAACTCATGATACTCAATTAAAAGTAATTATTGACTTTGTACCTAACCATGTTGCTCGTGATTATAATTCTGATGCTAAACCGAAGGGTGTTGATGATTTCGGCGTTAAAGACAATAAAACTGTTTCGTTTGATAAAAACAATAACTATTATTACATACCCGGAGAAAACTTTATTGTTCCGCAGGGGTATGAATCGTTGGGAAAAGAAAATACGTACAGCACAAAAGACAGAACATTTACAGAGTTTCCTGCAAAAGTAACCGGTAACGATGTTTTTAAAGCGCAACCTTCAATTAATGACTGGTTTGAAACGGTTAAACTTAATTACGGTGTTGATATTCAAAATAAGAAAGCAAAACACTTTGATCCGATTCCTGATACCTGGTTTAAAATGCGTGACATTCTTACCTACTGGGCCGGAAAAAAAGTTGATGGTTTCAGATGTGATATGGCTGAAATGGTTCCTGTAGAATTCTGGGCATGGGTTATACCGGAAATTAAAAAAGTTAATCCTGAGATTATCTTTATTGCCGAGATTTACAATAAAGGTGCTTACCGTGATTATGTTGAAATTGGAAAGTTTGACTTCCTGTATGATAAGTCAGGATTGTATGATGCTGTTCGGGCGTTAATGAGTAAAAATGATGCACAAATGGATATGGTTAATTATACATGGCTGGCACTTAAAAATCTTAACAGTAAAATGCTACGTTTTCTTGAAAACCATGATGAACAGCGAATTGCTTATTTTGGTGGCGGTAATGTCTGGAAAGGAATCACCGGTATGACATTATCAGCAACTCTCGGTTCAGGACCGGTTATGATGTATTCCGGTCAGGAAGTCGGCGAAGCCGGTGCAGGTGTTTCAGGTTTCAGTAAGGAAGACGGAAGAACAACTATTTTTGATTACTGGGGTGTTCCTGAACATCAGAAATGGATGAATGACGGAGCTTTTGACGGTGGAAAATTATCCGCTGATCAGAAAAAATTAAGAGAAGCCTATTCAAAACTATTGCATCTTGTTCAATCAAACAATGCATTACGAAAAGGTAATTTCTACGAATTACACTTTGCAAACAAAAAGAATCAATCAAATGGTTATGATGATACAAAACTTTATTCGTATGTCAGGTTTGACGGTGATGAAAGAATTGTTGTCATTGTCAATTTTGATTCTGTAACAGCAAAAAAGTTTAAACTGAAAATTACCGATGAATGTTTTTCTGCAATGGGATTAGATCCGAATGGTAAATACATTTTAAAAGATTTATTTATGACAGAAAATCAATATAAATTTGACGGTAAAAAAGTAAGAAATCGTGGATCAAAAACAGCCGGAGTTGATATTTCAATCGATCCGCTTGGTGCGTATATATTAAGAATTGAAAAACAGTAAATATTCTTTACATAAAAAAAACAGGTTGTTTTCACAACCTGTTTTTTTATAACGTCCTAATACATTTGATATTTTAAAAGCCTTGCTTCTAACGGTCCGTTGAAAAGCGGAATCTTTGCAGAAGTTCGCAAACCTATATATTTTGCAGCCTCTAAATTAGCGGTAAATATAAACCCCTCAGAGCCGGTACAGTTTTTTTTGAAAAAATCGCCAATTTCCTTATAAAACAATGTTATGTCATTATCAGTTTTTATTCGCTCACCATACGGCGGATTGGTAACAATGACATATTTTTCAAATGTTTCTTCAACTTTTCTAAAGTCACAGGTCATAATTTTAATCTTTTTGTCGTTAAAAAAATCTTTTTTAATGACATTAGCAAGAATTGCCGTTTTACTGTCTTTTTCAAAACCGGTAATAGTTGTTTCCAACCGTTTTTCTCTGTCAATTAGTTCAGTTTTAACGACTTCATACAATGGTTTATCAAACTCATGCCAGTTCATAAAAGCAAATTTCCGGTCAACATTCGGAGCAATATTACAGGCAATCATATAGGCTTCAAATAAAAATGTTCCTGATCCGCACATAGGGTCTAAAAAATCTTTCGTTCCATCATACCCGGATAACAATAAAATGCCTGCTGCAAGATCTTCTTTAATCGGAGCATCACCATGCTGAATTCTATATCCTCTTTTAAAAAGCGGAAGCCCGCAACTGTCAAGATAGATAATTGCCTGATTTTCATTCACATAAATAGTAATCTGAATATCAGGGTCACCTTTTGATATCGAAGGCCGTTCACCTGTTTTATCTTTAAAACGGTCAACAATACCATCTTTAACCCGTAAAACACCAAAATGAGTGTTTTTCAGATTCTTCGTACTACCTTTCATATCAATTCTGATTGTTTTATCATACGAAAAATATTTTTCCCATTCAATACGGAAAACACGGTTATAAATATCATCTGCATTTCTAAAAAAGAAATTATCAATATACCGCAGTATATGAACAGCGACTCTTGAACTCATATTCAACATATAAATCGACCGGGTATCCGCATAGAAACTCACTGTATTCTTGCCAACACTCTCGACTTCACAACCGCACTTTTCAACCTCGCCCTTTAAAATTTCTTCAAGCCCCGTTGAACAGGTTGCCACAAACTTTCTTTCTTTATTTTCCATATTTCCTTCACAGTTTTATTTAATTTTAACATCTTTTTATATAACATCTGTTACGATAACAGCAATATCATCATTATGAGGCACATCTCCTTTAAAAGTCATAATATCATCAAAAAGAATTTGAGTAAACTCTTTTGATGTTTTGTGTGTGTTCTGTTTTATAATATCAATCAGTCTTTCCGTCATATACAATGATTTTTCAAAATTCATGGCCTCAGTTACTCCATCGGTATAGAGAACAATTCTGTCTTTAGGATGCAGTTTGACCGTAGCAGAACCAAACTCCATATCATTAAACACCCCGACAACCGGACCATTTGTTCCCATCGGTGTAATTTCCCCGTCAGAGTGAATTATTAACATATCATTGTGACCTGCGTTAGAATATTCTATCGTCATACTATCAATGTCTATAATGCCATAAAATGCTGTGAGAAAATCACCTGAACCTTGAATTGCCTCACATAAATCTTTATTTGATGACTCCATAACTTTATCAGGATGAAAAAACAGCTTTGAATTGGTACTGAAAGACATTTTAGCCATCGTAGTAATTAATGCGGCAGGAACCCCGTGACCACAAACATCAAGTATTAAAATACCGAATTTTCTTTCTGAAATTGTATACACATCATACAAATCACCGCCTAATGCCTCCATTGGTAAATAAAGGGCGGAAAATGAAATAATATCTGAATGTGGAAAAACTTTTGGAATAAGTGACATCTGAATCCGTTGTGCCATGAGTAATTCTTTTTTATTTTTATCATTGATATGTACCAGATCATTATTTGCAGTCTTTAAGTGACTGTTAGCATCATGCAATTCTTCAGTTCTTTGTTTTACAAGCCTTTCCAAATCCTGATTGTATGTGTTTATCTGAGCAACCATACTGTTAAACGTTTCACCGAGTTCAACAAATTCACCAAAATATTTTCGTGAATTGACAGTACTTGTATAATCACCGCTTTTAATAACCCGGGCAGCGTCTGTTAAATCAACAATTGGTTTTGTAAAAAACCTGGAGATAAAAAGGCTTATTATTAACACTACGATTGTGACTATAAAAGCAATTATTAATATCATATTCACCATTTGAACAATCGGACCTAATATCTGTTTAACAGGATGAAAATAAGCTATCTTTGCCCCGGACAACGGAGAAATTGTAAAGAATGACAAATATTTTATCCCTTTGTATTCTATAATCCTTGACTTAACCGAGTATTCATCATCATCATTTTCAGCTATTTCATTTTCAATTGAAATGTTCTGTAATATTGCAGGATCTGTATTCAATAAATTATACTCTAAAAAACTCATTTTTGTGAATGAATCATAAAGCGGATCACCCGGGTTTAAAATATATTTCTTCTTTGTTTTGTCATAATCATAATAATCATCAAAATCAGGATGATTTCTTGATAATACATTATCAAATTGATCTAATATATATATAGTACCTGATTGTAAACTTGTATTTTTTTTATACAAATCTCTAATAAAATCCTTTGTTTCTACGATACCAACAGCTTTTGTGATATTGTTAAAACCATCCTGCAGAAATGGAGCAAAAAAACCCGGTCTGATATCAAGTTCATACCCGTTTAACCCCATACATGATGCAACAGAAAAAACCGGTTGCATATTCATACGTTCATTCATAACTTTATATACTGAAGAATCAAAAAAGTTACTTTTATCAGTTAGTACGATATCATTAACAGAGAATTTTGTGAGAATAAAATCTTTTTTTCTATCGTGATCATACCTGTCTGTTTCAAGAAGTATAAAATCACCTTTTGACCGTGTTGTTATTGTAGTTCTGACTCTTCCATAAACAGAAAGTCTGTCTTCCCGCTCAAGATCGATCCGCTGTTCTCTAAAGTTTCTGGCTTGAGGCTGGTTAACAATGGTTAAAAAAGACTCGGTTTGGGTAATATCAGATAAAACAATTGCATATTGATTATAAAAAAAATCAATATTGGTTTCCACCTGGCTTACAATATTTGAATAGAAAACTCTACTTTGATTTATCATTCTATCACGTATCAACCCAACGGTAACGAGTGCTACAACCAGAATTGGCACTATTGCAATGGGGAGAATTGTCAGAAGAACCCGTAACCGCATCGGCATCATTTTTTTCATTAATAGTAACCTTGAGTATAGCTTTTTTATTGCTATTAGTATAAAACAATTTTAGACAAATTTAAACAATTATTTTTTGTTTTTATTATGACTGATATACAAACAAAAACTGTATTATTTGACATTATAAATAACATAGGTTATCAATTATAAAAATTGTATGGAGGCGAATGATGGCAATATCAAATGAAGCAATTGAGAAAATGATCGATGGAATTGGCGTATCAATAATTAGTTCTGTGGATGAATCGGGTTTTCCAAATACCAAAGCTATGCTTCCACCCAGAAGAAGAGAGGGACTTTCTGCTTTTTATTTTACAACAAACACTTCATCGATGCGAGTAAAGCAATATCAACTCAACAATAAAGCAAGTCTCTATTTTTTTGACAAACGATTTTTTCGAGGTGTTATGCTAATTGGAACAATGGAAGTATTAACTGACCAAATGACAAAGGATATGATATGGCACGATGGAGATACAATGTATTATCCGCTTGGAGTTACAGATCCGGATTACTGTGTTTTAAAATTTTCAGCAAAACAAATGAGAATATATCAGAATTTTAAATCGGATACAATTGATTTGTCAGGCTGGAATGTTTAGTGTATTTTACAAATGGGTGTCGATAAAAAATAATTTTATTTATCAGGGTAGGATGTGAAAAATTGAAAGCAGTAATATTTGATATGGACGGTGTTTTAATTGACAGCGAACCGTTACACTTTGAAGTTGATCAAATGGTTTTGAGAAAATTAAATATAAATGAATCAAAAAGTTATTTAGAAAGATTTGTCGGATATACAAATTGCGCGATGTGGCAAATCATACAAAACGAATATTCAATTGAAAAAACAATAGATGAACTGATTGAGCTTCAAATGACTACGAAACTACATTTTTTGGAAAAGAGCGATTATAAAGCAATTGATGGAATAAAAGAGTTACTGGAAGAAATCCGACTAAATAAAATACCAATGGGAATAGCATCTTCATCTCCACGAGTTTTCATTGAAGCGGTAATAAATAAAATAGGTATTTCTCAATATTTTGATAATTGGATAAGTGGAGAAGAAGTTGAAAAAAGCAAACCGGAACCGGATGTGTTTTTAAAAATTTCAGAATTATTAGGCGTGAATCCAGATAAATGCATTGTAATTGAGGACTCTAAAAGCGGTACGATTGCAGCTAAAAAAGCTGGTATGAAATGTATCGGGTATAAAAATATAAACTCTGGTAACCAGGATTTATCAATAGCAGATTTAATAATTGATAGAATACCGGAAATAAACGTTCATACGATGAAAGAGTTAATGAGATAATTCATACCAGGTCTCTAAACCCCCGCGTCTTGCTAACTCCGCGTGAAACTTCCTGACAATAATTTTAACAAAATAGCAGACAAAGTCAAAAAATATACCAAACATTAAGTTCTATGAACTTAATGAATTATTAATTTTTTATATTGCTTTAAAGCTGACTCTGAAATGAGTACTTTCATATACTGCTATTCCAGTCAAATACCTGCCCATTTTCTTTTTCTGTGATACCACGTTTTAACTGATTATAAAAATCATCATTCTCAATTATTTCAAGAGTCGGATCATTTTCTTCCCGATTTTTTAAAAAATTAAGATAATTAAGTAAATCCAGTAATTTTGTTTCATTCAAAATTTCAATATCATTAAATATCTGTTTTTTTATTACCGCTGTATTCATATACCCTCCTGCCCCCCCCCCATTTGCTTTCATCAGCATTAATCTATGGCTAAATTTTCTAACTTCCACATAACATAGTTCAAGTTTATTTAACCGTAGATAAACGCAAATGTAAATAGATAAATTTTCATTAATCCCCGCAGATTTTACAAGTTTTTCACTTTAATAGAAGTAGAGATAAAAACGGAGTACAATGTGCAGAACTATAAAACAACGCAACGAAGTGAATATGATGAAGCCTGGAAAAGTTTAATCGAAGCATTCACCGCCGATTTTTTTGATTTCTACTTCCCGGCATTGTATAATCGAATTGATTTCACACAACCGGTTGAACATAAAGACAAAGAGCTTCAGAAGATATTTTCTAAATCATATCATACCCATAAAGTTGCAGACAAATTAATAGTAGTCACCCTTAAAAATGGGAAAAAAAGCATCCTCTATATCCACATTGAAGTTCAGGGAACACGCAAAAAAGACTTTGCAGAAAGAATGCTTCACTATTATACCAGAATCAAAGACCGATATAATCATGATATCCTGAGCGTTGCGCTTTTAACTGACGGCAGTAATAAAAATATTAACAACGTCTATCAATTTAAGTTTGAAGAGTTTGAATATAAATTCACATTTCCATACAAGAAGATAACAGACTTTAAAGATCAGGGTGAACTACTTTTAACTTTACAAAACCCCTTTGCTTTGGTAACATATAGCTTGTTAGAATGGCATACTTGCAATAAAGAGCAACAAAAGAAATTGGATTTGAAAACCAGATTGACAATTCTGTTGCTTGAAAAAGGGTTTAGTGAGGAATATATACGGGTACTTTTCAACTTTATAGACTGGGTGATTAAGTTACCTATTGATATTGATAAGAAATTTGAGAATACAGTGCTAAATTATCAGGAGGGCAAAAAAATGGCTTATGTAAATACATTTGAAAGACTGCATGGTGCAGAATGGATGATGAAAGGTGAAGTCAAAGGTGAGAAAAAAGTACTTCTTCGTCAATTAAAACTTAAATTTTTCTTGAGTGAACATGATGAGGATCTTGTTCAAAACTGTAATGATACTTCTAAAATTGAAGAGGCATCTGATTATTTTGCAATGGGTAAAAATAAGGAAGAAATTCTCGAAGTTTTTCGGATTTAAAACAAAAACCCCCTCTTCATGGCATAATTCAAGATTATTTAACCGCAGATAAGAAAAATATTGAGGTTTTCAAACTTTTTTTTCAAGAGTGTTTCACGCGGAGTTTGTGAGTTCGCGGAGAGAGAATAGAACACTGATGAAAAGGATTTTCAGATAATAAAATTTTAAAAATAACCCGGGATTTTTGAATAACACTTGTTATTCTCTCACATCAAATAATTGTTCATTTTTATACTATAAAAATACAAAAAAAAATCCAACTCAGCGTCTCCGTAACTCCGCGTGAAACTTCCTGATATCCGCGACTAAACTCCTCATGAAGTACCCCACGGGTTTCTCGCCCGTGCAGTTACAGTAATACATTTTAGAAAACTACATTATGCCAAATCATACCATATTCAAATTTACACCACCCTCTTTTTAATCAACCAATCCTTTTGTTTGTAACATTGTTACTAATTGCCGGAAGCTGATATTATAATTTTCAGCCATCTTTTGTGCAAAACTATGCCCCATCGGTGGGGATTTTAGTATCTTAAAAGTATTTTGACCATCAAGAACCTGTGAAACAAGACTAAAAACCTTACTTTTCCCCTGAACTTTCGCGTTAAGTTCATCCGCCTTTTCTGCTAGCTCATGGAGATGGGTCGCAAAAACGACTCGTGCCCCCACAAGTCTGAATGTACTGATAATATCCTGTGCAATATAAAGACTTTCGCCGGCATTTGTGCTTGATAATGATTCATTTAATAATACAAGACAGTGAGAAGTAATGGAGTTAAATATCTCGTAAAAACGATTTGCTTCATCGCCAAATCTACCGGTTTGATTATCCGGTCGTTCTTCAATCTGATAATGGGTAAATATACTATCAACCGGACTTATTACCGCACTTGTTCCGGGTATGAAAAAACCTGCCTGAGCAAGTATCTGTACCCAGCCAACGGCTTGTGTTATTACTGTTTTCCCACCACGGTTTGGCCCTGTTAAAATAGCGATTCTTCCATCATCATTAAATTTAAAATTATTCTTTACTATAGGAGTCTGATTATCACTACCCTTTTTATAGTTCTGAAGAACTAAATGAAGACTGTAAATATTTTCGACTTCAAATACCCGTTTTTCCTTATCTATAATTTGAGGCCGGCACACAGGAAGTCCGCTCTCTTTCAGTTTATTTAAAAATTCAACAGCTCCAATATAAAATAATATTTCATTGTTAAGTCCTGTGAAAAGAGATGTGTTTATATTAATATATTTTTTTATCTGATTCTGCAGATTTTTCCCAATTTTATCCATCACAAATGAAACATCTCTTAATAATGGGTTTAGAATTGAACTTCCGTCTCTAACAATAGGGACAGACATCATGCTTTCAGAATTAAAATTGGCATCGGGTTCTTTATGGATTTCTCCAATCCCGGTGAGAGTTTCATTATAACCAAGAAGCTTTTGTAATGCGGATACCGGTTCAACATACTTCTTTTCATTTATTGATACAAGGGTAGCTTCATATGGCTGTAAAGAACCATTCAGATTTACACCAATCGTAATACTCTGAAGTCCCCGTATGCTTTTAAGCAACTCCGGCAGGTTCTTTTCTAATATTTTGAAAGCTTCATTATTATATGAACTTTCAACAAAATGTTTAAGTTTTTGAAAACCTTCAGAACGAAGATTATCAATTGTATTTAAAACAGAATGTAATTTATATATACATACAACATAACTTTCAACTTCAACCAGTTTATTCACCATAATAAAAAAGTCTGTATTATCCTGTTTTAGATACCCTGCAGCACTGCTTAAAGCAAGTAAATCAGGTGTAATTTCTTTCAAAGTATTAAACAGGTTTGGAGAAGTCAAAAGATCTTCGAATATATCCTGCCTGTATTTAATTATTTCATTATCACTATTTGCATTAAGTAGCATATCCTTTATAGTTTCCTGAAGTAATCTTTTTTCTCTTCCAATTTTTCCATTTGGAATTAAGGCATCAAAAAGTCTATCTAAATCGAGATCCTTTTCACCTTGCTTATTAATAATTGTTTTTTCATGGTAATTTGATTTTGCACCGGACGGGTAGAGTAAACTAATACAGTGAGACTCTTTTTTTTCCATGCTGACTCCTGACTTTTTTTTAAATGATAATTTATCAAACTCTTTTGGTCAAGTATTTCTAAAAAAGTGTTTGAAACTTAAAAATCTATTGATTTTTCAAATTATAACATGTATTATTACTTGTATATTAACTCAAAGGATAACACATGTTAACATTTACAAAAGAAGAAATTATCCCCTCTACTAAATTAACCAGAAATTTCAGCGAAGTACTGAATAAAATAAAAGCTCATACTTTAGAAAAAGTTGTTGTTTTAAGAAATAATGAAATGGAAGCTATAATTATTCCATATGATGAATACGAAAATATGAAGGAAACAATGGAAATAATTGAATATCGTGATATTTACGAAACGGTAAAAAGAAGAAATAAAAATCTCTATAAATCCCCAGTTAGGTGAAGAATTAGGTAATAAACATGGATTTGATTTAACCGGCTTAAGAAAAATGTATGTTGATAATAAGAAAATAAGAATAGTTTATTGTTTTAATCAAAATGAGATAATAGTTAAAATAATTGCGATAGGAAAAAGAAATGATTTAGATGTTTATAAAAAATCTAATGACAGAATTTTTCCGAAAAACTAAAGGGCTGTTTCATCACTGAAAACAGCCCCTTTTAAACTACGACAATTCCACTTAAACTTCTTTCAGTTCTCCGTTAAAAGCATTGATGTACAATTGTTTAATTTCAGCAATGAGAGGATATCTTGGATTAGCTCCCGTACACTGGTCATCAAATGCCATTTCAGACATTAAATCAAGCTTAGCATAGAATTCTGACAAAACTACGCCGGCATTTTTTAATGAATCCGGTATTTTTATATCAGCTTTCAATTTTTCGATTGCCTCAATAAGTTTTTGAACTTTATCATCATCGGTGGTACCGCCAAGTTTCAAATAATCAGCAATTTCTGCATATCTTTTTTTAGCCTCAGGATATTTATACTGTGCAAATGCAGCCTGTTTTCTCGGAGCATCAGTTGAGTTAAACATGATTGAGTGACTTAACAGCAAACCGTTTGCAAGACCATGAGCTAAATGGAATGTAGAACCGAGTTTATGCGCCATTGAATGACAAATCCCCAAAAATGCGTTAGCAAAAGCCATCCCGGCAAGACATGAAGCATAATGCATTTTTTCTTTTGCCTCAACATCATCAGCGCCATTATCATACGATCGTTTAAGATACTTAAAAACCATATCCATTGCCTGAAGTGCATAACCATTGGTAAACTCGGTTGCAAAAACCGAAACATACGCTTCAATTGCATGAGTTAACACATCAATCCCCGAATAGGCCGTTAACCCCTTCGGCATTGACATAACAAGTTCCGGGTCAACAATCGCAATATCAGGTGTTAATTCATAATCAGCTATCGGATATTTAATACCGGTCGCATCATCGGTTACAACGGCAAACGGTGTTACTTCAGAACCGGTTCCTGATGTTGTCGGTATACAAACCATTGCTGCTTTTTTACCGAGAGCCGGAAATGTATAAATTCGTTTTCGTATATCCATAAACCGCAAAGCCAAACCGTCAAAGTGAACATCAGGGTGTTCATACAACATCCAGATTATTTTAGCAGCATCAATCGGTGAACCGCCACCCAAAGCAATTATGACATCAGGTTTAAACTTATTGATTAATTCAAGTCCTTTATTAATCGTTGTTAATGTCGGGTCAGGTAAAACCTCATTAAATATTTCGTAATCAATACCGATTTCATCAAGTATCACTGTAACCTTTTCCACATATCCCATATCAGATAATGCTCTGTCAGTTACAATAAATGCTTTTTTCTTACCTGATAAATCCTGTAAAGCAACCGGTAATGCACCATATTTATAATAAATTTTAGGCGGAACTTTAAACCACAACATATTCTCTCTCCTCTCAACAACGCTCTTGATATTTATAAGATGTTTTACACCGACATTTTCACTCACAGAATTGCCGCCCCATGATCCGCAGCCTAATGTAAGTGAAGGAGCCAGTTTAAAGTTATAAATATCACCAATTGCACCATGTGAAGAAGGCATATTCACAAGAATTCGTGCAGTTTTTACCGCTTCACTAAATTGAGCAATACGTTCTTTATTAGTCGCTTTTGTATAAATAACCGATGTATGTCCAAAACCGCCGAACTCAACCAGTTTTGCAGCTTTTTCTACAGCATCAGTGAAATCATCCGCTTTATACATACCAAGAACCGGGGATAATTTTTCAAAGGCAAAAGGTTCACTCTCATCAATCAATTGCGCTTCACCGATAAGAACTTTCACTTTTTCATCTGCCTTAATACCTGATAATTCTGCAATAGCAAATGCACTTTGACCGACAATTTTTGCGTTAACATGACCATCGACAATAACCGTCTTCCCTACTTTTTCTTTTTCTTCATTATTCAGTATATATGCACCGCGTTTTGAAAATTCTTCTTTAACAGCATCATAAATATCTTTATGAACAACCACAGATTGTTCTGAAGCGCATATAACCCCGTTATCAAAGGTTTTACTCAATAACACTGAGTTTACAGCCATTTGAATATCTGCCGTTTCATCAATCACTACCGGTGTGTTTCCAGGTCCGACGCCAATAGCCGGTTTACCCGAACTGTACGCCGCTTTAACCATGCCCGGTCCGCCGGTTGCCAGTATCATACTAATATCAGGGTGTTTCATAAGCATTTGTGACAACTCAACAGTTGGTTCATCAATCCAGCCGATAATATGTTCAGGAGCGCCGGCTTTAACAGCAGCTTCCAGTATGATTTTAGCAGCATTAATCGTACATCGTTTTGCTCTTGGATGCGGAGAAAAGATAATTGCATTTCTCGTTTTCAGTGCAAGTAATGATTTAAAAATAGCAGTTGATGTTGGATTTGTAGTCGGGATTACACCGGCAATAATTCCTATCGGCTCTGCAATCTTTTTTATACCAAATGACTTGTCTTCTTCAATCACACCGCAGGTTTTTTCATCTTTGTACTGGTTATAAATGTACTCGGAAGCAAAATGATTTTTTATAACTTTATCTTCCATGATTCCCATACTGGTGTCTTCCACCGCTTCTTTTGCCAACACAATTCGTGCCGAATTAGCACTAACCGCCGCGACTCTAAAGATTTCATCAACCTGTTTTTGAGTAAATGTCGCGAATTTCTTCTGCGATTCTTTTACTCTCTCAATAAGAACTTCAAGTTCTTCGGGATTTGTTACTTTCATAAACATACATGCCTCCTTTCTGATTCTAATCCAACTTAATACTGAAACAAAGATATTTGTTGTGCCTCGCATATCACTTGTTGTGAATATAAGTACAATATAAAAACAACGATGTCAAGCATATTGTTATTAATATCACATTATTATTACAATCATACCATTTGATATAACAAACATTCACAATAATAACATCCGGATTAAAAAAAACAAAGGTTCTATTGACAATAGTATGTTCTTAAACTACAATCCGTAAACAGGATGTTGCATGAAAAAAACTGTTCGAAGTAAATTTATAACAATATTCGTTTTGCTCGTTATTATCCCGATATTAATTTTCAGCACTTTATTTTCATTTATTATTCACAAAAAAAATGTTCATAATTTTATAATTACACAAACATCTTTTTTACAGGCTATTAAATACAATGCTATAGATACCTATATTGACAGGGTTGAAGAACTGGTTTTCGCTCTTTCAAATACAGAAGATTTATCTTCAATTTTCGATAACCCGGATTTAATAAAACAAAAAATAAAGGAATGGGATTTTTTTAGAATAGTATTTCCGGAAAATACCTGGATGTATTATGGTGGCTCTGAAAAAAATCAAATTATCGTCAGCCCTGAATGGATTCCACCTGAAAATTATTCAATATATAATCGGCCATGGTATATCGCCGGAAAAGAATCTGAAACAGTACAATGGGTAGCCCCGTATGAAGAATATATTACAAAAGATATTGTTATTTCTGCTACTCGAGGTGTAAAAAACAAAGAAGGTGTTTTTAAAGGTGTCTTTTCTATAGATTTATCGCTTAATAAAATCCTCTCACAAATAGCGTATGAATCAACAAAAATCAATATTGATTTACTTATTTTACAAAAAAATAAACTATCAATTATTACTCAAAATCATAATTCTATTGGAATAATTAATGACTTGAATATTTTATCAGAAAGTAAAACAGGTGATACAATCACAATTAATAAAAAACACTATTACGTTGTGATTTTACCTGTAAAAAAAATTAATATCAATCTGATAAGTTTAATACCTGTAACAAATATCAATCAGGAAGGTCTTTCTATTTTTTACATTATTTTCTGTGTAGCAGTCTTCGCATTATTAACAGCTGTTCTTATGGGTTTTTATATATCAAAACAACTTATTTCTAAAATTGAATTACTTGGCAAATATATTCAAAAAAAAATAGATGGTGATTATACTCAGGAATTGATTTTTTCTTCTGATGATGAGTTTTCAGTTGTAAATACCAATTTTAATTATCTGCTCAAACTGATTAGCGATCAAACAAAAAATCTTGAAAATAACAATAAAAATCTTCATGAACAATTATTACTGAAAGAACAACTTGTTGACTTACGAAATTCACTACTTCATATACTGACCCACAACTCTGCTTCACCGATTACGTACCTTTTTCATACAACAAATCAACTTTCAGATGAAAATCCTTTTGATCAACGATATCAAACGGTACATCAGGCATCGAGAGATTTAAAAAAATTTAATGAAAATATTATGGCATATCTGAAAGTTGACTCGGGTTTTACCAGTACTATTTCAGAACGAATAAGCATTACAGAACTTACCGGCCTTATTATAAATAATTGTAAAAAGTATTGCACAATGAAACAAATATCAATTACAATAGAAAGTCATGGTGATTGCTTTATTTACAGTGATTATTTTCTAACAAAAATAATACTGGAAAATTTAATTGATAACGCAATCAAATATACATTTAAAAATGGATACATCTCTATTATAATCACAGAAGATAATCAGCATGTACAATGGCATATCCGTGACAGCGGTCCGGGTTTTTCAGAAAATGATAAAGGAAAAATGTTTACCAAGTTTCAGAAACTTTCTGCAAAACCGACAGGAATGGAGCAGTCAACAGGCCTGGGGCTCTACCTTGTCAGGAAAATATCTGAAATTATTGGCTCTACACTTATACTTGATGATTCCAGAAATTTTTCCGGAGCAAGTTTTATAGTACGATTTAATAAAACTTCTATTAAGGAGATAGTTTGAGGCAATATTCCATCCTGATAATAGAAAATGATCTCTATTTGAGACAAACGATTATCAATTCACTTTCTAAAGACAATTTTATACTTCACGAAGCAGCATCAGGTCGTGATGGATACACGATTTTAGGCAATACGGTTGTTGATTTGATAATTCTTGATCTTCATCTTGGTGATATGGATGGTTCAATCATTTTAAAATCTCTCCGCGATCAGTTTATCAGAACACCTGTTATTATTATCTCAACAGCAGATTCAATTCAATCAAAAATTGAAAACTTCACTATCGGATGCGATGATTATTTAACAAAACCATTTTATTTTGAAGAATTAATTATCCGCGTAAAAAAACTTCTTAAAACTAATGAAAATTTAATTAATAATAAAAATAACACATTAGATGAAATCATTGAAGTTGGAGAATTCAAATTTGATTTTCTCCGGTACAAAGTTGATAAAAACGGTAAAAACATTGAATTAAACAGTAAATTATTCAATTTGTTTTTTTATCTTGTAAAAAATAAAAACACACTGCTTACCCGTGAACAAATTTATCAGAATATATGGAGTAATGAGAACCACATCAATGATAATACTCTATCTGTCCACATTCATATGTTACGCAATCTCATTGAGGACGACCCGAAAAATCCGCGTTATATTAAAACGATTAAGAGTGAAGGAATTATTTTCTCATGCAACGAATAAAATAACCACATCAGCCTATTTTTTTACCCTGCCTACGAAACCGCTTTCAAGTCTTACTTTAATTCCGTGTGGATGTTCTGCTGAATTTGTTAATATATCACTTACAACCCCTTCTGTTAACTTTCCAGTTTTCTGATCTTCTTTTAACACGATTGAAACCTGTTGCCCGATTTTCACATCACTTCTTTTTTTTCCATCCATTGTATTTCCTCTTTCATATTGTATAGTAAGGCTCGATTGTAAATTAATTATCATAAATATACAAATTAACTTGTAATAAATAAAAACATACAGTATGTTATAAGTGTCTTAGTTACATACTACACTAACAAAGGAGAATTTATGGTTTCATTGAATAATGTCAGTTTTGCGTATGGTTCAAAAAAATTATTTAATAATGTATCACTTACAATTAACGAAGGAAAAATATACGGTTTAATCGGTAAAAACGGATCAGGTAAAACATCGTTACTCAAAATAATAAGCGGTCTTTTATTTCCTCATTCTGGCGAAGCCATTGTATTAAATCACAAAAGTTCGGACAGGCGACCGGAAGTAGCATCACAGATATTTTTTATTCCTGAATCTTTTTTTCTGCCCAATACAACCGGAAAAATGTATGCAACATTAAACGCTCCTTTTTATCCGGCATTTTCATTTGATAAATTCAATGAGTTCTCTATTGATAACACTAAATTATTACATACTCTGTCATTTGGGCAGAAGAAGAAATTTATGCTTGCATTCGGTTTTGCAACCGGAGCAAAAATACTGATTTTCGACGAACCGACAAACGGACTTGATATACCGTCTCAAAAAATGATTCGTAAAATATTAGCTGATTTTATTAATGAAAACCGGAGTGTTATTATTTCAACCCACCATTTTCGTGAACTTGAAAATATTTTTGATGAAATACTCGTTCTTGATGAAGGATCAATACTTATACAATCTGATATCAACAAGCTAACATCTGGAATTGCGGTGAAATTGCTTCCATCACTTGAGGAATCACCGGAATATGTCATTTATTCAGAAAAGATTCCCGGCGGGTACTCAGCCCTTGTTGTTGATGAAAATGCGCAGGCAGATCACGGAGTACTTGAATATCTGCTTAATGCGGTATTACTCGGAGATACCAATACAATTAATTATATTAATAGCAAGAACGGGGGTAACAAATGATTACAATACATAACAGCGTTTTTAATGCTAAACGTTTTTTTTATCTGTTAAAAAATGAACTTTTTGGTACAATGAGATTTTATTCAATTTTCCTTGGAATAATCGGCGGTCTTATTCTATTAAGCGGTATAATGAGCGGATTTAATATCACAACAACCGACTACTCAAATTTTACCGGAGTAATAATAATTGCCGGTTTAATTATGGCAAGCAAAGCATTTCCTGCCACGTATGATACAGAACAACTTATTGCATTTCTTATGGTACCGGTCAGCAATGTTGAACGGTTTGCAGCTAAACTTATCAATACGCTTTTTATATTATTTATTGCATCAATCACAACGATTATAATTACATCATCATTTATTAAGGTGATCAGTTTTATTTCTCATGGTACAGCATTAGCTTTTTTTAACCCGTTTACATTAGATATGCTTCAATCATTCGGATTTTTTATTGTTTTACATTCTATATATTTTACCGGATCTCTTCTATTTAAAAGTTCGCGATTTATGAAAACTACGTTATCAATCATAGCATTCTTTATTATTACCGGCATTTCGGTAATGACTTTTATGTCACTTTCTCTTGTTGATTTTTTTATGAAATCGTTCGGGTCTACGATGCCAAATTCATTCGGAGTATTCAATGATAGTATGAACTTTCCCGTATTATCAGTTGTATGGAATATATTCTTAATACTTTTACCAATAGCCTTGTATTCAATCTCCTATATTAGAATGAAAAAATTAGAGGTAAAATAATGTTGTTTGATCAGAGTAACCCCATATATATCCAGATAGGAGAGCTGATTTGTGAAAACATATTAAAAGGGATATGGAAAGAAGGTGAACGCCTGCCATCTGTACGTGAGTTTGCCATTTCCATGGAAGTAAACCCTAATACCGTTAACCGGACATATACAACCCTGCAGGAGAAAAATATAATATTTAATCAGCGGGGAATCGGTTATTTCGTTAGTCCAGGTGCTGAAAATATGGTTTTACAAATGCAGAAAGAAGTATTTATTGAGGAAGAATTACCGAGAATTATCAAAAAACTCAAACTGCTTAAAATCAGCCTGGAGGATTTTACACAATTATACTCGATTTCAGACTAACGTTTCTTCTTCAACCCGTAATAAAACAGATAAAATAACCGTGATTATACCAAGAACGAGAAATGAAATTGATAACGATATATCAGTCAACATTCCGACTATCGGGTACAAAAGAGTTGTTGACAACCGTTCTATCATTGAGATACCTGATAAAACGGTTGCTCTGTTACCATCTTCAATATGTTTGTTCATAAGTGAATTAAGCATAGGCATTCGCAACATTCTGAAATTTGTCACACCGAATATGGCAATGAAAGCCATAAAAACTCCCGGGATAAACGATGACAGAATGTATAAAACACCGGGTATTAGAGACGACAGAAAAAGTGTGTTTTTAATACCCGGTTTCTTTTCAAAAAATGGTGTAAAAAAGAGCAAAATCATTGCGGTAAAATTAAACCCGGATGCAACAAAACCAAGAAATGTCACAGGAAAATGATTTTTTAACAATAATGCCTGATAAAACCAGAACATAAAAAATGTAAGTGATGAAATAAGTGCATAATTTAAACCGAATACACGCAGTTTCGGGTGCTTGAACGTGTAAAAGAACCCATTGATTCCCAATTGTAATGAACTTATAGATGTATTTGAATGTATTCCCCCCCGGTCTTCAGTAACGAACAGTATAAAAACACCTGATAATAATATTGCTAATGCCGTTGCAATAAAAACAAGTCCTAACGCATCAGTGTATGAAACTATACCACTTCCGACAAATAATGAACCCAGCGGAAAAGCAACAAGCATCCCTGCAGTTCCAAACGCATCATACCGCGCCATAATACGACCCGATTTATCTGAAGCTTTTGATTTTTGTATAACCTCATACAATAGCGCACGATCAGCCCCGCTTAACATCGTCATACCCAATGCACAAATAATCTGCGCCACGATCAGAATATGAAATACCGGAACAAAACCGAAAATAAAAAAAGAACCGCCAAAGACTAATGTTCCTAGAAGAAGTGAAATCTTCCTGCCGAATTTATCGGCAATAATACCCGTCGGTATTTCAAAGACTACCATCCCGATTGAAAAAACAGCCTCTAATATAAACATTCCTTTATAATCAAGTCCCGCTTTATGAAGATAAAAAGGTACACTAACAGCACCGAATATCAGAAAGTTTTTAAAAAAACTGAAAATGTATAATAATACAATGTTTTTGTTTATTCTCATTCGTAATACCTGTTTGAAAATTGTGAGTATATTTTGTCAGTTATTAAAATCCCTGATTAACTTCCTGATGTCTGTATCACCAAGCCCGGTATACTTAACCATTTGCTCTATAGTAAAACCATCTGAATGCATAATCCCGACTGTTTGTTTAGTTTTTTCAAACCAAAATCGGCATATGGATTAATGTAACGTGATGTCATTTTTGTATCCTCAGTTTCATTATATCCGATTTGCTTTTGTGTGTCATTGTGTTTTTTCATAAGTGCCTCCGTATATATTAAAGGGGGAACCATGTAAAAACTGCATATTATTTACAATTTTCAGGAAGTTTAGCCGGAAATTAACAAACAACACTATATTACCACTTTTTTGTAAGGTTATTCAAAACGAATCCACTTAAATCTCTAACTTCTCATTTCTTCACATTCAGATTGATAAAATAAAACTTTAATGATATAAGTACCGCCATAATCAGGAGATACAATGAACGATACATATTCAAATCCGGCACCTCTGGGGTTACTTGCTTTCGGGATGACAACGGTACTTTTAAACATTCATAATGCTGGTTTTTATGGGATGAACTCGATGATTCTAGCTATGGGTATCTTTTACGGTGGTATTGCACAGGTTATTGCAGGCTCAATGGAATTTAAAAAGAAAAACACCTTCGGTACACTTGCATTTACTTCGTATGGTTTTTTCTGGTTATCACTTGTTGCTATGATTCTTTTACCTAAATTCGGTATAGCAGAAGCAACCGATTCAACAGCAAAAAGTGCATATCTTGCAGTATGGGGTATATTTACCGCACTACTTTTTATCGGTACTATAAAAACAAATATTGCAACTATGGTGATTTTCGGTTCATTGACAATTTTATTTGCTCTTCTTTCAATTGGAGACGCACTTGAAAACAGTCTATTAATTAAAATTGCCGGGTATGAAGGTATTTTTTGCGGACTCTCAGCAATATACACCGGAATGGCACAAGTACTTAATGAAATGTATAACAAAACTATATTTCCATTGGGTGCTATGAAAAAATAAATCTGTGTTAATCTCTAAAAATCTGATTGGATTTTTAGAGATTAACCTGCACCCATTTATACTGTTACTCATCCTCACTTATCTCATATGATATTGCCTTTCTTGTATCTTTCCTGTTGAAATCATTACCCGGATAAAACTTATCAGTCACAACATCAGATGATATGGTTTTATTTTCTTTTTTCAACCCGTTTAAAAGTCCATCCAGCTCGGATATGACATTATTGATTTTTTTCACCTGATTTTCAAGTTCTTCTGCAGTTGAAGCGGTTTCCTCGGATGAAGCTGCATTATTCTGAACTACGCTATCAAGCTCCAATATTGCTTTTTGAACCTGCTCTATTCCCTCCGATTGTTGTGCCGAAGAAACTTCCATTTCTTTTGTCTGTTTTTTTACAACATCAGAATTTACAAGAATTTCTTCAAATATTTCAGATAGTTTTTTTGATATTCCCAAACCTTCATTTACTCCATCTATTGTTTGTTTTATCATTTTTGCAGTTTCTTTAGCAGAAGAAGCACTTCTATTTGCCAATTGTTTAACTTCATCTGCAACAACTGCAAACCCCATACCGGCTTCGCCTGCCCGTGCAGCCTCAACAGAAGCATTTAATGCAAGCATATTTGTCTGAAAAGCAATCTCATCAATAACATCAATTACGGATTGTATCTGATCTGCTGAATCGCTTATCCCTTTCATAGATTGAAGCATTTTTTTCATTTCACTATAACCGGCTTCTGACTCTTCTCTGGTTTTACCAGCACGATTAGCTGACTCTTTTGAATTATCCGCACTTAACTTAACCATGGAAGACAACTCTTCTATCGATGCAGAAGTTTCTTCAATTGACGAAGCCTGTTCTGAAGCACCGTTTGCAAGATCTTGTGATGCCTGAGATAATTGTTTTGATGATATTAAAAATTGCGAGGAGCTTTCAGTCAATGATTTCACCAGTTTTGAAATAGGTTTTGTTATAGAATAAATACCCGTATAAACCCCGAGAGCTACGGCAAATACAAACGCAATAACGGTGAAAAATATCAGAAAAATTATAGCATTTGTTGCCTGACGCTGATTTTTTTCAGCAATATCACCTGTAGCAACTGCATTATAATCAATAATTTTTATTATATCCTGTGAGTGAATACTCTCCGTATTTTTAACCGAGGTAGTATAAAATTGTATATAAGTATCACGTTTTTCACCTTTCATTATCATACCAAAGAGTTCATTAACTGTATCAAGATACCCCTTTTTTGATTTCTCAAATATGCTGAATAACTCTCTGCTTTTTTCATCAATCATTGTTTTCTGATAAAGTTTTGTTAATTTATCAGCCTCACCTGATGCAAAACCAATTTCTTTAATTGCCTCTTCTCTGTCTTTCTGAGTCGTTGCATAAACAAATCGATCAACATTATTCCGGGCATGATAAAAAAATGGAACTATTTTAGCAAAATAAAAAATACCGGTAGTCCCTTTCTCATATATAAATCTATTGACCTTATTATTCTGATTAATGATTATTACTCCGGTACCACCAATGATAAGCGTAAAAAAAGCAATAATTACAAAACTTACTAATAATTTCACTGATATTTTCATGGTAACCACCTCGCTTTGTATAAATAGATATTCCTGAATACGGGTACATAATTAATGATATTTCATATCATTAAAAAATACAATAGAGCTACTTGCAAAAATACTCATTTTATCTCAAATTTTTGCAAGAGCTTCAATATGATAAGTCATAAAAACAATAACAATTTGCATTAAACAAAACAGTATTGATTTTTATCATAGTATTATTTATAATAAAGCAGGAGGAAAAATTATGAAACGGCATTTTATATTATTTTTTATCTTAACATCCTGTATCGTATTTGCTCAAAACACATATAAAGATGGTGTTTATTTTGGAACTTACGATTTTAATGATTCAAAATCATGGAAACCGCAACTTGAAATCACGATTAAAGGGAATAAAATTGTTTTAGCGAAGATGGATTATATTAATGCAACAGGAAGTTTAAAATCTGCCGATAAAATGTATGCCAATACCATGAAGCCTAAATCGGGTATAGCACCTCAAGAAGCTTACACAGAATTAAATAAAAAAATTCTATCATTACAAAAAGTTCCGGTCGATAGTGTAACCGGCGCAACTACTTCAACGAAACTTTTCAATGAACTTGCTAAAGCAATACTTATTAAAGCACAAAAAGGCGATAAATCTTCAACCGTTTTACCGATGAACACTACTTATACAGCGAGTGATAAACCGGATGGAAGAGGGTATACAGCAACTCTTGCAGTAACGTATACAAACGGTGCAATAACTGCTGTTAATTATAATGAGTTTGATGCAAAAAAACAAGATAAAAAATCAAGTGATTATGTAAACAGTGAAATGCTTAAAACAAATAAAACGACATGGAAAGATGCTATCGGTAAACTTGAAGCATCCCTGTTGAAGTCTCAAAATACATTTTCAATTGATACAGTAACCGGGGCGTCATCATCTTCACAAAGATTTATAGAACTTTCAAAAGTTATTGCCAGTATTCGGGGAGTAAAATAACAGTAAAGAATCTATATTAAAAGCTTATTGCATAAAATATAAAAGTATTGTTTTATGCAATAAGCTCTATTAAAAACTAATCATTTAAAACCTGTACCCTACCCCGAGTACCATTCCATTCTCATTTTCATTTTTATAAAACGCAGATGCAAGTAATGACACTTTCTGAACTTCAGTTTTTTCATTATCAACTAATGAACTGATTTGAAGTATAGCAGCTCCAATATCCAGCCAGGATGATATTACTAAATTAGCCCCCGCTGCAACCAGTAAAGGAGCACCAAATCCCAATCCTGCAACAAAGCAGGCAGCTGCGGTAATAAACATTGAAAAAGAAGTAATAAAAGGGCCGGCAAACGGAATAAGACTTGCTCCTAATATATTAACAAATGCCGGTAAACCGGTAAATAAAAACATATACCCCATATTAGGCTGAATTGTCATAGCCACAGCAGTAAAAATAAATGCCTGTGTTGAGTTAGCCATACAATAAAACCAACCGGTGTAGAAAAGTTTTTTATTTTTAATAATTCCACTCTCTGAATTATCTGCCTCAAAAGATTGGAATTGTGTAGAATAATTCTTGCCTGTTTTGTTTAACGTAGAATTTAATAATTCACCTTTTTCATTCGCGAAAATAAACGATGCAAATAACATACATACAAAAATAAATACCATTTTTTTCATTTATAAAACTCCTTAACTACTAAGATACATTAAGTAGTAAAAAGGTTTAATTATTTTTTCTTTTTATTTGATGAAGTAAAAAAACAAATCATTTTTTTCAGATTAATAGTTATATACATCATTACCAATTTTACCGGTTACACTTAACTGATAGTCTCCGCTTTCATCACCGTTAGCCGAAACACTGATATACACATAATAACTTTTACTCGAATAAAAACTGTTATAAGCATAATAAGGTTCTTTTTCTAAAGGATAAATAGATCCCAGGTTCACCTCAGTATCAGTTGTCATTCGGGCAACAAGCTGGTTTATACTTTTAAACTTTATCGTATATTCAACACCAATACCGGCTGTAAAACGATAATAATCAACATCATCAACATTAGATATACTTCCATTGATTATCAGACCATCATTAGTTATTTCAGTATACAATTCTTTTATATTATTATCCTCAATCTCGGATCTTTTTTCTACTACCGGAAAACCACATGAACATACTGTAATCAGTATCACGATAAAAACTATTTTATTAACAAATTTCATAAATACCCCCCTCCTTGGATAACCCTCATATATATAATATAGGCTTTTATCAGATCTAATTTTGTATTAAATAATGACTCAGTATATGACAATATATCGTTATTTCTCGATTCATAATACTCAAGCTTTGCAATATCATCCTGAAGAGAACTTTTCTTCAGAAGTTCCTTTTTACTCTGAGCATAGGCTAACTTCTCTGTAACAAGTTCAATATCTTTTTTTAGACCAGATATATCAAGTGCTATATTTTCAAAATTGATCAATAAAATGTTCTTTTCACGGGTAATATCAATCTGAGCCATTTCAACAGCATTTCTAAGTCTTTTTATATCAACACCGGCAGAAGCAATTCTGTCTAAACTTATTGTACTCTGTAGCTTTAATTTAGTATCATTTATATTCCAGTCATTAATAGATTTCGGATTATTTGTAGAAGTAATTACCGGTTCTTTAGCATCTTTGTAGATATAATAGGTTTCTTTATTCTGGTAAATTAAATATTCACCAATCAGGTCTACCCCGAAATTACTGCCGTCGAGATTAACGTCAACACCAAGTTTCAGATTGTCATTAATTATTGTATCAAGAGACAGTGAGGATTTAGGAATAAACTGCATAAATCCCATAGCAAAAGTACGTTTATTTTCATAAAGTTTTATGCGGAGATTTTTAAGCTTTGTATTATTCAATAAAACAGATGCTTTATCAGCGTCCGTATTAAGTTCAGGAAAAACAAGCGGTGTAGTTAATATCAATTGCTTGTTTAGTGGTAACTGGAGACAATAAAGCAGATATCGTTTTTGATTTATTACGGCCTCATTTAAATCGAGTATGATTTTTTCTATTCTCAATGCGGTTATTCTATCATCAGCATGTAATAAAGCATCATAACCGGTGGATGTTGCCGGTTTAAAATTATCAAGTATTGCCGTGTAATAATTCAGTTTCTGCTCATTCAGTAAAATTTCATAATAGTTTCTACGAATTTTTTCATGAAGATTCACCTTAAACTCATCCGTAATTATATCTCTTTTTGTTCTTATTGAGTTAGCGTCACTTAGCAAAGTTACTAAATTCGCATCAAATATTTTTTGTCTAAAGGTCAGGTTTGTACCTGTAATTGTTGATTTTCCGGTAGTTTCCTCAAAATCAGCATAATTACGGGGTAGTTGATAGTTGTTTTCTTTACCAACGTCGAGATATGAGTAATTTTTATACATATTAAAGTCAACATCAGGTAAATAATTAAACCAGCGACTAATAACCGCAAGGTCATAATTTGACTTTTGAATGTCATTAATCGCCGTATCCAAAGATGCCGTTTCGGCAATTTTTATACATTCTTCCAAAGTAATAGTTTTATTTGAAAAATTAAGTTCTGCAGCATTGATATTAGTAGTTATCAGCAATAAAATAAATAAAACCCGCGTACAATATTTCATAAATGCTCCTATTTTTTTTACTTAATTACATATACTTCATAATTCTTAAGAAAACAACTTTTATTATTTATACTTTAATTCATAAAAAAATGATTGTAAAGCTTCTTGCAAAAACACTCTTGGTTTTTATCGAATTTTTGCAAGAGCCTCTGTAATAAAAAAAAATTAAAATAAAAGCTAAAGATGGATTGTTATAAATAAAAAAGGAATATGAGGACATACATCCTCATATTCCTTTCTAAAATTAGTTATACTAAAGTTTGGTTAGTACTGTACCTTCATAAGTAAAAGCAGTTCCATTCCAAATTATACCTGTAACAGCAAGGGTCAAAGTCATAGCATTTGCATAAAAAAAGACTTGTCCGGTAGTGCTATGATAGATAATATCGAACTCCTCGCCCCCCATGTTCATCTTATTCCCACTTACTGTCAATAGAGTAGAACCTGACATTGTCCAGGTTCCGCTAGCTTCAGCGGGTACATTAATAAAAGTTCCTTTTGTTAATGTTACAGTTTGATAGATAAACGCAGAGTCTTTCCAAAGTAAATCCGGCATAAGCACATTTTGTCCATCAACAAGACCATAAATTACTCCTGTAGAGCTATCATAGGTAATATCAAATATCTGGTTACCCATATTCATTTTAGTACCACTTACACTCAAAATTAAAGAGCCCGGCATTGTCCATGCTCCTTCGGCTTCAACTGGTAATGTAGTTAACGTAAGCTTTGTTAAAGTTACATCCTGAAAAATAAACGCAGAATCTTTCCATAGTAAACCAGTCATAGGTCCGTTTTGACCATCAAAATCTCCATATACTAACCCGGTAGCACTATCATAGGTAATGACAATCACCTGAGGCCCCATAGTCATCTTACCTCCACTCACACTCAGAACCGTAGAACCGGACATTGTCCATGTTCCATCTGCATCAGCTGGTAATGTAATCAAAGTAACCTTTGTTAAAATTTCACCTTGAAATATAAACGCAGAATTTTTCCATAATATACCAGACAGAAGTCCGCTTTGACCATCAGCAGTTCCATATACTAATCCGGTAGCACTATCATAGGTAATTTCAAACACCATAGTACCCATACTCATCTTATTACCACTTACAGTAAAAAAAGTAGAACCAGCCCATGTTCCGCTAGCTTCAACGGGTAAATTACTATATATAATCGCGCTCCCTGTCCCTTTTGTTAATAACACACCTTTATTATAAAACGCAGAATCTTTCCAGAATAAATCTTTCATTATCACATTAATGTTCTCTTTCTTATAATACATTTGCCCGTTAGTCTTATCATATTGAACCGGATTCGTTGAACCGTTCATGGTTATCTTTGAATCGCTTACAGTAAAAGATAGAGGGATAGCGGATATCGTCCATGTCCCATCGGCTTCGGCAGGAAGATTAGTAAGATTATCGGGATTAACTTTCGCAATTACGGTAACAGTGAAATCTTTTTTTATTATACTGCCGTCAATTGTCACTGATGCTGTCAGTATTACCGGAGTTGTCACATCAGGTTGTGTAACGCTGATCTTTTCGCCGGAGATAGACAAAACTGAAGAGTTATTTGAAGTCCAGCTGATAACGATGGATGTATCATCAGAAATTGTAAAGTTTGTTTGCACATCAAAATTATCAGTAATAGAATTAATGTCAGAAACTGAAAATAAAGAATTATTTAATTTTGATAAAGTAATAATTCCCTGTAATTGATAATCTGTACTTAAATCAACTGGCATAGGGTTTTCGGCTTTATTTCCTAAAATAGTAGCCAAATCATTAGCAGACTCTATTTTTCCATTATTAGTTATATTTATTGTTCCTGATTTTGTTGCATATACCATTGCTATTACAGACTTAGCTCCAAGAGTTACATTATTAACAGTGTCTCCAACAACGAGTTTTGCTGCTATAATATTACAAACTGTTGCAACACTACTATATTTTGTATAATTAATGACAATATCACCTTTAATAGCAGGTGCAAGTGTATTTTCATCAAGAGGCATAATAGAGGCCGGTTGTAAAACAATAAGTGATTTTATTATTTCTGTGAGCGTTCCCATTTTGAAGCTGATTCCTGCTTTATCAAGTGTTACAAGTCCCTTAAAAATGGATTTCCCAAGCACTTTAATACTATTTGAACCGCCACCCTGAAAAACAGCATCCCCTTCAATAATAACATCCTCTAAAGTTAATTCACCTTCTTCTATGCCCTTTCCGGCTATTAGCGTTGTTATTGTTGAAGATCTGATTGTTACATCACTACAATTGACTGATATTTTATTTATTGTTGTAGTTAGAGAACCATTAATTTCTTTTGCATCATTAACATCATATTCATCCGCATAATTTCCTGCTTCCAGTTTAATTACTGTCACACTGCTTTTCGCAAGCATATCCTTGAGTCCTTTTGAAGTTGATACTGTTGCGTTTGTCCCATCAGCACTTAATGAGTAACCGGTATCAGATGCTGAATTTGTATCAGGAATAGTTGCAACACCGCATCCTGCAAATAAGAAAATCGAAAAAACTAAAAAAACAAATGACTTTTTCATATTAAAACTCCTTTACTACTTAGATACACTAACTAATAAAAAGGTTTAATTTTTTTTTATTAGTTTTTAATTTGTGCAATTTAATACTTTATAGTATGATATACATATAATCAATCAATATACAAGGAAGCATTATGAAAATACTAATTGCATACTACTCCCGCACCGGCAATAATAAATTTATTGCTAAAAAACTCTCTGCATCATTAAACGCTGATCTTTACGAAATAATCCCCCGATTAAATGTATTTTTTTTCCTCATACTATCTTCCTTATTAAAAATAAGCTTTGGAAATAAAAAAACAAAACATCGTATTGAAACCTATGACAAAATAATCCTTTGCGGACCGATATGGATGGGACAATTAATTTCACCACTTTTTGATTTTATAAAAAAAAATAAAAACACCATAAAAGCATTATATTTTGCAACATGTTGTGGTGGCGGTGAATCAGAAAAAGATTCTCCATTTGGATACAATGGAGTATTTAAAAAAGTTAAAATGCTGTTAAATGACTCTTTTATTGCCGGGGAGGCATTTTCGATTGATGCAATTATTCCTGACGAATTAAAAGGTAAAACTGATGAAATTATGAAACTGAAACTTTCAGAAGAAACATTTAATAATTCAACTTTACTTAAAAAATATGACAATTTCATACAAATAGTTAAAAAAGAATCGTAGTAAAAATCAGGGAGATATTATGAAAATTCAATACACATACAACAATAAGTTTATTATACCATTATTCATCCTGTTTGCTCTCAGTACATTTCATTTATATAGTAATGATGTAATATCAGCTACTAAAACAAGCGAAAATGCAATACAGATATCATTTGATTATATAAGACTAAGCGGTATTGCCAGTAATCAATTTGCGGTATGGATAGAAGATTTATCGGGAAACTATGTAAAAACTATCTATGTCACACAATTTACTGCCAAAAAGGGATGGAAAAACAGACCGGACTCTATTCCATTATGGGCTAAATCATCAAAAGTATCAACTTTGTCCAAGGTGGATATTGATTCTATAAGCAGTGCCACACCTCAATCAAAAACAATCAATCTGTCATGGGATTTTACTGATTATAATTCACTTCCCGTTGCCGACGGGGAATACAAAATCCTGATTGAAGGCTCAATACGATGGAAATACAGGGTTTTATATAGTGCAATTATTAATAAAAGTGAAAACAATAAAAACATCAACATTGAGACTCATTATTCCGGCGAGAAAAAAAAGGACGAAAATATGATTTCCAATGTTTCATTACTATATAAAAAATAAAAGGTGCTTTATGGCAAAAAAAATCAGCTATAAAATGAATATTGGTTTGTATTTCTTTTTTTCCAGTTTAATTATTATTATGGTGGTAACTGCAGCTTTTTATTATTTTGTTAAACAGAAATTGTACTCTGAAATAATACAAAATTTTCAAAGCACCGTTTTCCTCGGTGCATCAGGTATAGATACCGATGCATTTAAACGGTTAACAGAGAAAATAAATGAAAATAAATTGACAACTGATTCTATTGATAGTATCGAACAATCTGATGATTATAAAAAAATATATAACTATTTAAACGAGATTAGAAATACCAAAAAAGACCTTTTTATTTTTGTCTACACCTTAATTCCCGGGAAAGACGAAACCATGGCACGATTTGTCGTTGATGCAGATGTGCTTTCGTTAAAAAAAGAGTCAGCTCCTGATGAAGATATTTCTCATTTCGGGCTTGATTATGATATTTCATCTCAGCCGGTAACACAAAAAGCTCTCAAAGAAAAAGAAAACTGCATTGAAACCCAATTTATATATGATAAAGATTATAAAGTTTACTCAATGATGGGTTTTGCCCCGATATTTGATAAAAATACCGGTGAATTTCTTGGAATTCTTGGTGCTGATATTTCCAATAAAAACATCGCTATTTTTTTACGAAAGATACTTGTTATATGCTTTGTCATTATGATTTTAGCGATTTTTTTTGTAATCGTAATAAGTGCTGTACTTGCTAATTCAATTAGTAAACCAATAATTCTCCTTTCTGATACAGTAAAAAGATTCTCTGAGCGGGACTTTGAAGCACGTGCTGATTTTCAATCAAATATAAAAGAAACAGCAAACCTCATTGAAAATTTTAATTTAATGGCTGTAACAATTCAGGATTATAACACATATATGCAGGATCTCAATACCTCTTACGAACGATTTGTTCCTTTAGAGTTTCTTACTTTTTTATCAAAAAATGATATTATGCAGGTAAAACTGGGAGATCAGATACAAAAAGACATGGCAATTATGTTCTCTGATATCCGTTCTTTTTCCACACTGTCAGAATCGATGACACCGAAACAAACATTTGACTTTTTAAATTCTTACTTACAAAGAATCGGACCGATCATCAGAAAAAATGGCGGTTTTATTGACAAATATCTCGGTGATGGTTTAATGGCTTTATTTCCTAAAAATCCTGATGATGCAATCATCGCCTCCATTGAAATGAGAAAGGAACTGGCTCAATACAACCGGGAAAGGAAAGCGCAGGGTTTGTTTGAAATTAATGCCGGAATCGGTATCCACACGGGGACACTTATGCTTGGAATTATAGGTGATGAAAAAAGAATGCAAGGCACGGTAATCTCAGATTCTGTTAATTTAGCCGCACGACTTGATACACTGACAAAAGATTTTGGTGTTTCGACATTAATTACCAAAGAATTGTTTAATCGTTTAAATTTTCCCGATAAATATAAATATAGATTTTTAGGTAATACACTTGTAAAAGGAAAAACCGAGTCAATTGTTGTTTTTGAGATTTATGATGCAGATACAAATGAACTGATTGAATTGAAAGACACAACGAAATCTGATTTACACAATGCACTATACCTTTTTAATATTCAGAAGTATGATGAGGCAAAAACTCTTTTTTCAAAAATTCATTCAGTGTTTCCAAATGATGCAGTAGCTTCATTATTCATTGAAAAATGTTCCGATATGTTATAAGAATAGAGGCTCTCTAAACAGAAAATAGGCGCATTTTTTCTTTCCTGCCCCGTACAGCACCTTTGTAAATTGCTTTTACCGGGAAGTCGTTTTTGACCGCATTATATGTTGCTTCATCAATAAGAATGTTGCCGTCAATTTTCCTGGTTAGTTTTTCAAACCGCGCGGCAACATTTACTGTATCACCGAGAACCGTATATTCCTCCCATCGAACAGAACCGATTACCCCTGCAAAAACATATCCTGTAGCGATACCAATTCCCGCTTTCAGTTCATTTTCAATAAAATCAGGTTTTACATCATTGTATGTATCAAGATATTCTTCAATCTGTTTTGCTGTATTTACTGCATTAAATTCATCATTATCTGTTTCAAGAGGAACACCAAAAGTTGCCATCAAACCGTCGCCAAGTAATTTATTAACAGATCCGTGATTTCCATATATCAAATCCATAATATCGACAAAAATATCACTTAAAAATGAAGTAAAAACCTCAGGTGATAATTTTTCTGCAATCGTTGTTGAACCGATTATATCAAAAAACAATATGGTTACCTTTCGTTTCCCGGATTGCATGGGGTTTTTACCTGTTTTCTGGACATAATCAAGAAGCTCACTCGAACCGTATCGCATTAATAACATTGTATCGGATATTTGGCTCTTTTTCTCATACCCGGTGGAACTTCTATCAGCATTGAGTTTATTAAAATATTCCTGGAAAGACTTCACAATCTGATTCTTCGTTCGTATTATCCCGTAATACCCGGCAATTTTTCCTTTTTCCTTCCAGATAATTGCGTCAATAAGACAGAATAATTCCTTCCCGTCAGATGTTTTCAGTGTTATCTCATAATTTTGAGCCACTCCTTTTTCTTCAATATATTTAATGTATAAATCTCTGTCTTTATTAACATCATATATTTTCTCAACATTCATACCGATAAGTTCGCTTTTTTTATAACCAAGCAACAAAGCCATGGAATCATTGACATCCAGAAAATAGCCGTCTCTTGATGTTAAAAACATCGCTTCCTGTGATTTTTTAAACAGATTATAAAATTGGCAATTTTTGTCACATTCGATATTTTTTATATCCGGTATAATCTTATCCATTGACTATCTCCCCATTAACAGGAAAAGTGACAAGAAAATCAAAGTATTCATTTTTTTTTGATTTGATATTAATTGAACCGTTAAGTTCACGAATCAGATTTTTAACCATTCCCATTCCTACACCTTTACCTGCAATATGATCCGGTTTATCGGCTGTTGAAATACCCGATGCAAATAGCAACTGAATAATTTCATTATCTGTTATTTTCTTTCCTGGTGATGAAATTAAACCTTTCTCAACTCCGATTGTATACAGTTTTCTTTTATCAATTCCATGACCATTATCTTTTACCTGTATGGTAACATTATTTTCATTTTTTTGTGATTTAATATGAATAACCCCTTCCCTGTTTTTCCCCATTCGTTCTCTTACCGATGGATTTTCTATTCCATGAAAAACCGCATTTCGTAATAACTGAATGATTATATCTTTTACTTTTTTATGATTATCCGTTTTAATATGTTTAAAAATATCACCTTCAAAATGCAATTTAATTTCTTTTCCGTATTCTAATGATAATCGTTTCACCATATTTTTTATGCTGTTAATAAATAATTCATCTTTAGTTTCAAATGATTGTTTTGCCGGATTATCAATTTTCAACCATTTATGTAAAAGATCTTTAACATTCAATGCTGTTTTCTGCAACTCACTGAATAAAAGAGTAAGCGGTAAAAAATCACCTGCTTCAATGGTTGTGCGATTACGAAGTGAAAGTATCGTATTTTCCAGTTCCTCTGCTTTTTCTGCTATAAAATCGATTTGTAAAAGCCCCGCCTCACCTTTTATCGCATGAGAATGTCTGAATATCACCTCAATTGTATCACGTAAATTACTCTCCCCGTTTTGCATTTCCCGGTTTATTTCATTTAACTCGTATTCAAGATTATTGAGAAACTCAGCCATAATTTCCGGTTCAACATGAAGTATTTTATACAAAAGCTCCATTTCAGAACGGTTTTCTTTCTGATTCTTATCCATTTCTAAAGAAAGTTCTTTTTGTATAGTTTCATCCCGTACTAAAACCAGTAATTGTTCAATGACACCATCTTTTTCCAGGCGTTTAAAGTTAAAACACAGGTGTTTTTTTGTAAAAGAACCTTTTCCATCCTGTATAATAAACTCGACTTCATTGAGTGGATTTAATTTACTGCAATTTCTCCATTTAATCGAATTATCAAAACTAACAAAAAAAAACTCGTGTAATACATCTTCAATTCGTGATGGTATCTGCTGACTTATTACAGAAATGATATTAAGACCACCTAAATTATTTTGTCCAAAAATAGTTTCAAGTGCTGTAGAATAATAATCTCCAATTGTCAGATCGCGATTTACAAGAAATATCCCGTCAGTGACATTCTGTAGAATATCTAAATATGCCCCTTTTTCAATAGTATTTTTTTCAAGTGAATCGATAACTTTATTATACATGAGCGCAATTTGACCGGCTTCTGTAAACGGTTCAACAGGAGCTCGAAGTTTCAAATCACCCGTCTTAGCCTGAGCATCCATTGTCGTGTATAAATCAAGAATCTCTGTAGTTACCCCGTGTTCGGCAATATTTAACCCCGTATGTTCATCGGCAACGGAAACTCTCATTTTTACAACTTTATTAACAAGAAACAAAATAGTGTATGAAAGTCCGAATGTCCAAATACCGCATGAAGCAATACCGATTATTTGAACAAACGTCTGATTAATCCGGGATAACCCTGTTCCAAGAATTGTCAGGTCTCCAAATATCGCAACGGCAAGAGTCCCCCATATACCGGCTGCTAAATGAACAGGAATAGCCCCGACAGCGTCATCTATTCGTAATCTGTTTAATAATTCTTCGGTACCCATCATTACAATACCGCCTATTAAACCGATTATTACGGATTCAAAAGAACTCACCGCATGAACCGATGCGGTTATTGCAACCAAACCTGCTAATGAACCATTCATTACTAATGTTGCATCAGGTTTTTTGCGAATTGGCCATCCGATAAAAAGCGAACCGACCATACCGGCTGCGGCTGATAATGTTGTTCGCAAAATTATGCCGGGAACTGATTCATTCATTGCTAAAGTACTGCCCCCGTTAAATCCAAACCAGCCAAACCATAATATAATAACCCCGAGAACGACATTAGGGATATTACTTCCATTTATTGTATTTACTTTACCATCCGGCGAATACCGTCCGATTCTCGGCCCGATAATAATGAGTATTGCAAGAGAAACCCATCCCCCAAGACTATGAACTACTGTTGACCCGGCAAAATCAATAAAACCTAAAGAACGCAGCCAGCCGTTTGAACCTTCGATAAAACTGCCGCCCCACACCCAATGACCAAATACCGGATAAATAATCAGTGATAAAAGAATTGTTGAAATTATATAACTTGAATATTTCATTCTCTCGGCAACAGCTCCTGATACGATTGTTGCTGATGTACTGCAAAACATAGATTGAAATAAAAAGAAAACAGCTCCCCACGTCGCAACCGGTTCAAAGAAAAACCCGGTTGTTCCGAATAATCCCCATTTTGATATACCAAACATGATTGCAAAACCGAAAAGCCAGTAAATCATTATGGAAACACCAAGATCGGTAAGGTTTTTAATTGCAACATTAATACTGTTTTTTGATCTAGTTAAACCTGATTCAACCATTGCAAAACCAGCCTGCATACTAAACACAAGACCTGATGCGACTACAATCCATAATATATCCAACATTGTATTATTCATAATCTACTCCAGCCCGATTCCAAGATGACATGTATGTTCTTTCCATTTTATCGGGATAATAAAAACGGGAGGTTTCAACTGAATAACAATATCTTCAATTGTGCCCTTCATAATAATCGGGACAGAAATTGTAAATGTACTGCCAAAAAGTTCTCGCATATTACCGGTAATTGTATTGACCATCTCGCCAATTAAATCATACAACGCATCATCATCTAATTGATCATCACCAAGAATGAAATGTCCAAAATCAAGAAGCAATTGTTTCGATGCGGTAAAATAAACAGCCCCTTTTCTATTACCCGATATTCCGATTACTCCGGTGAAATCGTATGTTACAGTTTTATTATCTTTAATATATGGAAGCCCCATTATTGCAGGAATTTCCGTTATCTGATTAAAATAACTTGTTACGGTATGTATAAACCCTTTTATTTCTTCTTCTTTCATTTAGTATCCCCCAATAATTCAAGAATTTCTTCCTTTAACTGCAATTCAGTAAATGGTTTTGGTAAAAACCCTTTTGCACCATATTTTAGAGCAGACAAACTTGTGGCAGGGTCTTTTAATGCACTTATTATAAGTACTCTGCAACGCGGATTTATTTTCATCATTTCTTTTAAACATGAGATTCCATCCAGTTTAGGCATTGTTATATCAAGAGTGACGACGTCAGGTGAATGTGTTTTAAATAATGCTAAAGCCTGTTCCCCATCGCCGGCAGTACCGATGAGGTCGAGTTTAAAGTCTTTTACATATTTTTCTATTGCTCTGCGCATTATATTTGAATCATCCACAATTAATAGTTTCATAGCGTACTCCTCATTTTGTTTAGCAAAATATGTGCCAACTGTATATTACTTAAAGACGCTATTCATTCACAAACTATACAAAAACGTACCAGTGATGAAATATCACTAACAAAATTGTTTCACCGCAACAAAAAAAAATTATTTTTTTGTAAATATCAGGTTTTTTTTCAGGGTAATAGTATATAGTGTGTTCTATGTTTAAAGTCATACTCTATGTACATTTATTAATAGTAACTCTTTTTTCCGCATCACCGTTTTCAATCAAAGCAATCCGGTCATTTATTTATAAAAACAAATTTGCTGATATTTCAGACAATTATAATCTTGTCAGAACTAAAAGCAGATTTATTCATACAATCAGAAAAGAATATGCAGAAAAAAAATTGACCTGGGATAAAGGGATTGGTTTGTATGATGATGTAACAATTTATGTTGATTACAGTGAATATTATACCGATAAACTTTTAAGTCTTTATTATTCCGATAAAAAAGACATCGTTGTATACTATAATTCAATGTATTACATGAAGGAAAATGGTTCATACTACAAATTCCGCTCTAATGATCTGCTTTTTGCCGATGTTGATTTTACCTCAAAACGCTATACAGCCCAATTCTTAGTTGATGAATTGAATGCAAATTATTACACAACTGCAGTGGTTGACAAAAAATTTGTAGACTCATTATATTATCCCTATGAAACGTTCTGGCGTCAATATTTTATCAATCCAAATGATGATCTGTTAATTTTTAAATATGATATCGATTACCGGATTAAAAATGAAATTGTTAACCCGTTATTTCAGAAAACCTATCCGTCGAAATTATTTCCCCTATGGGAATCACAAACCAGACCATTTATATCCAATCGAACACAATATACCCAGCGAATTAATGAGGTAATGCGTGTTCCTAATTTGTATGAAGTATGGGATAATCGCCGTATTTTAATCAATGAAAATCTAATAGCACTTGATGAAAATCTTATTACATCATTTAAAAATAATAAAAGATACAGACTTAATAAACTGAATGAGTTTGAAAGAACAGAAAATAGAATCATCAATCTTACAAACTATCAACTTGATACAAATAATCCTTACGATCTTGATGTTCTTTATACAAACCGCTCATTATTGGAGTTTTCATTTCCGGGACTTGCGCCTGTCTATAATGCACCTGATTTTTTCCGCGAATCTGAAACCGGTGACTCTGACAATACAATGGATATTGTTACGATGTCATTAATTTTTTGTGATAATGCAAAAAACTATATTATGAGCGATCCAAAATCTCAAACAATTGAATTAATCACGAGTCTCGGTGAGATTGAAATTGATACATATAAAAAAATAAGAACAGTTTTAGAAGTTTCAGAAACGAATAAATCAATGTCAGGAACTGAATATTCAATTAAAACCGGAATTCCTGCAATTTATTTTTTACAGTCACTTAATCTATGGTTTACAAAAGGCATAAAAGACAGACTTTTTGAAGATATATACAGTCGTGAAGTTTCATCACTTGTATCGCTACTTCGCTATTTTCAGGGGAAAATATATTATAATGGAAAAGAGTACGATGCATCAGAATACAACGCATTTATTAATGGTATTCTGCTTCAAAAATATACCTGTTTAAAAGAAAAAATTACCAATACAGTAATTGATGAATATGATATTGACTGGTTTACCTCTGCTGCATTAGTGAAAATCGATGATACTTTGTATACCATTGATTTTGTAAACATTGTTGAGTAATAAAAGCTCTGTTGTTTTTACTTTTTATTTTGTTGCTTTTTTTAAAGATATAAATTAACATTGATTTATATAGGGGATATTTAGAAATGCTCTTAACAATTTTTATTTTATCATTATACTAAGGAGGATTTTTATGAAGAAAAACATCGTTCTATTTTTAACTTTTTTATTATTTGTAACAATTGTGAATGCAGCTGACAAAACAGTGTATTTAACAACCTTAGAATGGGCTCCATATTCCAGTGCTAGCCTGTTTGATCAGGGGGCAAGTATTAAAGTAGCAACTGAAGCATTTAATGCTATGGGGTACACATTAGTAGTTGAATTTTATCCATGGGAACGAACATTGAATCTTGCCGAAAAATCTGATAAATATGCAGGATATTTACCTGAATATTATTCTGATTCTATTACTGATAATTTTTATTTTTCAGATGCGATTGGGGAAGGTCCGTTAGGTTTTGTAGAAAACAAAAGTAATCCTATCGTTTGGAAAACACTCAATGATCTGTCTTCATACACAATTGGGACCGTCAGTGGTTATGTAAACACAAAAGACTTTGATGATTTAACAGCAAAAGGTACAATTAAAGTTGATTCAGTTGTTGATGATATAACCAATATTAAGAAAGTTAAAGGTGGCAGGATACCATTAGCTATTATTGATGAGAATGTATTTCATTATTTAATAATGATTAATAAAACGGAAGATTATGGAAAACATCTTCAATATAATAAAAAATCATTGGAAAATAAAATGATTTATGTGTGTTTCAAAAAAACACCAATTGGTAAAGAATATCTTGAAATATTTAATACAGGATTAAAGAAAATTAATCCTGAAAAAATACAGGATGATTACTTCAAAAAGATTTTTAAGTAGAGCCTCTTGCAAAAATACTCTTTTCTGCTCGAATTTTTGCAAGAACTTCAGTAGTAATAAACATTGAATTACGTACGTTTTATAAGGATAGTATATGTTATTTTTTCGAATATTAATTATTTTTTTCTCATTCTTTCTTGCTGTACCATTTTCACTTGTCGGGCAAAATTTACCTGTTGATTATCAGTCAAAAACTGCATTAGAAAAACAGAACTTATTATGGCGACAGATTGAATCAAGTGAATATACATCATTACCTACTAAAGGGGTTTCTCCGTTTGATATATTTAAACTTTTCCAGGTAAAATACCTAACTCCAACGATAACTCATCAATCTGATGAAATGCCGTTAAACAGAAAAAGACTTATTCACTCGTATGGCAGTGTTGCAAAAATACAATACACACCATCTGCAGGATCAGCACAATACACAGGCTTATTCAAATCTGTTCTTCACGGGATTATTAGAGCTTCGGTTGTTCAATACAATCCTGACAATCTGCAACCGGGTATTGCTTTAAAATTTTTAATTGATGGAAAACCATCACTGAATACTGTAGCGCTTCACACAATTGACGGACAGGGAAAAAATTATAACTATTTTGCTTACCCTTTATCAAATATCATCCCGCCACCGAAATCATCACTTATGATGTCAATTTTAAATGTGTTTACAAAAGCTGCTCAAGTTTTTAATCCGGATGGAAGTGCCTTAAAAGTATCACTAAAACCATTTGCAGAAATCAATGCTGACGGATCAATTGAAAGTAATCCAATAGGGCCGGAGCAGATCTTTTTTTATCCTGCGACCGGGACTGCAGAAGATTCTAATGACAATCGTGATTTCAGGCTAAAACTAAATGAATTATCAGAAGGCAGTAAACTATTTGATGTATTTGTCAAACCTGCTGATGAAACAACAGGGCTTATTCTTATCGGAGAAATAAATCTTGAAAGCCGGTTTATTGCATCAAAATATGGTGATGAAAAAATCTTTTTTCAGCATATTGTTCAATAAAAAAAAGTTAGACTATTTGCATATAAATTTTATAAGCATCAATCAGGTTTTTAAAATAGGGAAATTCAATATCGTAATATAAATTTTCTAATGTTCTTGAATCAGTTATATACATTTTTATTATTGAAGAAAGAAGCGATACTAAAATTGTAATTCGTTCCTGATATTTATCAGCGGTTGAAAAATTTTCTGATGAAGCACTATCTTTAATATGATTAATACAATCAGGGGATAATAAAATAGTAAGCATCAATGAAAATAAATTTTCACAATAAATATATTGTTTTGATTGTACTTTTGAAAAAACAGCTATGATTACTTGAAGCGTTTGATTATTAAATTGTTTGATTTCTTTAAAAGATAAAATAATATCAGTTATTATATAATCCCCAAGAAACATTTTTCCATTTTTTTTTGTCAATTCTAATATATCATAATCTGACAAATTCGGTATTATAGAGTTAAAATACTTTTTCCTTTCATCTGTTATATCAGAACTTTCTATTAAATCATTCCAAAAAAGGATCATTAATCTATCCCGTATCAAACAAAGCGAATAAATTGATAAATCATCATTATTGTTCCAAATATCAGTTGGAACTTTATAGTTTCTGATTGTTGATGTAAACAAATCAAAATCTGCTAATATTGCCCCTCTTTGAAAAAATGGATTATCAAAAACTGCTGGATATTTGTTAAATTTAACTTGAAATATTTTAAAATAATCAAATATTAATTGTTTAAGTTCATCGTTAAATGAAGTTTTTTCTATTATATCTTTAAAAATTTGCAAGCAATTTTCAGGACGTGTTTCACGAGTCATTAACGCTTTAAATTGATGCCCTGTATCATCAGAATAAAATTTATTTTTATATTCCTTATCTTGTGAATTAAGTTCAAAATTTTGTAAAACTAAAGAATAAAGAACAAACAAGCCTCTAAATACTATAACAACACCTATATTATCAATATTTGGATATGTATCTGCCACACTCTCAAAAAGGTTAAACTCTTCATCATTTAATAATATAGCTTCATCATTACAATGAGCAAAAAAAGTATCAAATCTTGATAGTTCAACAGACTTATAGAGATTAATTATATCAATAAGAACCGGATAGAGGATCTCATTTAAATTTAAATACATAAGAAATTTTAAATCAATATCGGTTATTGACTTTAATCCGATAGTAACGAAATTACTATTGGAGTTATCTAAAAGTTTCATTTTTTTATCCTGAACAGTTATTTTTTTAATATTGTGTTCAATGTATCATAAAAAAATAAAAAAGTAATCATTATAAAAAAAATTATCAGACTTTTATCATATAAAATGACCCGGGTTCCCTGTCACGAGTTAGTCGGGGACATTTTGATTGCAGTTTATCAAAATTGGTATGATGCAAATAATTAAGTGCCACAATAATTTTCCATTTATTATTATTATTATTATTATTATTATTAGTAGTAGTAGTAAGAAAAGCCTCTAAAAGATATTGCTCATTCCATAGTTTTACTTCATCGATATCCCAACTTTCGGGGTAATTTTTTGGTGAAAAAATGTCATGTATATGAACTATTACACCTTTATTTAGAGTCGGTAATAACTCAAGATATTCAAATAATGGTTTTGCTAAAAAGCGTGCATCAAAAAAGGGTTCGTAATAATGATTACGAACAGGAAGTACACCGATTTTCAAAAGAAATTTTCTCGTTAATTTCAAATGATTTAACCCGATAATTCGTACAGAAAGCAGAATTAAGGCAGGAATAAAAATTATTGGAAGCAATAATATATCAACAAACGGTAATCGAAGTGTTTTTAACAGTATTTTTTATTATCACTTTCAAAATATATTTCCTTTATATGCACATTCAAGAACTTTAGAAAAGTCACGATATCAATAATTTATATTAAATACAATTTCTTTTAAAAATAAAATAAAACACTTGACTTATCATGAGAATATTATAACATCATTTGTAATTTTAATGTAAAGGAGAAATAAGAATGAAGAAAATTGTAAGCATTACTTTAGCAATTTTTCTTTCAATATCAATGATCTATTCGTTTGATATTGAAGAAGTTGCAGGATTTGAAGAGTACGACATTAACTTCGGATTAAGAAATTTTGTAGCCGATCCGTATGCAGCTTTCAAAATTGAACTTTCACTTCCAATAATGGAACAGATTAAATTAGGTTTTATTACCGGAATTGATCTAAAGATGGATACGTACACACTCGAAGAAAATAAAAACGGAGGGGAACAAGGACGAAATGAAATACAGAAATGGTCTAAAATTAATACTAATTTTGACGCATTTATCGGTCTACCTGTTACTGATGAAATCAATTTAACGATTCTTGCTGCCGGTGGTTCTGTCATTAGTAAATATGAAAGCACTAAAGATACTATTCATAATTATTATAATGACACAATGTCAGGCTTTGGTTATGGAAAAATTGGTGCCGGAATAATTATAAAATCAGCAATTTTTAATGATTTTATCAATGATATGAAAATCAGACAATTCCTAAGAATTGCCGGTGGAAATGGGATTTCAAGCGATGTTACCTCTTTTAATACTCTTTTGGGTACACTTGGTATTTCAGACTCTATAGTTGAAAAAATTGATGGAGCTGAATTTGCAACAAAAAATGAATATGTCGCTGTTAATTATGATGGTTTGGTTGGTATATCTAAAGGGTTTGAAATAGGGTTACCTAAATTTGAACTTGGCTTTGAAGTAGATTATAGCGTACGATCAATTAATTATACTAAAATTGAAAAATCTTTTAACACTATTATTGAGGCAAGTCAATACGCTCAAAATCCATCAGGAATTGGCGGAGGAGCCGGTTTAAAAATCAATCTTGCATTAAACCCGATGTCTCATCTTGAAAATAATTTCTGGATTAAACCATCATTTTCAATTGATAGCATAAATTATACATACACAGGAAGATCCAGTCAATCAACAGGAATCATAGGAACAACAATTGCAACCGGTGCTAACTGGAAAGCAACATTTGCAAAAATTGTCTGGTTAAAATTTGATGCAGAATGGAGATTTACATTTAACCAAGTTTATAGAGCCGATGAAAATGTTGGTGAATGGAAATGGAATACCCTTGCAGGAAACGTTACATTAACTCATTTCCTAGATCCCGGTTTAACACTTGGGTTTAATTTCGAAGGATGGAATGCTGAGTTTAAATGGGCACCTCGATTTGCGGTTGCTTCATCTTCTGATAGCAATATACTTAATCTTGCTAACTGGAAACTTGAAGTTTCAACAAAATTTCCGGCATTATACAAAAAACCTGTTGTCGTGGCACCGGTTGTAGAACCGGCACCGGTAACACCGGCACCAAAAGCTAAACCTAAAGCGAAATAGAAAATTTTAGAAAAATGAATTATAATATAACTAAGGAGTAAAATATGAAATCAAAATTTGTAACACTTTTAATAATGACTATTTTTGCAGGTATCATAATTTCATGTGAACCGGCAGCACCTATTTATCAATCAAGCACCTATATATCAGATCCTTCAAAAACCGGCGGTACTTCTATAGATGCAGCAGGAGTAAAAACATATAACGGAACAGGAAACTATGTAAAAATAGTTTTTGGAAAAACAGAAATTACCGTAGAAACGATTCCACCGGCAGCTACTTTTACAACGGATGGTGCATTTGACAGCACTTCTGTTGCATATACCAAAGTAACATATACTATTGATAGTGATAGTAAATTAAGCCCTTTTAAAACAAATACAAATATCAAGAGAGAATATTATCCTGTAATAAAGTCAACAATGACTAATACCACTGCAGCATCAACTACAATAAATCACCCGACTGCTCCGGTAACAAGAACTCCAATATTCACATTTAACTATGATGCTACCTATGGATTTATTTTAACATTTGGTGCAACTACACTATACCCTGAAAAATAGTTATTAATATTTTAAAAAGTATCTTATTGTAAAAGAAAAATATAAGCAGTCCTTCGGGGCTGCTTTTTATTTTGTGTTGCAAAGTTTGTTCAATGAACTCAGTAAAATCTTCTTTTATTTATCAACTTAAAATGATATTTTCTATTTAAATGATATATGGAGTAATCAATGTTAAAAAAATGTATTAAAATCATCTGGTTTTTATTTTTCATAGTAATGACCTCATGTTTTACTGTTCCAAAACCGGTCACAACAAAAGCAACGGGTATTTGTGCCGGAAAAATTGATTTTAAAACCAACCGAACATACTGGTCACTGAAAGACGGTGTGTATAATGATAACATTGTTGTTATTGCACGAAGTAAAGATTATAAAAAGACATACACGGCACGATCAAAAAATGGTGTTTATTTTTTCTATAATCTTCCTGCCGGTGAATACTCACTCTGGAAATGGCGAAAAGAAATATCCGCTAATTCTACCATAACGGTCTTTCTCACAAGTGAATTTGAAAATATTAATTTCACCATTGTACCGGATACTATTACAATGTTACAAACTATATCTGTTATAACAGCTATTCCAAAAGATTTTTCATACAATGTAACGTACAATGCAGTTTTAAAAAATGAAAACCAAAGTGAATTAGAATCTGCACTATCAGGTAAAGATACAAAAGGTTTTTATAAAAACTATAACTGGATAAAAGCTGTTGAAAAAACAGAGGATATAGTGCCGGTTCAATCTTCATCAGAAATTGCAGCATCATATCTTCAGCAGTCAGATAATGATTTTAATTCAATTGAATCTCTTTTTAATAATAACGAGTACTCATTAGCATTTATGCTTTTTCATCGTATGCTTGAGAACCTTGTAAAATCAGTCATTGTAAATAAAACTGGTGAAGATTCGATTAAATCATCACAGTTAAAAGATTTATTCCAAGAAGCACACATAGAATTATCCGCTAATGAAAAAATGTTATTATTTGATATAACTTCACTTAATGAAAAAATAAAAAATGATGACTCAGATGATAATCTGACAACACTATTTAATAAACAGTATACAGAAAAATATTATATACAAATAAAAGAACTTAGAGAAAAAATCAGAAAAATCGAATAATGTAAACCTCTTGCAAAAAAAAACATAAATGACTATAATTATCAAAGGAGGAAAACTATGGCAAATAAAGATAAAGAAAAAAAAGAAGTTAAAAAAGAACCGGCAAAGACACTTATTGAAAAACGAAAAGAAAAAAAAGAAAAAAAAGTAAATAAATAACCTACTCCTTTTTAACTTCAATAACAACTATGATAAATCCTGCAAAAAAAGATTTAAATACTCAATTTATTTGCAGGATTCTTCTGTTTTCTGCTAAAAAACACTTCTACAATTATATTCTATTGCAAAAGTCCCGATAAACATTTATTATAACCGGATAATCTTAAAATTGGAAAAAAAGATTTAAGCAAAGGGGAAAATTATGAATGTATTAAGGATTACGGGTATTTTACTATTACTGGGTTTACAAGGGGTATCTGCAAAAAATACCGGATTACGGGTTCAATGGTTTCATCAGGCACAATTTGCAGGTTATTACGCTGCTATTGAAAAAGGTTATTACAAAGCTCTCGGGGTTGATTTTACTATTGAAGAAGGCGGGCCGACATCAAATGGTATTTTAGAGATTTGCAGAAGTGAAAAAGTTAATTTTGCAACTGCCTGGTTATCAGGAGGAATGGAGTTTGCGTCAAAAGGTACTCCTATTGTTAATGTTGCTCAGATTTTTCCAAACAGTATGTTAGTTCTTGTTGCTAACAAAAAAAGTAATATTACAAAATTTTCTGATATGAATGGTAAGAAAATCGGTTACTGGGCTGGTATGTTCAGTACACCAATAAAAACACTGGTAAGACAACAGAAAATCACTCCCAATCTAGTTGAAGAAGGGTTTGATATGATGCCCTTTGTGAATGGAAACTATGATGCGATCGGTGAAGTAATTTCTGTTATGCTCTATAATGAATATAATATCCTATTGGAAAAAGGTATGAAAGAATCTGATCTTATCATTTTCAACCCGAAAGATTTCAATGCAAATTTTCCTGAAGATGGCTTGTATGTTTCCCAAAAATATCTGTCAGAAAATAAGGAGATTGTACAGAGTGTTGTTAAAGCCACATTACAAGGATGGCAATTTGTTATTGATAATGAAAAAGAAGCATTGGATATTGTAATGAAATATTCTAAAGGCGACAGGATTCATCAGGGAAAAATGTTATCTGCAATAATTAAAAACATTCCGGTTAAAGCTAAAGTAAATCACCTTTTAAATGAAAAAGATTTTAATTTTGTGAAAGACTCATTACTTAATTCCGGTTATTTAGGAACAAATGAAATAAAATACAGTTCTTTTTTTAACAATGTTTTGAAGTAGTAAATTTCAAATAAACTCACAAAAGAACCGGTACGATATCGTACCGGTTTTTTTCATACCATCACATAATTATCCTATTACAACTTCAGCCGCATGTTCCATTCCATCATCATTCAATGGAATAGTACAATTGCTCTGATTTACCCCGTCAAGACAAATTGAAATCACATTGTCCTCTTTCCCTGATCGTTTTATCGTTATATGATAAAATGTCTGTCTGAATTTGTAGTGAAGTTTATATTCAAGCCAGCTATCCGGCAGGCACGGTTTGAAATACAATGTGTCTACCTCAAGTTTTAAACCGAGAAGATGCTTAACAATAAGCTGATACATCCATGATGCGGAACCGGTATACCATGTCCATCCGCCCCGCCCGGCATTAGCCTCGCCTCCATACACATCAGCAGCCATTACATACGGCTCAACTTTATACACATCACATTTTTCTGCTGTATCACCATGATTAACAGGATTAATCATATTCAATAATTCCCATGCACGATTTTTATCCTGTAAAAGAGCAAACGCCATTGTTGTCCATACAGCTGCATGTGTATACTGTCCACCATTTTCTCTCACACCGGGAACATACCCTTTAATATATCCCGGATTAGCATTCCCCTTATCAAAAGGAGGTGAAAACAATTTTATAAGTGCATTTTCTCTATCAACCAGCAGTGTATCAACCTGTTCCATAGCCACTTTGCATCGCTCAGGGTTTACAGCACCGGAAATCACCGACCACGACTGAGGAAGCGCATCAATACGGCATTCTGTATTCTGCGAAGAGCCCATAGATTCGCCATTATCATAAAACGCCCGTAAATACCATGTGCCATCCCAGGCATTTGTTTCAATATTCCGTGAAAGTTTTGCTGTCTCTGTCATGCAAAGTGAGTACATTTCCATATCACCTCTTGAGTGGGCAATTGTACTCATCTGAGTAAGCACCTTGTATAAAAAGAAAGCAAGCCAGACACTCTCCCCTTTTCCTTCATGACCAACAAGATTCATACCGTCATTCCAGTCACCACCACCCATAAGAGGGAGTGCATGAACACCAAATTTAAGCGCGTTTTTTACCGCTATGACGCAATGTTCATATAACGTTCCAGAATGTTCTGCAACACCGGGAAGGCCATAATTTGATTCCTCACCACTATTGACCGGCGGACCATCAAGAAACTGAACGATTTCATCTAAAACTCCGGTGTCACCAATTTCATCGACATACAAACAGGTAACAAAGGCAAGCCATAGAAAATCATCAGAACAATGACTTCTAATTCCCCGGCCAAGCGGCGGATGCCACCAGTGAAGAACATCGCCTTCAGTAAATTGATGAGCGGCAAATTGCAAAAGTTTTTCCCTCACCATAGCCGGATGTGAATACGTTAATGCCATTACATCCTGAAGTTGATCACGAAAACCATAAGCCCCGCCTGACTGATAAAACCCGCTTCGCCCCCATAAACGACAGGAGATTATCTGATACTGCAGCCAGCCATTAACTATAAAATTTATAGAATCATCAGGTGTTTCAACATACACGACACCAAGACTTCGTTTCCAATAATCCCAGACAGCTTCAAGTTCATGTTGAATTGATATACTACTATTACATTGTTGTACTATTGCACGTGCTTCTTCATGATTTTTTCCTGCACCAAAACTGAATGTTACATCTTTTTCATTACTGTCATAAATATCAAATTTTACCTGCATTGAAACACAAGGATCAAGCCCTGCTCCGGTTTTACCCGAAAGCCTGTCTTTATACATTACTTTTGGTTTGTTCAAAGAACCGTTTCTACCGAGAAATTCATCTCTATCACCACTGACAAAGCGGGTATTTTCACTGGTATCCATGAAAACAACGCGTAAAGGAAACTCTTTATTGTAATGATTAGTAGCAAATAATGCACCGCTTTTAGGATCAATTTCAGTTTGAATGTGCATATGGTACTTTTCTCTTTCTGTCCCCATAACCAGTTCATTATACGATGTCACACTAAGTGATCTTTTACGACCTGAATTATTACGAATTTTTAAACTTTGAAATTTTACCGGATGATTAAGAGATACAAAAACGGTTAACTCAGAAAAAATACCGTTTTCTAAATGTTCAAAAATACTATACCCGAAACCATGGCGGGATATATACAATGACTCACCCTGTGCAGGAAATGGTGAAGGTGACCAGAAAACACCGGTCTCTTCATCCCGGATATAGATTGCTTCACCTGAGACATCGGTAACCGGGTCATTTCCCCACGGCGTTAAGCGAAACTCATGGGCATTCTCACTCCATGTATAACCACTGCCGCTTTCAGAAATTACCGTTCCAAAATCCTTATTTGCAAGCACATTAACCCACGGCGCCGGTGTTTTTTTATTATTTCTAACATGTATTACATATTCCCTGCCATCGCGGGTGAAACCGCCATATCCATTGTAATATACCAGATCAGTACGTTCTTCAAGACCGGCATCCATATTCTCCTGCAACACTTTTCGTACAGGATTAAGATAAGGTCGTGACATTCGTATATGAGAAAAACTATCAATTTGTTCTTCAAGAGAACCTGCTCTGTCTGATAGTATCACACGAGCAACTGATTGCATAAGTATTTTATCTTCTTCAGACATTTGATCAGCACGGTTTACATAAATAGCACCGGGCTGATTTGATGACTTGCGACTGTTTTTTACGATAAGTCCTTTTATCTTATCAGTCATTTCATCGCGGTAAACCGAATGATCTTCATTCCATATCAAAACATCAACAGGTAAACCGTTCATCTGCCAAAAAGCATGAGCATGAACGATTTTTGTTACCAGTTCTACATTATCAGGATTTTCTATTCTAACTAAAACAATCGGTAAATCACCAGAAATACGATATCCCCATAAATCAGATTGTCCCCGTAGATTTCGTCGTAATAATATCTCATTAACCCGCCATAAGGAATTGGCATACACTACGGGACTTGAAAGTCGCCCGAAAAGTTGTGCATCTGCTTCTGATACATTAATCTGTTGCAATGCAACCTGCCTGTGAGTCCATGAAAGTTCAAAGACACGATCAGCAAGATTTTTATCCCGATATTTTTCCATCATTTTATCTGCATGAACTCTATCATCACACATACCTGTTACATAATCTACGACCGCTGATTCCTGAGGTTCAAGAACGACGGTACACCTGATTGAAACAATTGGATCAAGCACAGCACCTTCACTATTTGATAAAGGGTCTCCTGATTGCATTGCATCAGGATTAACCAGTGTATTGGTTCTTCCTATAAACTTTGCACGATCAGTTTCATACGATGCATCACCTGTTGCATTACCATGAACTGCCATAAGATGAAGCATAACGGGAAATTTTTCTTTTTCAGACCGCGGCCTTCGACTGCATACAATAGCCTGATGAGACTTAATAATTTCTGTTTCAACAAACAGATTTGAAAAAGTGGTATGAGCAACATCCGCCTGATGATCATTTAAAACCACCTCTGCATAACTCGTCAGCTCAACAGTGCGCTTATACCGGGACCGGTTTGTGATTGTAACCCTGCGTAACTCAATATCATCTTCAGGAGACACAGCAATTTTTGTATGTGTGTCTATTGAAAAATCACTGCGTTTAAACTCAGCCCATGAACGGGAAAAAACCGCCTCATATTTTTTTGATTTATGCAGTGCAGGCTGATATGAAGTTGACCAGAAATCGAGTGTTTCAATATTACGCACATATATGAATGTACCTTTATTATCAAGTATTGCATCTTCCCGCCATCGTGTTACAGCGAGATTTTTCCAACGACTGTATCCGCCGCCGGAATTGGTTATCATTACATTATATTTTCCATTTGAAAGCAAATGAATCTCAGGAATCGGGGTATTAGCAGTTGTAAATACACGTAATAAAACTTCACGACTCTCAAATTTCCTAAGAGATCCGGTTACTTCAGTGTCATATAAATAAGCAATACTGTCAGGTATTTTCTCCTGAAGTAGAAGCTCGGTAGCTTTGAAACCAGGATCGGCAATAAACCGCTTTTGCATTGGTTTATCTAGTAGAATATATGCCAGTGATAAAAAGCTCATTCCCTGATGATGTGCCATATATGAATGTATGACAGCGTGCTTTTGATGTGGAGCAAGTCTTGACGGGGTATAATCTATTGCTTCATAATACCCATAGTCACCTTCAAACCCCGAACCGGTTAATAATTCAAGATTTTTACACGCTTTATCAGTTTCAACCATCAAACCCATAACAGATGCATACGGTGCAATAACAAGATCTTCAGACAAACCACGCTTAAAACCCGTATCAGGAACACCAAATGAATGATACTGATATGACATAGTAACATCAAATTTATTATACCCTGATTCTGATATCCCCCAGGGGATGTTATTTTTTTTGCCATAATCAATCTGCCTGCTTACTACCGATTTATATGTTCTATCCAATAATGTGCCTTCAAAGTTCGGCATGATAAGAAGCGGCATTAAATATTCAAACATCGAACCGCCCCAGGAAATTAAAACAGGGTCTCCCCCGCGTTTTGATAGAAGTCTGCCTAATATAAACCAGTGTTCCTGAGGTATTCTACCCTGTGCAATTGCGACATAACTTGCAAGTCTTGCTTCAGATGCCAGAAGATCATAACATGATGAATCAGGTTTTTGTTCGTTGACATTATAACCAATGACCATAAGATTTTTTGCTTTATCATACAGAAAATCATACTCAACATTCGACAACTCAGTGCAAAGTAACACTGCATTCTCAATAGCTTTTACCCTTTCAGTTGATTGGGTTCCGGCATCCTCTATCGAATGTTTTAATTGAAGAAACCATTGTATATGTTTCTCTCTACTTTCCCCCGGCAACGGTATTGAATCTATAATCTCGTGTATTAATGGCAGGAGCTTTAATTCAAGACGGGCAACATAATCAAGCCGCGGTATTTGATCAAGAAATTGCAACTCTTTATAAAGAATAGTAAGCCTTGCTTTTTGTTTTTCATCACCAGACTCCCACATCCCGGGAATTTCCGGAGAAATGAGAATCCATGGAGCAATTAACAGAATATCTTCCAGATAATCATAACATTGTTTTTCAAATGATCTGCCCCAATTTCTGATTTTTTCAAACTCAATCCGGTCTAACCCCGCATAGATTTTTGATATATCATTTGAAAGCTGTAGAAGTACTCTATAAATTTCTGATAGAGAAACCGGAGGCACTGCAATCGTTTCCCGTAATTGTATAATTTTCCTGATAGCCCTGCCTAATATTTGTGATTCAATTTCTGATACATTTCCATCAAAAGTATTTATACTATCTTCCATTGCATACAATGTATCTGATAAACCATTAAATAAGCTAATCGAAACAATCGGGCTGCTGTACAAGTCTGTAAGTCCCGAGCGTAATACAATAAGATGACCGGTTAAATTTCCACTATCCACCGATGAAACATACTTTGGCTCTAAAGGTTGTAATGTTTGTGTATCATACCAGTTAAAAAGATGCCCTTTGAATTTCGCCATTTTACTCATCGTCGTAAGTGTTTTTATTGAGCGACGAACCATCATTCCTACAGAGATATAACCAAAATCAAGTGCGGTAAGATTTGATAAAAGTGATAAGCCAATATTTGTCGGTGAAGTTCTATGGGCAACGACACCGAGAGGTTTTTCCTGAAAATTATCAGGCGGAAGAAAATTGTCCTGTTCGGTTACAAAATCTTCAAAGAACAGCCATGTTTTACGAGTTAACTTCCTTAAAAATAACAACCTTTCATCTGATAATTTATATTTTCGGGGATGTGACGGTTTGCTGATTAACAGGGCGATTGCCGGAGATACAAACCACCCGAGAAGTATCACTATTGCCGGGAAATCTGCTCCACTATATCCGGTTACTACACAAAGAAATGCAACAAGCGGTCCGATACCCATTCTTTTATAAAAAGTTGCAATACTTTTTTCTAATCGCACAGCAGTGCTATCAACAGTAGCCCATTCAAGTAATCGCTTATGAGAAACACAGGTTCGCCATACTGTTCTCACAATTGAATCAAGATTAAAATAGGCTTCATATACAAGAAAAACAAGTGATAAACACGTCTGAAATACCCCTGATGAAAAAGAAGTCAGACAACTTGACAAATGATCACGGAATGATATCCCCTTAGGTTTTTTTAAAAAATCATATAAGGTTTTCAATGGAATCGGCAGAGAAATCAGCATGATAATAAACAATGTCCATAACCATGAATTATTACATATAATCCATCCTGAAACGAATAATGAAACTGTTGATATAGAAACCAGACTGCGCCTTAAATTATCAAATACCTTCCACTTTGAAAGCATTGAAATTGGATTACGTGTCTTTTTATTTTTTGCATCTTTTACCCGGGGAAAGAGCCAAGCGAATATTTGCCAATCCCCTCTAATCCAACGACGCCTGCGGTTTACATCTTTTAAGTAACTCACCGGATACTCTTCATACAACTGAACATCGGTAACCAGACCACAGCGGGCATAACACCCTTCAAGCATATCGTGACTGAGAATCAAATTTTCAGGAAACCGGTCACCAATTGCTATTTCAAATGCATCCACATCATACAAACCTTTACCGATAAATGACCCTTCAAAAAACAGATCCTGATAAACATCAGAAACCGTTTTGGTATACGGGTCTATTCCTTTTTCACCTCCATACAAAGTGACAAAAAAGGAGGCATTTTCTTTTGGAAAACTACTTTCCACACGAGGTTGAAGTATACCATAGCCGGAAACGATCCGCTGTTTTTTGACATCAAATTTCGCACGATTAAGCGGATGAATAATTATGGCAACCAGATCACGAGCTGCATTGCGGGGAAGTTTTGTATCAGTATCAAGTGTAATAACATAGGAAACATCCTGTAAAAACGCACTATCTCCTGTTACAGAACTAAACCGTCCTTCGCCTTTGCCCCGTAATAATGCATTTAAATCTGATATTTTACCTCTTTTACGTTCATATCCCATCCATTTTTTTTCTTTTGGATTCCATTTCCTGCTACGATGAAACAGATTAAAGATAAACCCTTCATTTTTTGGATATTTGCTATTTAGCCTGTCAATACCGGCAATTGCAAGTGATAACAATGCATCATCCCCGGGCATGGTTTCAAGAAGTGCATCGGTATAATCAGTTAACAAAGCAAAATCAAGTTGAACATCGGAATTAGCCATATACATAACTTCAAGATTTTCAATAAGTGACGCTATTGCCGTCTCACTGCTTAACATTGTCGGAATAACAACTAATGTATGCGCATTTGCAGGAATGCCCTTGCTAAGATCCATTTTCGGCAGTAAACGGGGAGAAACAGCCAGAGTAACGACCCAATTTACCAGCGATAATGCTGTCTGACTGATTAAAAAAAGTAAAGGAAAACCAAGCAGCAGATACTGAAAAATGTTTAATACAATGTTTTGTCCTGTTCCCCATAATACAAGTGCGGTTCCGGTGACGGTTATAATAAAAATTGATAGTATATATACAATAAACGGTAGAGTTGTTTTTTTCGCTTTAAGATAATTGGTAATCGGGAGATTTCTGCCAAGCGTCCGATAAAAAACGGCTAATCCCTTATCCATAAGATAATAACCTATGTGCGACGTAACATCATCTTTACCGGTTTTTTCATAAGCCTTAGTTGCAATATCAAGAACTGTTTCTGCTAATGAATCTTCACCAATACCGGTTTTCGTGGAGAGTTTTTCAATAACCCCGCGATAGTCATTACGGGTTTCAAACGACATACCCGGATAATCACCAGAAGGATCATGTTCAAGAATATGTTCTACAATGCTGGCTTCATCAACGAAATCATGCCAGTTTGAACTTTCAATAACCCGTAAACTTTCAATTGTATTAGCAATCGAAACCTGATTTGCAGCATGTTTCCGACTGGTTGACTGAATTAAACGTTCAATCGTTTCGCCCTGTTCAAAAAGCCTTTTTTCAAGCCATATCAGCGGAAGGGTCAATGTGGAACTTTGTCCTTGAAGTCTCCTTACGAATTCTGAAACAAATGAGTCAGACATAGGCGGATTATCTTTTGCCATTGCTGCAATTTCATGTATTACTTCATTGGTATTTTGCGCAGACACATCCAATATTCTGCCTGCCCAATAATCTGCTTTATCTCTGTCTATTTGAGTTAAAATTAAACGGGATGACACTCTTCTTAAATTTTCAATAAGAGCAAGGCGAAGCATTATCGGAATACCCCATAATTCACCAAGTTTTAAATACTGTTTCGATTGATATGCTTTGACAAAACCTGAAAGCCCTTTTATATCAACTCTACCATCTCCATGTGACACCACTTCCATGGCAATATCATACACCCTCGGATACCCTTCCATTGATCCTTTAGTTAAATTTGGCAACCCACGACTGTACCCTTTGGGTAAATATTTTTGGGCAAGGCGAATCTGGTCTTCAATGAGATAATAATTATCCATAAGCCATTCACCTGCCGGGGATATTATTCTTTTTTGTTTTGCAGTCTCATCAAGAAGTTCATTAGCTTGTAAAAGAACCGCTTCATTTTTTTTTAACCGTGAAAGTAGTTTCTCCTTCCCTCTTTTATAGCTGATGGTATGTTTGGATGCGAGTATTCTGGCGTGTTCTTCAAACTGAGCTATACTGAATAGTTCAGCTCTCAATGGCGTTTCTTCTATTAAAGTCTGTATTTGTAAGATCTGATGTAACCGTTTTTTTATACACTTTCTTATACTGCTGCGTTTCTTTAGTAGCATTACACTCTCCTGAAATAGGGTATTATACTGCCCGTATAAAATCTACCATAAGGAGGCATAACGGTACCTTATTAAAAGATAACACTATTATTGATATTTGATATGTTTTATTAATATATTTATTTGTGATTCAGGTGTATGGTTGTTTAAATGGTAGTTGATGAAAAACTAAAAAGCGTTTCTATGATTGCAGAACAAATACCGGAAATTAAAAAAGCATTCAATCAGCTCTATGTATTAAGCGTATAAGAAAGAAAGATACCTCTATGAACAACGACAGAAATCACTCCATGAAAAAGTCAGTTCTTTAAATCATGCACGAAAAAAAGGAAAAAATGAAGTCGCTGTAAATATGCTATCTGATGGGCTTCCTGTAGATAAAATATCCTATTACACCGGTTTAAGTATCTCTGAGATTGAGAAATTGAGAAAATAAATAATCACCCGGATATTTTCATTTAAACCTCCAAAGTATAATAAATTCATTATAATACAAAAAATTATAAAAACAATAATTATCTAACATTACAAAAAATACATTCTTTTAAAATATATACAAAACGTAATAATTAAAGCCTGACATGACATAAAAAAATAAATTTCCCAACAAAATGTTGAATAAGTCTATTACAGTTATATTACATTTCTTAATAAATAAAGTCCTGATATGGGTATCGCATTTTACTATTGAAAAAAATGTGTTATATTCAATCAAAATCATTATTGGAGTATTTATTATGAAAAAAACAGTTATTTATTTCTTTGCTATTTTTACAGTATTTATTTTTTTCGGGTGTCAGGTACCCATTACAGCAGAAGACAGTCATTCTTCCAGTACAAAGAAAGATGTAACAACAGAAAATACACTTTATAATGGGTATTTTATTACCGGAGAACAGATAAAATTTGTATTTGACAATAAAATATATAACGAATCTGATATCAAGTCTGTACAAATCAGCGGAACTTTTAATGGTTGGGATCCTGCTCATACTGATTGGCAGATGACTTATAACTCCGTTGAGGATTTATGGGAATTTGAAACACTCCTTGAAAAAACGCCAGTAGGTTCAATATACAAGTTTGTTATAAACAATGTAAATTGGATTCAGCCTTATTCTGAAAAACTTCATAATATGTACTTATCCGATGATGGATTCGGCGGATATAATACTATCATAACGAAACCCGTTTTATAACAGTATTACATATAATATTCTTTAGGAGTTTAAATCATTTTTCAATGCATTAATCTCTGACCGGTTTTATGAAAACTGGTCTTTACATTTATAAAATGATAAAAAAACCGCATGGACTGTAAATTATTTCAAATAAAATTTGTCGTAATTTTAAAAACCTGAAGTAAAGTAGTAGTTGATGTTTTTTACACAGAATATAAAAAAAGCCCCATGCAAAAATTCAATATAAAAAAAGTATTTTTGCATGAGGCTCGAACTAATCAGAATCTATTTCTTCGGTAAATTCTTTAAACCCGGTTTGTATAAAACATCGTGGTTACCGATTTCAGTGTTATAGACTTTCTTATAGATGCTGACAAAACCCTGCCATGAACCGGCAATTGCTCCCCACACACCTGCTGAGAACGAAGCTCCGCCTGATATAAAAAGATTATCAAGTACTTGCTGTTTCATTCTATTCATTGCAAAGTTATCAGGTCCCTGACTTAAACCGCTAATCGGATATTTTGAACCGTATTGCAAATAAGAAGCCGGTGACATTGTTAAAAGATTTTTTAATGGTCTTTGTGTTTTAAAACAAGGCTCAACTTCTGCAAGTTCATCAATGAGGATTTCAGCCATTTTTTCTTTTTCTTCTTCGTATTTTGTATAATCATTCTTTCTAAGATCCATCCAAGAGTCAATTTTTTTCTGATCATGTTCAATATACAATAAAGTCATTGAATAATACTTGTCATTAAGTAACTCATCCGGTGCAATCATAAATAGATTCCATTTATTACCGCCAAGCCCCTTAGTCTTTTTATAAATATGGTATGTTGTTTCTTTAAGTCTCGGATTTTTATCAACAAATTCTTTATCAAGAAGATAAATGCTGTAAAAGTCACTATTTGGATATGCAATTTTTCGTGTCTTTTTAAGAAATGACTTTATTTTGCCAATATGTTCTCCGCCATCAATAAGTGACTCAATCCTGTCCTGTGCAACAGACATAATAACATTATCAGCTTGTATCGTTTCACCATTAATGCTCACACCAATAGCTTTTTTATTATCAAATAGAACTTTATCCACTTTAGTTTTTAAATTGAGTTTACCGCCCAACGCTCTAAAACGTTCTGCAAGATTATCTGATATTGTCTGGAATGTATAACCGTTTGTAGGCTGCATAAGTGAGTTTTCAAGAAAACTCTGAATCATTAATAACTCACCAACAGCACTTGCTTTCTCAACTTCAACACCCATAAACCCTTCAGTAATACTAAATAGATCCTGGATTATCGGAGTTTTTATCCCCATATCCTGTATGTGTTTTAAATATGTTTTATTCGCAAGCATTGCTTTTACCGCTGTCGGGGTTGTAAACATCATTTTAATTGCCTGTAAAATTGTCGGATTAACATACGCTTTATGAAAAACTTCATTATATAACACTCTCATGTGTTCAAAAAACTTTCGCGCAGCTTTTTTCTCCGCTTCAGGAGTTCTATCTATTAAGTCTTTAACACCGGTTTTTGTAAACATAAACGGCGCATCATCCCCGGGATAATACCAGAAAGGTTTTTCAACGACTTTCCAGTCAATATTTTTAACTCCCATGTAGTTAAAAAATAAATCAAAGGGTTCACCTTTTCCAAAGTCACTCGTTACAACAGGGACGCTGAATTTATACTTAACTTTTTCATTGTTGTATGTACATGCTTTTTCAAATGCATTACAAAAACCACCTGGATGTTTATTTAAATCATAGATTATAACATCATCAGCCGGCTGTGATTGTTTTAAAAGGATTCCGGTAATAAGACCGCCTAATCCTGCCCCAATAATAATAGTTGTTTTCATAATATTCCTTTATTAAAATATGATTGTATATTTTTATACCAAAAAAAATTATTTTTATACAGATATTTTTGTTTTTATTAAATAATTACATTAGTTCTAATTGTATTCGAAAACCAGAGGTACTTAAGCATGTTTGAACTACCCTGAATTGGTTTATTATAACTTGCGTATGAGATAATCGGTGATATTTCTCTCTGCCTCATTAAACCCCGCTGCAATGAGAAACACTTTCTTGCTACCACCGGCAAACGGTTCATAATACCTCTTTTCCTCAATCTGTGCCATCGCCTCTTCCGCAGTACCCATCTTAAACTCAGCGATAAACACGCAGTCTTTTCCTTCCATCACTGCATCGATTCTGCCCTTAGCAGTATGCACTTCAACCTGCTGGCGTACACTCATAATCTTCAATGCCGTGTAAATGTTCGAAGCAAATATTGCTTCAATGGCGTGTTTCTGAATAAAATGGTCATAAGGGATGCTGGCAAAAAGTTTTTTAAATGCGTCTATCATCAATTCGGGTTGGCTAAACTGTAAACTTTCGATAATTCCTATCATTATCTCACTGACTTCGCTCTGAACACGACCTGACCACACCTCAAGGAGATTATTAAGGAATGCAGACTCTACCTCTCCATTAGGAAATGCGAGTGTATAAATCTGATTTTCATTGTCGACTTTCTTGATTGTTAAATACCCTGTTTGAAAGAGCAAAGATATGAGATCCATACTACGAAGCTCGAACTTATCAAAAAATGAGAGGGTTACTTTTCGCGGACTCACATCCTGGGGCATTTTACCTGCATTCTGCAGAGCTTTTACAAGAAAAGTTGCTGTTCCTGTTGCAAACCAGAAGTGATGAAACTCGCCAACTCTGAAAAAAGACTGAATCGAGAACGGATTGTATACAAAATTAAGTCCATCCCAGCTGTACCCGTTATAGGTTGCTGCCATTTTCTCAAAAAGTTCATCGTGTGATATACTGTGTTTTGTTATGATTGTATCGATATATTCTGTAAAGTTTTGTAGAAGTTCTTCTTTCGTATAGCCAAGGAGTGTTGAATATGCCGGATCAATCGTCAGATCGGTCAGATGATTCAAATCGGAGAATATCGAGACCTTACTGAACTTCGAGACGCCGGTTATAAAAAGAAACTTTATGCAGGAATCGAGACTTTTCAGGCTGCTGTAAAATGATTTTAATATATCGCGATTTTCATCCGCCTGATCAATATTATCAATGTAGTCGGAAATCGGTTTATCGTACTCATCAACGAGGACAACCACTTTATCGTATTTTGCAGCGAGTTTTTCAATGAGTTCACTGATTTTCCCTGAATACGTAGTTTTCAAAAGTTCTATATCATATTTTGATCCGATTGCAGTTAACGCTTCATCAAGAGCCTCTTTTAAACCGAGATCTTTATATGACATACTTGAAAAATCAAGTTTCAATATTGGATATTTCTTCCATTCTATTTTATCATATATCCATGTTCCCTTAAAAAGCTCGCGATTACCGGAAAAAATCTCTTTAAATGTGTTTAAAAGGAGCGATTTACCAAATCTCCGAGGGCGTGAGAGAAAGAATGCTGTTCCAGAGTTCATAATATTGCAAAGAAGCCTGGTTTTATCTACATAGATACATTCATCATCGATAATTCTTGAAAATTCCTGTCTGTTTAAACTTAACTGTTTCATAGTAACCCCTCACATAGAGATTGTATCATATATAGTGAATATGTTCAATCAGATTGACGGTTGGTTTGGACTTTTAATACGTTTATAGTAGAGTATATCACTATTTTGAGGATAATATCATATTGTAATGACAGGTTTCAAGTTCATCATCTTTAGTTTCTCTAAGATGTAAACCATTGCCTTTGCACCATTTAAAAACATCACATTTCTTGCATATCCCGTTTTTCATCCACGATCGGTTACGCATCATTTCAAAAGCATTTTCCCACAAGTTAATAAAAGAGTCTTTGTATATCGACCCTTGAATGTAATCTCTACGGCAACTTAAACAACCTGAAATAGACCCGTCTGCCATTATCGAAGCCACATTGATACCTGAACGACAGAAAAAATAGTTATCCCTCGCCTCGCCTTCATAATTACCAAGAAAACCTTCACAGGCATAATCAATATGAATAAGCCCCTCAGCACGTGTTTGCCTGATAAACTCCATAAGCCCGACAAATTCTTCGTTTGTTAATGCAAACCCCTCATGATTTTTCGCTCGTCCTTTCGGGAACACATTAAATATTCGCCACCGTTTTACGCCAAGCCCGATAAGAAGTTTTTTTATATCATCAAGTTCATTAATATTTTTTTTATGAATGCAGGTTATAACATCATTTGCAATTCTTGTCTGGGATGCAATAATCCGTATCGCGTTAACAGCATTTTCAAATGAGTCCTTATTACACCGCATCCAGGTATGGCTGTCTTTTAAACCGTCAAGACTTACAGAAATACTTCCTAAGCCTGCTGCAAGTAATGAATTAAACTTTTTTTCTGTTAATAACATACCATTGGTAACCGTTCCCCAACGAAAACCAAGATTTCTTATAGCCTTTCCACACTCTTCTAAATCAGTTCGCATCAAAGGTTCACCACCAACCATGGCAATCATGATTGCAGACGGGTCATAAACTGACTTTATTTCACTCAAAACTTTTAGAAAATCTTCAAGTTTCATGTCAGGAATTGCAGCATCTTTTGTACAATCACTTCCGCAATGACGGCAATTTAAATTGCATCGTAATGTCAGCTCCCAGAACAATGTTGACAACTGATGAAGTTTTGTATTTCCGGCAGTTATTTGTGAATATAACGATAATTTTATCTTTTTAGTAAACGGTAATTTTTTTGTTACATTAATCAATATATTATTATTTATCATCAGTAGAATCTTCTAAAATAATAGTATCAACCGTATAGGAATTTTTAGTTTTTGTAATCGTTAATTCTTTTTTAGCGGATTGATAACTTCCATTTTCAACACCATCAACATCAAAAACCTGAATAAATATTTTTTTATCTATAAATTCTGAATTATCATAAAACGAGAGATTATAACTGCCGTCACTATAGGTTACATTACCTTCACTTAATTTTTCCTTTGATACATTATCCCATGCAATAACACTGAGTTCTTTGATTGGAATGTTTGCTGAGTTGGTTACTATGCCATCTATTTGATAATATCCGCCATCATAAGGCACTCCATACATTTCAGGGGATGCATACATTGGGCAACCTGTCATTGTCATTGAAACACCAAGTAATGAAAGTATAAAACCAATTATTTTCATCCACACTTTTACTAAACCGGTAGCTACAATTTTTGCCATACTTTTTATCTCCTGTCACTTTTATTACTTTATTTATTTTTAATCTCAGCATTATCACAGATTAAATAAATTTGTATCATTTTTCAATGACTATTTCCACACTTATTTAAATTTTTAATCAAATCGAATAATTTTACTCATAATTTCTATTCCTTTTTGTATATTTTCTCCAGTGACATTTGAAAAATTAAGTCTTAACGTAGTATCAGAGTTGTCATTCACATAAAACGGTTTCCCGGGTACAAATGCAACGCCTTTTTCTATAGCACGTTCAAAAAGTTTCATTGCTGACATACCATTTGGTAGAGTAATCCATAAAAACATACCACCTTCCGGTTTTGTATACTCTATATTTCCGGGAAAAAAAGTGTTGATTGATTGAACCATTATATCCCGTTGCATTTTGTAGGTTGCAGTAATTTTACTAATATGATTATCAAGATTATTATCTGTCAAATACTGATATAAAATTCGTTGCGACAAGTAATTGGTATGAAGATCTGATGCCTGTTTTGCAATAATACATTTTTCAAGAATAGTTTGTGGCGCTGCAATCCAGCCAAGTCGCAATGAGGGAGAAACAATTTTTGAAAAAGACCCCAGTAATACGCTATCGGGAAGATATGATTTAATCGATTTTTTTGTCCCGCCCATAAAACGTAATTCACCATACGGATTATCCTCTATAAATAAAACATTTCGTTTATCAAGTAATTGAGCGATTTGTTCTCTTTTTTCTGTGGAATACGTAACTCCTGAAGGATTTTGAAAATTGGGGATACCATAAAAAAGTTTTACAGCATTATTCTCAATAATAGTTGTTAATTCTTTCATATCGACCCCGTCATTTTCAAGTGAAACAGGATAAAATTCAGGATTATACATTGAGAATGCCTGAATAGCGCCGAGATAACCGGGTTTTTCAATAATTACACCATCATTATCATCAATTAACACTTTACCAAGCAAATCCAGCCCCTGCTGTGAACCGTTTGTAATTAATATTTCATCCGGTGATATATCAAGGTTTTCTTTTTCTTTATACCGGGCGCTAATATATTCCCGTAATGGCAAATACCCTTCCGTTGTGCTGTATTGCAATGCACTCATCCCATCACTGCTGAAAACTTTATTTGAAGCCTCCTGTATTTCCTGAACGGGAAACAATCCGGGGTTTGGTAATCCGCCTGCAAAAGAAATAATGTCAGGGTTTGAGGCAACTTTAAGAATCTCCCGGATAAAAGATTTTGGTATATTTGTCATTCTTTTTGCTATCATACTAGGCTCCTATTGAAAATTCCTGATCTGTTCTTCGGTGAAACCGGAATACTCTTTTCTAACTTCATCGACGAATTGTTCAAAATCATCTTTTTCCTTACCGGTTAAACGATATGCGTAAAGATTTATCATTAAATCATGTTCTATGTAATCCTCACCCATTCGTACAAAACCACGGTCTTTTGTCCATGTCACCTGACTCTCATCACCCCGTGAAATAATCCCCGACAGAACTTCTTTAGTATCAATTGCAATAATCATATGCCGTTCTTTTTTTTCTGATAAATACCGGTTAATTCTTCTATGAATAACAAGTTCTTTGAATGGATTGTTCTGCCCAAAATAAATACCCTTTAATACAACCCCTCTTTTTATTGCTTCATCAAGATTGTTTTGTAAAAAAGGCATTTCATCATCCCATAGAAAAAGAGAAATCCGTTCAACAGCCTGAGATATAAGAAGATTTGAAAAATCTATGATATTTTTTGTGCCTTTAATGACGGTGAGATTATTATCTATTTTTTTTGATGAATATAATTTTCTGGTATAGGTATCAACATTTTCAAGCACCCGGCCAAAAGTACTTTTCATTTTTTCAATAAGAAGCGCAGGCTCTATGGGATAGTAAATGACAGCTTTTTCACCCTGTTCTTCAAACACAATCTGTTTGTTTTTAAGATTTTCAAGCACTTCGTATATTCTTGAACGGGGAATTCCTGAACTCTTACTTAAATTATACCCGTTAACAGGATATTCAGATAGCAAACTTAAATACGCCTTGATTTCATACTCGTTTAAACCAAGTATTTTCATGTCATTAATTATTTGTTCCATTTCAACATCCTTAGTAACTATTACAGTAACCACCCATTCGTAGTTACTATAATAGTTACGCAAAAGAATGTCAAGCAAATTATATATTAAAAAGAAACTTTAAAAACCTGAAACTTAGACTTTATACGAGAAGAAAAAAATAAAAAAAACGGTTTTATGTACGATATATAACAAGCCTATAATAAATCTTTTCCAGCTAAAAAACGCAAAAAAAATTCCACCACAGAGACTCAGAGAACACAGAGTTATTTTGAAATTTATTTCTCTATTTTCCCATTTAAAAGTTCATTAAACTCCTAATTCTTCATTTACTCTCTGTGCACTCAGTGGCTCAGTGGTTAAACATCCTGAATTTCCCCATAATAAGAGGCTACGATTTTTTTAATTTTTCTCAAAAGAGTTACTCTATAAATCAATTCGCGACTTAATCCATGATACGAGATCATTTTTAGGCATAAAACCTGCCACTTCACCTATTTTCTTTCCGTCATTGTATAAAAACAATGCAGGAACACCCCGAATATTAAACTGACCGGTTAAAACCTGATCATTTTGAGTATTAATCTTACCAACTTTAATAATACCTGCATATTCAGATGCAATTTCATCAAGAATCGGGTTTAACTTCATACAATAACCGCATGTAGGTGACCATAAATCCAATAATACAATCCCGGGTGACTGAACAACTTCCTCATTAAAATTAGCCCCGGTAACAGTTAGAGGTGTTTTGGGATATGTTAACACTTTCTTGCAACTATGACATTTAGGATGAAGATGAAATTTTGCTTTTACAACACGATTAATCTGACCGCATTCGGGACATTTTAATAAAACTGTTTCCATATTGTACCTCACTTTTACTACTTTTAAAAAGTAATGTGGATTAAATAAAAAGTCAACATCCATTCTAAATTTTAAAAAATAACTTCTATTTAATTGACTGTATACTCTTTTCACATTATACTTCCATGAAACCGGGATACCGGATAAAAGGATGAAATATGATAGTTACCATAGTTTCAGTTCATGTTAAAAAAGAGCATCTTGAGGACTTTATTCAAGCCTCTATTGAAAATCACCATAATTCACTGAAAGAGCCGGGAAATCTGAGGTTTGATATTCTACAGAATGCTGAAAACCCGCAATTATTCACTTTATATGAGGCCTACATCTCAAAAGAGGCTGCTGCTGTTCATAAAGAAACCGGGCATTATAAAAAATGGCGTGATACCGTATCTGAATGGATGGTCGAACCGCGAAAAGGGGTTCTTCACAATATAATCGCGCCGTTATTTTAATTATAGAGAGCCTCATGTATATCAGGTATTCAGGAGAAAACTATGCAGTCTTTTACATTACAATCCGTTCCGCTCGTAAAATTCGGCAGGGGCGTTTATAAAAATATACTTGAGTTTATTACAAATGCTTCCGGCAATGTTCTTATTATTACCTGTAATTCGTTTATGAAAAGCGGAAAAGCGGACATTATACATAAAGTGGCAGAGCGTATTGTACACAAAGTATTTTTTAAAATTACCGGTGGCGAACCGACTGTTGAACTCATTGATTCAATCGTCAATGAATATCGGAACCTTTCAATTGCCCTGGTAATTGCAATCGGTGGCGGTGCTGTCATAGACACAGGAAAAGCAGTTTCAGCAATGATTACCGTTAATGACTCAGTGATTCATTATCTTGAAAATGTTGGTGATAAAAATCATCCCGGAACTAAAATACCCTTTATCGCATTACCTACTACAAGCGGAACAGGAAGTGAAGTAACCAAAAACGCGGTAATAGCACGTACCGGAATTGAAGGTTTTAAAAAATCACTCCGGCATGACCGTTTTGTTCCCGATGTGGCATTGATAGACCCTTCTCTTACCGATGGTTTGCCGCCTGAAATAACAGCATCATGTGGTATGGATGCCATTGCGCAGCTGATAGAGTCCTACATTTCGACAAAAAGCACTATTTTTACAGATTCAATTGCTCTTCCTGCACTTATACCTGCATTGCAAGGAATAACACAACTTTGCAACAGTCGTTTTGATGATGAAGAGCTTCGCGATACTCTAAGTTATGCATCATATATTTCAGGCATCACTTTAGCACATGCGGGACTTGGTATTTGTCATGGAATTGCAGGCCCTATGGGCGGTTTATTTCCTATTCCACACGGTGTTGCCTGTGCGAATCTTTTACCTTCAACAATTTCATTTACCGTGGAATCTATACTCAAAAATCGTGAAAACAATGTTACTACACTTAAAAAAATCGGTATTTTAGGCAGAGCATTAAAAGAAAACGAGAATGAAACAGATGAAAACGCTTCGCGATACTTTGCAGATTTCTGCGAGAAACTACTTGAAAACCTGCCTGTTAGAAGCCTTGGAAAATACGGAATAACGTCATCTGATACCGTTTTAATCGCAACCGCATCAGACAATAAAAACTCACCGGTTAAAGCGGATACCTCAATGATGTCTGAAATGATACTAAGGAGAATTTAATAAAGCCTCATGCAAACATTCAAAATAAAAAAAGTATGGTGCAAGACCTTTGTTATACGGGATTTGAATAAAAAAGGAGTGATATAATGGGTATAATAGCGGGATTTAAAAATATTACGAAATCATATCATATAAATGAGATCAGGATTCCGGTTCTTGAAAATGTTAACTTTCAACTGGATAGTGAAGACATGATAGCTTTTGTCGGCCCCTCAGGTTCCGGTAAAACAACTATTCTTAATCTTCTCGGGTGTCTTGATACACCGGATGACGGTGAAATTATTCTTGATAAAATCGACATTTACGGATTATCAAAAAACAGGCTTGCTGAAATACGAAATGAAAAACTTGGGTTTATCTTTCAGAGTTTCAATCTGATACCGGTTTTAACCGCCTATGAAAATGTAGAGTTTCCTCTTTTACTTGAAAACATATCAGACAAACAGACGCGAAAAGATATGGTAATGGAAATACTTGATAAAGTGGGCATTAAGGAACTTGCCGGCAGACTTCCTTCACATATGTCAGGCGGTCAACAGCAGCGTGTGGCAATCGCACGGGCGCTTGTTAAAAAACCGGTTTTAGTGTTAGCCGATGAACCGACAGCAAATCTTGACTCAAAATCCGCAGGTGAAACCTTAGATCTTATGAGAAAAATGAATGAAGACCTCAAAACCTCATTTGTATTTTCCACTCATGACAGTAAAATCATGAATTTCGCCAAACGATTAATCACTCTTCAGGATGGCAGTATCGTAAAGGATGAGAGAAAATGAAAGGATTAATTACATTATCATTCCGAAATGTTCTCCGGCATAAAAAAAGATCATTATTAACAATACTTTCTGTAACTATCGGTATATTTGCACTTGTAATGTCATCAACGATGATTAACGGTATTGATGAAACCACGATTAGAAATTACAGAAAAACAATGACAGCGCCTGTGAAAATTTTTAATACAGATTATTTTAATGAGAGAAATAATCTGCCGCTTGAAAATCTTATATCAGATCCTGATCAGATAATTACAACTTTAAAGAGCAAAATCAATCATGTTGAAATTACGAAAAGGCTTAATTTTAGAGGAAGAATCATCGTTGATATCAATGAAGTTATTTGTAATGTAATAGGTATCGACCCGGCATCCGATAACAGAGTATTTAATTTGAAAAATGATATTCTGGATGAGAATAAAGGTACTGTATACGATAATTTTTCAAACGGCGAGAATCAATGTCTTATCGGACATGATCTTGCCAGAATTATAGACGGTGCTATTGGAGATGAAATTATTGTATATACAAGAACAGTGAACAATGCTCACAATGCAGTTAGTTATTATATAGCAGGAATTTTAAATACAGGAAATCCCGAAATAGATTCTTTCTCTGTTGTTCTCAAATTTGCCGATGCATCAATACTTGCCGACTCATCCGGGTATGCAAGTGAAATAGATTTATCATTAAATGGAAATTATAAAATCAACTCTGAACTTTTAAAAAACGATGTAATACATAATATTAATGGCACAGTCAGTGCTTATACCTGGAAAGAACAATTAAAAGAACTTTTGACTTTTTTTGCAATGCGTAAGGTTGCACAGAAATTAATAATCGTTTTCCTGCTTATTCTGGCAGTAACCGGTGTAACAAACACTATGCTTATGGCAGTTTTTGAAAGAACCAAAGAGATTTCGACTTTATCAGCAATCGGAATGAAAAATCACAGAATTATAGAAATGTTTATATATGAAGGTATAATAATAGGAATAACAGGTGCTTTATTTGCCTTTATAATCAGCACACCGCCGATTCTTTATATATGTATACAAGGGATATCGCTGGTAAATTCAGATTTAACACAAAATATGCCTTCAAAAATTTATGGTTATTTTGATTTCAGCTATTATTTCTATGCTGTTATTGCAGCGGTTTTTGCAGCTGTTACAGGAACTCTTTATCCCGCATTAAGGGCTGTAAGACTGAATATTGCACAGGTATTAAGGAGTAAATAATGAACTATTTGATAGGCTATTCATTAAAAAATTTGACAAGAAACCGCGGCAGATCATTTCTTACTCTTTTTGCCGTTATTATTACCGTTGCTATTCTCATTATCGGTAACTCATATTTTGGTGGTGTAACAAAAGATATTGTTTCCTTTGCAACGAGAGAATCAGGACATATTCTTATTCAGACAAAAGAATTTACAAAAAAAGAAAGGATGTTTCCACTTGATAAAGGAATTGCTGATTCAGATATTCTGGTGTCAAAAATTTCAGAAATAAAAGGTGTTGAAGGTGTTTTTAAACGGATAACATTTGGCGGTATGTTTATGAAAGGCGATGAAACATTTCCTGCAGTCGGTAATGCAATTGATCCGGTAGCAGAAAGGGATTTTATAAAAATTGAGAATAATATTGTTTCCGGTTCTTATTTTACCGGAATGCCAAAAGAGATACTTCTTGGAGTTGAGATTGCAAAAAATCTCAAATGCAAACAAGGTGACACTGTAATGCTTCTAACAAGAGACTCATACGGTTCGTTTGCCGGAGGAAAACTTAAAGTTGCCGGAATATTTGATTTTAATACATTGCAAGCTAACAGAACATTTTATATCAGTATCGATGATGCATTCAGAATTCTAAAAGTAGACAAAATGCCACAGAAAATAATTATTGTCACAAATAATATCGACCATGTAAAAAGCTTAAAAAACAAATTACTAAAAATGTACGAAATCAATCAAAGTGAATTTGATGTCTTTACTGTTTATGAGCATGGAATTATGCAGTCGATTTTTAAAATTCTAAATTTTATATTCCCTATGGTAATGGTTTTTTTTGTATTAATCGCATTAATGACAATTAGCAATACAATGATGATGAGTGTTCTTGAACGAACTTCGGAAATCGGATTATTACAATCACTTGGTATGAAACCGTTTAAAGTAGGAATACTTTTTGTTCTTGAATCGATGACTTATGGTGTAATCGGCAGTCTGATTGGCGGATTAATAGCTCTTCCTCCTGTTTTATACTTTAAAACAAAAGGTTTGAGTCTCGGAAGAACAATAACAGACGGAATGCCAATGCCTATAAAGAATGTTATTTATCCGAATATCAGCGTTCAACTGGTTTTGACAATGATGTTTATAGGGATTAGTATTGCATTAATTGCAGGTTCACTACCAGCTTTAAGAGCGGTTATGCTAAAACCGGCTGAGGCAATAAGAGAGAAATAGCGCAGCACGTAGTTTTATTTACAAAATTTGAGGAGACAAATATGAAACAGACAGTTATTATGATGTTTTTATGTATGACAATGACATTTTTTGCAGAGGATCCGCAATCAATACTGAGAAAAACGGATGCCAATATTTTGTATGATTCAATCACATTTACCGGTGAACTTGAAGTTCAGTCAAATGGCAGAAAAACAGTTAAAACATTCAATGCATATGGCAAAGGAAACAAAAACTCATTTAATGTTTTTACAAATCCTGAAGATCAGGGCACAAAATATCTGAAAAAAGATGGAAATCTTTATGTTTACCAGCCTGATCTTGAAGAAATAGTCCCCATTGTAGGTCATATGCTGAAACAGTCAATGATGGGCTCGGACATGAGTTATGAGGACATGATCAATAATGATTCTCTTGATTTACAATATACCGCCACATTAACCGGAGAGGAACTATTAAATAATAAAAACTGTTTTCTTCTCGAACTTACGGCAAGAAATAAGAGTGTCAGTTATCAAAAAAGAAAAGTCTGGGTGGATAAAGAAACCTATTTTCCGGTTAAAATGGAGATGTATGCTGTTTCAGGAAAACGTCTTAAAGAAATGAATATCCTGAAACTTGAAAAATACGGATCCAGATATTTCTGGTCAGTCAGAGAGATTAAAGATCTTTTACGAAAAAACAGTATAACAACAATTAAATTTAGCAACATAGAACTGGATATTGATATTCCGGACTCTATATTTACAATGAGTAATCTTAGTAAATAAGTACATATTAAAACAAACAAACAAACAAACAAACAAACAAACAAACAAACATATTGACATAGTAATGTATTTTCCATATACAATATATATGACATTACATTTTCGGGAGAAAAAAAATGAAAAAAATTATCCTTTTATTATCACTTTTTGCTATTTTCTGCCTTTCGGCAGAAGATGTAACAAACGATTCAATTCAAAAAGGTATTATTACTGCAAGTGAAATGTCTTTTGAATGGATAATTATCGGCGATCAGCTTGAAGGTGTTCTCAAAGGAAAAACTTCAGGATGGATTGCAGTCGGTTTTAACCCGACTACTAAAATGAAAGATGCAAACTACATTATAGGTTTTGTGGATGGTGATAACGTTATTATTGAAGATCATTTTGGTCATTCACCGATTGGTCATAAAGCTGATACTTCATATAGAGGTGGTAAAGGTACTGCTGATGTAACATTAATAAGTGGCATTGAGAAAGACGGATGGACAGAAATTAGATTTAGAATACCGCTTAATTCAAAAGACTCTTTTGACACAGTTTTAGCTAAGGGAACACACAAGGTTATTTTAGCTCATGGACCTAAGAAAAATCTGACATCTAAACATAAATTTGTAACAAAAGGCGAAATGGTTATACGATAAAACTATTTCTATAATAGAACTATAGGGCACCAATAAAACTTAAAAACGTAAATACCGGTACATTTTTCCATAAATCAATAATTTTAATATACAGAGGCTCTTGCAAAAATCACGGGTACATGATTTTTACTGGAGCGATATGCGATATAATGGCATTAGGAGTAGCCAATTGCAAAAATTCGATATTAAAGATGTATTTTTCCAATTGGCTCTACAGGTATTTACTTCTATGAAATTATCAGGTTTTCTATGTTTTAAAATCAGACAACAAATGCTGAATAGTTTTAATATTATCTGAATTTTTTAAACTTGACTCTGTAATATCGCTAACAGCCTGATATATTTCATTGATTCCAATTGAAATCTCCTCAATTCCATTTTTTGTTTCAGTGGAAATAAATGATAAACCTGAGATCGATTTACTTAAAGAATCTACTTTATTTTTAATTTCTTCACTTGTTGTACTGACATCAGCATTGATTGTAATTAATGAACTTAACGCTACAATGATCTGCCTCGCACCACTATCCAGTTCATTTGTAGCATTTTTTATTTCAAGCATATTACCAGATACATCATCAATTCCTGCTGTGATGCTTCTGAAAAATTCACCTGTTTTAATAGTTGCATTTTCAGAAATGCTGATATTACTAACGACATCATTTAATGATACCGATATCTGTTTTGAATTAACCGCAGTATTTTCTGCAAGCTTTCTTATTTCATCAGCGACTACCGAAAACCCTTTTCCTGATTCACCTGCGTGTGCAGCTTCAATAGCAGCATTCATTGCCAACAGATCTGTCTGTGAAGCAATATCATTTATTACAGTGAGAAGATTCATCATAATAGAAGCCGAACTGGCAACTTTTTTTATAATTTCTATAGTTTCATTCATTGTTAATTCACCGTTTTTTGCAATTGATTGCAATTCAATAGTTGTCTTATATTTATTTTCTACAGTATCCGCTATATTACGTATTGAAGACGATATCTGTTCTATTGATGATGATGACTCCGTTATATCAGAGCTTTGAAGAACAATAAGATTAGTTAATTTTTTGTAATTATCTGTAATCTCTTTGTATAAAATATCTGATTTTTCCACTTCTTTATCCAGAATAACAATTTTATCTTTTATGCTTTCTATGTTTGTCCGTATCTCATCAAGAGATGCGGATGTTTCCTCAGTTGAACTTGAGAGCTCCCCGCTTATACCATTGGTTACCTCACCAATCTCTTTGATTTTCGATATCATAATTCGCAGTGTTGAAGTAAATTTATTAAAATTCATCCCGAGATGGCTTATTTCATCATTACTGGGTATATTGATTATTGCTGTTAAATCTCCCTTACCGGTCGAGATCTCTTCAACTTTTCTGTCAATCGTTATCAGAGGTCCGGTTATAGTTTTAGTAATCAGAAAAAGCGATATGAAAAGAAGAATCGTAATCCCTGAAGATAACGCTATGATTATTTTAATGAGATTACTCAAGCCCAAATATGCAACTTTAACAGGAATAGCGATTCCGAAAGACCATGGCGTTTCAGTATCCCCTATAATCAACGGGGCTCCTAATATTATTAAACTCGTATTGTTTACAGAAACTTTTTCACTATATTTGTAATATTCCCCACTGCTGATTTTATCTGATATTCTGAATTTTCTTTCAAGTTCCGGATTAACATCATTTAAAAATTTCCCTATTTTTGTATTATCCGGGTGAGCAATTATACTTCCTTTATTGGAGTAGAGAAAACCATATCCGGTTTCATAAGGTTTTACAGTTGATACCAGTTTTTTAAAATCATCCATACTGAAATCTACACCTGCAACACCACATACCCGGTTATCTATAATAATGGGAACGCAGAGGCTGACTACAGTTACATTCTCATTATTTATCGGGTAAGTAACCGGCTCCATTATTACTTCATTGCCTGTTTTTTTTGCCAGATGATAGTACTGTCCTATTTCATCATCATTTTCATATCCCATACAAGCTTCAACATGCAATCCACCCACCCGGTTCCAATATGGTACAAATCGTCCGGAAGTATCTGCTCCAGGCGTATTTTTGTAGAACCTGTCATTACCCTCGAGATAATCAGGCTCCCATACCGTCCATGATCCTAAGATATCCTCATTGACACTTGTTATCTTTTTCAGAGTTTTATTGATAAAATCTCTTCTTTCCGAAAGAGCAAGAGAATTTATCTGTTCAAATATTTTTCCAGAAACTCTTATAGTATTCATTTTCAAATTTATTTCTTCCTGAATCAGCAAGGCATATTTCGATGCGGTGAGTTGACCTGTTTCATTGATAATTTTATCGGTCATATTATAAGTAAATAGTGAAATAATTAGTGTCAGTATCACAAGGCCGAGTGCTGTTATAATTGTCGCCGGAATAAGTATTTTATTGCTAAGCTTCATTTGATTACCGCCTTTTTTATTCAGTAATGTCAAGCAATGGTTTTCAGAGAAGATTTTTAATCGACTCCATACTTTTAAGTATAGCTTTAATACCAATCAAATACAATATCCCTGCATATTTTTATAGACAAATAAGCATTACTAATAAAACTATTTACACAGCACAGGACATAAAATATATCCTTTATTTGTTCCGGCATTTTTATTTTTAAACGTCAGAGTTTCAGGCAAAAAACTTTTTTTTCTCGATTTTTTGCATGAGGCTCGTTTAATTATCTTTTCTATTAATCGTAACAGCCCCCATAATAACTTTGCCGGTTACTTTAATTACGCCGGTATTTTCATCAACACTGGCATTACACTCCGAAATATCACCCATCGCAACATCAACATCAACCAGAATACTCTGCGAGCCTTTATGGATAATTTTTAATTCACCGCATATAATCTTAACATCTATTTCAATAATTCTTCCATTTAAATCAATCATGGAAAAATCAAGCGTCATTTCACCAAATATAACTTTTGCGATAATAACCGATTCTATAGCCCAGACACCTGTTTTTCGTACCGACGCAAATGTTGAATTAATCCTGTATCCTTCCCGGGTTACATCCGTTTTCGTGCTACTTCCCGCCGGACTTTTTTTATGTCCCTCAGCAAATGCGGTATTGAACTTCAATGTATCAGTACCTGTATTAACATCAAATCCTTCGATCTGCATCCGGTAAATAACATGAGGCTCTGAAATATTCTTGAGATTTACCGGTCCGACCCGGGTTATTTTATCTGAATAATGACTGCTGATCTGTTCAAATACAGACTGCGAAAAACAAATACCGCCCGGATCTGCCAGTGGCTGAAGTCTTGCTGCAATGTTGACACCATTTCCAAAAACATCATTATCCTTATATACAATCTCACCTAAATGAATTCCGATCCGAACCCGGAGAACTTTAGCATTCTCCTCAACAGCTCTCTGTGACAATGCTTCCTGAATCAGCACAGCTGACTCGACTGCTGAAATACAACTATCAAAAACAGCCAGTATTGCATCTCCTACCGTTTTTATAATTGTACCGCCATGTTTTTCAATTATGGGAAATAAAAGTCTGTTGTGTTCATCCAGTAATTTGATCGTCTCTTTCTCATCTATCTGCATCATTCTGCTGTAGCCATGAATATCGGTAAACATTATAGCTGATAACTTTCGTACATCACTTTTTAAATCACTCATCTTGTACTCCTGAAACTGATTTTTATTGTAGCTCAATTAAAATAAGATTATTCTTTCCTGCCCGATACAATGCGTTTCATCTATTTTATAAAAAACTGTATCAGGTTAATGATAGGAAAAATTATCGTCACTGTCAATGAAAAGAAAAAATAATGGTGTCTATAAATTGTTTACTACTTGACAGGGGTGGTTTTCGATCTTTTTTTACAGCATCGACGCCCGATTAACCCGCGAGGCGTACATTGGCGCATAAATTGCTGTTTTCAGCCCGGTTCTTCGTGATTAACAAGAAATTTTCCGGTTTAACAAAAAATTAGAATGTCTAAAAACAATTTCAGCAATTTGTGTGACAATAGCCGGGTCGGTGTTAAATCGGTTGTTAGCTTCAAATTTATTATAACATTTATCGTTTAAATTAAATTGTATGTGAATATATTCTATTATTTTTTTTCAACATCACCGCAAAAATCTATCATTCTTTTATAGATCCCCGGAAATGAATTTTCAATTTCTATTGCACCAACTATTTTTTCATAAAATTTTCGTGCTTTAAATGTCCAACCAATTATTGCATATCCATATTCATGATCCCACATATCTTTCATGCATGATAATAGAATTTTTGCACCTATTCCTTGATTTCTATTTTTTTCTTCTATGCCTGTTGGCCCGAAAAAACCTTTTGCGGTAGCATCATAACATCCAAATCCGATAATTTTTTTCTCTTTTACTGCAATAAAACAGCTTATAGGATTATTCATAAACGATTTTTCACATTCGCTTACCCAATTCTCACTGAATTTTTCTTTTACGAAACTTAAAACTTTGTGTTTGTCAGGTGATAAAGCTCTTACGATTGAGATTTCATCACTAAATGTTTCCTTTGATATTTTTGAAAAATCCAAATCATAGAGTTTAACTAACATATCACCCATAACACATCCTTATAATTTCATATTTATTATTCTAAATTTTGAAAACCTCTTCAATTCCGTATAAGCCGTTTCCTTTATTTTTTAAATACAAACAGCCATCTACAATACCTTTTGCAAAAGTATTCATATTAAAAATGTTTAAACTTAATTCTATATTTTCATCCTGAAAACCAAATATTACTTTGATTGCCCCGGATATTCCACCGCTTCTTATCGAATTAAATGCAATAGTATTTTTCCCTCTTCGTTTTCTTGCGTTCCGACCATATTCGAAACAAGTATTTACATCATAATTTAATTCTTTAGCTATCATCCTGGCTATTTCTTTTGCTGTTCCACTTGGAGCGTCCAATTTCATATTGTCATGATAATCAATTATATCTATGTCAGCATACTCTTTTATACTTTTGCAAACATTAATTAGCTGGGCATAAAAGATATGCGTTAATTTTGAAGTATTCGCAGCAAGTAAAAGAGGTATGCATTCAGCTGACTCTTTGATATATTCCATTTCACTAGCATTAAAACCTGTGGTTCCAGTAATGAATGCTTTATTATGTTCAACACATACTTTTAATACAGAGATACTTACGTCAGGCATTGTACAATCTACCACTAAATCAGCTTTTGAAATTATATCGTTAATATTATCATAAACCAAAGCGTTAATCGGAGTACCGATACCACATAAATAGCCGAGGTCACTATTTATATAACTTCTATTACTTGGGGCAATACCTCCAACAATAGTTATATCTTTATTTTTATACGCAGTTTGTACGATTGCTTTTCCCATTTTACCATTCGGTCCGATAATTAATAATTTCATATATATTTCCTTTTTCATTGTTGCATTAATTCCCGTTGGCAACTCTGCAACCGAACATTAACTTTTTTTCAGTTACAGAATACTATAGTGTTTTATTATCAATGTCAAGTTATTACACTAATTCCAATAATCTTAATTTCAAACTTGACACGCTTCAAAACTTAACATATACTTAACATACTTAATAATAAATTAAGTAAGGAGTAAAATATGAAAATAGGCGTAATAGGAATTGGCGGGGTCGGAGGATATTTTGGCGGAAAGCTGGCGTCACTTATTGAAAAGGATAATACACACAACATTCATTTTATCGCAAGAAATGAACATCTAAGGGCAATTCAAAAAAACGGGCTGATTATTGATACAGATGAAAAAGTATTTACCTGCCATCCGGATACAGCAAGTGATCAATTTGATGATTTACCTCAACTTGATTTCTGCCTGATCTGCGTAAAATCGTATGATCTTGACAATGTTCTCATACAATTAAAACCAAAGGTAAATAAAAACACTATGATACTCCCCCTTCTAAACGGAGTGGATATTTACACTCGAGTAAAATCAGTTCTCAATGAATGTGTTGTTTTCCCATCCTGTGTATATGTTGGAACGCATATTGAAAAACCGGGTACAATCACACAAAGGGGTGGAAACGGTATAATACATTTTGGAAAAGATCCTGATAACGACTTTATAAACCCTGAAATATTTACACTCTTTGATGAGTCCGGTATTAAATATAACTGGACAGATAACCCGTATACCGAAATATGGAGTAAATTCCTTTTTATCGCCTCATACGGGATGGTAACAGCGTTCTCTAACAAAACAATCGGGGAAGTAGTCGATACACCTCAACTTGTTCTTTATGTAAAGAATATAATGAAGGAAATACACGAAATAGCTGTCAGAAAAAACATACAACTACCTGAAACAATACTTGAAGATTCTTTTATGAAATGGAAGAAATTCCCCTACGACACAAAGACATCATTTCAAAGAGATTTCGAAAAAAAAGATAAACCTGATGAACGTGATATTTTCGGCGGGACAATTATCAGAATGGGTAAAGAATTTGGTATCAGTGTTAAGACTACCGAAGAAGTTTACGGTTTTATTAATGCATAACAGAATTGTGATTAAGTAATGCAGACACATATGTGTCTGCATTAAAAAGAATCATATTATAACCTTATGGAATTGTTATAACTGCTGTTTCATCCATGATAAGTGCATCTGTTTCCATTTCTCCACCGCCAAATGAATATGCTTTCGCTTCAGGAAAAATCTGACGTAGTTTCCCCATATCAATATCCCAGGTGTTGATATATACTTTATAACCCGATAATGATTGTGGTTTACCAATTGATTGAGAACTAATTGTAAATGTAATAACACCATCAGCTTTTAGACTTTCGGTATCTGACGCCCAATTAACACTACTGGAAGGAGCCGGGCTTATCGGTGTTCCATTTTTAGATATTGTAGCATCTATTGAAGAAAAACCAACAGTACTCCACCCTTCTGCTTTAAATAGATAACTCCACTTAAATGAATCGGGAAGTGTAAAATTATGCAATGGCTGAAAATTAACACCATTCACATCACCCGGTTTACTTACAAAAATTGAAAATGCAACATGATCAAACTGATTCACCGTCGGTTTCCAAACTCTTGTAATATTTTTCATGATAATATCAATTTTTAAATCACCACCAGAAGTATAGAGTTTCACATTTTTAATATCCTGCATATTACCGGCAAAAGTACTGTCCGTTGGTTGAATATATTTTCCTGATGGTCCATTATCATCACCTAGAGGATCATCAGTTTGAGCAACCAGTTCATACGGTTTTTTATATTCAAAGGTAACACTATCCGAATACACTGATGTTCCTTTAATCTTCGCACGCATTGTACGCAATCCATTTGAAATTGAACTGATATCGACAGTTTTAGTCCAGCTCAATTCATTAACAATAAAAGAATCAAGAGGTGCATCTTCATTATCATCTACCAACAATTCAATTTCAACAGGAAACGTTACATTTTCTAAAGTTCCGGAAATAATAGTACTGGTAAAAACGGGTTCAGAAAAAGTTGTGCTTATATTTATTGTTCTATTATCAGTTGTATATGGGACTCCATTTTCTTTTAAAACATAAACCCCTGAAGCAAGTGACGGGATAACAACTGAAATATACCCGTCTTCATGTGCTATTATCTCAGTAAGACTATTTAGATTCACTGAAGGGCTGATAAGAACGAGTTTGTCCCCGGCTTGAAAGCCGCTTTTTACATACAGCGTTTTTTGATTATCAGATGAATTAATAATCACCAATGCTTTTTTATCGATACCGGTTAACGCATTTCCTGCATTATCTTTTTCAACCAGCCTGTATGCAAAAATACCGCCTCCATTATCAGTGTCTTTAATAACACTCAGATTATTGTATCGAAGAACTCTGTTATTTTTTCTCATTTCAATAAGTGCCGAATAATAATCCCACCACACGCCACTTTCAGTAAATAAATCAGAAGCGTTTGTCTGGCCATGATCTTTAAACCCGCCTGCAAACATTGCAGCCCGTGCAACCGTAAATCCCTGTTCCTGCCCATAGTATAACTGAGGAGTTCCGGGAATCGTCATAATTATTGTATAAGCAGCCTTAACCATTTCCGGTGATGTTTTATTTAATAATCTTTCCATGTCATGATTATCTACAAACGTTACGAGTTTATCAGGATTCTGATACCCCACCGTATACCTTTTATTTAACACTTCAGTCACTAATGATGTTTTCTCACCTGAAGCAAGATCTCTTACCGCAAGATTTAACGGAAAATAAATCAATGAGTCCATGCGAGCATCACCGTCAGTTCCTTTCGTATATTCTGCACACACTTCATCATCTCTATGCCAGGCTTCACCGAATACAATAAAATCATTTTTTCCTTTTGATTTTGCATATTCCCGGACACCTAAATTATCAGTTTCCGTTGAATTAACAAAATCTGCAAAAAATTCAGGCTCAACATAATAGACTGTATCAACCCGGTAACCGTCGATTCCGACTTTATCAATCCAGTATCTGAAATACCCCCGCAACAAACTCCTCACGACAGGATTATCCGTTTTTAAATCATCCAGATCACCAACCTGATACGTTCGAATCTGATTGTAATCATTGTAATCCATAATCATCGGGTTCCAATTATAGAACGATGAATATTTAAATTCATCTTCGGTCAATAGCGTAGGATTATTCATTGTCCATGGAGAATTATCAGGTTGTTTTAATGGAATTGAGGAATTATTTATACTCCACCGACTTGCTATAGTATCATATTTACCGGTTGTTGAAACTTTAAAATAATCTGCAATATGATTAACAACGATGTCCTGTATAACCTTCAATCCTTTTGAATGAGCAAGGTCAACAAAGTTTTTATATTCTTCTATCGAACCATAATGAGGGTCTGTATTTAAAAAATCACTTGCCCAATATCCGTGATATCCGGCATGATTTCCGTCGTGATACTGATTTTTAACGGGTGGCGTTATCCAGATTGCTGTTACACCAAGATTTTTTATATAATCAAGTTTCTCACTGATGCCCTTGAAATCACCACCATTATAGAGGCCTTCAACAGTTCCATATTCACCGGAACCCTGATTATTATTTGCAGCTTCGCCATCATTAAACCTGTCCAACATCATCATGTAGATTATTTCATCACCCCAGTTATTTTCAGGTGATGCAACGTGGGTTGAAATATCCGGTACTGTATTGGTATTGTCAATTTCATACGCAGTCATACTGTAATAGTGTAAATCCTTATACATAGCAACGGCTCGTATTACAGTCGTTTCAGTTAACTGAAAAGGTTCTTTATATTCAATAGATTTCTCTGTTGGTGTAGAACCGTCATTGGTATAGTATATTTTAGCAGTTTTCAACTCAGATGCAATAGTTACAGAAACACTGTTTTTAAACATACCGCCGATTGGTGTATACTCAGGATAGAATTTTATGGTCACCGGAACTTCTTCTTCAGGTGCTTTCACAACATCACCCTGATCACCATTAGTGCATGATAGAAAAAATACAAATACGAGACATACAATTATATATAATTGTGTTAATTTACGTTTCATTTTTCCCTCCTGACTGTAATCACGCTTCAATTCTTCGTGATAAAGCCTCAATAAAAATGGGGAAGCAAAATGCAATAAATAACATTTTACTTCCCCGACCAAATATTTATTTTATTATTTCAAAGTCACTGTCATGACATCATATACTGTCGTAGTCATTGCATTATTATCAAACTTAAAAAAAGTTGTTGTAGTATCTTTAACAAGTTTTTTATAATCAACAGCTAAATTCCCCATACCTTTAGGAAAACCGTAAAAAGGGTTATTATCAGGATTTGCCTCAAAAGCTACTACATCAGAATTCTGAACTAACACAATCTTTAAATTAAGAATTTCAGGTCCGGTTGCCCATTCGTTGTATGTAGTAGCACTTTGTTTTAAAGTAGCTTCATATAAACCTGAAATAGTATTTTTAGTCATTTTATACAATACGGTTCCCCATAATTTATTGGTCATTGGGGATGCTGTTGCAGCATCTGCAAGTAAATAAACAGAACATCCATCAGCATCTAAAATTGCTTTTGTAATCCACGCAGCACTGCTTTGTGATTCAAAATCAGCAAGATCATCAGATGCAGCTGAAAGATCAAATGTGTAATAATAATTGAATGTTGAAACGGGCGTATCATCAGTTGCATCAACTACAACTTCTTTTTTTACTTCATCAGCAGTAGCACATCCAATAAAAAAAACACCAATAACAGTAAAAACAACGAACAATAAAAAACTCTTCATATTCATAACAGACTCCTTTTTATGTAGTATATAATTTACTACATTTATTTGTTGTATTAAATATACAACATAAAAACAAATTGTCAATACTATTTTTTACAAAAATAGTATTTATTTTTTAATTTGATTATTATATGATTAAAACAATCACGTTGCGGAGAAAATGAATGGAAGAATTAATAGATAAACTTCAAAAACTAGGTTTTAATAAAGCCGAAGCACTTGTATATTACACATTAGTAAAAACGCCGGTATTAAACGGATCGCAAATTGCAAAAATTTTAAATATGCCGAGAACTTCAGTGTATATCGCACTTAATTCTCTCTATCAGAAAGGCGTTGTTTTTTTATTACCGGGAGAATCCAATGAATATAAAGCCCAGTCACCGGATATTTTATTCGATAAATTACAAAACGAAATAAATAACAATATCGACAGTTTAAAAGAATCATTTTCTAAAATAAACAGCAGTAACGAAACCGATCAGTTCTGGAATATTTCAGGCTATGAAAACATTATCAATAAAATTAAAGATATGATAAATTCTGCAAAAAACGAATTATACATCAATACAAATATTAATATTTCTATTTTTAAAAATGAGTTTGAATCAGCCCGTATACGATCAGTACGAATAATACTTTTTTCATTTGAGACACATACTATCGATAATTTACCTGTAGAATACTATCACAATGATAAAATGCTTATAAAAGAAAGCTCATACAAGCGAATCATGTTAGTTTCGGACTGTAAACAATCACTCATTGCAAGTGGAAGCGATAATGATAATTATTCCGGTACTTTTTCAGATAACTGCCTATTGTCATCGATTATATCCGAACATATACATAACGATATCTATATGTATAAACTGGAAAAAAAATACAACAAAGACTTAATAGAAAACGATATATATATTAACTCCATGCACGAAAAGATGTTTAAAGATAAACCGAAAATATAAGGAGACCTTACCACACTCGACTAATACCTGAAGAAATGCTATATACTTCACAAACACTCAGTGAGGGAAAATATGCCGATTAAATTAATTGCTATGGATATTGATGACACATTATTAAACAACAAAATGAAAATAACCTTCCGTAACCGTCTTGCAATAAAACGGGCTGCAAAAAAAGGTATCCATATCGCTCTCGCCTCAGGAAGACCTACAGGTTCAATGATTGAAATTGCGAAACAACTCGGTATTGAAAAAACAGGTTACATTATATCGTTTAACGGTGCCTCAATTTTAGAACTGTCCACAGGTAAAAATTTGTATCAGAGTGCTGTTAATAAAGAGCTGGCACATGAACTGATTGACCTTAGTAAAGAACATGATGTATATATTCATACCTATCTTGATAATCACATTATTACTGAAAAAAGAAATAAATACACTGAAATAGAAAGTGAAATAACCGGCTTATCAATCAGAGAAGTTTCTTCACTTAAAGATATGGTTACGCAAAGTGTCGTAAAACTCCTTATGCTTGAAAATCCTGACAGACTGAAAATTGTTGAATCACAACTGAAAAGCAGAATAGGTGACAGGCTTTCAATGTATATTTCAAAACCATTTTTCCTTGAGTTTATGGGTGCCGGTACAGATAAAGGAAACAGTCTATCAATTCTTGCAGATATTCTTAATATCAAGCAAAATGAAGTAATGGCAATTGGAGACAGTTACAATGATCAGGCAATGATTGAATGGGCGGGAGTCGGTGTTGCGATGGACAATGCGAATGCTGATATTAAGAAAATTGCCGACCATATAACCGGTCATCATAATAAAAGCGGGGTTGCAGAAGCAATTAATAAATTTTGTTTTGCAAAATAAAGAAAATATTTGATTTTGAATAAACTATAACCTATCATATCAGTATACTTTATTATAGAAGAGTTATATGGCGGACTTAATAATTGACAACAAAAAAATTTCTTCAAACTATTCAATAATTAAAAAAATGTGCAATGATAACAATCTTATTTTTCTGCCTGTTACAAAATGTGTCAGATCAGTTCGTGAGATTATTTCACCATTGATTGAGCTGGGGCTGCCGATCATTACTGATGTGCATGAACAAAACCTCTCAAAATGGGAAAATACATTCCCGACTGCTTTGTTATCTGCAACAAGATCGATTATTAACACACCATACATACCGGATGTTGTGTATACAGCCGACCCGTTTATTATCAATCACTTATCCGATGCATCAGAAAAAGTCCGGTTTATCATACAACTTGAAATGGGCGGTTTACGCGAAGGCATTCTTCCCGGGATGTTTAAAAACCTCATTCAACACATTGATGACAAACATATCAACAGAATAACCGGGTTTTCAACAAATTACGGCTGTATTCACGGAATCACTCCTGATGTGGATGATATTAACAATTTTTGTGATACATCACTCAGATTATCAAAAATGATACAACTATCTGATCCAATTATTGCAGCAGGCGGAACCATTCTTTTTGATTTTCTTACCAATAAACAACTGCCCCATAAACTGACTCACATACGAATGGGAGAATCAATTTTATTCGGTTTTAACACTTACACGAATACCCCGATTCACGGACTTGAGAATGAAATATTTACGTTACAAGGTGAAGTTATCGAAACGAAAGAAGTCAATACCAATATAAAAGGAAACAATGCGTTGAACAGCTTTGGCGAACATTTTAATAATGAACGTTTATTTATGACTAATGGTATTAGAAAACGGGCGGTAATAAATTTCGGCTCAATGATTGCGGATTTTAAGTATATCCGACCGATAACTAATGGTATAATTATATGCGCTCAGTCGTATGATCACTCGGTAATTGACATAACTGATTGTGAACATTCACTATCGCCTGGTGATGTAATATCATTTGACTGCAAATATGATGCGGTTGTAAAAGCATTTCATCATCCTTATACAACTATTTCTTATAAAGGAGATGTATAGAATTGTTTTCAAACGACAAAGTAATTGAACTCAACACTATTCATTACAATACTCTACAATCTGATTCAAACAATATTATAATGAAATATCTAAAGAAATATCAATACAACATCTGGGAATTCTCGTTCTGCGGAATGGTAAATGACCTTGAATTTGGTGAGATTTTCTACAAAGAAAATAACGATGGTTTATATATATATTTTAAAGACAAAATTACCGGATGTACAAACCTTTATGCACCGCCTTTTGTTGATCAGGCAAAAATCATTGAACTAACCAAACAAGAACTAACTGCATTACGATTCGATAATCCAGCCCCAAGAATATTAAGGATTTCTCCCGATGAAATACATTTATATAATAATGATATATTTGAAATTATGAACAACAAAATACCATTATTTACAATAATACCTAAACAAATTGAAGATTTATCATATCCCCATTTTAGACGACTGCGAAGAAATATTGCAAATTGTTTAAAAAAATATGGAAATCCGATATTAAAAAAGTACAATAAAAAAAATTGTGATATAATAAAAAATCTTAGAGAAAAATGGCATCACAACGCTATTAACCGTGGGATTACACCTGATAGTAATGATGCATTTACATGGTTTTTATCACATCAGGAAGAATATGGTATTGACAGTTATGAAGTCTGTTTGAATAACATGATCAAAGGCTTTATTTCTTTTGCACCGCATCATGATAGAACCTGTATCAATATATTTAGAATAGCTGACAATGATTTTCAGGGCTTATCTGCATTTGGATATTTGGAATCGTTAAAAATTATATCTGATAAATACGATGTAGTTTTAGACGGTTCCGGTTCAAGAAAATCATTGTATGATTTTAAAAAACAATTTACCGATATGGTATATAATGAATACTCTGTCGGTTTGAAATAATGGATTTGTAGAGTTACCCGCAATGTAACTCAAACAAAAAAACTTGTACGTACAAAAAAATATCGGGAAGGTTACTATGAAATCAAAATTATTACTACTGCTTTTACTTGTTCTTATAACCGGATGTAACTCCAATAGAACTGAAGAGTTAAAAGAATATCAATCAGATATTATTGAAACCATCGAAGTTGTTGATCTGACCGACTCAACAGGAGATCAGTCAAGAGCATACAAAGAACAGTTAATTCCTGTGAAAAAAAAAGACGGTGCAAAGTTTAGAGTTGCAATAATTCAAAGTGGTGAATATTACGGTTACTCTCATATGTTAAAAGGTATTGTTGAAGGTTTATCTACATTAGGGTGGATAAAAGAAAATATTACATTTGATGATACATTGCCTATGCCGGAAATAATAATAAAATTAAGTGATCCTGAAATAAGCGAATACCTTATATTCAGTAATGAAGCATACTTCGATTTTAACTGGGAAGAACCGACAAAAATTTCTCCTAAATTACACAATATTTTATCCGGTGAAAAAGCTGATATTATTATCTCATTAGGCACCACATCAGCACTTATTGTATCTCAATCAAAACTTCTTAAAATACCGGTAATAGCTGAAAATGTTTCTGACCCCATCGGTTCAGGTTTAATAAAATCGTATGAAGACTCGGGGAATATTCTTTTATCGGCAAGTTGTGATCCTGAACAGGATTCCAGACAGTTTAAACTGTTTCACAGTGTTATTAAGTTTAAAAAACTTGGTATAATCTATACCGACACACCTCTTGGAAGAAGTTATGGTGCTGTTGATGCTGCAGAAAAGTTATCAAAACAACTGGGCTTTGAATTAGTTACATCCACTGATGTCATAGAAGATCCTACTGATGAAAATTTTGCTCTTGCAGAAAAGAAATATATAAACGCCGTAAAAAAAATTGCACCGGATATTGATGCACTCTATCTTGGTATACAAGGCGGACTGACTCCTGACATTCTACCGGCATTATTAAAAATTATTAAACAATATAAAATCCCGACATTTGCAATGGAAGGTTCTGATTTTGTATCAAACGGTATATTATTAGGAGAATCTGAAAGTAATGTCATATCTGTCGGTATTTACAATGCAAAAAAAATTGTCACAATATTAAAAGGAGAAAAAGCAGGTTCTCTCAATCAAATATTTGAACATGTCCCTCATATAGCAATCAATTTAAAAGCGGCAGAATTAATTAACTATGATGTTCCAATCGATATTATTGCAAGTTCTGATGAAATATATCAGACAATAGGCGGGAAATGATGAATAGAGTCAAGTATAATTTATACATATTGATCGGGGCTTCAATTATTATTATAATTTCACAATTATTAAGTAGTTTTTTAACCACATCTTCATTTGAAAAAACATATAAAGAAACGGTGGTTTCACGATATCGAATTGTTTCAAAAGAAATCCGTAAAAACGTTGAAACAGCAATTGATTACGGTAAACCATTAGACAGATTCGGAGACTATAATAGAATAATTGATATATCATCCGGTGAAGAAAAAACGGGTATAAAAGAAATAATCATTGCATCGCCTGAAGGTGATGTTTTTTATTCAATGTCAGCAGGTATAACAGGTAAAAAAGTACCATTCAAAAGAATTCCAGTCTTTAAAAATCAATCTGATGAATATACATTTGATACTAAAACGGTTATATATACCGCACTACCTTTATATTATAATAAAACTGACTGGACCGGTGTTTTATATCTCGGAATAGACAGTAAAATGATTAAAGATCAGGTTGCACCGATTAATCAGAAAACAATGAAATATTATGGATTTTCTCTTAGTTTAGCACTTTTCATAACTATTTTAGTACTTTCAATGCTTCTTCTATACACTGAGAAAAGTAAAAAAAGAGAAATGTTCATATCAATTATCATATTTGTCATACTTACTTTTTCTCAATTAGGCTCGGGTCTTGTAAATAACAAATTATATGAAGTTGAATATTCTAAATTATTTAATCAAAACATGAAAACATTATCAAGAGTTGTTAAAACCGGGTTTGACTTTGTACTTTCATTAGATATTAAAATTGATCGAATGAAAAAAGCCGAAGAAATAATTCATGAAAGAGTTAAAGATAATATTGAATGTCTTGAAATGCGAATTACTGATACAAATGGATTCATTTTATATCAAGGCGATAAGAATAATAAATCAATACAAGTCGGTTCAGGTGAAAAAGAAAATTTTGCTGCAAATCCATTCAGAATTGTAACAACGTTAAATTCAAATCAACAGCTGAAAGGTTATTTATTTGTCTATATGAACCGTGAAATTATTAAAGAAAAACAGCGAAATTTAATCCTTGATATTCTTACCGTTATTCTCATTTCAATAGTTTTTGGTTTTGAAATGATGGGTTTTCTTCATATACTCATTGTAAAAAATACGAAACTTGAAAATGCCGTTGTTGTGCAAAAATCAGAAGATAATATGCAAATCATTAGATTTACAGCATTTATCTTTTTCTTTGCCGAACTCATTCCATTGTCTTTTATGCCGATTTATATTAACGAATTATTTAATCTGCAACCACTTCAATTGTTCAATACCTCACGGGGAACAATAATGGGACTGCCGATATCATCATATATGCTCGGGGTTATGATTTTTGTTCCGTTAATCGGTTTTATAACTGATAGATTCGGGGTTCGAAAGATTTTATTATCCTGTTCACTGCTCCTTTTTGCCGGAGCAATCTTATCAGCATTTTCGACATCTATCATTCAGTTAATGATTTTCAGATTTATCTCCGGTGCCGGTTATGGTGGAATAATAATTTCAAGTACAAATTTAATTATTCATTCAATACCCGATAAATCACGAACTACAGGTTTTGGTTACTGGTCAGCAGGTTTTGCATCAGCTGCGATATGTGCAGTTCCAATTGGTGGTATTTTAGTAAGCCGTCTTGGCTTTAGAAATGTAATGATTATAAGTGGTATTGCTGCTCTTATTTTACTTCTTTTCATATTCGTTTTTATTAAAAAAGATGTTGTTATTGAAGATGATATTTCTGATGAAAAAAAACATGCATCCCTATCAGACTTTTTATGTATTTTTAAAAATAGAAATTTACTGGTAAACACATTGCTTTCCAGTATTCCGTATTCACTGGCATTTGTCGGTTTGTTTCAATATCTTTTTCCTCTTTTTATGGATAATAAAGGCATATCACAATCTGATATTGGTCGTGTTTTAACAATTTTTGGAATTATCAGTTTATCAACACCATTTTTCAGCCGTATAGCCGACAAAATTAAAAATGACAAATTATTTATCGCAGCCGGTAATTTAATCAATGGTGTTTTTCTACTTCTATTTCTTATAAATCCTAATATTTACATATTTATTCTTGTTATTATCGGTCTTGGTTTTGGAAGTATGTTAACCGATGCAGCAACCGAATCATTTATTACTTCAACAGATACTGCAAAAAGAATTGGAGAAGCAAAAACACTTGGTATTATTACGACGTACGAGAAATTGATTGCAATATTTGTTCCATTAACAGCCGGTGCACTTATAAGTGCAACGGGTTTTATAAATACGACAGCAATTCTCGGTATTTTTATCATTATTTCAACAATTCTATTTATTATATTCAGTACCAACCCGCGAAAAAATGAAGGTAAAGATGAATAAAAAAAAAGTCGCATTATTATTCGGCGGTAAATCAGCAGAAAGAGAAATATCCATTAAATCAGCATTATATATTGCTGCATACGTGGATAGAAATCTTTTTGATCTGTTTATCATCTACATTAATCAGAATAATACTATTGCGACTACAGAAGAGTCATTGAGTGAAATATTTTCAATTATACATTCAAAAAAATATGCTTTGTTTGGAAACGATGATACGATTCCAGATGACTTTGAAAACTATATTGAACAGCACATTATCAAATCTTCACATATTAATTCGGTTGATAAACTTACTTGTAATGAAATAGATATTGCTTTCCCGGTGTTTCACGGTTTGTGCGGTGAAGATGCAATAATCCAGGGTGTACTGGAATTTAATTGCGTACCCTATACGGGATGCGGGGTTACAGCGTCATTAATTGCTAATGACAAAGAAAAAGTAAAAAAGATTGCGGAATCATCAAAAATTCAGGTTGCACAATTTCTCACACTTCATAAAGATTTATATACAATAAATCCTGATACATTCATAACAAAAATAACAGAAACAATAAAATTCCCCGTTTTTATAAAACCACCCAACCTCGGGTCTTCGGTCGGTATTTCAAAATGCTATAATATAAATGAACTTAAAACGGGTATAGATGTAGCATTCAATTATGGTGACCGGGTAATTGTAGAAAAAGAAATTACCGGAAAAGAATATGGTATATGTGTAACCGGTGATCTGATTCCGGAATTCAGTGTTCCGGCAGAATTTAATTCAGTTAATGATTTTCTTGATTATGATGCAAAATATGGTAAAAATGCTCTTCCTGATATTATACCGGCAGCTATTGATCAAATTACCCGTGACAGATTATATGCATCAGCAGCAGTTGTGTACAGAGAATTTGAAATTTCCGGTTTATCAAGAATTGATTTTTTTATTGACAATACTTCTACTATTTTATTAAATGAAATCAATACTGTTCCGGGTTTCGGAGCGATGTCCGTTTATAATAATGCCTGGAGAAAATCAGGTATCACTGTTACAAATATTTTAACGAAAATTATTAATTTTGGGTTTGAAAGATATGCAAGAAAACAAAAAATACAATATAATTCAATTTAGAGGTACAAATCGTGATTAATTTAAGTGAAATGTCATTAAAAAACAAACTGCATTATTCATTCATACTTGTAACAGGGCTGACAATATTTATTACAACAGCATTTTCTGTTATGTACTTTTTAGGCAAAATAAAAAATGAAGCAACCTATAACATGAAAAAAAACCTTAAAGTTACTGAAATGATTTATGCCAATAAAACAAATGAAATTGTTTCTTTCACATCAAACCTTTCAAATGATAAAGCGATCCAGGTATTAACCGATCTTGATATACGAAATAAACTTTCAGAATATATTAAGGAAGTAGTAAAAAGAGAAAAAATATACAATATAACTATATTAAACTCTGAATTTGATGTTATGACAAGTTCAGCTCTGGCTACTAATTCAATTATTAAGCATCAGATAAAAACTGATTTTAAAGATAATGATATTATTGAAAAAGCTGTAAAAACAAGTAATGTTGCTACCGGTACTGAAACTGTTGAGCTTCTTGATTATAATTCAATTTTATCAATTTCTTCAGCGGCTCCCATTATCAGAGATGAAAAAATTGTTGGTTATTTATCAGTCCGATATATATTAAATGATGATAATTATTTTGCAAAAACGTTGAAAGATTTACTGGATGTTGATTATGCTATTTATCACGATGTCATTTCAGTAGTGTCATCAGATGAACGACAAATTGATGATGATTTATATGCAAAAGTTGTAGCATCAAAAAAGAATATTGAAATCGCCAATCTTGTACCCGGTGGTTTTATTTCAGAATACACACCGGTTTTTGATATTACAGGTAAAACATTGGCAGTTTTACGAATAAGTATTCCATCATCACCATATTTTAAAATGATGTTAAACGCATCAATTAACTTTATGATCATTATGATAGTTTGTGTAATCATATCATATTTTCTTGTTTTTATTTTATCCAAATCAATTCTTGTTCCAATAAATAATCTTTTAAACGGTGTTAATAAAATCACAGAAGGTGATCTTTCGTATGAAATCATGACCGATTTAAAAGATGAGATCGGAAAATTAAGTCAGGCATTTAATAATATGCGTCTGACACTGAGTGACAAGATTTCAACAATTGAAAATATGAATGAGAATCTTGAAAGCACAATTATAGAACGAACACGAACTATTCAATCACTTTTAAACAAAATGAAAAAATATCTGGCTCCACAATTGTACGACTCAATAATCGGTGGAAAAACCTCAATAGATACTAAAAAACACATGAGAAAAAAACTTTCAGTTTTCTTCTCGGATATCGTCAGTTTTACATCAACAACCGAAGGTATGGAACCGGAAGATTTATCAGAAATATTAAATACCTACCTGGATAATATGGCGAAAATTGCTATTAAATGGGGAGGAACAATCGATAAATTTATTGGTGATGCAATTATGGTTTTCTTTGGTGACCCCGAATTTGTCAATGATAAAGACCATGCATACAGAGCTGCTATGATGGCGATAGAAATGCGGGACAGAATGAAAGAATTGCGATATTACTGGAAAGAGCAAGGGATTCACAGACCGCTGCATATCCGTATGGGTATCAACACAGGGTATTGTACCGTTGGTAATTTTGGCTCTGAAAACAGAATGGATTATACCATAATAGGAAGTCATGTTAATCTTGCAGCACGATTTGAGGCAGCAGCTGATGCTGATGCAATTTATATTTCGTATGAAACATATTCACTTATAAAAGATCAGATTCAATGTGAACCGGTTGGAGAACTTCAATTAAAAGGAATTAGCGAACCAGTTAGTACTTTTAAAGTCATTAATGAACTTGGGAATTCTAAAAAATCAAGAAATATTATGAAAATTGATAAAGACGGTATTGTTTTTAACAGTGCACTTATTGACCCGAAATCAATAAGTGATGATGAAAAACGTGATATTATTAAATCATTAAAATCAGCTATTTATCTTGTTGCCGGTAAAACCGAAAAAACTACTGATGATAAAAAAACTAATTCATAACAAAACATGCAATTTTGTGTTCACTGTCATTCGATACCGGTTTTAATTCCGGTATCATAGTGTGACATATCTCTATGCGTTTAGTACAACGCTGATAAAACGGGCATCCGGTTAATTGAGTTGTTATATTTGCCACCTCATCATTCTGTATTATACTTTCGACTTTCATTTTCCCTGATAAAGATGAATACAAAAGCGTTGTATAGGGATGTTTATGATTATCTACAATTTTTTCTGCATCAAGTTCTTCGACAATCATGCCACCATACATTACCCCCACCCTGTCAGAAATATAGGAAACAAGACCAAGATCGTGTGAAATGAATACAATGGTTATATTTTCTTTTGTTTTAATATCAATCAGCAAATTGATTATCTGACTTTGTACAGAGACATCGAGTGCGGATACGACTTCATCGCATATTAAAATTTCAGGTTTTGTAATAAGCGCCCTTGCGATTGATATTCTCTGCCGTTGCCCCCCGGAGAACTCACCGGGTCGTCTTGAGATATCTTTTTCACTTAAACCGACAGATTCTAACAATGCACCTGTTCTTCTAAGTGCATCTTTTTTCCCTTTATACTCTTGTGTATACTTAAACCCTTCAACGATGATTTCACCAACATTCATTCGCGGGTCTAATGATTTAGCCGGATCCTGAAATATATATCGAACACCTTGCCTTAATGCTAATACACTTGCATTATCATTTGCGACTCCCTGATTGTATGAGACACCGCCTAATTTTATTTTGATTTCACCGGAATCCTGTTTATAAATACCGGCAATTAATCGTGATAATGTCGATTTCCCGCATCCCGACTCGCCTACTAAACCATATGTTTCACCTTTTTTGATATGTAATGAAATATTATTGACTGCATAAACGAATTTTCCGTATCCGGCAAATAAACCGTCTTCAAGATTAAATTTTTTATAGACATTGTTAATTTCTAACATACATCCCCCCTGGTTTTTAGTTCTTCGGGCGTCAGTATGCACCGGTACTGTGAGTAGGCATCGGTTTGTATACTGTGCGGGATTTGAACGGTACATATGGACTGTGTATACAAACAGCGTGAAGCAAACGGACAACCCGGCGGAGGATATACCGGATCGGGTACAACTCCCTCAATCGATATGAGTTTTTCATTTTTATAATTTGCACCGGCTTTTGGTATTGATTTAATTAAAGCCCTTGTATACGGATGTTTCGGGTGATTAAAAATATCATCAACCTTCCCCTGCTCTAATATAATACCCGAGTACATAACAATGACTTTATCGGCGAAATCTTTTACCAGAGATAAATCATGCGTTATAAAAACAACAGTCAGCCCTCTTTCAAAACTTAAACGCTTTATCAATTCTACTATTTTTCGCTGAATTGTAACATCCAAGGCAGTTGTCGGTTCATCGGCTATTAAATAATCAGGATCCGATGCTATTGATAATGCAATCATGACCCTTTGAAGCTGGCCGCCTGATAACTGATGAGGATAATTTCCCAGTCGTTCTTCTGCGTTATAGATACCGACTTCTTTTAAAAGCGATAGTGATTTTTCAAAGATTGCCTTATCTGATATGGTTTTATTATGTGCTTTAATTGTTTCGTGAAATGTTTTTCCTATGGTATATAACGGATCGAATGATCTGCCGGGTTCCTGAAAGATCATTCCGCAATGTTTTCCGCGAAACCGGGCAAGTGATTTTTTATCAGATTTCAGAATGTTAAAACCATCAATTTCAATGGAACCTGATTGGATCGACCGGTCATTTATTAATCTGAGCATCGATTGTGCAGTGACACTTTTACCAGAGCCTGATTCACCGACAAGACATACAATTTCACCTTTATTAATATGTAAGGAAACACCACGAACAGCCTGTAACTTACCTCTGAAAGTATCAAATGATACAACTAAATCTTTTATTGATATCAATTACAGGCCTCCTTTGTCACTTTTATGAAATGGATCAAAGTAGTCCCGTAAAAATTCGCCAATGAAATTAAATGAGAGCGTTGTGATTAATAAATAAATACCTGGTATGACAACCCATGGATAACGGATTATTGAACTGATTGTTGTTGAATCCCGGCTTATTAACGAGCCCCAACTAACTGAAGGGTCAACAATTCCAAGCCCGAGGTATGAAAGTATCGTTTCGCCTAAAATATACCCAGGTATGCCCAGTGTTATTGTAATAATCAATATTGAGGACATTTGCGGTATTATGTGTTTTATTAATATAACTAAAGAAGGCACCCCTTCAGCTTTCGCATTTGTTACAAAATCTTCACGTTTTATACTGTGTACCAGCCCCCGTATTAATCGCGCACTTCCCGGCCAGCTTACAAATGACAATATCACTGTTATGAGTAAATATGCTTTCCCTGAGTCAATATTCCGGGATATTAATGAACGTATAAATAATATTAAATAAAGCCCCGGTATCAATATGAAAAGTTCAGAGAACCTCATTATCAGCCAGTCAATTTTGCCCCCATAATAACCTGCGATTCCACCTAAGAACAGTGCTATTGACAGGGATATGATTATTGCAATAATTCCGATGCTTAAACTGATTCGTGAACCATAGAGAACTCTTGAGAATAAATCACGCCCCAGACCGTCAGATCCAAAAAGAAATACGGGATAATTCTGTACTTCATTCCGGTCATGCACAAATGGTTCATTCGTTCCATACAAATGGATACGACTTTTAAAAAACCCGAATAATGTATATTCACTGCCGCGGACAAAGAACTCAATTTTATAATATTCACCCCGAACCCGGGCATATTTAGCACGAATTTCATCAATCATTACCATTTTCTGAACCTGCGGCCCGAACCCGTTCTTTTTTGAATACCAGACTACCATGGGCGGATGATATGGTAATGTTTCAAATACGGTGGATGGCGTATACGGTGTTATAAATTCAATAATAAATAACTGCATATATAATACAATCAGTATGAGTAAAGAAATTAATGCAACCGGTCTTTTTAGTATCATTGTTTTTAATCTGTTCATGATTTTGAATACCTTATCCTTGGGTCAACTATTGCAAGCAGTATATCTGAGAGTAACATTCCAGCTAATACCAGGAAACTTATAAACATGATATTTGTCAACACAAGATTGATGTCTTCCTGAATTACAGCTTCATACATTAATTTACCTATTCCGGGGTATGAAAATACTATTTCCAGTATTAATGAGCCAGAAAATAAACCGGCTAATAGATTTGCACTGGATGTTATATATGGATTTAACGTATTTCTGAATGCATGGTTGAAAAATATACGTTTTTCATCAATTCCTCGTGATCGTATGGCTGTTATGTATGGTTGATTTAACTGATCGAGCATTGTTGCACGTATCATTCTCACCGTTCCGCCGATTCCTGATAAAAAAGCAGCCAATAGAGGAAGTATGATGTGATGTGCAAATTTAAAAACGAATTTAACCGGTGCTTCACTATACGGAAACCCGGGATATGCGGTTATCGGGAATAATCCGCTTGCGGCTGCAAATATTTGCATTAATATAAGCATTAATATCCAGGGAAATGCATGGAGCACCATCATTATTCCACCTGAAATATAATCAAATTTAGTTCCTGCTTTTGATGAAAAGTAAATACCCAGCGCAAATGACAGTATTGTTATAAAAAATAATGACAGGAGATTTAATATTAATGAATTTATAAGTCGTGACCGGACAAGAAATAAGACCGGCGCGCGGCTTATTAAAGACCGTCCCAAATCCTGATGAATAAAGACCTGTTTTAACCAATGATGATATTGAATGTAGAAAGGTTTATCCAATCCCAGTCTTTTTTTCATCGCTGCAATCTGTTCTGCCTTAAAAAGACCTATTTCATTACGACCTTCGGCATTCATGATTTCTTTGATTACAAATGAATCAACCACATCCCCCGGTGCTAATTGCATCAAACCGAATACAAAAAAACCAAGAATATAGAGGGTTGCAATCATTGAAATAGTTCTTGATGTTATAAATGCAATAAGCGGATGTTTTTGTTTAAATATATATAACAGCGATATTATTTTCATTTTCCCTACTCGTTTAGAAATAAATATTCATCTTTCATTCCATTTAATGTATCGTAAAACACATTATCCCACTTATTACGAATACCCATGAATGAATATGTATGAGCTATATATATTACAGGACATTGATCGAGTAATATTCGCTGGTATTCATCCCAATACTTTTTCGCTTTTTTTAAGTCGGCAGTTCCGCTCCCTTCATTGTATAAATAATCAACCCGTGCCTCCCATTCGGTTACCGGTTTTTCCTGAAAAGGTCTCCAGAGATGTAATCTGCCGTTTGAAATCCATACATTTGAACCTGAAGTAGGCCAGTAATTTGTTCCCAATGATAATATTAATGACTCCCAGTCGTATGTTGTTGTTAACATTTCAACTATTTTCTGAAAATCCATGCCTTTTATTGTTACCTTAATACCTATTTTTGATGCTTCATCAGCAAATATTGAAATAATATCCATTCGCATTGTATTATTTGCATTTGTTATCATTTCAAACTCAACTGGATTTCCCTCAGAATCAACGAGAATCCCATCTGATCTTTTTTCAAAACCAACAGATTCCAATAATTTTAACGCTTTATCAGGATTATACAAATATTTTTGTTTAATTGATGGATCAAATACAATATTGGCTTTTGCAAAAAAATGTTCTGCCGGCTCAGCCAATCCTTTATATACCTGGCGAATTATTCTTTCTCGATTTACGATACAGCTCATTGCCTGTCTGAACTCTGTTTTTGTAAACCAGCTGTTTACTTTTTTGCTTACTTTTTCAGGATTCTGGTTGAAACTAAAAAATTCAGATCCCAATGTTGTTCCGCCATTATATATCGTAAAATCGGGTTTTTCTATTGCTAAAAAACCATCTAAATCTGTATGTCGTACCGGTGTAAAATCGATTTCACCATTTTTAAATAAAAGTGATTCTGTATTCATATCATAAATTATTTTATAAATAACGGTTTCAGTATAGGGTAAACTATTTCCATCAGCATCCTTTTTAAAATAATAAGGATTTCGTTTCATGACAATTCGAACACCCGGGGTATATTCTATCATGTGTCTTTGACCTAACGATGGAATTGTTTTTACATCGGTGTCAACACTGAATATGTTCATAACGCCATCGATTCCACCCTCATTGAGTGCTTTTTCATAGATAAATTTGGGTCCAAAGATCATATTTGTTGATAAAACCGGGTTTGAATCTATTCTCGGAAATCTGAACTCAAATTCAGTTTCTGAAATTTTATGTATTGTTATTCTTTCTTCTGTTCCGTCCGGCATTGTTACAAATTGCCCTGCATAGGCTGAAGATTGCAAAGCCTCATTTCCTGATATTTTATCATACCAGAAAACCACATCATCTGATGTAACTTTTACCTTTACTTTTCCGTCAAAGGTAGTCCAATATAAATCATCCCGTAATGTATATTTTAAGATCATGGTTTTATTTTTCTCATCTGCTTTTATTTCAAAATCAGCAAGATTTGGTTTAAATTTTCTTTCATTGGCATCAAAGGTTGCAAGATATTCATAAAGCGGATCTAAAATATCTTTTGCACTTGAATCATCTGTTGCTATCAGGTTAAATGATTTCGGGTCATCTAATAATGTTCGTACAAATGTTCCTCCGATTGTTCCTGTTTTATAGGTTTTCCCGCCCGGTTTTGAGGTTGTCTTTTCAAGAATTGATTTTTTACTGTCGCTAACCATAGCGTCTATTTCATTTAAATCAAATTCTTCTTCTTTATTACATCCCGTAAATGCATATATTATCATACATAAAAATAATACATATTTATTCATCATAACACTCCTCGTATTATAACATTATATTAATATTCATTTTAGTGTCAAATAGTTTTAACAATAATTATTTTTATTGTATAGTAAAGGGTACCTCATAAAATAATTACTCTTCGGAGCTGAATATGAATAAATTTACCTTTGAAACTCCACTTTCTGAATTATTAAGACCAGATTCTATAGATGATTATCTGGGGCAAGTAAACATTGTAGATAAAAACAGCTTACTTAGAAAAATGCTTGATACTGACGACTACTCATCTTTTGTTTTATGGGGGCCTCCCGGATGCGGAAAAACAACGTTAGCTAAAATAATATCATCGACGACTACAAATAGATTTATCAGCATAAGTGCCGTAACAACCGGAATTAAAGAAGTTAAAGATCTCATGAAAGAAACAGAGGAAAGTTATGGTTTATACAAGACAAAAACTATTCTTTTCATTGACGAGATTCATCGTTTTAATAAAGCTCAACAGGATGCTTTTTTATCGTATGTTGAAAAAGGAACTATTATACTTATTGGAGCAACTACTGAGAATCCATCATTTTCAATTATTTCACCATTATTATCGAGAATGAGAGTTTTCATTCTCAAACAATTATCAGAATTTGATTTAAATGAAATATTAAATAAAGCACTTCTTAAAGCTAAATCGATTGTAAACAAAAATATCAGCATTTCGAAAAATGATATAAACGCTATTATTGGAATTTCGGGAGGAGATGCTAGAAGAGCAATTGGTATTTTAGAAATGTCTATTAAACTTGCGATTAGAGATAATTCTGACGATGTGGATATATCAAAAGAAATTATTAATAAAGTTTTGCAAGGAAGATTACCTTCATATGATAAAACCGGCGATTATCACTATGACTATTTATCAGCTCTACATAAATCAATGAGAAACTCAGATGTTGATGCAGCTCTTTATTATGCGGTTAAGATTTTAGATTGCGGGGACGACCCGATGAATGTAGTCAGGCGAATAATACAATGCAGTAGTGAGGATATAGGACTGGCAGATCCTCAGGCTCTTATTATCTGTATAGCAGCCAGAGATACATTAGCAGCGTTAGGAATGCCTGAAGCGATGCTTTCAATTCTTCAAGCGGTTGCTTATAATAGCTTGGCTCCAAAATCAAATTCCTTATACATTGCGCTTCAATCTATTAGAAATGATATTAAAAACTTTCCCGATCTCCCAGTTCCTCTTCATATAAGAAATGCGGTTAGCGATATTATGAAAACTGCAGGTTATGGGGCAAACTATGAGTATGCTCACGATTTTGATATTCCTATTACGAAAATGAAATGTTTGCCAGAGCAGTTGATTGGTAAATCTTATTATAAACCAAAACAATTCGGGTTTGAGAAAGAATTAAATAAAAGAATTGAGAATATTAATAAAATAAAAAGTAGTGACTAAAAGGGATTTTTTTAAATTAATGTTTTAAAAAGCTTTTTATGTACTATTCTACAGAGTTGGTTCATTGAGTCGAATATATAAGTTGTTGGTGGATGATAAAAACAGTCCATATGGTCTATTTTATATTTATCCCAAATTCCAAAAGAATCAATAGTTCTTCGTACTTTTGCTTTATTCCACATTCTTAAACATCTCGCACGAACATCTTTCTTTGGAGAATTCGTCCTTCTATACCATTGTTCAATCTTAAGCAAATATTTTCTAATAATATATCGAAGAAGCGATGCTTTACTTTTTAAATGGAAATGATCTTGCATATTAAATAATTTGTTTTTAAATTTTATGTCGATCGTTATTTTTATATTACAATCCATAACTAAATCATCTTCTTTAAAATCGCTTGTTATAATTTTTGATAACACAAAATCAGCCTTTTCAATTAAAAAATAAGCCCGATTTAAAGCTTGATCAATTAATTCAGATACGGTAATTTTTTGATTATCAGCCTCAATACATAGATTAGTTAATAACCCTTTATCCAAAACAAAATGAAATAAAGTCGTAGCTGCGAATTTTAGCATATATATCTCCTTAGAAATATTAAATGCTAAAAAGTTGTAAAACATTGACAAATATTAATAAAAAAAACTTCTCATTACTGAGAAGTTTTCTTATCACATAGGGGAATCGAACCCCTATTGCCGGGATGAAAACCCGGTGTCCTAACCATTAGACGAATGTGACATAAAATGACCTGTGAAAGATTCGAACTTTCGACCCACGCCTTAAAAGGGCGTTGCTCTACCGACTGAGCTAACAGGTCAGTAACTACTTAATCAACCATCAACTATTTGTTGATGTGATGCTTATACCATGAACCTCATGTAATGTCAATATATTTTCTTAAAAAATTCATATTTTTTTCTCAGTTTATAAAATAGATGTTCTATTGACTTTTAAACCTATTACTTGTATAAATAATTGTAAAAAAAAATGAAACTATGTATTATAGATAACTTTGGCATGCTATCGTTGGTTTGTGACAGGTATTTGTTTTGCGTTACGAAAAAGAATACTACATTAAAATTGAAAATCATGAAATACTATTTAAAAGGACTTAAATGACCTTCCATAAATTACACAGCTTAAGGAATAATTTTGCGAAATAAAAACCTTGATGATCTTGATTTTTTACTAAGAGAATCAGTAAACACTATAAAAGGCAGTATTGACCAGGTTTTCTTTGGTATATTAGAATACCTTGAAGATAGTGAAAAACAGATTTTTCTTGATCACTTAAAAAAAAATTCAGATTCATTACAAGATGTTTTATATGAATCAATTGTAGAACGGGCAAAACAATTAAACATACTAAATGACCAACTGCTTGAAACAAATAGTGAACTTGTTAATTTAAAAGACACCTTAGAACTTAAAGTAATTGAAAGAACCAAAGAAATAAAACAAATCCAGGATGTCACAATATTTTCTTTAGCAAGACTTGCAGAATCAAGAGATCATGAAACAGGTGAACACCTTGACCGAATTCGTCACTTTTCATATATCCTGGCGGATTTTCTTTTCAAAAATGCAATGTATAAAGATGAAATTAACACTAAATTCATATACAACATTTACCATACAAGCCCACTCCATGATATTGGAAAAGTTGGGATTAGAGATTCAATATTATTAAAACCGGGTAAATTAACCGATAGTGAATTTGAAGAAATGAAACAACACACAATTATTGGTGGCAAAACACTTGAGGATGCTGAAAAACAACTCAATAGTAACGGAACAACTTTTTTACTTATGGGAAAAAAAATTGCTTATTTTCACCACGAGAAATGGGATGGGTCAGGCTATCCGTATGGCTTAAAAAATAAAGACATACCTTTATCTGCAAGAATAGTTGCAATTGCTGATGTATACGATGCACTAACATCCAAAAGAGTATATAAACCACCTTTTTTACATGATGATGCAAAACAAATAATACTAGACGGATCGGGTACGCATTTTGATCCGGTTTTAATAGATGCATTTAAAGAACTTGAAAAAGAATTTAATGATATCAGGGAAGGACAAAAAATTACAATACCAACAATTGAGAAAATATGAGTTTTACTGAAAAAAAATTCTCAGGTTTATCAAAATTAAACAGATATAAAAAAACCGCTTATATCATAAAAGAACATATATCCGGAAATAGTACAGCTAACTCTCCCGAAGAAATTATCATATGGTTTAATAAATATGAAAATGAAAATTACTCTATACCAGAGAAAAAATATGACTGGGGTTTATTAGCAGAAATTCTTCTCCAAAAAATCGAGGATTTTTCAGCATACAACGAAAATAATAGTTTTGATAATTCAATACGAATAAAAAATGAATCAGGAATATCACTCCTGTTGGATAATATCCGAAGTCCATACAACACAGGTGCAATCATACGAACAGCTGAAGCACTCGGCGTTGACGAAGTAATACTAAGCGGTATAACACCGGGTCTTGATAACTCGAAAGCAAAAAGAACAAGCATGAACTCACAAATAACGGTTTCTCATCATAAAAATCCAATAGAAATAATACAAAAATTTAGACAACAAAATTATAAAATAGTATCAATAGAAAAGAATATCCATTCTATCGATATAGCAAATAATGTTTTTTCTGAAAAAAAATTAATCATTTTTGGAAATGAAGAATTTGGCATCTCAGATGAAATATTGGAGATTTCAGATAAAATTTATCATATTGAATTAAAAGGAAATAAGAATTCTCTCAATGTATCAGTAGCATCGGGAATAGCACTCTATGAAATTGTAAAAAACAAACCATAAGGAAATACGTATGATTGAAAAGGTTACAGAAAGATTCTTTCGATATGTAAAAATAGACACACAATCAGCTCATAATTGCACAAAAACACCATCCACTCCCGGACAAATGGAGTTAGCACGATTATTGAAAATTGAAATGTCTGAAATTGGTTTTACAAAAACGACACTATCCGAACAAGCATACCTCTATGGATTTATCCCCGGAACTGATCATAGCAAAGCACCTATCGGCTACATAGCACATCTTGATACATCACCTTCTGTTTCTGGAAAAAATGTAAAACCAATACGATTCAGATACGATGGCGATGATATACTAGCTGCTAATGGAAGCGTTATGATAAGAGAATCATCGCAATTATCTGCATACACAGGCAATGAAATAATCACCGGTGATGGCACAACATTACTTGGTGCCGATAATAAAGCCGGCATCGCTGAAATACTAACCGCTTGTGAATATTTAATCGCAAATAAAAACACATTACAATATCCTGATATCTATGTAGCTTTTGTTCCTGATGAAGAAATAGGTCATCAACTTGAATATATTGACCTTGATACATTCAAATCAAAAATTGCTTTTACGATAGATGGTGGTGAAGAAGGAGAAATAGAATATGGATGCTTCAACGCATACAATTGTACCATATCAATTTCCGGAAAAAATTGCCATCCGGGATATGCAAACGGGAAATTAATATCATCTATTGAAATAATTACAATATTTCTAAATACATTATTCAGTCAAAAAATTTCACCTAATGAATCAAATAATGACATGGGGTATATTCATGTCTCAAGTATTGATTCAAATGAACAAATCGGACAAATATCCCTAATAATCCGTGATTTTACAGAAGATGGCATTAAGGCAAAAATATCCTTAATTGAAACTATTATAACAGACTGTAAACTAACGATGAGTAAAAGATTTAATGAAAATGATTTTACAATAACTGCGAGTTATAATGAAGAATATAAAAATATGGAATCAGAAATTAACAAACATCCTCACCTGATGGACACCTTGAAAAAAGCTGTCATTAAAGCTGGAGCAACCCCGATATTGAAACGAATACGTGGAGGAACTGATGGTTCTGCATTATCATCAATGGGGATTCCTTGCCCGAATATATTTACGGGTGGAATAAATTTTCATTCAACCGGAGAATGGATACCGGTGGACTCAATGGAAAAAGCAGTAAAAACAATAATTGAATTATCCTGTATGATATAGGGGAAATTAAAAAAACCTGATACCTTGATTTTAAACGAGAAAATATTTATTATTCCAGGAACTCATTTTCTTCAGGTAAACCCAGATAAATTGCGCCGAGGATTTTATTAGTAGAATCAATAATTGGTGAATAAACAGCAACATACCAGCGATTAACAACAAAAACTCGCCCGAAATAAGTTTGACCATTGACAATCTTTTGGAAAACATCTGTTGATTCATCTATATATGATCCTACAGCCCTGGAATTATCAAAATTCTTAACCGTTGTAGCAACACGTATTAAATTGTTATCACTTAATTGAAAAATTGTGAATGAACACGTTGCAATCTTTGAAATTTCATCAGCAAAATCATTATTACCGGTAATCAGCGTCTTACCAATCCATAATTCCTTTAATTTGAATAACTCAATTCTAATTACATCGTCACTTAATAAAAAGTTTTTACCATAATTCTTAAAAACAGATTGAATCTCGTTTAATTTTGCATCCAAAACCGCTTCTATTTGTTTCTGATTATCTTTAATCTTTTGAGAACGGGTGTCAAATTTACCCACAAATTTCTGAAGTTCAATCGTTTGAATAACAAAATCATCAATTGCAGAACCAACATGTTCACTCTGCTCTAAATTCTGATGCGCTTTTTCTGAAATATACATGACAGAGTTTAAAATCTCAGTTGTACCATTTCTTACATTCTTAACTTCATCCGATATATTATTAACAAGCCCGGTTATAATCTGATTTGATTGTGAAATTTCTTTTAAAACTGTTGTTGTTTTATTTGTATAATCAACACCGACTTTAATAATATTATTATTGTTTGTTATAAGTGAATGAATCCGGTCTGCGGCCTGAGTGGATTTCTCAGCTAATTTCCGTATCTCTCCGGCAACTATATTAAATCCCCTGCCCGCATCACCAGCTCTGGCTGACTCGATAGATGCATTTAATGATAATAAATTTGTTTGTTCAGCGATATCATTAATCATATTAATAATCTCTGAAATCTCCATTGAACTCTTTTCAATTTTAGTCATTTCATCTTTCAGATTAATCATAGATTCCATACCAACATTTGCTTTTTCTAAAGCAATGGCAGCATACTTGTTAGCCTTATCAGATTCATTTGCAATTCTTTCAACCATTTTATTCTGATTTTCAACACTTTTAACTGTCTTTTCTACTTTCTCAACCTGCAAATGAGCAGATTCCTCTACAGCACTTGATGATGTATATAAAGTCCTTAAGTTTCTAGTAATAACCATTAATGTAATATAAACTTTCTTTATAAGCACTTTAAGTGTTGTTATCGTTTCACTAAATGCAACACCCAACGTATGAAACTCATTAGTAGTATTTACTGCAAAATTAATAGTTAAATCACCATAACTGACATTCAATGACTTATCAATAAAACCTTTTAACGGTTTTAAAACTAATCGTCTGAGTAACCCTTTAAAAATAAAATAGATTACAAAAAGACCGGCTAATGAAGATACTATAAAAAAAACAAAACTGAATACAATTATTTTTTCAAAAACCTCATCGGGTCTGTATGCAATAAAACCAGATTCCCATTGTATGTCGGATGCTAAAAAATCGGACGCTTCAAAATTTTTTATCATCACATTATAATCAAGATAAGAAAATGACACAATCTTTTTACCGGTAGTAGCCATCGTGTTACTATATTCATACATTTTATCAGTAATCTGATTATTAACAACCGTATTCTGAATAATATCTGATGACCGGTTATTCGTAACAATCCCGCAAAATCCACTTTTTCCAAACCTGAATCTATTTATACATTGATCAATCACTTCTTTATTAATTTCTGCATTCACTAAAAAATTCAAATCATCAATTTTCGATTCAATTAATGTATCTGTAACTTTTGTAAATTGCCTAATCTGAATATAGTGTATACCAAATGAAATAATTCCAAGTAAAAAAACAGTGCTCAATAATACAACAATTGAAATTTCTATTTGAATAGATTGTTTACTGATTTTTTCAGTCGTGACTTTCTTGTGTTTTTTTTTCATTAATGAAAAGTCCTGTTTTTTATATACTTCTTACACTACCTATCGGTTAATCCACTATAAATGTTAACAATTCTAAACTTTTGATTGAATAAGCAGATTAAAAAGTGTATCGTGAAAAAAATATTCAATTGGATAAGGATTTTTGAAATATGGACAACATTGATATAACACTTTCTATTTCATATACAAAAAAAGATTTTTTTAAATACACACTTCGATCTGAATATCTATATACAGGAACGTTACTCAAATTTATTCCAATATATTTAATTCTATTTGTTATGATTATTTTGAGTTTCTTCTATTACAAGAATATTAATTCAGGCATTTTCACCATTATAATCGCCTGTCTGGTACCGGCATATATCGGATATAAATTTACAAAATCTGTCAATAAAGAATACAACGACTATTATAAGAATAATTTTCTTTTACGATTTAATGAACTTGGTATTGAAACAACAATACTAAATGAGACATCATTTATAAACCATGACGATATTCATAAAGTAATCGAAGACGAAGAAGTGATTTATATTTTTTTAACAAGTTTTATTTGTATGTATATTCCTAAAATTAACATTAATGAAAAAGACAAAGAAACGATTTATGCACTATTATTTGAAGATACAAAACACAATTAAATGTCACCGCTACCAAATAACCTTACTGCTTCAACTGCTTTTTGCCATCTTTTCATTAGCAGTTTACTTTGAGCCGAATTGATTGATGGTTTATATACACTAACAGCTTTATTTAATCCTTTTAAATAATCGATATTTTCATAATATCCTGTTGCAAGCCCTGCTAAAAAAGCAGCCCCAAGTGCAGTTGTCTCACGCATAGTTACTGCATTAATCTCAATATGGAGTAAATCAGATTGAAACTGCATTAAATAATTATTCGCTGAAGCTCCGCCATCAGCATAAAAATGCCCGATTGTTCCACTAAAATCATTTTTCATGGCATTAACAAGCTCAGCTGTCTGAAATGCAATTGACTGTAGTGCTGCCTTTGCAATTTCCGCTCTTCCCGTATCCCGTGTTATACCAAAAATAGCGCCTCGCACATCAGGGTCCCAGTATGGCGAACCCAATCCGGTAAATGCCGGGACCATAATGACACCATTGTCTTTCGCAGTATGTGCCAATGATTCAGAATCACCACTATTTTCAATAAATTGTATTCCATCCCGCAACCACTGAACAACCGCTCCTGCAATAAAAACAGCACCTTCCATGGCGTAGGTTGTTTTACCATCAATATTCCAGGCGATCGTGGAAAGCAAATTATTTTTTGACTTTCTCGGTTTATCACCGGTATTCATAAGAAGGAAACACCCGGTTCCATACGTATTTTTAATATCACCTTTATTAAAACATCGTTGGCCAAACAGCGCAGCCTGTTGATCTCCGATAACACCGGAAATTGGTATTTCAAATCCATCTGTTACCGAACGATCTGTTTTTATATCTGTTTGCGAATTAGGAATCACTTTTGGAAGAATGCTCTCAGGAATCGTAAAAAACTCAAGCAGTTCTTTATCCCATTCTAACGTGTGTATATTAAAAAGCATTGTTCTTGACGCATTAGAATAATCTGAAACATGTGATTTTCCATTTGACAATCTGTAAATAAGATAGGACTCAATTGTACCAAACGCAATTTCATTATTCAAAGCACGCTTATAAATGTCTTTATTATTTTCAAAAATAGACTCAATTTTCGTAGCACAGAAATAAGGGTCTACAACCAAACCGGTTTTATCAAAGATAATTTCATTATAAATTGATTTTTTTATTTCATTACATCGGGATGCCGTTCTTCTGCATTGCCATACAATTGCATTATGAACAGGAAGGCCGGTTTTTTTATCCCACAATACGGTGGTCTCTCTCTGATTTGTTATACCGATACTGTCTATATTTTCATAACTGCACCCGATTGAGCGAAAAACCGATTGAATACATTCTATAACTGATTCAAATATCTCAACCGCATTATGTTCAACCCAACCCGGATGAGGGTAAATCTGGGTAAACTCTTTACTCCATTGCGTTACAACACTACCTGATGTATCAAAAATAATTGCCCGTGAACTCGTAGTCCCCTGATCAATTGCTAAAATATATTTTTCCATACAACCTCCATAGTTACTTAATAGCACCGGTTTTTTTAAGCGTTTTAAAAATTGCGTTAGCTTCCATTTCCGCTTTACTATTTTTTTTAGAATTCTCAATATATCGATTGAACATATAATTATTATAAGCGTTGATATTTTGTAAATCAGGTAGTGTAATATTGGAATTACGAGGAACATTTCGTGCAACATATTCTGCAGTTTTTTGTATAGTCAGCGATGTCGCCTCAATAGCGGCCAAAAGCATACCACCAAGGCTCGAATCTCCCCGTGACATTGCATTTCCTGCGGTTTCTAATGTAATCAAAGCAATATCTAAAGCGATCTCTCCAAATATTATTGCAACACGACCGGAGGCTGTCTCTGCTGCATTTTTTATCATATCAAGAAATATTTTGGATTCATGTATCCTTTCCATTGCATCATGATTTGATTCACTCAGCATCTCAAGATAACTCTCATTTGAATTGATAAAAGCAACCAGAATATCATTCTCAGTAGTATACTTATCTTTATTTTCTTCTTTAAATTTTTTCATTTCGCCAAGAATCAATTCTCTTGAATCACTGTTCATTATCATACCTTCAAGTTCTACCCGAAGATTATCAATATAGGGAGTCCGTACCATTTCATAGCTTTGAAATAAAATAGAAGCATTCATAATCGCATCATACGTTTCTGAACCTAAGCGTATGTAATATAAATCGGTATGTTCTAAAGGATTTACCCTTACGATTACGCCATCCCGTGATGCAATATTTGCACGTCGTCCAAAAATAACTCCCAATTCATTAGGCGTATTTGCCTCATAAACAGGGATTCCAAGCCCCCCTTTTGCAACAAATTCCATATAGGTTGCAGGTTTTTCAATTCTTCCTTTTATATCTTCTGCAAAACCTTCTTTATTGAATACAATTGATTCGACGATAAATACGCGTTTATTATTTGGTTTATTGAGTTTATTGATATATTCATTATAGCCAACAGCACCAAAAATCCCCATTTCGCCCATAATCTGACCTGATAAATGTAATATTTCATAAGGATTTAATTTTTTCCCGTATTTCTTCATTGTGATAAGCCCTGGAGCTAACATTGGTTTAACACCCGGAATCGGTTTAACCGTTTCACAGGCAACGAGTATGATTAATACTACAAAAACAAAAACGTGTTTACATTTCATTTATTTTTCTCCGGGATTTTCAACATCCACTATATTCTAATCAATCTTATCAGAAATATCAAGGAAGGAATATGTATCACGAAGATTAAAAAAAAACATTGAAATAAATCGAGCTAAAATAGTATACTTCAGAAACTCTTACAAGAAAAACTTTCAGGATAAAAAATGGATATCGAATTACTAAAAAAAATTGCTGCTTATCGTATGCCTTTCGGAAAATATTCAGGAAGACTTCTTTTGCAGATACCGGATGAATATTTTATATGGTTCAGTCATAAAGGATATCCCGAAGGTGAACTTGGAGAAATCATGCAGATTGTTTATCAATTGAAAGTTGACGGGTTAACATATTTATTTGATACATTACGCTAAGTTACTGCAACAGAAGTATTGTGTTTCAAAATCATTATGTATGATTGTATCAAATTTGATAATTTTCAAAAAAGAAATTTTAAATATTTCAAAAAACTCAATAACCGGAACAGGCTGATTATTGATCTTCCTGATAATATGATTAATTATATATGGTTCAAGAGTAAACTTTTCGATTTCAAAATACGTACTGATATGGGTATTTATATAACAATATTCCATAATACATGTTGAAAAAGAAGCTATTAGTGCTTTTAACTCAATAGCTGAAATATTCAGATCAACATTAAGAGTTGAATATAATGTCACATCATTTTTTACATGATATTCTTTTTGCCTCAAATGATTAGTAAAAAGATTTAGTAACATAGTATCTAAAAAATTGTTATCCATTCAAAGCCTCATGTAAAAAATACATTACGTAACGACTGGTATTTTTATACATTTTATTTGTTAAGATATAATTAAGAACAGATAAATCATTATGTATGAAATTATCAAATTTGATAATTTTCAATATAAAGAGAGAATTTCCATCCTCTCTTTACACGATTTTATACAAGTAATAATGCCTGTTCCAGATCTCCGATAATATCATCAATATTTTCAATTCCAATTGATAATCGAACTAATTCCGGAGCAATGCCACTTTCTTTCTGCTGTTCTTCAGTAAGTTGTGAATGTGTTGTCGTAGCCGGATGAATTGCAAGTGATTTTGCATCGCCGACATTTGCCAGTAGTGAAAAAATCTTTGTTGACTCAATAAATTTTTTCCCGGCAACACTTCCGCCTTTAATTCCAAAAACAACCATTCCTCCACAACCTTTTTTAAAATACTTTGATGCAAGCTGATATGAACTGTCATCTTTTAATCCCGGATATTTAACCCACTCAACTTTCGGGTGTTTTTTCAAATATTCCGCAACCCGTAGGGCATTTGTACTATGCCGTTCCATTCTTAATGCTAACGTTTCCAGCCCTTGAATAAATAACCAGGCATTATCAGGTGCTAAACAAGCCCCGAGATTTCTCAATGGTACAAGCCGTAACCTGACAATGTATGCAACTGCACTTAAATCACCAAGATCATGAGCATATCGAAGACCGTGATAACTGTTATCAGGTTCATTAAATAATGTGAATTTCGGGTTTTTCCAGTTAAAATTTCCACCATCAACAACAATACCCCCGATACCAGTTCCATGTCCGCCAATCCATTTTGTTAATGAGTGAATAACAATATTAGCCCCGTGTTTTAAAGGGTTAAACAAATATGGTGTTGTAAAAGTTGAATCGACAATATAAGGGATTTCTGCTTCCTGTGCAATTTTTCCTATTGCCTCAAAGTCAACAACATCCAATGAAGGGTTACCGATTGTTTCAGAAAAAATTGCTCTGGTTTTTGAAGTAATCGCTTTTTTAAAGTTCTCAGGATTTTTAGGATCAACAAAAACAGTCTTAATCCCGAATTGCGGCAGGATATCATTAAACATAGTGTATGTTCCGCCATACAAATTATTTGCAGAAACTATTTCATCCCCTTGAGAAAGTATGTTAATTATTGCATAAAAAATCGCTGAAGTTCCTGATGCAATTGCTAAAGCAGCCGGAGCACCTTCCAATGCAGCAATTCGTTGTTCAAGCACATCCTGAGTCGGATTATTCAACCTTGTATAAATATAACCTGCTTCTTTCAAAGCAAAAAGATTTGCAGCGTGCTCGGTGTTTTTAAAAACATAGGCACTTGTTCTATGAATCGGTACAGCTCGTGATAATGTATCTGTATCAGGTTTTTGACCTGCATGTAATGCTAACGTTTCAAAATTTAAACTCATAATTAACCACCTTGTATTAGTTTTCTTCAAATAACCATGTTGATAAATACCGTTCACCGGTATCTGGAGTAAGAGTCACTATTCTCTTTCCTGCATTTTCAGGTCTTGAGGCGATTTGCAATGCAGCCCATACATTTGCACCCGATGAAATACCAGCAAAAATACCTTCTTCTTTTGCAAGTCTTCGCGAAGTATTACCTGCATCTTCATCTTTTACCAGTATTATTTCATCAATAATGCCGGTATTAAGCACTTGAGGTATAAACCCGGCTCCAATTCCCTGTATTTTATGAGGACCCGGCGCTCCGCCTGAAATAACCGGTGAGGAAGCAGGTTCTACAGCAATAATTTTAATTGCAGGGTTTTTCTTTTTCAAAACTTCAGAAACACCGGTAAGAGTACCGCCGGTTCCAACAGCTGCAACAAAAAAATCAATTGCACCATCTGTGTCTTTCCAGATTTCTTCTGCAGTAGTCACCCTGTGTATTTCAGGATTTGCAGGATTAGCAAACTGTTGAAGAATAATCGAATCAGGCATTTCTTTATTAAGCTCTTCAGCCTTCACTATAGCACCTTTCATTCCTTTTGTTCCTTCCGTTAAAACAAGTTCTGCCCCAAGTGCTTTAAGAAGTTTTCTTCGTTCAATACTCATAGTCTCAGGCATTGTTAAAATAAGTTTATACCCTCGTTGAGCGGCAACATATGCCAAACCAACACCGGTATTACCTGAAGTAGGTTCTATAATAACTGTATTTTCTTTTATTACACCTTGTCTTTCTGCATCTTCAATCATCGCTAATGCAATTCTGTCTTTAACGCTTGACAAAGGATTAAAAAATTCGAGTTTAACAACTACTTCTGCTTTTGAATCACCAACTATTTTATTAAGTCGTACCATTGGTGTATTTCCAATTAACTTTGTAATATTATTTGCAATTCCCATTGTAAGCCTCCATATACTATTTAAATATAAAACATCTCACCATCTTTTGTATTACTCAAATCAACAATATCCTGTAATGTATATTTTGAAAGTGTTGACTTAATGGCATTATTCACTTCTTCCCAAATATCTTTTGTTACACACTGACTTGTTCTATTACACTCACCATTTATATCTGAGCAGGACACAAGAGAAATATCACCTTCTAATATTTCCACAATATCCTTCAGATTAAGCAACGCCGGATCTTTTGTTAAATAAAAACCTCCTTGTGAACCGCGGGTTGATTCTATAATGCCATTATTTCTAAGTATTATAGAAATTTGCCCGAGGTATTTTTCTGAAATTTCCTCAAGCCTTGAAATCTCACTAATCTGATATGGTCCCTGATTAAATTTTTTAGCAAGCGCAATTAACATTCGCAGACCATATCGTGTTCTTGTTGAAAGCTTCATTTTCATTCCTCTTAATTACTATCGTATTTGTAGTATATAACCAAAATAATTAAATGTCAAATACTTTTTTAACATTTTTTTAAAACAATTTGACAATCTCAAAAACATATACTATTATAACGATAGCATTAGTTCTTTACAAAAAAAAGGAGACGCATATGAATATAGATACTCTATTAGTTCGATCAGGTATGTTACATGACAGCAAAACCGGTGCAATCAGTATGCCTATTTATCAATCAGCAACTTTTGCTCATCCTGAAATCGGCATGTCAACAGGGTTTGATTATTCTAGAACATCTAATCCGACTCGAAAAGCATTAGAAGACACAATGGCGTTATTAGAAAAAGGTGATAAAGGCTTTGCTTTCTCTTCGGGAATGGCTGCATTAACTGCTGTATTTATGCTTTTTCCTGCCGGTTCTCATATACTTGTCTCCGATGATATTTACGGGGGAACATACCGTTTATTTGAGGTCATTTATAAAACATTAGGATTGCAGTTCTCCTATATAGACACATCAAACATTGAAACTATAGAAAAAAACTTTAAACCCGGCATCACAAAAGCAATTTTCGTTGAAACACCAACAAATCCCATGATGAAGATAACCGATTTACGATTAATTTCAACATTCGCTCAAGAAAAAGGTATAATCTCAATTGCCGATAATACATTTATGACACCATGTTTTCAAAGACCAATCGAGCTTGGCATTAACATCGTTGCACATTCAGGAACAAAATACCTGTCCGGTCATAATGATACATTGTCAGGTTTTGTCATAACCGATTCACCTCAGTTATCTGAGAAAATCGGCATGATTCAAAATACAACCGGTGGTGTATTAGCACCATTTGACAGCTGGTTAATGCTTCGTTCATTAAAAACACTATCTATACGCATGAAAAAAATAGAAGAAAATGCACATACAATAGCATCTTATCTTGATTCACATACTGCAGTCACTCAAGTATTTTATCCGGGTTTTAAAAACCATCCGGGATATACAATTCATACATCTCAATCATCCGGTAATGGCGGTATTATATCTTTTTATACCGACAATTATCAAAGAGCATTTGATGTAATCAGAAAAGTTTCGATTATAACATTCGCAGAAAGCTTAGGTGGTGTTGAGTCATTAATAACCTATCCTAAAACTCAGACTCACGCTGCCATCCCGGAAAAAATTCAGTTACGATCAGGGATTACCGACTGTTTAGTCAGGTTATCAGTCGGGATTGAAGATATACACGACCTCATTAACGATTTAAATCAGGCATTATCATAAAAAAGGAGCAACCAATGAATTATGACACAATTATTTTGCATAACGGAAATGAAATAGACAAAAAAACAGGCGGATTATCAATACCCGTTTACAACGCTTCAACGTTTGCGATAAACCACGTTGAAGGTGAACCGGTCTATGAATATTCACGATCAGGCAACCCGACTCGCGATGCTTTGGAAAATACCATTGCAGCATTGGAAAACGGTTTTCGAGGTTTTGCCTACCCCTCAGGAATTGCTGCGATTACAACCGTTTTGCTTTCTTTTCTGAAAACCGGCGATCACGCCGTTTTCCCTGCGGATATCTATGGGGGAACATTCAGGTTTATAACGAAAGTACTTCCTGATTTCGGTATTGATTATACATTTGTTGATATGAGCAATGCATTGAATGTTGAAACTGCATTAAAACCAAATACAAAAGTTATTTATCTCGAAACACCATCCAACCCGCTATTAAAAATCACATCGATTAAACAAGTCGTTGCAATTGCAAAAAGAAACTCGATTCTTTCTATTATAGATAATACTTTTATGAGTCCCTATTTTTGTAAACCGCTTGATCTTGGCGTTGATATTTCAATTCATAGTGCAACAAAATTTCTTGGCGGTCACAGCGATCTGATTGCCGGGGTTGCCTCATCAAAAGACGAAACAATATGCAAGAGATTAAAATTTACTCAAAACACATACGGGTCTATTTTATCACCCGATGATTCGTGGTTATTATTACGTGGTATTAAAACACTCGGTGCCCGTATGAAACAGCAAACAGAAAATGCCATACAACTTGCACATAAACTTTGTAATGTCAGCTGGATTAAAACAGTGTATTATCCCGGACTTTCAAGTCATCCGGGACATGAAATTTGTAAAGATGAATGCAGCGGATTTGGTGCCGTTTTATCAATACTCATTGACAATGAAGATAAAATGGAAACTATTATGAAAAAGGTGAAATTATGGAGTACCGCAGTAAGTTTAGGCGGAGTTGAATCGATTTTATCCTATCCCTGGACAATGTCACACGGATCACTCCCAACCGAAGAGAAATTAAAACGGGGAATAACCAGATCATTGATACGTTTATCTGTCGGATTAGAGTCCCCCGATGATTTATTTAATGATTTAGTAACTTTATTTTAATTATAGTATTACGCTTGACTAGATTGATGATCTGCACTATAATTTTCATAAAATCTAACTACAAAGGATTCTATTGTGAAAAAATCAATACTACTGGTTCTTTTTTGTTTATTATTTTCAAATCTTTTTTCCGGTGAAGTAATTCAAATGCCATCCAATTCAGTTGACAAATGGTATTCAACCGGTGTTTTTTATGAACTATTTGTCCGGTCTTTCAAAGATTCAAATGGTGATAAATATGGTGACTTTCAGGGTGTCATTCAGAAAATCGATTATCTGGAAAAACTCGGGATTACAGCAATCTGGTTTATGCCGGTTAATGACTCTGCAGAACATACCAATAATTATGACCCGACCAATTTCATGGATGTAGACCCGACATACGGTTCTCTCGATGATTTCAAAAATCTTATTAACCAGCTACACGCAAAAAATATAAAAGTCATCATTGACCTTGTTATAAATCACACCTCAGATCAGCATCCGTTTTTCATTGACGCTGCGAAGGATAAAAAATCCAAATACAGAAACTGGTATGTCTGGTCTGATACCAATCTAAATGAAACCAATAAAAAAAAGATGTGGCATGAAACACCGACCGGATGGTATTTCGGTAAATTTGTTAATTCAAAACCCGACCTTAATTATGATAACCCGGAAGTTCTTGCATACATGAAAGAAGTTATGAGATTCTGGCTTGATGCCGGTGTTGACGGTTTCAGATTTGATGCAGTAGCCGATGTAACCGAAAGCGACGAGCAGAATTTTCAGATTTTCAGGGATTTCAGAAAAGTAATTCATGAAGAAAAATATAACAGTAAAGATATTTTCTTAATCGGGGAAAGTTCCTCTCAGCCATATACAAAATATTTAGGAACCGGAAAAGATATGTTTCATGCTGTTTTCAATTTTCAATCCAACAGAAAAGTACTTAATCTTGTAAAACAAGAAACTCCGTATACAACAAAAGGTCTTTTTTTGGTTGAAGAAGATTTAGTAAAACGATACGCAAAAGATTTAAAAAACACTGAAGGCGGGTTTTACGGCACGTTACTGACTAACCACGATGCTTTTTCTGCAGAAGATAATAAAAAATTGAAAAGACCATTCACGTTTTTTGAACAGAATGTTGAAAAAACAAAATTAGCAGGCAGTTTATATCTGACTTTTCCCGGAATTCCATTTGTATATTACGGAGAGGAAATCGGAATGGATACTTTTACCGCATCAAAAAGTGATAAATGGCTACGAAGTTGTATGCAATGGGACGACAGTAAAAACAGTGGTTTTTCCCCGGCTGATAAATTATGGAATATGTTAAATGAAAATTATGCACTATACAATGTAAAAAAACAGGATGCAGATGAACAATCAATTCTCAACCACTACCGTTCATTAATTTCAATACGAACACAAAACAAAGCACTGTCACTTGGTTCGTTTGAAAGTATAAATGTAAAGTCAAAAAACAAACCGCAAATTGCTGTTTATGTGAGAGAATATCAGGGAAATAAAGTTATGGTTATTCATAATTTTTCAGGAAAAAAACAAACAATCGACCTTGATATTGCAGGTTCCACATTAGAAAACAAGGAAGTCACTTTTATCACTTTATTGGGTAAAACTGCAAAAATTACCAATAAAAAGAATATGATAAAGATCTCAAATGTTAATCCCTACAGTAGTGTAATTCTGCAATTCTAAAATAAAACAGAGGGTGAACAATGGTTACAATTAATATCTATTGTTCACTCGCTGGTATCTTCATCCGGTTTGAAAACGTCTAAGAATTTCCATTACAGAGTCTCAGAGGGCACGGAGTTTTTTTTGATATTTTTATATATAAAAATCATCGGCTCAAAACATGCCTGACAATTTCTTATTATTCTCCCCTCTGTGCTTTCCGTGGCTCTGTGGTAAAGCATCACGTCTTTTTATTTTACTTTCTTCAATCTAATTTTATCATCAATAGAGCCACTAACAAAAATACTCTTTTATCACACAATTTCATACTATAGATTCTTGACAAAGTATATGAATTAAGAAATAATGAATTTATGCGGGATATTAACCTTACAAACATACAAGCCAAATCAGGTATACATCGGGCTATTGTACCGGAGATTTTTCTTATTACATTATATCGTTCATTAGCCCCTTACCGGGGGTGCAGTCATGGCTGTTTATATTGCGACGGGCGGGCGGAAAAATATTTTGTGGAGGGCAATTTTGAATCTGATATTGCAGTAAGAAATAATCTCATTGAACTGGTAACTCGTGATATTGCAAAGGGAGTAACAGCTCGTGAATATGGTGCATTGTCATTCAGTTCCGGTGTAACCGATGTTTATCAACCGGTTGAAGAGAAATACGGGCTTTCACGGCAACTTTTAAAAGCATTATTGCCTGCACAATTACCCCTTGTTATACTGACAAAAAATGATCTGGTTCTACGGGATTTTGATATTCTATCACAATTTCCCGAAGTTCTTATTATGACAACAATTACAACCCTTGATACAGAACTGTCTGATTTCCTTGAACCTGATGCAAGTTCCCCGAATAAACGGCTTGATATTATAAAAAAAGCGAAAGAACATGGTTTTCATACAGGAGTCTTAACAATGCCTCTCTGTCCCGGCTTGACAGACGACGTGAATACAGTACAATCTCTTTTTGAAACACTGAAAAATGCCGGTGCTGATTTCATTTCACCGGGTAACCTTACCCTCCGTCCGGGATGTCAGAAAGATTTATTTATGCACAGTATTAATAATTCATATCCTCATTTAAATAATCTTTATACAACCATTTATAGTGAAGAAAGACAATCCGGTATGCCCCGGTTACATTATACAAAACCGTTATATTCCACATATCTGAGAATACTTGCCGATATGAAAATGCCATCAATGATACCCCATAGTATATATAAAAAGTTCCTTACCCCGCCGGATTATATGTATGTTCTGTTATGTCACATGAATGAGTTATATTCAAATAGAGGTGTAAATACCGCCCCTTTAAAAAAAGCAACATTACAGTATGGAGAATGGCTTAAAACTCTCAGAAGCGGTTTACGAAGAAAAAGACTCCCGGTTGATGACAATTTTGTTATTACCCGGATTATGACCGAAAAACTATGTGAGAGTAATTTGGAAACGGTACTGGGAAATAAAAAATTAGCTGATTTGTTTCATACTATTTTAGGGAATGATGTATGTTTTGATTATACTGAACTGAAACTGGTGTGAGATTATAACTCCAGTCAAACACCTGGCAATTTTCTTTTTGTGTGATATCAGGTTTTAATTGATTATAAAAATTATAATTCTCAATTGCTTCCATATTTTTTAAAAACAAAGATAATTGAATAAGTAATTTTGTAAGAGTTGTAACGAGATGAAACTCTTATGTTTGCAAAAGCTTCTGAAATTACAAACTTTTGTATTGATAAAACACCATGATTATGTCATAATTATGTACATAAAGGAGTAAGTCATGCCATTAATAATGCCGATAACAGATTTAAGAAAAACAAAGAAAATATCGGAATTATGTCATAAAAATAGTGCCCCGATTTTCATAACGAAAGACGGCTATGGTGATCTGGTTGTAATGAGTATTGAAGCATACGAAAAACACTTTGCACTTTCTGATATATATAAAAAATTAAGCGAAGCTGAGGAAGAATTAAAAAATCATGATTCTCTTGTAGATGCAGAAGTTGTTTTTAAAAATTTGAGAAAAAACTTTGGCTAAATATACTATAAAATTCACACCACTTTCAAATATGGATTTGGAAGATATTTTTAATTATATTTCAAATAATCTTTATGCACAGAAATCTGCTGATAATCTTATCGATAAGATTGAAGAACATATAATGAAATTATCTGATCACCCTTACTCAGGAGCTGTCGTTATTGATGAAATCTTGAAATCTAAAGGCTATCGAAAAATTATTATAGATAATTACATATTATTTTATCTTGTTAATGAATCGGATAAAGAAGTTATTATAATGCGATGTATATATGGAGGAAGAAATTATGAAAATCTTATCTGAGAAAGTGCATTAACCCCCTAAAGTCAAGACTTTTTTTATAAAAAAATCCGGACATTATGCTATATTTTCTTCTTTAAAATCAGCTGGATTTTCATATTTCAA
>MIAY01000020.1 GCA_001829315.1 Spirochaetes bacterium GWE1_32_154 | reverse complement strand
ACAACTTAGAAGTCTATATTTTAGTAATAGATGGAATGAGGTTACTGCATACCTTGAAAAGGTCGGATAGTTACCAGTAAAAGAAATTTACACCCCAGGAGGAATTGCTTTAATTGATCAACCGGAAAAATAAATTTACCCCTGAATTGGTTGAATTAGAAAAAAATCATTGACAAAGAAGTTTGATTTAATGTAAAATAAAGAACACAATTTATGGTAAGGGGTGTTTCGATGTCAGATACATTTGATAAAGTTAAAAAATTAATCGCAGAGAGATTGTCAGTTGATGAAAGTAAAATTAAACTTGAGTCTTCTTTCATAGAAGATTTAGGAGCGGATTCATTAGATACAGTAGAGCTAATTATGCAGCTTGAAGAAGTATTTCATATTCAGATTCCTGATGATGATGCTGAAAAGATTGCAACTGTTGGAGATGCTGTAAAGTATATTGAGAAAAACGCTTAATTCGTTAAGTGCTCTTTAGAAAACTTTACATTTAGGGCATTTCTAAAAAACTGATATTTAGACTTTATACGAGGAAAAAAAAGTGTGAAAAGCGGAGCATACAGAAAAAAATAGTAATTTTTTTGGTATGTGAGCATTTGAGCGTTTTTTTTGACGAAGTAGAAAGTTTAAAGATGGGTTTTTAGAAGTGCCCGTCATGGGACTGCCTGACAAGTCATTAGTGTTACAACAATAATGGCTGGTTTGTCAGTCCTTTTTTTAATTTAAAAAAAAGTACAGGGTAATTATGGATCGTAAAGATAAAATCCATTTAAAGGAATTTGCTAAAAGGTTAAGAATTAAATTCAATTCAATTGAATTACTTGAGGTCGCATTAACACACAGATCTTTCTCAAATGAGAAAGTCGACGGTGAAAATAATGAAAAACTTGAATTTTTAGGTGATTCCGTTTTAGGACTTATTATCACAGATTATTTATATACACAGTTTCCCTTGTTAACAGAAGGTGATCTTGCAAGAATTAAATCATACATAGTAAGTGAAGAAATACTTTCGGCAATAGGGAAAAAGTTAAATATCAACAAATATCTTAGAATCGGGAAGGGTGAAGAATTAACCGGCGGTAGAGAAAAAAAAGGTCTCATAGCCGATGCGTTTGAAGCAATTCTCGGTGCCTTGTATCTCGATGGTAAATATACAAAAGTGGAAGAGTTTGTTATTCGCCTGTTTAAAGATGAAATAGGGCTTGTTATTAATGAAGAAAAAGGACTTGATTATAAAACATTACTTCAGGAGTATGTTCAAAAGAAGTTTAAAGATTGCCCTAAATATAGATTAATTGAAGAAACAGGCCCTGAACATGATAAAACATTTTCTATGGAAGTGTTAATAAATGATAAGATTTATGGAAACGGGTCCGGAAAATCAAAAAAAGAAGCAGAAAAGACAGCCGCAACATCAGCGTATAAAAAGCTTGTAAAACCGGAAACTCATGAAAAAGGATAATTTTTGATGGAAATAAAAGTTAGAAACCAGATAATTGGCGGCAGTTATATTCCAATTCAGACAATGCTTAAAAACCCTGTTTGGGATGTTGATTTGAGTATGGAAAAAATTATCAGGCTTTCAAAATCAGGCTGTGATATAATAAGAATTACCATTCCAGATGAAAAAGCACTTCAAGGTCTTAAAACGGTTATCAAAAAATCACCGATTCCAATTGTCGCTGATATTCATTTTGATTATAGACTCGCCATTGGCAGTATAGAGGCCGGGGTTGATAAAGTCCGGATAAATCCGGGTAATATAGGTGATAAATCAAAAGTTAAGAAAGTTATAGAATGTTTAAAATACCATAACACACCGGTACGAATCGGTATTAATAAAGGTTCATTACCTGAACACTTAAAAAAATTGCATAAAGATCCGATAGATATAATGATTGCAGCTGCAAAAGAAGAAATTGGCTATTTTCTTGAAGAAGGGTATGAAAATATCGTTTTATCTTTTAAATCATCAACGGTTATGGAAACAATACACGTTAATAGAGAAGCTGCAAAATTATTTGGCTATCCGCTTCATATTGGTGTTACCGAAGCGGGTGATTTATCAGATGGCACAATTAAAAATGCAATAGGAATTGGAACGCTACTGCAAGAGGGCATAGGAAATACAATTAGAGTGAGTTTAACTGCACCGGAAGATGATGAAATTCGTGTCGGTAAGAAAATTCTGGAGTCAATCGGGCTTCGCTCATCGGATATTGATATAATAAGTTGTCCTACCTGCGGGAGAACAGAAATTGATCTGTCAGAAATTGTACGGAAGGTAAAAGAATGCACCGCAGGGCGGGTTTTTACTAAAAAACTAAAGATTGCAATTATGGGTTGCATAGTAAATGGTCCCGGAGAAGCAAGTGAATGTGATTTTGGTATAGCAGGCGGGGTTGATAAATCATTGATTTTTAAAGACGGAAAGAAAATTAAAACGGTACATAATAATGATATAATAGAAGAGTTGGGGTTAATACTTGAAGAATATACGAAGCAGTAATATTTATTTTATAATATTTTTATTCTCACAGGCTTTTTTATTTTCTGAAGAACTTAAAGATCCCAGTTGGGTTTATTTGAAAAGAGCATCAAATTTTATTGAAAAAAAAGATTTTGCAAATGCGTTAAGTGAAGTGAAAAAATCAAGACTGAGAAAAATCAATGAAGATTTAGATGCGTATTGGGAAAAAATCAATCTTGATTTTCCTGAGAAAACAAGATATGAGCTTAAAAAAATGATGAAAGAAAAGGAAGCTCTACTAAAAGTAGAAGGAGGTTTTCCTCAATATCATTATATTGTAGCTGATATTTATGCAAATACCGATTTTCTCGATGAAGCTGAAAAAGAATATCGCGTGGCATTAAGTCAAAGTGAAAATCTTGATTATCCTGATCAAATTCTTGAAATCCAATATAAACTTGCACTTTTATACAATAAAAAAGGTAATTTATATCTCGAACAAATGACCTATCATGAAATACTAAAAGGGTTTTTCAGTCAGAAAAATAATGAATACTGGGAAAGAATCCGTTATAATATTCGAGAGGATATGTCACTTAATTATGTTTTTAAAATATATAGAATAGAAGGTATAAAGTATCTTAAAGCATTGTATCAACTTGGTGTTCATGAGGCTTTGTTGCAAAAACAGAACGAATCTTTGTTCTATTTAAATCTCGCAACAATTGTCTGGATGACCTATTATGGAACAGAAATTAAAAAATTTGTTCCCGAATTTCAATATGAAGGCCCAGTTGATTTTATTAATTACATTAAGAACAACAGGTTTTCAAAGTATGTTAACGATGATTTTATAATTGATAAATTAATGTTTTACATTGGTTATAACCTTTTTATTAATCGTGAATATCAAATTGCCTCACATTATTTTAAACTTTCACTTATTTACGCCGAGTCAACAGGAAGACTGGTGATGATCCGGGATCAAATTAATTACCTTGAAAATAATAAAGATCATGTTTTAACATACGAGGAGATTCTTTGAAAATCACTATCACATATTTCTTAACAGCACTTTGTTTTGTTATAACTCTATCATGTTCATATACAAGTAATCGTGTAAAAGCCGGTTTGTTAAATAATGTTATCGATACTGATGTTTTTTCCCGTTTTGTTTCTTTTGATGTGACAGCAGATAGTACATCGGTTGTTTATTCTGATGAAATTACATTAAGTATTAAAAAAGCTATATTCCATAATAATGAATGGCAGTATAATTTTATTGATAGAGTAGATATTGCAGAAAGGATTAATCCTGTAATGGGAAAACATTTTGTTTCAATCAGTAATAATAAGGAATCAATGTATTATTTAGATTATCAAAATGAGAAAAAAAGTGTTTTTAAAGTTATTACAAAAAATAAGGGTGATGCAAATAATAATTATGCACTTAACGTTCTAAATATCGAGTGTAATGATTTTGCTTTCGTTGAAGGTTTACCAAATCATTTGTTTTATATAAACGAAAATGTAAATGCTGTTGAAATTAGTGAAAATAATGCCATGGTACAGTATTTGTTTGATTCATCAGAGTTTGAAACGATAACTGATTTTACAGTGACAAAAACCCTGGATTATATTTCAATGGTTTATAAAGATATAAATCAGACACTATATATTTTGCGCCTCAAGAAAGTTGACGGTTCCATGGTTATCGAAAGTCGAAAAGTTATTTCTGAACAGGTATCTTTGTTTGATACTGTTTCAGTTCATCAGGATGTCGGAGTAATTTATTATGATGTTAATTCACTGGTTAATTATTATGAATCGGGAACTGTTACCAGAATCGGATATTATCCGTATTGTTCCAAAGTTCATGTTGGGTTTACCGGAGAGAATGTTTTCTTTTTACTGTCCGCTGTTGAAGAAACTAAGGAACAAAGTGATATATACGGGTTGAATATTGTTTATACAATAAACGGTAATACAAAAAAATGGTATGAGGAACGGCTTTTTGATTCGGAAATCCCATTTTCTGCTATAGAATCATCAGTATTTAATGATTCATTGTATATTATATCTTCCGGGATCAATTTGACGTTGAGTAAGTTCTCTTTAGATTGTTTTTAGTTTGCTTCTAAAAACCCGCTGTATTTTATTTTCATCGAGAAATAGTATAAACTCATCAAATGTCATCACTTCTTTTACTTTCTTTCTGATTTTTTTTGCCCATAGGCTGTGAAAAAAAGTTTTTTTCACTTTGTTTTCTACCTGATAATGTATTAATGGGATGTGTTTTTCAACATCTGATAATGCTAATTCAAAGTATATTTTTGAATTATTGAGCGTTATCATAATTTGATTAACCGAGATATTTCCAAAGGTAAAAATTAAAACAATATCTACCAATGTGTTGTTGTCGTTTTTTAAAAAAAACGAATAGGAATCAAATCTTTCATTGTATCTGAATAATGTTAATTCTGATTCTAAAATGATCTTTTTAATCGGAGTATAATCAGACATGTGGTCTACCGTTGAGTGGATCCTTCCTGTTCTTATAAAATCGAAGATTAAATCAAAGAATAATATCATATCCGGTTGCATTATTTACTCAGCTTTAATAGATACTGAATCAGGTGATAAAATAAAAAGCGGTTTAACACAAGGTTCCTGCCATGAAATATTTTTACTATAAATAAATGTAACTTTAATAAGAGGTTTTTTTATTTTTAATAATGAAATCCATTCTACAAGAGCTTTTATGCCAACAGAATTTATAAATTGAAGTTTTGTTATATTAAAAATAATATTTGCGTCATCCTCAATAAATAAAAAAATATCAGCAAAAAAGTTTTTTAGAAATATTCCTGACTTAATGCTGTCTACTTCACCAATCATTGATATTCCATTTTCATCAAACCGGATTAACCCTTTTCCATCCTCAAAATTATTTGTTACCGACTCCATAGCATCCCTTAGTTATTAAAAATATTAAAATTTTATTTTGCAAAAATCTTATAGATACTATAAAACAGAATTGGAAAAAAAACAAACTATTTCAACGGAAGACTGAAATAAAATGTTGAACCCTTCTCCTGAATTGAAGAAACACCGATTTCGCCGTTATGAGCCTGAATTATTTTTTTTGCAATTGCAAGACCAAGTCCGATTGATTTCTCACCGCCGGTTGGTTTATTTGCACGTTTATACGGATTAAAAAGTTCTCCGATTTTATTTTCAGGAATACCAATTCCTGTATCAGTAATTGTTGTGATAAGAAAGTCACTTTTAGTATAAACGTTTATGGTTATAGATGAATTTTCTCTTGAATACTTGATGCCGTTTGTAATAATATTATTTAAAACCTGTTCGATTTTACCCGCATCAATCATGACCATAATGCTTTCTATGCTTTTTTCAATTTTGATGTGGATGGATTTTTTTTCTGATAAATTGCTAAGAATTGAAACAACTTCATGTATTAATTGTATGTAATCAATCTTTTTTATTGACAACTCAATTTCCTCACTTTCAATTCGTGAAATATCGAGAAAATAATTAACCAGATCAAGAATTTTTCTGCTTGAATCATTAATCATATTTAATGATTTTGATAGCTTCTCCGGTTTTATTTCATCGTTTTCAAGCTGAGTGAGAAGCATTTCAGAAAGTGTATAAATAGTAGAAAGTGGAGTTCGTAAATCATGAGATGCTATACTTAGAAATTCATTTTTTTTTGAATTCAGTTCGATAAGTTTTATATTCATATTTTCAATTTCTTTCATATTTTTATTTCGTTCAATTGAATACTTTATAATTCGTATCAAATTAGACGCTGTTAAATCCTGTTTTTCAATATAATCCTGTGCTCCGTAATTTAATGCTTTAACGGCAAGTTCAGCATCATTGATTTCTGTTAATATAATAATTGGAATAGACTTAAATGAACTTTTTAACTTTATAAGTGTATCAATACCGCGGGAGTCGGGCAGGTAGAGGTCAAGAAAAATGAGATCAATATCCTCATTAGAAAAGTTTTCTACCGATTTTCTTAATGAATCAGAATGTACGACCTGATAATCTTTATGTTTTTTAAAATGCTCGTTGAGGATTGCAAGATCATCGTAATTATCTTCAATCATTAATATTTTCATATATTTCCTTATTTTTAAGGCTCTGTAAAATAAATTATAATTCTTTTTGTAAATATTACAATAGAAACAGATAATGTTTTAAAAAATGGAATAAAATTAGTAGTCTTTTTTATTCTTCTGTTGTACTATTAGTATAAGGATTAAATTATGAAACATTTTTTTTTAGCACTTATATGTATTGTTTTGTTCATCTCATGTGAGCCGGAAAAAGCTGAAGTCGTACCAAACTCAGTCTCTTTTACCTATTCGGATGAAGTCCCGTTCTTTAAGGTTGATTTTGCAAATAGCGATAAAGCAATCTATACAATTAAAAACATTCCCGGTAAAGATGTGTTCCTTGTGAAAGCTAATAAATCAACGTCAACTCCTGTTGGTTCTTCAAAAACAGGTGAAGTCTCATCGTTAGCGTCTGCAAAGAGTATTCATACCAATACAACTTCACCTGCAAAAATTACAAGAATAGACCATAAAGGTGCCATGAAATTTAGTGCTAATCCGCCTGAAATTAATCAACGTTTATTGAAAAACCGTTCAATAATTGATAATAAATCTGAAACAGTAACCTACGGTAGTTCAACGTATAGTATAGATCAACCCAAATATTTTTGGGTTGAAAAAGAAACAGGTGTGTATGAGCAAATATCAGCATCTTTAAAAGGGTTAGGACAGTTTTGTTATATCTGGGTTGCTGATGAAAATTTTGCTGATGCCACCGGTGGTGCTAAGATTAATCAGGAAGTGGTTGATCAGTTAGTCGCTAAATTTGATGGTACTTCAGAAAAATCGTGGCTTGACGGAATCTATACAATGGTAACCAATGTTTTTGGTACGGAATTTGGTGGTGGAGAATCTGGCGATGGTGGAAGAGACGGGGATCAGCATATTAGTTTTCTTGTATATGATATCGACTATGATTACAATGCTTCTCAAGATTCAGGTACTTTGGGTTTTTTCTATGCTAAAGATTATTGGACTCAGGATGAGTTAAATGCCAGTGAATATTCATATATCAAAACTAATAACGCTGAGATGTTATATCTTGATGCCTTTTTTTTGTATACTTATCCTGATATGCTTATTTCAACCCTCGCTCATGAATTGCAGCATTTAATCCATTATAATAGAAAGAAGATAGAATCTCTTAAAAACTCCTCAATCTGGTTCAATGAAATGTGTGCTATGGTATGTGAAGATTTATTAGCAGAAAAACTGGGAATGTCTGATGAAAATAGCCCGTTTCGATGGTTTCCTGAGTTTAACAGTAATTATTACCGTTCCGGTGTTAATGACTGGATTGATGATAATCAAAGATATAGTTATGCATCTTCATATACTTTTGGTGCTTTTTTATTAAGAAATTATGGAGGGGCTGAACTTTTTAAATATATTATGGCTAATAATACTGTTGATATCGGGGCTATTCTTGATGGAGTAAAGTCTTATAAGTTTGCTAATCCTGAGGAAACGGCTATAATTGACAATTTTGATGATATATTTGAAAAGTATTTACACTCGATTATTTATGAGGACCCGGCAGGTTTTACTTTAAATAAAGATCATACAACAGATGTTATACCCGGTGTAATATATCATGTACCACCTGCAAATATATGGAACTTTTCGCAGAAGCCACCTTCAGGTATAATGGGGCCGGAATTGCTTAGTCCTTCAACGCAAGTTGAATTACGACCGCTCGGGTTCTCAATTCATTCTGATAACAAATGGAGTGACGTTTCCGGTGATTTAACGATTCAAATAACAAAATCTGATGATCCATCTTTATTTTATTATGTAATGGTGAAATAAATGGTCAGGTATACAAAAGTTGTAATAGTGTTATTAGCTGTTCTTGTATGCAGTTGCAAGGAAAAATATCAACCGGTCGAATTCTCCGGTGAAATTAAGAAGTATGGTAATCTGACTTCATTCGTTGGGAAACCTGGTTCGTCAGGTCCGAAGGCGGAAATTGCTATTGAAACAGATGACGGGCGTATATATGCGATTGATTCTGATTATAGAGAAGAGCTTATGTCACTCGAGCGCGGGGTTTATAGATTTAAGGGATATATTCGTGAAAAATCTTCAGGCGAAGGTGTTTTTGTCCCGCTATGGTATGAGCGTAAGGCAGAATAATAGGTTTGTGGTGAATTTGTAGAAAATATATTATTTATAGTTCTATATTGATTGAATAATATGAAATAATAGTTTATAATTAATTATGGTAACAATAAATGAAGCGTAGTTATTCCCTTTTTATAAAGATTTTGTTTTTTTTTATTTCGTGTATTGTAATTTCATTGACTTTGAGAGCAATGGTTTCATATAATACAATGAAAAAAGAGTACTTGGATACTATTCATACAGTATATGAGAAAGATTTTTTAAAACTTCGCGATATAATCGCTCAGCCTTTATGGAATATCAATCTTGAAAATGTAAGTAATATACTTGATCGTGAGCTGATAAATTCTGATATTATTTACATAAAAGTTGTAGAAAAAGGTGGCGGGTATCAGTCTGCAATCATGTATGAAAAAATGAAAACAGAAGACCATAAAGTTATCGTATATGACTCATCAATTTATGGAAGCTATGTTTTAAAAAGAAGGCTTTTTGATTTTACGGGTGATATTATTATTAATGAGAAGAAAATTGGTGAGTTATCTGTTATTATTTCAACCGATAAAATAAGTCTGTTGTTCAAGGATATCTTATCAAAAACTATTATTGATGCATTTACATTTTCTTTGTTATTATTGATCCTTTTGTTACTTGGTATAAAAATTATTATTTTAAACCCTTTGGGAAAATTAAATAAAACAGTTAGAAAATTTGCTAATAAAGATTTTTCTGTACGATCTCCCGTTAAAAGTCATGATGAAATCGGGTATCTCAGTAAAACATTCAATTATCTTGCCGAGACGTTAGAAGATCACAATCAGAGGTTATTACGACAAATTTATTATGACACATTAACCGGGTTGCCAAACCGGGCAAAATTACTTGAAGATTTAAAAAACATTAATGTAGGGTTATTATTATTAATTAATATTGATAGTTTTCAGGAAGTCAATGACTTTTATGGCTATGAAGTAGGTGACTCTTTACTGGTTGAATTATCCACCCGGTTAAAAAATGTAAGATCAGATTTTTTTGTTACTATTTACAGGCTTCAATCTGATGAATTCGCAGTTATTATCATGGAGTCGGTCGAGTCTAATGGAACATTTGATGAGATTAGAGGCATTGTAAGTTCATTTGTTTTCTCAAATATCAATGATAAAATATTTATATTTAATGAAAGTGAAATCAGTATCCGGGCGACAGTTGGTGTTGCTAAGATTAATAATGATGACAATATAAGAGCTTTGTATAATGCTGATATGGCGTTAAAAAAGGCAAAACAGTTACAAAAACATTATCTGGTATATGAAGAAACGCTGGAAATCGCAAAAGAATATGAAAATAATATTAAATGGACATTTATACTGAAAGATGCAATTACTGATGATCGGATAATTCCGTTTTATCAGCCGATTGTTAATAATCAAACCGGTCTTATTGAAAAATATGAATGCCTCTGTCGTTTAATTAATAAAAACAACGACATAATCAGCCCCTATTATTTTCTCGATATTGCAAAGAAAACCCGATTATATCCATACATTACAAAAAGAATTATCAGTAAAGCATTTGATCGTTTTGATTCGCTTAAATATGAATTTTCGATTAATCTTTCGGTAGTTGATATTTTAAATGATGATACAAGGCGGTATATCAAATCGGTTCTTATTAATAATCGTGAAACTGCTAAAAGGGTTGTTTTTGAAATACTTGAATCAGAAGGTTTACAGAATTATACGATAATTAAGTCATTTATTGATGATGTTAAATCATTGGGTTGTAAAATTGCTATTGATGATTTTGGTTCGGGATATTCGAACTTTGATCATATCATATCACTTGATGTTGATTATATAAAAATCGATGCGTCAATGATTAAAAATATTGACAAAGAGAGAGAATCGCAAATTATAACGAAAACAATTGTCAATTTTTCTAAAGAGTTAAACATGAAAACTGTCAGCGAATATGTTCATTCACTTGCTGTTTTCAATAAAGTAAAAGAACTCGGTGTCGATTTTTCGCAAGGGTATTTTTTTGGTGAGCCGACCATTGATATTACAGAAATATATTAGTTCCGCCTTTTAAAAAATAAAAAAATATGTTATTCATCTATTCAATCAAATCATTTATTAAGGGAGACACCCATGATATATTACAGTACAGAAAGAAAATCAAAAGAAGTGAGTTTTAAAGAAGCAATTTTAGCAGGTCTGGCACCGGATCGTGGTTTATATATGCCGGAAGAAATTCCTCTGATTAATATGAATATCATAGCTGATATGAGTTTTGACGAACTTGCTTTTGCAGTTGCGAAAAAACTTGTCGACGGTGAAATATCTGATAGCGATCTTAAAAAAATAACTGATGATGCTTTTAATTTTCCTGTTCCTGTAAAAAATATACATGATAACATATATGTTCTTGAACTATATCACGGACCGACAGCTGCGTTTAAAGATTTTGGTGCACGATTTATGGCGCGGGTTATGAGTCATTTTCTTGGTTCAAAAAAATTAACTATATTAGTTGCAACTTCAGGGGACACAGGCAGTGCCGTTGCAAAAGGTTTTTTTGGTTTACCTAATATAAATGTGATTATTCTCTATCCATCCGGTAAAGTGTCACCGTTACAGGAAAAACAATTAACAACATTGGGACATAATATTACTGCACTGGAAGTTGATGGAACTTTTGATCAGTGTCAGCATCTTGTAAAAGAGGCTTTTATGGATGATGAAGTAAAATCGTGGCTTGAGTTGTCATCTGCAAATTCTATAAATATCGGCCGGTTATATCCCCAGTCTTTTTATTATTTTCATGCATATAATCAGGTTAAAAAACTGGGAACACCAATTTTTTGTACACCTTCAGGGAATTTCGGTAACTTAACAGGCGGTTTGATTGCAAAAAATATGGGTATGCCGGTGAAGAAATTTATAGCTGCAACAAATGCTAATGATACAGTACCTGAGTATCTGGAAACCGGGGTTTACAGAGCAAGACCGTCAGTTCAAACTGTTTCAAATGCAATGGATGTTGGTGATCCTTCAAACTTTGCACGATTGAAAGCATTGTATGCTGATAATAAAAGTATGTCACACGATATAATCGGATACAAAATCACCGATGCTGAAACTATGGAAACAATTAAATCGGTTAATGAAAAACATCATTATTTACTTGATCCTCATGGTGCTGTTGGCTATAAAGCGATTACAGAATATATTGCTGAAACAGGTGATACAACAACGCCATTTGTTTTGCTTGAAACAGCTCATCCTGCAAAATTTGGTGAAGTTATTGAAAAGGCAATTGGCACATCACCGGTAATCCCTGAAAATTTACAGGAATACCTTCTAAAAGAAAAGAAATCTATTAGAATGAGTACAGATTATGCTGATTTTAAAGCATATTTAAAAAGTATTTCAAAATAGTAGAGACTCATGCAGGAATGTTTTTAATTTCATAAATTGTAATAGTTTTAAAAGGTGTAACTCCGTTTATTTTTTGATAGACGGGTTTTACTGAAAAATTGTCTTTTTGTAATAAATCGATGAAAGTGTTAATATGGCCTCGTTGCGGATCTGAAATATATACTGCTGTATTCAGTTTTAAATACTTTTTTATAACTGAGTACAGCGGTATTACCTGCTTTTCTTCATACAATACATCTGAGCATACAACCATATCAATTTTCTCGTCAATATCCGGGAAATTTCTCCAGTCGGCTGTTAAACAATCATAATTTTTTATACCATTTTGGATTGCATTTCTTGCACATAATTCTACAGAATACTCTTCATAATCAGTAAATATTAATCTGCATCCTGCCGTTGCTAAGGCAACACCGGTAACTCCTGTTCCTGAGCCGAGTTCAAGAATTGTCATTGTATCAATGTTTTCTATATTTTCTATTAACCAGGTTGCAAGAACCGGACCTGAATCCCAAATTGTTATGTAATAAGGGAATCGTTCATCTTCACCGAATTCTTCCTGTGTCATTTCATTGACAATCGAATCAATTGAATCTGTGTAATTTATTGTGATATCTTTCGTTTTAAATGAAAAAACGCGACTTTTCAGTGGAATACTTTTTATTTTATTGCATAAACTCAATTTTTAACCTCATTGACGGTTGATTTTATATCAAATTATTTGTATATATACCCAGAAATGTTTGATTAGGCAAGTATTTCTTAGGGTTTACTAAAAAATAAACAGGAGTTCTTTTTGAAATCAATACAGGAAAGTGTTTCTATAATAAAACCTGAATCATTTCAGTTAGTTGAGAAAATATTATCCCATGCGGAATTTAATGCATACTTACAGGCAATTCGGGCTGTGCGCAAAACGACATTTCGGGTTAATACCATAAAAAGTGATAAAGTAACAGTTGTGAAAATATTGCGGGAATCAGGTATTTCAGTTTCTGATTTTCCATTAATCGAAAATGCTTTTATTGTAAATAATGCAACAGATAATCAGATAATGAAAAATGAGTGTTTTACAAAAGGGTATATTTATTTGCAGAGTTTATCAAGTCAGATTCCTCCTGTTATTTTAGAACCGAAACCGGGGGATTATATACTTGATTTAGCAGCAGCACCGGGTAGTAAAACAACGCAAATGGCAGCATTGATGAAAAATACCGGGACTATCGATGCTGTTGAACCTGATTTTATCAGAAAAGAACGGCTTGAATATAATATTAATCAGCAGGAAGCTGCAATTGTTTCCGTTTTTCAGGCTCGTGGTGAGAAGTTTTTATTGGATGTTGAAAATAAATATGACAAAATATTATTGGATGCTCCCTGTTCAGGTGAGGGGCGGTTTAATATAAATGATAAGAGTTCATATTTTGCCTATAGATTAACAGAAATCCCTAAATTCAATCGATTACAGGTGAAATTATTAACAAGTGCATTAAAAGCGGTGAAACCGGGTGGTACTGTCGTGTATTCAACGTGTACGCTTAATACTATGGAAAATGAACAGGTACTACATGAGGTTTGTAATCAATTTCAGTGTGAAATAGTACCGTTACCGAAGGGGTATAAAGAACTGAATGAAATTACGCAATGCAAAAGTTCTGTCGATGGTGTATCGATGAGAAAAGATATTCACAATGCGATTAAAATAGTGCCGTCTCAGAGAATTGAAGGTTTTTTTGTTTCAAAAATAGTTAAGAAGTCTGTTTAGTGAGCATTCATGTTATTTTCATAACATTTGATCCTTATTCAGAACTTAATAAGTAATTATACTCATTTTTGATTACTTTTGAAAGAAAATTATAGTAAAAAATTCTCTTTGGTTTCTGCATACTTCTCAATAAACGGTTTAATAAGTACATCAAAATCCCCTTTGGTATTAATGCCAAATCTTTTAAGAACCTGCATATTTATTTCAGAAAATTTATACTTAGCGTCTTTATAATAAGATATTATATCTGCAAGATAAACAATAGAAACCAGATCGATATTTTTATCACTTGCTTGAAGAGGTATGTGGTGAAATTGTATTGATTCAGTCAGAAAATCGGGAAAATTCCATTTTTCAGCAAGTTTTGCTCCTATAATCGCATGATTATAGCCATTTGTCAGTGATTCGATTATGTAGTTGTTTATACCCTTACTTTCACAAACCTGTTGGATATGGTCAGAGAGTTTTTGATTAATACCCCGAATTATAATTTTTCCCAGATCATGAAGCATCCCTGCAACAAACAGATTATCTTTTAAAGTTCTTTTCTTAAATTTATCAGCTAATAAAGCTGCGTACAACGTAACCTCTTGTGCGTGAGTTATCATTCTTGTAATTTCATCAATATTATACTTATTCATAAGAGCTTTGCTTGTTGAATAGGTAAAAACAAAATTTTTAACACCATTGATACCGATTAAACTGATAGCATCATTAATATTTTCTACTTTCTTTGGTAATGAATAAATGGCCGAATTAGCCGTTTTTAATAGAGCCGCAACAAATGACGGATCCTTTTTTGCGATAGTGCCTATTACTTCAAATGTGCTATCCGGTTTATTCAGGACATTAATAACTTCAATAAAATGCTGCGGGAATTGTGGAATGTCATCAACTGCCTTAACCACTTCTTCAGCAATTACATCACCTTTTTTGTCATTAACAAGATCAATCGGTAGTGATATTCTGAAAGTAGTTTTACTATCTTTACTGCCAATATTGATAACATTCTCATCAACTCCGAGTTTTCTAAGAATCAGTACCGATAATATCAGTCCAAACCCCGCACCTTCTGTCTGATCGAGTACTTCCTGAATTACTTCTTCCATTGAATTAAATCGTGCAGCTATCTGCATTTTATTTTTGATTCTTTCTATTTCTTTTTTAACTAACTCAGAATTATTTTTAACCTCAATAATCATTTTCCGGTCAACGGTACTCATTAATAATTCTACATAATATCCCCGGCTTTTTGCTGTTTCAATATATTCATCATAATTAAAAAGCATGTCATTTCTGAATGTTGCGATTGCGTTTTCATATTCATCATTGTTGTTAATATCAAACCCTTTATTATCAAAATAGATCCGTTTCAGATTTGCTTTTTCAGCATTTGTTACTAATTCTTTTACAATGTAGTTCAACTGATCAAAATAATCAGGCCTGTTTACTGTAATCAGAAATTGTTGTAACGCCGACTCAACATTGAGTCTTTCTTTCTCAAAACTGACAAAGACAAGTTTATTCATAGTAACTCCCGTATAGTTATATGATTACATAAAACGAATAACTATAGTATATGGAGAATCTTTAATAATTGCAATTTTATTTAAAATTATTCATTGGCACGATTTAATAATTAATCTAATATAGAGAGCCCCTGGAATATATTATAATTGAGAAGGAAAACCATGTCAGATTCATTTACGAATTTAAAAATATCAAACGATTTAATCAATGCACTTGCTGTTGAAAAAATAACCGCACCCACGCCGATTCAGGCAAAAGTTATTCCGCTTGCATTGGAAAATAAAGACTTAATCGTTCAGTCAGAAACAGGAACCGGTAAAACACTCTCATATCTTATACCGCTGTTTGAAAAACTGAATGCACCAAAAAATGAAACGGAAGTTATCATCATGACACCGACGCATGAACTGGTTATTCAGATTCAAAGACAAATTGAACGTTTAGCAACGAATTCCAAATATCCCGTTACTGCTACAACTCTTATCGGAAATGTAAATATAAAAAGACAAATTGATAAATTAAAACTAAAACCGCGTATTATTGTCGGTTCAGCCGGACGGATTTTAGAACTTATAAAAGCAAAAAAAGTCTTTGCCCGTGGAATAAAAACGGTGATTTTAGATGAAGCAGATCGATTATTGGATATTAATAACCGTGAGTCTGTATTGTCGGTTATTAAAGAAACGGCTGCTGAAAAACAAATTCTTCTTTTTTCTGCATCGATTACTGAAGATACTATCAATAAAGCAGCACAGTTAAGTAAAACATTTGAAATTGTAAAACTTGAGGGTGAGCCGGTTATTCCTGAAACAATTACTCATGAATATTTTGTAACGACTCAGCAGGAAAAAATCGAAACTCTGAGAAAAATTATCGGGATAATAAAACCGTTTAAGACATTAATATTTCTTAATAAAAACGATCAGATTGATAATTTAACAGCTAAACTTGAATATCATAATCTAAAAGTCGGCGCACTTCATGGGACATTCAGAAAGTTAGACAGAAAAAAAGTAATGGATGATTTCAGATCGGGAAAACTCACTATTCTGATTGCATCCGACATAGCTGCAAGGGGTTTACAACTTGACGGAGTAACTCATGTTTTCAATATGGATATACCGGAAGCTCCAAAGGAATATCTTCATCGTGCCGGTCGAACGGGTAGAAACGGGGTTGAAGGTGTAGTCATTTCGTTATTAACGGATAGGGAAGTGCCTCTTTTACGGGTCGTTCAGAATAAATATGGTTTTGTTCTTACAGAGAAAGATATGTATAATGGTAAAATCAATTGACCATTTTATAGGAAAATAGTACATTTAAAAAAAATATAAGAGGTTAGTATGATATATATTGGAAACGATCACGGTGGTCTTGAGTTAAAAAATGAGGTTTTGCAATACATAAAAAACGACTTAAAACTTGATATTACAGATATGGGTTGTTATGATAACAGTTCTGTTGATTACCCTGATTATGCCGAGGCGGTATGTGCTAAAGTTCTTGAGAACAAAGCAACCGGCATTCTTATTTGCGGAACAGGCATAGGCATTTCAATAGCTGCAAATAAAATAAACGGAATACGTTGTGCATTATGCCATGAGAGTTATTCTGCGGAAATGACTAAAAGACATAATGATGCAAATGTGCTTGCACTGGGTGGCAGGGTTACAGGGCCGGAGCTTGCAAAGTCAATTGTAAAGGCATTTTTAATATCAGAGTTTGAAGGTGGCAGACACCAGAAAAGGGTTGAAAAAATTACTAAACTTGAAAAATAGAATATAGTATAATAAGGATACATTTCTTGAGAGAATTAAGTGTACAAATAATCAAACAAACTATTGCTGATCTTATTCTTAAAGCCCAGCATTTTCTGCCGGATGATATAAAGTCAGCAATTATTCAGGCAATTCATGATGAACCTAATCAGTCGGCTAAAGAAATTCTAAGGATATTACTTGAAAATGCTGATATATCGGAGAAAAAAGTTTTTCCTCTTTGCCAGGATACGGGGATGGTTTTTGTATATCTTGAAATCGGACAGGAAATCTATTTTACACGGGGTTTATTAAAAGATGCAATTTATTCAGGTGTTGAATTAGGATATAAAGAAGGGTATTTACGAAAATCAATTGTTGCAGATCCGATTAAACGGGTTAATACAAAAAACAATCTACCACCAATAATTTTTACTGATATTGTAGCCGGCGATAGAATTAAAATTACAGTAGTACCAAAAGGTTTTGGTGCAGAAAACCAATCCGGATTAAAAATGATGACACCCTCAGCGACAAAAGAAGATATTATCAATTTCATTGTTAACGGGGTTATAGCGTCAGGGAGTAAGGGGTGCCCGCCTGCAATTATCGGGGTTGGCATCGGCGGCTCATTCGATTACTCGGCAAACATTTCAAAAAGAGCATTATTATTACCAATAAATGAATGTAATTCAGATCCATTCTACGCTGATATGGAAAAAGAAATATTAACGCGAATTAATGAAAGCGACATCGGGCCTATGGGTGTTGGTGGAAAAACAACAGCTCTTGGTGTGCGAATAATTACATATCCGACTCATATTGCAGGTTTACCTGTTGCATATAATTATTGTTGCCATTCATTACGACATGCATCGATTGAACTATAAAGAGGGTACTATGAGTTTTATTATTGACATTGACAAAGACATAGATCAATTACGAAAATCGAAAGCCGGTATTCCATTACTTATAAACGGAACTATATACTCTGCGCGGGATGCTGCCCATAAAAGACTTAAAGAACTTATAGAAAAAGGTGAACCATTACCAATTGATTTAAAAAACAGGATACTTTATTATATGGGGCCTACACCGGCAAAAGAAGGAAATGTAATCGGAAGTTGCGGACCGACATCGAGCTATCGAATGGATGATTTTTTTGAAATGACTTTAGAACTCGGTATTGCCGCATCAATAGGAAAAGGGTCACGAGCTCCTTTTGTTAAAGAGTTAATTAAAAAGTATAAATCTCCTTATCTTATAACTATTGGCGGTGCAGGGGCATATCTTGCTAAATGTGTTGTTTCCTCACGGGTTATCGCATTTGAAGACCTCGGTGCGGAAGCTATAACAGAATTGGTTGTTAAAGAATTTCCTGTTATAGTCGGGATAGATTTTAGAGGAAATCAGATTTTTACATAGAGTGTTTCAAGAGGATACATATAATGCTGTTCCCGTTAAAGAATGAAAAACTTTCTTCTTATCTATTTTCAGTGGTTATTTACTTCATTCTTTTAATTAATATATTTTCTATACAGTCAGGAAATAGTATAGAAATGAGAAAGCAGAGTTTTTCGTCTATTTCAGAGTCATATACTGTAATGTTAAATTCTCAATTAAACTTTTTCTTACTGAAAAAAGTTGAACGGTATTTTTCTGATTCATATTCAAGAAGAAAGTATATTCCTTTTTTTGATTATTTCCTTTTCTTTTTCTTTCCTGATAATACGTTGTATATTTTTGAAATTTTTAAAATTATAGAATTATCATGTCACTATTTTGTTGAACTCCCTTTTTGTCTTTTTTCAAGACCTCCTCCATTTATAATAATACAATAATAATTATCCTGTACTTTTATCTACAATTCTTACATGTAAAAAAGTATATCGCTTTACTGTCTAAATATATAAACTGGAGAAAAATAATGAGTCAAATAAAAGATGTTAAAAATAAAAATAAAAATGAAGAAGGTGAAGTTTCTATATTTACTGTTCTTGGTGTTGTTATAATTTGTTTTGCCGGGTTACCATTTTTATACGGACTGAAAATGATGAATCTACAAACAATTATGTATAGTTCAATTTCAATTTTTGTTGGAATAATATTCATGGTAACCGGATCATTTATCCAAAAGAAAAAAAGTTCTTAATGCATTAATAGGACTACACATTGAATCGATTTGTAGTCCTGTTATGACAGGTTAAAAGTAATGGTTTTGTATAAAAAGGGGTTAAAGATGGATTATATGTCAATGGGTTTATCAGATGTCGATGTTTTAATGAGCAGAAAAGAAAATGGGGAAAACATAGTAACCCCGACTAAGAAAACACCGTGGTGGAAACTTTATTTAGAAAAGTTTAATGACCCCATAATTAGAATATTAATTATAGCAGCAGTAATATCAATAATTGTCGGATTTGTAGAAGGTAGTTTCTTTGAAGGTATCGGCATTATTATTGCAATATTTCTTGCCACAGGTCTTTCTTTTTTTAACGAATTCAAGGCCGGTAAAGAATTCGATATACTGAATAAAGTAAGTGACGAAAATCCTGTGAAAACGGTAAGAAATGGTAAATATACCTCAATACCCAAAAGGGATGTTGTCGTTGGTGATATTGTTATTTTAGAAACCGGAGAAGAAGTTCCTGCTGATGGTGAGATTCTTGAAAGTGTTCTGGTTGAAGTTGATGAATCAAAACTTACCGGAGAGTCTGTTGCTGCAAAAAAGAGTGTAAGAGGAACGGGGGAGGAATCAAAGGAAAATGCTTATCCATATTATTTTCTTTTATCCGGTACTAATATAGTCAGTGGCCATTGTGTGATGAAAGTCAAGGCTGTAGGTGACAAAGCTGATGTTGCCCAAACAATTAGAGCTTCAATTGAAGATGTTGAAGGTAAAACGCCTCTTACCCGTCAGCTTGAAGGTTTAAGTAAAATTATTGGTGTCGGTGGTTTTAGTTTTGCGTTTTTAACATTTATTTCTATGATGATAATGGGAATAGTTAATGGTCATTTTGATTTATCACTGAGCCAATGGCTTTTTACAGGTATCATGTTTATTTCAACCGGGGTATTAATTAAACCGGTATGGAATCCGATCATTCATGATCTCATTGAAATAATAACGAAAGTGGAATACAAAGGAAAAGAGGATAATTGGCTTAAATCAATATCGTTCGGGGTAATTACTTTTGCTGTTTTCTTAGGTGCCGGTATACTTTCCGGTTATATTTCAAAAAATCAGGCAGACTGGATTACTCTTTCAGTTGCTAAAGAAATTTTAGAATACTTTATGATTGCTGTAACAATTATTGTTGTTGCAGTTCCTGAAGGTCTTCCAATGAGTGTGACACTTAGTCTTGCGTATAGTATGAGGAAAATGACTGCTTCAAATAATCTTGTTAGAAAAATGCACGCTTGTGAAACCATAGGTGCAGCAACAGTTATTTGTACCGATAAAACAGGAACTCTTACTATGAATAAAATGACAGTATTTGAGGATAAGTTAACTATAAAAAATGATGATTTCATAAAAAAACTTATTTCAGTCAATTCAACAGCTCATCTTGAAGAAAAAAATGGTGAAATAGAGGTAATGGGTAATCCGACTGAAGGAGCTCTTCTTTTATGGATTAATTCACAAGGTGATGATTATGATATGATTCGAAAAAATACAAAAATAATCAGTCAAATGCCTTTCTCATCTGAAAAGAAAATGATGGCGACATTAATTAAAGATGATAATGATTATTTTCTTCTTGTAAAAGGTGCTACTGAAGTTATACTCGAAAATAGTACCATGTATATGGAAAAAACGCTGTTAAACATACAAGAAAAAAAGCAACTATTTCATGATGAGATAATCGGATATCAACACCGGGGCATGAGAACATTAGGTTTTGCATACAGGAAAATTGAAAATCTTCACACTTCAATTGAAGATGAACTTCATGACTTATTATGGTGCGGTTTTATAGTAATTTCTGATCCTGTACGACCTGATGTTCCTGATGCTATAAAAATGTGCCGGGATGCAGGAATAGATGTTAAAGTTATAACAGGTGATAATCATTTAATGGCTACCGAGATTGGTCGGCAGATAGGTTCAATAGACAAAACAAATGAGAATAAAAAAGGAACCGTTTTAACCGGACCTGAATTTAATGCAATGAATGATGATGAGGTTCGAGGTATTCTTAGTAATTTAAAAATCCTGTCGAGAGCAAAACCCCTTGATAAATTAAGAACGGTTAAACTTCTTAAAGAAAGAGGCGAAGTCGTTGCGGTAACAGGTGATGGAACAAATGATGCACCTGCACTTAATTATGCGGATGTTGGTTTAGCTATGGGGAAAACGGGTACAAGTGTTGCAAAAGAAGCAAGTGATATAATATTACTTGATGATTCATTTACAAGTATCGTAAACGCTGTAATGTGGGGACGATCGTTATATAAGAATATTCAGAGATTTATTGTGTTTCAACTGACCATTAATGTTGTTGCAGTAGTAATTGCATTCATCGGGCCGTTTATGGGGATTTCCTTACCATTTACAGTAACCCAGATGTTATGGATAAATCTTATAATGGACACATTTGCAGCTTTAGCACTTGCAACAGAACCGCCACAAGTTTCAGTAATGAAAGAAAAGCCGCGAAAATCAAATGATTTTATTATTACCAGAGATATGGCTGTTCAGATATTTACATTTGCTACTTTGTTTTTTGTTGTGATGCTGATTATGATGTTTTATATAAAAAGTATTTCTAAAGACTTAGTTTCTTTCAAATATATGCAGTCATTATTTTTTAATATATTTGTATTTATGCAAGTATGGAATTTATTTAATGCAAGAGTATTTGGAAGTGGTACTTTTGTTTTTAAAGGGTTTTTAAAGAACAAAGCATTTATTACTATTATTTTTATGATAACTATAATGCAATTCATGGTAATCCAGTTTGGTGGTGACATTATGAGAACGGTGCCATTGTCTTTCCGTGACTGGGTTATTACAATAGGTGCAACATTCGCAGTTGTTATCGCCGGAGAGTTAATGAGGGTACTGAAAAAATCAAAATAACTATTGCAGAAGTCCTCATTAAATACATTATTTCAAGAGGACTTCTGTATTTTTAACAGAGATTTTACGTGTTGTGTTATTTTTGATAAAGGTAAAAGAGCTGTTACTGCTCCCAACTCCATTGCTTCTTTTGGCATACCAAATATGACACAGGATTTTTCGTCTTCGGCAATTGTGTAACCGCCATTGTTTTTGATCGATAGTAACCCTTCAGCCCCGTCTTTACCCATACCGGTCAGAAGGATGCCAATGGTATCTTTCTGACATATTTGGGCAACAGAATTAAATAATATATCAACAGCAGGTCGCTGGTTAAAAACTTTAGGCCCATCTGTAAGTTTTATATATTTACAATTTTTGACAATTTCTATAGTCATGTGATATCCGCCTGCTGCGAGGTAAACTGTAGCCGGAACTACTTTTTCCCCGTTTTCAGCTTCTTTTATTGTAATAGAAGAACTCATATTTAAGCGGTTTGCAAATGACCGGGTAAATTCTTTGGGCATGTGGATAACAACGAGTGTTGCTGGAAAATTATTGTCAAATTCTTTAAATAATGTTTCCAGAGCGGTTGTTCCGCCGGTTGAAGTTCCAATGACTATTATTTTATTCATTAAATCTATTTTTTTTTTATATAATAATTGCTGAATAATAAATGCATTATTATTTTTCTTCTCTAAAAACATTCGAATTGAATTGAAATTATCATTTTTGATAATTTCAATTTGTTTGATAAGTTTCATTATCGTTTTCTTAATACTAAAAAATCCGCATTGTTTAGGTATTATATCAACAACCCCTAAATCTATTGCTTTCTTAGTAATTACTGCATTTTTGTATACTTTTGAACTGAGAATGATTACAGAAATCGGATTGTATTTCATTAAATATTTAATAAATGTTAATCCGTTCATCCGGGGTAATTTTGTTTCCATGACAATAATATCAACTTTTTTGTGTTCAATAATCTTTCGTGCCTGATACGGGTCATTTGCAGTCCCAATGATTCTGATATCAGGATGTACAGACAATCGTCTTGACAGTAGCTTTAGTATGTGTTCAGAGCGATCTATTAATAACACATTAATTGTACTCATGCTCAAGCTCCTAAATATTTGTATACCGAATTTGATTCTTTTTCTACATTCATTTTTGTATTAAGTAAAGTTTCTGTATGCCCGATAAATAAAAATCCGCCAACTTTGAGATTTACCATTATATTTTTAATTGCTTTTTTCTGAGTTTCACTATCAAAATAGATTAATACGTTTTTACAAAAAATATAATCAAATTGACTTACAAAATACATTGGATTAATAAGGTTTATTTTTTTTATACTGATAAAATTACGTAAGTCAGGACGAATCTGATAGTGTGTGTCATCGATTTTTTTAAAATATTTAGCCTTTATGGAGGGGCTGGTTTCGAATAACCGGCCTATATTGTAAATCCCTTTATGCATTTTCTGAAGAACATTATTATTGATATCAGAAGCAATTATTAAAAAATTTTTTATGTCATTTTCAAGTAATGAAATGATTATTGAATACACTTCTTCTCCGCTTGAACTGGCAGCACACCATATAACAGGACATTTAATTGTACTTTTAAGAATTAATTCTGAAAGTTTATCAAGATGATCCTTTTCTCTAAAGAAAAAAGTATGATTGGTTGTAATGTATTTAATCAGAATTTCCATTGAATTCTTTTCACCTGATTTGATTATTTTATAAAAATCCTCAATACTTTTATATTCTTCTTTTTGAATCAATCTTTTTATTTTACACTCTAATAGAAAATTCTTTTCAACTGAAAAATTTATACCAAATTCATGATAAATAATATCTTTAAAATCCTTCGTTATTTGAGTATTCATATATACACCCGTTTTCTATAATTCAGGAGGTAATAGAAATCTACTATTATTGATATTTGATTGTGCTATTTCAGTTTTTTTTCCGGTTATAACGAGAAATAGTTTTTTTACCATATCATTAAGTGCTTCAACTTGAGATTCCAGTTCCTCTGCTGCACCGGCTGTTTCTTCAGAAATAGCCGCATTTTTTTGAATAACAGAATCAAATTGTATAATCGCACGATTTATTTGATCAATTCCAAGATCCTGTTCTTTACTCGCTTTTTCTACCTCTTTTGTGATTATTGACAATGAATTAGCGTTGTTGACTATTTCCTTAAAAAATTCACTTAGTTTTTTGGCAGATTCCGTGCCGGCATTTATTTTTACAATTGATTCTTTTATTATTTTTGATGTGTTTTTTGCCGAATCGGCACTTCTATTTGCTAGATTTTTAACTTCATCTGCAACGACTGCAAAACCCATTCCGGTTTCACCGGCACGAGCAGCTTCAACAGAGGCATTTAAAGCAAGCATATTTGTTTGAAATGCGATATCTTCAATGATATCAATTATATTAATTATATCATCTGATGATTTTCCTATTTCTAACATTGAATTAAGCATGACTGCCATTTCTTTAAATCCTGTTTCAGATACTTCTGATGTTTTTATAGCCAGTTGATTAGATGAACGAAGATTTTCAAGATTTTGCTTCGTCATGGAAACAAGTTCTTCAATTGATGCTGATGTTTCTTCAACTCCCGATGCTTGTTCGATGGATCCGCTCGCCATGTTTTGAGCTGCAATTGATAACTGAGATGATGCAGATGAAATTTGTAATGAACCGGAAGCCAGTTCTCTTGTTATGGTCATAATTGGTCGGGATATTATAAATATACCAAAAACCAGTGCCAATAGTATGGAAAGAATAAAACCGGCGGTAATAATAGCGATCATTAATATTAATGCTTTTTCTACTGTTTCTATATTATGATCTGACGTCTCTTTTGCGAATTCTGTTTTTTGTAGAATAAGTGAATCAATTTGTTCACGTAATAATTCTATAGTGTCCTGAAGTTCGTTTTTTAGAAACGAGATTGCCCGATTATTTCCACCTTGATTAATAAGTTTTATTACATTTTGTGAACCTGCAATTAAGATCGCTTTTGATTTGATAAATTCATCCATTACAGTTTTTCCGTTTTCAGTAACATATGTTGTTTGAAATTGTTGTATATTCACATCTATTTCTTTGGATAGAGTATTAATTATATTTGATAATTCAATTTGTTCTGTTTTGCTCGACGTAAAAAAAAGTTTATACAAATTGATTTGTATTCGGTGAAAATTAGTTGAGATTGTAATGGTATATTCAAGAGGAACTGTTGTTTTTTTATAGAGAAATGTTCCGGTATCTGCAATTTTTTTCATATTCACTATTCCTACTATTCCGATTATTAAACCGAATAGTGTAATAGCCATAAAACCTGATAGTAATTTTGTCCTTAAATGTAATTTCATAGTATTCTCCTCTTAAAGTTAATTCTGATTTAGTTCGACTGTATCTTCTACAGATTTTATTAATTTCTTTTCATTTTCATTTAAAATTTCAACAACATTAAGAACAATAATAATTCCGGTATTAGTATTAGCAATGCCTTTGATGAAATTGGTTTGAATTTTCCCATTAATGTACGATACTTTAGAAATAGTGTCTTCAGGAATGCAAATCACTTCCTGAATACTGTCAACTATGACACCCATATGTGTCAATTCATCGTCATAAGAAATTTCTATGACAATAATACTTGTTCTTTTTGTATATTCTTTTAATTCCATACCAAACTTTAAACGTAAATCTATGATTGGAATAATTTGTCCCCTTAAATTGATGACACCTTTAATATAATCCGGTGTTTGTGGAACCGGTGAAATAATGGTTATACCAAGAATTTCTTTCACTTTTAATATATCAATGCAGTAAACTTCATTCTCGATGATAAAACTTAAAAATCGGGAATCAGTAAGTCTTTTTCTTTTTTTGATTTCCATCAGCACACTCCTTTTTAATTGTAATTAGAATCATGAACCTCTCGTAATCGCTTTATACATCATCAGATGTATCAATTATCTTTTTAAACACATCAGATAATTCTTTTGATATTTCCAATCCGATGTGAGCTTTTTTTATTATTGTATCCATTTTGTCTGATGCATTTTTTGCAGTTTCCATGCCTTCGTCAGCAAGTTTTTTTAGTTCATCGGTAACGGTAACGACACCAAGCATAGCTTCTCCAGCATGATTGACCTCAAATGATGCCTCAAGTGAAATCTTATTTGTTTCAACGGCAATGTCATCCATTGTATCTATAATTTTTAAAATATGTTCTATTGAGTTACTTATTGTTTTCATTGAATCTATTATTTTATTCATTTATGAGCGCCATAATGAAGCTTTTATTGCTACATTTTCTTCATTAGATGCTTTACTTATTTCAACAATCTGATCAATATCAAAAACAAATCCTATTTTACCGCCGGACAAAACACATCCTGAAGAGATCCCTTGCAGTTTTTTAAATGTACTCCCAAGTGATTTAATTACTATTTCTTTTTTCGCTATTATTTCGTCAACTTTAAGAAGAAATCGTTTCGTTGTAGAACTTTCTACAACAATACCAATATCGTTTTTTCCATCAACCTGATCTATACCCAGTATTTTTTTCAAATCAATTATCGGGAATATTTCATCACGAAGTTTATAAATCGAAATTGTATTTACCGGATGAATATTAATAGGATTACATTTAATTGATTCAATCATAGATGAAATCGGGATAATAAATAATGAATCTTCAATTCTTACTATCATACCATCAATAATTGCAGTAGATAGTGGAAATTTAAGCATAAATTGTGAGTATTTATTAGACTCCGTCAGTATTTCAATTCGTCCTTTATGAGCCTCAACAACAGATTTTACAATATTCATACCAACACCACGTCCTGAAACCAAATCAACTGAATCAGTGGTGGAAAAACCGTTTAAAAAAATCATATTATAAATTTGATTGTCTGATGAACTTTCTATTTCGTTTTGTTTAATAAATCCCTTTTCCAAAGCCTTGGAAATTATTTTATTTTTATTAAGTCCTTGACCATCATCTTTAATTGAAATAACGATGTTATTTCCTTTTCGTTCTGCTCCAATAGTGATGTGACCTGATGCCGGTTTCCCGTGTAACAATCTGTCACTTTCATTCTCAATGCCGTGGTGAATTGCATTGCGAAGAAGATGCATCATCGGTTCCTCAAGGCTTTCTATAAGGTTTCTATCAATTTCAAGATCATCTCCAAATACATCAATACTGACAACTTTATTTAATTTTTGTGATATATCACGTACCATTCTTTTTGCACTGCCAAATAATGTTTTGATACTTTCTGTTCTTAATTGCATACCGGCGTATTGAAGCAGTTTTGTTATTTTTCGTGTTTGAATAACTGCAACAGAGTTATCGGCTATCTGTCCGCTAGCGATCAGTAATTCTCCAATCATATCAACAATATAATTGACCTTTGATGATTTAACTTTTATAAGTTCATCTTTTTTTTCGTGTTTGTATAAGACTTCATCTTTTTTCTCTTGTATAATTATATGCGGATTAACTGAAGATTTTTTTATCAGTTCAATATTTTTTAAATATTCTTCTATGGCTGAAGTATCCGGTAATGAAAGGATTCCTTTTTTTAAATACCAGATTATAGAGGTTGATAAATCTACACCTTCAAGTAAACGGTCAATTACATTTGAATTAATTTCGATTTTTTTGTTTCGTAATAAATCAAGTATATGTTCAATTGAATGTGTAAGATTACCAAATGTTTCAATTTTTAAAAATCCGCATTCACCTTTAATTGTATGGAAAATCTGAAATAAATTATCAATAATTTCGCTATTCGATAAAGAGTTTTCCAGTTCAAGTATTAATCTTTGAGCATTTGCAATTCTATCTTCTGCTTCGACAATGAAAATATTAATAAGTTCATCTGATACGCCTTGCATCTTTTCAATTTCCACTATTTTTTCAACCGGTGTTGATTTTTTTTCAGTAAATAATATTTCGGTAACCATTCTATTTTGTATATAGTCAACTCTTTTTGACAGCTCCTTCGTGAATGTTTCATAATTGTCTTCTTTTATTCCATATTTAATAACCTCAATTGTTTCATCAATATACGGTATTAAACTATTGTCAGTGGTTATGTTTTTTAAATTGTATATTAAATCTGATAGTGATGATAATGCAAGTAAATCCCCATTTTCATACTTGAGTATGATATTTGTAATTTCCATAAATAAATTTTCATTTTTCATACCAATGCTCCTTCGATAGTAAAGTTCTAAGCATTATATGTGCCATTCGTAATGTTAAGGTTACCTGTTGATTAAGGTCTATTTCAGAAGTGAATCAAATATAATATATTATCAATATGTGCGATGTTATACATACTTGTTGTTTTTTGATACATACACCGAAGTAACAGTGAGTACGTAATACCTTTTTGTCTGTTGAAGATGGTTTGGTATGGAAAGTGCTACTGGACATTATAGTTTAGTTTTCCTGATAAAAACAAACTATACTAATCGGGAGAATAGTTATGATGCATACTATTGCACAATTATGGGAAAAACAATGTAGCCGGACAATTGTAAACTATGCTAAAAATATTGTTATTTATATAGCAGATGATTCTAAAGTTATCTGTTCAATACTTGATGCCAACCTCAGAGAGAACGGCTTTACCACTATAGTATTTAATACTCTTGAAGAACTTGAAATTAAAATTAAAGTAACAAAACCTGATATTCTCCTTATAGATTTTTATTTTCAACATACTACAAGTCTTGAGTTAATTAAAAAATATGCTGAAACTATTCCAATTATTTGTATGTCAACAACAGAAAATGCAAATGATTTAAACCGTATTTTTATTAATCAAATAGTTGATTTTATTCCAAAACCGGTGAATAATGATATTCTACGTCTGAAAATATATAATTTTATCAGAAGAATTGAAAATTTAAGAGATTTTGAAACAATACAGGTATTTATTGATTCCCTTCTCTATACAATTGAAATCCGTGATGTATACACACGAGGTCATTCAGAAAGAGTTTCTAATATTGCTGAACATATTGCTCAGCATTTAAAACTTGATAAGCAAAAAATAGAGATTATAAGACAAGGGGCTCTACTTCATGATATTGGTAAAATCGGTGTTCGTGATTCAGTTTTATTGAAAACCGGAGGATTAACGGCACCGGAATTCTCAGAAATTAAAAATCATTCTGTTTATGGTTATAATATATGTCTTAATTTAAAAACTTTCCAGCCATATCTTGGTATAATACGAAGTCATCATGAAAAACTTGATGGTTCAGGTTATCCTGACGGGTTAAAAAGAAATGACCTTCCAATAGAAGTTCAAATTGTTTCGGTTGCCGATGTTTTTGATGCGCTTACATCAAAAAGAGTGTATAGAGATGCACTTTCCTTTGATACGGCTTTTGATATATTGTATGAGGAATATAAAAAAGGATTCTGGGATATTGAAATAATAAATGCATTAAAAGAAATTAATGAAAGAGAAAAAATTTAATTTTTGCAAGAAGCTGATTATATCGCATATCGCGGACGCATAAAAAAAGTACCCTTTTTTTCATTAAGTACTTTTGATTGTGTTTTTATTACTGATTCTATAGTGAGTTTTTTTGGTTTAATAAAAAATCTTGCTATTTTATGGAATATATATTAATTCTTTATACTTGAGCTTCCTGCAAAAATACTCCTTTGATATTGAACATTTGCAAGAGCCTCACTTATTTATAAAAAGAATACGTGCGTATATATAGTTTAAGGAGTTTTTCGTTGGAACTGTATCTTTTGCTTATCTTACTTTTTGTTTTACTTATTCTTTCGGCTTTTTTTTCAGCTTCTGAAACAGCACTTACTGCATTTTCGCGAAGTAAACTTAGTCATGTTGAAGAAGAAAAACCAAAAAAAGCACTTCGATTAAAAGCCTGGTTAAAAAAACCGAATGAGATATTATCAGCAATATTACTTGGTAATAATATTGTTAATATACTCGCTTCTTCTATTGCTACAATGATGGCAATTTCTATTTTGGGGAATAATTCTAAAGCTATAGCAATTGCAACCGGTTGTACAACGGTATTTTTATTGATTTTTGGTGAAATAACTCCAAAAGTAGTTGCAAAAGCATATTCTACATCAATTTCTTTAGCGGTAATTCACACAATATATACAATGAGTAAATTATTTTTTCCGCTAACATGGTTATTAATGCTGATATCTAAAATGGTAGCCCGTATTTTTGGCGTAAAAATTGGTGAAGTCAATTTTTTAATAACTGAAGAAGAGATTAAATCTGTTGTAAATATTGGTGAAGAAGAAGGTGTTATTGAAAAAGAAGAAAAGAAGATGATTCATTCGATATTTGAATTTAATGACACAACTGTTAAAGAAGTAATGGTTCATAGAACCTCAATTTTTTCACTTGACGGCTTGAAGACAATTGAAGAATCACTTGATTTAATTACTGAAAATAGTTTTTCAAGAATACCTGTGTATGAAGATAAAATAGATAATATAATTGGTATTTTATATCAAAAAGATATTTTTAAAATTATTAAAGAACATAAAATGGAAACTCAAATAAAAGATTGTGTTAGAGAGGTTTTCTTTGTTCCTGAAAGTAAGTCATTATTTGAAATGCTTGAAGATTTTAAGCTGAAAAGGGTGCATATTGCTGTTGTTATTGATGAATTTGGCGGAACGAGCGGTTTAGTTACTATTGAAGATTTATTAGAGGAAATTGTCGGTGATATTAATGATGAATTTGATATCAGTAATAATGAAGATATAAAAGAAATTTCGAATAATAAATTTGTTGTTAATGCATTATTAGATATACCGGAAATTAATGAGAAATTAAATATCGCACTTCCTGTTGATGATAATTATGAATCTCTCGGTGGTTTTATTTACGCTGCATTAGGTCGGGTTCCCCTTGAGAAAGATGTTATAATGTATGAAGATACGATAGAAATAAGAGTTTTGAAAATGAAAACAAGACGTGTTGAAAAAGTGTTAATTACAATAAAAACGATTTGATGATTGTTTTATATCATCAGATCGTCTTTAATTTTAATTTACCTGTATAACTGAATTGGATAGTTCATTAGTATCATCTTTTCTGATAGGGAAATGTTTTTCTAAGATTTTCCCGATTTCAAGTAATGATTGTATGACCCCTGATACTTTATCACCTTTCTTTATCGAATTAGATATATCAGATGCATAAGAATTAAATCTGTCCTGATCAATCTTTGAATAGATACCCTGATCTGCAATAATATAGACAAGTTTTTCATACTGTGAAATAAGGAATAACACACCGGTTTTATCTCTTGTGTTATGAAGACCTCGTGAGTAAAACTCAATAAATGCTCTGTTTTTGATTTTTTCAGTTCGTACAGACAGTGGTATAAATGCTTTGATTAAATATTTATTGTGTATCAATGCTGAATAAAATATGCCAAAGAAAATAATTGATAGAACAATTGAAATCAAAACGCCATAATTTAGTATGTAAGCAAACTCATCATTAAAAGTAAAAGGGATGTTAATGATTTTTTTTATCAATTCTTCCGGTAAAAAATAAGGAATAAATCGCATAAAAGTTACTGTTGCAATGATAGAAATTATATATGAGAATAATAGTATCGGTAGAAAATAACGATCCGCTTGTTTAATTGTCATAACGACAATTTCTCCGGAAGTTTTCTTCTCTATATCAGTGATTGCTGATTCAATTTTTTTGCATTCGTTTGTATTAAAAAACATTTTTTTTTCTTTTTTCATTACCATCCTCCCGAAGCACCGCCACCGCCAAATCCTCCGCCACCACCGCCTGAGAATCCGCCACCGCTACTACTTCCACTGCTTCCACCTCTTGTGCCTGAAAGCAGAACAAAATACACCACGGACATTGGAATGAAAGCCATTCCAAGACCGATAAGACCAAGTACAATCATTAAAACCGGATTAAATGCCCCGATTAGTAATGGAATACCGGCTCCCATAATCGCTCCTGAAGCAGCTCCTGCTTTTTTTGATGCAGAACCGATTAGTTTTACAATAAAAAATAAAGCTATGAGCAAACCTATTATTCTGCCATCACCAGATTTTGATGTAACTTTTTCAGATTTGAGAGCGTCATTAGCTTGATATTCATTTTTAACAATGGAAATTAAAGCGTCGGTAACAGCAACAAATCCTTCGTCATACAGCCCGTCTCGAAAAAGCGGTGAGGCAACATTATTTATTATACGGCCTGATAAAAGATCAGTTAAAACGCCTTCAAGTCCGTAGCCGACTTCAATTCGCATTTTTCTGTCGTTTTGTGAGACGATAAATAATACGCCGTTATCCAGTTTTTTCTGACCCGGTTTCCATGTTTCTGCAACTTTAATACTGTATGATTCAATATCCATACCATCAAGTGATGGTATGGTTAAAATGAATATTTGTGTTGAATCGCTTTCTTCCAGACTTTTTAGTTTTGCAGTGAGTACCGCTTCCGTTTCAGCTGATATAAAACCTGCATAATCATTCACAAAACCTTTAAGAGGAGGAATATCGATGGAATTAAGTAAAACTGCTCCAAAAAGGAGAAGAAAAACGAAACTTTTTTTATTCAAATTTTACCTCCGGCGCTTTTTGAGCTCCTTCTGAAGCTGTAAAAGATTGTTTAGTGGTAAGTTTTAAAAATATACTGTTTGTTATGCTGTTTGGAAAACGTCTGATTGATAAATTAAATACTCGAACTGCTTCATTGTATCGTGTTCGTGCAACATTAATTCTATTTTCAGTACCTTCAAGTTGATTTTGCAGGTCTCTGAAATTTTCGTTTGCTTTTAAATCAGGGTATTGTTCTACTATTACCATTAATCGTGATAATGCAGACGTCATTTGTGATTGGGCTTTCTGGAAATTTGCAAAAGCTTCAGGGTCATTGGCAAGCTCAGGTGTTACCTGAACAGAGCCTGCCCTTGATCGGGCATCAACAACAGCTTGAAGTGTATCTTTTTCATGTGAAGCATACCCTTTAACAGTACTGACTAAATTAGGAATTAAATCCATTCTTCTCTGATAAGCAGCTTGCATGTCACCTACTGCAGCATTAACTGCCTCGTCATTACCAAGAATCGTGTTGTATCCGCATGAAGTGAGAGAAAAAATAACAAGAAGAGCAAAAAGATGAAGTGATTTTTTTAACATTGTGAACTCCTGAATTATATTCTATTACGTGAATAGTATAATAAAATTATTACAGAAATCCAAATGAAAAGTTAATAAATTGAGCCTCTTGCAAAAATACTTTATTTCAATCTCGAATTTTTGCATGTGGCTACCTCTAAGGCGATTTTATCGCATATGGCGTAAGCATAAAAAAGTACCCTTTTTTTTATCAAGTACTCTTGATTTCTGCAAGAGCCTTAATAAAAAAACCCGATCCTTATGTGCTTGGGGGGCAACAGCAGGAAAGGGTTCGTATTTTTAATAAATTCTAAATGCTATAAAAACCGCCAACTGTATGGGACAGAAGGCGGATATTGAGGGCGTTATTTTTTTAGACTGTGGCATAAGTCTTTGATCTCATTCAAAATCAATTCAGGAGTGAAATCTTTCGTAATTATTCTTTCAGCTCCATGTTCACTGCATAGTTTCGCTGTTTTATCACAATTACCATACACTAATACCGGTGTATCGTTATTGATCTTCTTAATAATTCGTACCACTTCAAGACCGGACACCAAAGGCATTTTCATATCAGTAATAACGATATCAAAACTGTTTTCCTTATATTTTCGTAATCCATCTATAGAGTTGTTGTAGACTTCACAGTCACAACCGCTGTTTTTTATTAAATCACATAATGAATTCAACTGACTATCTTTACTTACTATTATTAAAACTTTCATATTAGTAATAAGCATAAGGTATGCCAAAATATATATTTTGAATTCAATTGAATTTAGCGGTATAAGCTATAAAAATGTTGTGAAATGTGTTCGAAATTGAAAATAGTATAATTATATACAGTATGATTTTAAACTATTTAAAAATATTCTTAAATCTGCCATACATTTGAATTCTGTTAAGACCAAGAAATTCACTTGCTTTGGTTTTATTTCCATTAAATTTTTCAATAGTCATTTTGACAATTTTTTTTTCAACATCAATTAAGCTGAATGGTGTTTCCGGTAGTATGATATCAAGTTCTTGAATGTTTAATGCAGAATGATTATTTTTTAGACCTATGTTTTCACTTGACTCAAAAAGTTTGAGGTTTTCAGAAAAAATTGTATTACCTTCTTCAAATATAACAAGGCGGCTGATTATATTTTTTAACTCCCTCACATTTCCCGGAAAGGTATATTTTTGCAACTTTTGTAAAAGACCGGCTTCTATTGATTGAATGTTTTTTTTATATTCTTCATTTATTTTTTGAATAAACGATATTGTAAGTGGTATAATTTCTTCGACTCTATCCCGTAACGGCGGGATGGTTATTTCACATAAATTGATTCTATAATACAAATCTTCACGAAATTCACCTTTTTTTACAAGATCAAGTACGTTTTTATTTGTTGCAAAAAGTATTCGTGCTTCAACCTGTTCTTTTTTATTTCCACCAACCCTGTAAAATTCTCTTTCCTGCAATACGCGTAAAAGTTTTGACTGCATATCAAGCGGAATTTCTGTAAATTCATCAAGAAATAATACGCCACCTCGAGCTTCGTGCAGTTTTCCGTCTTTTCCTGATGCTGAAGCACCGGTAAAAGAATTTTTCTCATATCCAAACAATTCTGATTCAAATAATTCACGACTTAAATTAGAACAGTTTAAACCGACGAATGAATTGTTTGTGCCATTAGAAGCTATAAAGCCTGACATTACTTCTTTTCCCGTACCGGTTTCGCCTTGAATTAATACAGGAATATCTTTATATGGTTTGATTTTGTTTATTTTTTTAAATTCATTGAATAGTTTTTGCGAATATACTGCTATTTCGGGATATTCAGTCAGGTAATTGATCAGTTCAAAATTTTCTAATAATAATAGTTCACCTGGATTCATTGAAAGAATATCATCTGCAGAACTTATAATATCATTGTGTTTATAAAAAAAGGAACTCATGTACTCCGCCTTACTATTGTATCGAAATCTTCTATAAATATATTAATTAAATTATCAAACAAACTCAATTGATAGAGTAAAAATCATTTATTTTTTTTGACAAACATTCGTTTTTTTGATACTTTAGTAACAATAAATTTATTTATAAAGAGGTTTAATTATGGCAGTATCATACAAAGATCTTGGTCTTGTTAATACAAAAGAGCTTTTTAAAAAAGCTTACGATGGTAAATATGCAATTCCGGCATACAATTTTAACAATATGGAACAAATGCAGGCAATTGTACAGGCATGTGTTGAAACTAATTCACCTGTAATTCTTCAGGTATCTGCCGGCGCAAGAAAATATGCTAATGGTACATTATTAAGATATATGGCTCAGGGTGCTGTTGAGTACGCAAAAGAGCTTAATAAAGGAAAAGGTATTCCTATCGTTTTGCATCTTGATCATGGTGATACTTTTGAACAATGTAAAGATTGTATCGACTTTGGTTTTTCTTCTGTAATGATTGATGGTTCACACCATTCTTATGAAGAAAACATTGCTTTAACAAAAAAAGTTGTAGAATATGCACATGCACATGGTGTAACAGTTGAAGGTGAACTTGGTGTTTTAGCCGGTGTTGAAGATGAAGTTTCTTCTGAACATTCAACCTATACAAAACCTGAAGAAGTTGAAGACTTCGTCAAAAGAACCGGTGTTGATTCACTTGCAATCTCAATCGGTACTTCACATGGAGCTACAAAATTCAAACCTGCTCAATGTACACGAAATGCTGACGGTGTTTTAATTCCACCTCCATTACGATTTGATATATTAGCAGAAATCGAAAAGAAAATCCCTGGTTTTCCAATCGTTCTTCATGGTTCTTCTTCTGTTCCGGTTGATAAAGTTAAAATGATTAATCAATACGGCGGAAAAATGGAAGACGCTGTTGGTATTCCTGAAGAACAATTACGAAAAGCTGCCGCTTCTGCTGTTTGTAAGATCAACATCGATTCTGATGGAAGACTTGCAATGACAGCTGCAATCAGAGAAGTTTTTACTAAAACCCCTGGTGAGTTTGACCCTAGAAAATATTTAGGTCCTGCACGAGATGCATTAAAAGAACTTTACAAGTTGAAAAATGAGAATGTTCTTGGTTCTGCAAATAAAGCATAATGGACTATCTAATTAGATAGAAATAAAAAAAACGGTTTGTTTAAGAGTAATCTTTAACAAACCGTTTTTTATTGTATAAGGCTCGAATAATATATTCTACGTTATATCGGCTACAAGTATTGCAATGTCATCATCACTTGGCGTGTTATTTTTAAAGCTGATAATATCATCATATAAAAATTTAACAAATTCTTTCGGGGTTTTGTCTTTATTTGCTTTTATTAATGAAATGAATCTTTCAGTTTCATAAAGTACACTCTTTTCATTTCTCGCTTCAATAACACCGTCAGTATACAATATTAATCGATCCCCTTCAGATAATTGAATTTTATTTTCTTCATATGTTATATCTTTTACAACACCAACAACAGGTCCTGTTTGTGTAAGGATTTCAATAGATAAATCGTGATGTCTTAGAACATAGATATCGTTATGAGCGGCATTGGTATATTGAATTGTTCGTTTTTCACTATCAACAATACAATAAAATGCTGTTAAATAATCACCGGAACCCTGGATCGCATCACATAACTCGTTATTAACGGTGTGCATAATTTCATTAGTACTTTCATATTTTCTTGAATTTGAATTAAATGATATTTTTGCCATTGTTGTAATTAATGCAGCTGGTACTCCATGTCCGCATACATCCAGAATAAGTATACCCATTTTTTTATCGGATATTTTATGAACATCATAAAGATCACCACCAAGTGCTTCCATTGGTAAATACATACCTGAGAAATCAATATGATCTGATTCTGGAAAAATTTGTGGAATTAATGACGATTGTATTTTCTGGGCAATTAACAATTCCCTTTTATTTTCATCATATGATTTTTGCAGTTCATAAACAGCTTCATTTAGTTCTTCAGTTCTTTCTTTGACGATTTCCTCGATATTCTCACTATATTCATCAATAGTTCGTGCCATTATGTTAAATGAATTTCCTAAATCGATAAACTCTCCAAAAAAACCATCGGTATTAATTTGTGTTTTATAGTCACCTGATGCAATTTTTTTTGAACCGACTGATAATGAACTGATTGGATTATTTAATTTAAGACTTAAATAATAGCTTATTAAAATAATAATAAAACAAACAATCACACTGATAATTACAATCCAGAAAATAATACCGTGAATAGGTTTATACAAACAAGCTAAAGGATAGAAATAAATGAGTTTTACACCTGAGTCAGGTGCTATTTTTGCGAGAAATAAATAATCTATTCCTTTGAATGAAACGGTTCTTATAATATCTTCATTGATTATATCTGAATCAAGTTGAGATATAACTTCCTGAACTAACGGCATTTTTAATATTTCACTATCGGTATTTAAGAGTTTATAATCTGAAAACCCCATTTTTTCTTCTTTTACATAGGTTTCATCGCCCTCAAAGAATTCATATTTCATTTTTTCTTCATTATACTCGTAGTAATCATCATTTTTTGAAGGATGATTTTTTGCAAAAACATTATTGTATTTATCTATGACATAAAGGGTTCCGTGATTAATGCTGTTGATGTTCTTATAAATATCAGGGATAAAATCTTTGTTGACGATAAGTATCATTATCTTTTTACATACTGTTTCACCTTCATTAAAATGAGGATATAAAAATACGGTTGTTTGATCGATTTCAAAACCTTTTAAAATACCGTCACTTGGTTTTCCGTAATTAACGCGGGCTGTCTCAGGTGAAGCTGAAACATCAAGAAAGAATTTATCAGTTTTCAGTTTATCAAAATCAACAGTATAGTCAGAAAGGCTGAACCGGTGAGATAAGTAATCGGTATTAAAATATAATGATTTTTTATCAAATTCTACAATATATAAAGCACCGCGAAACTTTGATGATACAACTCTCGTTATTGAGTTTCCTGCAGCACTTCCTGATGCTTCACCAAGACTTTCCAGGAATTCCCGTTCTTCATTCATTGATTTTGGCTGAGGTGCATTAATTATTTTTGAGAAATTATCCATTCTTGCAATATCAACAAAGGCCATTGCGTGTTGTGAATATACAAAATCAATATTTGTCGTTAATTGTGTTAAAATTGTTGAATAAAAAACATTCCCCTGTTCTTTCAATTTACCAAATAACCGGAATGCAGAAAAACCTGCAACAAGAATAATTGGAATAATGGCTATTGGTAATATTGTTAATAATACTCGTTTTCTCATACTGATTTTATAATTCATTATACGACTCCGGATATGATGATACTGTATGATAGGTAATAAATAAATCGTTGTCAATGAGAAATATAGATTATAAAGATTTTAGGGTGTAAATTTCTTTTACTGGTAACTATCCGACCTTTTCAAGGTATGCAGTAACCTCATTCCATCTATTACTAAAATATAGACTTCTAAGTT
>MIAY01000019.1 GCA_001829315.1 Spirochaetes bacterium GWE1_32_154 | reverse complement strand
GAAAATCCAGCTGATTTTAAAGAAGAAAATATAGCATAATGTCCGGATTTTTTTATAAAAAAAGTCTTGACTTTAGGGGGTTAATGCATCACCAATTACGGTTGTATCAAGTCTTTTATCTGAACCAACCGTACCAAGCATTAATTCACCAGAATTTAAACCGATACCAATACTAAGATTACTGAAACCGAAATTTTGTCTTTCTGCATTATAATTTCTTAGTTCTTCCTGAATCTCAATTGAAGAAATTAACGCTTCTTGGGCATTATTCGGGAATAATGCCATAATTGCGTCTCCAATAAATTTATCAACAAATCCTTCATGATTTTGAATAATTGGTTCCATTCTTTTTAAATAACTGTTAAGAAATTTAAAGTTTTCATCTGCTGTCATTGTTTCTGATAATGTTGTAAAATTTCTTATATCGCTAAATAATACAGTCATTTTATACGATGTAGCATCACCCAGTTCAATATCCTCAATAGTATCTTTTTGAAGATAAGTTAGAAATTGTTTTGGAACAAATCTTGAGAATGATTCTACCATTGTGTTTTTTGTATTTAAAAGTAATTGTTGTGCTCTAATTTGTTCTCTTTTTATTTCATTGATTTTGTCTCCAAGACCGATAGATAGAAGGACACCTTCGATACCTACACCAAATTGCATGCCCCACGTTGTAATAAAATTACTGGGTAACATATTAAGACTTTTAGCTGCAAATAATCCCATTCCAATAAATCCGGTTGTCCAGGATATCAAAAAGAATCGAGCAGGTTTATAACCTTTATACACGAAGAAAGAAGATATGAGTAGCATAGAAAAAGGAATTATTAGCCAAAGAATTGTATTGTATTTTATTGCAATAGGATATTGAAAAAATAAAGAAATTAAAATACCAATAATACAAATTGCTTTTATTATATGTAAATATATATGGATTATTTTTGAACTGTCTTTTGTTGATAAAAAAACTTGCGCAAATGTTAATCCCCAAAAACCTCCCATCGACATAAAAAAAGGTAAGTTATTTTTTGACCACCTGGTATAATCATTCCAGAAAAACTCTGTAGAAAAGCCATTTAATGAAAATTGAACCATAGTCGCACAAATAATCCAAAATAAATAATATAAATAATCAATATCTTTTAAACTCAGATATAGAAAAAAATTGTATAAAAACATAACGCACATAATACCGTAAAAAGCTCCTAGAATGATTTGTTCTAAATTTATTTTTTCGATTAATGAAATAGTTGACCGTAAACTTAACGGAATGTTGATTGAAGATACGCTTTCAATTTTTAAATAATAATCATAGTCTCCCTGAGGTGGAACATTAATTTGAAATACAATATTTCTGTATCGTATTTCACGGTTTTTAAATCCTGTAAATAAACCGGATGACTTTTTTGTGTATTGAATTTCATTAAGATTGTTAATAAATAAATAAGTTGGGTAATAAAGAGTAATTTTATCTACATTTGGATATCCGTGTTCAATATTTAATTCAATAGTCTCATTAAATGGATTAGATAATGTAAATCGTATCCATACAGTAGAATTAACAAATCCAAAATTTGGAACCGTTTCTTTTGATTGATTAAAATCTGTATTTTTTGTGATTATCTCATCAAAAGATAGATTTTTAGAATCAAAATAAAAAAATGTTGATTTACCGAAATTTGACAGATTCATGTTCTTAGAAATAACAATCGCCTCATCAGGAAAGATATGTAATACAATAAAAGATAATAATAATATATAGAGGCTCTTGCATAAATCAAGATTACTTGATTTATGCTTCCGCCATATGCGATATAATCGCATTAGAGGTAGCCTCATGCAAAAATTCGAGATAAAAAGAGTATTTTTGCAAGAAGCTCTATAAATAAATAATTTCATATAATTCTCACACAATAAGTAAAGTATGAATAAATTATAATATAAAATTGAATAATAATAAATCTTTACTAACTTTATTTTTTTGATATAATAAAAAAAATGTTATCTTGCAAAGATGTAACAAATTTAAAATAAGGACATAATTATGCTCAGTGATATTGAAATCTCTCAAAAAAATAAAATGGTTCATATTAATGAAATTGCAGAAAAAGTCGGTATTTCTTCAAACGATCTTGAATTATATGGTGATTACAAAGCTAAAATTAAATTAACTAAAATAAACGAGGCTTTTTCTTCAAAAAAAAAAGGAAAACTTATTTTAGTAACTGCTATAACTCCAACACCGGCAGGTGAGGGGAAATCTACTGTTTCAGTAGGGTTAGGAGATGCTCTTAATCATATTGGTAAAAAAGTTATCATTGCATTACGGGAACCTTCACTCGGCCCTTGTTTTGGTGTAAAAGGAGGAGCAACAGGGGGCGGTTATTCTCAAATTGTTCCAATGGAGGATATTAATCTTCATTTTACAGGTGATATTCATGCCGTTTCAAATGCTAATAATTTATTATCATCAATTATAGATAATCACATTTACCAGGGAAATGAACTTGGTATTGATCCGCGATTAATATCATGGAAACGATGTGTTGACTTGAATGATCGTACATTAAGAAAAATCGTAGTCGGGTTAGGTGGGGCAACAGAAGGTACACCTCGTGAAGACGGTTTTAATATTTCTGTTGCCAGCGAAATTATGGCAGTTTTATGCCTTTCAAAAAGTATTAGTGAATTAAAAGAACGAATTGGCAATATTGTTATTGGAGAAACATTTAATCGAAGATTTGTTAAAGTAAAAGAGTTAAAAGTTCAAGGTGCTATTGCCGCATTATTAAAAGATGCAATTAAACCAAATTTAGTTCAAACTTTAGAAAAAACTCCTGCAATAGTTCATGGGGGGCCATTTGCAAATATAGCTCATGGCTGCAATAGTTTAATGGCAACTAAAACAGCCTTAAGTCTTGCTGACTATGTTGTTACTGAAGCGGGTTTTGGAGCTGATTTAGGTGCGGAAAAGTTTATGGATATAAAATGTAGAATTGGCGATATTGAACCATCAACAGTTGTGGTTGTTGCAACTGTTCGTGCTTTAAAAATGCACGGTGGGGTTAATAAAACAATGTTATCGAGTCCTGATACAGAGGCAGTCAGACGAGGTTCTGCAAATTTAAAAACTCATCTTGAAAACCTGAAAAATTTTGGAGTACCAATTGTTGTTGCGATAAATAATTTTGTTACAGATACTGAAGATGAAGTTAATGCCATAAAGGAAGCGGCATCCGGATGTGGAGTGCGGGCTGTTATTACAAAAGGATGGGCTGATGGCGGAAAGGGCGTTGTTGAACTGGCACATGAAGTAGTAAAATTATGTGATACTCCCGCTAAATTCAGACAATTATATCCGGATTCAATGGGACTCAAAGAAAAAGTTGAAACAATCGCAAGTGTAATTTATCGGGCTGACGGTGTAAGTTGGCAGCCGAATGCACTTAAAAAATTAAAATTATACACCGAAGAAGGTTTTGGTAATTTCCCTGTATGTATTGCTAAAACACAAAATTCGATTTCTCATGATAAATCTTTACTTGGTGCACCTTCAGGGTTTACAATTCCGGTAAGAGATGTTTGGTTATCTGCAGGTGCCGGCTTTATCGTAGTTTTAACCGGTGACATAATGACTATGCCCGGCCTTCCCAAAGTACCTTCTGCTGAACTTATTGATGTTGATGAAAATGGTGTAATATCCGGTTTATTTTAGCTATTAAATAAACAAGCGTTCAATAAAATGAATGCTTGTTTATTTTGAGTCACATCTGAACTTTTCTTCTAAATACTGTATTTCTAAAGTCTTGTTAGTTATGGGGTGTTTAAATTTATAATAAAAACATGCTAATTCCATTTCATCATTTCGCGTATATCCCTTACCATACAATGCATCCCCGATAATCGGACTGACATGTTTTGCCATGTGTTTTCTGATTTGATGTATTCGCCCTGTTAACGGATATACCCGGAAATACGAAAGATTACTAATTGTTTTTATTAATGAAATATGAGTAATTGCATCTTGAACTTTTCCTTTCCATTCGATCGGATCGTTTATAATTGAACAGTAAGAATTTAAACTGATATTATTTGTAACAGCAATGTATAGTTTTTTTATTTTTCTATCTTTAAAAAGCTGATGCATTTTTAATTCTGATTGTTTGTTTTTTCCAAAAATTATTAATCCCTTTGTTGGGCAATCTAACCGGTGAATTGGATTCGCTTTATGATTTATACCTTGTGAAATATAATACTTATTAATACCATGCAGAATATTATCCAAATCACTCATTGGAGTCGGTACACTATTTACACCGGCGTCTTTATAAACAATAAGTAAATCATCATCTTCGTATTGTATATTATTGATTTGTAATGAATATTCTGTTATGGGAAACTCTGGTTGATAAATATACACTGTTGTATTTGATTCAATAATACTATCAGGATCTTTTATACGTCTGTTCAAAGTCCAAACAGAACCCTGATTAAGTAAATGAAGTATTTCATCTGAAGAAAGATCTTTCTGAAGTAAATTGAATAATGTTATCGGTATTTCACTAATGAATTCTTTTTTAATCATTTGTATTGAAATGTAGATTTATGTGATTGTATCGTTTTGTGATTGGCCATAATTTCCCTTTTATACAAGAAATTGAATAAGAATAGTCAAAACATTTTTTTTAACTGAAAGAAAATGTTTTGATTCACTCATTGGTTTGTTTATGATGCATCATCAATATTGGAGATGGCGGGAATCGAACCCGCGTCTTACGAGACTGACTGGAGCCTTCTACATGCTTAGTTTTTGCTTATATCTTAGGTAATAAACAGGTGCAAATACGGTACCGATTTATTACAGCATCTCCTTTATTTTGCGATTATGTCAGAGAATCATAATCACTATTCCTGTTCGTCTGACGGTCATCTTTCGTAGTACAGGACTAAACTCCTCCAGCGACCGTAGCAGCTTACGCTGCTAAAGCAAAATTATTGTTTGCGTTTGTTTGTTGTGTGGCTTTTTAAGTGCTACCACCCACTGCATGCAGGACATCCCGACTAAGTGCTGCAATCGAACCCAGTGCATCCCCTATAAAATAAATGTTTTAACATTTCATTGTTTTCTTCACGCGCGTGAAGTCAGTTGTTATAATCCTTAATTACTCTATCAAGTTGTCTTGAGTTTTCTCTATCTTTAATAGAATTTCTTTTATCGTATAATTTTTTACCTTTCCCAATTGCAATACTTAATTTTATAAGACTTCCTTTAAAATAAACTGAAACAGGAATTAAAGTATTTCCTTTTTCATTAACTGCCTTTTTTATCGCAACTATTTCTTTTTTATGTAATAAAAGTTTTCTCAATCTTTTAGGTTCATGGTTATTAATATTTCCATGTTTAAATTCAGGAATTGTCATTCCCTTAATAAAGATTTCATCTTCCTGATCAATAATATACGCTTCACTGATACTGCATGTACCTGATCTTAATGATTTTATTTCAGTACCTTTTAGTACAATACCGGCTTCATACTTATCTGTAATTTCATACTCAAAAGAAGCTTTTTTATTATATGCAATCTGTTTTCCATTCATAGATTAAAATATATAATTTCGATAAGGAAAAGTCAATCATTATCTAATTTTGATCCTTTGAAATAGTTAGTTTTTTTTCATATTTTCAATAAGTGCATTATAAGTATCAATATATAATTGATTTTCGGAAATTATAGCTTCGTCATCAGGTGTTTTGTTTGACTTTGATTTTAAAAGAGTATTTTCCTTTATGTAGTTATTAATCACTTTATTAGATACATCAATTATATCTTTTTTATTTTGTAAAAGATCTCTCGACATTGAAACTAAACGGTTTTTATCTTCTTCTGATTGATTTTCATTGTTGGCTATTTTACCTTTTATCATACTTGTAAGTGTCTCATCTTTATAGAGCATGCTATTTAATAAATAAATTAAATCGTTATTTAATAAGTCTTCCTTTTCTTTGTATCTAAAAACTAAGGTGATTGTATCAAGGCTTTCAATTGGATATAATGTTGATGAATTACCTGATTTTTCTGAAATTGGTATTAAATTGCCAAGTAATTTACCATCAAGTCGATTTTCAGCGTCATTAATCATAAAAATTGCTTTGTATAATCCACTTTTTTTTGTTCTTATGATAAATTCAATATTGTTACTTTTTCCTATTCTCTGAACTAATTCATTAATGTATTGGTTGTTTATTCTATTATTTGATAATATTGTACCGTCTTTAAAAATCGACAGGTTATTTCTATTTAAGAATTCAATAATACTTTTTATTTTCTCTCCAATATCCTGAGAAAATATATTGATTGACATAAAAGCAAACACTAATATCATTGTTCTTTTAATATTCATGATTATTCCTTTTAAAATTTATTTATTACTTTTATAATTAATGCTATAAAAGGTCAATATATATGAATAATGATTTATTGTAAAGTATCCGCTAAACATTCGAATTAAAAATGGTGATTAAATGAAAAATATTTATGGTATAAATCCGATTTCCGAAATTTTGAAAATTACAAATGATGGTGTTTTGTTTTTAATTGAAGGTGCACTCAATGCTCGTCAAAAGGAGCTTGAAACTATCGCACTGTCAAAAGAGATCAATATTCAATATTTAAATAAAGATGATTTTTTCAAAAGATTTACTAATAATGATACTCAGGGAGTTGTTTTTCAAACAAATAATGATATTAATTTTGAAATACCCGAAAATCAATTTTATGACGAATTAAATAAGTCCTTAGATAATCCTGTTATTTTAATTCTCGATGGAATAAAAGATATTGGTAATCTTGGTGGAATGATTCGTACAGCTTTATTATTTGATGTTAAATATATTGTTATTCCAAAAAATAATGCAGCAACTGTCAATGAGGTTGTAATTAAAAGATCAGCAGGTGCTGTTTTTAAACTTAAAATTGTATATGCAACAAATTTAAATCGTGTTATGGAAAAATTAAAAAAGATACACTATTGGATTTATGGTGCCGACATGTCCGGTGTCTCAATTAAAAATTTTTCTTATGCTGAACGAACTGCAATAGTTATGGGTGATGAAGGTGAGGGTATTCGTCGTCTTGTTAAGGAAAATTGTGATGAGATGATAAAAATACCGTCAAATGAAAAACTTGACTCTCTCAATGTTTCAGTTAGTGCAGGAATAATTTTATACGACAGATATATAAAAAGTTTTAAATAAACCGTTTTTTTTTTTGTTAAAAAAAACGGTTTAATAATTAATTATTGAATATCATCTGAATTATCAATTTTTTCTTCTTTTAACTCTTCGGATATTTCTACTTTTGGTTCTTCAATTTCATTGTCTTTTATTTCTTCCATTACAGTTGGAGCGTTTATTGTTTCAATTGTTTCCGAATTTAAGATATCAGATGGTCTTTCATTAAATGTATGTGTTTTATCAATTACATCTTTTGAATTATCATTAAAATTCTGTGTTTGATCATCTTCAAATAAATCTTCAAGAAGCATTGATTGATCAATATCAAGTGAATCAGATTTAAACTCCGAGCTTTCAAAAAGCAGTAAATCTTTATTAAAGCTATTTAAAATAGTCTTTTTTTGTTCGTTTTTTAATTCACAAACATCACATGTTTTTCTTGGTGTATGCCCCTGAAGAAATGTTTCATAATACAAACTGTCTTCATTACAAGAAGATGATGGAAGTAAACCGGATTCTTTACATACTTTAATTCTTAATACCCCTGCAGGTTCTTTGAAATACACTTTATTTTTACCTAAATGTGCCTGTCGCATATAATCAACCCAAATATTACCGAGGATTATTGAACCGTCCTGATTGAAGCCGAGACTTAAACCATATTGTTTAAACCCCATCCATGCACCTGCTGTTATATCCGGTGAAAAACCAAGAATCCAACCATCACTCCAGTTTTGAGTTGTACCTGATTTTGCAGCAAGTTCAACATCAGGAAATGGTTTTCCTTCATCAATTATTCTTCTTTTTGTCCCATATAAAAAACCATCAGGTGAGTGTACAGTTCCTTTTAATATATCAGCCATCACAAAAGCATTTTGTGGTGAAATAAGTTGAAGTCTTTTTTTATTATCTCTATGATATTTTTCCATTTCCTGAGCGGGAGCCCATATAATTTTACCGTCTCTATCTTCAACTTGAATTATTGAGCTCATTATTCTTTTTTGTCCGCCATTTGCAAAAACCGAATATCCTGTAGTCATTTCAGATAATGAAACCGATCCAGTACCGAGAACGGTACTGGCTTCTCTGGCAAATCGGGCATCAATTTCTTTTTGCGAGTTTAGACCTAATAATAAAGCTGCACGATCAATTGGAACTTTATACTCATTGTTTTTACCAATTTCATAATATATTTTAACAGCGGGAATATTTAAACTTCTTCTTAATGCTCTTCGTACAGAAACTTTTCCATAATAGACACCACCATAATTGTATGGTCTATACCATTCATCAGGATCTTGTGAACCAAAAGTAAAGTTAGTCGGTTCATCATCAATAATTGTTGCCGCAGTAAATAAACCACTGTCGAGTGCTGCCGAATAAACAAACGGTTTAAATGATGACCCCGGTTGTCTTCGTCCCTGCATGGCAAAATTAAATCGATTATTAACATCAAAATATTTTCCACCGATCATTGTTAAAATTTGACCGGTAGCATTATCAATCGAAAGAAATGCGCCTTGAACATCTTCATGTTTTTTTTGATTCCCGCTTGCCGGTGAAAAGGCGTTTTCTGTGGCTGTTTCAACTAAATCCAATCCAAGAATTTTTGAAAGAAGATTTAATGACGGGTTTACTGAATTCTGATATGCGGTCAGACCTCTATTAGTTATTGATTCTTTACCAATATTTACATTGGTTAATGAAAAAGTCTGACTGATTAAACCGATAGCGTCGATATAGAAATTTTGTACTATATTGAAATTTCTGTTTTGTTCTTCTTCAAATATTTTTTGTTGTCTGTCTAATGCAGCTCTCATTTGTTCTTCAACATACATATTTGTATCTAAATCAAGTGTTGATTTTATCGTTAGTCCATCCTTAAACACATTAACAGTTGGTAGTTCTTTTTCAATGATTTGAAGTACCCAACCGGAGAAGAAAGGTGCTTTATCTTCTCTGCTGTAAAATGCACCTTGAGATGAATTTTTTGATGTTTGCCAGTTAACCCAGAATTGATTAAATGATCTGTCAGCATCATTTTTTGAAATAACACCTGATCTCACCATTTTGTTAAGCACTTGAATCTGTTTTGTTCTGTGGTTTTGAGGAAATCGAATAAATGAATAAAATGTCGGGTTTGATATAACAGTAATTAATGAAGCTGCTTCAGAGTAATTTATCTCACTAACATCTTTATTGAAGAAAAATTTACTTGCAGCTTGTACTCCGTTTATTCCGTATCCAAATGGAACATTATTAAGATATAAAGAAAGTATTTCATTTTTTGTGTATTTTTTCTCAAGTTGAAATGAGATAAGAAGTTCTTTGATTTTTCTTTTTATCGAAAATTCATTATTGAGAAATAAAGTTCTTGAAAGCTGTTGGGTTAATGTACTGGCACCACTAACAGGTCTTCCCAGAAAATTATTTAATGATGCTCTTAATATAGCAAATGGATTAAAGCCATGATGATGATAAAAGCTTTCGTCTTCCCATATAATTAATGCACGGATTAAATAGTCCGGTACCGTATCAAGTGAAACCATGTCTCTTTTTTCATCAGAATAAAATTCTGTAATGACTTTTCCATTTCTATCTAATAGAATGCTGGGTAGTGACGGCTTGTTTGATTCTAATAAAGTTTCAATTTTTTCTACATTATTAATGCTGCTTAATAGAAACCCGAGTAAGATAGCAGTAATTAAAGAAAATAAAGCAATAAGAACAGATTTTATAATAGATCTTTTTATAATTCCAATGGATAATCCCACAATTCACCTCTTAAATATCACGAAAATCTGGTCATTCTATTAGTTTAAGTGATATATGTCAAGAAAAAAGCCTTTTTTACTATTGAATATTCTTATGAAAAAATGTATTTTACGGGCATGAATAAGAAAAGAAAATTTTTACTTGATAAACCAGGATTTCAATTAACCCCAAATGATTTTTTGTTTTTTATTGGATCCTGTTTTTCGGAAAATATTTCCTCATATTTAAAAGAAATTGGCATTGATTCTTTTTCAAATCCTTATGGAACGGTGTATAATACGTTTTCAATATATAACACAATTAAAGATATTCTGGAGTTACGAAAATACGATGAAGCTGATTTGTGTTTTTATAATGGAGTGTATTATTCGTTGAATCATTCGGGTTTTTTTAACAGTAAAGACAAGGATGAGTTATTACAAACTATTAATTCAACAGTAGTTTCTATGAATTATATTTTAAAAAAATCAACAGTAATTGTAATAACTCCCGGTTCTTCTGTTGTATATGAGTATAAAGGTGATATTGTTGCAAATTGCCATCGAATACCGGCTAAGGAATTTGAAGAACGACTTCAATATGTAGATGAAGTTGTATTAAATTTAATACAACTTCAATTGTTGCTTGATGTTTATATGCCGAATATTAAGATTATTTATACTATTTCTCCTGTCAGGCATTATCCTGATAGATTGCGATTAAATACAATAAGTAAATCAGTGTTGAATATTGCTATTGATACTGTTTGTAAAGAAACGGGTAGTTATTATTTCCCTTCTTACGAAATGGTTTTAGATCAGTTATCTGATTATTCATATTATGAAAAAGACTTAATTCATATAAATAAAAAAGCCATTTCTTTTGTTATGAAAAGATTTAAAGACAATTTTTTCTCAGATGCATTATTTCATTATACTGAATTGTTTATAAAAATTAAGAAAATGTTGTCACATAAATCATTTAATCCATCATCTGAGGACACCTTTATTTTACTGGAAAAAGTAGTTGAAATGATCCTTTTACTGGAGAATAAAAAATCTTCCGATCAGATTAATCGCTTAAAAATTGTTGTTTCCTATCGTTTAATTCGTTATTTTAAAAATAATCAACATACAGATGCTCTATTAAATAAATTATTAAAAAATAATGATTTAGAAATAGCTTTAAAGTTATTGAATTTTGTAAAAAATATTCATTCATTTGAAAATATAGATTATAATTCATTAAATAAATATTACAAACAAATTGTAAAAGAGTATTTGGTTGCAAAATTGTCATGTATTAAATAATTAAATAATTTAATGAATGTTATTTGACATACGTAATTGATTATTTTAATATAAATTACTTTCTTTAATCAATCTATAGCCGGGTATCAATGGATAAAATACGAAGCAGTAATAAAATCGATTTAATATTATCACATTATAAAAATCCTCAACGAAGTGATCTTTCAAAAATTCTTTTAGCAATTCAAGCAGAATTCGGATCTTTAGATCAGGATATTATAAAAAAAGTGAGTTCTTTTATTAATATTTCATCAACAGAAATATATGGATATGCATCTTTTTATAGTATGTTTTATTTAACAAAACCGGGAAAATATAAAATTCGAGTATGCAAAGGAACCGCGTGTCATGTTAAAGGTTCAAAAAATATAATTGATGCTATAGAAAAATATATAGATATTAAAGCCGGTGAATCAAGTAAAGATGGTTTATTTTATCTTGAAACAGTATCGTGCCTGGGTGTTTGTGCACTTGCTCCTGTTATGATGATCGATGATAAAACATATTCGAGAGTTAATTCAATGATGATCAAAACAATTATCGATGATATTCGAGAAACGGAGAATATTAATGGAAGATAATAAAAAAGAACAGTTAGTTGTATGTTCTAATTCCGGGTGTGTCAGTTCAGGTAGTGTTGATGTATTTATTAAACTTTTGGATAGAGTATATAATGATCCTGATTTGTCTGATAAATATGTTGTGAAGAAAGGCGGGTGTCATGGTTTTTGTGAGGTTGGTCCCACGTTAATTGCAGGTAATGATAAAGTTTTTTATATAAAATTAACAGAAGAAAAAATTGATGATATTATTGAAAGTCATTTAAAGAATGGAATTATTGCAGAGAAATATTGTTTTTATGATTTACTTCATAAAAAACGAATTCTATTTTATGATGAAATACCCTTTATTGCTAAACAAAATCGATTAATTTTAAAAGACAGTCCGTTTTATGATCCTGAAGACATTGATGATTATATTGCCGGAGGCGGGTTTAAGGCTCTGGAAAAAGTTTTAGCAAATGATAATCAGATAGAAATTTGCCGGATAATAAAAGATTCCGGTCTACGCGGTCGTGGTGGTGGCGGGTTTCATACGGGGGATAAGTGGCTGAAGCAAGCCGAACAAATATCTCAGCCTAAATATGTTATTTGTAATGGTGACGAGGGAGATCCGGGGACCTATATGGACAGGTCTTTATTAGAAGGAGATCCATATAGAGTTTTAGAAGGTTTATTAATTGCAGGGTATGCAACAATGAGTAATATTGGAATCGTGTATACCAGAAATGATTATGATCTTGCATTATCGAGAATAAAGTCTGCTATACAAAAACTGTATGAAAGAGGTTATGCAGGGAATTCTGTTATGGGTAAACAATTTTCGTTTGATATTAAATTGGAAATTGCACCAGGTGCTTATATAACAGGGGAAGAAACCGCATTAATAGCATCATTAGAATCACGAAGAGGAAATCCGAGAGTAAAACCTCCATATCCCATAGAGAATGGTTTGTTTGGTAATCCGACGATGGTTAATAATGTTGAGACATTATCAAATATTCGTGATATTATTTTAAATACTGACGCTTATTCTAAATTTGGCAGTGATGAATCAAAGGGGACTAAGTTACTTACTTTATCAGGTGCTGTCAAAAATTCAGGTTTAGTTGAAATGCCCTTTGGAATAACATTTAATGAGTTAATAAATGAGATTGGCGGCGGGATGCTCAAGGTCTCAAAACTTAAAGCAATTCAGATTGGTGGTTCATCGGGAACAATCTTACCCGCTTCGATGATTCATGAACAAATATCATTTGAGAACCTGAAGAAATTTAATGCTTCAATCGGTGCCGGTGGTGTTGTAGTTCTTGATGAGAATACATGTATTATTGAGCTAGCGAAGTTTTATATAGAATTTTCTGAACATGAGTCATGCGGTTTTTGCGTACCATGTCGGGAAGGAACTCAGAAAATATTAAATATATTAAATAGAATAATAGATGGTAATGGAAAAATCGATGATATTGAAAAATTGAAAAATATTTCAATGGTTATGTATCAAACTTCTTTATGCGGACTCGGAAAAGAAGCAAGTAACCCGATTTTAGGTATGCTTCACTATTTTGAAGATGAATTAAAAGAGCATATCATTCATAAAAAATGCAGAGCCGGTGTTTGTCCGAAATTAGTACGATATAAAATTGAAAAAGACAGTTGTATAGGTTGCGGAGCATGTACATTAAATTGTCCGGTAAATGCTATTGTTGGTACTCATGGTCAATATCATACAATAGACGGAGAATTATGTATCAGATGTGGTCAATGTTATAAAGTGTGTCCTAAAGATGCAATAACCAGGAGTTGATAGTTGGAAAAAGAACTCGTTGTTTGTAAAATAGACGGTATTGAAATATTCTGCGAAAATGACTGGACAATAATGAAGGCTGCACAAACTGCAAATATTCAGGTACCGGCTTTATGTTACACTCCTGATTTAAGTGTTGTCGGATCGTGCCGTATTTGTGTTGTAGAAATTGAAGGTGAAACTATTTTACAACCATCATGTTCTACACTTGTTAAGAATAATATGGTTATCTATACTCATTCAGAAAAAGTTAATTATGCACGAAAAATAGTTCTTGAAATGATATTAAGTCAGCATTTGGCAGATTGTCTGGTTTGTGATGCTTCGGGTGAGTGTTTACTTGAAAAGTATTCATACGATTTTGGAGCAACCGGTAAAATGTTTCAGAAAGCTCAATTTAATCCAATCAAACATGGTGATTTACCTGATAATTCATTGATAAAATTTGAAAGAACTAAATGTATATTATGCGGAAAATGTATTCGAGCGTGTAATGAGTGGACTCATAAAGATGCTTTATCATTTGTTGATAAAGGTGAGATGATGAGAGTTTCAACGTTGTATGATAGAAGTCTTGAAGACAATGGCGAATGTATATTTTGTGGCAATTGTATTAATGTTTGCCCGACAGGTGCATTATGGGAGAAAGAAGCTGCTGGAAAGGGGCGATTTCCTGACATAAGAAAGATAAAAACAATTTGCCCTTATTGCGGAGTCGGTTGTGGCATTGAAGTCTCTGCTAAAGGAAATTCTATAATAAAAGTACGTGGTGATATGGATTCTCCAGTTTCTAAAGGCAGATTATGTATAAAAGGTTCATTCGGTTTTGACTTTGTTAATTCCCCTCAAAGACTTGTTAAACCATTAATCAGGAATTCCAAGGGTGAATTAGAAGAAACTAATATGATTGATGCTCTAATATATATCAAAAATAAAATTGATGAAATAAAACGCAATAATGGTATATTTGCCGGATTAGCATCAGCTCGATGTACCAATGAAGATAATTATATATTCCAGAAATTTATGCGTTCTGTATTACATACAGATAATGTTGATCATTGCGCGCGAATTTGTCATTCACCATCAGTTTCCGGGTTAAACATGACTTTGGGGCATGCTGCTATGACGAATCCTATAGAAGATATTGATGCTATTGATTGTTTTTTTGTTATTGGCAGTAATATGACTTCAACACATCCTGTTATTTCATGGCGAATGATACGAAGAATTAAAGAAGGTGCCTTGCTTATTCTTGTTGATCCTAAAAAAAGTCCGTTATCAAAATATGCTACTATGCATTTACAATTAAATCCAGGTACTGATATGGCATTGTTGTATGCAATGATGAAAATTATCATTGATGAAGGTATGCAGGATACCGATATGCTAAATTCACGGTGTGAAGGTGTTGATGAATTTATTGCAGAAATAAACAAACTGAATTTAGACGATATGATACAGCAAACCGGTCTTGATGAAGGTGATGTCAGGTTAGCTACAAGGCTTTTTGCCATTTCCGGTGCTTCAAGTATGTATTATGCAATGGGAGTTACCCAGCATGTTTTTGGAACAGGAAATGTTGTTGCATTAGCCGATCTTGCTTTATTGTGCGGTAAAATCGGGCAGGGACCGACCGGAATAAATCCCTTACGAGGGCAAAATAATGTCCAGGGTGCTTGTGATATGGGAGCATTAACCGGTGTTTTACCGGGCTACAGGTCAGTTGATAATAAAGCTGATAATAAAGAACTTTCTGAGTTATGGGGTGCTGATTTACCGGAAAAAAAAGGTTTAACATTAAATGAGATAATGCATGAAGCCGCTGAAGGAAATATTGATTTTCTCTATATTATGGGGGAAAATCCTGTGTTATCTGATCCTGATTCAAATTCAATTATTAAAGCTTTAGAAAAAACAGATTTTGTTGTTGTTCAGGATATTTTTTTAACTGAAACAGCAGCATATGCTGATGTTATTTTACCGGCAACATCTTTTGCTGAAAAAGATGGTACATTTACCAATACAGAAAGAAGAGTTCAAAGGGTGCGAAAAGTAATCGATCCTCCTTCTAAAGATATGCTTGATGATTATCAGATTATTTATCGATTAGCTGAACTTTGTGGTGCTAATTGGAAATACAATTCATGGATAGATGTATTTGAAGAAATAAGAAAAGCAGCACCGATATATTCACATATTGATCCGAATAAATTTGATGATAAAGAATTTTTCTGGCCGGGTGATATTTTAGGTGATTCTGTTAAAAGGCTTCATCAGGGCGAGTTTTCAAGAGGACGGGCAAAATTAATTTATTTCCCTTTACCGGAATATCCATATAAAGCTACACCATCGTTTCCTTTTTTACTTATAATCGGTCGTTTATATGAACATTACCATACAGGTACAATGACGAGAAAAACGAAAGGTATTGAAAAATTACAAAGTGAACCATTTGTATATATAAATCCAAAAGATGCAATTAAACTTCATATTAAAGATAATGATTTTGTAAAACTCATATCAGATAATGGTGAAATTGAATTAAAGTGTAAATTAACCCTTGATGTTAAGCCCGGTAATCTCTATACAACATTTCATTTTCATGAAGCGGTTGCAAATAAATTAACAAATAAACGAATTCTTGATGCACAAAGTAAAATGGCAGCAATGAAAGTTGTTATGGTTAATATTATAAGAAAATAAGATGCTTGCCTTTTTTTATTTTTTTTAGTATTTTCTCGAAATGTATAATTTTATTTAAATGAGGTAATAATGGTTATTCAAAAAGACAAGTTTGTTACTATCCACTATGATTTACTTGATGACAAGGATGTTATAATAGATAGTTCGAGAGAAGAAGAACCTTTAGATTTTATTCAAGGGTATGGTTTTCTGGTTGAAGGTTTACAAAATGAAATGGAAGGTAAAAAGAAAGGTGATTCTTTCCAGACTGTTGTTTCACCTGAGTTAGGGTATGGAGTTCGGGATGAATCATTGGTGTTCGTTCTTAATAAATCAGATTTTGGTGATCAGGTTGATAAAATTCATATAGGTCAGGAACTTGAGTTAAATAGTGAAAATGGTGAATTTGTTGTTACGGTAACGGCAATGACAAAAGAAAGTATTACACTTGATGGAAATCATCCTTTAGCGGGAATGCCGCTTAAATTTAATATTGATGTTCTTAATGTTAGAGATGCTTCAGAAGAAGAAATTGAAGACTTCTTAGCACACGATCACGATCATGATGAAGATGATGAGCATGAATGTTGTGGCGGACATGATAAAGGCGGATGTTCTTGCAGTTAATTTTATAGGTTTTAACAAGGATGTTTGTTTTGGATAGTATAATTAAAGATAAAAATATAACAGTTTGTGTTACCGGTGGTATTGCAGCATATAAAGCAGTATATTTGTGTTCTTTTTTGAAAAAAAAGGGAGCCATTGTACGGGTTATTATGTCAAAAAGTGCCACTGAATTTGTAACTCCTTTAACATTTAAATCCATAACTAATAATCCTGTAATTACTACTATGTTTGACAATTCAGATTTTATACCGCATATTGGTATATCTGAATTGTCAGATATTATCATCGTCGCACCGGCCACGGCGAATTGTATTGCAAAAGCGGCATCAGGGATTGCTGATGATATGATATCAACAGTTCTTTTGTCAGCAACATGCCCGAAAATAATAGTACCGGCTATGAATACGCAGATGTATGTAAATCCTGTAACTCAAAGAAATATAAATACAATAAAAAACTTTGGTTTTCTTGTTATGGAACCTGACACAGGACTCATGGCATGCGGAACAACCGGCGTCGGACGATTTCCTGAGATAGAGTCTATATATGGTTTTATCATACAAAATTGTGCAGCCAGAAATCATTATTTTTCAGGTAAGAAAGTGTTGATAACTGCGGGAGGAACAATTGAAGATATTGATCCTGTTCGTTATATTTCAAATAGATCATCGGGTAAAACTGCATTTGCATTTGCAGAGACATTTATATCGTTAGGGGCTTCAGTGACGATAATTGCTGGTAATGTATCTGATATTATTATGGATAGTTATATAAAGAAATATGGAAATGAAAATATTATTTCTGTTAGAAGTGCACATGATATGAAAAAATCTGTCGAAGAGAAAATAAATAGTACCGATATATTATGTATGTGTGCAGCTGTTGCTGATTATACAACAGAATGTAATACTTTAAAAATTAAGAAAAATGAGAATACGCTTAATCTTTCATTAATTAAAACGCTTGATATTCTCGGATCACTTCATAAAAAAACAAATCAGGTTTTCATAGGATTTGCTGCCGAAAGTAATAATCTTGAACTGTATGCTTCTGAAAAATTAAATAAGAAATCACTAGATTTTGTTATAGCAAATCAAATTACTGGTGAAAAAACTGCTTTTGGCGGTGATAAATCAGAGTTGATCGTTCTTTCAAATACAGGGAAACGGGAAAGTTTCTTTTACAAATCTAAGAATGAAAATGCTTATCTGGTTTTAGAATATATAGCACGTTCTTTAAGTTAACCAATCCTTACAGATTCTCTATGTAATCAATTTTTTTCGTGCTTCTGAAATAAGAACGAATGACTCCTGAGATCCGCCCTTATCGGGATGATAGATTAATGATAGTTTCCTGTAGGCTGATGAAATTATTTCATTTGTCAGCGTTTCGTTTGGATTAAAGTGAAGAACCATCTTATAATTTAATAATATGAGTGAATTTAAATCCGTTCTTTTATATGTTTCATTTAATTGAATTAAATACGAATCAATGAGAAAATACCATTGCGTTAATGAAAAGTTTGATACTATTCGTGCTTTTTTCATGTTTTTAGGAATTATTATTTTAAAAAATAATGCCGGCTGATTGGATGAGATTTTCTTTTCATATTCAAGGTAATGTTTTAAATATTTTTTAACAAGCGGATTAATCATTTTCATTTGAACATCGATTTTTTCTTTTTTTTCATTTTTTCTTTTATTTTGAAGATCAATATATTTTTTCTTAAGCAGTAAAAATCGTGGAAAAAAAGGGTGAAGAGGCAAGTTATTTGTTTTTAAATAGAATGATAATGAATCTGAATCAATGTGACACTTATTCAGATTTTGATATATTCGATATGATATATTTTTATGTATAATTTTTTCGTTTTTTATTGTTTCAAATAAATTGATATAATCAATACTTTTTTTTATAATCATTGGTTGTTTATTAAGTAAATCAATTATTGTATATTTTTTTTTCATAGAAAATAGTAATATTATTTACTATTTTTTGCAAGATGGTATTTTTTAAAAAGTAAGAATATGATATAAAGCTAACAGAATTAAAATGTTTGGAGTACATAATGTTTAGTAATTTAATCGGTCAGGAAAGTATTGCCGATATGCTTCGATGTGAAGTCAATAATGATATGATTACCAATTCAATGATATTTCATGGGAATAAATATACAGGTAAACTTACTGCTGCATTTGAGTTAGTACGGGTTTTAAATTGTGATGGGGATAAAAGTAAAAACTGCAAATGTTCAAACTGTCTACGTGTAAATTCTCTTGATTTTAACGGGATGATTTTGTTGTCGAGAAGAAATTATTATTATGAAACAGTTGAATTAATTAAAAATTACAAACAAAAAAAATCAGCAATGCTTAGAAATCAAATTTATAAGAACTTAAAATTATCATATATGCCACTTGAGAATTTTTTAATTGATGGTGCAATGAGTGAGAATGATAAAAAATCAGCATTTAAATATGCTGATAAAGTTTCAGAAATTATTGATAATAAAGAATATAACTCAGTGGAATTAGAGATTATTGAGGAAACGATGAAATCTTTCTATGATTTATATAGAACACCTAATATTCCGGTAAATCAAATACGAAATATGTTGAACTGGACATATTTATCATTGGATGTTAAAGCCCGGGTTGTCATTATTGATAAAGTTGATTATCTTGAAAGTTCATCAGAAAATATTTTATTAAAACGCCTCGAAGAGCCATCGTCAAATTTATATTTTATCTTATTGGCTGAAAATAAAAACAGAATAATTCAAACTATCAAATCACGCTGCAGGTCATATTATTTTTCTGATCTTTCAAAAGAATCGATTCAGTATATTATTTCCAAAAAATATGAAGATGATAATACCGATTTTAAAAATTTATTGTCATATTTTCACAATACAGACCCTTGTTCTGCTGATAATAGTAAAGTTAAATTAACCAAACTTATTAACCTTACGTTTAATAAAAATCATAGTTTTTCCGAATTGTATCTTTTTCTGGAATCAGAAAAGGATAAAAACCAATTAATTGCATTAATTCAGGGCTTAAAAAATTGTATTGATAAAGAATTTCTATGCAGAGAGTATTCATCAGGTGAAGGTGAAAATCTTGAATTTCCAATTTTATCCATTATTGACTATAATCATTTAACTTATATAACAGATTTATTAAATACGATGTTACAAAGAATAACTATATATAATTTAAGTCCGAAGAACCAGCTTGAAGGTTTTTTATATCCGATAAAGGAGATGGTTTTAAATGATAAAATATAATTTTTTTGATAATTTAATTACTAAACTTGATAAAATAAGTTTTGTTGATTTAAAAAAAATATTTATAGATTTATCAGATAAATATTCAAATATTCGAACCGTATTTAATTCTATGGCTGAAGGGGTTTTAGTTATTGATAGTGAAGAGAGTGTTTTGTTTTATAATAAAACCGGATGCAGGTTATTTCAAATTCAACAAATCAGTGAAGGCACAAGCCTCAAAAATGCGATATCCAATACTAAAATCTATGATTTATTAAAAAGACTAATTAGCAAAAATGATAAAATCATTACAGAAGAAATTAAACTGGAGAATGAAAAATATTCATATTTGCAGTTTTCAGTGTATCCGCTTGTTAAAGATGGAAAAATAATTGGTACTATTATTATAGCAGAAGATATTACCGAAAAAAAAGAAAGTGAAAATAAACTTAAACAAATAGAAAGTATTCAAGCATTAACAACATTAACAGCAGGTATTGCACATGAAATAAAAAACCCTTTAGGAGCTATGAGTATTCATGTACAATTATTAGAACAGGAAATCAGTAAATGTAAATGTGTGATTTCTGAAGATTTAATGTATTCTCTGAATATTGTAAATGAAGAAATTGAACGACTCAATGAAATAGTTGTGAATTTTCTTTACTCAGTGAGACCGATGACAGTAAATATGACATTAACAAATCTTAATGAGTATCTTGATAAAATTATTGATCTTGCACAACCTGAAATGCAGGCGAAAGGAATCAAATTTCATAAAGACTATGAGAAATTGCCGGCTGTCTGGCTTGATGAAAATATTTTTAAACAAGCTGTTTTAAACTTAATCCAAAATAGTATTGCAGCGGTAGAAAATAAAAAAGGTATCATTTCTATTGGTGCAGAATCAAGAGGCAGTTATGTGTATATCAATATAAAAGATAATGGTGATGGAATACCGGATGATATTCAATTAAAAATTTTTGATCCCTATTTTACAACCAAGTCTTACGGAACCGGTTTGGGATTAACAATTGTTTATAAAATAATCAGAGAGCATAAAGGTGAAGTTACATTCAGTTCCGGTAAAGGGGAAACTGTATTTTCAATACGATTACCCGTTCCATTTAATGAAAAAGGTTTGATAGAATATGATGGTTAATGAATATGAGGAGATTGTAGAATGAATGCAAATATTCTTATCGTAGATGATGAAAAAAATATCCGTGAAGGTTTAAGGCTTGTATTAAAAAAAGATAATCATACCGTTTTTCTGGCTCCTGATGGTAGTGAGGCTATTTCAATTTTAAAAAACAATGAAATTGATTTAGTTATAACTGATTTAAAGATGCCAAATATGGATGGTGAAAATCTTCTTGCTTATATAATGAAAGATTTCCCCGGTATACCGGTTATTGTTTTAACAGGACATGGTACGGTAGAAACTGCAGTGAAAGCGATGAGAGATGGTGCGTATGATTTTCTAACAAAACCATTAAATATTGAAAAACTTTCAATAATTGTTGAAAGAGCACTTTCAAAAAGACTTTTAGAAATTGAAAATAGAAAACTTCAATCAAAACTTTCTATTTATTTTGGGAATTTAATCGGAAAGTCTGAAAGAATGGCATCGGTTTTAAATATTGTTGAACAGGTTGCACCAACGAAAGCATCAGTTTTAGTTCTGGGTGAGAATGGTGTCGGTAAGGAGTTAGTCGCAAATTTGATTAAAGATTTATCAACTCGAAATGATAAACCATTTATTAAGCTGCATTGTTCAGCGCTTTCAGAGTCTCTATTAGAAAGTGAATTATTCGGTCATGAAAAAGGGGCTTTCACTGGCGCTGTAAAAAGCAAAAAGGGAAGGTTTGAATTAGCCGATGGCGGTACTATTTTTCTTGATGAAATAGGCGAGATTTCACATACTATACAAATAAAATTATTGCGAATTTTGCAGGAAAAAACTTTTGAAAGAGTAGGTGGAGAATCAACATTAAGTGTCGATGTTAGAATTATTGCAGCTACAAATCGTGATTTAAAAAAAGAAGTTGATGAGGGGCGATTTAGAGAAGATTTGTATTACCGGTTAAATGTTGTTCAGGTAGTTGTACCGCCTTTACGAGAGCGAAAAGATGATATTCCATTATTAATATCCCATTTTTTATTAGAATTGTGTCGTGAAAATAATAAAAGTATTTTTGAAATTACCAATAAGGCTAAGAATGCTTTGTATAATTATAGCTGGCCGGGAAATGTCCGGGAATTAAGAAATGCAATAGAGTCAGCCGTTGTATTAACGAAAGATGCTGTTATTGATATTGATGATTTACCTCCGCATTTGCGTGGTGAAGAAGATGGTGTTGATTATATGAAAATTAAAATGCCGGTAAAAATGGATGAAATAGAAAAGCAGGCAATTTTATTTACTCTGAAGTTGTCGAAAGGGAATAAAACAATGGCAGCCGAATTACTCAATATGAATAGAAAAACTCTGTATACGAAGTTGAATGAATATGAGTATGAGAAACATGAGGCAATTATAAGTTGAGGAGGGGGCTAATTAGTCCAATATCCAAATTTTGCTTTTCCATTTGTTATGTTTATATACACTATAAAATTCTACTATTTTTATATAAATCTTAATAATAATCTATGGTTTTTATTGATAAAAATCTTTTCAATATTCTTTAAATACTTATCATTTACTTTTTTTATAATATAATATTCAGTAGAATCGATTTCTCGTAATTTATTTAAATAGAAATTTGCACCATTTGAATCACTCCAAACATATAATACACTTTCAAAATTATTTATTTTTTGGTAAATAGGAGAATAATTCTTATTTTCCACTGCAATTATAATAAAATATTTTTTTATAAAATTAAACATTATATATCCTCGTTTTTATTAATTAGCCTAAAATATTAAATATTTTTTTATTATTCTATCTAAAGTATTATAAAAGCTTTTAAATATCTTTCTAAACTTATGATAATTCTCTAAATAAGAATAATCTTTAACTGTAAGATTCATTTTTTTTGATAAGAATTTTGCCAACCTAATGATTATTAATCTATCATTTAATTCACAACACTCATATGAATGATTTTGTTTGTCTATAAAAAGTATTTTATAACTCTTAACGTCTCCGCAGTCCCCAATAAAATCTTTGTAAAAAACTATTGCTATATGATCAAGCAATTCGAAATCTAAGGTTATTCTTGAATTCTTAAATGCAGTTGCAGAGAATGTTATAATTTTTTTAATATAATTAATATGAACTTCTTTACTTTTAAAAAGTTCTTTTGTAGTAAAAATAATTACAATTAAGAATAAAATTATTTACACTTTCTATTATTTCTCTATAATTATTTATTAAATAATATATAACAATAAATGAGAAAATAAAAATTACTAGAATTAAAAGTATTTTATCAATTAAAAATAGATTTCTATTTTTAATTGATAAAATTTGATTATGATAATCATTGTGTAATTGAAGCATATTTTAAAAATTTCCCCATTATTAATTTCCGTCAATTTATCAGAATATACAACAATTAAATTTTTTTACAATAAAAAAATAATTTTAGAATAAATAACTTTTCTCTGGGATGGTTTGACTTATGCATCTGATTGATGATGTCTTATTTTATTTCTTATTCGAGACGAGGTATTCTATACGGCCTTATATCATTGATACAAATAATCTACATTTTTCAGTTATCAGATAAATAATAAAATCAGTTACGGTTTTAGTTAATAAATTATTAGTTTTTAAAGAACATGATGAAGTTAATTCTAAATAATACAGAAGTTGATACCAGTTTATGATAGCATTGAAATGTTAAACAAATTAAATGATTTTTTAATTACGGTTCCGATATTTTTAGAGTAGTGATAATATAAGACATGACATTAACTTTTTTTCTATCTACGTTATACATAATAATTATAAATTATATTTTTTTTATTGAAATAATATTAATAATAATAAAAGTATACTCTGGCTAGATTAATTGGGTAATATAGAACACCCTCTTATTATTATAAATAAAATTAAATATATGATCAAGCCAAAAAAATTTCTTAAATATATACTGTCACTAAATATTGATTTTCTTTTAAATATAATTAATAAAATAAATATAATGAAAGCAATGAATGCAGTTAAATCAAAAGAATTATTTCTAAAATAATAAATAATAAACATATTTCTCCTTCTGTAATATTTTATATGAATGTTACAAATAAAATGATCAATTCTTTCTTTGTAAATAACACTGAATGTTTAAATATTTTACCTTTACAGACAATTACCTCTATGACCTGTAGAAAAATAATATAATAGATATAAAATCAAAAAATAAGAATCATTTTTTTTACATATTAAATTAGCCTTTATTTTTAAAATTAAAATATACTTTTTACAGTATGAAAGTCTTTATCCTGAAACCCGATTATGGATAACCAAAAACGGAAGTTCATTTCGTTGCCTCAGTATTTTTTGAAATATAATTTGAACGTTATAACAAAATATTTTGATATTTATAGAAATATACTAATATTTTTTTTAATAACCTCTACTCAAGAAGCCAGTCAATAGCATTAATTTGTTGTATGCCATTATGAATGGTTACCGGTTGTTGGTCGAGCGTCAATAAATATTTAGGATTATGGTCAGTTAGTTTATTAAACGGAGATAATTCTCTTTCTAACGTTGTCTGATCGGTAACGGTAAGAGCAACCTGATAATACTCAGTAAACCCGTTTTTTAAAGCGATAAAATCAACTTCCAAAGTATCTACCTTACCGACATATACCTCATATCCTCTTCTTAATAATTCCAAATAAATAATATTTTCAAGCATAAAGCCGAAATCAGCTTTTTTATTGCCCAATAATAAATAACGAAGCCCAATATCTACAACATAATATTTCTCGCCAGTTTTAAGATGTTGTTTTCCTTTTATATCATATCTTCCGGCCTTATAAAGAATAAAACTGTTTATAAGAGCACTCAGGTAATTTTCAACCGTATGAGTTGAAATTTTGCGTCCGGCGGATGTCATTGTATCGCTGATTTTCTTTATAGAGCATATATTACCGATAGCATCAAATGCAAAACGAATAACACTTTCTAACATAGAAACATCAGCAATGTTATTTCTGGCAACGACATCCTTTAATACTATTGTGCTGTAGATTCCCTTCAAATAATCTTTGATAAGTTCCTTATTGTGTGTTAATTCAATAGCATAGGGAAAAGAACTATATTGAAGATAATCGCTGTATTTTCGGGAAAGATCAGTTTTATCATTAAATGTAGAAACATATTCTTTAAAAGATAAAGGAAGCATTTGAATTTCAACATAGCGGCCTGAAAGCAAAGTGGCTAACTCTCCTGACAACATATATGCATTTGAACCGGTTATATAGATATCCGTATTTTTTTTTATATACAAACTGTCGATAACTTTTTGAAAATCTTTAACATTCTGTATTTCATCAAAAAAAAGATAGTTCACTTTATCCGCTAACAATTTATTCTTGACATATTCATGCAATATTTTCGGGTCTGTTAGTTCTTCAAAATCAATATTTTCAAAATTAATAGACAAAATCTGATTTTCAGCTATTCCATTTTCCAGTAAATACCCCTGAAATATTTCCATAAGAGTTGATTTTCCGCATCTTCTAATGCCGGTGATCACCTTAATTAAGTTCTTGTTTTTGTATGCTATCAATTTATTTAAATACATTTCCCGTCGTATCATAATCAATTCCTCTTACTATTTTGAAGAGTATATCTAAAAATTACTTAATAGTCAATATTTTAGAACTACACTTATAAAACATTGACTAATCTTGTATCTTTTTGTTAGAAAGATTAAAAACTAACGTAAACCAGCACTATACTATTATTTTAATTCTTCAAGGTATGCATCAAAACACCAACCTTCTTCACCTAATTCCGTGCGGACTTTAATCCAAGTACCTGATACTTTATTGACAAATGTCATTTTACCTAAATCTATAATTTCAATTTTAGTATTCTTCTTCATTAATAATATTACTTTTGAACTAACATCTGGAGTTTCTCTTAATCGTAAATTATCAACACTTACCATTTTTATAATAGGAGTGTTTGGTCCGCCTATCCTATAATATGGATGTTCATATCCATAAAAATCAATGATTCCAATTGAATCAAACCAACTCATTTTTTCAAAAACTATAGTATTTTTATCAATAATTTTTATTGCAATTTCATATTCATGTCCATCATTAAATTTGAATAAAATATATATTAAATCACCATGAGATCTAACATTACTAATTGACCAGCCCCCAAGAGAAGTGTTAAAAAATGTTTTTTTCAAATCAAATTCAACTGAAGCATTAGCTACACTCCTTGAAATACCCCAAGAATGTTTTACTATAATATCCCCGTAAACAACTCGTTCAAACCAAACTCCATCCAGTAAATTGATCATGTTATCACTTGAATATAATAAAGATGTTATTAATAAAAATAATATTATAATTGTTTTATTCAATAAATAACCTACCTTTAATTTTGAAAGTATAAATACAGGTCAATGAGAATTCTAACTAATATTTATAATATTAGGAGACGAATCAAAAATCTTAATTTTTGATAAATTACTTTCTTATAAATACTATCGTCCCCAAAGCGACTGTATTTCTGCCACATATTAGAATAGTAACAGATATTTTTTTTCTATTATCATCATAATTTCATGCAAAAATTCGATATAAAAAAAATATTTTTAAAAGGGGCTCAGTTATTATTAAAATGCTCAATTATTTTGTCAGTGATATCTGATTGAATACTATAGTAAAATAATGTGTCTGAATTATTTCTTATTATTATAGAAAAACCTTCTCTTTCAGCAATCTTTTTTACAACTTCATAAATTTCTTCAAATAATGGAGCTTGAATGCTTTTTTCCATACGGTCAATTTCAGGAGCTCTTTTTTTATACAAATCGGTATATTCCTGTCGTAATTTTTCAATTTTACTTTCAAGTTCACTTTTTAAAGTAGTATTTGACTCTGCATTTAATGAATTTTGCAATTCTGACACTTGAGTTCTAATGCTGTCCAATTGTTGTTGAAATTTGGCTTTTTCTTCTATTACTTGTTTTACCGCTGAGGATTTACCTTGAAAACAAACTTCAATTACTTTCTGTAAATTCACAATACCAATTTTTTCAACTTTTAATACATTTGACGAAATAGAAAATGACGCTATCAGTAAAAATAACATAACACTATATTGTTTCATACGATCTCCAAAATTATAAAATAATTAGCTTCAAAGAAGTCACTTGCAATTATTCTTATTTTACATAGAATTTTTGCAAGTGACTTCATTTTAAAACCAACGTTAGTTATATCATATAATCAAAATAAATTAAAGATTATTTACTTTTTGATTTAAGTATTATAACTCCAAGGGGTGGTAAAGTTAAATTAATTGAATACGGCTGATTATCCCATGCTCTTTCATCAGACCAGAATCCACCGCAATTACCATTACCTGAACCACCAAATTCTGTAGCATCAGAATTAAAGATTTCATCCCAATGTGAATGTTTAGGAACTCCTACCCGATATTCATGTCGCAAAGTAGGGGTGAAGTTGGCAACAATGAGTAAAGTTTCAGTTTCATCATCACTTTTTCGTAAAAATGATAATACGCTTGATTCCCAATCATTGCAATTGACCCATTGAAAACCGTCCTGAGAGAAATCTTTTTGATACAAAGCAGGGTTTTCTTTATATACCTTATTAAGCTCTTTGAAAAACCATAATAATTCCTTGTGTTTATTCCAGTCAAGTAAATGCCAGTCTAAACTTTGCTGATAATTCCATTCCTGCCATTGTCCGAATTCACTTCCCATGAATAATAGTTTTTTTCCCGGATGAGCATACATATAAGTCATTGCGCATCTGAGATTTGCAAATTTCTGCCAGTCATCACCGGGCATTTTATTGATTAAAGAACCTTTACCGTGAACAACTTCATCATGAGAAATAACAAGGGTAAAATTTTCATTAAAAGCATAAATCATTGAAAAAGTTAAATCGTTATGATGATATTTTCTGTATATAGGATTTTTTTCAATGTATTTTAAAAAGTCATTCATCCATCCCATATTCCATTTTAATCCAAATCCTAAGCCACCACAGTATGTTGGTCTGGAAACACCCGACCATGCTGTTGACTCTTCCGCAATCATATACACCCCGGGATGTTTTGAATACACTTTTTCATTAAGCGTTTTGATAAAAAAAACAGCATCAAGGTTTTCATTTCCGCCATATTCATTAGGAACCCATTCTCCGGCTTCTCTTGCATAATCAAGATATAACATTGACGCTACTGCATCAACCCGTAACCCGTCAATGTGGTAGACATCAACCCAGTATAAAGCATTCGATATCAGAAAGTTTCTTACTTCATTTCGCCCGTAATTAAAAATAAAAGTTGTCCAGTCTTTATGAAAACCTTTTCGCGGATCTTCATGTTCATACAGTGCAGTACCATCAAATCGTGCTAACCCGAATTCATCAGTAGGAAAATGAGCGGGAACCCAATCCATTATTACACCAATATTATTTTTATGACATTGATCGACAAAGTATGCAAATTCATTGGGTGTACCATGTCTTGATGTTGGTGCATAATAGCCGGTTACCTGATAACCCCACGACCCGTCAAAAGGATGTTCGGCAATTCCCATTAATTCAATATGCGTATATCCCATATAAACGACATAAGGAATTAGTTCATCAACAAGATCTTTATAGGTTAAATAATCGTTTCCATTTTTTCTTTTCCAGCTTGCAGGGTGTATTTCATAAATAGAAACAGGTTTGTTCAGGTTGTGACCGGAATCTCTTTCTTTCATGTAATCTTTATCTTTCCATTTGTATGTTGAATAATCATGTACAACACTTGCAGTTTTTGGCCTTAATTCTGATCTGAATCCGTATGGGTCAAATTTTTCAGTAAGACTATTGTTCTGATTTTTAACTTCATATTTATATATTTCACCTTCACTCAAATCGGGTATAAAGAGTTCCCAGATTCCTGATGTTCCACGAACTCTCATTTGGTTATGCCGGCCATCCCAATGATTAAAATTTCCAATGACACTTACTCTTTTTGCATTAGGAGCCCAAACAGCAAATGATACACCTTTAACTCCTTGTAGTGTTATACAATGAGCACCAAGTTTATTGTATGAATCAAAGTGATTACCTTCGCTAAATAAGTGTAAATCAAAATCACTTAAAACAGGTAGAAACATATAGGTATCATGTAATATCCATGAATGATTTTCTGAATTATACAATTTAAATTTGTATTTGATATCTTTGAGTGGAGTAATTTCACCTTCATAAAGACCGTCATTATGAACTTTATTCATTAAAAGTGTTATACCGGAATCAGTAATCAGTTCAACTTTAATCGCTTCAGGAAGAAATGCCCGGACTACCGCTTTATTATTCTTTTCATCACAATGATAGCCTAATACAGTAAAAGGATCATGATGTTCCGCATTAATGATTTTGTGAATGTCATCATTTTTAAGTTTATATCCCATATTTGTTACTCCAAAATAAAATTTAAAGTGAGGTTTTAACTCTTCTAATCAATAATTATTATATACTATTTAATTACAAAAAGAATACAAAGTAATAAAAATTTAATTTATGGAAAAAAATTTAAAGTTAAACGTGGGGTGGGCAATAGAGTGAAATCAGATGTGAAATTTATTTCACATCTGATTTTGTTAAAAAGTATAATTATTGTGTTTGAGTTATTTATCTTTTTTTGCAGGAATAAAACCGAATTTGTCAATTTGTTGTTGAACAAATTCCCTGTCTTCAGGATAAATGGCATCTTCGTATTTATTGAGCAAGTTATGATCGTATCGGACTGCAGTATAGAGTGTCCATTTAGAATCGTTGATTCGTTGTTCACCCTTGATTTTATTGCCTTTTTGAAGTTCTGCTTCACCCAACGCTTTGTATATTCTATAGATACCTAAATAAGCATATACAATATCGTCTTTTTGTTTTTTTGAAAAATCTTTAGGATCACCAAGTTTTTCATAAATTACAAGAACATCATTTTTTTTGATTAAATCCGGATCCTCGATTTTTTCTTTGTTGGTAATGTACAAATCAGGCCATAAATATTCGTTTTTCCAATGTTCTTTAGCAATATTAAATATATTGTCACCGTCTTTGACTATATATTCCCCTATGATTTTTCTATTATCAGTTAATTTTGTTTTAGCAGATATAAAAAATTCATTTGCTTCCTGCTCGTTAATTTCACCTTTAAACCGGTCAGTTATTTTATCAAGACCGAATATTTTATTAATGGAATTGACATATTGAACAATTTTATTGTTTTCATTAATCATAACAACAGGAATTGTAATTAAAGTAGCAAGAGTTGCGAGCAAAACCAATAATATAATTGCAAGGATTATTAATGCTCTTTTTTTAGCTTTTTCCCACATACTTTTTTTTTCTGTATCATTATTTATCGCATTAATAAAATCGGGATTTACCTTTGTCATACCGGTAAGTGTTAATAAGGCATCTAAAACATTTGGTTTTAAATTTCTATATTTTCTATTAACGATATCAGATAATTTTGAGTAGGGTTTAAATAAAATTTTATAATGTGCAGGTATATTAATCTTTTCCTGAGTTTTTGGATTAATTCCTTTTCTTTTTTTCATCCATTTTTTTGATAATGATCCGAAATTATAAATCTTAACCGGTTCATTATCAGCTAATTTTTCGCCAATAAAATCAAATAGAGTCGTAATAAATTCTTTTGCCTGTATTTTAGTTATACCATTTTCATGTGCTATTTTTTCGGCAAAATCATCAATATGCATTTTATCATCATTTTCTACCATTTTTATTTATTTTCTCCTTAAGAATTTCGCTTGTTTTAAAGCGTGGTTTTAATTTTGGCGGTAACATCATGAATTTTTCAATTGAGGGATTAAAACCTTTTCGTCGTTCTCTTTTTACTACGGAGAAATTGCCAAATGATGTAATGGTAAAAGACTTTTCTTCTGATAAAACCGACGTTAATTCATCAAATATTGACTCTATAATTTTTTTTGTTTCAGTTTTAGTTTTACCTGTTTTTTCAGCCATTCCGGAAATGAGTTGTTCTTTATTCATTATAACTCCAAATTATTAAGTCGTCTTGTTATCGTTTGATTATCTATCATTTCAAATTGTTTAGTAAATTCCCTGGTCATTTCATCAGCTACATTTTCAAATTCATCCCAATTAAAATCATCTGATGATTTAATTTTAATGATAGGTGATGTTTCGATAATATTTTCAAATACAACAGTTTTTGAAATTTTTATTGCATCTTTTATTTTACCGGTAAAAACTTCAGGTACATTTTTTGAGTCATCAGTTCTAATCTTTATTGATTGATATCTCACTTTTCTTTCATCATTATCATTTGATTCGGAAACAATTAATATCGAACCATTAATTGTTAATGCAACAAGAGATAATTTTTCTTCCAAATTATATGATTCCAGTTCATCTGAAAAACCTTTTTTATCAGTAATTTTATCAAATTCATTAAATTTCTGAATCCAGTTTTCAAGCATTACTTCATATTCAACACCATTTTTTTCTGCAAGTTTTGTAATGTTTTTTTCATACAATTTGATAGCATCTTCAAGATTCATAATAAGCTCCTTCTAAAATTATTTATTTTATTATATACTAAATAAACAATAAGTAAAAATAAATTAATAATTATTGAAAAAAAGTGTTTTTTTTTATAGGAATATAAAATGAAATTATAAGGCTTGTATGCCTCTTGTATTATATATTTGTTTATATTGTAATATCATACAAAAATATGGAGTAATTAATGAAAAATGCTACTATTACTATGTTTTTAGTTTTACTGTTTTTATCTTTCAGTTGCAGTAATAAAAAGATTAGTGAGGAACAAAAGCCAACAATAGTAAAAAGTAAAATTGTTGATAAAGAAGTTTTTTATATAAAAAACTATACTGAACATGGTTATATTTTAAAATCTGATATAGGAAAAGAAATTAATCGTTTAGATAAATCGAAATATTTCAAATTAAATTTTGGTACTAAAGTCTCAGTAATTGATATTACATTTAATGATGAAAAAGAGTATGTTTTAGCAGAATGTGAAGGTATAGAAAAAATATGGATTAATAGGGATAGTCTTTCTCGAGGTTTTGTTGTTATTAATACCAACGATTCCAAAACAAATTTTCTTCCTAATTCTAATTCTGAAACATCTTTGAAACTTCAAGCAGGGGATTTAGGATATATTTTTAGTAATTATAACGGTTATACCAATGCTGATTTTAAATTCTATGTGACTGATGAAAATAATAAAAAAAGTTATGCAGGTAACAGATGGGTTTCTAATACGAGTTATATTTCAAATATCGATGCAGCAAAACAGGCGTTATATTTATATTATGCCCAAATAAATTATGAAAGAAATAATTTCAAAGAAACAAATAATTTTCTGGATATTGCTGAAAAAATTACCAATAGTTATCCTTTTTTGAATGAAAAGTTACATAATTTGAGAGCTAAAATTACTATTAGTCCTTCAACAGGAGATATTATTGAGTAATCATATTAAAATTATGGGGATTTTAAATGTTACTCCTGATTCTTTTAGTGATGGAGGATGTTTTAACTCATTAGACAAAGCAAGATTCAGGGTTGAATCAATGATAAATGAAGGGGCTGATATTATTGATGTCGGAGGGGAGTCTACAAGACCGGGAAGTGATAGAATTTCTTTAGAAATGGAATTAGAAAGAGTAGTCCCCGTTGTTGAAATGATAAAAAAAGAATTCTCTATTTCTGTTTCAATTGATACGTATAAATCGAAGGTCGCTTTAGAATGTTTAAAAATTGGTGTTGATATCATTAATGATATCTCTGGTTTTTCTTTTGATCCGGATATGATACATGTCGTTTCTCAGTTTAAACCGACTTGTATTGTTATGCATATGAAAGGAACGCCTGAAAATATGCAGTTATCTCCACAGTATGATGATGTATTTATTGAAGTTCACAATTTTTTATTAAAACAAGCTGATTTACTCAAAAATCATGGAATAAAAAATATTATTTTAGATCCCGGGTTTGGGTTTGGTAAATCACTCGATGATAATTACATTCTATTAAAAAAAATAAAGCAATTGTCAGATTCAGGGTATGCTGTATTAGCAGGTATTTCAAGAAAATCGATGATCGGTAAAGTGTATCAGAGTGAACCTGCAGACAGGCTTCCCGGTACCGTTGCGTTACATACGATAGCAATTTTAAATGGAGCTACAATTATTAGAGTACACGATGTAAAAGAAGCCGTTCAAGGAGTTCGTGTTGTGCAGAAGTATTTAGAATGTATTTAAAGCATCATTGCAGACTCATTATTTCCTGGAAGATTCTCTTTTTTTAGAGTCAAAATAGACTTGAATATCGGCAAAATCTCTAACTGATTTGTATACTTCTGACTTTGGAAAATGTTCATTATCATAATCAATAAGCATTGTATAAAGTTCTTCCAGGATATTAGTAAATGTTTCAACATTCATTGCGAAGTTTTTTATAGCCATTTGAAATAATATGGACTCATTTGCATTATAAGAGTTTTTGCCAGCATCAGCATATCCCTGAATATTGGGGATAACTTTTAATTCAATATCTTTAATGAGAAAAATAACTGCTTTTACACCTGTATAAATATCAGTCAATGAACCTTTTGAGTCAATATAAACAATCTCGGATAATAAAATATAATCCATATCCCGATGAATTGTATGGGGGATATCTAATTTCATCATAATGCCTTTAACATATTTATTATTTATAAAGCTATTATAATGATGTCGTAGCTGATTAATCTTACTTTTAATGTCTGTTGATGTAAACATACTGTTCCCCTGTTTTTTGCTCTATACATTTCACTCATATTAATAAAATAATACCATTTTTTTTATGTGAAGTAAAGAAATGATAAGAATAACTCTCATTCAAGAGCCTATCTATCCTTTAGTAAAAACAAAATTATCATTTTGAAAATCAATAGATACTTTTTCACCATCTATAAAATTACCTGATATCATTTCTTTTGCTATCCGGTTCTCAATTAAATTTTGAATTGCTCTTTTAATCGGTCGAGCACCAAATTGAGGATCATATCCTGCTATTGATATCTCGTGTATAGTATTTTCAGTAAATGTAATTGTTATATCTTTATTTTTTAATCTGTCTGCAAGATATTGTAATTGAATTTCAATAATTTTACGAATATTATCTTTATTAAGTTTGTGGAATAAAATTATTTCATCAATTCGATTTAAAAATTCCGGTTTAAAAAATGAGCTGATTGATTTAAAAATTGTATCGCGAACTTCCTCTGTTAATTCATTATTAGATTGAATGTAATGACTTCCAATATTACTGGTCATAATAATAATTGTATTTTTAAAATCAACTATTCTTCCCTGACTATCGGTTAATCGACCATCATCTAATAATTGAAGTAAAACATTAAAAACATCAGCATGTGCTTTTTCAACTTCATCGAATAATATGACGCTATAGGGTCTTCTTCTGACAGCCTCAGTAAGTTGTCCGCCTTCTTCATATCCGACATATCCCGGAGGTGCTCCAATAAGTCTTGATACTGAATGTTTTTCCATATATTCTGACATATCAATTCGAGTCAATGATTTTACATCATCAAAAAGAAGTTTTGCTAATGATTTTGCTAATTCAGTCTTACCGACACCCGTTGGACCTGCAAAAATAAATGAACCTATAGGTCTGTTCATATCAGAAATCCCTGCTTTATTACGTCTAATGGCGTTACTAACTGCAATAATTGCTTCATCCTGACCAATAACGGTTTTATGTAAATAGTCTTCAAGATCCAATAACTTATCTCTTTCACTTTGTAACATCTTTTTAATGGGGATACCTGTCCAATTTGAAATTATTGAAGCAATGTCATCTTCAGTAACTTCTTCACGGATTAATGAATTACTTGAATGAATATCATTTAATTTAGACATTAAATCTTTAATTTTAGTTTCAACTTCAATTCTTGTGCCATATTTAATTTTACTCGCTTCTGTTAGATTGCCCATTCGAATAAATTCATTTTCCATTGAATTTAAATCATCAAGTTGTTTCTTATGGGTATTAATTTCTTCGATTACCTTTTTTTCATTATTCCATTGAAGTCGCAGAGCATCTGCTTTGTCTTTTAACTCTTTTAATTCAAAAAGTATTTTTTCGAGTCTTACTTGAGACTCGGGTGTTTTTTCCCGTATTAAGGCTTGATTTTCTATTTCAAGTTGTAATATTTTTCTATCAATAATATCAAGTTCTTCCGGTTGACTTTCTATTTGCATTTTAAGTCGGCTTGCTGCTTCATCTATCAGATCAATTGCTTTATCGGGAAGAAATCTGCTTGTAATATATCGATTTGATAAAACAGCAGCACTAACTATTGCATTATCAGTAATTCGTACTTTATGATGAATCTCGTATCGTTCTTTTAATCCTCTTAATATTGCAATGGTATCTTCCACATTTGGTTCATTAACCATGACCGGTTGAAATCTTCTTTCTAAAGCAGCGTCTTTTTCAATATACTTTCTATATTCATCTAAAGTAGTTGCGCCAATGCAATGAATTTCACCGCGTGCTAATGATGGTTTTAATATATTTGATGCATCCATTGATCCTTCAGCAGCACCGGCACCAACTAATGTATGCAGTTCATCGATAAATAAAACAAATACACCATTTGATTTTTCAACTTCATTTATGACTGCTTTAAATCGTTCTTCAAATTCACCCCTGAATTTTGCTCCGGCTACTAACATTGCTAAATCGAGTGCTAAAATTTTTTTTTCTTTTAGACTTTGCGGAACATCACCTTCAACGATTCGTTTGGCAAGTCCTTCTGCTATTGCTGTTTTACCTACACCGGGTTCGCCGATTAATACTGGATTATTTTTTGTCCTTCTTGATAAAACCTGAATAACCCGTCGTATTTCTTCATCACGACCAATAACAGGATCCAGTTTATTTTGTCTTGCTAATGCATTAAGATCCCTTGTGTATTTCTTTAAAACTTGAAATTTTGCTTCGGGTTCCTGATCGGTAACATTTTGATTACCTCTAATTTGTTTAAGAGCAAGAAGTATATTATCTTTTGTGACACCTGATTTTATAAGTGTTTTTGATAGTTCGTTTTCAAGCGTTAGAGATGCAATAATAATATGTTCAGTTGATAAAAATTGATCCTGTAAATCAATCATTATTTTTTCTGCATTTTTAAATAATTTTACCGTTTGTGGCGAAAAAACAGGATTCGATTGCAAGTTGCCAACAATTGCCGATTTTTGTTTAACTAACGCAGATGTTTTATTTTTAATTGTTTCTGCACCAACACCAATTGCATCAAAAAGTGGTGTTGTCGTTCCATCTTTTTGATTTATTAAAGCAAGCACTATATGTTCAGGTTGAATTTCGGTATGATTATGTTCAATCGCAATTTCTGCTGCTTCATTTATTGAATTTTGTGCCATCAAAGTCATTTTATTGTAATCCATTACCATCTCCTCTTTCTATATGTGCATTCAATATAATAATTGATTTAAATAATGTCAAAATAAATTAAAAAAAATGAATCCATTATCATTTTTAATAAATATATCTCCCAATGGATTATTACTTTCATATTGAAGAGTAAAATAGTCATTATTTCTTGCGTTTAATGCGTGAGGTAATTTTTTTTGATCAAATGTTATGATATTTGTAGAAATGGCACTTAATGAAATTGTCTCCATACTTTTTGTGTTAAATGTAATATTCCCATTTATTGACTTAATGTCAATAAATGTTTGATTCAAAGACTTAGGGAAATTTACATTAGTATCACCATAATTATTATTAATGAGTAAATTTATTGTACCATTGGGAATAATATTAATATTTATATTACCTTCATGAGTTTTAAATTTTGAAATTGAACCATATACATCCATATACAGATCACCTGTATCACTGGTATAAATAATATCTCCAATATATTGAGAAATGGTTGTTTTGGTACTATTTGTTGAAATAAATGCACTTTGTATTGAATAGGGAATATTTAACAAAAGATTTATTTCCCCATTAATTCTATCAGGTTGTTTAGCCGTTAATACTAATTTTTTGTTATTCTGGTCAGAAAGAATATCGGTTGATAGAAATGAAATATCACTCTTTAAACCGCTCATTAACGTTTTTTCTACATAAATATCAATATAATTTTCATGCCAGCCATTAATAACAAGTGTTCCTGATTTCATATTTATCTCAATTTTTTCAATTGGATTTCTTTCTCTATACCTGTTTTTTTCTATAATATGATCGTTACATGATAACAGGATAGAAAAAAAAAAGAGTAAGTACAAAAATTTCATTTTTTACTTCCTAAAATAAGAAGAACTTTGGATGCTGTTTTTTTTACTGTTGCCACAGTATCATTTTCCGATATTTCTTTTAATCGACTTTCCAACGTTGTATCCGTTATTGAAAGAATTGCATTTATTGCACCTAATCGAATTAAATAATCAGGAGATGATAGTAATTCATTAATTAAAGGATCAATCAAATTCGATTGTGATTTAACAATATTTTTTGCAATTATTTCTTTACCTGTTTTATCAGCACTTTTGTATAATTCTAATGTAAAATCAATATTTTCCTGCGAGGGGTCTTTTATTAATGTTTCACTGACAACATAATAATGGGAATAATTATATTTTTTATTTTTCATTGTATCTTTTATTGCAGTAATTCCATCGTTTTTTAACAATACCAATGACTTTAAAGCTTCATTTTTTACATTATTATCAGGATCTTTATTGAATCGGTAGAGTAGTATATCAATTAACGAAGTAAATTGATTGGTAACAACACCCCGGCAACCATATACCCGTACAGCTGCATCATTATGAAGTAACATATCTTTGTAAATATCAATCATTGAGATGTCTTTAAAAGAACTCAATGAATATGCTGCATAATCTTTTATTTTTTTTTCTGTACTTGCAAGGCGTGTTCTAATTAATGGAATGCTTTCAATATCAGCTAGTTGCGCTAATGAAAACATTGTGTACATAACCAGAAAAGTATCATTAGGATCATTTTTTAATATTTCTCTAAGATACGGGGCTGCTTCTTTGTATTCTAATGCACCGAGTGATAAAATGAGGTTGTTTCGAACATCAGCCTGCATTACAATTTCCGGATCATTTGTAGCATCCTGGAGTTTTTTTAAAATAAGAGGTGCTACCGATTTATTTTTTATTCTATTGATTGCGTTTGATGCTGAGGATAATAATACTTTGTCATCACTATCTAATTGTTTAAATAAATAATTGTAGTGTTCTTCAGTACCGTGTTTAGCAAGAGCATAAAAAATGTTTGCTTTGATTTGCCGGTCAACGTCTTCGGATTGTGCATCATTAAACAATGAGGCTATGATAGCATCACTTAATGAATTACATCGGACAAAATAATTAATCATTCCTATTTTTGTTTCAGTTAAAACAGAATTATTATATCTGCTTACTATTAATGCCATATATTCATCTGATAAAGGTTCATTGAGTGATTTAATGAAATTCAAAACCTCTGCTTCAATACCATAGTTTAATGTTTCTTTAACATCTGAAATGTCGGCAACTGTTGTAATTGTATCAGTTGTATTATCATTTGAATATGAAAGATAAGAAAGAAAAATGAATAGAACCAGGAAGCGTTTTTTAATTTTCATCTTTGTATGTTTTTAAGAAATCCTTTTTTAAATATTGAAAATCGTTATTAAATATAGATAGTCGAATTCTATCCATAATTTTTTTCATGTAGTACACATTATGATAACTTGTAATTCGAGCACCGGATATTTCTTTAGCTTTAAAAAGATGCCTGATATATGATCTTGAAAAATTTTTACACATATAACAATCACATTCCGGATCTAATGGTAAATTGTCATATTTAAATTTTTCATTTTTTAAATTAATTCTACCGTGATTGGTAAAAACTGTTCCATTTCGTGCTATTCTTGTCGGGAAAACACAATCAAACATATCAATACCACTCTCAACCCCAGTAAAAAGATCTTCGGGTGTTCCAACTCCCATTAAATATCGCGGTTTATCTTCAGGTAAAAGTGGGGCTGTATAGGAGAGGATGTCTTTAAAAACATCTTTTGTTTCTCCAACTGACAGACCGCCAATAGCATAACCATCAAATCCGATAGAAACTATTTCTTCTGTACTTTTTTTACGTAAATCTTTAAAAATATTTCCCTGAATAATACCAAATTGTTTTTGTTTTTCTGTATCAATAGTTTGTTTATAAAATTCTCTTGATTTTGCAGCCCAGCGCGTTGTTGTTTCAAGAGCTTTTACTGCATCATTATATGAAATATCAGGAGAAGTACATTGATCAAGAACCATCATAATATCTGAACCAATACTTTTTTGGACTGAAACAACATTCTCAGGAGATAAAAAATGTTTAGAACCGTCGATATGTGACCTGAATTCTATACCATCTTTTTTTATTTTTGTTAAACTGCTTAATGAAAATATTTGAAAACCACCAGAATCTGTAAGTATATTACCATCAAAACCCGTAAAATTATGTAATCCGCCAAGTTTTTCCATAACATCCATACCAGGACGTAAATAAAGGTGGTATGAATTAGATAACATTATTTTTATACCCATTTCTTTAATTTCATAGGGAAGAAATGATTTTACAGGACCATTTGTTCCAACAGGCATAAATACAGGTGTAAGAACTTCTCCGTGATAAAGGGAAAGTTTTCCTGCTCTACCATGGCTTGAACTATCTTTTTTTTCAATTATAAACAAAAGAAACTCCGGATTATTATTTTAATGTTTTTCAGATTGTGCTTCAATAATTAATGATGCTGCACCAAAAATGCCTGCGTCATTTAATAATTGAGCAGAAATTATTGGAAGTCCTTTCATAAATGAAGGCCATGCTGTTTGTTCGCAATAGTATTTTATTCTATCAATAAAATAGTTTCCAGCTTGTGCAACTCCGCCACCAATAATGACTGCATCCAGATTTAATAAGTTAATAACACTTCCGATAATCATACCTAAATGTTTTGCAGCATTATCAACTGCATTAATTGAGTCCTTATCTCCTGCTTGTGCTTTCGTAAATATAAGGCGGGCATCGATATCGGCTAAATCAACATCACCATATGTAGTGATTGTACCTCTTTGAATACCGGTTTTTATATTATTGATGATTGCTGTTGCGGAAGCGTATGATTCTATGCAACCTCTATTTCCGCATGAACATAATAAGCCGTCAGGAACAATGGTCATATGGCCAAATTCACCTGCAAAACCATCACGGCCTCTAAATACAGAGTTATTAAGAATCAAGCCACCGCCAACTCCTGTCCCTACAGTGACAAATAAAAAATTTTCATATTTTTTACCGGCACCAAATATATGTTCACCAGCTGCAGCGCATGTAGCATCATTATCTCCCATGACAGGAAGATTGAATTTTTCCTCAAGATATGAAATAATTGGTGCATCTTTCAATTCAGGAATATTAACACAAGTAACTAACATTTTTTTATTTTTATCAAAAGCTCCGGGACCGCCTAATCCGATACCGACTACATTTTTTCCCGATTTTATCCAACCTTCAATTGGTTTTACATAATCATCAATTATTTTTTTCCAATTACCGGTTTTTAGTGTTTTAACTTGAGTTTTTTCAATAATAGATCCGTAATTGTCAACTAAACCTACTTTTGCTGTAGTTCCGCCAATATCTATACCGGCATAAAAAAAATCACTCATATTTCACCTCATTATGTTTTATATAAATAAACTATTATCATTTTTTTTTCAATAACTCTTTACAAAAGAGTTATGTTTTTGCTTTTGCAATTAAAATAACAGCAACCGGCAGAAATAAAAAGAATGTAAACCATGCTCCAAAAAAAGGAGAAACAATACCGGTGTACGCTAAATTATCAAGAAGAAGAAATTGTGCAATGTAATACACGATCGCCTGAGCAATTGATAAAAATAGTGCAATAATCAGAATATAAATTTTAGATATTGTCGATACACCGATTGCAAATATTGAAAAAATAATTAAAATAAAAGGAAAAGAAAACTTTTTATAATAATCAGTCATTTCTTTTTTATGTTCAATGTTTAATCTTTTTAAGAGTTTTATCCTTTCACCGGCTTCATTTATATTCATAGTTTCAATTTCATATCCGCTACTTTTAAAAACAGATGGATTTTCAGGTAAATTAAATATTTTTCTATTAAATTTTACATCTTCTTTTAATGTGCCGTCAATATTCCATTCTCTAATCATACCCGTATAAAAAATCCAACCATTTTTCGTATATACTCCATATTCTGCATTAATTCGTTCAACCATTCTATAGTTTACATCAATTTTAAAACAGATAATTTTATCTAAACGATTTCGTATAGGATCAAAATCATTAACATGCCAAAAATATCCTTCTTTTTCACTTTTTACCGTAATATTTGTATAATCGTCAGTTTTTTGACTTGTTAATTTTTGAAATAATTTATCTCTATACCGCATAGCATGAACAACACCATAACTATCAATAAAAATCATAGAGATTGATAAAAAAACACTAAAAAGAATGATTGGCATTGTAAATTTGGTATATGAAATACCTGATGTAAAAACAGCAATTAATTCATTCGATTGATACAGAGAACTAATTGCCATAATTATCCCGAACATTATAACAAATGGCATTGTAAACCAAATTGCTTTTGGAAAAAGAAGCACTGTCATCAATAGAATATTAGGAATTGACATATTATTAGTCATATATGAATCAAGTTTTCCAAAAAGATCGGCAATTACTATTAATAAAATACCAAATCCTTGAGCAAGTAAATACCAGTTTAAAAAGTTCAAAAATAACATTTGATAAAGAGTGTAGGGAAGTCTTGTATGAACTTTTTTGATATTTATTTCTTTTATTGTTTCAAACCAAAATATACATTTTATTTTGAATTTATGCACAATGTTCTTCACTGAAATAATAAAATCTGAAAAATGAAATTTTGTTTTTATTGAATTAAATAAAGTATGAAGAGAATTTAATACAGTATTTAAAATATTGATTATTTTTTCTTTCATTCACGTAACCTTTTAATTAAAAGAATTAATCCGATAATTAGAAAAACTAAATTTGGTAGAAAAATAGAAATAAATGGGGGGGTTACCATCTTTCGTCCCATAACAACCATTCCATAATAGAAAAACCAATATATCCCGCAAAGAAATAAACCAATAATGAAGCCAAATGCGTATCCTGAACGTTTGGAATAAATCCCCATTGGGGTTCCAAAAATTACAAAAATTAAACATGCGATTGGTAGAGAAAATTTATCATAAAAATCAATTAAACTTCTGTTAAAATATGAATTTTTAATTTTATTTTTTTTCATATTTTGCATTGATGTGACATAACTATCGATATTCTTATAGTTATTATTAATATTATATATTGATATGTTTGTATTTATATTTGTATTCATATTGTTTATTGTGTCTCTAATCAGTTCTATATTTCGATTGTATTCGGAATCTCTATTATTTATTTCATCAATATAGATTAATTTATTTTCCTGAACTTCACCATATAATTCAAATGCAGTTTTCATTTCTGAAATTGAGGTTTGATTGGAAGAGTCATCAAAATCCCTGAATCGAATATAATAGGATATTGTATCGGAAAAACCGTAATTAAATTCTTGAGGTCTTTCTTTTTTATCAAATTGGACCATTGCATTCTGCATTTTAATTTCAACAGCATCTTTCATTTCTTCCGGTGTTTGAAATAAAGCTTCTTTTGCCATTATTATTCGTTTTTGACCATCAGTATCTTTATCGATAATAATTAATCCTGAGATATTTCTATCTTTTACCACATCTGTAAAAATAACTTTGCCTGAATATTTTTTTACTGTTTTGGATTTGAAATAGAGTGTTGGTTTGATTGTTGAAATTTTTCTTCTTGTCTCCATCTGGGCTTTCATTCCAATTGGTCTTAACCGGTCATTAATACCAAATGCGATTATCATTACAATAAAACCAGTTACAAATAATGGAGCAAAAATACTGGAAACATTAAAACCCAATGATTTAAATGCAACAATTTCATTATCACTTGATAAACGGCCTAAAGTCATAAGCGAAGAAAGAAGAAGACTAAAAGGAAGACTGAACATTGTGTATAATGGAAGAATAGTTATTATCATCATCATAACTATATCAAAGGGTAAGTTTTTTTCAATGAGTGGTTTAATAATAACTAAAATATGATTAATAATAAACATCATAAAAAAGAAAATAAAGCAGATAAAAAATGTAGGAAGAAATTCTGCTAATATATATTTTGTTGCTATAGTCATTTTAAATTGTTTCATATTATTGTATCATCCTGATAAGTACTCCCTCACCAAGAGTTGCTATAAACATATAATTATTTTGAAATTGTATTTGTTGAATGTCATTTCCAATATAATAATCGGAAACTTTAAACATTGAAATTATTTCATTATTTAAACAATATATTCCATTACCAAGAGAACCGCAATAAAAAGAGTTGTCTTTTTCTGAAATTGTAAGAAAATAGTCATTTTTTATTGTATTCAAACTTTGTGAATTATAGACAGTAAATGTATTGAAATCAAAATTACTTGTTATTATTCCATTTCCATATGTTGCAAAACAAAAGTGAGTTTTATTTTTTGCTATTGAGGTTATTGGTTTTTTTGAATATTTATTATAATGTATTTCTTTTAGATAGTTATTTTTATACGAGTAAAGAGCACCGTCATATGTTGCAATAAGTACAATAGTGTCATCAACAAAAGTTGTAGAGATATTTTTATTATGTACAATTTGATTATATGAATTATTTTTTAGATTATATCGTATTAGACCGTGGCCTAAGGTAGAAATAATTACATCGGAGCCTGATGGTTTTATATCAGTAATTTTATAATTATTAAAATAGTCTAATTGTGATATAGTATCATCTCTTTTATTTATCAGCGATATTCCATTGCTTGTTCCAACCCATATATGAGTTTCTGTTCCGTAAATCGCTCGAATTTCATCTGAAACTAAAGCGGGTGATGCAATAAAACGGTGAGTGTCAAGTATATAGTTATAAACAATAAGACCACCGTGCCATAATCCAATATAAACAAGATCATTTTCTGTATATAAACAACTGATATTCGGATCTTTATAACCGATAGTTTTAGTATCAATTTTTTTCCATCCGATATAATTATTTAAATAAAGATATAAATCAGTTTCTTTTTTATTTAATAAATTGGTTGTTATTTCATAATAATAGAATTTAGCTTTATCTAAATTGTTTTTTTGAAAATATATATAGCTTAGATATAAATTTGCTCTATTTATGTTGATTGAATTCTTTATTATTCTTGTTTTTTCTAAATATAAAAGTGCGTTATCAGTTAATCCGATTTGATAATATAAAATACCTGCTAATGTAATGATATTATTTTTGAAATTATTTGTTAATCGTTTATCTTCAATATTTGCCAGGGCTAATTCTATAAAATGTGTCGAAGGAAAATAATTTTCGTTTGTATATTCAATAAGCGATAAATAGTAATTTGCTATAATATTAAATTCAGAACCTATGTAATTTTTTTTTATCTCTAATAATATGAGCTTTGCAGCATTGAAATTATTATTGTATAATTCTGTATTCATCGTACTTAATTGCTTTTGAATATTTATTTTTTCAAATAGGGTTAATCCATTTATTTGAAAAATTGGTATAAGTAGCGAACAGATGATAATAATACGAGCATTATTCAATAAGTTATTTAATAGTATGGATACCTGTCGAACCAAAACCGCCATCTCCTCTCTTTGTTTGTGCCAAAGAATTTGTTTGAATTAAACAAATGTTCATAATTTTTGAAAAAACCAATTGAGCAATTCTTTCACCAATTTTGATTTCAAATGGATTTTTTGAGTGATTGATAAGAATTATTTTCACTTCACCACGATAGTCAGAATCTATTGTTCCCGGAGAGTTTAATACTGTTACTCCATGTTTTAATGCAAGTCCGCTTCGAGGTCTTACTTGAGCTTCCATACCACTGTGCATTTCTAATGAAAACCCGGTTGAAATAGCCTTATATTCACCGGGTTCAAGAATTGTGTTTTCACCTGAATATATATCATATCCAGCAGCTTCTATGCTTGCTTTTACCGGAATATGAGCATTTATATCTAATAATTTAATTTTAACATCAGAGTTTAAAGTTTCCATAGAGCATCCTTAGGCTTTTTTTTATACAATAATTGAGTATATGAATCTGTTGAAAATAATAAGGAAATAATTTCATTTATATCAGAAACATTTGTTTCATCTATTATTTTAATCGCATCATTTTTATTTATTGCATTTTTATAATAAAGATTGTAGTAGAGATTTGAATTCATTCTTTTTGTTAATTGATCACTTGATAATATCATTTGTCCGATTTTTTGCTTTTTTACTTTGTATAATTCTTCTTCAGTAATACCTTTAACAATTATTTCATTAATCGCGTCCTGAATTGTTTTTGCTGTTTTTTCAAGTTTTGAGGGCATAACGGAGTAATACACAGAGAAAATTGTTTCATTTCTAAAATGATCAATATCAGAATTAATAGTATAACATAAACCGAGGTTGTCCCTGATTTTCTGAAATAACCGGGATGACATGGATCCGCCAAGAATCATATTTAAGAGCGAAATTCTAAAATAAAATTGAGGATCTTTTTTATAAAGAACCCGACCTGATAAAACATGTATTAATTCAGAAGACATTTTTGTAAAACCCCATTGTTTTTTTGTTTGCAATGCTATGTCTTCGTGAATTAATTTTGCTTTTCTAAATTGAATCGCTGATACTATATTTTTGATTCTATCAGTATTACAATTTCCTGCAATTGATATAATTAAATTACTACCTGAGAACGTATTATTATAAAAACGAATTAATTTTTGAGAATCGATTGTTTTAATAGTTTTTTCAGAACCGATTATTGGACGACCAAGTCCTGAATCGGGAAAAATATTTTGAAAAAAATCTTCCAAAATTTTTTCCTGCGGTTCATCATTTGTCATGTTTAATTCATTAATTATAACATCTTTTTCTAAATTAATTTCCTGCTGATCCATAATTGAATTATTAAACATATCAGTCATTAACAATAATGATTCTTCAAGATGTATTGATGGCACAAGGTTGTAAATGACGATTTCTTCCTGAGAAGTGTATGCATTTACATGGCCGCCAATATGATCAAATTTTTCAGATAACGAAAGTTTGCCTTCGGTTAAAGTTCCTTTAAAAAGCATATGCTCAACAAAATGCGAATAACCTGATTCATAATCTGTTTCATCTCTTGAACCGGACTTTAAAAAAAAAGAAATTGCTGAAGTATAATAATGAGGCAGATGTTCCATTATTAATGTTATTCCATTTTCAAGAATATGAATTTCAGTGTTTTCAAAAAGTTTCATATTAGTACTCATATACAATATTCCGCCTCAAATTTTGATAAAAAAAGGATGCTAAGCTAAAGCTTCGACATCCTTTTTAATGTTAAAGAGGGGTAAGAGTTACTTTCTGATACCTAAAGTTTTGATAATCTCTCTGTATCTTTCGATATCTTTTCTTTTGATGTAATCAAGAAGTCTTCTTCTATTACCAACAATTTTTAATAATCCTCTTCTTGAATGGAAATCTTTTGAGTGTTCTTTAAAATGCTCAGTAAGATATTTAATTCTTTCACTTAAAAGAGCAATTTGAACCTCTACAGACCCTGTGTCAGCAACATTGTGACCATGTTGTTTGATAACATCTTTTTTGTTTTCCTTAGTTAACACTTATATCTCCTCATAATAAATTACTATATATTAAAAAATTGTTTTGTAGCCATTAAATCAGATTCTAGTTGAACTTTTAACAAATCAAGCGTTTCAAAAGAAATGTTATTTCTCAACTTTTTTATAAAATTTACTTTGATTGAAAAATTATATTCAAATTTTTCATAACCAATTAAATGTGTTTCAATTATAGAACTATCAACAAAAGTCATAGATTTATAACTGACACCATTTATTTCAGTAATTGAAATATATGCACCATTTATGGGATATAATACTTCGGAGTTAATTATATTCATTGTAGGATAACCTATTGTTCTTCCTAACTGTTTACCCATTTTTACAATACCCTTGATATAATAATGTCTTCCAAGACATTGCTCAATTCCTTCTAAAGTCCCATCTTTTATATACTTTTTTATTTGAGATGTCGATACTTTTTTATTATCTATTTTGAAAGTTTCTTCTAAAAACACTTTATATCCAGATTTTTCAATCAATTCTTTAGATCCGGTTTTATTAAACCCGAATCTAAAGTCTTCACCAATATAATAATTGGTTATATTAAAGTTTTTTTCTAATAATCTTACAAATTCAAAGCCGTTTAAATTGCTGAAATACTCATCAAAATCACAGAGAATAACATTCTCAACACCGGTGCTTTCTATAAAAGAAAGTTTATCATTTAATTCTAATACATTTAGTTGATTATCTTTTCTTGGTGGAATCCTAAATGTTAAAACAAAAGTTTCAAGTCCTTCTTTTTTTGATAGTGTAACTAAGTCATGTAATAATGCCTGATGACCACGGTGAAAAGAATCAAACACACCAATACTAATGATTCCATCTTTAGTCTGATTAGATTTTTCAAAAATACCACTAAATATTTTCATAATACCCTCGAACCGGAATTATTATGTATATCATATTAATATACTAAATCATATATAATATCAGAATTTATTTTCTGAACAACTGCCATAAGTTTATTGTTATTATTAATTTTATAATAACCATCATTTTCCGGGACTGTAACAAAATCATCAAAAAATAATTTCTTACCATCTTTGATCTTATGTATAGCTTGCGGATTTAAAATTAATTCATCAATATCACTTAAAATATCATTAGGTGTTACAATTTTGAATTCATTTTTTTCTATTTGATCAATAGAATATGATTGTTCTATAGTAAAATCTCCAATTTGATTTCGTTTCAATGCACTCATATAGGCATAATAACCTGTATCTATCCCAATATCCCTTGCAATCGAACGTATATAAGTTCCTGAACTACATCGAATTTTAACTGTAATCGAATTTAAATAAGTTTGTAATAGTTCTAATGAATAGATTGTAACTGTTCTTGCTTTTATTATCGGGGTGTTCCCTGCTAATGCTATTTTATAAGCCCTTTTGCCGTCAACATGAACTGCTGAATAGTTTGGTGGCGTTTGTTCGATAATGCCCCGGTATTTATTTAATGACAAATCTATAGTATCTAAATGTATAGTAGCGTTGTATGATTTTATTACTTCACCGGCTATATCATCGGTACTTCGCTGTTCTCCAAAAGTAAATTCTGCTGTATAAACCTTATCCATTCCCACAAGAAATTTTAAAAGTTTTGTTGATTTTCCTAAACATACAAGAAGGAGGCCTTCTGCTTCTTTATCGAGTGTACCCGCATGACCGGTTTTTTTTAACTTAATTATTTTTTTTAATCTTCCTAATTCTTGAAAAGAAGTATATCCTTTAGATTTATTTAATAAAATCATACCATCCATTTCGTGTTCAATGATGTCATTCATCTGATTTTATTGCCCCATTGTGTAACTCATCAGAAATTTGTTTCAATAACTCATCAACAAGTTCAGCTTTATCCTCAAATTTATCAAGTCTGAATTCAATTTTGGGAGTATATCTTAATTGAAGCTTATCAGCAAGATTTAACTGAATAAAACCCTTTGCATTATTTAGGCCTTTTACAGCTAATTCTTTTGCCTGTTCAGTACCGGTTAAAGTTATGTAAATATGTGAATAATGCTTATCCTTACTTAAGGTAACTTTAGTAATCGTTAATAAATTAGGTACCCTTGGATCTTTAATTGAACCATTAACGATTAAGTTCATAACTTCTTTTTCAATGCTTTTTTTTATTCGTTCTTCTCGTATGCTCATCTATTCCCTTATTTATTATCGCTATAAAAACAATTTGATTAAATATACTGTACATAAAAAATGTAGAAATCAAATACCCGATTATAGTTATTATTAATTATCGGGTATTTGACTTTATGGTACATAGTGTAAATCTAAGAATATTATTCTTCTAGTTTTTTAGCTTCAGCATCAATAATTTTTTGTGCTTCTTCATCTTCTTTTTTCTTCTTTTCTTTTAAATCAGCTATTTTTTTATCTTCAATTTCTTGTAGTTCTTTTTTTTCTATATCAAGAAGATTTCTTGATATTTCTTTAATTTCATATACTTCCATTGAATCGCCGGTTTTTATGTCTTTGTAGTTTTCAAGAGAAATACCACATTCCATACCTTCAAAAACTTCAGAAGCTTCATCTTTATATCTCATCAATGAAGATAACTTTCCTGAGAAAATAACAACATCTTCACGAATTAATCTGATCATAGATTTTCGTTTGACTTTTCCGCTTGTTACAATACAACCGGCAATTGTACCGACTTTTGATATTTTGAATATTTGTTTAACATCAATATTACCAATAAGTTCTTCCATTAAGTCAGGTTTTATCATGCCTTCCATGGATGCTTTAATATCTTCAATAACATCATATATGATATTGTAACGTTTAATTTCAACTCTTTCTTTTTCAGCTAACGATTGAGCTTTTACATTCGGACGAACATGGAATCCGATTATAATTGCTTTACTTGCCATAGCAAGCATAACATCTGTTTCGTTGATTGCACCAACACCTGTATGAACAGCAACCAGTCTGATTTCACTATTACTTAATTTATCAAGACTGTCTTTAATCGCTTCTGCAGAACCTTGGACATCTGCTTTAATAATAACCTTAATTTCCTGCATTTCTCCAGGTTTCTTTTGCGACATAAAATCCTGAAGTGTAAGTTTTTTGACAGACTTGGCATCTTCCATTTTATTTAATTCTTTTCTTTTCGCAGAAATAAGTTTTGATTCTTTTTCGTTTGGAGTCACATTAAATGGATCTCCGGCGTTTGGAACAAATTCTAAACCTGTAATCTCTACAGGAATTGAAGGTCCTGCAAGTTTTATTTTTTTACCGCGATCATTATACATGGCTCTTACTTTACCGTTGTAAATCCCTGCCACAAAATAATCACCAACTTTTAAAATACCTTTAGATACAAGGATTGATGCAACAACACCACGACCTTGATCAATTCTTGATTCTATAACAAATCCTATTGGTCTTACTTTTATAGATGCCTTTAAGTCGAGTACTTCAGCCTGAAGAAGAACTGTTTCAAGCAGTTCTTTAATACCAATTTTTTTTAGTGCACTAATTTCACAATACATTGTATGTCCACCCCATTCTTCAGGGAGTAGTGCATACTCTGACAATTGTTGTTTTATTTTGTCAATATTTGCGCCGACTTTATCAATTTTATTTATTGCTACAATTACAGGAACATTTGCAAGTTTTGCATGATTAATAGCTTCGATTGTTTGAGGCATGACGCCATCATCAGCAGCTACAACAAGAATTACAATATCGGTAACTTGTGCTCCACGCGCTCTCATCATAGTAAATGCTTCATGTCCAGGAGTGTCTATAAATGTTATGATTTCACCTGTGTCCATAGTAACATTATATGCCCCGATATGCTGCGTAATACCACCTGACTCAGATGATGCTATATCTGCATGTCGAATTGCATCAAGTAATTTTGTTTTACCATGATCTACATGACCCATTACGGTAACAATTGGAGGTCTTTTTATAAGATCAGAATCTTCAACAGTTTCCTCTTCAATAACAGTTTCATCAAACAATGATACAATATTTATTTTACAATTAAATTCTGAAGCAACGATTGTAGCTGTTTCAGCATCAATTTTATCGTTAATCGTAAACATTGAACCCAATTCCATCAATTTAGATATAATAATACTTGCTTTAAGATTCATTTTCTTTGCAAGATCACTTATTGTAATAACATCAATGATATCAATAGTTTCAGGAATACTGTTAACTAAAATCTTTTCTTTTTTTCTATAAACGAAATTTTTTTCAAAATCATTAGGCCTGTTTTCTATATAACTTTTATTTTTGCCAATATCTTTTTTCTGATTAATCTTTTTTCTTGATCTGTCTTTATCATTTGTAGGTGATGTTGTTGTCGTTTCAGGCTTAGGACCACCTCTGTTAATCGGACCTCTATTTCCTGCAGGATCATTTCTATTCCCCTGATAACCACCGGCACCTGTACCGTAAGGTCTGTTTTGTTGTTGACCGGGTGCTCCGCCTTGATATGGTCTTCGAGGAGGAAATGTTCCATTTGTGTTTGTGCTATTAGCATCTCTATTATAACCGCCAGTGTTACTTCCTGTATTGTTATACGTTCTCGGCTGATTATTATTATAACCGCCGGTGTTAGTTCCCGTGTTGTTATACGTTCTCGGTTGATTATTATTATAACCGCCGGTGTTACTTCCCGTGTTGTTATATGTTCTCGGTTGATTATTATTATAACCACCGGTGTTACTTCCCGTGTTGTTATATGTTCTCGGTTGATTATTATAGCCACCAGTGTTACTTCCCGTGTTGTTATACGTTCTTGGTTGATTATTATAACCACCGGTGTTACTTCCCGTGTTGTTATATGTTCTCGGTTGATTATTATTATAACCGCCGGTGTTACTTCCCGTGTTGTTATACGTTCTCGGCTGATTATTATTATAACCGCCGGTGTTACTTCCCGTGTTGTTATACGTTCTCGGCTGATTATTATTATAACCGCCGGTGTTACTTCCCGTGTTGTTATATGTTCTCGGTTGATTATTATTATAACCGCCGGTGTTACCTTCAGTATTATTATAGGTTCTTTTTTCTGTAGATGGGTCTTTTATATCTGAAGAATTAATTTGAGTCGTTTTAATATTTTTATCAATATTTGAAGGAGGAGTGCTCAAATTGTTAGCAGAAACCTCAGTTAATGGTTTATCATTATTAGTTTCTATTTCTCCGGTTTTTTCATCACTTCCTGATGCTTTTTTTACAACAATCTTTTTTTTGTGTTTTATCCCGGGCGCAGTAGTCTTTTTAATAACTGTTATTTTGTGATTATCATCGTTGTTCTTTTCAATTCCATTAGTGTCCAAATCTGGCATAGTTACTCCATTCAAAAATTAGCTCATTATACAAAAAAATACAATAAAACTCAAGGTTTAATATTAAATATAATTACATTATCTTAAACTTATAGTAAAAAGAACCTTAAATAGGTGGAGTTACTATAAAACATTTAATAACAGCTTTAATATTTTCTTCATTAGTGAAAATATCAAAGCTGTGTGTAGAAATAATTATTCTTCAATTTCTTCATCATCTTCTTCGAAAGATATTTCAATCCCGCAACTTGGGCAATGATCCGCGTCTTCGGGAATCATTGCTCCACATTCAGGACATTCATATTCTTCTATTTCAGCGTCTTTATCATCACTGTCATCAACTACCTCTATGTATTTATCAATGTATGTTGATAATTCATTAACCATTTCAGTAGTAAAATTATTTAGCATTGAAATATTTTCAATTTCGATTAGCTGATCGAATGTAAATATATTATTATCAATTAAAGCTCTGATTATTTCATGAGATACTTCAAGCTCTTCAATTTGAAATTGTTTTGCAGTATTTTCATTAAATAAATCATTAGCTCTTTGAATATGATCTTCTACAATACCGGCATCTATTGCCTGTGCTGGAGTAATAACTTCAATATTCCAGCCTGTTATACTTTTTGCCAGATTAATATTTGCACCACGACTACCAATAGCAAATGACAGTTGGTTTTCTTCCATAACTGCGACAGCTTTATGATTTATTTCGTCAACTAACACAACACTGTTAACTTGTGCAGGTGTTAATGCATTTTTAATATATATTTTAATATCAGCTGACCATCTGATAACATCAATTTTCTCACCTTCAAGTTCTTTAATTATATTTTGTATTCTTGCACCCTTCATTCCAACGCATGCACCAACGGGGTCAATTTCGTCTTTATCGGTATGAACAGCTATTTTTGACCGATAACCGGCTTCCCGTGCAATACCCATGATTTTAACGGTACCGTCATAAATTTCAGGAATTTCAACTTCCAGGAGTTTTTTTACAAATTCAGCATTTCTTCTGGTTAAATAAACAGAAATGCCACCTTTTTTATTATTTTTTACATCTGAAATCATTACTTTTATGCGTTCACCTTGTGAGTATTGTTCTTGAGGTGATTGATTCGCCTTAGGTAATATTCCTTCAAAATTTCCCATATCAACATAGATTACATCGTCTTTTATCCTTTGAACCATACCGATGATTATTTCACCTTCTTTTGATTTATAATCTGAATATTGAGTGTTTTTTTCGATTTCTTTTAATTTTTGTAAAATTATTTGTTTAGCTGAGTGAATTGCTATTCTTCCAAATTCCTCAGGATTACATGGTATTTCTACTTTGTCTCCAATTTTTGCTGCCGGATGAATTTTTAAAGCATCGCTTAAAGAAACTTCCCATAAATCATCTTCAACCTCTTCAACAATTTCCTGAATAGAATTGACTGTAAAAATAAAATCATCATTTATCGTTATTGATAAATTCTCAGTAGTACCAAAATATTTTTTATATGCATTAGTAAGTGCTGATTCAATTGTGCTTACAATTAGTTCTTCGTTAATGCCTTTTTCATGATTTATTAATCTGATTGCTTCTGTTAAATTTAATACCATAAAGTCCCCTTTAGCCGTTAAGTGCTGCTTTTTTTATATTATCTATATCCAGTAATAATGTCTCATTATCATTTGTGATGACAAGTTTACTATCTTTGATTCCTTCAGATTTTCCTACAATCATGTCGTCATTATTTAACATGATTTTTAATTCTAATTCTTTGAAAATTTCAAATTCAGAAATAAATTTTATTTTCCTATTAATTCCCGGACTTGATATTTCTAATGAGAATCCATCTTTTAAGAAGTTGATTTTTTCAAGAGTTTCATATATTTTGTCATTTAGTTTTGCCATGCTGTCAATGTCTTTTTTTTCATTAAAGACATACAATACAATTAAAGCGTCTTTCCCGAGCGTAATATCCATGTCAATTAGAACAAAGTTATTCTCGATTAATATTGATTTTATTGCATTTTCAATGACTAAGAACTCGTTTGATTTAATTTTTTCTTTCATTGTTTAATCCTGAATTAGTATTCTAAATTAAAAAAAGAGCCTTGCGGAAGACTCTTTAATTGGTAGAATCCTAAATATTTTCAATTCTTTATATTATAATATCAAAAACTAGTCAATTATTATTTGATTATTTATTCTCTTCATTTAAAGATAATTTCATAATTTCAATAGGTGATTCTTTATTTGTCCATATAGTATATGCCATAGCTGCCTGATAGAGTAACATCTCTTTGCCATTAATGTATTTTATATTGGGTTTATCAAAATTTTTGTAATACTTAAGATCATAGTAAATGGTTTTAGAGTCGTAAGTATCAATGAAATCATTAAAGGTTAGGGTGGTTGTGTTAATAATAAGGTTGTGTTCAGATATGGTGTTTTTGTATTTAGTATAATTAATTTTTGAAATACCAAATTTTCCGGCTAATATATCAGCATTTTCTTCGGTTCTATTAGTAATTGAAATTTTTTTTATTCCATATTGTTGTAATGCATAAATTACTGCAGGTGTTGCCCCGCCTGAACCAATTATTAATACTGAAACATCCTGATTTATTTTGTTATTTTCCAATGTTTTTAAAACTCCATACCAATCAGTGTTATATCCGATCCAGGTTCCGTTATCATTTTTTATGGTATTTACACTTCCTGTCGTTGTCGCAGTGCTATCGAGTTTATCTATAAATGGTAGAATATTTACTTTGTGAGGAACGGTAATATTTAATCCCTTCAACTCTTTTAATCTTTTTAATCCAGTAATTGCTTCATTGAAATTATCTTTATCAATATCAAATGCCAGATACACTGCATTTATATTGTGATATTTAAATGCAGCATTATGAATATGTGGTGATTTTGAATGTGAAACAGGATTTCCGATAATGCAATATAAAGCGGTAGCAGAATTTATCATATATCGCCCTCGATTTTTTTTAATTCTTCCAGCAAAAAATCAAAATGCCTGATTGCATTGATTATCGGTTCAGGAGTACTCATATCGATGCCTGCGTCTTTTAAAATATCAAGCGGGTATTTTGAATTTCCTGCTTTTAAAAAATTAAGATATTGATTAATTTCTATTTCTGTTCCATTTTTGACTTTTTTAAATAATGAAATTGCCGCTGCAATGCCTGTTGCGTATTTATATACATAAAAGTTATAATAAAAATGTGGAATTCGCGCCCATTCAATTCCTAATTCTTCATCGATTTCAAGGGTTTCGCCATAATAAAATTTATTTAATTCAATATATTTCGTATTCAAAAGTTCTGCAGAAAGCGGGGTTCCTTCCTCAATCAGTCGATGAATAAAAAGCTCGAATTCTGCAAAAATAGTTTGTCGAAATAAAGTTCCCCGAATATCTTCAATCATTGAATTTAGTATGTATGCTTTAAATTTTTTATTATCAGTTGTGTTTAATAGGTAATCATTAAATAATTCCTCATTGAATGTTGATGCTACTTCTGCCAGAAAAATCGGATATCCGCTATAAATGGGGTGTTGATATTTGTTGGTCATATAACTATGCATAGAATGACCCGCTTCGTGAGCTAGTGTTCTTGCAGCATCCAGTGTGTTGTTGTAATTAAGAAGGATGAATGGTTTAGTTAGGTAACCGCCTGTAGAGTAAGCTCCGCTTCTTTTGTTTTCATTTTCATAAATATCTACCCATCGCTCACTATTTAAGCCATTTGATAAAACCTGATGATATTCGTTTCCGAGTAATTTCACAGATTCAAGAATTTTTTCTTTAGCGTCATTGTAATTAATTTGTATGTTTTCATATTCAATAAATGAAACATATAAATCATACACGTGAAGGGTCTCTACTTTTAACTTTTGTTTTCTATATTTCATGTATTTGTGAAGACTTGAAATGTTTTCACGAACAGTTTTAATAAGGTTGGTATAAACAGTAACATCAATATTGTCTTTAAATAATGACGCTTCTAATGAACTGGAAAAGCTTCTTACTTTAGAATTAAACGCATGATTTCTTACTTCACCCTGTAATAATACGGAAAATGTTGTTGAGTATTCGCTAAATTTTTTATGGTATGTTTTCCATGCGTTTTCTCGTAAAATTCTATCATTTGAATGCAAATATGATAAGTACTGACTGTGAGTTAAGTCTTTATCTTCCCCGTGCTTGTTTTTTATTCTGGGGAATACAATATCTGCATTGTTTAATGCACTAAAGGCATCGCTTATTGCACTTAATGGTAAATTGCTTAATGAGAGTATTTTCTCTTCATTTTCAGTTAGTGTATTTGATTTTTCGCGGAGAATTCTAATAATATCAAATTTATAATCAATCAGTTCATCAGAATTAATGAAGTGATTGATTTTTTCATTACTAATTGCCATTAATTCGGGAATAATCCATGAAGTAAGTTCGTTGTATCGAGTTAATAAATTTTCTGTTTTATCATATAAAGATCTATATATATCATTTTTGGTATCTTCATCTTTTTTCATGTGAGAATAGATGAGTAGTTTTTCAATTTTTGAGTGTAAATTAACCTTATATTCATACATTTTCTGTATTGATAATGCCGAATCTTTAAGCGTTCCTTTAAATTGTATTATTTTCTCCACATCTTCTTGCAATTCTTTAAATGTAATATTCCATACAGCATCATTTTTATATATATTATTAACATCCCATTTATCTTCTTCTTTTATGTCGTTCCTTTTCATGTTTTTGATCCTTTTCCACTTGCTTTTTTTTACTATCTTCGATTTTCTCTTTTTGAGTAATTTCTTTAAGATTAAATCGTGGTTTTACACCTTTATAGCCTTTGTAATCTTCAAGTCCATTTTTTGTTAATTTAATAGGTTTTAGTTCTATGCTTATATTAGAAGCATATTTTTTTAAATAACCTTCATCTAATTCATTGCAAATTGAAATGACTATTCCTGAGTTATTCATTCTGCCGGTTCTTCCGGCTCTGTGAATATAATCAAGTTCATTGTGTGGTTGTGTGAAATTTATAATATGGGTGATTCCATCAAAGTCAAGACCTCTTCCGGCTAAATCCGTAGCAACAAGATATTGAAATTTCGCTTCACGAAAATCGTGTATTATTTTTTTTCGCTGTCCGGCCTGAAGGTTTCCGTTTAATAAGCCAATATTTAATTTATTGTCTTTAAGAAGTTTAAAAACTTTTTCACTTTCATCTTTTGTTCGTGTGAAAATAATTGATAAATATGGATTAATCGTATTTATTAGTTTAAGGAGAGTTTTTTCTCTATAAGTATCATCAGTGATTGGAATATAAAAATTATCTATAGCCTCAGGAAGAGTGTTTTTAGGATCAATTCTTGATGCAGTTTTCTGATTATGAGCAAGATCAATTACTTGTTTCGTTTTCGCAGATAGTGTTGCGGAAAATATCATTAATTGTTTTAAATCTTTTACAATTGCAAAAATTTTTTCAAGTTCTTTCATAAATCCTAAATCTATTAAAAAATCTGCTTCATCGAGTATAATTTTATTAACATTTGATAATTTATAACCACCATTTTCAAGTAACTTTATGAGTCGTCCAGGTACTGCAATAATAAAACTCTGGTTTTTTTTAAGATCATTAACTTGTTTGTCAAGATCTTTTCCCGGTATAAGTAAAATCGGATGAACTTCTGTTCCTTCTGTATAGTACATAGCTTCATTGTGAATCTGAATTGCAAGTTCTTTTGTTGGAACAATAATTAATGTTTTATCAGTATCTGGTTTATTGATATGATCATGTATTACGGGTATCAGGTATGATATTGTTTTTCCTGTTCCTGTCATTGATTGACCAATTACATCTTTTCCATCACGGATTTTAGGAATAACTTCTTCCTGTATTTTTGTAGGAACAGTAATTCCTCTTTTAGTAAGTTTTTCAATCAGAATATCAGCAATTCTGAATTTTGTAAATTCGTTAGTTTTCATTTTTATCCTTAATAGTATCTTAATTCCGTAATTGATAATTGTCCCCTATACAGCATTATTGTATAGGGGGACAATACGTGTTATTTGCAGTTATTTAATTTATCCCAATCCCTTACAGCACCCTTATCAGCACTTGTTGCAAAGTAACCATATAATTTTAAAGCGTTAGAAACCACTCGATTTCTTTTTGGAATAAAACCGCCGGTTGAAAGGATGAATTTTCTTCTTATATCTAATTCATTTTCGTTTACAATAAGTTGAATTGATCTTTCAGGAATATTTATTTCTATAATATCGCCATCCTCTACTAATCCGATAATACCGCCTTGAGCAGCTTCTGGTGAAGCGTGGCCAATACTTAAACCGGAAGTTCCGCCTGAAAATCGCCCATCGGTTAATAACGCACAATCTTTATCCAGTCCTTTTGATTTTAAATACGTTGTAGGATATAACATTTCCTGCATACCGGGGCCACCTTTCGGACCTTCGTATCTGATAATGATAATATCACCTTTAACGATTGTATTTGCTAAAATAGCTTCTGATGCATCATCCTGGGAATCAAAAACCCTTGCTTTTCCGGTGAATTTTAATATGGATTCATCAACACCTGCAGTTTTTACAATACATCCGTTTTGTGCTATATTACCAAATAAAACAGCTAAACCGCCATCTTTAAAATAAGCATATTCAACTGATCGAATACATCCGTTTTTTCTATCAGTATCAAGTTCTTTGTATGTATTACTCTGTGAATAAGCTACTGAATTTCTATATCCGCCTGGAGCGGCATACGACCTTTCGGTTGCATCGGCACAAACTGTATCTTTATTGGTAATGTCATTTTCATTGATTACCTGATCAATTGTTTTTCCCTCAACAGTGAGGCAATCTTTATGAATAAGCCCGGCTTTGTTTAATTCTGATAAAATACCCATTATACCGCCTGCACGATTTACATCCTGAATGTGGTATTTTTTTGTATTTGGAGCAACTTTACAAATTGAAGGGACTTGTCTGGATAATCTGTCAATATCTGACATGGAAAAATCAACTAAGGCTTCATTTGCGATTGCTAATAAATGCAATACAGTGTTTGTAGAGCCACCCATTGCTATGTCAAGTGCTATTGCATTTTCACACGTTTTTTTTGTAACAATCGAGCGGGGAAGTATTGCATTATTATTTTTAAGGTAATGTTCATGTGCCATTTCAACAATTCGGGTGCATGCTTTTTCAAATATTTTTTTTCTTATAGAATGAGTTGCTACAACAGTTCCGTTACCCGGTAAACCCATTCCCAGAGCTTCCGTTAAACAATTCATTGAATTCGCTGTAAACATACCGCTACAACTTCCGCATGTCGGGCAGGCTGCTTTTTCAATTTCAAGTAAGTCAGTATCTGAGGTCACATCATCTCCGCCTAATTTCATAACATCGATAAGGTCATATTTCTCATCACCGACAACTCCGGCTTCCATTGGTCCGCCTGATACAAAAATAGCAGGAATGTTAAGTCTCATAGCTGCCATTAACATACCGGGAACTATTTTATCACAATTTGGGATACAAATCATAGCATCAGCACAATGAGCGTTAACCATATATTCAACACTGTCTGCAATTAAATCTCTTGATGGTAATGAGTACAGCATCCCTGAATGCCCCATAGCAATACCGTCATCTATAGCGATTGTATTAAATTCGACACCGAAACCGCCGGCTTTATCGATTAGTTCTTTTACCATTTTTCCTACTTCGCGTAAGTGGACATGACCCGGAACAAACTGGGTAAAGGAGTTTACAATCGCAATAATTGGTTTACCAAAATCACCATCGGTCATACCATTTGCTCTCCATAATGATCGTGCACCTGCTCTTGTTCTGCCTTCTGTTGTTGTACTTGATCTGAATTTATTCATAAACCCCTCCATTTAACAAATAATTATTTAACAGTATACAGGAAAATTTCAAAAATGTCACTTTTAGTTTTGTAAAATACCTTTTAAATTTGATTGATTTTTTATTGATTTTTTACTAATATAAAATCGTGAAAAAAATGACAGGGGGGATTTATGTATAAAATAGCTATAATAGGTGGAGATGGAACAGGTCCGGAAGTAATTGATGAAGGAAAAAAAGTTCTATCTGCTGCATGTGAAATGAATAATATTAAGTTGGAATATACCAATTTTGACGTAGGCGGTGAGCGATATTTAAAGACTGGTGAAATACTTCCTGAATCAGTTTTAAATGATTTAAGAAAATTTGATGCGATTTATCTTGGTGCAATCGGACATCCAGATGTAAAACCGGGTATACTTGAAAAAGGAATTTTATTAAAAGCGCGATTCGAATTGGATCAATATATTAATTTACGACCTGTCAAACTTTTTCCCGGAGTTGAAACACCAATAAAAGATAAAGGCCCGGATGAGATTGATTTTGTTGTAATTCGAGAAAATGTCGGTGGTATTTATACCGGTATGGGTGGCGCATCAAGAGTGGGAACCCCTTATGAAGTAGCGTCTCAGGTTATGGTTTATGATAGAAATACCGTTGACAGATGTTTGAAATATGCATTCGAGTTGAAACAAAAAAGAAATGCTAAACAAAAAAAATATAGTGAAAAACCAATGCATTTGGTTCATAAAAATAACGTATTAACGTATTGTGGTGATTTATGGGTTCGAGCATATAACGAAATGGGTGAAAAAGAATATAAAGGTATTAAAAGAGATTATGCTCACGTTGATGCTGCAACTATGTGGTTTTTAAAGAACCCTGAATGGTTTGATGTTGTTGTAACCGAAAATCTTTTTGGTGATATCATTACTGATTTAGGTGCAATGATCGGTGGTGGAATGGGAGTTTCTGCAGGTGGAAACATTAATCCTGATGGTGTAAGTATGTTTGAACCGATTGGCGGGTCAGCTCCAAAATATAAGGGACAGAATGTCATTAATCCGATTGCCGCAATATTAGCCGGCAGTATGATGATGGATTTTCTTGGTGAGGATAAAGTTGCTCAGGATATTGAGAATGCAATCAGGAAGGTTGTTTTGGAAATGACATCAATGAATGCAGGTAAAATGGGTATGACTACGACACAGATCGGTGATAAAGTAGCAAAATATTGTTCATAATTATAATGCAGTTTTAATTAACCGGGCCTCATGCAAAAAATACTTTTTTATCTTGAAGTTTTGCATGAGGCTTAATTTTCTATTTATCTTATCAGATTAAGATAAATAAGGTTAATTAATTCTGTACCGGAACAAAATATAAATGAACTAATTGAACAGGAGTATCTTAAATATGGCATCATTAGAAAAATACACTCTAAGAGAGCTGGAAGGATTAATAAGGGAAGGCAAAAAATTTCGATTATTTAAACCTTTTATGTATAATGGTCAGATGTTATTAAATATTGAAAAAGTTTTAACTGAATCTGATATTATGAGACTTGATAAGAAGGTATTTGGGCCTATTGAAGTTGTTCCTGCCGTTGAGCATAATACAAATAGTCAGATAAGAAATGCAATTGCTGAGAACTTTCTGAAAATATTAAAAACAACTCCTTTATTTAGTGGCGAAAAACATCATTTGGATTTTACTGTACGAAAAGAATGTGAGAAGATAATTGATGGTGTAATTAAAGGAAATGCTCATTTAGCTCAAAAATTACTGGAAATTTATCAATCTTCGAAAAAATTATTTATTCATTCTGTTAATGTTTCACTCATTTCAATCGTTATTGAAATCGGCTTACAAACGAAGCGAAAAATACATAATGCTTTAGCACTTGAAGAGTTGTTTACAGCAAGTGCTCTACATGATATCGGTATGTTGAGTCTTCCCAAAGAAATGCTTGAAAAGAAAAGGCATGAATACACAGATGATGAGAAATCTCATTACAGGTTTTACCCCCAGAAATCCAGGGATGTATTAGAGTCAATGGGCGATGCTATAAGAAAAAAAAGTCTGGAAATTGTTATTCAACATCAGGAGCGATTACCTGGAACAGGTTTTCCAAAAGGCTTGAAAGGAAAAGAAATTGATGAGATGGCTTTAATAATAGGTCTGGCAGATGATTTTGATTTAATGATTTCTAAAGAAGCATTTGATCATACTAAAGAAATTGCTGAAATTATGAGTCGTTTTTCAAGATCAGGTAATATTTACAGTTCAGATGTTATTGATTCGTTTTATACCTGGTTTAGATATTTAAAATAGGTGTTTCAATCTTATGTAAAAGAATTATATAAAAATTTTCTTATAGGTAATCAAATTAAATCTGGATTATTGCATATTATTCTGTTTTTTTCTTTTATACTAACGAAAAAACAAAAGAATAATATTATATATTTGATTGGGCTTAGTAATTTCCAAAAAGGTAAATATTGTAAAGCTGAAATTTATTTAAGATATTCTTTTATCAATAATCACCGCATGGCATATTATTGTGCGTTGTTGTATATTCGTAGTTATAGAATAAAAAATGCAATATCTCTGATTAAATATCTTCATGGAATAAAAAAGAATAGAGTTATCTGTGAGATTCATAGAGTATCAAATATAGATATTGAATTTGATTATTCAAATTTCTTTATAAATCAAATTTTAATATATTTTAAAGAAAAAAGATATGATTTAACTAATGAGTATTTTGAAAACAAAATAGTAAATACTCATTTTGAAAAAGAGTTGTATGTTCAATCTCTTTTTTACTCCAGACAATATGATACAATCATAGAATATTTTGCAGAAAATTATAAATATTTATTGGATAATTATAATTTATATATATATGCCCGTACTTTATTCAAAATTGGTGAATATAATAATTCGCTAAGAATTTTTAAAATTCTTATAAAATATAAATCGAATTCATTTATTTTTGTAAATTCTATTCAATTTATTGCGACAATATACAGATATTCAGGTCGTTATTTTAAATCATTACGGTTATTAAAGAAAAATTTTAAAAAGTGTCATAATGTATCCACCGGGAAATATTATTTTAATATAGCATTGTCATATCATGCTGCCGGACTGATTGATAAATCAATCAAATGGTATGAATTGGCATATACATTTAAGATTTTAAAAAGTATGGTTGAAGCTAAAACAGAAAGAATTTTTATAACAGGAACTGATAAGGACACTTATTCAGAACTTAAAAATATAAAAATAAAAAAAGAAATAATTGAAAAAATTGAAAGAAAAAAACAGTATATGAAGATTTATTCAATTATATTACTTTTCATACCATATTCAATTGTAAGTGTTTCAATAGGTATTATTATATATTTCTTTTTAATGGGATAGATGCGGTTTTTACAAAGTATCGTAGAAGATGAGTTACAATGCATATCATTTATTATAAGTTGTATTGACTTTTTTAATTAAAAAATATAATTTCAAAACATATTTAATAATAATTTGCTAAGGGAAAAAAATGCCGATTGATGAATTTAATAAAATAGATGAAGAATATTTCACGACAACATTAGAGGAAGATTTTTATTTTGAAGGTGATTTAAAAACAGAACAATCTTTAATTGTTAAAGGTATTGTTAAAGGTACTTTACAAACATCAGGATTATTAGTCGTAGGCCCAAATTCAACCATAACTGCTGATGTACGGGCAAAGAAACTTCAATGTTTTGGAAAAATAATCGGAAATATTCTTGTTGAAGACGATGTTTATTTTCATTCTCCTTCAATTATTACCGGGGACGTTTCTGCTCCTGAAATAACTTTGGAAAATGGATGTATTTTAAATGGTCGAGTAACTATGAAAAAGTAAAAAACATATGATAAAAATGTTTTTGAATATCTATATAAATTATATTTAAGAGGTGTATTTATGAAGTATTTCTTTATAATAACTTTATTTTTTTGTTCTATATCATTATTTTCAGAGCAGGATAATTCTACAGATAATAATGTTACAACGACAACAACTACTACAAGTACTACAAATAATCAACCAAGAAAACAAAAAGATGGATGGGATCTATATGCAGAAGGTAATTATACTGCATCGATTAAAGCTTTAGACGAAGAAAAAAAACAATTTCCAACAAGAATTAATATTTTTATCATTCTAGGCTGGAATTATAAAGCAATAAAAAATTATAAAGAAATGGAAAAAATTTCATTAGAAGGTTTTGCTATAAACCCCACACATATCAATATATTAAGAAATCTTGGTGAAGCGTATTTTTTTCAAGGAAAGTATCAGGATGCAATTAAACAATTTGAAAAATATTTGAAAATTAGAAATGACTGGAATGATCCGAATACTCATTTAATATATACGTATTTAGGTACATCTTATTTTCATACAGGTTATTTATTTAAAGCAGATTTGGCATTAAGTACAGCAAATTCAGGTAAGTCTAATAATGTTCAAACTTTATTATTACTTGCAGAGATTAATGAAAAACTTGAAAAAAATGATAAAGCTATTTCGTATTATGAAAAAGTTTTGATTATTGATCCAATTAATAATGCAGCTAAAACGGCCATTTCAAGAATTAAAAAAGGGTAAATATTAATTTGAATACATTTTATATTCTCAATTTTGGTTGTAAATTAAATATTTATGAATCAGAATCAATAGGTTTTTTACTGACTAATAATGGTTATGTACAAATAAATAATTGTGATGTTGCTGATATTGTAATAATTAATACCTGTACAGTAACAGCAAAAGCAGATGCTAAATCCCGCAATACAATCAGGAAAGTTAAAAGGAATAATCCTGATTGCTGTTTAATTGTTTGCGGATGTATGGTTGATACTGAAAAAGATATTTTGCATAATCTTCATGAAATTGACGTATTAATAGAAAATAAAAATAAAGATAAAATAATACAAGTAATACATGATTATAATGAAGGATTATTTAAGCAAAAACCATTTTTATTTCAATCCGATGATGATGGAACATTTAATTTTAATACATTTAAAATGAATAATCATTCCAGGGCATTTATTAAAATACAGGATGGTTGCAATAATTTTTGTACCTATTGCAAAATTCCTTTTGCAAGGGGGAGAAGTAGAAGTCGCGATGTAAATGATATCCTTTCTGATGTAATGAACATTGAAAAAAATGGTTATCAAGAGATTGTCATTACAGGAATTAACATTAGCGATTATAATTTTAACGGAATAAATTTATCCGGCTTATTGACCATAATTTTAGAAAAAACATCTCATTTCAGAATTCGATTAAGTTCTCTTGAACCTCAAAATATTGATACTGGTTTTTATGAGGTAATTAAAAATAATCGAATTTGTCCTCATTTTCATATAGCTTTGCAACATGGATCTGATTCTATTCTTTCGTTAATGAATAGAAAGTATACCGCAGATTATTTTTCTGAAATAATTGATAAAATCAGAAAGTCAAAACCGAGTAGTTTTATTTCAACAGATTTAATACTTGGTTTTCCCGGAGAATCAGAAGAAGATTTTGAAAAAACAAAACAATTATTACATTCAATACGATTTTCATTTGTTCATATTTTTAGTTATTCACCTCGAAAAGGGACAACAGCTTATGATATGACACCTAAAGTGCCTGAAAGAATAAGAGATCAAAGAGTCTATGAAATTGGTGAAATAAATAAAATCTATCACAGAGAATATATTCATGAATTTATAAACAAAGAACTAAATATTTTGATTGATGCAACACATATTGATAAATATCAAAAAGGTAAGTCTGAGAATTATCTTGATATTCTTGTAGAATCAGATTCTTTAATTCGTGGTCACATTTATAATGTAACAATAAAAGAATGTGATGAAGATAATAAAATAATTGCAAAATTAAATTAAATATTTTTGTACGATTCTCTATTGAATATTTATATTAAATAGCTATAATTACTCTAGCAATATGGAGGATATTATGACGGTACAAAATTATAAAGAGTTGGTTCTTTTTTCGATGGATCAGTTAAATGTTTATATTAAAAATAGAAATCATGATTATTTGAATAATAAAGAATTAGAATATCATAAACCGATTGTTTTTAAAGAAAATATTTCTCTGTATGAAGAAGAGGCATTATATCTTAGAAAAACACGTGATTTTATTGAAAAAATTGATATTTCACTCATTAAGACACCTGTAGAATTTAGAGACGTTGTTCTTTCTGAAATTTCAAAATATTATATAGAAAATGGTGTGCCTCAAGTTTGTTTTGTTATATTATCAGAAAAATTAAACCTTGCGCTAGAGTATTTTAATAATTTAAATCGGGATTAAATTATTATTTCTAAGTTTTCAAAATAATGGTATAGTAGTGTAATGAATATAAAAAAATTATTTTTGTTTTTATTTATTTCAATAAATCTGTATTCTTTCGAAGTGCCGGATTATCATTTTATTAAAGATTATACATATTCTTCTTTAGTTTTATCTCCTCAACCAGGACTTTTTAAAAGTGAAGAACTGGAAATATCTGCTTTTTCAGAAGAGGGGGTAATCTATTATTTTCTTGATAATGGTATTGAAGGTAATGAACCTGTTTTATATGAAGAAAAACTTTATTTAACTGGTGAAGTCGGGTTTATTAAAGATTTCATTATAAATTTTATTGTAATTAAGGCAAATGGAACCGTTGAGGATTATTCGGTTAAATATAGTCTTGATAATACTAAAGAAGATCTTTCTCAAGTGAATGCTCATAAAGATTCAGACTCTTTTTCTTTTACTGTAACTCATGATAACAATACATTTAAACTCGAAACCGGTACTAATGTAAAAATACTATATTCTTCAAATAATGACATTAGATTAGGGGACTCTTTATATAATGAAAACACAATTGTTTTAAACGGTGCTGAAAATACAAATTCAAGATTTATTCTTTCCGGGTTAACTAAGAGTATGAAACATAATTATATTTATTATGATTATTTTGATATCAATTTAGAAAAACCAATGCCACCTGAAATTGGCACTATGTTATGGGGACAAAAATATACACAAGATATGGAATTAAGTATAGTAAATCCAAATAAAAATGGCAAAATAATGTACTGGCTTAAAGAGTGGAAAACATCGGATATAATGAGATCACATCCAAATGATAGAAATAATGCATCATGGCTTACTTATTTTAATCCGATAAAAATCGATAATACATTACAAAATTCTGTTTTCAGTATTTCAACATTTATTCGATCTGATAATGGAATTGATTCTGATATCGTAGGTCCGTTTTATTTTAAAATTGATGAAGATGGTACAAAGCTTGAACAAATATTCAATAAAAAATTAAAAATTCAAACAAAAAATAATACAACTGTATTAATAAACGGTCTTGAAATTGAAAATAAATATATATTAAGTTCAAGTGATAAGTTATCCCTACAATTTAATGGGAATCAAAATGATGACACTTTTATTTTTGAATATAGTTCATTAAATACATTTGGAAAATCAAATAAACTTCCTGCAAATGGAAATTATATTTTTGTACCAAATAATGATGATGAATATGAATTCACATTTAAATATTCTGATGGTCGCCTCATAGCTGGAGTTTTGTTTGGTAGAAAACTCGATGTTATTCCAAAACCTGTAAAATATAAATCAAATTTGATTACATTTTATAGTGAAAATATTTTAGATTTTTATATGCCTGTAAATAAAAAATTTAAGTACGCTGTTTCAAATAATAAAAATGAAGATATTATAGTTAATTCTAATTCTACTCAATTAGAAAGTTCCCTTCTTTTCTCTGAGATAGATAAAAAAGAAGTATTATATCGCCTTCGAATTGCAGATGTGACAGGGGATAGAATTATTAATGATATTTATATTGATGTTGTAGTTGATAAAAAAGAATCAGCTTTGAATGAAATTACTATTAAAGATTTTAATCCGAACATGGTTTATAATGAAAAAATAAAGGTTATTGTTGAAAATAATCTGATTAATGAAGAATTATATTATCGTCTTAATACAACTGATATGTGGTATAAGTATGATAATAATCTTATTTTAAATCCGGTAAGTTCTTTACTATCAAGCATTACTATTTATTTTAAATCTATAGGAAAAAATGGAATTGAAACTCTTTTTGAAAAAGGTTTTACTTATAATTTTGATAAACGGGCTATATTTGTTGATTATACTTTTGAATCTAATGATGGAAATGGCACAGAAAAATTCCCGGTTAAAAATATATCAAAAGCACTACATTTAGCAAAATTAAGAGGATTGAAAATAATAAATTTAGTATCAAAAGACAATTATATAACGAATATGATTAATATAGTATCTGATATAATTATTCAGCCATATAATGAAAGTAATTATGCAATTATGATATTTGAAAATAAATCAATTCAAAAGAAACAGAATTCCTGGTTTTCGAGCAAAGGTTTATATAGTGTAGATTTTAGAAATTTGAATATTATGGTTAAATCCGGACGATTGTTTGCATCTACTCAAAATTCAAAATTCAACTTTTATAATTCGGATATTAATGTTGATTCTCAAGAAAACTTTTGTTTAATAAACGGAAGTAATTCTCAATTTGGTATGAGTAATACTATAATAAATGTAAATAGTTCATATAATTTCACTATGGTCTCATTAAATAATAGTGAAATTATCTTAAAGAAAATCAGCGGTAGTATTATTGCTGATACTATTAATTTTTTAACAATTGAAAATGACTCAAAATTAATTATTGATGATTTTAGTTTTAAATTTGTTGGTAATACTGATAATCGTATTCTCAATGCAAAAAAATCTTTTGTATCAATTCAAAAATCTCAAATCATTATTAATACTGACAATGGTACAATAATACCGTTTTCTTTTATTGATTCCACATTTGAGATACTTAAAAATACTATTACGAGCACAACAATAGGTACGGTTGGTTCTATAATGTATGATATACATAATAGTAACGGTAATTTTTTATATTGTCAAACTTTTATAGAAGGTGGTAATGATGTGATAGGTATTAATTCATCGTTATCAACTTTTACTATTAATAATTCGTTAATTGAATCGAATAATGTAAGTGATTTTTCATATCAAATTCGAGCAACTGATTCAAATATTACAATGAAATCATCTATTTTAAAAAATAGTAAATCAGATACAGGTATTGGTGTGCTTATTTCAGATTCAAGTTTTACCGGAATAAATAATTCTTTTTTTAGCTATGATATAACAGGTAAAACATATAGTTTTTGGATTGCTAACTCTTTATTAACTACTGTTAATTCATTATACTTAATTGACAATAACTTAAAATCTTTAAAATCTTTTATCTTTTTAAAAGATGCTGATTATCTAAAGTTCAAACCTGTCTGGATTTCAAATATTGTTTCAACTACAGTAATGACAATTGAAAATATAAATAATTCAATTCACAAATCACTTGTCAATGATTTCAGTGAATCGAATGTTTTTTTTAATCTGAATGAATTATTTGATTTGCAAAGTAAATACTATTTTATTCCGATTAATAAAGATCAAATAGGGGATATAGGAATTACATCTTTTGAAAGTGAAATAAAAATACCGGAAACAGATTTTTTTGGTAAATCGAGAAGTAATAATGATATCATTGATGTTGGGGCCGTTCAATTTTCAGATGAAGAAAGAATTTTAAACTAAATGTTCTTTAACACCTTTAAAAGTTTTTCGATGAATTTCGCATACTCCATAAGTTTCAATACATTGACGATGTGTTTTTGTAGGATATCCTTTATGAATATTAAATTCATATTCAGGATATAGTAAGTGCATATCTACCATATATCTATCTCTTGAAACTTTAGCCAAAATGGAAGCAGCCATTATTTCCTCAATTTTAGTGTCCCCTTTAACTATGGCTTCTCCAGCTTTGTTTGTAAATGGGAATTTATTACCATCAACTAATATGTAATTATATTCTTCTTGCATTGTATCTAATGTACGACGCATTGCAAGCATTGATGCCTGTAGAATATTAATTTCATCGATTTCTTCTTGAGTTGCAAATGCAATAGAATATGCAATACAGTTTTTTATGATGTTATCATATAATTTTTCACGTTTTATTTCAGAAAGCTTTTTTGAATCATTTAAACCTTCAATTTTTATATCTTTTAAAATCACTGCAGCAGCATATACCCTTCCTGCTAATGGACCTCTACCGGCTTCATCAATTCCAACTATTATTCTATTCATTTTTTTCCTTATTATTTATTTAACAGAATATCAATATAAAACTTATATTGTAAAATGTAAATATCAAATAATAAATTGATATACTATTAGACAATAATCTAATTGTTTGTTATATATATTTATTATGCAAAACATTTTTACTAATACACTTGTAACTTTATATATATTATTTTTCTTTCTTTTCTTTGGATGTAAAACTGCTATGAATGTAAAATATGCTTCTATTTTAGTGACAAATGAAACTAATGGTGTAGAAGATGAGGTTAATATAAAATTAAGTATTGATGAAAAGAAAGGTTTATTATCCATGGTAAGTATTCCTGATTCTGTGTTGTCAAATAAAACCTTAGATTTTTTATTATCGAATCAGGTATCAGGTATTGTATTATTTAGTTATAATATTATAAACGAGACTCAATTAAGAAAACTTATATCCGATTTAAAAAATGGATTAAAGAAAGATTTATTAATTGCTATAGATCAGGAAGGTGGAAGTGTCAATAGAATATCATGGGATAAAAATGCCAAATATTCTGCTCGATATATAGGTTCAAAAAATGATTATGATTATGCATACAAAATTGCCTATGAAAGATCAAAATTTCTATTAGATCTGGGAATTAATGTTATTCTTGGTCCTGTATGTGATATTGCACCATCCAGGTCTTCTTATATTTATGAACGATCTTTTGGAACTGATAGTGCTATTGTCTCACGAATGATAGAGGCTACTGTCAAAGCCCAAAAAGATGCAGGTATAATTACTGTTTTAAAACATTTTCCCGGCCTTGGAAGTACGGCCATTGATTCTCATATTAATTTTCCTGTTATAAATCATGATTTAGAGACATTATTAACAAATGATTTTAAACCATTTGTTAGTGGTATTAATTCAGGTGCAGAAATGGTAATGCTCGGCCATATAATTAATAAGAATATTGATCCTGATACTCCGGCCAGTTTATCTAAGAATTATTTGAAATTACTAGATGGAATCGGCTTTACTGGAATTGTTTTAACAGATGACTTAAGCATGACCGGAGAAATAAAAAATGGAATAGGTTGGGGGGTAAATATAATAAGTGGGGATTATGATTTTATTCAAGAAAAAATAGATTCAATTAATCCTTTAGATGATTATTGTGAAAAGTTAATTATGATAAAAAAAAATATTGAGGTGAAGTAATGAATTTTAAGAGAATTATTAATGAAAAAAAGATTATTTTTAAATTAAGTATTTTGGCATTATTTATACTACTTTTTACCGGAAGTGATTTATTAGTAAAAAAAATTGTTGAGAATAAATTACGGGTAATACCAGAAACTTTTGAACAGAATATGTTTGAAAATTATATTATCAAATTTGATACAAATCAAATAATTTCAAATTCATATCAAAAACAAGACAATGGTACTTATAATTTAATCGAAAAAAATCCAAAAAATTTACATAAATTATGGAAAGAAATCAGAAAATTCAGATTTGATAAAGATATTGTTGTAATCAAAGATGTCTGGCATTTTGTGTATGAAACTAATGAAGATATTGGTTTTTCAATTTTAAGTTTTTTAGATAACTTTTTAACACCCGATACCAAGCGAATATTCTTAATTTGTTTACAAGGGTTTGGTGTTTTAATTATTTTTTTATACTATTTATATTCTAAAGAATGGTATCAATTTTTTCCATTAGCAATGATTATCAGTGGTGCCTTGGGTAATGTTATTGATAGAATTATGCGGGGATATGTTGTTGATTTTGTAATGTGGATTTTTAAATTCATACCGCATAGGTTATTTAATCCATGGCCCATTTTTAATTTAGCAGATGTTTATACTGTTATTGGTGCAATTGCATTATTTATAATGATTATGATATTTGATTCATCTGAAAAGAACAAATAAAAAAAGAGTGTAGTTAAAAACTACACTCTTTTTAGTTATATAGTACCAATTTCGTTATTAATAAATGTTATAGGCTGACCTGTTGACTCTAAAACTGACAACCATAGTTCACTATCTGCTTGTAGAACTTTTCTTTCAGAAACAGCAACATCAATTGGCAAATGGATGAATTCTCCGTTGAAAAAACCAATAACTACATTTGTTTTTCCGCACATTCCTGCGTGTACTGCTTTTTGAGCTAACTGAAGACAAAAAATAGAATCATTAGGGGTAGGTGGCGTACTTCTGATAATGTAACTCGGATCAATATATTTAATTGATGTTGGAATCTTTTCTTTTGCAAGGAAATTCTTAATTTTATCTTTTAATAGCAAACCAATATCATTAAGTTTTTCATTTCCTGAAGGATCAAGTTTTTTCTCAGCACCATCAAAATATTCCTGTCCTGCACCCTCGGCAACTAAAATAACAGCGTGGCTGGATCGGTCTAATCTCTTTTTTAATGCAGCTAAAAAACCTTTTGGTCCATCAAAATGAAATTTCATTTCAGGGACTAAAAGAAAATTAACATCATTTGTTGCTAAGGTTGCATTTGCAGCAATAAAACCTGAATGACGACCCATAACTTTTACGATACCAATGCCATTCGGTGCACCTTTAGATTCTATATGTGCAGCATCAATTGCATCACATGCTTTACTAAATGCTGTTTCACTGCCAAATGATTTATCAATATATGCAATATCATTATCAATAGTTTTAGGAATACCGATAACAGAAATTTTAAGGTTTCTATTTTCAATTTCTTTTGTTAATTTTGAAGCACCTCGAAGTGTTCCGTCCCCTCCAATAACATACAATACATTGACTTTCAATTTGACCAGTTTATCAACAATTGACATTTCAGATTGAGGCCCTCGTGATGAACCTAAAACAGTTCCCCCGATTTTATGAATATTTTCAACAGTACCTGGTGTTAAATTTAAAATTTCATGATCATATTCATCTATAAACCCTTCATACCCATATCGAATTCCATAGGTAATTTTGTTATTGTATCTATAATAGTTCATATAAACTAAAGCACGAATAACGGAATTTAAACCTGGACATAAACCTCCGCATGTTACTACGGCTGAAATAGTTTCACCGGGTTCAAAAAAGATTTTTTCACGAGGTCCGGCTTTTTCAAAAGATGGAATTTGAATGCCCTTTTTTTTCCATTCTTCATACTCATTCTGGCTATTAATGACAAGGATTCTCTCTTCATCAGTAACGAAGGACATTTTATGATCTTCTGTACTCATTATGACTCTATTAAGAGGAGATTCATATTTTGATTTACCATGATTTTTAATATTTAAATCAAACTTTAATAACTTATCATAATCATATTTCATTTCAAACTCCACTTTTAAGATAAAAATATTAAAATATAAATTGCTATAAAAATCAAGTTTTTTGTGATTATTTTAACAACATTTTATATATTTCCTGTTTTGATGCGTCAAGGTAATCCAATTCACTTTCTTTATAAGCATATAATATTTTAGAGGACGAATTAATAAAAACTCTACTAAGATCATAATCTACACTTCGTAAAGTTTTAATAACCTCTTCAAAATTTCCTCCTTGTTTACCAACACCGGGAATTAGTAGTGGGGGACAATTATTCTCTGAAAAATATTTTGAAATCATTTCTAATTCATTTAATTGTGTCGCTCCGGCTACAGCACCTACTGAAACTTTAAATTCATTATTCCATTGAACAATCTTTTTAATTACTGATTGATAAAGATACTCACCGTTTTCAGTTTTTAAAAGTTGAAAATCCTTACTACCGGGATTAGAAGTTCGTGCTAGAATAAAAAAACCCTTATCTTTATACTCAAAAAATGGCGATAATGAATCGGTTCCCATATATGGAGCAAGTGTTATACTGTCAGCATCAAATACATCAAATGCTGACTTTGCATAAGCCTTTGATGTATTACCGATGTCACCTCTTTTTGCATCAAGAATAACAGGTATTTTTTGCTCTTTCGCTCTTTTTATAACAGATTTTAATGCGATTAAACCTTCAATTCCATATTGCTCAAAGAAAGCAATATTAGGTTTTACTGCCAATGCATATTGACCAAAGTTGTCAATTATTTCAAAAAGAAAATTAGTTATTGTTTTTTCAATTGTATCTTTTTTTACCGGAATATCCTCATATATTGGATCCAATCCAATACAAAGAACTGAATTTGTATCATTGAATCTTTGTTTTGTAAGTTCATTAAAATTCATTGCAGACTCCTAAAATTTATTATTTATTAACATTTCTTTTCCACTAATAATAACAGTATCGATTATTAAATCTGATTTTATATTTTCAAATGGAGAAAACTTAGCTTTTGTATATGAATTCTCAGATTTAAAAATATAATCATTTTTCTTTATTATTGTTAAATCAGCAAAGTTACCTTTTTTAATTTCTCCACGATTCTTAATATTAAATATTGAGTATGCATTTGTTAGCATTTTAAATATCATATCAAATGATAAAACATCTCTTTTACTGAGTTCATAAAGTGCATAAAAAGCTGTTTCCAAGCCGGGAAAACCGGATGGTGCATTTTTTTGCTGTTTTTCAACTAATAAATGCGGAGCATGATCTGTGCCAATTAAATCAAGAACACCGGAATTAAAAGCATCTCTTAACGCAGAAACATCATTAAAATTCCTGATTGGAGGATTGATTTTAAAAAAGGCACTACCATCTGTATCATTGATAGAAAAATAAAGATGATGAGGGGTTATTTCTAAATAAGTTGTAATACCTGATTTTCTCAACTGTAGTGCAGTTTGTAAACCAATATTTGATGATAAATGACAAATATATACTTTTGATAATTGTTTTGAGGATATTGATTCCATTATTTTAGAAATTGCATTTTTTTCTGCAATAGCCGGTCGATTTTGCTCATGTTTTTCTATATTTTCAAAATTATCACTTGCAATAATATCTTCTTCATTTTCTGCATGAAATAACACAATTTCACCGGTATTTAAGGCTTGTCTAATTATCTCTTTAGTCGTAACAAGCAAATTTCCGGTTGATGAACCCATAAAAACTTTAATTCCATGAATATTGATTTTATCGTTTCTTAATTGAGAAATGATATCTTTTATAGTGAAGACATTTTGATCGGTTAAGCCAATATGAAAACCGTAATTAACCAGTGAAAGTTTTTTTGCAATTTCATTTTTTTCTCTTATCGTATTATAATCAACTGCTGACGGTTTATTATTAGGCATATCAATAACATACGTAAAACCGCCTTTAACAGCTGCTCTGGAGCCTGAATCCCAATCCTCTTTATCTTCATTACCCGGCGTTCTGAAGTGAACATGCGGGTCAATAAAACCGTATGAAACAAAACCTTCATCACAATTTATTTTTTCATAGTCTGAATAGTGTGATAGATCATACTGATCAGTCCATATAACATCTTCGATTATGTCATTTAAAATGAGTATGTAACCTTTTTGAAAAGTTGTATTATTAAAAATATTGCAATTATATAGTATCTTTTTAGAATTTTTCAATAAGACCTCCACTGTTTCTATGGTATTTACCAAACTCTTTAGATGTAATAAGAAGTTCATAATCAAATACCGGTCCATCGGCACATACCCGTAAACCAATATCGTCTAAAACACATGAACCGCATATACCTATACCACATTTCATATATCTTTCCATGGAAATTTGTATCGGAACAGAAGTGAATTTTTTTATTTTTTCTGATGCAACAATCATCATTTTTTCAGGACCGCATAAACAAACGGTATCAATTTTTTCTTTTTGTAGTATTTCTTCAATACCATTAGTTACAAAGCCCTGATTTTCACCGGAATTATCATCAGTATAATATGACACAGTCGCCGATTTATTTGATTTTAAATTATGAGTAAAATCACATAAAGAACTTGTTCTTGAACCAAACAGAACTGAATTCTTTTTATTAATTTTTGATAAATATTCAGATAAAAAATAAATAGGTGCAGCACCAACTCCGCCACCGATTAATAGAAAATTAGTATATTGCTCTGTGTGAAAGGAATTTCCAAGAGGACCGGTTAGCCCAAAATAATCACCAATTTTAGCATTTTCAATCATATGTAAGGTTGTATTCCCACGTTTTAATATTGTAAAACCAATATTTTCTCCATCATAATGTGAAACTGAAAATGGTTTTTGAGAATTATTATAATTAAGCATATAAAACTGACCCGGTTTTATATCGACTTTTCCGATTTTAAAGTAAAAGGTTTTCTGATCGGTACATCCGTCAACCCGGAATGTTTTATAACTTTTTTCAATTAAATTATTCAAAATGTACTCCTCATTATTGTTTATGTACAATACCAACTAAATCATCATACTGTAAATTTTTCTCTCGCAAATACTCATCAATACCGGTATTGATGGTATTAAATATGTCTATACCATGATACAATATACCTGTTCCAACGCCATACAATTGCGCACCGACTGCAATCATTTGTATAGCATCTTCAACTTCAGTAATACCGCCCATACCGATTATTGGTATGGTAACAGCTTTGTAAATATCATACACGGCTCGAATTGCTATGGGTAAAATTGCAGGTCCGCTTACGCCACCAACTTTATTGGTAAGTTTTGGTTGAAAAGTATTAATATCTATAAGCATACCCGGTCCGACGGTGTTAATTGCCGTTATTCCATCAGCACCGGCATCTTCACAGGCTTTTGCTATTAACCCGATATTGGGATAATTAGGTGATAATTTAACAATTATTGGTTTATTTGTAGCACTTCTTGCTATACGCATTACATTTGATGCTGAATGAGGAGAATTAGCAAATGCATGGCCAAATTCATCAGCCACATTGGGGCAGGAAATATTTAATTCAATAATATCATAAACAGAAGAATCAAGTTCCTCTATTGTTTCTTTAAATTCAATCTCAGTGCCGCCAAAAACAGAGGCAATAACAACAGCGTCTGAGTTGTTTTTTACATTTCGAAGTTCATTGTTAGAATTGTCAACTCCGGTTGATGACAGGCCAACCGCATTTATAACACCATGTTTAAAAACTTGTAACACGGGAGTAGGGTGTCCTTTACGGAAATTTTTGGATATTGATTTACAGGTTATACCACCGGCTCCACCCTGGGCTGTTTTGATCATTGATGAGCCGGTAACACCTAATATACCTGAAGCGAGAACTCCATTTCTATTAAAATTAACACCTGCAAATTTGATTGTATGAGTCATAGTTTCTCCGAAGATTAAGGTAACTTAAGGCATTTTAAAAACAATTATTTTATCATTTCCGGTACAACCGGTGTTTCTCTTTCACAAAAAACACATCGTGCATTTGTAGTTTTTTCATTAACTTTAAAAATCTCAAACTTTGTATCACAATCGTGAAAATGATTGGTAATACATGTCGGGTTAGGACATTTTAATATACTAAAAACAAAATCAGGCATTTCGAGAAGTCTTTTTTCAATGACTTCACCATTTTTTATTATATTAATTGTAGCAGTTGGTGAAAAAAGTGCTATTAAATCAGTTTCAGTTTTTGATAAATAAACATTTTCAACTTTTATAATGTCTTTTTTAGCTGTTTTATCAGAATCAAAATTCATACCAATTGAAATAATGCCATTATTTTGTAGATGTAATATCTCTATGATTTTTAATGCAAGTGGAGATTTTATATGATCAATAACAGTTCCATTTTCAATTTTAAATACTTTATATGCTCTTTCTGTACTCATTTTATCGCTCCTGTCACTAAACCAAGCAATGCCTGTCTTACAAAAATACCATTATGTGCCTGTTCAAAATATATCGCATTCTCATACGTGTCTACAGCCGGGGTTATTTCATCTACTCGTGGGAGCGGATGCATAATTTTTGTATGATTAGCAAGACTGAGTAAAGTGTCCTCAGTAACACGATAAGAACCTGACATTTTCTCATATTCTAAAGGATCACCAAACCGTTCTCTTTGTAGTCGGGTGACATAGAGTATATCAAGTTTTTTCCCGATTTCATTGAGAGTCTCATGTTCAAAAAAAGGTACTCCTGATTGTTTTAAATGTTGTTTGTAGTATGATGGCATTTGTAATAACTCAGGTGATATTAAGTATAAGTTAACATTGTAATACGCTAAGGCCATTGAGAGTGAATGAACGGTTCTGCCATATTTTAAATCACCAAATAAACCAATATTAAGACCGTCGATTTTTCCGAATTTTTCATTTATAGTAAATAAATCAAGAAGTGTTTGAGTGGGGTGCTGATTTGAACCGTCACCTGCGTTTATAACAGGGACTTTTGATACTTCAGCGGCAACACGAGCTGCTCCTTCGTAAGGATGTCGTATGACAATTGCATGACAATAACCGGTAATTGTTTTAATCGTATCTTTTAACGTTTCACCTTTTTTAACCGACGAATTTATAGCATCAGCAAAACCAATGTAGTTTCCGCCCGATAAAGAAATCGCAGCTTCAAACGATAGTCTTGTTCTTGTAGAAGGTTCAAAAAACAATGTTGCAAGTACTTTGTTTTTTAACAAATCAGGATAGGTTCCTGCTTTAACTTGAGCGGATATCTTCATGATATATTCAATTTGTTCTTTTGATATATCTCTGATAGATATGATGTTTTTATTTTTAAAATTCATAACTATATAACCCTCATATTATTTGTAATACTATATCTTAATGTCTATATTGTCAACAGGAAGAATTATTTTTTACCCCACTTTTCAAGAAGCAGTGATAAATCATTTTCCTGGGCAAGATTTTCTTCAATATTAATTTTTTCAAGAAGTTCTTCCGGTATTTCACTAATAAAGCATGATATATTTTTATGAATGACCTCATTATATTTCATTCTTTCTTTTGGGTATGACATATACAATTTTTCTCTTGCCCGGGTAACTGCTACATAAAATAATCGACGTTCTTCCTCATCAGTTCCTGTTTCTTCCAATGTTTTATCATGAGGGATAAGCCCTTCCTCTACACCAACCAAGAAAACAACTTTATACTCCAGTCCTTTTGCTGAGTGTATACTTAACAAACAAACTTCTTCTTTATCATCATTGTCATCATCTCGTGTTGAAAGGCTGACCCTTTGTAAATATTCATATATATTGGGATTCATATTATCCGGGTTTTTTTCATAATTTGAAATTGACTGATATAATTGATTGATGTTTTTCATTTTAAATTGAACAGACTTAGGATTTTTAGTTTCTGCTAATAATTTCCCTCGATAATCAATTTCTTCAACCAGTTTCATTATTGTATTTGATATATTTTTAGGTTTGAAAATCATTTCTCTGTATTTTTCTATAAGATTATAGAAGTCTTCCAGATATGGTGTTACTTTATTACCTAAAATACCTAATCTGACAAAATCTTTGATTGTATTGTATGATGATGAGTTGGTTTCTTTTGCATGTTCCATTATAGACATAATTGTTGAATTACCAATTCCTCTTTTTGGAGTATTAATTATACGATTTAATGATACTTCATCTTCAAAATTAGCCAGAAAACGCATATAACTCAATATGTCTTTAATTTCAGGCCTTTCAAAGAATTTTGTTGCACCAATAACTTTATATGGAATATTACAATCCCGTAGTTTTTCCTCTATCGGTCTTGATTGGGAATTCATCCTGAATAAAACACCAAAATCATTATTTTTATAACCCATATTTTTAAGTCGTGTAATATAGGTTAATACGAAATCAGCTTCGGCTTCTTCATCTAATGCTTCATATAAATAGAGCTTGTCACCCGACTCTCCATCAGTCCATAAATTCTTTGATCTTCGTGATTGATTATTATTAATTATGGCATTTGCAGCATTGAGGATGTTCCCTGTTGACCGGTAATTTTGTTCAAGTTTTATTTCTTTTATTTTAAAAAAATCTTTTTCAAATAAAGTAATATTGGTTGAATTAGCACCACGCCATGAATAAATTGACTGATCATCATCACCGACAACGCTAATATTCCTATGATGTATAGCAAGCATTTTCATTATTTTATATTGCATTAATGATGTATCCTGATATTCATCAACTAGAATATACTTCCATTTGCTTTGATATTTCTCTAAAATATCAGGCCGCATTTCAAATAATTCGATTGGTAATTTTATTAAATCATTAAAATCAAGTGCATTATAAATTTTTAAATTTTTCTGATAATTTTCATATATTTTTGGAATATTCGGATCATCATCAAAAAATGTATTTTTTAAATTCATTTTGATTAGACCCATTTTGAAAATTAATTCATAAGGATCATACACATCATCAGGGAGTTTTAAATCATGTATAATATCTTTAAGAAGTTTCATACAGTCAGAGTCATCGTAAATAGAAAATTTATCTCTATATCCTAATGAAGCAATGTCTTTATTGAGTATTTGTAATCCGAGTGAGTGAAATGTCGTAATTACCATTCCTTTTTTTTGTTTTCCGACTAATTTCTGAACTCTCTCTTTCATTTCTTTCGCTGCTTTATTAGTGAACGTTACAGCTAGAATTCCTGAAGGTGCAACACCTTTATCAATTAAATATTGAATTTTATGAGTTATAACTCTAGTTTTCCCTGATCCTGCACCAGCTAAAATTAAAAGCGGGCCATCAGTTTCAACAACAGCATTAAATTGTTCTTTATTAAGAATTTTAATTAAATGATTTTTTAAGCTATCAATTTTTGATGCAGCAATCAATTAAACCACCTGAACGTAAGATGCTGCTTTTTTTGCTCTATCACGTAATACATCAATGTTATCATTTATATTTCCATAGGTTGTTACAACAGCCATTCTTCTATTTATTCTTGTAGATGGTTTACCAAATATTCTAATATCGGTATTTTCAAGTGATAGAGCATTTGAAATCCCTGTATAGTTTGGAGTAGAATCCTCTTCTATTTGAGAAAGAACTACAGCAGATGCTCCGGATCTTTGTAAGGTTATTTTATGAATCGGCAGATTTAAAACAGCACGTAAATGGAGTTCAAATTGATTGAGGTTTTGAGTACCGGCTAATGTAACCATACCTGTATCATGCGGTCTGGGTGATAATTCGGAAAAATAAACACCATTATCATTGGATAGAAAAAATTCTACACCCCATAATCCGCAACCCGTTAATAATCCGGTAACTTTTTCTGCCATCATTTGTGCTTCCTGCAAATGTTCAGGTTTGATAAAAACCGGTTGAAAACTTTCCTGGTAGTCACCATTTTTTTGAATATGGCCAATCGGAGGAGCAAATAAAGTTTTACTATTACTTTGTGTTACAGTTAATAAAGTTATTTCAGAATCAAATGAAATAAATTCTTCAACAATTAATTCATTTAAATCACCACGACTTTTTGTAGTTCCCTGAGACCAGGCATATTCAATATCTTTTTCTGATTTTACGACTGTTTGTCCTTTACCCGAAGATGACATTAATGGTTTAACCACACAGGGGAAACCTATAGATTGTACACATTTATGCAGTTCTTCCAGTGATTTCGCATAGAGAAACTTAGCTGTTTTTAAGCCTAAATCAAATGCAGCCAGATCTCTAATTGCTTTTCTATTCATTGTATAGTTAACTGCTTTTGCTGATGGAACAATTTGTATACCATTTTCTTCATATTGATATAATCTTTCAGTTCGTATAGCTTCAATTTCAGGAATTATAATGTCAGGATTCCATTTTTCAATTATGGCATCTAATGCATCACCATTTAACATATCAAACACTTCAAATTTATCAGCAACCTGCATTGCCGGTGCATTATGATACGAGTCACATGCGATAACAAATTGACCAAGTCTTTTTGCAGCAATAACAAATTCTTTACCTAATTCTCCGGAACCTAACATTAGTATAGTTTTTAACATATCATTACCTCATAAAAAAGTTTAAAGTTTCAAATAGTCTTTGGTAAAATTATTAAAAAAATATTTATTTTTTGTATACATCTTCTGGTGAAAAATACAACTTTTTATCATTTTCAATTAAACTATTTTCCTTGTAAGAAGTGTAAAAACATGATTTATGACCTGTATGACAAGCTGCTTTTAAACCCATTAGTTTTACAATATATAAAACGGTATCATTATCACAATCAATACGAATATCAACAATCTGCTGGTAATTTCCTGATTCTTCACCTTTACACCAGATTTTGTTTCGTGATCTTGAAAAATAGGTGGCTTTCCCGGTTTCAACAGTATAGTCTAAAGCTTCTTTAGATGCATATGCAAGCATTAAAACAATATTTGACTTATATTCCTGAGCTATTACAGGAACTAAACCATCACTATTAAAAGTAATATAATCGGATAATTTATTCATTGGGTCACCTTTTATAGAATGCTTTTTATAAAAAAAAAGCCGCAATATGCGGCTTTTTATATGGGTCCTCTCGGACTTGAACCGAGGACCAGCGGGTTATGAGTCCGCTGCTCTAACCAACTGAGCTAAAGACCCTGAAAGACTCTGATTATATACAATAATGAAAGGCGAATGTCAACAAAATTTTATTCTTCTAATTGACTTAATAGCAGAGTATATTCGTTTTCATTTATATAATGATTACTGGAATCGGTTTTTTTATCAATAGTAGAACTGTTTTTTATTTTTTCATAATAATCTTTTATATCTCTTGATAAACTCATAATCACTTTATAATCAAATTTATTGTTATTCATAAAAACATCATTACTTAGTATAGCATCAGCAAAAATACAATACTTTTTAAAAACATTGCAATATACTTTATGGTATTTTTTTAAATCATGATGATTTAATAATAATGCATTAAATAATGATTCTATTCGAAAACCGATAAATTTCATTTCAGTTTCAATTTTAGTAACATATACTTCCGACTTAACCAAATTATCAGTTACAAGTTTATTAAAAATCAACATTCTATTTAATATTAATAGTTCCTTTACATTATCATTCATAATTAAATCCTTAATTTAACTTAAAATCTGTTTTTCATCAATTTGAATTTCGGATGAATCTTTCATAACTTTTAATTTGTTTAGTAATATTCTAAAAATATAGTTGAGATTTACTGAATACAGGTTATTTATTGCTATTTTACAATAAGAAACAGCAATATCAGTTTGGAATATTTCAAATAGAATTGATCGTATTTCATTAATATCACATGTTGATGAAGGGCGTATAGTATATAAATATTTGTTTTTAATGAGAAAAAAGCGATATTTACTAATTTTTTTCTTTTTAATCTGATTTAAAATAGTGTCATTTTTACAATCAATTACAACAAAAGTAAAATGAGTTTCATTTTTATAGGTGACATTTTCAAGGATATTTGATTTATTATTAAGCGGGAATCGGTCAAAAAGTATACCATTGTCTGTATCGTCAATGGTTAAAAAGCTATGAATTGAAAAAAAGATAGTGTTATCAACTTCGATTCGTGTGACAAATTTTGTTAACGACATAGCAATTGCAAGGAATATTATGAAAAAAGCTGTATTTAATATTCCAATTGTTTGATAAACACTTCCTAAAATAATAGAGAAATAAATAAATAGTGAATCAACAATTATATATGGTAAAGAGTGGTAAAAAAACAAATAGTATTTCCGGTTTTGTAATAAATCAAAAAGAACAAAAATAGTTTTTATTCCATTATGAAATACAATAATAAGAAATGCAAAAAAAATATCAATAATACGTAAACTGGTTATTTTTATATTAAATAGTTGAAGTAAAAAATTATATGCGGTTATAAGTATACACCACATAAATACATTACTAAAGATTTTTGTAAAAAAATCAAAAGTTTTATTTTTTGAGAACTTATTAAAAACAAAGTAAATTAAAATATTCTGCGTAATAAAATAAATTAAAATAAACAGATAGATTAACTCAATACCTTTCATCGTATAATTTTTCATGATGTTATTACTTACATAAATAATAAAAGCATTAAATGTTATTTTAATACCCAGTAAATCATAGCTAAAGCTTGTTAAGAAATATCCGGTAATTAGAAGAAAAAGAAATTCGATATAATATTTTCTAAATAGGAGTACGACTCTAAAGTAATCTTGAACCAGCATAAAAATAAGAAAGGATGTGAATAAACTAAGAAAAATCAACTCTGTAATTTTTAATATTTTATCTAATTTCATAATAACCTCATAATCATTATATTAAATAAAATAATCAAAAGAAAGAGATAAAAAAATATTTTTTTTTAAAATAAAATAAATTATAATAGATGAAGTGAGGTGGGGTATGCAATTTAAAAAAAATGCAAAAATTGTAATGATTGATGATAATCGTGATATTACGGAAATGATACAAATGATTTTGTCTGAAGAACCGGGTTTTAAATTTGAGATTTTTAATAAATCAGAAGATTTTCTAAATAGGTTAGGGGAGTTCTCTTTTGAAAATTGTGATCTTATTATAATTGATATTATGATGCCGGTGTATGATGGTTTTCAAGTTATTGAAAAATTAAATGCTAATGAAAAAACAAAAGATATTCCTAAAATGGTTTTAACAGCCTACCCTTCAGATGAAAATATTAAAGATAGTTATGAATCGGGAGTTATGCATTTTATAACCAAACCGTTTAATATTGTCGAATTCTTTTTTCAGGTAAAAACTTTGTTGAAAGTAAAAATGTATGAAGATTTTAACAGGGTGATAATAAAACTATTGAGGGAGAAAAATAAGCAGCTTAATTCAAAAAAAGTGACTAATGATCTTACGTGCGGATATTATGAAAAGGATATTATGGCGATAACAAATGGTATTCATTCGGTTTTTAATAGTATAAATACAATTAAAACATCAATTGAAAAAGGGAGTGATATTAAAACAATTGCGCTGATGGTACATGAAGCACAAGTTGCTGCATCTGAATTAGATACATATCGTGTTGAGTTGGATAAAATTAATATTTTATTGAAGAGTGTTTGTGATATATCTAAATTTTAATTGATAAAGACATACCATCTCCTACAACAAAAAATGATGTGTTAAAGCATTTCAGGTTTGCTAAATAGGTATTAAATTCTTTCATTGAATGAGTTGGCTTGATATGATTTTTTTGAATATCACTTTCTTCTTTGACTACATTTGCGTTGAAAAATGTATTGTCACAAATTAAGATACCTGAAGTAACAAGTTTATCTTTAATAAGATGCAGGTATTTTGTGTAATCATTTTTACCTGCATCAATAAAAATAAAATCATACATTGTGTCATCATTTGATAAATATTCCAATGCGTCACAATGAATTAAATTGACAGTATTCATATTAAATTGTGATATTATTTTTTTACCTCTTTCATATCGAGCAGTATCTCTTTCAAGAGATACAAAATTATCAACCTCATAAAGTTGTTCAGCAATAAAATAAGAAGAAACCCCTGAGCCAAAACCGATTTCTAAAATATTTCTTGGTTTGGTAAGCATAGCAAATAACCGGAGAAATAAAGCCGAGTCAAATCGAACGGCGGGAATAAAATGGATGTATTCTGCTTGTATAATTTCGGTATATTTTTCTAAAAGCTCTTTATTTGCATCGTTATTAAGAAGTGTGTTGTAGTTGATAAGTTTTTCAAATAATTCCATACTGTTTAATATCATATTATAATGGTATTAACAATATTTAATTAACATCCGATAATATATATTATGTCTACTTATTTAATAAGGATTTACTCTATGATTTTATTACCGATATTTAAATCAATTGCTGAATGTTATAAACAAATCAACTAATATTGTATTGAGAATATTCCAACCCTTTTTAGTTGAATACAGAGATTCACCTTTTAATAATAGATAATGATTTTTGGAATAATAACTTATAACGGTAATAAAATTTTCATATTTTTTATCATCATTAATTAATTTTTTTATCAAATTTAATTCAATTCCTTCATTAATACGTAATCCCATAAGTAATACTTCTTCAAGCATTTCAACCGGCATAATAATTGAAGATATTTTATATGAATTAATGTTTTCTGAATTGTAATTATCAATGGATTTTAGATTTTCGTGACGCATGGAATCTATTTTTCCGTGAGCACCAGGGCCGAGACCGATATAATTTTTATATTTCCAATACGCTTTATTATGAAGTGACTCATGAGTTATTCCTCGTGAATAATTCGATATTTCATATTGATTAAAGCCATTCTTTAGCAGTATATTTTGAATTTCTATTTCATACTTATTAAGGAAATCAGGGCTATCAATCAGGGGTTTATTTTCATAAAAATATGAACCTTCATCTATAGATAAATCATACAGTGAAACATGGTTTATTTTTTTGTATGTATTTAATAGATTAATTAATTCTTTTTTATCATATAGTATATCTGTTTTGGGAAGCGCTGAAATCAAATCAATTGAGATGTTGATGTCGATTTCTTCCAATAACGATAATGCATTATGAATAACATTTATTGACTGGTTCTTTCTATTTGAATATTCTAATGCTTCTTGTGTAAATGATTGTATGCCCATTGAAACTCTGGTAATGGAAAAATCTTTAAAAACAACGATAAGTTCTTTATTGATATTTAAAGGATTGCATTCAATTGTATATTCTTTCATACATGTTAAAGTGAGTTTTTTTTGCAATAACTGTATTATTTTATTCAACATTTGAGGATCAGATGCGGGATTACCTCCCCCTATATAGATAGTTTCAGGTACTATTTGATATATACTCAAATAATAATCTAATTCTTTTTCAAGACTTGAAAGATATAATTCTTTTGTTTTTTTTATATGATGTGTTACTGAATAAAAACCGCAATAATTACATTTTGTATCACAAAATGGAACATGAAGATAAAGGTGTGAAATAATGTCTATTGCATAACTCCAAATTTATCTGTTGGCCAGTACTTGAAAATTGCTTTACCAATAATTTGATTTTTGTTAATTGATCCGAAAACTCTTGAGTCAGATGACCCCGCTCTATTATCACCAAGTAAGTAATATTGATTTTCAGGTATTGTTATTTCATTATGTAATAACATAGCAGATAGCAATTTTGAATTACTTCTATTTTCTTCTATAATCTGATATTGAGATAAAATGACTTCTTTTTCCTGAAGCCCGTTTATTTGTACGATAATAACATTATTATCCATTATTTTAAATTGAATGGTATCTCCAGGTAACCCGATAATTCTTTTTACATATATATTTGAATCATACTTATTTTTCATAGTAACAATATCAATTGTTGTAAATGTTAGAGTATTAATTAATGTAGATATTGATCGCATAAAAACATTTTTTTTATAATATTCATTTGACATGAAAACTACGACATCTCCTCTATTAAGATTTTTTGCGGTGGAATCAAAAAATCGTTTATTGGTACATGGTATTTTCGGACCTATAGAAAATTTATCAACAATAATTCGTGTATTATTATCCAGTGTTGGTGACATTGAATGTGAAGGAACTTTAAAAGCCTGAAAAAGAAAAGAATTAAACATAATTACCGTCATAACAGTTATTATATAAATGATGATAATATCTTTAACGATTTTACCTTTATTAACTTTTTTCTTATAATAATAAAAACTTGAATTACTCATTAAAAAACCTCATTCTATTAAATGGAAAATATATTGCAAGTGCTTTGCCTAATACAAATTTATCATGTATCGTATGGGGATTCCATGATACTGAAACTTCTTTTGATAGAAAACCATCATCGTCATGGTCAATCTTTATTTTGTTTTGAGTTGAACCAAATCGTGAATCTAATGAATTATATCTATTATCGCCGAGTAAAAGATATTCCTTTTTATTAATATATTTATTTGTATGTGCCGGATAATCAGATAAATTACTTAATTCAAAAAATGAATAATAATTTTGATTTTCGCCATTTCCTGATTCGGATGAATACTCTATTCCATCAAAATAAATTGAAAGATTAAGAAAATCATTTAATACCGTATTGTTTTGTACTAATGTTTCATATTTTTCTGATACTAAAATTTGATTTGTTAGTTTTAGAAATAATAATTTATAAACGGCATTTCCTGTTTTCATAAATGTTGTGTACGGACTGTCATCAATAGTACGTATAATTTTACTATTCGTGGAATCGAGCGTATTTTGTATATTTTCGCTTAAAAACAATGTTTTGTTAAGTTCTATAAGAGTTCTGTAAAGCACAACAAATTTATAATCATTTAAAGAATATTCATAAACTTTTTTAACGCTGGTTATATCAATATTTGGATGGTTACTATAATTTATATCAGATAAAACATAAAAAGAATCAAATAATCTTTTTTTTGATTCTTCAAAAATTGTATTATTTTCACGTATAAATTGATTAGTCTGAGTTATCAATGTAGTTATATTTTTATTCTTAAGATTTCTTTTTACTTCTGTTAATTGAATATTTATTTCTGCGGTAATTGTTTCATCTGAAAATGATGAAATGTTTTTTTCAGCAGCATTAAGGATGTTTCTAAATTCTTTTGTAATTCGTTGATTATCCATACCCGGTGTTTCATTAAGGTATAAATCTGCACGTCCCCACTCTTTTTCATTTTTTACTTCACTCATCAGTGTCCATTTTGAATCTGCTTTCTTTTTATAGACTTTATTGTTTAATAAACAGATTTTTTCATCAGGCCCGGCAATCATTCTTTTAACTATAAATCTTTCTTTAGGGCTACCATCAGGTTTTAAGTCAATATCTACCTTAGTAAAGGTTAACCTGTATAAAAAAGGTTGAAAAACACGGGCGAAAATATTTTTATAACGCACATCAGAGTCTTTATTGTATGTATCAGGATTTAAATACACAACAATATTACCGGCTTTCGGTTTAAAAGGTGAAAAAAGTTTCCATTCAGTAAGAGGAATTTGCGGGCCATAGATTAATTTATTAACAATAACCATATCTTTCTTTAAAAAAGTTGGAACCATTGATTCTGAAGGTATTGCATACATTTGAAAAAGAAATTGATTAATAAGCATTACAATTAAAATTGCCTGAAGAATAACATCAATCCAGTCATACCATATATTTTGAATTATATTTCTTTCAGAACGAATTCTTTTTTGTTCTTTTTTACGTAGTTCCTTATCTTTTTTTATTTTTTTTTCAAAATCCAATGACTGTTTATCATAGGTTTTTAAAAATAATCGTGTATTATCAGAAATTAAAAATATGTATAAAATTGTCGGGATTAATGTTAGTAACGCAATTATTATAAAATCTATTACTATATAATTGATGTTTGATTCTCTGTTATAATATTCTGCTACTATTCGTGGTAAGGAGTAAAATACATACGTAATTACAATACCATATCCGGTAAATGATTGAAATTTTTTATATAATGCACGGGATTGATTTCTTAGTATAAAAAATTGATTGAAAAAATAATATATAAAGAAAGAAGTTAGTAATTTGATTAGTAATGAAAGAATAACAAAACCATTTCCAATGTATTTAAAATTTAATAACGGAATTGAAGCTAATGTAAATACAAACCAAAAAAAAGTGCAAAGAGACGGTATAGTGTAAAATATATTTTTTCTATTGAATTGTAATGTTATTATTTCGTTGATAGCTTTATTTATTGCCATAATCCGATCTCCTCTAATATATAGACTATATAACCATAATTCAATTCAATAGTCAATAAATTATAGAAACACCCTAACCTCTTATGAAAAAACAATGCATGTAATCTGTTTTTAAGAAAAACTTTTCTTAAAAACAGATTACATGCATTGTTTTTTTCATAAATATAATTGAAAAAAAAGAAAATATTATTTTTTTTTAATTATATAATTGTTAGATAATTATTTAATTTGTTTTATGGAAAATAATTACGTTATTTTTAGTTATTTTATTTAAAAACATTGGTGATTTGGCACATCTTTTGCTTTAATAAAACGTATTGATATTTTTCCCATCCAATTTTTTAATTATTACCCAAATAAGGAGGAGACTTTACCCGGTCTCCTCCTTTCTTATTTAACATCACGCGCGTGAAGTTTCTTATTATCAGATATAAAAATCTTAAAATCAAATTATATGTATAAATCAAGGTGTCAGTAATTAAAAAATCAATGTGTAATGACAGTATACGTGTTATTAAATCACATAATAAATATGGCATATTTAATGCTTATATTTATTATATTATTTTTAAAGGAGACATTATGATAAAACATAAAGGTTTGTTTTTAAGCTTTCTAAAGCTTTTGAGTATTACTTTTTTTATTTCATGTACAGCTGAAGTAGAAAAAATAATTCCTCAAGTAGAAAAAAAACAATTAGTAGCTCCGGTTATTTTACCGGAATCAAAAAGAATTAAAGAAGATGAGTTGATTTCTTTTGAATATCTTCCAAACGATGCAGAGGTTTATTACTCTTTAGATGGCAGTGAACCGACAGTAAATAGCTTTTTATATACAAAACCATTTAAAATAGTTGAAAAAGAAGATGTTGTTCTGGTAAGAGCCAAATCTTTCAAAAGTGGTTATTTACCATCAATGATATCAGAAAAAATCTATATTATAGAAAGATCTGTTTATTTAACATCATTAACGGTTTCAAGTGGTGTTTTATCACCAGCTTTTCATCAGGATACCAAAAATTATAGTTTAAATGTTTTAAATGAAGTAAACACAATAACCACATCATTTGATTCTATTTTATCTGATGTAGGTTATTCAGTTAATGGAACATTAAATACCTCAAAATCACAGACAATTGGTTTGAATGAAGGTAAAAATAAGGTTACTATTAGCGTTGAAAAATCAGGAAGAACTATTGACTATATAATTGAAATAACAAGACAATCGACAAACCCTTCAAACGTATGTCAATTAAAAACATTAGGTGTTAAAGTCAATGAAAAAGATTTAACATTAACACCTGCTTTTACTTCTAATGTATTTAAGTATTCTGTTTCATTAGAATACTCTATTGCTCAATTAGAATTACTATTGGAAGCCTCTGATTTATTATCATCTATTAAAGTTAATGGTAATAATTACTCGGGGAATAATATTGTATTTTTAAACGATGGATTAAATACAATAAAAATAGAACTAACGGCTGAAGATGGTATTTCAGTTTTAAATTATGTTTTGGAAGTAAAACGTGGTGAAAATGTATTAAGTAATAATGCATTATTATCTGCACTTACCATATCATCACTCGAATTAGATATTCCATTTTCAGTTTCATTATTCAAATATTCAGCAATTGTTGATTATACAACCGAATCGATTACTATCAATGCTGAAAGATCTCATTCAGGTTCTACAATAACATTTAATGGCGTTGAAACGAATATAATTCCATTAGTTGTTGGTGAAAATATCATAAAAATTGTAGTTCTCGCAGAAGATAAAAAAACATCAATTGAGTATACTATTACAATTATTAAAGAAAATGAAATTATTGTAAGAAATGACAATGCTGATTTAAAAGTGCTGACATCTGATAAATCATCATTTTCACCAATTTTTGATAAAGATGTTACGAGTTATGTTATGTCTGTTGAAAATACAGTAACTTCTCTTGTATTAACAGCAGTAACAGACGATTCTGGTGCGACTGTAAAGATTAATAGTAAAGATTCACCTGCTACAATAGCCGGTTTAGTAGAAGGACCAAATGATGTAAAAATTATTGTAACTGCTAAAGACGGTGTAACTGCTAAAACATACAATATAACTATCATTAAAGCTGAAAAACCGGTAGTTAATGAAAAGAATGCAGATTTAAAAGCACTGACATCTGATAAATCATCATTTTCACCAATTTTTAATAAAGATATTATGAGTTATGTTATGTCTGTTGAAAATACAGTAACTTCTCTTGTATTAACAGCAGTAACAGACGATTCTGGTGCGACTGTAAAGATTAATGGTAAAGATTCACCTGCTACAATAGCCGGTTTAGTTGAAGGAAATAATGAAGTAAAGATTATTGTAACCGCTAAAGACGGTATAACTACCAAAACATATATAGTAAATATCAATAGATCAAAAATTCCGGTAACTACTGATAACAATACTGATTTAAAATCTCTAACATCAGATAAATCTTCATTGTCACCTTTATTTGATAAGACTGTTACTAATTATATGTTGACTGTTGATAATACAATTACTTCGGTAATATTAACTGCTGCAGTTGATATTACCGGTGCTACATTAAAAATCAACGGTAAAGATTCACCTGCTGCAATAAGTAGTTTAGTTGAAGGAAATAATGAAGTAAAAATTATTGTAACTGCTAAAGATGGTATAACTACTAAAACATACATAGTAACTGTTGTTAGAGAAAAAGCACCTGTTACTGATGATAATATTGCGTTATTAAAAACATTGACATCAGATACATCAGCTCTATCACCACTATTTGACTCAACGGTAAAGAATTATATACTATCTGTTGATAATAGTGTTACATCTGTTGTGTTAACAGCAGGAGTGGAAATTTCAGGTTCGACTGTGAAAATAAACACTAAAACTTCTCCGGCAATAATAAGTAATTTACAGGAAGGTAATAATCAGGTTGAAATAATTGTTACTGCTAAAGATGGTACAACGACAAACAGTTATTTTATTACTATCATTAGAGCAATAACTCCTGTAACTGATACAATTGCTTTCTTAAAATCACTTAGTTCTGATATTTCTACAATAACTCCGGCTTTTGATAAAATGAATACAAATTATTCTTTGTCAGTGGAATATAATATAGACTCTGTGATTTTTACTGCATCTGCTGAGGTTAGTGGTGCAACATTAAAAATCAATGGTAAAGATTCACCAGCTTCAATCGGTAGTTTAGTTGAAGGAAACAATGAAGTAAACATTATTGTTACAGCTAAAGACGGTACGACGGTTAAAAATTATACAATAAATGTTATAAAAGCAAAAGCTCCTGTTACAGATAAAATTATTGTTCATGCTAAAAATTACACTAAGATTTGGGCATGGGACGCAACAAAAAATTATACGGGTGGCGTATGGACAGATAGACCTTTAATGACTGAAGAAGGAAACAGCTGGTATACCTATACAATAAATGCCACTACATGTAACTTATTATTTACTGATCCGGGTCAATCACCTGATTTAACAAGAACTGCCGGTGAGTGGTGGTATATGAATGGTACATGGACTGATTATAATACTGATGGTCCGAAAACGCCGGTAATTTCTGTATCACCTGCTGCCGGAACATATATTACAACACAAAATGTTGTGTTAACTTCATCAAATGTTACAGGGGATATTATTTATTACACAATTGACGGTTCAACACCTACCCTGTCTTCACAGACATATAGCTCTCCAATTTCTATTACAACAGGAACAACAACTGTTAAAGCAATTGGTTATAATGCGTTGGCTGTTCCAACAACAGGTGATGTTAAAAGTGTAACGTATACAATAAACCCTGATGCTGATTTAGTTATACCGACAATCACGGCAAGTCAGGCAGCCGGCGGATATGAAAACCCGATAACAGTTTCTTTTACAATAAAAGATAATAAAGTTGCTTCAACTACTGCATACTATACGACTGACGGAACAGAACCGGCAACAACATCTTCTGTATATAAAACAGGTGATGCTTCAGGAAGCGGATTAACAGGTTCTACAATAAGTATTAATGAAAACAAAACAGTACGATTTTTAATCGTTGACGGCTCAGGAAATACTGCAAAAGCAAGTTTTTATTATAGAATAGGTAAAATTACAACAACCCGATTTGATCCTCGACAGGAATCTATATATTTCTTATTAACAAGCAGATGGTTTGATGGTGATTCTGCTAATACTGTTGGTGATGAATTTTGTTCATGGACGGAAGCACGAGCTAATGATAGTATATTAGATGATGGATTTACAGGTCCTGAAGATGTTTCATGGAGAGGTGATTTCAAAGGTCTTGTTGAAAAAATGGATTATATAAAAGCATTAGGTTTTTCAACAATATGGATTACTCCAGTTGTTCAAAATAGAAGCCCTCTTGCGTATCATGGATACCATGGTTGGGATTTTACAAGAGAAGATCCGCGATTGGAATCTCCGGGATACGATTTCCAGAGAGTTGTTGATGAAGCTCACTCAAGAGATATGAAAATTTGTCTTGATATCGTAATCAATCATTCAGGTAGATTTGGTATAAAAAACTTTTCAGAAATACAATATGCACGAGATCCGGCTTTATATCCGGTACCTGAAGGCTGGGAAAGTTTTACATGGGATGAAGCTAAATATAATCAGGGTGTTTCACAAAGTTTTCCAAACGGTTGGGAATATGATGGCTTAACTTCACCCGGTATGGTTGACGGAGAAGCTTTACCTCCATATTTAGAATTTGCTCAAAATGTAAGACCATTTACTCAAGCAAATATAACAACATTTCCTAATTTAATGACCGATAAAAATGCATCCGGATTCTTAAAGTTTCAATGGCCTTCAACAGAATCATACTGTAAAACAGTTGATGGCGTTGGTACACCTGGTAGTTTAACATACGAACAATATAAAACAAGTCCAAGAAGACATAGAGGACATAACACCGGCTTCCCTACCGGATCAGGTTCATTTGATAATTTTCCTGATGCACATTTCGATTCTCTACATGAAGATTGCCCTGATTTAAATACTGAAAATCCTGATGTACAGGAATATTTATTAAATGCTTATTATAGATATATTGATATGGGTGTTGATATGTTCAGAGTTGATACAGTTATGCATATGCATAAAGAAACATTAAATACTATGTATTGGCCACAATTATTAGCACGAGCTGAGCAGTCAAAAGCGTCACGAGGTGGTTCTGATTTCTTTATCTTTGGTGAAGTTGCAAACTTTGTATCTAATATCACTGATAAAGCATCTGCATTAAGAGAACAAAATTATACATTTGATCAATCGGTAAATGATAAATCTGATAATACCAATCATTTATTAAATGGTAATAATTACAGAACACCGGATTATTCACATAAAGCCCCAAATGCTTCAAGTCCGTATCATGTAAGTGTTATAAACATGATATCACATAACGCATTTTGTAATAATGAAGGGTCGGCATATAACGCTGCTTTAGGTAATGATTATTGGTATAATGATGCTACTTTTCTTCCATGGTATACAGATTCTCATGATTATGGTCCGAATAAAGGTGAAACACGATGGGCAGGTGATTTTGCTGCTGCATGGTCAATGTTGTTTACTTTTAGAGGAATTCCAATTGTATATTACGGATCAGAAATCAGATTTGGAGCAGGAAAACCAAACGACTGGCCGGGTGGTGGTTCAAATGGTGTTAATATGTCACTTGAAAAAACTGGTAGATCATATTACGGTCCTCACTTGGAAGGTTCTGTAACCGCTACTGATTTTGGTGAGTTTACTGCAAGTGGTGCTGTTGCTGCAACATTAAATAATGATTTGTCAAAACATTTAATGGGATTAAATAAAATAAGACAAGCAGTACCTGCATTACAAATGGGTCAGTACTCAGCGGATGGACATTCAGGTGGTTGGGCTGGTTTTAAAAGAAGATATGTGGGAACTAATAAAATTACACAGGAACCAATTGATAGTTATGCTTTAGTTGGTATAGGTGCTGCAACACATACATTTACCGGAGTATTACCGGGAACATATGTTGATTGTGTTACAGGTAATGAAGTAACAGCCTCAGGTGGCAATGTTACATTTACTGTAAGTAATGGCGGAAATGCCGGTTTAGGTGTCTATGTGCTAAAAGGTTTGGCAACACCGGCTCCGGGTAAAATTACGCAACCAAGTCCTTTTCTTCTTTAGTTTTTAATTCTATACAGGGGAGTTTTTATAACTCCCCTGCTTTTATTAGTAAATGGGGTAACTTTTTGCAAAAAATCGAGATAAAAAGAGTATTTTTGCAAGAAACTTAGGGGGTAAGAAATGTATAAAGCAGAGATTAATACTATCCTTGAGCATTTAGATTATGCATACCAGCCAATTAGAGATATGAAATCAGGAACTGTTGTTGGATATGAAGCATTGATTCGTGGTAGTGATACATATAAAAACCTCACTCCCAATGAAATTTTTGATGAAGCATACAAAATGAATTATTTGTATGCGCTTGATATTAAATTAAGAGAAAAGGCAATTGATACAATAAAGGATAAATTAATTTCCACTGATTTAAAATTATTTTATAATTATGATGCACGGACTTTGGAATGGGATTGTTTTACAAAAGATCTTACTGAAAATATTTTAAAAAAATATGGAATACATAATAATAATTTTTGTTATGATTTAAATAATAATCAAAAAAGCATGGTTTCTTCTTTGTTTTATTTTTTAATTGGTAATAGAAATAAAGGTTTGAATGTTTCTATTTCAAATAGTATGATTGATATTTTTGATGAAAAGATAAAATTGAATATTAAACCAGATTACATTCGAATCAATAAAAACATTGTATGTATGGCAAAGAATAATACAGAATATAGAAAAAACTTAGAAAGTATAATCACTTTTGCCAGTTCAAAAAATCTTAAAACTATTGCTGTGTTAATTGAAAATGATAATGAATATAAAATGTGCAGTGAATTAAATATTGATTTAATTCAGGGGTATTATACCGGTAAACCATCGTTTGATTTTTAAAATAATACATTATAAGCTCTTGTAAAATATTTACAAGAGCTTATTTCATTTTATTTAACTTTATAAAATCTATTTTTTGAAATACCTGTTTTGTCAACAGCGTCTGATACCGAATTATTGCAGTCTTTTAAAATCATTTCAACTATTTTATCTTCCACATCAGTAAGCTCTAATTCTCTGTTTAAAACAGCATCTTTTAATATTTTAACAGCTCCATCTATACTTGTAACATTAAATGAATTTCTAATAAATAAAAAATCAAAACAATCAGGATTAATTATTCTTTCTTCTGAAAAGGCGATTGCAACCCTTTTTACTGCATTTTTTAACTCTCGAACATTACCCGGCCAATTATATGCACGTAACTTATCAAATGTTTCTTTTGCTATTTCCATTGGTTTTATATTAAGTTCAACGCATGATTTTATTAAGAAATATTTTATAAGAGCTTCAATATCATCAACTCTTTCGCGTAAGGGTGGAAGAGAAATAGGAAACTCGTTCATTCGATAAAATAAATCTTCACGAAAAAGTTTATTTTCAATTCTTTCATGCAGGTTTTTATTTGCTGCAACAATCAGTCGGAAATCAACTTTAACAACTTTATTACTTCCAAGACGTTCAACTTCTTTTTCCTGCAGTACCCGTAATAATTTGGCTTGCACAGATAAATCCATATCACCAATTTCATCGAGAAATAAAGTTCCTTTATGTGCCAATTCAACTTTACCCGCTTTATCCTGGGTTGCATTACTGAAAGCACCTTTTTTATAACCGAATAACTCACTCTCAAATAATGTTTCCGGGATTGCAGTAGAATTTATTTTGATAAACGGTCCGTCTCTTCTTGAACTTAAATAATGAATTGTTTTTGCGACCAATTCTTTACCGGTTCCGGTTTCACCTGATATTAAGACATTTACATCATGTTTTGAAACAGTTGCTATTTTTTTATATACATCTTTTAGTGTCGTTTCTGCACCAATGATTTCTTCACTAAGTTCACTTTTTAATATTTCGAAGCTATGTTTTATTGATGAAATCTTTTCAGATTCTTCTTTTTTAGTATTAATATATTTAACAGCTTCATCAAGATAAATTTTCAAGTCTTTTAATTTATAGGGTTTTTCGACTATTTTATTAACTAGATTGTTATTAATCATTTGTTCTAATAGTGATTTATCAGCGTAGGCTGTTAATAGTATCCCGTATGTATATGCTTTTAATTCTTTTGCTTTCGTTAACAGATCAAACCCGGTGATTTCAGGCATTTTAAAATCTGACATAATTATATCAAATTTTTCTGTTTCTAAAATTTTTAAAGCATCCACTGATGACTGCATTGTTATTATATCATAAATACCATCAAAGAATTCTTTTACATTACTAAGAATTACTTCTTCATCATCAACATATAGAATCTTTACTAAATCATTCATACATTATCCTATTAATTAAAAAGTTATTTTAAAAGTTGTGCCAATATTTTTCTTTGAAGTAACTTCAATTTTCCATCCCATTCGTAACACAAGATCTTTAACTATATAAAGTCCAAGGCCGGTACCCTTTCCAACCTCTTTCGTAGTAAAAAAAGCATTAAAAATAGTATCTAAATCTTCTTCGTCAATCCCGTTGCCGGTATCAGAAACTGTAAGATAACTTTCTTTTTTTGTTGTTATTGCCTTAATAGTAATGTTTCCATTACCTGATATAGCATCGATGCTATTTGAAATCAAATTGACTAGAATCTGAGTCATTGAACCATGATTTCCGGTTAATTTAAAATTTTCATCAATAAATACATCAATTTTAATTCTATCGCTAACTTTTTTAATAAAAATATCAATAATTGATTTGATAATATCATCTACATTGAGTTGTTCTGTATCCAGATCCCTGTTATAATACAATATTTTAAGACTTTTTACAATGTTTTCTATTCTAATTACGCTATCATTTATATTCTTGATAAATCTATTACCTTTCTCTTTGTTTATAGTATCGAACTTTTCAATCAATAACTCAAGGTTTTCAAGGGGGGCGTATATTCCAAGTAAAGGATTGAAAATTTCATGTGAGATACCACCTAATAACATACCGAGAGTTGCGTATTTATCTTTTTCATACAATTCTTTTTTTAGTACCTGAAAATTGATTAAAGAGTCAATTCGTGCTATTAAAAGATCAATTGAGAATGGTTTACTGATAAAATCAACAGCTCCCTGATGGTATGCTTTTATTTTAGCATCGTGATCGGATGCTGCACTTAAAAAAATGAGAGGAATATCTTTATATTCCGGTGTTTTACTTAAATAAGCTAAAAATTGAAAACCATCCATTTCGGGCATCATAACATCTGAAATTATTAAATCAGGTTTTTTTATTTCCTTTAATGCAGATAATGCAGTGTTTCCATTTTCTGAAATATAAATATTATAAACATTTTCTAATTCAGTTTTTATGTAAAAAAGTAAATCAGGATTATCTTCAACAAGCAGAATGTTTTTTCGACCTGAAATAATATTTGATTCTTTATGTTTAATTGAAAAAACAGATTCAGTTGTAATTGATGTCTTTGTTATATCTTCAGTTATTGTTTCATCAATCAAAGACGGATTTTTTGCCTGTTTAAATCGTACGGTAAACGTGGTTCCTTTATCAGGAGTACTATTAACAGATAAAGACCCTTTTAATTCTTTAACAATTGAATGAGTGATGAATAACCCCAAACCAACCCCTTTTGAACTTCCTAGTTGATTAAAAATCTGACTATAAGGCTGAAATAATTTTTTCTGATTATATTTGCTAATACCAACCCCTGTGTCTGAAACTATAAATTCAATTTTATCTTTTTGTTCATCAAGAATAACTTTGATTTTTCCGTCATTAGGTGTGTATTTTATCGCATTGTCGATAAGATTGTTGATAATACGGTCAATTGCAAGCGGATCAGCTTGAATGATAAGGTTATCTTTGATGCTAAAAGTCATTTCAATATTCTTTTTTAAAGCAGATTCATAATATAATTTTTCTTTCATTTTCAGAATATCTGAAAATGAATAGTTTTTATTCATTGTATATATATTTTTTCCCAGTTCCAATTTTCGCGAATCAAGAATATTTACCATATCTCTTTCTAATTTGTAAATATTCTGTTTTATAACCTGTAAATCATCAGTTATTCCTGTTTTTTGGATATACCGGTCAAGATAGTTTTTAATTAACGTTAAGGGCGTTTTTATTTCATGCGCAAGGTTCATAAAGTGAAGATTTTTTTCCTCTAATCCTGTATATGCTTTCTCTAAGGGGGATAGAAATAAAAGATTGATAACAGCAATTAAAATGATAAGGGCTAATAATAATGAGCCTGATAGAATAAAAATAAGTTGAATAAAATCTGTTGCTGGTTTTAATACATGATATAAAGGTATCATAAATAAATATTTCATTTCAGAACGCTGATCAACTCTGCCGACAGTATAATATTTGATATTACCATGTTTTATGATAATATTCTTTTTACCTGTTTTACTTCCTTTTAAAAATGGAGTTTCAAGACCTGAATCAACAAGAAATTCTAATATTTCAGGATACTTTAATAATATTGGATCTAATATTAAATTATTATAATCATCGAGAGTCATGTTGTTATCAGATATTTGTTTTTTCAGATCAATTTCAACGTAAGACTTTTTATTTTTATCATACTCATAATAATCATAAATTGACGGATGATTGATACTGATTACATTACCAATAAAATCTGTTATAAAAAGGGTACCAAAATTTAATCGGGTTAAATGTGAATACAGATTAATAAAATAATCACCTTGTAAAATTATAACAATAATTTTTTTAATATTTCGATTATCATCTCTGATCGGATAGAGAATTACTGATTTTTTATCTGATTCATAACCAATCAGAACATCTTTATTAAAACAACCCATAATAATATTTTTTTCAGGGTTCTCATACAATGAAATATACAGAGGATCAATGATAAGTCGATTTACATCAACCCGATATTGACCTAATGAATAACCGGTTGATTTAATAGTTGCATTTTCTAAAATCGATTTCCTGTCAAATTGAATTATATTAATATCACCATCGATATTGCTTATTAATTTTTTTCTGACTTCATCACCAAGATCATTATCATATTTAATTTCTTCGATAGCAGAAAAAAACTGGACATTATAAAAAACATTTCGAAATGATTGATCAAGTAATAATTCATCAAGGTTCTTTTTATACCTGTCTAATTCATAATTGATATTTATTGAAACCTGTTCCATAAGTGTTAAATAATGTTCTTCACTTTGTTCTTTCAGAAAGTTTAAGAAATTATCAGAAAAAAAATAGGTTATAGCTGTTAACGGTATAATACTTATTATTAATATTATGAGTAATATTTTTGATCTGATTTTATTGTTTTTTCCATTATGCATTATACATCCTTAATAATAATCGATTTTATTTCCTTCAGCGTCATAAATGTCAATTCGTATTCTATTTCCTTGTTTGTCATACCCGTAAATAAACCTTTTCTGGATTGAATTTTTGTCATTATATTCAAATTTTTCTTTTTGCTGTCCATTTTGATTATAGGTATATTTGTTTGTGTAAAGTATGACCCCTTTTGAATATTGTTTTTCTTCAAGCAGTAACCCTGCATTTGAAAAAATCTTTTCAGTTTGAACACCACCATTTTCGTTATAAATAGTTTCTTTTGTTGTATTTGAGTCTTTTACAAATTCATAGGAATATGATAAAACGCCATTATCTGAATATCTATAAAATTTAATATTATTTAAATCATCTTTATACGTATGAACTATAACGTTGTCTTTATAAATAATTTGAGTAACAGATTTGTTATCTATATTATTTTCTGTGATGATATTTTCTTCTTTATTTTCATAAATTGTTTTAGATACAGATCCCTCATCGGTATAGAAATATCGTGTACTATATTTTAATATATTGTTGTTATCGTATATTTCCTTATTTTGTAATTTTCCGTCATCACGGTAGGTGTATTTTGAATTAGTAATAAGATTCCCTTTAATAGAATAAAATCGTTCTTCAATAATTTTCCCTTGGGTATCATTAATAGATTGAGATTTGATAGTGTTATTTTCATAATATGTATTAGTAACAAGTTGATTGTTATTTCCATATTTTAAATCATATCGTAAGTTACCTTTATCATCAATAATATGATATTCTTTCTGAGTCTGTTTATTTTTTTTATATTGATAATAAAAAACACTCACAAGAAATAAAGAGATGATAAAAAATATGCCGGCATATAATAATTTATTTTTCATATTGTATAAGAAACTCCATTAATTAGTTGATATAATTTATTAAAAATTATAATCTGAAAAAATGAGAAAACACTTAATTATCGTTATATCATATATTTCAATACTATCAACTATTAATTCTTTAGATAGGGAAATTATTTTTTTTGGAGGTTTTAATGTTTTACCGTATACCTATGATTTTAGTAATTCATTTGGTATAACCGGTCTGACAGCAACCACCGACTTTTCACTTTTTTTCAATAATATTGGATATTCAATTACTGCAGATGATTATTACCGGTCACTATCAAGCTCAATTGCATCATTTCCTCAAGGTGCTGAAAATGCAGTTTTTATATCATCATATATTATCTACAGACCAATTGTCTCAGTCTATTTGAAATTCGGTAATCATTTTGTATGGAATCGAAGAGCATTTGAATTTGATACAAGAGGAGTATTATCTGAAGATCGTTTGGGTTTTGGATTGAATGTTGATTTATTTTTAACACCTCAACAGTTAACAACAAATCCCTTACAGTATTTTAAGATTAATTTTTTGAATAAACTTTCTTTTTATCTTTATAACAACAATATGTCTTTCCAAATGGGGTATTCAGGTTATTTGCGATTTATTGTAATGCCCTATATCAATAATATCAATCTTTATATCGAATCCGGCTTAGAATATTTATCTCATAATTCTATTGCAGGACAATTTGATTCTGTTTATTTCTCTTGGGCAATCGGGGTGCAGGCCGGAAATATATGGAAAATTAAAGAAAAGCCTCAGCAGGATATGACAGATGATAGTGTAAAAATTGAAATAATTGAAGAAACAAAACCTGATACAACTACTGAAAATACTACAAAAAAAGTACCGGTTATTGTAAAATCAGCATTCTATAAATCTTTATTAAATTATCAGGTTGGTGATATAATCAGAATACCTAATATTTTCTTCACGAAGGCTAATACAATTACAGGTAAAGGTGTATCAATGCTTAATGATATAATAGATTATTCAACAACGCAACAATCTATTATTTTATTAATTACCGGGTATGCAGAGGATAATATTAAATCAGATGAGCTTATTATACAAACAGCTGCTTCACGATCAACTATTATAAGAAATTATATGATAAATAAAGGGATTAACGGTGATAGAATAAAAAGATCAACATCTGCCCTTACCTATGATATTTCGAAAGGGCTTGAACCATACATTGAAATTAAAATTTTAAAAAAATAAGTTGACAGTCGCTCCGTAATATGATATTTCTATTCAAGTCAACGGGCGGTTAGCTCAGTTGGGAGAGCGTCTGCCTTACAAGCAGAATGTCGTCAGTTCGATCCTGGCACTGCCCAATTTTATTTTTAATAAAATACCGTTGATGTGTTATATTTTAGGGCGGTTAGCTCAGTTGGGAGAGCGTCTGCCTTACAAGCAGAATGTCGTCAGTTCGATCCTGGCACTGCCCAGTAAGCGATTCCTTTTTAAGGAATCGCTTTTTTTATCTTTAGAGCCTCATGCAAAAATACTTTATTAATTTAGAATTTTTGCATGAGGCTTCTATTAACGCAATTTTATTGCGTATGGCGAAAGCAAAAAAAATGTACTCATGATTTTGCAAGAGCCCCTTTATTATAATAAAAAATTATGCTATGGTAACAATAAATCCATACTACGGTAACACATAATGAAAACATTTGAAGACTTAAAAAATATCGTTATTAAACTGCGATCTCCCGAGGGGTGTCCATGGGATCGCAAACAAACCCATGACTCATTGTTGCCGTTTTTATTTGAAGAAAGCAACGAAGTTGCTGATACCATAATCAGCAAAGATTACAATCATTTAAAAGAAGAACTTGGTGATATTCTTTTACATATCCTTTTACACTCAAAAATAGCTGAAGAAAATAAAAATTTCACGATAGATGATGTAATAAATGACATCTCAGAAAAACTTATCAGAAGGCATCCTCATGTTTTTGGTGAAATAAAAGCAGAAACTGCTGATGAGGTCAATATTATCTGGGAAAATGTTAAAAATGAAGAACGCAAAAAAACAGTAGCCTTATCGATTCTTGATAAAATACCCAATACTTTTCATCCGTTATTACGAAGTTACAAACTTCAGAAAGAAGCATCAAAGGTCGGTTTTGACTGGAAAGATTATCTGCCGGTTCTTGATAAAGTACATGAAGAACTTGAAGAGATTAAAGAAGCTATACAATCAGATAATATTGAAAACATTGAACATGAACTTGGTGATTTATTATTTTCAACGGTTAATTTAGGCCGTTTTTTTGATGTTAATAGTGATGTTGCATTAACAAAATGTAATAAAAGATTTTACGAGCGATTTAGGCTTGTTGAAAAGCAGGTACTTCAATCGGGGAAGTCCTTTAATGATTTTTCCTTGGAAGAACTTGATTTATTCTGGGATAAAGCAAAAGCATTATTAAAAAAGTATCCTTTTGAAAAAGCACTTACCATAGAGGAGTAGTCAGTCGTGGAAAAATTATTAGTTCTTGATTTCGGCGGGCAATATGCTCATTTAATAGCAAAACGATTTAGAAAACTGGGGTATTATACAGAAATCGCCCTGCCCGATGTATCGCTTGATGCAATTGACAGCAATGTCCGGGGGATTATCTTTTCCGGCGGTCCGTCAAGTGTCTATGCAAAGGAAACACCGGACTTCAATAACGCGTTATTAGATTGTACAGTTCCAATTCTTGGTTTATGCTATGGTCATCAGTTACTTTCCCATTTATCCGGTGGAAAAGCCCAATCATGTGTCGTTGGTGAATATGGTTTAGCCAAATTGAATAAAATAGAAGATTCAGCATTATTTAAAGGTATAGATTTCCCTGCTCAGGTTTGGATGAGTCATTCTGATGAAGTTAGTAAACCGGGGAATGGATATTCAATTATCGGCAGTACAGAACATTGCCGTTGTGCTGCGTTAGAAAATAAAGAAAAAAAAAGATTCTCATTACAATTTCACGCAGAAGTAAATGATACATTGATCGGTTCGCAATTATTTACTAATTTTGCTCAAATATGCTCTATGCCTGTTAATTGGAATAGTACCAGGGTACTTGATATCATTCTATCTGAAATTACAGCAGATTCAAAAAATAAAAAAGTTTTACTTTTTTTATCAGGCGGAGTTGACTCTTCAGTTGCATTTGCCTTGTTAAATAAAGCACTCGGAACTGACCGGGTATTGGGTTTGTATATAAATAACGGGTTTATGCGAAAAAATGAAACTGAACAAATAATTGCATTATATAACAATGCAGGTTATACCAATTTTATGGTTGAAGACGCGGAAGATGTTTTTTTGAATGCAGTAGGTGATGAAACAGACCCGCAGAAAAAACGTGCAATAATCGGTGAAACATTTATTACAATCCGTGATACCGTTGTTAAAAGACTTTCATTGAATGAAGATGAATGGTTATTAGCTCAAGGGACATTATATCCTGATATTATTGAATCAGGCGGGACAAAACATTCAAATGTTATTAAAACGCATCATAATCGTGTTGAAGGCATACAGGCTTTGATTGCAAAAGGTTTGATAATTGAACCATTAAAAGAATTATATAAAGATGAGGTGCGGGTCATCGGTAAAACATTAGGTTTACCCGATGAACTTGTTATGCGGCATCCATTTCCCGGACCGGGAATATCAGTTAATTTATTATGTACCAATCTTGATGAAAAGTCATATAATAAAGTTGAATTTGATGCGTCAGTTCATGAGGTTTCAGGTATTTCTATTAAAAAAGAATATTCTTTAAGTGTTTTACCCGTTAAATCGGTTGGTGTTCAAGGTGATTTTAGAACGTACACCTACCCCGCACTATTGGATATCGGTGATTTTTTCACTCATTTTCCGGGATGGGATGCTCTTGAACAATTATCTTCTCATATTACTAATACGAGTAAACGGGTTAATCGAACGATTGTTTTATTACGCGGAGTTCCACAATGTAAACCTATACGGTCTTTTTGTCGTAAAGAAAGGCTTGATATGATTCGAGAGGTTGATTGGATTGTCACAACACTTTTAAAAGAAAAACTCTGGTATAGCCGGATTTTTCAGCATTTAACAATTTCATTACCGTTTGCAGTGAACGAAAACAGATGTTCAATTGTATTACGGCCTGTTACTTCTGAGGATGTAATGACTGCACGATTTTCACATATTGATATTGATGTTGTTCAAGAAATGGTTAAGCAGATTTCTGCACTGCCTTTTGTTGATTGTATTTATTACGATATAACGAACAAACCACCTGCAACTTTTGGTTGGGAATAGTTGTGTTTACTACCATTGATGAGGTGCTGGACTATATTTATTCGTTTACCAATTTGGAATCAGGGTTAAAAAGTAGTGTTTTTAATAAGAATTATTCTTTGGATAACATACAGAATATTCTTGAAAAATTAGGTAACCCGCAATCAGATAATCGATATATTCATATTGCAGGAACTAAAGGAAAAGGCAGTACCACTTTATTCATAACACAATTATTGCGTCTTGCCGGGTATACAACACTGTCTTTTATGTCACCTCATTTAATACGAACTAATGAGAGGATTTTGTTTAATGGCCAATCGATTTTGGATAGTGAGTTAATTGAACTGACCAATATGATTAAAGAGAAACTTGATTATTACCAACTAACACCGACTACGTTTGAATTGTTTTTTATAATCGCACTTTTTTACGGGAACATAAAAAAGTGCGATTATTTTATTATGGAGACAGGACTTGGCGGGCGTTTAGATTGCACGAATGTCATTACACCGGTTGTTAGTGTTATTACTTCAATCGGGCTTGAACATACGGAGATTTTAGGTGACACAATAACGAAAATTGCCTCTGAAAAGGCAGGGATTATAAAAGAGTCAGTTCCTGTTGTTCTGTCAAAACAGCGGTATAACTGTAAAAATGTATTTAAAAAGAAAGCACAATTATCAGGTTCATCATTTTTTTATGTCCCTGATCATTATTCGTATACAATTAAAAAATATACTGATAAATGTATTCATTTTGAATATAATAACGATAAAAAAATAAAAAAAGATGTATGCCTGCCACTTTTTGGACGACATCAGATTGATAATTTTTTAACAGCATTGGAAAGTGTTCGTTTAATAGATAATTCAATTGATGATAAACTTGAAAAAATGAGCGATATTTCATTACCTGGCAGAATTGAGATTGTTGACAGTTCTAAAAAAATAATTTGTGATGTTTCACATACTGTTGAATCGATTGCAGAACTTATTTTTACCTTGAAAAAGCATTTTCCCAATCAGAAATGGCATGTTCTTATCGGTTTAGCTGAGGATAAAAATTATAAGAAAATAGTATCTTCGATTAAAAAAATATCAAAGACAATGACGATAACTTCGTTATCATCATTCAAACCGTCAAACCCGGAAAGAAGTTATAACTATTTGAAACGTACATATAAAAATGTAACATTGATACAGGATCAAAAGGAAGCATTTGATTATATGCTTAACAGGGAAGAGAATATACTTATTACCGGGTCATTTTATTTGACCGGGCCGTTTATGGAGTATTATGGTGGGAAGTGAAAATATAAGGTAAAAAGAATTTTTACGAAATAATGATATCAAAAGCCGATTGATTATATGAGCGTCATTTGAATGAATTGGAGAAAAAAAATGAAAACAAAAAATGAAGATTTTTTAGACGAATTAAGTAGCATGCTTACTTATTACACTTTTTGCGGAACTTTTAAGGATTTGATTTCTTCTATGGACAGTTCAGTGTATTGAGCAACTTTATCAATAGAACCCCCATCAGCAAGCATATTCATTGCTGTTTTTACAGCTCTTTTATTATCCGCAATCTTCTCAAAACTTGTAACATAAGCCGCTGGTACCCATTAAACAAATACTTCAAATATCTCTTTCCCATTAACTTTTAATATCTCTTTTATGTACTCTTTTCCCTTATTAAAATTAAAAAAGAGCATGTATCCTTTATCTAAATTTTGAGCTTCTAAATATTCACAAAGCTGTTCTCTTCCTTCCTGTTCATATTTTCCACCACGCCATATTTTTAATTCTATTACAAATTTTTCTCTGTTATATGTGATCACTATATCCATTCTATTTGAATGTCTTGTTTCAGATTCTACAAAATAGAAACCTACCCCGTTTATAACCGGTTTAAGAAATGCTAAAAACAAAAGTCTTCCTTCTCTTTCTACAAACTTTTCATCTATTTCTCTGTATTCTGCTTTCATCAAATCCTGAAACTTAGTAAGTATCAGTTCCATATCCAGTTTTCCATTATCATCTACAAATTTTTCTTTATATTTATAACTCAGTGCTGAACCTTTCGCTATCTCTCTTTTTGCTATCATATAGTTATATAATAAAATCTCATATATTGTATTATGAATTACTAATTTTCTATTCAATTCCTTAAATATACCATACATAACACCAATTTGATGTGCTTGTATATTAAAATTTATCTCTTCACCATCTAATACTATACGTTCTATTAATTTGTATAAATCTGCATATCTTTCAATATTTTTTATTAAATCATCAAAAAGTGTATTATTCTCATTCAACAGTATTTTCATAGCATCTTCTAAGCCTTGCTCTGTAAAACATTTACCTAATTCTTCATCTATTATATTACATAATCGACTTACTAAAAAAGGATAACCACTTGTATATTCATACAATTTTTCTGATAACAGCTTTATATCCATTCCTGTATTAGTATCTTTTTCATAGTCTATTAACATTGTCGATATCTCTTTTGCTGAAAAAGTCATATCGACATTAAAATTTACTGCTATATTCCAGGGACTGTTATAGCTAATCTCACCATCGCCACGTATTTTCATTTTAATATTCTTTATGTCATGTACTCCTGCTAACACTACGCTATGAAAAGTAGTGTCTTCTCCCTCGCTTCTTTTTAAATACTTATCTCTTAACATACCCAAGAATTTTGAAAATATCTCATAGTTAGTTGATTCATCTACTTCATCTATAAATAATACAACTTTTTTATCTATTCTATTTATCAATTCAGATATTTTTTCACTCAATTTTATAAAGCTGTTTATTTCGCTATATTCAATTATGTCTTTTATCTGATTAGTATTTTTAAAATAAATATTAATGCTTTCTAAAAACATTGTTGATATTTTTTCAACACTACTAAAACACTCTGCTTCTTTTCCTTGAAATGATACTTTTATAATATTATATTGGCATCTTAATTTTTCGCTCAGTAATTTTATACATGTAGTCTTTCCATATTGTCTTGGACGGTTTATTGTAAAATAATCTCCATATTCTATTAATTTTATTATTTCATCTATTTTTTTACTTGTATCGACCATATAGTGTTTTTCCGGTATGCAAGTACCTGTGTAATTAAATCTTTTCATGATTATCAACTCCTGTCTTCAATGAATAATACCAGAATTATATTTTTTTCTCAAGTGCTTTGCATTTAGAATATATGTTGTTAGAGAATAATTCAAATAATGGGAAAATTATATATTCTTAAAGTAAAAGATCTTCAGTCAGTATTTCAATTGCACGATTTTCAGAAAAATATTTATTTATATAATCTGCTGATTTTAAAGAGATATCGGTTAATTTGTTTTCATTGTTGTATAATTGAATGACTTTATCAGCAAATCCATTTTTTGTATCATCAATTGTTAACATATTTAGATTTTCAGGTAATCCTTCTGCTCCAATTGTAGTAGTAACAACTGGAACACCTTTTGATATTGCTTCAACAATTTTTCCTTTTACACCAGCTCCATAGCGTAATGGTGCTACAACAATTTTACATTTATTATAATAAGAATTTAATTCTTCATCTGAAATAAAACCCGTAACGATTATGGATTTATTAGCATATTGTTTGATAGCTTTGGTTGGATTAGAACCAACTATATAAAATTTTATATTAGGTATTTTTTGAATAATTTTCGGAAATATTTTATTAACAAACCATTCAATTGCATCTATATTGGGTAAATGTCTAAAGCCACCAACAAATAAAATATCATCTCGTTGACTATAATTGTATGAATCATTTATACTTTTTTCAAATAAATAAAGAGGTATATTTCTAATTTTTTTATCTGGAAAATTTTTTTGTAAATATGCTTGTTCAAAATCACCAACCACATGAATTACATCAGATATGTTTATTATATTAAATTCAATCTTTTTCCAATCAGCAGCCGATTTTAATAATTTATTATTATGTTCTATTTCGTATTGTCTCAATTCTCTAATATGATGTAAATCATGTGGAAAAAAAATAATTTTTGCATTTGTTAAATTTTTAAACATATAAATATATTTTCCTGAAATATCAGGTCTTTGTAAGTAAATAAAATCTATGTTTAAAGCATTTTTTTTTACCCATGTTTCAAAATTATATTTATTATCTAATCCGTATATAACTTCAATACCTAATTTCTGAAGTTCATATGTATAATATTCTTTATAATTAAAAGAATCCGGGATAAAAATAACATTTAAACCCATTTTTACCATAATTTTTAAATATTGATATGTACACCGTGCACCGGCATTGGTGTCAAATTCGGGTATATCATGATCTACAACTACGATTGTTTTTTTATTTTTTGATCGATTTCTAGCATGAAATAAATCAATATCAGGTGGGAATGATTCCTGCGCAAGAACATTTTTCCATTTTAAGAAAAATTTTTCTTTATTCTGTACTTGATATTGTTTAATGCCTGAATTCAAATTTTTGCCATTTGATACCCCTTCAAAATGTATAACAACTGATTTTGGTTGATACATAACTTTAAATCCACGTTTTCGTACCTCATAAGCAATATCTGTATCTTCATAATATGCTGGAGTATATCGTTCATCAAATCCGCCAATTTCATCCCACAATGGTTTTCTAATCATAATCGACGCGCCAGAAATATAGTCTGCTTCTTTAACGTAATTATATTCTGATTTATCAGAATCATCATTATGACCATAATTACAACCTGTAGCGTCATTCCAAATAATACCACCTGCTTCCTGAAGTATACCATTTGGATAAATTAATTTGGATCCAACTAAACCAATTTTATTATCTAACATTAAATCAATAAGTGGGCTTAACCAGTTTTTTTGAACAATAGTATCATTATTGAGAAACAAAATATATTTGCCTTGAGCGAACTTACTTGCATTATTGCAGTTTTTTAGGAAACCAAAATTTCCATTTGTTTTTACTATTTTGATATTTTTTATTTTTTTATGTATGTTAATTGTTTGATCATTAGAACAATCATCGGCAATTATAATTTCATAAGAAACATTATTTGAATTAGTAATAATTGATCTGATACAATTTAAAGTATAATTGTATTTATTGTAAACAGGGATTATTATTGATACATCAATGTAATCAAAAGAAGGTATAGATATTTCCTTATAGAAAAATGAATTTTTATATATTTTTTTTTTTCTTGTGTTTAAAGAGAATATTTTAATAAAAAAAGATTTCAAGCCAAAATTTTTTATATATAAAACACCTTTTATAAATAATAATAACTTGGTTTTTCTTAATATTTCCTTTATTACAAGTGCAACTTTCAACGTCCTAGAATTTTGCATATCTTTAATTTGTTTTAATAAAACATAATTTTCATATTGTAATTTTGTAATTTTATCTAAATTTTCTTTATCCAAAAAAAGCTCCTATTATTTTGTAGAATATTTTGATGAAATAACAGAACTGTAATAACCGTTTTTATATGCAATAGCGTTAATCGTTGTATCAGAAAGAATAACATAAGTTACTTTAGAAATACCTGCCGAATAATAATTATGAATATTCGGCTCCGTTCCATCAATAGTATAAAAAATAAGTGCAGAATCTGTTTTAGTTGATATTTCTACTGTTTTTGTGCCAATAGTGGAATTTACATAACTAAAAAAAACAGGTGGTGTTACTTCAATTTTATTTATAATTTTTTTTTCAGGAATAGATATATAAACATCACATGAAAATAGAAGAAGTGTTATAAAAATAAATAATATTGAATTTCGCATTTATAACTCCACTTTTAAAGAAAATTCAATTTTTTTATCTGAATAATTGTAGCTTACATTAAGATTTGGTACGTTTTTTATATTAATGTGTTGATATGTCAGTTGTAATAATAAACCTGAAGTAAATGATATAAGACTTAAAGGAATCATAATAGAACCAGAAATTAGTAACATGTTTGAATAATCTGAATATAATTTCATTTGTTTATAATATATATCAATTTGATTTTGATTTGTTGACTTACTATATAAAGAATATAACTCATTATAATAGTAGGAATTAACAGTATGTAATGTAAAAAAAACGGGTAAAAGAGTTAAAGTCAAACCAGATAAGGTATATGATGCTATTGATGTATATAAAAATAATTTAGGATCGGGTTTAGGAAAAGCAATTTTACTTTTATTAATAATTGTAGTAGTTTTTTTTGAATCTTCTATAGTAAGATATTTTGGTTCACTGTATATTGTTAAGTTATTAATTACTATTGAGGCATAATAATTTTTTGCAAATCCTGACCCTATCATTATGAAATTTGCCCTATCATGAAATGTCTTGTAATAATTTGATTTGATAATTCGTTTATTATTTAAATAAATTTGTATATCATATAAATCAACATGAATTTTTATATTATAATTTTCAAATAACTTTAATTTTTTCCCAGTACTAATAGTTACCAATCCGTGTGCTGTATTGAGGTAAAAAACGATGCCGAGTTTAGGGTCATAATTTAATGAATAACCCCATCCTGAGTTTTTTTCGGGAAAATCATTTGTTGTTTGAATAATATGCATTTGTTTATTTTGTGTAATTTCAAAATCCAAATCAATAGCAGAAAGATTGTTATTTTCATAAATATTTCTCATAAAAAAATATGATGTCTGTCCATTAAAAAATATTTTATTATTAACTATTTTCAAGTCTTTTTGATAACCAAAATTATTTTTTATCATTGAACTTATATTAACACTTTTGTTATTTTTTAAACTATATGAAGCATTTATATAATGAGCAATATCTTTTTGGTCATAAATACGATTTTCATATATTATGTCTTTCATGTACCCTTTATAGGTACTATTATTAAGTGTTCCTGAACCGATCATAATTTTACTAGTAGAATTGATTTTTAAATCTTTATTATAATTAAAAGTTTGTACCGGATAATCTTTAAGATAAACATTTAAAACTCCATCATTCCACGTAATAAAAATGTTCGTGAATTCCTGATAATTAACGGGCAAATTCTTGATTTCAATAAAATGATTTGATTGATCATTTGAATGGAACCCCCATCTAAATGCACCGTTGAAATAAATAAAAGCAAGTCCCCAAGTACCATTAATGTCTTTTAATGTGATATCATTTGTAGTAACTGTTTCAAATAATACCATTACTGTGCTTGAATTAATGGATTGAGCATCAGGTAAAAACCTAACAGCAAAAGACCCGCTATCGAATGATTTATAATCATCAAGAACACAATAATCCGTTCTACCTCGAAAATTAAATAATTCTGAATTATCATTAGTAATGATTGTTCCTTGATTATAACTATTTTGTACTTCTTTATTAATTGCCGTAATTGAAAAGTTAATAATACATTCACATAATAAAATAAAAAAATATTTAAATTTCATATTACCAACTAATTAAAAATTGCATATTTTGAGTATCAAAATCAGTATCTGTTAATAAATAATTAGTACTGACATTGTTTTTTAATATCCAAAATTTCTGGAATGTGTCCCAGTACGATTCTGGTCTTGTATAAAACTCAACATTATTAGATCCAAATTGTTCAACTTTTAAATGTGGTAATCCAATATTTTCTGTTTTAAAAACATTTATATTCATAATAGAAGATTTTGAAACTCTATTTATTGATTTAATATAATTTTTTGAATAATCAAAGACATCGTTACTTGTACCTAATTTAGTTAATGTATCAAAGAAACCGTTTGTATTGTTATATTTAACAATGATCCAACCATTATTCGGTATAAAGAAATTATTCTTTTCATTGTATAATCGTTCTGAATCAACCATTTCTTTATTATAAAGTCCTTGTGGCATAAGCATATCCGCTATAGTTCTTGCAAGAAGTGTGTTGCCATATTTAGAAAGATGTACATAATCTTCTCTCCAATCACGACCTTGAGGCCCTGTTGCTTGTTGCGTAAACGGAATATTATTGAATAACTCTATCATATCAATAAACATACAATTTGTCTCAATAGCAACTCTTTTCATTTGTTCTACATATTCTTTTATTATTATTTTATTCAATTCAAAATCTGCAATATCCCCGTCTGCATTACTCCAAACAGGAGGACTGATAAGTAAAATTTGAGAATAAGGATTAACTTCACGAACTTTAGTAACCAGATTTCTTATGTTTAGTTCATATTGGGCTAACGGAACGATTCCCTTTACTGCACCGAGTTCATTTAATCCATTATTTCCAATACCACTTGTATTAACACTGTCATTAGCACCAATTAAATAAATAAACAAATCAGGTTTTTTATCTGCAATTCTTTTTTGAAATGCACCATTAGGCACATCAAAATCAACATAATAATCACTTGTTGCACTACTTCTTCCATTTAAATAAACGGGAGAATATTTACTGCTAACACCATTTAGAAAAAATCCCATTGCTGAACCCCCGGCAGTATTCTTAAAATTTGTTAATGAGATTTTATTTGTACCGGGGATTAGATTTTTAATTTCGACAATTTTTGTTTCAAAGCCGTTATAATAATTTGCATCAATTGTATATAGATTAAAATCTGACATTAATATTGTCCCATTTAAATGAATATCCATAGAACAACCAACATTATAGGGGGTTGTAGAAAACCAAAGATATGCTTTATTTTGATAAAGATTATTATTGGGTATTCGTATAACAATTTCTTCATCAGATTTTGTAATATTTGAAATTGTAAGATTTCTGTTATTAAATGGCATCCAATATGAATTTGAAATAGCAGCGTTATTTGCCCATGATTTAGTGAAGCTCGTTGTTGAGTATTTTGCACCAATTTGTAATTGGTCTGCATGAATAAAATCAGGGTCATTTCTGTGTATTGCATCACGAATCATATGTGACCAACTCATTAAACCAGGATACGAATCTGAGGAATTATTTATATTAACTCCGGCAAAACTGTAACCAACTGAAATACTGTCACCTGCTATTACGGTTGAAAAACCATCTTTTTGTAATTCATACGATAAATCAATACCATTATACATACCTGAACCTGATGATGAAGATAATTTTTGCACAACAACAGTATATTTTTTAGTATAGGTACTTGCACTCAAAATAACACTTTGATTAAGCGTATCAGTACTATTATCTGAAAAAGAAAACGATATTGACTCAGGATTAATAGTAGCATTTGAATTCATCGGTAAAAAAGATAAATTTACACTATTAGAATATGATTTTACATTATAAGTATATAATTCAGAATTAAAATTATCAATAGATTTCCCATCAATAATAATATCTTTTAATAATACGCAATTATCATCATATAAATAAATATTTATTGTATAAAAATTAGCCATTGTCGTGTCTTCTGAGAAAACCCCGATTGTGAATTTATTAAGAGAGTTTAATTGTAATTCAACATTATTTACAAGCCCGGAAATTGTTGATTTTGAATCTGATGAAGTTGCTTGAATTGTAATCGATGTTCCTTCTGATTCATGTCGATATAATGTGTAGTTAAAAACATCTGTACTAAAATTAGAAACCATTTTTGAATTTAATGTTATTGTTTCTAAATATGCCGATTTTGATTTTTCTTGTATTTCTACAACCGTAATAGGTTGACAACTTATAATTAGAAAAAAAACAAACATAATAAATATATTATTTTTCATAAAATCTCCACAATGTATTTAATTTACAATACAATAAAATGTGATAAGACTCAAGTAAAATTATTATTATGATTTATAAAAATAACATTTAATTATTTTTATTATTTTTCATCCACATATCAAATTCAATTCCTTGCCATGGCATTCCTTTATCAAAAGAATACATCCATGGATAAGTATTTATACCATTTTTATTCAATTTTTCTATTGATCCGATATTTACTTGAGGATTACCAACAACAACAGTTCCCTTTAAAACATTTTTACTAACTAATGTATTTGCGCCAACAAAAGCGTTAGTTGCAATTGTAATGCCAGGCAAGATAGTCGATCCTGTAGCAATTACTGAATAATCCTCAACTGTTACACCTTTTAAATTGTCAGATGGAGGTGTTGGATCATTTGTTAAAATTACATAGGGAAATATCCATACATATTTTCCTATGTTAGAAAGTTTACCAATATGTACATTACTATGCAATCTGGTATATTCACCTATTTCACAATCCCCTTGTATATCACATAAGGTACCAATTCTGACATTACAAGCGATATTACTACGTTCCCTAATAGTCACTCGATGACCTGTCTCAAAAAAGTCACCTAGTATATTTTCAGAATATATAACCGTATAAGATCTAATTAAGCTTTTTTCCCCGATAATAGTCTTTTTCCTCTGGTGGTTAGTATGATAATTAATGCCTATTTCACCAATAATACAATTTGATCCTATATAAGTATTTTTTTTTATATAAACATTATTACAAATTTTCGTATAAGAATCAATTATTACATTATTTTCAATTGTTACGTCATCTTCTATAATAACACCAAAACCAATTTTTACATCATTTCCAATATTAACATTTTTACCTTTGTAATAATTCATATTTCCCCACCTAATAGTTATAAAAACCTTTTTTTACTTTTTTACCTAATAATCCTGAATTAACCATATTTTTTAAAAGATTGCTTGATTTAAATCTATCATTATTAGATTGTTCAAACATATTATCTAATATATTCAGTACTATATCATTCCCGATAAAATCAGATAAAGCTAATGGACCAATGGGGAAATTAGCACCTAATTTCATCGCTAAATCAATATTTTCAGCATCTGCTACTTTCGTTTCTAATAATATAATAGCATCATTAATCATAGGAATTAATATTCTATTTACAATAAAACCAGGAGTATCTTTAGTAATAATACCTATCTTATTAATATCAGTAATAAGATTTTTAACTGTTTCTAAAGTAGTGTCATCCGTAAAATCACTTTTAACAATTTCAATCAACCCCATTAATGGAACTGGATTGAAGAAATGTATACCTAAAAATCTTTTTTTATATTCAATTTTTTCTGATAATTTATTTATTGAAATCGATGATGTATTTGTTGCTATAATTGATTTAATATCTACTAACATTTCAATATTTTTTAATATTTTAATTTTCTCAGAAAAATCTTCAATAATAGCCTCGATAACAATATCACTGCCATTAATGATATTCAAATCATGTGAAACAATACAATTTGACATTATTTGTATTATTTTTTCATCTGATAATTTTGCCTTAAATTTTAATGTATCAAATAATGTAGATTTAAATTTAGAACAAGATTCCTTACTTCTACCAACTACTGTTATATTATTTCTTTCATTTAAGAATACTTGTACAATTCCTAATGCCATTTTTCCAGTACCTATAATGGATATTTTCATTATTACTCCAAATTATTACCAAATTAAATAAATTGCACCATATGATAAACCACCACCAAAAGCAACTAAACAAACATTACTTCCTTTTTTTAGCAATCCTTTTTCATTTGCCTCAGCTAGGGCAATAAATATAGATGCACCGGAGGTGTTAGCATATTTTTCAATATTCGTAAATGTTTTTGACATATCTAAATTCAATTCGTTAAGACCTTTCTTAATAATATTTATATTTGCCTGATGAGAAATTATTAAATCAATATCTTCAATTTTTTTATTAATTTCTTCAGTAACTTTCCGAATGGCTTCAGGAAATATTTTTGTAGCAAAATCCCAAACAAGTTTTCCTTGCATTTCAAACCTGTGTAATTTTCTTTCTAATGTATCTTTTGTAGCAGGATAACGTGACCCCCCCCCTTGAAATTGAATAACACTAGCACCTCTACCATCATTCATTATAAATGTATTTTTAATTCCATACTGTTCACTTACATCACTTAATACTAAAGCACCTGCCCCATCACCAAAAAAAACAGCTGTGTTTCTATCGGTCCAGTCTAATATTCTTGAATAAGTTTCAGAACCAATGACTAATACATTTTTATATTTAGGATTTGCGCGCATCATATTTTCAGCTACGGTAATTGCATAAACAGAACCTGCACATACTGCTGATATATCAAATGCAGCTGCATTTCTAGCTCCAATTTTACCTTGAACTATTGCAGCTGTTGATGGCTGAATCATGTCAGGGCTTGAAGTAGCTAAAACTATTAAATCTACATCAAGTGGATTTAAACCGGCATTAAATAAAGCATTTTGAGCAGCATATATAGCCAAGTCAGATGTAGCCTCATGGTCGGATGCTATCCTTCTTTCTTTTATGCCTACCTTATTATAAATCCATTCATCGTCTGTATCTAAAAATTTACTAATATCTTTATTTGTTAACGTTTTTGCAGGTACATAAAAACCAGTACCTATAATTCCAATATTTCTCATATTAAATGACTCCTTCCATAAACTTAAAATTATTTATATTATTTCTGTTTAATATTTATTAAAATAAATAAGTACTTATTTATTATTTTTACTGTAGGGTATAGTAGAATCAAGGTTATCATCAAAATGATAATACCAATAAAAAAGTTACTATTAATAAACTCTAAATTAATATTAAAAAAGAAAATAAATAAAGCTTTTAATACATAAATAAAAACACCATGAGTGACTAAAATAAGTAAAGAATTTCTACCAACTTCTATCATAACTTTACTTTTATTAAGTTTAGAAAATAATATAATAAAAATTATACCGGATATGGCGGATAATAAAAAAATAAAAAAATTACCATAAATATTTTCTCCCATTATTACAGTAATATTTAACAAAGAGAAAATCATTGAGAGAATTAATGAAATAATTAAAATAAATTTCGAAAATTTAGTATCTATAATATATTTTTTGTATTGAAACATTAAGTAACCGCTGTAATAAAATAATAAAGCAACCATTGCAGTATCAATACTCCACGGTAAAAATATTTTTTCATTAAAAAAATAATAACTTAATACGGAAAGTGATAAAATAACAAAAAACAATAAATATTCTGATTTAATCACTTTTCTTAAAATATAAAAAAAAGATTGAACAACAAACAAACATGGTAAAAACCATAAAGGCATATTAACATTTAAATAACCATTATTAATTTTAGAAAAAAATAATCCAACAAATGGAATGATAATACCACTTTGAAAATTAGGAATATTAGTGATGCCTTTATATTTCACTATGATAATGTATCCTATTAAATAAATAATATATGACAAAAATCCAAATATAAAATAGGGATAAATAAGTAATGAAAATTTATTTTTAATATATATTTTAAAATCAACATTTTTACTAATACGATATAAATAACCAGATATAAAAAAAAACAATGGCATATGAAAGGAATAAATCCATCTTCTTACACTAAACATATTTCCTTCAATAAATACATGACCAACTACTACAAGTAATATACCAATACCTTTTGCTGTATCAATCCACTGTTCTCTTTCTTTAAGCATTTTTATTCCTATTTGTTAAGATTAATTTCGATATAACAAAAGTTATAGGTATGGTAATTAGTAAAACCAAAAGTGGTGCTATCTTTTTATTTACTATTCCATTTTCAACAAACAAAGTAATAAAAATAAAACTTATTGAAAACTGTGTTAAATAAACTAATGGGTACATTATAATTTTATATAAATCGATTTTTACTTTAAAAACCATTTTTGCATGCAAAATAAAAGATAAAATAATTCCTGATAGAAATGAAATAATATATGACAATCTATAATCAATTATAAAAATCAGCAGATAATAAATACCATACGTAAAAGATGTATTAAGAATACCTGCTAAAACAAACTTCATAAATTGTTGTATAGATATATTAATCTTCATCAATTTCAGCCTCATCGATCACATAAGATGGTCTTTTTCTTGTTTCATCTAAAATCCTCCAAAGATACTCTCCAATTATTCCTAGCATTAACATAATTAATCCCATAAAAAATGTAAAAAAAGTAATTAATGTAGCCCATCCCTTTACACTCATATATCCCATTAGAGTACCCAAAATAATTAATATGCCATAAATAAAACTAGCAAAAGCCGTAAGAAACCCAATAAAAGACATAAATCTAATAGGAACATATGAAAAAGCAACAAATGAATCAACAAAAAGTTTTATCTTTTTTGATAAAGTCCACTTTGACTTCCCTATTTCTCTTTTTTGTCTAACATATGGAATAGTTGCTCTGTCATGTCCAAGCCAAAAGATTAAACTCATGATATTTGTATTTTTTTCGGATATGTGATTTAATTCTTTTACAACTTGACTGTCAATCAAAACAAAATCAAAACCACCTTTAGGATAACCTTTAATAGCAAATTTATTCATAAAAAAATAATAGGTATTAGAAAATAATTTTTGACCTAAACTTTCTTTTCTATCAGTTCTTGTCGCCATAACAACTTTATTTCCCTTTTCCCACATAGCAATCATATCTTTAAATAACTCAGGAGGATCTTGTAAATCAGCTGATATAATACCAACACAATTACCTGTTGCAAATTTTAAACCAGCCTGAACTGCTGACATTGAACCAAAATTTTTACTCAATTTGATAACTTTAATTCTCTTATCTTTATTTCTTTCATTGATTAATAATTCATAAGATTTATCACCTGAACCATCATCAACAAATATAAATTCAAAATCAAAGTTATGAATTATTTTATCCAGTTCCTTTAATCTAGGAACTGTAATTGGTATATTAAGCTCATTATAATAAACAGGAATAATTATGGATATTTTTTTTCTTTTTCCCATTCTATCCTCCATAGTTATTTAAAACGGTAACAACTTGTTTTACATCATCCATAGACATTACGGGACTAATTGGAAGACTTAAAACTTCATTATGTATTTTCTCTGTAATAGGTAATGATAAAGAATTTAATTTTTTATACGCTATTTGCTTATGAGGAGGTACAGGGTAATGTATTAAGGTTTCAATATTATTATCTATGAAATAATTTTGTAATTTCTCTCTATTATCTGTTCTTATAACGAAAAGGTGCCAAACATGAGACTCTTCATTCTCTGTATTGGGTAATATTATATTTTTATTTGTTATATTTTTTCTATAATAATCAGCGATTTTTCTTCTTTTAGCATTATCAGAATCTAAATTAGGTAATTTTAAATTTAATATTGCTGCATGAATTTCATCTAATCTTGAATTTAAACCAATATAATCATTGTAATATTTTACTTTAGACCCATAATTTCTTAATGAACTAATCACTTCATAAAGTTTAAAATCATTCGTTGTGATAGCACCAGCATCACCACCAATAGCCCCTAAGTTTTTACCAGGATAAAAACTAAAACCACTTGCATCACTTAATAAACCACCAACTTTATTTCCATTTACAATAGCTCCATGTGCCTGTGCGCAATCATCAATTACTAATAAATTGTGTTTATCGGCAATTTTTTTAATTTTATGCATATCAACAGCTTGACCATATAAATGAACAGGCATAATAGCTTTTGTTTTATCAGTAATATTCTTTTCTATTAATTTAATATCTATCAAAAAGTTATTTAAATCAGGTTCTATTAAAACTGGATTTAATTTATTTTCAGTAATTGCTATTATTGTTGCTATATATGTATTAGCTGGTACTAAAATCTCATCTCCATCAGATAATTTACCTAATTCTTTATAACCTCTTAATATCAGTATTAAAGCATCTAAACCACTTGCCACACCAACACAATATTTTGATCCGCAATACTCTGAAAATTTTGTTTCAAATTTTTTTACTTCATTTCCAAGTATATACCAACCCGAATCTAACACGTCTGCAAATTTTTGTATATATTTTTCTCTATCTAACTGATTAATAGTCTTTAAATCTAAAAATTTAATCATATTTTTGTCCTTTTATAAATTATTTTTATCATAAATATACTCACTTGGATCATATTCAGTATCAGTTAACACAAGTAAAACACAATCTTTTGAAAAATCATACATTTCTTTCCATACCATCTTGTCTAAATATAAACCAATAGATGGTTTATTGAGAGAAAAAAATTGCTCATTAAGACCATCAAAAGTTTTTACTTTACAGCTACCACTAATAGATATAAGTACGAATTGTGATATTTTGTTAGCATGATTCCCTCTTATAATATTTTGTTTAGTTCCATAAATATAGAATAATCTTTTAATATTAAAAGGTATATTATCACCATTTTGTATCGCTACTAAAAGACCATTTTCATCTCCTTTTTCAGGAAAGTCTAATAATTTTATTTTATCAGCCATTTTGTAATCTCCCATAATTTAAAAATATATTTCAGAATCAATTAAATCATTATATAATACTTCTTCATAAAGAAGATTTATAATTTTATTAGCAATAATAGTATGCCCTTTATTATTAAAGTGAACATAATCAACTAATAGAACCTCTCCAATTTCATTATGCTCTTTTAAAATACTTAAAACATCAAGAAAATCTAAGTGAAATTCTTTGGATAATTCAGATAAAGATACATTATAATCCTTAATATGTTGCTGATCAAGTCCCTGAAAATCAGAAGGACCTATAATTACAATTTTAATATTATCATTTTTTTTTTTTACTTCTTTTATTATACTAATCATATTGGATTTAAACTCAGTTAGAGGAACATTACCCCTAGGAGTATTTTCTACTTGCGCAGCATTAAAAGCCATATCAGCTGACCCAATAGCAAAAATTAAAAGATCTGGTTTTAAATTTATCACTCTATTATACAATTCTTTATAATTATTGTTAACATAAAATCTTGTATTTGAAGATGTCCTGCCTGTTAAATAGATATCAGTATCATTAGTACCTATTCCCAAAAAAAAGAAACCTAAAGTTGCAGAATCTTTCTGACTTGAAGATTTAAAATTAGTTAATAATATATTAAAAGTATTGTTATTATATACTTTTAATATAACCTTTTTCACTTGAAATCCAAAATAATCATTATTTAAAGATGAAGTATCAATTTCTTCTTTTAATATTTTTCCATTTACAAAAATATCAAATTTACATCCCACAGGAAAAGGTGTTTTTGAAAAATATAAAACAATTGTATCAGACATACTTTTCGTTGAATAATTGAATGAGACTTGTTCGTCATTATTTTTTATTTCATAAATTGTAGCTGTTTTATTATTAAATGGTAAAGCGTAAGGAAATTGTGAATTCTTCCATGATTTTTGAATTTTTGTTGTATTATACTTTGTCGAAATAGCCAATTCTGTAGCATGCTTGAAATTAATATCATTTCTAATTATAGCATCACGAATCATATTAGGCCATGCTAAAATACCAGCGGGTAAATTTTTTGATTCTTTAGAATATTTAATTGTATTTAAAAATGCGAAACCTGTAGACATGGAGTCCCCAGATATTACAACTGATTTATAGTTATTTGAAAATAAAAATATTTTGTTTATTATAAGTAAAGATAAAATAATATTTTTCATATGACAAATAAATCCTTTATAATTTTGTTTTTTATAATAAATATATAAATTACTATTAATATAAAAGTTAAAATTGATATTATAAAACTTATAATAAAATATTTAGGAATGTAATATAGTTTAATAGAATAGCTACCTTCTTTTAATGGAATGCCAATAAACCCATAATTAACATTGTAGTAACTTGCTTTTTTTCCATTGATTTTTAAATTCCAACCTTTATCGTATGGAATAGAAAAAAATAGGATAGAATCTTTATTAACTTTTACATCTCCAATGATTTTATCATTTGTAAACGTTTTTATATTGAAGTTTTCTAATTTTACTGTACTTTCAGATAGAAGATCTATTATTTTTTTATCTTTAGTAAGTGACATAGGAGATATACCATATTTATTTGTTAAATATGTTTTTGCACCATTATCAATTAAACTTTTAATCATTAAAAAATTATTATTCAATACCGCCCAATGCAAAGCAGTTTCACTAAATTGATTACCCCGATAATTAATATTAATATTTTCAATGATATTTTCTAAATTTGTTAAATCATTTTTTTCCGAATATAGTAAAAAGTTTTCATTAAGTTTTGTTCCTTTAGTATAATCAGATAATTTTATATTCATTTTGTTTTTCATAACATTAGAAAGAATAATATTATTTTCAATTATTCCTTCCTTTAATTGATCATTGAATTTTTCAAAATCTTCTTCTAAAATAAATTCATTATATAAATAACCAAAAGTTTTATAATTTCTATTTTTATAAATATAAACACCTTTAACATTTTCTATAAAATCTAAATACTCAATATTAATATTTGTTTTTGATAAAACATATTTTACTGTTAATAAATTTCGTATAGGTGGTAATCTTGATATTATTGTTTGGAAATTATTTTTTGTTAGTTCTACGGGAAGATAATTTAATCTTTTATCATCTCTTATATTCATTTTTTGTAAGAAAGTAATATAACCGGGCGAATTTAGAGAATGATAAATACTGATACCATTATAACCTTGTAATAAGGCATCATTTAAAAAAACTGTATGATAATTCTTATCAATTCTATAAAACATATCATTATCAATTTTTTTAATATAGTTTATAGCTTCAACAGTCCCATCCATAAAATAAGGATTATTGTTTTTTTGTACTGCAACTCTTTCATTAATCAAATTATTGTTTAAAAAAATTAATTCAAAAATAATAAATAATAAAAGAATAACTTTATTTAGACGAATATGAAAATTTTTTAAAATTAAATAATATACAATCAACAATAAAATTATATAAAACACATTATGATAAATAGTTATATTTTTAGTAAAATCAAAATTATAAAATATTTTTAACAAAAAATAAGCAGATATTAGAAATAATATATATATATATATATTATTTCTAATAATAATTAAATTTTCTTTTAAAAGAGTTTTATTTGATAAAACTTTAGAGGCAAATAATATAATAAAAAAAATTATACCATATGTCCATCTAGTTTGTGTTGTTTGTAAACCGTTATAAATTATTGTAAGTGAAGGTAATAATAAGGATAATAAAAGAAATATAAATACATATTTTTTTACCTTATTCTTTTTCATAAAACTATTTGAACCAAATAAATAAACTGGAAATAACAACAATGATATTAGTCCGCTATATAGCTGTGGTGATTCATATAAATTAATAAATCCAAAAAAATCTTTTATACCTCCAGTTGAAAAATTTCCAAAAAACCTTAGAATAACAACTATATAATATTTAAAATTGTATAATGAAAACAAAGATTTAATATAAGTTTTTATTTCAAATAAAGAAATTCTAGGGCTACTACTCAAAATATGATAAAATGGTAATAAAATAAATAGTGCTAATAGAAAGGAAATTAAAGTTAAAATAAAAAAATTTAATAAAAGTTTAAATCTCTTTATAATTGGAATATTTAAGTCTGATGATCTATATAGAAAAAAAAGAAAAGTAAAAATTAAAATAGGTATATAAATATATATGTAAAATAATGAAAAAAAGCTGGCTAAAAGAAATAAAATATACTTATTTCTTTTTAAGTACAAATCAACAGAGTAAAGCATCAAAGTAAAATAAACTATCCATGAAGAAAAAAAATAGTGTTGTCCCCATAACATTATGAATCCACTAAAAGAATATAATAATGAAAATAAAAAAGATGTGTATCTGTCATTATTATTTAATGATAATAATAGAAAATACATAATTGTTCCAGATAAAATTATTTTTAACCAATATGAATAAATTAAAGAATTAGCAATATTATCTGCACCAATTAATAGATTGATTATTGAAAATGGTTCTGCTAGAAACAAAAATACACTTCCACCAATACCAACAGAAAAATCATAAAAAGCAAAGTCTTTAAAATGATTTACCATTCTATAATAATAAGGATAATAACTATTTATTGTATCACTGCCTATATCTCTAAATATAAATAATTTATCACCAAAAATATAATCAAAAAATAAAAATAAAAATATAAACGAACTTACTATAATAAATAAAAAAACAATAAAAGTATCAGCTGTTAAAGACTTTTGATTTAAAAAATCTAAAATATTGTTTTTATATTTTAGAAGAACAATAAAAATTATAAAAACAAATAAAATCAATAATAGACCAATTATTAATTTATTATTACTAAGAATTTTACTTTCAATATTACTTAATTTTATTATTAAATAAGGATCTTTTCCTGTTGATTTAAACAAAACACCAGTATTTAAAACATCATAAGATGAAATAAAGTTATTTATAACAACAGATTTGTTGTTTAAATAATTATTTAACTTATTTAAGTTAATTTTATAATACCTATCATTAATTTCAAAATCAATTTTATTTATAAAAAAAACACCCGATTCATCCATAAAATCAACACGTAATCGTAGAATGTTATTGTTAGGTAAAAATAGTTTAATTCTTTGCTTATGTTGAGAACCTTGAATTCGATATCGAATTGATTCTTTTTCATTAAAACCTTTTCCTGTATCATAAAATATTTGAAAATTTGTGTCTACTTCTGTTAAAATTGAAGTTTTAATATTGTTATTAAAAATACCTTTGCTTTGTAATAAAAATAAAAATGAAAAAGAAATAAACATAGATATTATTAAAATAATGAAGAATTTAATAATTTTCACCAAATTAAAACTATTCTTACTTAACGATAAATATTCTTTTAATTTCATACTTCCCCTCTATCATACCAGGATCAATTCTTAACCCATTTATTTCAAAATTTGGTAAAGTTAAATATATCACATTACTTCCTTTTTTTAAAGTTTTTTTTATGCTATTAACCTCAGTAAACTTTTGTCTTTTTGAAATTTTATAAAAAACCTGTAAAATGCTTTCCTTTTCTATACATAAAATAATTTTAATAATTTTCTTACCTTCTGGTAAATTAAAATCTTTAAAAACAAAATTTGGATCTCTGCCAATTGAATTAAACGTAAGTCCATTTTTACTAAACAAAATGTCCGCAATCTGATTATTAAATATAATATCTGTTCTTTTTTCAGATAAATTATAATTATATAGAACTTTGTAATTATTTCTGTCAAAAAATGATTTAATTACAGATTTAAAATTTGAGTATACTTTTTTACCGAAAATAAAACTTTTATTTTTTACACTGTATATTTTAAATATAAAACTTCCTTCGTATTTACTTAAAATGTGATTATAACTAATTATTTGTTTTTCAAGCTCATTGTTTTTATAAATAACCTCCGGAGATAAACCATTATTTCTATAATCAAATCCACTAGTTAATCGATTTGAATTTAATGCTATACGATAGTCATACCCTTGGCTCCATGCAATATAAACCGGTAATCTTTCTATACCATGTGCCAATGTTCCATCCGCCGGTAACGGTTCTGGCTGAAAATCATTTTCATTCAGATTCAGATCAAACAACGGTTTTAAGGCATCTGGTCTATACCAAAACATGTTGCCATACGACATAATTGGAGTATTTATTGTATTAAAATCAATTGACTTCATTTTTGAGTGAGTTTTCATTTTATTCCATAACTCATTACAAATATTTTTATTGGTTTGATTCATAACATCATAGGTAGATATAAATTTGAAATAAGTCGGCACATCAGGAATAATTATGCCAATATTTTTATTCGTTTTAAAATTTTTTAATATTGAAAAAGATGTTGTTATAAATGTATCTATAAATTCAATTAACCACGACTCTCCTTTGAACGTAAAGTGATGTGGTGATTTTTTAGTATGAAAATGTCCTACAACATCATATTTAGATAAATGAGAAGATATATATAGCCATGGATAAATATCTCGACCTTTGTTAGTAAGTATAAACACTTCACCCAATCTATTTGATATTTGATATTTTTTTATAATTTCATAAATCTGTTCAGCCATATTTTCATTTACTACAGTAAAAAAAAGTTTATAATTATAATTTAGTTCAATTATTTTACATAAAAAAACTTCTAAAACATCAATGTAAAAAACATGTATATGAAAAGCAATTTTCACTCCGGATAAATCATCTAAATTATTTAAAGGTAAAATTTTATTCAATAATCGCAATGATATATTTGGATTAAATGTTTTTGTGAAGAAATCGTTAATAATTTCAATAGGATATTTAGTATAAATTCTAATTAATTCTAATAAATACTTTGGATCTAAAAAATATTCCGTAAAACATTTAATTTTAACAAAAGGAATGCCTTTCTTTATTAATAAATCTGGAAATTTATTAATATTATTAATTACATCCACAACGTAATCAAATAAAACATTATAATTAAAACCACTCTTAACAAGAATATCTGTTAATTTAGTTTCGTAATTTTGTATAACAAAATTAAGATCTTCTGCATAAATTACATCATTCCAGAATTGTTCAAATACTTTTGAAATGATTACTTTATTTGAAAATGCAAAAAAGAAGCTTCTAATGTGCTCTTTTATTGGCCCATTACTACCCGGCATTCCGGTAGAAGTTGGTTCACGGTTATTTATCCCCCAGAAATCTATACCCGTTTTCTCCATTTTATCAAATGAATCCTTCATATCATAAAGGGGGCCAAAACATGTATCATTCATTAGTATCATCGAATCGTAATCAAATAAATTTCCCCAACCTATGTTAGAAATACCATCTTTCCATGCTCCAAAATCATAACCTTTATTTTCTCTTTCTATAATTATGTCAGTGTGGACATTAAGCTTTTCTTTTTGTTTTTTATTTAACAAACTATTTGAAATAAAAACTACCTTTATAAAATATGGTTTTAATTTTTCAAGAGTATATAAAACATGATCGGCTAGTTCATCAACCGGATTGTAATGTACAAATAATAATATTCTCTTCAAACTATATCCTTATTTTTTTTCATTAATATCATTTTTTATTTGAGTTGTAGAAATATCAGGTGTTCGCGGAAGATAAATTACTTCACAATATTCTTTAAGAAAATCAAATTTACCTTCCCAATCATCGCCCATTACAAAAATATCAATATTGTATTTTTTTATATCTTCAATTTTTTGTTCCCAATTTTCTTCAGGGATAACCATATCAACATATCTGATAGATTCAACAACTGCTTTTCTATTTTCATAATTTAATAAAGATGTTTTATGTTTTCCTTTATTAAATTCATCACTTGATAATGCAACTAAAAGATAATCTCCTAATTCTTTTGCCCTTCGTAGCAAATTTATATGTCCATAATGTAGAATATCATATGTACCATAAGTAATAACTCTTTTCATCCCTCCCCCTTATTGATTATTTTGTGTTTCAAAATCATAATCTTTTAACGCTTTAATAGCTGCTTTATAAATAATTACATCTCTGATATATTCAACCAACAAAAGTAATCCCTTTCTTATTTTAGAGTACTTTGTCATTTGTAACAACAATTTAGCGCGATCAAGATGTTTTTTGACCCATTTTGGATCATTTCTATACCAATAATATGTTGTAATACCAGCATAAGAAGTATTCTTAACTGATGCATACCATCTTTTATATAATTCACTAAAACCATAGCTATGAGAATGAAAAATAATTGAATTTGAACAATAACCTTTTTTGTAATTGTTTTTGTATAATAACTTTACCCACGCTTTATCCTCACTCCATGGAGCTTCAGGATAAGGTACTTTTTCCCATACTGATTTTCTTAAAGCAGATGAATTTGAAAAGTAATCTATATAAAACAATTGTTGACCTTCTGGTAATTTTTCAAAATCCTCATATTTCTTAAATGAATAAACAGGTGGCTTTTTATCAAGTACGTCAAACTTAGTAATTATTCTACATCTTTCAATTATATTTGTTTTAATATACGGGATATGTTTTCCGTAAGTACCAGCTATCAACGGATCTTTTAGCATTGGATCTATAAGTTCATATAACCAATATCGATTATAGGGTAACGCATCCTGGGTTAAAACAGCTACATATTCACCAGTTGCTTGTGAAATAGCAAAATTTCTTGTTTTACCATGTTGAAATTCAGATTTATTAATAGCTATTAATTTAATGTTACACCCAGAGTCTTGATATTTTTTTATTACTGATAATGTTTCATCCTTAGAGCCTGAATCAACTATCACTAATTCAGTAGATATACATTGATTAAATATGGCATTTAATACTTTATCAAAAAAACTTCCTGCATTGTAAGTGGGTATTGTTACAGATACCTTTACATTTTTCATCTTTTCCTGTATTTTTTTTTCATAGTCACTATTATCTATAATTTCATACACATAAGAATTGATATCAGAAATTTTATAAGAAACCCGTAATGACTTATCAGAGATTTTATCATTTGTTGATATAATATATTCGCCAGGCATCAATTTCTTCTTATCTAAAATTAGTTTTTTATTAGTAGATGTATATTTTTTATCATCATAAAAAGAAAAAACTGATAATTTTTCATCAGAGTTGCTACAAAATTCAACATTATTATTATTAATGATTATTTCCATTTACCATTCCTTTTTTTAAAAACCCGATTTACTACCCGGTCGGTTGACTCTCCATCATCTTTATATACAAATTTAGCTCTAAAATTAGTATATTTATCTTTATAACGATTCCAATAAGAAGATAAATTTTTAATTTCACTAATTAAATCTGATTGATTCTGAACTACCGGGCCGGGAACTGTTTCGTGGTAATCTAAATACATACCTCTAAGTTTATCTCCATAATCAGTAAGATCATAAGCATAAAAAATTATTGGTTTTGTTAGAACAGAATAATCAAACATAATCGATGAATAGTCTGTTATCATAACATCAGATATTGCCATTAATTCTTCACCAAAGTCATAAGAAGAATAATCAAATACGTTTTGATTGTCAATATCTTTAGAGGTTAATTTTGATGACAAAACGCTATGCAAGCGTAAGATTATAACCCAATCATTTCCTATTTTAGTTTTGATATCTTTAAGATCAAGTTGTAATTTAAAATCATTTCTTGAGTCATCACGCCAAGTAGGAGCATATAAAATAATTTTTTTATCAAATGGAATTTTTAAACTCTTTTTTATCTCATGTATTTTTGTTTTATCCCATTTTAAAAAACGATCATTTTTTGGATAACCTTCTTCAATAACTTCTTTTTTAAAAAAAAATGCTCTTTTTAATATTTCAGTTGAGTAACTATTTTGAGAAATCAAATAATTCCAGTTATGAGTAACCGCTTTTACCTTTTCGATATCCTCATAATGAACATCTCCCCCAATTTTTTTTAAAGGTGTTCCATGCCATGTTTGCAAGAAAATTTGATTATATTTTTTTTTTATAAAACGTGGTAAAGGTTGATTTAACACAAAATATTTTGATCTTGCTAAATAATAATAATATTGAGGACTTAATCGTTTAATTATTTTAACACCTTTAATTGATTGATAATTTTCAGGTCTATTAAAACACCAGATAATTTTATAATCAGAATTCTCTATTAAATATTCTGAAATTGCCCGAGGCATACAAGAATACTGCTTACCCATATGACTTTCAAAAAAAACCATTTTTTTATCTAATGGTACAAAGAATGTAATATTTTTAAATATTTTGCCCATTTTTTCATAATTTGAAGCTATTTTATTAAATTTTTGTAATAAAAATTTATTGAAAAATTTTGTTACAATTTTTTTGATTATTTTTCTCATTTCAACATCCTTTTGATTCTTCTTAAAGCGTTTTTAATTTTCCTAAAGGGAAAAGTTAATAATAAACCAAGTTTATAGCTATGACTATTTTTTAACATAGTTATAATTTCTATTAATTCATTAATATGTTTAGATTTATCATCTAATATCTTTATCTGTTCAGTAATTTTAGTTGTATGCTTTTTATTTGTATTGTTTAAGGATGATATTGTCAAGTATAGTTTTTTTATTTTTTCATTATTTGTTTTTTCTATGATTTTATAATCCAATATTTCTCTATCACCTTTAACGGATAAGGAAGTAATATCACCGCTTAAATCGATAAAAATATTAGGGTCAAATGTAGTAAATGAGAAATAGCCATCATTATCAAGAACGCCATTACATGATATAGTATTTAAATCGAACTGATGAACACCACCTTGATAATCGGTATATGAAATATCAGTTATTTTTACGCGTCCCCAATATCCCTCAAAAGGATCAAATCGCATGCGGACTATATTTTTATACTCAGTTAATGTGAAATTACATTCAAAGCCCCCCGATTCAATATCATTGTCAAAACGCAGGAACTTCTCCGGTGAAAAACCTTCTCCATCATTTATATACAATAACGAGAAGTTTCGTAAACGATTACTGTATTTCGTAACTTGTTTATTAAAATATTGTAGTGATTTTCTATACTCAGTTAATGTGAAATTACATTCAAAGCCCCCCGATTCAATATCATTGTCAAAACGCAGGAACTTCTCCGGTGAAAAACCTTCTCCATCATTTATATACAATAACGAGAAGTTTCGTAAACGATTACTGTATTTCGTAACTTGTTTATTAAAATATTGTAGTGATTTTCTGTTATCAGTTAATGTTTTATCTTTTTCTTTTATACCATTTTCGATGATTTTATAATCCAATATTTCTCTATCACCTTTAACGGATAAGGAAGTAATATCACCGCTTAAATCGATAAAAATATTAGGGTCAAATGTAGT
>MIAY01000018.1 GCA_001829315.1 Spirochaetes bacterium GWE1_32_154 | reverse complement strand
TTCGAACACTGAAGTTAAGCCCCCCAGCGCCAATGGTACTGTCTCTTTCGGGGGATGGGAGAGTAGGTCATTGCCAGGCTTTTTTTTATTTTTTTTGCTTTTCCCCATTAAATATCTGCAATACTCATTAAAAACATCACACTTCATCAAATCTTCATAAAACATTAATTTCTTAATCATAAGTAATTTTCTATACTGTAAGTACATAGAATAAAGAACTTCTATGTTAATTATTTATTTATGTTTAAAGGAAGAAATAAATGCTTAAAAAACAAATGATCGTAATAGTTTTTTTTATTCTATTAAATAATTTATTTAGTGTTGAATTATTAACACTTGATACATATTTAAAGATTATCGAGGAAAAATTACCAGACATAAAGAAGTCTGAAATCAATGTAAAAAAATCAAAAAATAACATTGACTCATCTTATAGTCAATTTGATGTCAATTTAACATCCGGTTTTACAGGTTTAGGTGTTTCTACAAAAGATTCATTTGACTCAGTATTAAAAATCGAAAATAGGCCAGATTATATAAATGGATTTTCCGGAAATGTTGGATTATCTACAAAATTATTAAGCGGGACACAATTAAGTGTAACAGGGAATTACAGTCAGAAATTTATTTCAGGTGAAATTGAAAATAGTATGACGCATACAATCACGAGTTACAAGAATATAAGTTGTGATCCAGGATTATCGATAAGTTTATCACAACCCTTACTTTATAACTGGTTTGGATTTATAGACAGGTATTCAGTTTCAAATGCAAAAAATAGTTATAAAATAGAATTATTAAAAAATGATCTTACCATGAAAAGTTCGCTAAATTATTATAACAAATTATATTTAAAATGGATTGAAATAATAAAACTTAAAAATCTATTGAAATCTACTGTTGATAGTGCAATGATTTTTGAATCTCAAACAAAAGATAAATTAAATCTAGGATTAGTAGAAAATGATGGATATCAAAATGCAAAATACTCATTATTAACATATCAGGAACAGTATAGAACAATTTTATATAATTATGAAAATATAAAAAATGAATTAAATCTATTTTTAGATATTGAGAATTTTGAACCTGATAATAATACAACAGATAATGTATTATTAAAGATATTCAGTAAAGAATATAAAGAAATTTCTTTTAATGATACAAGAAACTTTCTAATATTAAATCTTAATAAAGAAAATCTTGAAAGTTTAAAAAAAGTGAAAGAGAATCAATCGTTGCCTCATCTTGATTTTTTTGGAAAAGCTGATATTAAATTTAATAGTCTTTTAAATGTGGATGATGATTATTCAAGTAAAAATTCAGATCCTTCAATTGATTTTCAAGTTGGGTTACAATTTAATTATCCTTTAATTGGATTAAATACTAAAAGTGCAAAAAAAGAAATTAATTTATCCATTGATTTATTGTTAAAAGAATATGAAATTACTGAAAATACATACAAGAAAAATGTAAATACATTAACAAATTCACAATTATATTTGAAACAGGTAATTGATTATAAAAATCAATCATTAGATACATTGAGAAAAAGAGCGATGATTGAAGAAACTAAATTTAAACAGGGTAGAATAACGTTAAAAGAATTAATTGATACTAGAAATTTGATAATAAACGGACAAATATCAATTATTCAAACACAAACTAATATTATTTTAAATGACATTGATTACGACTACATAACAAAATAAATAAAAACAGGAGAAATGGTATATGGAAACTTTATTAAAATATTTTGCTAAAAATAAGATACTTGTAAATATTATGATAATAATAATAATAATATTGGGTGCTATTGGAATAATGAATATTAAACAGGATTTATTTCCGCAGGCAACATTAGATTCAATGATTGTTTCATTTGTTTACCCCGGTGCAGCTCCGATTGATGTTGAAAAAAACGCTATTATTCCAATTGAGAGGAAATTAAAAACAATTTCTGGTATCAAAAAATACACTTCGATGTCAATGGAAAACCAAGGTAGAATAATAATAACAATTGATGAAGACGGAAATGATGTAAAGGATGTAAAGGCCGAGATCACAAGAGAACTTCAGTCAATTCCTGATCTTGCTGAAGACATAGATCATATTAATATTATAGATGCAAATCCAGATAAAATGCCTGTGTATGAATTGGGAGTTTATATTCAGGATGGAGCCGGTATTTCAGAAAAAGAATTATATAATTTTGTTGATACACTAGAAAGAAAATTACTAAAAGTTGATGGTGTTTCTGATGTAAGTGATGAGGGGTATCGTGAAAAAGAAATTAAAATAAATGTATCACCGGATAAGATGGCAAAATATTATATTTCATTGAATGAGATAGTAAATAGCATCCAAAAAAGAAATGTACGAGTTACCGGTGGAACATTGCAGTCTGTTAATGAAGATAAATCGATTGTAACTATCGGGCAGTTTGAAAAACCTATTGAAGTTGGCGAAGTAATAATCAGATCAAACTTTGATGGTGAGAGAGTATTGGTTAAAGATATCGCCGATATAGAAGAAGGGTTTAAAAAAAGCAGTATTGATGTTAAAGTTGATGGTAGAAAAGGAGTTTCAGTTTCAATTAAGAAAAAACCATCCAGTGATGTTGTAAGTACCGTTAAAAATATTAAAAAGATGTTAAGTGCAGAAAAAATAAATATTCCGGCTGGAATTGAAATTGCACGAATATCTGATTCTTCATTATCAATAATATCATTGCTTGATATTACTATAAATAATGCTTTTATTGGATTTATAATAGTTTTTCTTATATTACTTCTTTTTTTACAGGATATAGGCACAGCTTTCTGGACTGCTTTCGGGATTCCAATAACTTTGTTAATCACAATCGCTTATATGAATATTACACATCAAACATTAAATATGTTAACACTTGGTGCAATGGTTACTGTTATGGGGATGTTAGTTGATAATGGAATTGTTATTGCTGAAACAATATTTGAAAAAAGATCAAAAGGAATAGGCGGGCTTGATGCATCAGTTCATGGAATTAAAGAAGTGTTATCGCCGATAACATTTGGAGTAATTACTACAGTTGTTGCTTTTATACCAATGTTTTTTATAAAAGGTATTATGGGGAAATTTATCAGAGTTTTTCCTATTGTCATTATTGTAGCTTTAATAGCATCATTATTTGAAGCTTCAATTTTATTACCAAATCATTTAGCACATATGAAAGTAAGTACAAAAAAGAAAAAAGACTGGTTTGAACCGATAGCTATGTTGTATGAAAAAGGATTAAAAAAATTATTAACATTGAGATATCCTGTTGTACTATTTTTTATAATCTTATTTGGAATTACAATTTTCATATCAAAAGATACTGTTAAAGATTTTGTTATGATGGAAGATGATTCTGCAGATCAGATTAATATAGTTTTAGAAGTTCCAAAAGGTATAAATCTTGCTAAAACCGGTAATTTTACTAATGAAATTGAGAAGGCAATAAATAATATCGTATATCACAATGAACTGATTTCAGTAAAAACAACTATAGGGCATCATTCATCAGGTGGTATGTCACAAGGTGGTTATCATGAGAATTGGGCTATCATCGGAATTAATCTCGTTCCTTTAAGTGAAAGGAAAAGGTATGCCACAGAAATTGTTGAACAATTACGCAATGATATAAATATTGAAAAAATGCCTCATTTCACAAAAATAGTTATTAATAAAATTGCAAAAGGTCCGCCGACAGGTTCTGAAGTTGAAGTTAAAATAATTGGTGATGATTATAATAAGATTGATGAGATTAAAGTAAAAATAAAAAATGAGTTAGCTTCAATATCCGGTATTATTAATATTGAAGATAGTGCGTTTAATGGTAAAGATGAGTTAGTGCTGGTTTTAAATTATGATAGGATTGCTCAATTAGATTTGAATGTAGCATCTATTGCATCAACAATAAGAACGGCTTATGATGGAACTGTTGCAACCTATATTCAGACATCTGATAATAAGCTTGATTTTAGAGTCAAAATAAAAGATGATTATCAAAAAGACATGACATTTTTATATAATCTATTAATTTCAAATAATCAGGGAAGATTAATAAGATTGAAAGATGTTGCTCATTTTAAATCTTCTGAATCAAAGGCAACTATAGATCATTATGATGGGGATCGTGTTGTATCGGTAACTGCCGGAATTAAATCAGATTCTGATTTAACATCCTCAAAAGTTATGTTACAATTGAAACCTTATTTAAAAACATTAAAAAATGAATATAATGATATTGACCTACTATTTGAAGGTGAAGCCAGTGAAACAAAATCTGCAATGGGTGATTTACTACTAGCTTTTGCAATTGCTGTACTTATGATTTATCTGGTATTAATTTTGCTTTTTAAAAATTTAAGTCAGCCATTTATTGTAATGTTGACAATACCTTTTGGCATTATTGGAGCATTACTGGCATTTGTTGCACATGGGATGAGTTTATCTTTTATGGGTGTAATTGGGATTATAGGATTATCTGGTGTTGTTGTTAATGCAAGTATCGTAATGGTTGATTTTATTAACAAAGTTGTTGAGGAAAACCCGGGCGCTGATTCAAAACTGTTAAAGGAATTTATTGCATCCGGTGCTAAACAAAGATTAAGACCAGTAATTCTAACAACTTTAACAACTGTTGCAGGACTGTTACCAACTGCTTACGGGATAGGCGGAAGAAGTGATATGCTAATACCAATTGTTATTGCGATGGCTTATGGTTTATTATTTGCAACATTTTTGACTTTGATTTTTATACCTGCTTTATATATGATACGATTGGACTTAATAAAATTGGAGAATTTTATTAAGGGGCTATTTATAAAAAGAAAAATTGCGTAATTGAAAAAGGGGGCACAATGCAGATTTTAGTAATTGAAGACACTATTAGAATCCTTGACAATCTGAATGCTATTTTACGACAGGAAAATTATATTGTTGATTCAGAATCTGATGGCGAACGTGGTTACGAAAAAGCTCTTAATAATAATTATGATTTAATTATATTAGATTTAATGTTGCCGGGGATGGATGGTTTTGAAATTCTTGAAGGTTTAAGAGCTAACAAAAAAGATGTTCCGGTTTTAATATTATCGGCAAAAGCACAGGTTGAAGATAAAGTGAAAGCTCTTGATCTTGGCAGTGATGATTATATTACAAAACCCTTTGCACCGGCGGAATTATTAGCTCGTATCAGGAGAATATTCAGACAAAAATATGACATAGTAACATCTGTTATAGAAATTGGCGGGATGAAAATAGATATTAATAAGAAGGTTTTGGAAATTGACTCTACAATAATAGACTTAACAAGTAAGGAATATGAGATCATTGAGTTCTTAGCATATAATCTTGGAAAAGTAGTAAGCAGAGTTACGCTTGGTGAGCATATCTGGGGTGAAAGCCTTGATTTGTTTACAATGTCAAATTTTATTGATGTTCATATTAAGAATCTTAGAAAAAAAATAAGTGATGTAACTGATAGAAAATATATTTATACAAAAAGAGGGCTTGGTTTTATTGTATCTGAAAAGGAAATTGTATGAAAATAAGAACCAGATTAACATTATACTTTACTGTATCTTTCACTATTGTATATATTATTTTTGCAATAGGATATGCTTTTTATTTAAAAAAAGTAATTTTATCATTTGTTGATAAACAATTGTTAATGACAAATGAAGGTGTTTTAAAATTTTCAGGTATTAGTGATTTAAAGTCAATAGAAGAGTTAAAGTCTTTTACGTTTTCTATGCCGAATCTAAAAGGTGCTGATAAAGAATTTTATAAATATTTCGATTTTATCATTTATGATAAAAATAAAAATTTAATAAAAAAGATGCGTGATGAAATTGATTACAGTTTTGAAAAAGATCAAGTAAAATTTAATATGGAATATTATAATATAGTAGTTGATAGTAATAATACTATTTTTACCAATATGACAGGTGATACATATTTAATTTTAAGGGCGAAAATAAATCAATTTAAACTGGGTAATGATACTTTATATGTTATGACAATTCTACCAATTAATTATGAAATGCATTATATGATTACTTTTAGAAACAGGTTTTTATCAGGTTTACTTGTAACAATAATTATTTTATTTTTCACCGGTATATTCTTTATCAGTATTATGTTAAGTTCAATAAATAAAATTACTCGTAACATTAATACTATTTCTCCGCATGAACTGGATAAAAGGCTTATAGTAAAAAATAAATCTGATGAAATAGGAACATTAACCATTGCAATAAATGGATTATTTGATAGAATTGAAAGAGCATTAAATCTTGAAAAACAATTTGTATCAGATGTTTCACATGAGTTTAAAACTCCATTAACAGGTTTAAGGTTATCGTTAGAAAGGCTTGTGAATAGCCCGAATCTGAATGATGAAGAAAGTTATCAGTTAGGTTTATCAATAGAATCACTGTATTCAATGGATTTTTTAGTAAAAAAATTATTATATTTGTCAAAATTGGAAGAGGGAAATTATCCTTTTCATCCTGAGAAAGTTAATCTTATTGAAATCCTTGAAAAAGTGTATAATAATCTGATTATTATTGCTGATGATAAGAAAATCAGTTTTAAAATGTCACATGAAATGAATGAAATTCTAATAAATGCAGATGATGAACTTTTATATATTGCATTGTATAATATTGTTGAAAATGCCATAAAATATACTGATCATGGTGCCGTTTTAATATTACTTAATACATATCATAATCGCATTGTAATCTCTGTCGAAGATACAGGAATTGGTATTTTAAATGATAAATTAGATGATATTTTTGAAAAATTTTATAGAATAGATACATCAAGAAGTAAAACTCAAGGGTATGGAATTGGTTTATCTATAAGCAAAAGAATTATTGATTTACATAATGGAAAGATAGTTATAGAAAGCATTCCGAGTCTTAAAACCTGCTTTAATATTGAATTACCTGTAGATGAATCCAATAAATATATTTCACAGTAACCTTTGTTTTTTTCTGGTTTTCGGGTTATAGTTTAGTACATTTAAGCATTTCTTATTTTTTAAGATGGTTAAATATGATATTATTTCAGCGTTTATTTGCTACACAATTTTTTATAATATTTATTTTTTTGATGAGTTCGTGCAACTTTGATAAAGAAAGTAATATTACTGAACCTATCGCCGATTTGTCTGGAGTTGACTTAATGAAATCTCATGTTTTACTTAATGGAGAATGGGAGTTTTACTGGAATAAATTTCTCAATTATGGTGAATTTGAAAAAAATAATTCTTCAGTGACATATATAAATGTTCCGTCCACCTGAAATTCCGGTGGATCTTTCCCGGCTAAAGGCTTTGCAACAAATCGGACTACAATTAGAACAGGTGAAAAATATGAGTTATATGGTTTGAGAGTATATCATGTCGCTACAGCTTTTACTGTATATGTTAATAATAGAAAAATCATTGAAAAATCATTGAAAAAGGAAAACCCGGTACAACTGAAGAATCACACATTGTTCAGCATTATAATGGTAGCCTGGTTTTTTTTGAAGTCGATGAAGAATTTGAAATAATAGTCCATTGTTCAAATTTCAGTATATCTGACGGTGGATCTTGATTCAAATCCAGATTTTTTTAATGAAAAAATGTTCTGGCCTCCTTACAACTCAACAATATCAGAAAATATATTACAGGCAATTTCTGATCGAGCAATGAAGAAAAATATGTGATTTATACTGAGCCTCTTGCAAGAATTTGAGAAAAAAAGAGTATTTTTGCAAGAGGCTCTATTATCTTTTAATTTGCATAAAATCATCAATTTTTTTTAGTTTTTCTTCTATTGAATTAAGTCTCATCTCAATCACTGTGTCATAATCATAATCAAATTCTTCATTATCTATTTGATATGCTAAATCTTCAATTTTTACCCAGTCAATAACAATATCAATTTTATTGGCTTCTGAAGCATACAGTTTAGTTTTTTCCCAATAATGCTGTGCCAGCAAATACCTTGATTTTGCAAGTTCAAAACTTTTTTTAAGATCTTCGGCCCAAGTCATATTGTAAAAGACAACATCCCGTTTATCGAATTCCCATCCCCAGCCCATATACTCTTTGGTTAAGAGGTAATATATATGAAATCGTAAAAGTATTTTGTATTTTACATACTCTTCCCAGGTTTTTGTCACTACAATTGCCTGACTCGGATGAATATTTGGCAGGTTTAGTGAGTTTTCCAGCCAGAAAATATTTTTTTTATTATTTGTCTGATTTGACATTAAGTTTTTTTCATATAGATTATATAATTGTTCAATGAAAATTAATTTTGACGGTTTTGCAGAAACATGAAATATTGAAATTGTTATAAATAGTATGATAAGAAGTATAATTTGTTTCAAATAAAACCCCAGGATAAATAAAATTACATACTTAATTTTCGGTATTTTAAAGATTTGATTTACTAAAATATTTATTTTAACTATTATATATTGAAAATTTTCCAAATTTAATGAAATATTGTGGATTTATATGTATACTATAATCATGAAGATACGATTGATGTGTTTTATTTTTTTATTTACTTTTTCATTTTTTCTTTCATCTGAAGATTTTGAAAATAATTTTCTCGGCGGTTATTTGGATTTTGAAAAATTATTTTTAAATATGAATGGTGATTATGGGGTTACTTTTTTTCCATTTCTTGAAAGATCTTATGGTGGACGGGATTTAGGCCTGAGCGGAGCATTTACCGGTGTTGCCGATGATGTTTCAACCATTGAAGCAAATCCTGCAGGAACGTCAACGTTACAAAATACGGAGTTGTTTTTTTCGCATAGTAAACTGTATGGAGACATAAATTATAATGCCTTAGCATATACAATGAGATTTAACGAATTAGGTTTTGGAATGGCGGTTCGAATGGCATATTTACCTTTTACTCATTATGATATGCTGGGGTTTGAAAGCGGTAGCGGTATAATCTCATATACCATCATTAATTTTAACGGAAGTTATAATTTTCTTAGAACATACGAACGGTTCGGGCTTTCATTAGGGACTAATATTAAATTATATATTTATGGCGTGCCTGATACTATTATTGCTAATCAAAGTAGTGTAAATATTGCATTTGATTTTGGTTTACTAACGCGATTTAATTTTTTAAAGTTTCACAAAACCATACAAAAGAATTTTTCTGTTGGCCTGGTTGTTCAAAATATCGGTCCTTTTACAGAAAATGAACCACCCCCAACTTCAATAAATCTTGGTTTCGGCTATAGACCAATTAAAAAGTTACTTATAACCTCTGACCTTCATTATATGATAAATTATTCTGAGTTTACCTATCAAAACTGGAATTACAGGGCCGGTGTTGAAGTGCACGTTACTGATTATTTTTCATTTTTAGGCGGTGTGAGTATTAAATCAAGTCCTTCTGCATCAATTGGTATCAATCTTGAATTTGATCAATTCAGGTTAACGGCTGTGTATAATCCGGATTTGGTTGACCTGGCTCAATTTTCAATATCCGGTTCAATAAAGTTCGGAGATATGGGAAGAGCGAAGAGACAAAAGAAAATTGATGACCTTTATACAAATGTTTTAGTCTTAATAAACGAATCGATGTACTCAGAAGCCGAGTTAATATTAAATGAGATTTTATCAATGTCACCCAATTATACACCGGCAAAAAGAACTATCAATATGGTTTTAAAGCATACCGAGTTGTATAAACGAATCAGACAGGTTATTGATGAATCTGAACAGATATTTGATTAAAATTTTTCAAGTTTAAATAGTTTGTATATTATTAAATAAAAAAAATATACAGTATAATATAATGTTTTTTTTGGGCTCCGGAAAAAGTTTTTAATATTGATCCTTATCGCATGAAAGAGTTTATCATAAGGTGCTAAGTCTTTTTCACCTACATAGTTAACAAAATCTTCTACGCCGATACAAACACCCCGTTTAAATGAATTTTTGTGTTTTGCAATCCATTTTTCCTGTTTTGGTCTTGTCATACTTACAATAAGAAGCGAAGGAGAAATTTTTTGTATATTGGTAAGAAGTTTTTTTTCAAAATCTTTTTTAAAATGAACATGGTATGAACCCATTAATTTATTGCCGGGAAAGGAGTCTTTTATATTTTTTTCGGCTTTTTGGATCATTTTTTTTCCGCCACCTAATAAATATATTATTTTATGATATTCCTCTAATGAAGAAAGAAGACGTATAGTAAATTTATGTGGTTCAAAAATAGTGCATTTTTTTTTACTGATTAAAGATAAACCATTTTTAATACCTTTTGATGTAGGAATCACTAAACTGCTTGTGTTAATTATATTAAATAATTCTTTATTAAATTTAGCTTTCATTAATAAATAGGTGTCTAAAAAAACAACTTGTGCACAGGTGTCAAGTTCTGAAAGTTGAAGAATCCTTTCATATGCTTCATCTTCTTCAATTATGTCAACATTTAGACCAAGTAATTTGTGTCTAATCATATTTCCCCCATATTATTAACAGAAAGTATAGAGCTTATGTAAATGCAAGCTGTTTCACTTCTCAGGATAGTATCAGATAAATTTATAGGTGTAAAGGATTTATCTTTAAGAGTTTCAATTTCTTTTTTTGTAAAATCACCCTCTGGTCCAATTATTGAATATATTTGTTTTATATGATTTTTTTTTAATATAGTTGAACTAAATAAATCACCATGAATATCTCCAATTATACCTAAAGCGTTATCGGTGTCAATGTGAGGTATTTCATGTATTGTCATTATGTTTTTCAATTCCGGTACTTTTTCGCGTCCGGATTGCATTGATGCTTCTTTTATTATACTATTCCAGCGATTAATTTTATTATCAAAATTATTATTCATTTTTATTATTGTGTTTTCAGTCATAATTGGTATAAAATAATCAATCCCGATCTCTGTGCATTTTTGAAGAATTAATTCAGTTCTGTCATTTTTTAAAAGAGGAAAATATAATATTGTTTCAAACTGTTTTATTCTTTTTTTCCTGGAAATCGACAATACGGTTAAGAACAATTCACTTTTATTGATATCAGAAATGAATGAGTTATATTCCAACCCGTTTTTATCACCGAGTAAAAATTTTTCACCAATTTTTACTCGAAGCGATTTAGTTAGATGATTATAATCATCACCTGTTATACTTATTATTTCATTGATTCCTGATATTATTGTATCGGTAAAAAGCTTTTTCATATTTTTTTCTACTTAATTAAATCATTAATAATGGATAATACTTTTTCTTTCACTTCAGCATAACTACCTTGAACTGAAGCTCCGGCAGCAACTTTATGACCGCCCCCGCCTAATTGCTCGGCAACAGCTGCAACATTATATTCTTCGTCAGATCGTAGACTTACAATGACTTTATTTTCATTTTCGATTATTTTATAGAATATAAAAATTTTTGCGTTTTTAATTGTCATCATTTCTTTAAACAAAAATAATGAACTTACGCTTGAAAGATATCTATTTTTATCCTCATCATTAATCCAGGTCGATACAATCAGTTCATTTTTGGTTGATTCAATTCTATTTAATAATAAACCGAGTAATTTAACATCATTTACAGAGCTATTGCAGAACATATTTTTATATGCAGAACTCGGGTCTGCACCTAATTCTATAAGAAAATATGAAGCAATCAGTGAGAAAAATTTATCAACCCGGATGTGTCTGTAATATCCATTATCTGAAAGAATCCCGTTTAAAAGCCATTGGGTTATTTCTTTATCTGAGAAATCAACATTCATATATGCTAATAAAATAAATACCATTTCACTGGCTGAAACATAATTTTCATTAACAAAATTAATTAATCCATAACCGCTATTAGTATAGTGATGATCAATTACAACGGTTTTAGATAAATCAATTTTTTTATTACTGCTGATTCTGTCAACAGATGAATTATCAACAACAATGATTAAATCAGTGTTTTCCAGAACCTCTGGTATAAATAAATCTTTATAGGAAGAAAGGTTGTTTTCAAATGGGCCATTATTTACGGTATATGCATTGAAACCGAGATTACATAATGCTTTTTGCAATGAAATCTGTGAACCGATGCAATCAATATCCGGATCAGCATGTCCTAAGATGGCAATTTTTTTGCTTTTTTGAATTAAATCTGCAATTTTTATCATATTGGGATCAAAATCTACTATTTTAGCAATCTTTTCTTTTAGATTCATACTGTATCCTTAAACGAGTTAATAAAAATAGTAGAGGCTATTATAAGAACCACTATAGTAAGTAATTATCATTATTGAACAAAAAAGTCTATTAATTAAAATAAATTTTCATTGAATCATAAATAATTAATATTGTATTGCATGCGTAGCTTCATTGTTTTATAATCGAATAATTATGAAAAGTATAAAACCAAGGGATATTTTAATTGATTTTTTTATCATTATTATATTTTTTTCCATATATATTGTTCTACGGTTTCTGGTATCGCCGGTTTTTTTAAAATTTGTAATTTTATTATATATAATTTCAATATCAAACACCGTTTTTTATGTAATCTGGCATACAAGAAAACATTCTGAAAACCATTATTTAACCGGTTTAAGCGTTGGTTTTTTATTTATTGGTATTTCAAATATTGTATATTTAACATCTATTTTAGAATTTAATCGAATAGTAAGTTTTGAATCAGCATTTTTTATACTTAATTTCATTCAATCAACAACTATTTTATTCTTTACAGTAACTGCAGGCAGAAGAAAGAATATTAATTATAGTGGTATGTTTATAAATTATTTGATAACTTTTATTGTATTAATCTATATAACAACTTTTTTTAGTAATAGATGTATGTATTTTTCTGCATATTTATTTATATTAATCTATATAATTGCTATTTTTATTCTGATTCTTAGAAAAGATTCTTTTAATAGAATGTTTATACATTGTAATGTTAAATCTATACTATTAAATATTATTTTTCTGGTAATGTATTGCATAAATATCACAAAAAATGAAACTATATATACTATTAGTTTAGTTGTGTATAGTTTGTCTTTTTATTTTATATACAAAGCGATTATAATAAAATCATTGAGTGAGCCAATCGATTTAATTTATAATAAACTTTTAGAGTCTGAAATTAAGTATAAATCAATTTTTAATAATAGTTTTATAGGCATAGCAGATATTAATTTACATGGAAATTTTATTCTGGTTAATAAGTCATTTCAATCATTTATAGGTTATTCTAATGAAGAATTGATCAATATGAGATTAGATGATATTATTTATGCAGATGATATTTTTATTATCAATGACACGTTACAAAAGATTAGTAATAATACAAATGATAATGTAAATATTGAACTTAAACTTATCAATAAACAAAATGAACCGGTTAATACAGAATTGTATATTTGTGCTAATAGAAATAACGATAACAAAATTGAATCGATTATTATTGTTTTCAATGATGTTACTGAAAAAATAAAACTTGATATTCAGATAAAGAAATTACACATGGCAATTGAACAAGCTGCAAATACTATTGTAATTACAGATTTCGATGGTTTTATTGAGTATGTTAATCCTCAATTTAGTATTCAAACAGGTTATTCATTTACTGAGGCATTAGGAAAGAATCCTAATATTTTAAAGACTGACTTTCATGATTCCTCATATTATAAAACGTTATGGGATACCATTAAATCAGGAAAAAGCTGGAGCGGAACATTTTATAATAAGAAAAAAAATGGTGAACTCTACTGGGAGCTTTGTACCATTAATCCTGTTTTTGATTCATTCGGTACTATAATTAACTTTATCGCTGTTAAAGAAGATATTACAGCATTAAAGAAAATTGAAACTGAATTAAAAGAAAGTAATGCAGCAAAAGATAAGTTTTTTTCAATAATTGCACACGATTTAAAAAATCCGTTTAATGGGATTTTAGGTTTAACAAATGTTATTTTAACTCACAAAGAGTTATCTCAGGAATCAATATATTCTAACATTGAAAAAATTAATCAATCTGCTCAAGTTACGTATGATTTACTGGAAAATCTTTTAGAATGGGCGCGAACTCAAACTCACATGATTTCAATTCATCCGCTTTATCTATCGGTATCAATGTTAATAATAGATGCAATTACCTTTTTCTCAAACCAGATTTCATTTAAGAATATAAGTATTAAATATGATAAAGCCTTAAAGTATGAAATATTTGCTGATTGTGCGATGATGAGTACTGTTATAAGAAATATTCTGGGGAATGCTATTAAATTTACAAATCATGATGGTTTAATACAAATAATAGTAGAAAAAGATGAAAATTATTGTTATATACGCATAGAAGATAATGGTGTCGGGATTAGTTCTGAAAATATTTTAAAACTATTTAAAATTGATACAACATTTTCTACAAATGGTGTGAATGGTGAAAAAGGAACAGGGTTAGGGCTTATCATTGCTTCTGATTTTGTTCGAATGAACAAAGGTTTTATACACGTAGAATCAGAGACTGGTAAGGGAACGGCATTTACGGTACAAATACCAATAAAAGGATTATAAAGTGGATTTATTGCAGGCATTTTTTAATAGAATACAAGGTAAAAAGATTCTTATTCAGGGACTTGGTTTAAACGGTGGCGGGGTAGGTACTGCTTTGTTTTTTCTGAAAAACGGTTTTTCTGTTACCATAACAGACATGAAAACAGTTGCTGAGTTACAATCTTCTGTTGATGAATTAAAAGAATATCACGATAACATTACATTTATTCTCGGAAAACATCAGATATCTGATTTCATTGAGGCTGATATTGTTATAAAAGGACCGGGTGTCAGCCCAAAAAGTGAATTTATTCAAGCTGCGATTAATAATGGGGCAGAAATACTTAGTGACATAGGGATTTTTTGTGAAATATCACCATGTCCGATTTATGCTGTTACGGGAAGTAAAGGTAAATCGACAACAGTTTCGGCGATATATTCAATTTTTAAAAGCCAGACAGATAATTCATTTCTCGGTGGGAATATTACTATTTCACCATTAACATTTTATAATAGATTAGATGATGACAGCCTTGTTATTCTTGAGCTTTCAAGCTGGCAGTTAAGAGATATTGAGAATATTCATTACGCTTTTAAAGGGGCTGTATTTACAAATTTAATGAACGACCATCAGAATTATTATCAATCGATGGATGCTTATTTTTATGATAAAAAAATTATTGCAGCAAACCAGACAAAAAAAAATTTCATGATCATTCCGGCTCATGATACTTTTATAAAAAAGGATACAATCGATTGCGGACAAACGATTGTAGAGATTGAAAAAGATTTGTATTTCAAAGATGGTGACGGTTACATAGAAATTTCAGGAAACGTAATTAAACTTTTTTCTCACGATGTTATTAAAATTAAGGGTGAGCATAACAGATTAAATATTCTATTTGCAGCCGGACTGTCCTATCTAGCCGGGTGCGGTCTGGAAGCAATTGAGAATGGTATATCACAATTTACAGGTGTGCCTTTTCGAATGGAAAAAATAAGAGAATGGAAGGGGGTTACTTTTGTCAATGATACAACAGCGACGATTCCTGAGGCTGCTTGTTTTGCTGTAGAAAGTTATGGTGATAATGTAATCTGGATCGCCGGTGGAAATGATAAAGACCTCGATTTTTCGTGTGTAAAAAAAATCGAATCGATACCTAAAAAAATATATTTATTACCAGGAAATGGTACTGATAAATTAAAAAAGGCTTTAAATAGAAATGATTACCTTGAGTATTCTTCTTTACAGGAAATAATTAATCACATAGCAACTAATTTCACATCCGGAGAAACAGTTTTGTTGTCCCCGGGATGCACCAGTTTTGGTTTATTCCAGAATGAATTTCATCGTGGCCGTGTATTTAATGAACTGGTTAATTCATTATAGGCGCCACTATAAGTGGCTTATTGCAACGATGTATTGATAGACCCAGCTGATCAGTAAGGTGAATACAAGTGATGGTGATAAGTTCATTATTTTGATTTTTTTAATATTTAATAAAACAAATCCCAATCCGATTATTAATATACCACCTGTTCCTGTAAGCTGATTGATTAAAAATGGAGTAAAAAACTTTTCAGATACAAAAGCAAGTATTGTTATACCGCCTTGATATATCGCAAGAGGGATTATTGAAAAAGCCACACCAATTCCAAATGTTGATGCTAAAACAATTGACATAAAACCATCAAGTATTCCTTTTGTAATTAAAATAGTATGATCATTTCGTAAACCTGAATCAATTGAACCTAATATTGCCATTGAACCTATACAATAAATCAATGTTGCAGTGATAAAACCTTCGGTAAAACCGTGGTGAGTATTTGTTGAGAATCGTTTTTTTATTCTATCAGCTACGTTTTCAACTTTTACATCAAGATTAAGTGACTCGCCGAGGAGTCCGCCGATTATTAATGAAAAAACGATAATTATCAGATTCTCAATTTTTAATGCCATTTGAATACCAAGAAAAATTGTAACTAAACCTGTTATCTGAAAAAGAATATCTCTAAAACGATCGGTAAATTTATTTTTTAGTATAATACCGGTAATCGACCCCGCAATTATTAATGCTATATTTATTAAAGTTCCATTGAAAATCATTTAATACCCCTTTGAAAAAAATATACTATCACAATTTCCATCGTATTACTATATTGCTTTCGCATAAATAATGAGTACAATATTTATGCTTTCGCTATACGCAATATAATTGCGTTAGACCCTGGTCGTAACGAGTACGTTACTGCTCGGGCATGCAACCTGAATAGCCTCATGCAAAAATTCGAGATAAAAAAAGGGTACTTTTTTATAAAAAAGAGTATTTTTGCATGAGGCTCTATATCTTTACTATCCACTTTACGATACTATTTGTATGGAAATAAAAGAGATTGTTTCAAATATTATCAAATTTGATAAAATAAATAAAATTAAATACATCTGCAGCTTTTTAGATGTGTTACATCTGGATTATAAAGTTCATACATACAGAAAAAAAATAACCAATATTGAAGTAATAAAAAAAGGTGATGCCGATTGTGATGATATTATTTTTTTAGCTCATTATGATATATCTCAAAAAACAGTTGAAGGTGCGAACGATAATGCTTCATCGGTTGCTGTGTTGTTAAAAATATGTACAGTACTACATACTTTGAGTGCAAAAAGCACTATACGAATTGTGTTTAATGATAATGAAGAGTTACTTGGAGCATTAAATGGTTACGGGTATGACAGGGAGTTTATCTCAAAAATAATTGCTAATGTCGGTTCGTATCAGTATCTTAAAAATTATTATGATATAAAAAAAATCAAACATTGCATCATTCTTGAGTTGTGCGGTATAGGGGATTCTGTTTTTATCGCAGAGAAATCGGGCGGGGCGCCAACAGATGAATTATTAAATGCGAAATTACATACAATCGGTAACACTACTAATATCAATACATTCTCCATTGAAATTCCATCAACTGATATGGTTTCTGTCAATTTTTTTAATGTATCAGGAAGCGTAATAGGTGCAATTCCATATTATCAGGCAAAAAACTATAAGGAATCGCACGATAAAAGAAATCAGCCCGGTGTGTGGAGTAATATTCACTCAACAAGGGATAATTTATTTGCAATAAATCACCGGGCGCTTGATATGTGTTATCGATTTGTTTTAAAGATTATAAATGATTCTTAACCAGTTGGCAGGTACTGTAAAACATCCTGTATTGACAGGTTCCTCATTGAGAACATCATAGTAATTGTTGTTGAAATTGTTTAATTTAATTTCTTTCGGCTTTGAATCACTATTTAATGCTACAATAACTGTTTTGTTGTGTATTGATCGTTGAAAAACAAATGAATTTGAACTTACTGCTAATTCTTTGTAATCACCATTTCTTAATGGTTCAATTTTTTTTCTGATGTCTGCAAACTTTTTGATAGAATGAATAAGATTTTTTTCAGGCGGATTAGCTTTTATTTCATCCAATTGTATAAACGGCCTTAGTTCGGAATCACTATTGTGTGTTCGTTTTCCCGAAATCCCCCATTCACTACCATAGTATATCGATGGTATACCGGGCATTGTAAAAAGCAAACCGTATAATGGGTATAAGTGATCTTTTTTATGTAAGGTGGATGCAATTCGATTAACATCATGGTTATCGGCAAAATTATACAATGACAACCCTTTATAAATACCATTATCGCCAAACTGTCGTTTTAATGAATGAGCAATCTCAAAATAATTGTTATCATTTAAACTTGAATACAAACCCTTATAACATTCATAATTGGTAGTTGAATGAAGTTTCTCATTATTTGCCCATCGTGAATAATCTCCATGCACAACTTCACCGGTAAGGAAAAAGTCATTTTTCATTTCCTTTGTAAATGAAGAAAGTTTTTTTAAGAAGTCATGATTTAATTCATCTGCTGCATCAAGTCTGATTCCATCAATATCAAATTCGGTTATCCATTTTTTAATTGCATTAAAAAGATAGTCAATAACGCTCTGATGCTGTAAATTGAGTTTTACCAGATTATAATTTCCAGCCCAACCGTGATAACTAAACGGGTCATTGTACGGGCTTGAATGTGAAAAATTGATTTCATGAAACCAGTCTTTATACTGCGAATCCCATTTGTGTCTGATAACATCCTGAAATGCAAAGAAATCTCTTCCGGTATGATTAAAAACACCATCTAAAATAACTTTGATACCATTATCATGAAGTTTTCTAATGAGATCCTTAAATATCTGATCGTTTCCCAGCCTGTAATCAATCGTATAGTAATCAACAGTGTCATACCCATGACTTTCAGATTGAAAAACAGGACCTAAATACAATGCTGTAACCCCGAGTTCTACTAAATGCGGAATCCATTGGTAGATTTGTTCGATACTTTTTGAACCGTAATTATTATAGCTGTTTCTCTTTTCAACATTACAGAAACTCATAGGATAGATGTGATAAAAAAATGCGTCATTAAACCAACTCATAGTGTGCTCCTTATATTATGTACATACCGTTCGGTATATTGTTTCCAAAAAAATTATGAGAAAATACCATGCATAAACTGATGAACTATTTTATAAATTAAATCATCATCTATTGATATTTTGCTTCTAAGAATAAGAGTATTATAGGTATTAATCATCCCAAAGAATGATAGTGCCAGATGAATAGATCGCCCCCTCATATTACCATGTTCTTCAACTGCTGATATAAAAATATTTTCAAGTATTTGTATCAACTTTTCAAGATAGGGAGTGATTGCTTTGTATGCCGCGGTTTCTTCTGCTTCAAAACTCATTGATAACATCATCTTATAGAATAACTTATTGTTTGATGCGTAAAACAGCAATGTTTTTGTAAGAATCGTCAGGGTATTGGTTATATCTCTATTATAAAAAGCTGCATTGGAAAGCTGTTTCAGAAAATCATCAAAATACACTTCAAATATACCATTGAGTAAACCTTCTTTACTTTTGTAGTAATAGTACAAGGTTGGTTTACCGACTCCTGAGGCGTCAGCAATTTCCTGTATACCGGTGCCGTTGTAGCCTTTTTGTGAAAATAGTTCGATTGCTTTTTGTAAAATGAGTTCTTTATTATCCATAGTTTATTTATATACCAATCGGTATATAAAGTCAAGTCCCTTTTTTATATTAATTAAAAAAGCAGCCCCGAAAGGACTGCTTTTTTTCCATAGTGTGTAAAACTATTTTATTTTCTATTACCAACTAATTTTACATTATCAATGTAGGCGTAGTCAGCAGTAGCATTTCCATTAAGAACAAAACGAATTTTTAAAATTGAACAAAGTGGAATATTTACAGTATAACTGTACAATGTACCATTTGTTGCAGTATTTAATAATGTTTTTGCTGTAACCCATGTACCATTAGTATTATATTGACATACAACTTTTTCGCCTGTTTCAAGACTTGTTTTAGCCATTTTGAAAGTTAAAACCATATCTTTAAACATTGATGTATTGATATATGTTTCTACAGAACCATTGTAAGAAAGTTTCATTGATGCAAGTCCGTTTTTATATGAACCTGTGTTTTTAACTACTTTTGTTGTTGCCGATCTTTTCCATCCTGCAAGATTAGTTCCTGACTGGTCAAAATCATCATCGAATAATACAAGTGAATATGAGGCTACACCAACTGCCATTAATATCATCATCGTTATAATTTTTTTCATTGAGTTTCTCCTTTTTATTTAATAAATCACGGTAACGCTACAAATTCAACCCAGTTTTCATTGTATCTTGTTTTCGTCATATAACCTTTTTTACCCCAGTGATTTATTGTTATGTTTGGAGTACCGGCCTGGGCACGATCACTTTCCCACCATTCTGTGGATCCTTGTCTCATAAATGCTTTAAACTCAAACCAATCACCTTTGGCACCGGTCATATTTACATCAAATTTCCACCAATGCATACCAAATGTGTTTTCAGGATCCTGTCCATAACCTGATGTAGAATATAATGGTTGTCCTGCAGTTCCCATCGGGCATGTCCAGTCAAGAGCTGATTCAGAACCCCAATCCAATGATGCATCATTAGCTTTAATTGCAGCAGTTGTTACGTTTTTTGTATTGTTGTAAATAATCGGTTCTGACATTGAAGGGAACACAGACGGTACTAAAGCGGCATCGTGTCCACCTTTAACAAAAATGTCCTGACCAACAACTGTTTCTTTAAACATAAAAACTACTGTTCGTATTCCTGTTGGAGGTGGTGTTGTACTTTTTTTCCAGATACAGTAGTCAGTACCTGATTTTATAACTGTCCAGCCTGTACCTGGATTGTATGTCATTCCGGGGCCGATTTTAATAGCAATAGTTCCATCAATAATTGCAGCATATTCATTACTAACTGCTTTTACAATATTAACTACACTTTTCATGTTGATACCATTTGATTTTCTAATAGCAATTAAATCTTTAATATGGGTTTGCATTGCAGTTCCCCAGTCAAAGAAGTGATCCCAGGCAACACATGGCATACCAGGGTGAGTTAATAAGTAAACATAGGCAATTTCTACTTTATCATTTCGTAATTCCCAATGTTGTTGAGTACTTCCTGTATCATGGTTATCAACAAATGTAACTGAATTCTCAGGTTTCCAACCGATATAACCGGCAGGAACACCATACGCATTTTTAAGAATTGATAAATTAGGATAATTGTTATAGTATGTATATTCTTTTTGAACTACACCATTTTCAACACTGTCTTTAAACCATCCCATAGCATTATTAAGTAAATTCTTTGTAGCAAAGTCAAATATTAATGATTTTCCGCCATCATGATTGGTTGCATTAACCCATGCGTCCATAGAATTTTGTGGAGCACCGTCTTCCCACAACTCACCAACTGACAGTTGAGCACCGGTTGCACTGTTATAGTCACCAACATGCCATCCGTGAAAACCTTTTACATAGTCATATCTCCAACCAACAAAGCCGGCTGCTTTTAATCGTGAATTCATCCATGTTTTTATAGTACTTTGTACTGTTGAATTAGTGTGATCAATATCTCTTGCCGCAGCGTAACCTGAACCCGTGTCGGCAGCACCTCGTAATGAAACGCTTGCACCGGGGTTGCCCGCATAAAAATATTCATCATTATTTGTTATACTTGAAGTGTTCCATGTAGGATTTGTGAAATCAGCCCAGTTTGTCATACCGACTCTGTGGTTTACAACGATATCTGCAATTGCTTTTGTAGGAGAAATTGCTGTTATTGTTGCTTTTAATTGTGCTTCAGTTCCATATTTTGAGTCAAGAACATTTAACTGTCTTGGTAAATAACCTTCATTACTTGCAGAATCACTTGGTGGTGGAAACCAGACCCAATCAAAACTTGTTTTGATTGCACCGGCATTATTTGAAATGATCTGATACCATTTAGTACCATTAACACCGTCTGCACTTGACCATCCAAAACCTTGTAGCATAACTTGAGAACCATACCCGTCATAAACACTGCTACCCACAGCTTTATTTGGCCCGTTACCAAGTGAATCAATATCACTTGCCTGTGTAACTTCGTTACTTTCTCCTTCGCTAAAAGTAGATGCAGGAGTACATGATACAAATGCTAAAAACATTATAATACATGCACTTTTAAATAGAATTGACATTTTTTCCATTTTTTACCCCTTTTTTTTTGTTTTGAGTTACTGTTTCCCTTAAATAACCCATTAATAACAATGATAGCATATAAATAAATAAATACAAGAAGAATGTTGTATATTTTGTAATATTTATATATTTTGTAGAATCGGTATTTCAAAAAAGTACTACTAAATAACTTTATGATATAGAGTCAATTACGTTAAAACTATTTAAATATTTTCCGATCAATTATCTATGATCCGGAAGATCGATGAAATACAAACAGTTACTTTGGATCTTTTATTACTGGAGGAAAAAATGTACAATATAATAAATACAAACGGTAAAAACGAAGATTTTAAAAAACTCTGCATTTTGCTTGATGATAATCTCAATGAAATAGTCGGCGGTGAAAAACAGCGTTCACAGTATAATCAATACAATGTTCTCAATGATATTCATGATGTAATTCTCATATATGATGGTAAGTTGCCGATTGCATGCGGAAGTTTTAAGAAGTATGATGATGAGTGTGCAGAATTAAAAAGGATGTTTGTCAGGAAAGAGTATCGGGGAAAAGGTTTATCTAAACAAATACTTTCAGATTTAGAAAAAACGGCCTCAGACCAGGGCTTTTTGTATATGATTCTTGAAAGCGGTGAAATATTAAAGGAAGCAATGACATTGTATCGAAAATCCGGCTATGAAGTTATTGCAAATTATGGTGTGTATAAGAATATGCCGGAGTCAGTTTGTATGAAGAAGAAATTGAGAGGGTGAAGAATTTGTTACATGAAAAAATGCAATAGTAACAGAAATAACACCGGTAACAATAAAAACAGGAATGGAATTTTCTTTCACGCCGATTGCTTTTTTTACTGTCAATAGCGGATTATATATAGGTACAGGATGGAATATTCCCGGATTGGCTTATGGGATGGCAAGGCTTAATTATAATGGTTTTTATAAAGGTCAACCATTAACATTGCTTGAAAATGATGATTTCTAGAGCTTCTTGCAAAAATACTCCTTTTATCTTGATTTTTTGCAAGATCCTCTACTAAATTTAATATAAAAGAGTAAATTGAAACATAATTTTGCAAGAGTCCTTATTTATTTGAATATTGATTTACCCTTTTCTGTAAGCAGAGGGAGATACACCCACGTACTTCCTAAAAATTCTCCCAAAGTGGGAAATATCCTCAAACCCAACATGTTCCATTATTTCTGATACATTTAATGTTGTATCTTTAAGAAGGATTGATGCAATTCTTACTCTCAATTTAATAAGATATGTGATAACAGGTACCCCCGTCACTTTTATAAATTTTTCCCGTAGAGTATTTCTATTGGTATTAAATATCTTTACAAGATCATCAATTGTAATTTTGGTATGATAATTTGAAGCAAGATGCAATATGACATCATATATATTATTATCATAATTTATCATTTCTACATCAATTTTTATTGGATCACGCCTATAATACATCTCGACAATAAAAAAAATCATCTCCAAAAAGTACGATCTTATTCTGCATGGTCTAAAACTCTCATTTACATTATCAACATATTTTAAGGTAGCGTCAGACAACTGCATTAATCTTGTCAAACCTGCAGGACCAGGCGATAGCATTCCACAATACGCATCATCTCTTATAATAAATGGTCTCAAAGAATCGCCATCAAGCATTGTTATTGCCGTTGTTTCATGTAAACCCTGTTTTATATTATCTAAAGTGAGGTTTTCATTAATTATTGACGGATCAAATAATAACGAAGACACATCTAAGTCTTTACTTTTAATAATAGTAATTTTATCATCATCATTAAAACAAAACAGCTCAGGGGATGTAAAAACCGTATCAATTCCATTTATCTTTATAATACCTGATCCTGATTTTATAATAACTATTTTTAGATAATTATTATTAACAATTTCATCAACCGAGTCAGATATAATCATTAATGTTTTATCAAAATATTCAAATTTACTATGCATAACAACAGTATACTAAAGGCTCCTGTAAAAAGCAAGATATTTACGACAGGAGCCCTTTATTACATTAGTGGGTCTTTACAATATCCGCGACAGTGCGTAACATAATATTTTTATTACCAAGCATCTCAAGTGTATCTAAGTGAATTTTCTCTGTACGAGCAGCTACTGCATCATGAACAACACTTAGATTATAACCTTTTTTTTGTCCGGTCAATGATGCTGTCTGCACACACACATTTGTTTGCATTCCACAAACTACCATATCTGTTATCTTTTTACTTTTCAAAAAATCATCCAGATCAGTATCGCTAAAACTGTCAACGACATATTTAGTGATGACTTTTTCATCATCTAAAGGTGTCACATTTTTATGTATTTTTGCCCCGTCACTGTTTTCTGCAAAAAAAGGAACAACAAGCCCTTTATTTATGTGCTTTATATGAACAATAGTATGCCCTTTTTCTCTGTAGAATTGTAATAACTCCTGCGCTTTAACACTTGCTTCTTCACTATTGGCAAGAGCATATTTACCTCCGTTAAAATAATCATTTTGAATGTCAATTACTAATAATGCAGACTTATCCATGTCAATACTCCTCTCAATGACCACTTCTTCTCGATTGTTCTCAATTTCATCACGAAAACTTTCACACCCTGTTAATGCAATAAAAAGAGATGACAATAAAGCCATTTGCAAAAATACTCTTTGTATCTTGAATTTTTGCAAGAGCCTCAATAAATAGATAATTTTCTTCGTCATAACTTAAACTCCTTATATAATTTGTATGACAATTCTTAATCCTGGTTTGGAATATTTTTGAATATTCATTGAACTGTCATGGAGTAAATATAAGGATTTTACTACCTTTTTTGAAGAGTGGATAAGCACTGTTATTCGGCTTATAAGCATTTTTTGATTATACTACTTTCAATAGAGACTGCAAAAAAAACTATATTATTTTTGTTTAAATAATTTAAACACTCTTCTAAAAGTATTTGAAAGTTTAAGAACAATAATTTATTGTATACAAGGCAAAAAGATACGATATAAAGGGTAAAAACTACCTGAAAACCAATTATAAATAGTATGTATGCGATATCGGACTCAGGTATTATTTACTGGGAAATAAAGCCGGTGATATGGGATATATACTCGAGAATATTGTCTACCTTGAACTTATTCGTCGTGATTTTGATGTTTTTGTCGGAAAAACCGGTGATAAAGAAGTCGATTTTGTGGCAATGAAGGCAAATCAGACAGAATACTATCAGGTCCCACTAACCGTAAGAGACGAGAATACACTATTTCGGGAACTATCGGCACTGGATTCAATTGACGATCATTATCCAAAATTTCTGATAACTCTCGATAATGATTTACCTTCTGAAAACAAGGGAATCAGGGTGATTAATGTAATTGATTTTCTGTTAAAGTGATTGCAATAATTCAGTATAAGGCAGAAATAGCGAAAATTATTGCGTGTCTTGAGAAAAAGAATAGAGCACCACCTAAGGTAGAAAAATGTTGAATTAGTATTGTTTTTTCTGTTTTTTGATATTTGGCGGGTGAGAACTGTTTTTTTTGATATGTGAATTACGATTTTAACTGATTTAGAGGTCACTTTTGTTTTATGAGTGGGGTGTATTTTGCTTCATCGGTTTTACTTGAGCGCCGGGAGTTTTTTTGTGTGATTTTCACGTTTTAAAGTGGCTTTCTTGTTGACAGGAATTATAATTTTTTCTATCATTAGTCGATTTGACAGTCCCTGTTTTTTATATTATTACTCTTGACGTTAGCTTGAATTAAACATAAGGTATTATACTATGAAAAATTTTGGATTATACTTATTGACTATCCTGGTAGTGGCAATCCCGTCTCTTGTCTTCGGCATTCTTTATTACAGTAATTTTATACTGGAGCAGGTAGGCAAGCCCATTGTTATCAGCTTGAAATGGGTGACTCCCCTTGTCTGCATTATTTCTCTGGCAGGTGCATTATATCTGAGTAGAGTAAGACAAATCCCCTCAAACATGACGCCTAAGTCCCGGTTAATAGCGTTTTTTCTGCTATGGCTGGTTTTTTGTGTATATTTGACCTGGATTGCAACAGGATATATTGCTGCTGCGTCTACCCTGAAGGTCGATGACTATAAGTCACAAGATGTCACTGTAATAAGTAAAAAGATAAAAAGTGAACCCACCAGAAGCGGTAGTTACAACAGATATTTTGTAACTGTACTTGTGGATGAAAGCCGAACAGAAAAATCTTTTGAAATAGACGATGATACTTATCAAGCATTACAAAAAGACAGCTCTTATCAATTCAATCTGGCGAGAGGCAGACTGGGTTACTATTTCTACAATAAAAAATCCGGATTAATAAAGAAATTAAACTAAGCTACACTCTATCTCTCAAAATCCCTCAAGTCTCCGGCTGGAGCAAATCGGGGAATAAAAGACGCACAGCTAATATTAAAAGCCACCGGTTTAAGGCAGCTTTTATTTGTGACCATTAAACTTTTTATTCATGGCTGTCTTATTTATAGATGACAATAAATAAGCCCCTGCCGTTACGGCAGGGGCTTAGTGTAAATCCAAATAATTTAGCTTATTTTTTCTCGAAAAGCTCGAGGATCTTTTTACCCACGATCTCAATCTGATGTGAGCCTAACTGATTGTCATCACGTCAAAACCGTCTTCTTTAGCTCTTTCCCATGTTGTGTTGACATTTCCGCCCAATTTAGGTGTTTCACCGATGATAACTTTAACGCCGGAATCTTTAATACAAGGGAATCAGGGTGATTAATGTAATTGATTTTCTGTTGTCATAGTATTCACATCCGCAGTTCCATATACTGCGGATTGCCTGCAAACCCGGATCTGGTATAAAACGTTGCAGCCTCCTGATTCGCATTCAGGGTAACTTTGAAGACTGATTGTGTTCCAAAGAAATCCAGTATATCATCAAGTATCAACTTTCCAAGACCTTTACCCCGGTATTTTTCGAGGGTGTGCATATTAAAAATATAACCTTCTTTACCATTGTTTTTAAGATTAATCGGAGGTTTCTCCAGTATTACTCCGATACCAATTGCGATAATTTCAGCATTATCGTCTTCTATAACCGGAATAACCATAGTGTTATCATTTAAAGCTTTTTTAATATAGGTAAAATTAGGTTCATACATTAATTCGGATTCTTTCGGTTTGGAAAAAGCACCTGCATCATTCCATAGTTTTAGTCTGAGATTAACGATTTTATCAATGTCATTTTTTGTGCATCTTCTGATTGAATAAGTCATGAGTATCTCGTTTAAATAAACCTGAATCCATTAATATAATAATAGATTTAGGTAATACAATCAGTAATCCGCCGACGATAATATTCCATGTTACAATTTCACCAAGAAATACTATCCCAAAAAATACAGCACTAACAATTTCAAAATAAGAAAGAATGGAAACAACAGATGTATCAAGTTTTTTTAACCCTGAATAAAAAAATAAAAAACCAATTAAGCCGATTAAAATGCCATAAACTATCCCAATATTAATTTGTCTGAATGTCGGATACGAAGGGACTAAAAAAATGAAAGGTAAAATGATAATCATAGTAATTATATTCTGGTGAAAAATAATCTTCATATTTGATGAGGTTACGGTTACTTTTTTAGTGAGAATCATCATAAAGGCAAATAGGATTGCTGATAACACTGCACATATCATACCGGGAAAGTCCTTATTATTGAATGAAAATGATTTATTCAAAAATACAAGTATCATACCGGTAAAGGCAACCGGTAACATCAATAACAGGTATTTATTAACTTTTTCTTTTAGAAATAGTGCACTCATAATAACAGCCCAGACGGGGTAGGTGTAAAACAAAATGACGGTGTTCCCGATTCCGGTTAAAGAGAAGGCTGCAAAGTATAAAAAAAGTCTCACTGTATTCATGATTGATGTTGTGGTTAATATTGTATTGAATACAAATGCTTCTTTCTCACGTTTAATAAGGAAATAGGCTAATAATGCTATTGCCGGCGAAGAAACTCTGAAAAATGTAACGAAAAGAGGATGAATATTGAGTAATTTGACAAAAACTCCGGTTAAACCCCATATTGCAGCAGCAAATATTACTTCTAAATATGCCATGTAAATCCTTGTGTGTTTTATATAGCACTAACGCTGATAAATTACTTCACCATAACATAAAATAGATTCAAGAAACCCGCTTTTATCATCATCATCGAATAATAGAACGGGTTCAATATTTTCATCCACTTTGTTCAGAAAAGAAAAAATAACTTAAACAAAATCATACTAATCATTAACAATTCTGTCAATATTTTAAAAGTAAATAATATTGATTTTCGGCTATTCATCCATTAACAAACACAACTTGATACATTGCTCATTGCCACTATAAACCTTATTTTGTAATTACTAATAGTTGCATTAAGAAGTGTAAAATGGTAGTTTAACTATATGAAAAAAAGCATAATTTTTATTATTCTGATGATAACTGGAAATCTTGGAGCACTGACATTAAATAATTTTGGCTTTTTCTCTCAAATGATGTATCACGAGCAGGCAGATATTGTTCTCTACCGTACTGTTGTGTCACCCGGTTTTTCTTTTATATATACTAACGAGCATAGAAATGGTAAAATCTCTTTTTTTAATGAAGTAAGTTCCACATCATCGGTAACACCTTTTGTATTTCGCAACAGGAAATTAGTTGATGAAACTCCAAATATGTCTTTTGAACACACATCAGAATATTCATTACGGATTTATTTACCTGAGAGATTTCGTTTTCGCTATATAACCGGTTTCGGGGCTGGTGTAATAATGAAAACCGATATTTTTCCTGCAGGAATAAATTTATATTTTACTATTTTGAGAGTAATTCCCCATGTATTTTTGTCACAGGGACTTAGTATACAACCGGTAAAACGATGTAATATAGTAATCACAAATAGTTCTGGTGGTGGTTACGGCATTATGCAACAGTTTAATGAATTAAAATATACTGCAAATCAACCGGTTTATATGGTAAATAACTCACTTAATATTAGTTGTAATTATAAGCTTACAAGGAGTCTCTCAATTGAGGCCGGGTACCGTAATGATTTTAGAGTAGTATTAGCAGTTGGTGATTTCATACCGGATGTATTTTTTAATAACAGTATTCGCGTAGGAGTTGTATATGCGCTTTATTAGTATTTCAGTTATCATTTTTGTTTTCATCGGTTGTGCAACAATGTTTTATAATACAGAACAATATGAAGAGTATGATACTTCAAAAATTCGCTACTATTATAAGAAGGATTCACTGGTTGAAAATGATATAAAAGAAATATCTGATGCGGTAGAGAATTATATTAAAATTGCAGAAGTAGAAATGAGTACAATATTTAATTTAAAAACAACAGCATGGTTATTTGATACGGTTTCTGATACTGAATATGCCGGAATTTTCAAAGATCAGATAAGTGAAGGGAGTGTTGAGTTGACACATGGTATGCAGATAATATATGAATATCCGCTTGATATTACTGCTTTGGTTATTCTGCATGAATACATTCATAGCGTTCAAAGACATCAATATCGATTGACCGTACCCGGTATTTGTGAAGGACATGCAACATTATATGAAGAAATATCAAGTTCTGTACAGCAAGACAATCCAATAAACTATAGGTATTTATTTTCATTTTATATTCAATCAGCTATAAGGGATGGTATAGCACCTAAGCCATCAGAACTTTTTGAACTAACGTCGATTGAATTTCAGAATATTGATTTTGATTCATTATCCCGCGACCCGGGTATTAATTATCAGATTTGTGCATCATTCATAGGGTATTTACTATTCAGTTACGGACAGGATGCGGTGAATGACTGGATAGAAGATTGTTCTATTGATAATTGGAAAGGTAAATTTCAAAAGGCTTTTGGGTTAAGCATCAATACTGCCGAAAATGACTGGCTTGTGTTCATGCAGAATTAGTTGTTGTGTGTTTATATCTTTTTCCCATTTATATGAGAATGAGATTTTCGTTGTGTTTTTTCATGTGATAATAAGCTCTATTCTATTCATTTCTGGATCAAAAACACAACTTTCATAATATCCGTCACCCGTTACTCTCGGGTAACCGGCTATTTCATACCCGTCATCTTCAAGGCGTTTAGTCAGTTCGTCAACTGCTTCCCGGCTTTCAAGTTGTAAAGCAAAATGTATCAGTCCGGTATATTGCTTGTGAGGATCATTGATATTCTGTTGTATGGAATGCATCTGCATTATTTCCAACCTTGCACCGCTTGTGAATGTGAGGAAGTATGATTCAAACCTGTTCTTTGTATTTATATACTTTTCACCGGCTGTACAGTTGAAATAGTGTATATAGAAGTTTTTCATTTTTTCCAGGTCATTAACCCATAGAGCGATATGTTCAATTTTCATAGTATTCTCCTGTTTTCTTCAATATGAATATCATATCAACGGTCACTGAACCGTCTGATTCCGGATATTCCTGCCGGATATAATGCTCTACATTCAGGTTGTTATCTTTAAACACATCCAAAAGAAAATCTTCATTATAATAGTTAAAAAACATTTCATGATCGCGACAGAAACTGGTCGTTTCAAATCTGTTTCCATCACCTTCCATTGTGCTGACATATAGTATTCCACCATTTTTGAGGAAACCGGAAGTTTTTTTTATAAAATCAGCTGCTTCTTCATTATACAAATACGGCAGGCAGAAAGCGGCAATTATCATATCAAACTGATTGTTTTCAAAGTTTATTTTTCTGATATCCTGACATTCAAATTCAGCGCCGGGTACATTTTTTCGGGCGAGTTTTATCATTTCTTCTGATAAGTCAATGCCGGTTATCTTCAGAGTAGTTTCTTTTTCGAGAAGATATTTTGTAACATTACCGGGACCGCATCCCGGATCGAGAATTGTAAAGTCGGGTTGTAAGTAGCCTGACAGGATTTCAAATGAATTTTTATAAAGTTTTAAGTCCATGAATTTAGTTTGAAAGTTATGAGCGGATGCGTTATATGCTTTTATTGTTTTTTCTGTTTTATCCATGAGTTGTTTTATATTATAAAATGATAATTATGGCAAGAGGGAACGTTATGATTGTATATGGTTGAAGGACTCCACAAATTGTATTGGAGTCCTTCTTTTGTTTACTTTGAAAACTAACTCAATCACGAACTGATTTACTAAACAGCCATGTAATAAAATCGCTATTCCAGCTTATAAAATATGAGTGTCCCCAATCAGGGTTAACGGATAAACGATAGATGGACTCATCCTTTATCGTATAATCATGCAATACAGACTGGATTGTTTCAGGCATTCCATTAGGATCAGGGTTTGTAAGCGTTTTTGTTGTAATATTTTCAGTCCCGCCCGGTATCATGGATTTCTGCTTATTATATGTGTGTTGCATCAATTCATTATTTCCCATCGAGCCACCAATACCCATTGTGTCATTTTCCCCGACATCAATCCAGACCGCACTTTTGTATATATCATCAAATTCAGCGTTATCAAGCATCTGATTAGTCGGTGAATATCCGGCACCCCTGCAGATTGCTACAAACGGCATTCCTGTCTGGTTGTATCATTCCTGAGCGATATACCATGTACCGGCGCCACCCATTGAAAAACCTGTGATGTAAATTCTCGTAATGTCAATATTGAACCGGTTGATAAGATCTTTGATTGTAGCCATTATCATTTGTTTTGAAGCAGGTGAGTTCCATTCTCCTCCGTCACGAGCAAGTGGTCCGCCGGTATAAGCTGAGTAAGGCGGCGGGCAGATGGGTAGATAATAGAAGCTCTCAGGTATATCATTTCCATTTAGAAATGCATATGAACTCCCGTCTCTTAAATATGCAAAATGAGATTCGTCAGTAATTTCAGTTGCTTCTTCCGAGTTTGGAAATCCCGAAGCATGAAGATTGATAACAAGAGGATATTTTTTGCTTTTATCTGCATTATATACTACCGGTGCATCAAAATGAAATCTGTGCGTTTGAGTGCTCGTTGTTCCATTAGCATTGATCTCCATAGGAATCTGATAGTATTTAGTATTAGTCGGTGCATCTTCTGTGTACACAGGTTTGATACGGAGAACCGACACTGCATAGTTTTTAGCTGAACCATCTTCAGCAGTTACTGTGTAGACAACCGGGTTTGTAAAGTTATTCACGGTTACACCTGAGGTTTGTAGTGTCGAACCGACAGAAACTGATTCACCGTTAGTGGTAAATGTGGCTACCAGATTTGTGACATTTGTGCCTTAAGGCAGGGTGATGTCGATTGCAGTTTCTGTGATAGTAGCGGCTGTGCCGTTTAGTGAGAATGAAAGCATCTCATTTGTGGTCATGGCTTTTTCTCTGAAATTTTCCGGTTCTATAAATTTTGTTGTACAGCTTATAGAAATCATCATAATGAATAAAATAGATACTTTTTGAAACATTGATTAACCTTCCTTTTTTACTTTAAAATAATAAAATATGATAATATATATATCTTACGAAAAGTGAGAAACACACGTTTTTTTATTTGTACAATATACTAAGAGGTTAATTCTATGACAGAGTTTCAAAAAATGATCAGTGGTGAGTTGTATAACTCATTAGACAGCGTTCTTGTAACTATGAGGAAAAAAGCGAGACTTCTTTTCGAAAAATACAACAAGTCCTCTATAGCAAATCCCGGGAAAAGGTATACAATTTTAAAGAAACTGTTTGGTACATCAGGGAAGAATATATATGTTGAACCGCCATTTTATTGTGATTACGGTTCAAATATACATATTGGAAATAATTTTTACGCAAATTTTAACTGCGTGATTCTGGATGTTGCCGAAGTAATAATCGGTGATAATTGTTTTATAGCACCACAAGTCGGGATTTATACTGCTACACATCCGGTTGATCCTGTAACCCGATGCTCGGGTGCAGAATACGGGAAGAAAATTATCATAGGTAACAATTGCTGGATAGGAGGTCATGCAACTATAAATCCGGGAGTTGTTCTTGGTAATAATGTTGTAGTGGCTTCAGGCTCGGTGGTTACAAAAAGTTTTCCTGATAATGTAGTAATCGCCGGTGTGCCGGCAAAGATTATCCGGTATATAAAATGAGGCTTTTTCAATAAATTCAAATACCATTTTTTTATGCGTCATACTATTGACTTTTCAAAAAACTTAATATATACTTGACATATCAATTATATGTCAAGTAAGTGAGGTAATATGGAACTGCACAATAAAGCGGTAGATCAGTATATGAATCTATCCCGGATTTTTACCGAAAATAATAGAAAATTCTCAAGCGGTCTTGATGGTATGGGGGTGAGTGAATATTTTATCGTATATCACCTGTATAACGCACCTCAGAAGAAAATGAGACGTATCGATCTGGCCGACAAAATAGGACTGACCGCTTCGGGGGTCACACGGATATTAGCCCCGATGGAGAAAATCGGTCTGGTTAGTCGCGAGAAAACAGAACATGACGCAAGGGTTAGTTTTGTAACACTCACAAGCTCAGGTGAAAGAAACTGTATTGAGGCATTTGAAAGAATAACGCGACTTGCAGAGGCTGTGTTTCCAGGGGATAGGTAGATGCCCGTTTCACTGGAGGGCACGGAGTTTTTCTGAAAAGTTTCTCAGAAGAGGTGTTCTGAAGGTAATGTCACCTAAAAGCAACATTACCGGCTTCACGATTATCTTAAGGATACTGTAAATACTTCAGACTGTTTGACTTCATCGGTAGAATAGTCACTGTATTCCCCAGGCTGTCCAGCGCTCTGAACTGGCTTGTCACATGCAAAAGCTGCGCATATTTTTGTGCAGGTACCGTAAAATTATATGTTTTTGTTTCCACAAATGAATATGTCGTTGCAGTTTGTTGTTGCCAGCCAAGTTTAGCACTCAGTTTAACAGACCATTTTCCACCTGAACCCAAGAATGAAGCACCACCTTCTGCGGTGACTTCCATACCTATTTCCTGGCTGAATGTATCAGTTTCTGTTTTACTGAAACCGACTTCTGTACTATAATTAATTGAGGCATCGGCTGTACCCTGACGATTATCAAGTGTTTGAGCATCTGAGTAAACCTCTTCCCGCTGGATGTAATAGAATGGTGAGTTGTCGACTTTCCATTCAAGAGTTCTATTAGAATCAGTAATGAGTGTAAATGGAACACGCACTGAGGAAAAGAATTTCGGATATGTACTTGAATATGGTTTATAGCCGGTTAATTTCGGTTCAATGCCGGCAGTATCAACTTCTTCGGTAACCGGGATACTTATTAGAAATACATTTTTAATCGTACTGCTTATCGTTTCAGAGTCACCGGATGAAGATGCTATGACTGTACCGGGATCTAAAAACATATATCCTTCAGATAAAGAATAATTATCAGGCTCTGCAAGGTCCCATACAGTAAGGTTCATACTTGCACCGGTTCCGGAATCATCATAGATCCAGTCACCGGCTTTTGCAGGTACCGTATATTCCTTTTTTACACAACGGATCACATCAGTTGATGGTTTTTCGTGACCCGATTGAACAATAACCCCCATTGCAACATATCCATCAGGAGCAATAGGCAGCCAGACAGAACCGTCTTTGTCTGCACCTGAACCGCTGTCATTGTATATAAGTTCATAATCAGTTGGTTTTGCAAGAAGATCTTTGCCATACAGGTCTTTAACAAGCACAACTGCATGAGTTTTATTAGCATTAATGTAATTTCCCCGGATATAAGAACCCACCGGATACCATCCGTTTGCCGCATCGTATTGCGGATGCCACCATACAGTGTTATAATCCCCGCCACTACCACCGTCATCCCATTTATTATCAAACTTGTATGTAAATTGTATTAATAATCCATTACCTATGTCCATAGTAAGCGGTTCATACACATGAACATTGAGAACACTTGTAGCCCCGGAACCTGATGTTATACTGATAATAGCCTTACCGACAGATGTTCCCTCTACTGATATACCCGTAGAGGTGATTGTTACTTTTGCCTTATCATTATCAGCCGCAGCAGTATACGTATCTGCAGAACCATCCGGTTTTATGGCAGTAACAAAGAGTGATTTTGTTTCACCCGGTTTTACGGATACAGTTTTCTTTTCGATAAAAACAGATTTGTTATCACTCGATGAAACTTCTGTGGATGGATTAAGATCGCATTGTGTAAGAATAAATAATGAACAAAATAGAAACATGACATTAATTAGTTTTTTCATAAAGTCTCCTCATAATCTGTTGTATATATAATATGATTCGCCAATATCACAGGTGCAATAGTAATTGAGAGTAAAAAAACAAGAATAATATGTCAATTAAAATAGCAAATATAATTTGCTTTCATTGAGCCTCTCAATAAAACATTATCAATGTTAATCAATTCATCTATATTTAGATGAAAATATCTGAAACATAAATGTTCTTTTGAATACAGAGATAGCGAACGAGAAAGTTAACAAAGTTTATAATCAATTCTACCGTAAAGACCAATAAATGATTTATGAGTTTTTAACTCTTCAAGTTTTTTTAAATCACAAATAATAATATGTTTTTTTTCAATTGAAATTAAATTTTGTTTTTTTAATAAATTCATTGTACGAGTTACAGTTTCTCTTGATAGAGATAATATTTCTGCAATTTCCTCATGAGTATGTGTTTTTGTTATATAAATAGTAGTTCCCCGATTAATCCCATAAGACTGACTAAGCCAGTATACAAATACAATCAGTTTTGTATCAGGTTTATAAATTACCATTTCATCCTGACACTCTGCCAATACACCGGTTGTAGTACGTAAACAATCAATCATAAAACTATTTATCGTTGAAAGATTTTCAAAAAAATCATTTTTTTTAATCCTACCAACTATTACTTGTTCATAAGCTGTAGCTGTAACATTATGTCTTTTTAAAAATAACTCCTGGATTCCAAATGTATCACCCGGAGATAAAATCGCGAAAGTTCTAGAAAGATCTGTATCAGTTGTTTTAGTAATTTCAACTTTACCATTTAATAAAAGATAAAAGTATTTTACTTCATCATTTTCAAAATATATTGTTGAACCTTGAGAGTATCTAATTACTTCTGCATAATTTATAATTTTTTCTAAATCATTTTTTTTACACATAGTAAAATATAGATTTTCATAAGAAATAATAAAATTATCAAAAAGTAATTTGTTATCATTAACGTGGTTGTTTTGAATCATTTTGTATTATAATATTTTTATTTTTTCTTGTGAATAAAAATGTAGTCAAAATGTGAATAGAATCACAGACTAAATTTTAATTAAAGATTAATATGAACATCATATTTTGGAATTAAAAATTATAAATAGAGGTTTACTATGGAAAATGTAACAAAAAAATTTCAATTCGGGGAGTTTTTCTTTTTTACATTCCCGATTACTTTACAAATGTTATTACGAAACATTGTTGGTATAACTGATAATTTCATGGTTGGATCTTTAGGTCCAAAGTATATGGCCGGATTAAAAATTGCAAATAGTTACTTTTTTTTCTTTTTAATTCTTTTGTGGGCTTTCTCAAATGCCGGAGGTATTATTTCATCGCAATTATGGGGAAAAAAAGATCATGATGGATTTAATAAATCCTGCGGTGCTACCATATCAGTTTCAATGATTGCAGGTATAATTCTTTCACTAATAATTTTTTTTGCAAGTTCATTATTGGCAAGAATAATGATTGATGATGAAGAGGTTGTTAAATATGTAGCTGATTATTTGAGAATTATATCAGTTTCATTTATTTTTACATCTTTTAATATAGCAATTGCTACTGTTTTCAGTTCTTCTGGTGATACTAAAACACCATTTATACAGCAGGCTGTGACTACTATTCTTAATTTTATATTAAATTATCTACTTATATTCGGCGCTTTTGGATTTCCAAGATTAACTGTAGTTGGTGCAGCAATATCTACTCTAATCTCTGTTAGCACAGGAAGTATTGTTTTAGTATTCCTTGCTATTTCTAAAGGGAAAATGCCAAGTTTAATCTATTTAATTAAACCTGAAATAAAGGTTATTAAAGAAATGCTTCATCTTGGACTGCCTATGCTTGGAGATATGTTTTTCTGGCAATTTGCCATGATGGTTTATTTAAAATTTATTGGAATGGCTGGAGCTGATGCTGTTGCAATTTATGGGGTTGTCGGGATTTTCATTTCCGTTTTATATCTTTCTATAAGCGGATTTGTTTCAGGGACAGGAATAATAGTTGGTCAATTAATTGGTGGTGGTTTAAAAGGCAAAGCATATAAATTCTCAAAAAGCGCTTTGTTTTATTCTATACTAATTTCACTAATTCCAAGTATTCTACTTATTTTATTTTCTGGAATTATAAAAATTGAGCCATACTATATAACTATAAAATCAGTAACTATTAATGTTAGTAAAATATTGGATATTCCATCATGGTTTAGGCTATCAGGAGTTATCGGAGATTCAGCCACAATATGTCTCATAATACTTGCATTTAGACAGGCATTTACAACAATTAGCGGTATGGTTGGTTCAACAATAAGAGCAGGAAAAGATGCGTTATTTGTATTGTATATTTCTTTATTCGGGTTTTTCCTGGTTGGACTTCCATTAACAACAATTGCAGGACCGGTGTTTAATCTTGGGATTGTGGGTATTTTTATTGCGATTTCGATTGAAGATATTGCAAAGGCAATAACATTTTTAATCAGATTCAGAAGTAAATCCTGGTTATTTAAATCAGATATAAAAGCTATAACAGAGTAAAAAATGGAGTTAAATATGAATAATAAAAAAAAGAAACTAAATGTTGTGTATGTTTTTCATGCAAATCAATGTTTAAATAACGTAATTCTCTGGGCGGATAAAGTTTGTTATGACAATTTTTTTAAAATGGTAAGAAAACATCCAAAGATTAAACTTGTAATTCATGTGTCTGGTACATTACTGCAAGGGATGAGATATTTTTTTGGTGACAGGATAGAAACTATTAAACAAGGTGTAGAAGATGGGCAATTTGAGATCTTAGGAAGTACTTATTCTCAGAGTATTTTATATTCCTGTAATAATTATGATAATGACAATCAAATTAAACTTCATAAAGAGGTTATTAATGAATATTTTGGCTTTACACCAAAAGGGTTCTGGAATCCTGAAAGATGCTGGAGTCAGGATTATGTAAGTCTCATAAGTCAAAATGGATACGGTCATACACTGATAGAAGAGAAGTTTCTAAAAGCTGCAGGTGTTAAAACTCATGCTAATCTTGTTAGAACAACAGAACATAATGGTCAAAAACTAACGTTATTTACAGATGATTTAAAACATTATGACTTAATGGGTGATGTCATTGATAAAAGAGAATATGAGAAGTTAATTAAGTATTACAAAGAAGTGTATGATAATATGACAGATGATGAAGAGTTTCTTGTCTCTTATGCTAATGATATGGAAGCTGTAGGAATGTGGCAGGTAAGTAACAATGAGTCTGCAGAAAGTGCTTTACAAAATCTTGATGATCTTTTTTCTCTTTTAGAAAAAGAAGAATGGTTAAAATTAACTACATTTGAAGAATATCTTACAGATCATTCTCCAACAGAACATATAAAAAATATTCCTGATGGTCAGGCGACCTGGATGGTTGACTCTTCTCAAACACAGGGTTTTAATGACTGGTTTGATTTTAATAAAAATTATGAAGGAATTGTTCACTATAGAAAACTCTATGATAAATTATCAAAAGAGATAAAAACTGTAGAAAATAAAGCTCTGAAATCAAATAATATAGCAGCGGCAAAGTTATTAAAATGTGCAAAAAATATGTATGCTATTTATCAATATGAATTTGGCTGTGCATTTGGAAGTTCCGGTACAGAAGAAACAATTTATCCGGTATGTAATAAAGGGGTTGTAAGTTGGGAAGCAGCAAGACAAACCAGTTTTATGTTACATGCAGCTTCTAAGTCTTTTAAATATAAAGATGAAATTTATGATAAAGATATCGATAATGATGGAGTTGTAGAGACAATCGTAATTTCAGCTAATATCATGTATATAATTACTCCTATTGGTGGAAAAATACTATTTTGTTTTGATTTAAATAAAGGAGTTGAAATTATTGGAAACGGCTTTTTTGATGAATGGCAAAGAAAGTGGGAAAGTAATTCTAATTACTCATATAGTTATAATTTTTCTAATTTTATTGAATCAGTTGATGAAATGATACGATTTAAAAGAAAAGGGTTTGAGGATTTTATTAAAGTAAACCGTTTTTATATAGGTGATGATACAAAGGTAGAAAGATTAAAAGAGCGTGTAGATTGGAAAATAATTCCCTGTTTTGCTAATACTAAATTAAATAAAAAGAAAAAAGGTAACAAAATAGAGTTTAATTACGAGTATGACGATTTATTTATTACAAAAACATATTCCTTTATAAATGGTAATTGTGAAGTTGAATATAGTTTTGATGAAAGAGGAAGAAAAGCCCGAAGAATTATACTTAATATGTCCCAAAATTTTGCTCTTGATTCAATTGAAGCACTAATGCATGGAAAAGAGATATTTGAAAACAAACTTGATAAACAAACAGCTTATGCTTCAAATACGTTTTCCAAAATAAATGCAAAAATTAGTTTAATTACAGAATTATCTGAAGATGATGATTTTGCATTAAAAGAAGATGATCTGATTCTTGGCAGCAGATTTGTTTTTGATATAAAATTCAGACTTAACAAATTGGATAAAAAAAAGTTAAAATTTTTAATGGAAGTTTTATCCCCGCTTCCTTAGAGTATAATGAAATAATTCAATCTGTTTCATCGACAGCTGATTATCTGATTGCAGGTACAAATACAAATACAGGTACTGTATATGTGATCCAGCCCTTGAGATGATGTTTTGTTGCGGGGTGAATGATTATTGAGCAGGATTCAGAAAGTTCTATTAACTTGAAAGAAAATGCCTCTTTTGAAATACTTGAATCTGTCGCTATACCTCATTAAAAGTCTATAAAATCAATTGACTTCTATATTGACATATAATGATAAGAACCTATGAATTGTTCTGGTCAAGCCTTATTTTACCTCAATTTCATTAAAACGGTTTCCTTGTTATCAGCAAAAACAAATTCGTCAAGAGCATCGTCAAGTTTAGCTGTATCATCACATGTATTGATAAGCTCAACATCTTTGTGTGATAACTGAAATTTTTTATTCATTTGGCGATATAATGTTGATTTTTTTTCTTCGATTTTACCCTCGATTTTACCTTCGACTTTACCTTCTTGTCTTAACTTCATTGCTATTGTCATAATGTTCACCTCTTTTGATGTTATTTTGGTTGTTTCATTTATTATTATATCTTTTGATTCTTCTGGCATATTGCAAAATAGATATATTAATAAAGCTTCTAAGAATTTTAGTCCTGTTTCTGTATTAAAGTATAGTTGACCTATTTCTAAATACTTTCTGATATTAGAATCAATTATTTTTTTATTATGAATATTTTTCATTATCGATGCTAATATTTTATTTTCTATTGTTCCGAAGAGTCTCTTTTTTATTTCATCATCAGTATAAGTTGACAGGTCAATTAATTCATACTGAAATGACGGTATATATTTAAAAAGGTCTTTATCTAAATTATTAAAGTATTGTTCTATATCAATATATTCCCATTTTTTTTTGCCATGGTAGAATATAATCGGTATCACCGGCTCTAATGGTACTTTATTCTTATTATTTTGCTCCCATATCTTTAGAAAATACCGAAGTAACTGCAAATGCGGATATTTAACAAAATAACTTTTATGCTCAAATAAAAATGATATTTTAATTTTAGTGTTTGAAAAACTACAGCTGTAAACAAGATCAGAAAAGTATTGCTTAAGTTTTTTGTCAGTAAAACTTGCATTCTCTAAAGTAAGGCTTTCAGTATCAATTTTATTGAATATATTTAACGGCAATACCGCTTTTAGCAGGTCTAAAGCGTTTTCTTTTTTACTGAAGTTTTCTTTAAATAATAAATCATGTGTATTATTCATAATTGGTAATATAATAAAAAAAATGTTTGAAAGCAAGTTGTTCTGTTTAGAAATTATGGTAAAATATTCAAACGGAGAACAATTTATGGAAGAAATCACAATAATCGATACAGACTACACTAATATCACAAACTACGGAATCTGCGGATATAAAGACCTGAAGCGGGAAGGGTACCCTGAAAAAATTTCCTGGATGGAAAAAATGAAAACTCACGGACTGGTTATAAAAACAGTGATGGCAGAAAAGTATCTCTTTGAATGTGTTCACAAGAAGTGACTTCCCGAACCGTCTCGGCCGGGAGAGGAAAAATGCTTTACAGCTTTGGATGATATTACTGACATGTTCTGTTGTTATTAACATACACGCAATTATCAGCAATAATTCCTGACGGTTTAAATGTAACTATTTCACAGTCTCATATCCTGTTTTTAGGGTAGCATTAATACGGTATATATTCAACCCCATGAAATTACATAAGAATCCTGATATGATTAAAAAAATCTTGATTAATTATAATAATGGTGTATACTTTTATCTAAAGTAAAACCTAAAGAATTATAAAGTAAATAAAAGCAGAGCAGAACTGGTCGAACATTTTACATTTTACATTTTACATTTTACATTTTACATTTTCAGGCTATACTTTTCGTAAAAAAAATATTTGGAGAAAAAAATGAAAAAAATGTATTTACAACTGTTACTTGTATTATTTCTTGTAGCAGGTATGTCCTGTAACCTGCTTGATGATGCAGGGGTGAATTCAGGCGCTACATTGCCTTCTTACGCAGTAACATTTGACAGCCAGGGTGCCGAATCTATGGCAAACCCCACAGTAAAAATGGTAAAGCGTCCGGCACTGACTGTTGTAACACTTCCTGTAGCGCCGGTAAAAGCAGGGTACTCATTTGATGGCTGGTTTACAGAAGTAAACGGTGCAGGCAGTGAGTTTACCGCTACTACGGCGGTTGAAGCGGATATCACTGTGTATGCTAAATGGGTAATTGATACAGTCGTGTTTACAGTGACATTCTATACAGACGGCGGAAGTTCTGTTGATAATCAGACCGTTGAAGAAGGCGCTCTGGTAACTGCGCCATTACCTCCTTCAAAAACAGGTTTTGCATTTTCAGGCTGGTACAAGGATGCTTCATTTGCAACGCTCTGGGATTTTACTGCTGATACAGTAACTGCCGACACAACGATCTATGCGAAATGGGTTGCAGGAACACCGAAAACTATATCATTTGATAAAAATAGTGCCGATGCAACTGGAACGATGACTGCGTTAAGCGGGACAGAAGGTGTAACAGTGACATTGCCTGTGTGCACATTCACACGAACCGGGTATACATTCAAGGGCTGGGCACTCACTGCGGGCGGCGATATTGCGTTTACTGACAAGGCTTCGGTTGTAATCAGTGCGGCAGATATCACGCTCTATGCACTCTGGGCTGATAATTCAGTACTGTATGTAATCAGTTTTAATAAAAATGATTTGGATGCGACAGGTACTGCATTAACCCCCTAAAGTCAAGACTTTTTTTATAAAAAAATCCGGACATTATGCTATATTTTCTTCTTTAAAATCAGCTGGATTTTCATATTTCAAG
>MIAY01000017.1:7567-145157 GCA_001829315.1 Spirochaetes bacterium GWE1_32_154 | reverse complement strand
CTGTGAAAGGCAGTTATACGGTAAAAACTAAAGGTTTTAAAGCAGAGTGTTTAGCATCAGAAACAGTAACGAGATTGTACACTATAATTGATGATATAATTATTGTTACACCACCTTCCATTTCTCCGGTTTCAGGAACATACAAAACGACTGAATTTCCGGGAGTCACGATTACTACAAAACATGAAGGTGCATCAACTTATTATACTATGGATGGAAGCGCTCCTTCAAAAACTTCATTGATTTATACAGCTCCAATTACTCTTGTGGAAGGAACTTTTACTGTGAAAGCAATAAGTTACCTTGGTGATAATTATTCTACAGTCACATCTGCTGCATATAAAATTGAGGAACCGGTTGATGGCATAAATATTTATGTAAAAACAACTTCTGCTCCTGCAATATGGGTATGGGAAACAACAGGAACTAAAATTGAATGTACAAAAGGTATGGGATTTACATGGGACTCACAACCGTCTATGATTGCTTCAACAGGAATGAATGATAATACCGGCTGGTTTATGTTCAATATTCCATCGACTTATGTTTCAGGCGGGGCAATTTCGTTTATATTAAATAAAGGAAGTGAGATAAAAACAACTAAAATGTCTACTTTCTGGTATGATAACGGAACTTTCTATGATGAAGACCCTACAGCTCCAGTTGTAACAACACCGGTTATTGTATTAACACCTGCAGGTGGTAACTTTACAGGTGCTACAACAACAGTGACTATCACAGTAACCGATGCTACTTCATCAAAGTATAGCACTGATGGAACTGACGCAAAAAATGGAACTGCATTTACCGGTACAACATCTGTTGTAATCGGAAGTGATATGAGTGTAAACAGCAGTAAAACTATACATGTCTGGGCTGAAAATAGTGATGGAGAATCTGTTAAATCAGCAGTTTTTACTAAGACAGATAAGCCTGTTACGCCTACACGATTAGGTGCTTATTATACAACTTCTGCTACAACATTTACAATCTGGTCACCGGATAGTTCTAACGTAACAGTAACTGTTGATGGTACAGTTCATACTTGTACAAGTGGTTTTGCTGTTGATGGCGGTTACACTGACACTGCACATATATATGGAGTTACGGTACCGGGAGATTTGAAATTAAAAGAGTATCAGTTTAAGATAGGTGGTAAGAATGTACGGGATCCTTATGGAGTAATGGTAAAATATGATCCTGCTAATGATGCAGGAACAGGTTCTGCTCCAAAATTGGAAGAAGGGGCTAATGTAACTGCAAATACAGGATGTTCTTCTAATATTGTTATGGATTTAAGTGAAACTACAATACCATGGGCTGCAAGACCGGCTCTTATTGAAAGAGAAGATGCAGTAATTTATGAAATAAGTATTAGTGATTTTACAATATCAGCTAATTCCGGAGTAACTGCTGCTAAAAAAGGTAAGTATCTTGGTATGGTTGAATCAGGTACTACTTACAATGGAGTAAAAACAGGTATTGATCATTTAAAAGAACTTGGTGTTACTCATGTTCAGATTATGCCGTTTTACGATTTCTCAAGTAAAAACAATCAAAGCACAAATCAGACATATAATTGGGGATATGATCCTGTAAATTATAATGTTCCGGAAGAGAGATTTTCACAAAATCCTGCTGATTATGCTGAGAGAATTAGAGAAGTAAAAACAATGGTCAATGAATTTCATAAAGCAGGAATAAGAGTAATAATGGATGTAGTTTATAACCATACATTCTGGGATGAAATGTTTATGGATATTTCCAGCAAATATTATATATACTTAAATGGAGTTAAAGCAAATGCATCAGGTTGTGGAAACGGTGTTGATACATCAAATGCAATGGTTTCAAGATTCATAAGAGATTCATTGGATTACTGGTTAGAAGAATATAATATCGATGGTTTTAGATTTGATTTAATGGCTATTTATAAAACAGATGCTGTTAATTCATGGGGTGAATATTTAAATGAAAAGTATTCTGATAGAAATATTTTAATGTATGGAGAACCATGGACTGGAATGTGGCATAGTGACACAGCCGGAAGAGCATGGGCTGCAAGCAGACCGGTTATGTCAAATGGTCATATTGGTAGTTTTAATGGAGGATTCAGGGAGTCTATAAAAGGTGGAAATGACGACACTACCGGTGCATTTATATTTAACTGGACAGAAGCTAAAGGCGGACAAAAAGGTGGTACTGACGGGGCTCAGCTTATTGAAGGTATTAAAGGCGGAGTTATGGGGTCTCAAACAAGTACTATTCAAGGAAGTGAAAAAGGTGAGTGGTGGATGTATGATTATGTATCAGCAAATGATCCTGAACAGTCTATAAATTATATTTCTGCACATGATAATTATGCATTATGGGATAAAGTTACTGCAACATCAACTGCCGGGTCAGGAGATCAAATACTGATAAATAACTTTGGTACTGCTATTGTAATGACTGCTCAAGGTATTCCATTTATGCATAGTGGTGATGAATTTTTAAGAACAAAAAACAAAGGTTCTTTTGCAAGTCATGCACATAATTCTTATATGTGGGGTACTGAAATGAATGAAATTGACTGGTCACTAAAATCGACTAATTCAACCGTTTTTAATTACTATAAAGATTTGATTAAATTAAGAAAAGAACATCCGGGGTTTAGAATGAACACTTTAGAGGAAGTTAACTCAAATGTTACGCCACAATTTGAAGGTGCTCAATTAGTTACGTACATCAATGCCGGAGCAAATGGAGATTCATGGAGTCAAATAAAAGTTGTTTATAATTCAACATCAGGTACAGTTAATACTGATGCAACCGGATGGACTAAAGTTTTTGATAAAAATGGTTTTACCACTGGAAGTGACGGTAGTTGTGCAGCACGATCTATGACTGTGTTTAAAAAGTAATGTAATAGATTTTTGTGGGGAGTGTCTTCGGACACTCCCTTTTGTTATTCTATATATGCTCTAATTAAAATACCGAATAAATCCTGGCTATATTGGTATTTTTTTTCTTTGACCGGAAATTTTTTATCATATTCTTCAACTTCTTCATTATTAATCGCATATAACGGACTTTCGTGAAAAGTCCAATACTGATTATCAAAAACACCTTTTTCTAATTCTAAAATAAGTAACCCTACAGGAAATTTATTATCTTTTGTCGTAATTTTATAATCCTTACAGCATTTAAAGCCGTGTTTACAGTAATTGTGAGGATCTCCGAGAATAATAATGGCACTCACGTTATTTTGTATGGCAATTTTTTTTGTATGATTAATTAATGCAGTTCCTACGCCTTTTCGTTGATATTCAGGTAGAACACATAACGGACCAAATGTTAAAGTATCAATTCTATCATTATTTTTATTTTCAACATACGATTTTGTATACATAATACTTCCTACAATTTTATTATCAGATTCAGCAACAAACGCCATTTCCTTAATAAAATCGGGATGATTTCGCATGGTATGCACTAAATAATGTTCATCGCAACCGGGTACATACAGATTCCAAAATGCTTCACGTGTTAATTCTTCAACGGTTTGATAATCTGTAACTTCCTCATTTCGAATTTTTAAATTAGTCATTTTTTATTCCTTATTTTCATTGATGCAATCATAAATATATAGTATTATTTTTTCTAAAAAACAATTCATATAGTAAATATACAAAGTTTTTCAGGATTAAGAATGGATAAATGTAGTGCGAAGAATCTATTAATTGAAAATGGTTTAAAACTTACAAGTCAGAGAGAACTTTTGCTTGATACAATTATTAATTCAGATTCTATTTTCTCAGCTATTTCTTTACAAGAGAAAGTAAATGCCTCTATGGATTTGGTAACAATTTATAGAATCTTAACTGTTTTTTTAAACAAAAATATTATAAGAGAAGTTATTACCAATGATAATACCTGTTTTTATGAGTTATCATGCGAACATCATCCCGTTCACCCTCATTTTTTTTGTAAAAAATGCAAAAGTATAACATGTTTAGATCCTGTAAACGCACATACTATTGTAACAACCGGAGATTATTCCTCTGACTATATAATAGAAGATATTGCTATACAACTTATGGGTGTATGTCCGAAATGCAAGTGAAGAAAATTGCATGTCACCACTCTATTATTAATGCTTTTTACATATTGTTTTTTTATATTTCAATAGAAACTATAGTAAAGCTTATACATGAAACCGGTCATATTATTTTTGCTTTATTTCTGGGTTTTCCTCTCGATAGCATTACTTTATATCTCAACCCATTTTCAGGCGGGTATACCGGCATTGAAGGTTTTGGTGCTGATCGAAATCTCAATGGCATTTTATTTGCGTTATCGGGAACTATTCTACCTGTAGTTTTGGGGGTTATTGTTTGTTTCTATTGTATTATACGAAAACCAAAGCGTCAGTTACAATGGTCTTTATTTGCAGGATATGCTTTTCTCATCAATGGGATTAATGTATGTATTGGCGTATTCATTCAGGATTCTGATACTGCTTTAATGGTTCAATGTGGTCTGCCACTTTTACCGGTTCTATTCATTTCATTAATTTTGATACTAACCGGCTCTTTTGTATTAGTACGATATTTTTTTATGGTATGCTTACATAGCTATTTTAAAACCATTTCTGATAGAATCATTCTATTATTGATATTCTGTATATCCCCGATGATTGCTATTGTAACGGCCTATTTCGTAGATGATTTGAGTTTTCAACGTGTTTTTATTGCTCTTGGAGAAGTTGTTTTTGTTGTACTGTTTTTTGTAATCTCTATTTTTTTTGCGAAACAAAAAAATTACATACTTGAACGTGAAAAAATACCCGTTTTTTTTGACTGGTTTATTGTTTTTCCGGGGATGTGTTTTTCGGTGTATTTTTATATTGACTATATTTTTTACAGATGACCCCCATGCTATTCTTTTGCTTTCCGTTCAAGATAACCGAGTGTCATTTTTAATAGACTGACAAATATTTCTTTTTCATCTGCGGTATCAAGTGATTTAAAATGCTTATCAAGCGTTTCAATATCCCCGCGGGATGCCGGCCCTGTTAGCGCATTTTCCCGGTCTTTGAGGTAATTTGATAGCGTGTTTGTTGAAATCGAGGCTATGATATTCAGTATACTGTCATCATCAAAACCAATTTTTTTATACATACTGAATGAATAATCAAGGAGTGAAACAAGATAATTTGAGGCTAATGTTGCAGCATAATGATAGGTAACTTTTTGTTCTTTTTTGAGCGTTACAAATGTATTCCCGAGTAAACCAAGAAGTTCTTCACCGGTTTTTAATCCTGTTCTATCACCTTCAATAGAAAAAATTGTCGTGTTTAGTTTTTCAATATCATTTTCAGTGCCTGTTAATGATTGTATGGGATGTAAAGAAAGACGGCCATTACAATGAATATTCATATCATACGCTGACATTGCCCCTGACAAATGGATAAGGGTTAAGCCTGATAAATCATACAACCGCAATTGATGGATAACTTCGAGAATAGCACTGTCTGAAACGCTGATAATAATACAATCTGAACTTTCAATTAGTTGTTGAACTGTAAAAAAGTGGCTGGTTGAAGTCATTTTTGAAGCAATAAGACTTTTAGAAGGATCACGTGAGTAATATCCGGTAACCGGGACGTCTTTACTTTTACAATAAAGCCCTAATGAGGTTCCTGCTTTTGATGCTCCGTAAAAACCGATATTCATAGAATCTCCAGTTTTATATTTTTTTTATGATAATTCATACTGTTTTTTTTAATAAATTTATAGTAAATTTAACTTAAAATTATGTGGTATCTGTGCATTATTTTCACATGAAGTTTCAGTTTTCTGAATAATATACACAATTCATTTAATATATCATACAACTTTATAGCTTAAAACATCTATAATGTAATTTTAATGAAATATTTCTAATTGGTATAAAAAATGCTATTGTTTTATAGTATACTTTAAATGTATTATAGATCCTCTTGCAAAAATCAAGAGTACTTGATTTTTGCAAGAGGATCTATAGTTAATTCATTAAGTAAAGGGTTTTATAATGTGTAATTTGAAAATGGTAATTTCATCAATTTTCTTGGTATGTTTAGTCTCACTTAATGCACAAAACGTTAATTTGTCAATCCATGATGCAATTACTCTTGGGTTGGTGAACAATCTTGATAGTAAAGCAGCTTCATTAACATTGATCGATACTCAATTAACCGCATATACTGTGTGGAATAAATTTATACCCGGTGTTTCAGTTTCGGCTTCTACAGGCGTTTCAACCAGGAATAGTAATTCAGAGGTAACAGAATCAGGCTCATTATCAGGCGGTGCGGATTTTTCATTGTCATTAAATGCAAGGAATTTCATTGCAGTATATGAAGCGGGTAATGAATATAAAAACGGCAGATCAACATACAATAAAGCAGTTGCAAACATACGAAAGGAAATAGCAAAGGCATATTATATACTTGTTGTTGCTAAAGAAGAACTGGTCATTAAAGAGTTTGCATTCAAAACAGCCGAAAAAAGGTATAAACTTGGTGAAGCCGGCTATAAACTTGGCGAAATTGGTGAAATTGATAAATTACGCCGGGAATACACGCAAAGGGCTGCTTTATATGATTATGAAGAATTAAAAAATAAGTATGAACTCTCGATTGATAATTTTAAGAATTTGCTTGGGTTGACTAATGACGCTCCAATTGAGCTTGTCGATACAGTGCCGGATATTACAAATTGCGATTTATCCTTAATAAATACTCTTCAACCTGAAATGCATATCGGGCTTGAGAATGCACGCTTTGAGTCAGAAAGGGCTATTATAAAACAGTTGTATGCAATAGCACCATTTTTACCTTCATTGTCATTTGGTGCATCACTTGGCGCATCACTTGGTGGTTCTTATCGGGGCAATCCGTATGACGGAAAACCTGCTTTTGACGAGCAGCATTTTGACTCTTCCGGTTCATTACGAATGAGTGTTTCTATACCATTGTCAGGTGTTTTTCCATTTTCTGAAGATCAGGTTGCTCTAATGAAATCTGCTAATGCTAAAAAGAAGACTGATATTGCTGTTGAAAAAGAAAAAAAACGGGTTGAAACTGAGTTCAAAACTACGGTTCGGGATTTGCAGTATATTTTAACTGCATATACCAATGGTATGTTAAATGTCGGTATTGCTAAAAAAGTTTTTGAATTAACTGAAAAAGCGTATAATGAAGGAACTAAAGAATTTACCGACTTGAGTACTGTTGAACAGGATTATCAGATTGCACAATTAAAACAGCTTCAAAGCCGCTTGGCTTTTGTCAGTAAGATTCTTGATTTAGAATATTATTATTTATCTGATTTACAATCAGCTTTTACGAAGGAGAACAAATAAATATGAAAAAATGTATGATAATGTGTTGTTTGATGGTTTCATTTTTCGTGTTTTCTCAGGATAAAACAGTTACTGTGAGAAAAATTAAAGCATCAAAAGCATACGAAACTTTATTTTACGGGGCACGGTTACAACCGGCTGCTCTTATTTCATATTCTTCACCGGTTACCGGTGTTGTGAGTAAAGTGTATGTTAAAGAAGGTGATATGGTCAGACCGGGAACGAACCTGATTTCAGTAGTACGAAGAAGTTCATCAACTGATTTTTTACCTTCCGTAGTTATATCCCAGGTAACGGGAGTTGTCGGCAAGATTAATGTTGTTGCTAATCAGGAAGTTACAGAACGGTTGGAATTGATTGTAATTGCCGATATATCATCCTATAAAACTGATTTATTATTAAGCGATAAAGATATTGTCCGCATTAAAAAAGGGGATTTTGCATATATTATTGGCACATCTTTATTTGGAAATATTACTTCGGTTGCAATTATACCGGAAGGTAATACAGGACTTTTCAGAGCTTCTGTTGAGTTTAAGCCGGATAGAAAACTTTTTTCAGGAGCTTTTGTTCAACTTGAAATTCGGGTTGATTATTTTGAAGGTGTTCTTGTTCCGGTTGAGTGGGTTGCTAATAAATATGGAAAAACTATTGTGACTATTGCTGTTGATAATAAAGTAGTTTTTCGTGAAGTAAAAGTCGGAACGCGATATGGTAAACGATTAAGTATACAATCAGGTTTAAAACCGGGAGATAGGGTAATCGTAAAATATAATAAAGCAATTTTTGACGGTGATGAGGTTACTGTTACCGAAGAAGCTGAAAATACAAAACAATCAGGATTTAATAACAATAATCCGCCCCCCGGCGGGATGATGAGCGGTCCGGGCAGGGGAATGTAATATGTTACAGTTTTTATTAAATCGTAGAAGAGTTATTCTTTTAATAATTGTCCCGCTTTTTGTTGCCGGAATATATTTTCTCGGAAAAATGCCCATTAAAATGTATCCGAATATGCGTAAGTCAACAGTAATGGTAAATATTCCGCATCCAAGTTATACCGCTGAAGATTTTTATGATGAATTTCGTGATACCCTTGAACCTAAATTAAATGCCATTGAAGGTGTGGAGTCTATTCAGTCAACCTATAATTCAGGAAGGACACGGTATCAGATCGAATTTGACTGGAATATTGATTTTGATACTGCAAGAAGTGAAGTTATATCGGCGATGGATTCAATTAAGAGCTCATTACCGTCAGAATCAGACAGCTATTCTGTAAGCTCATGGCGTGGTGCAACTGGTTTTATGTCCCTGGCTGTTTATTCTAACGAGATTTCCACTAAGGAATTGTACGATATTGTAGAACCTGTGTTAAAAGTAAGGCTTGCACAAATTAATGATGCCGAGAGTGTTACTGTTGTAAATATTGAAGAGCTTAATACAGAAATTATTCTGCGTCCCTCAGATTTACTAACCTATGGTTATACCCCTGATGACGTTGCCTCTGCGGTACGAAGCGGTTATAAACATACGTCAATTGGTTCTTTCCGGGAAAATAGAAATGTTTATAATCTCAGAGTAAAAACCGGTATTGACGGGGTTTATGAAGTTGAAAATATTCTTGTCGGTATCAAAGGGAATAAAGAAATTGTTTTAAAAGATCTTGCTGATGTAAAAATCTATTCCGGACTTCCGAGGAATTTGTATAGTGCAAATGGTGAACGTTCTATTATGATATTTGCAACACCAAAAGAAGACGGGAATATTAATTCAATGTCTAAAGATATTCTTACTGCAATTGATGAACTTAAAAAAGATTTACCATCCCATGTGCAATTTCAACCTTTGATTGATCCTGCAGTTTTTATAAACCGTGCTGTAAAAAATGTAATTAATGCAGCTTTAGTTGGAAGTTTACTGGCAATAATTATTATTATAATTTTTCTTGGAGAATGGAAAAATGTTTTAATTATTTCCTTATCAATTCCATTATCTATTGTGTATTCATTTATTCTTATGTATATTTTTGATGTAAGTATTAATCTGATTTCATTATCCGGGATGACACTTGCAGTCGGTATGATAATTGACTCATCCATTGTTATTATGGAAAATATACACAGACATCGCTTAGATCGTCATGGGCAAAGTATTAAAGATATTGTGCTGGTTTCTGTTGGTGAGGTTAGAGCGTCAATTATTGGATCAACTATTACCAGTGTTTGTGTTTTTCTACCATTATCATTTACAGCCCCGCTTACCAATGCTATACTTGGTGATTTGGCAAAAACAGTTATATTTGCACTATCCTGTTCAATGGGGACTGCTTTAATAGTAACACCGGTCGTTGCATATTATCTTTTTAGAAATGAAGAAAAATGTGAAGTAAAAGAAAGCCGGCTTGCAAAAATGTCAGAATGGATTGTTTCCCGAATGATCGGGTTTTATACAAAGATTCTGAAATCTATTTTAACGTCCAGGTTGCGATCATATACAGTTTTGCTTTCTTCATTTTTCTTGTTGATATTATTAATAATTTTTGTTGCACCAAAGATCAGAATGGAAATAGTAGCTGATCCGAGAAGTGATAGAGTAAGTGTCAGATTTACCAATAATTCAACGCTTGATAAAGAGGCTTTGTTAGATGCATTTATGCCGTATGAGAAACAGGTTCTTGCAAAACTGGGGAACAGGGTTGAAAGTCGTTTTTCAAATATATTTAATAGTTCAACGGGTAATCTTTTAATCACTTTGAAATCATCAAAATTGTTAGATAATGCAATTGATGATCTAAAAGATATTTTACAGAATAATGATGACTGGACTTTTGATATTGCCGCGTGGGATCCTTCAAAGTTGCCTTTACCGAGAACATACGGGTTACATATGAAAGTAAATGGCAGTGATAAAAAGGTAATTTTAGGGATTATGGAACAAGTGATGGATAGTATAAATAAATTGGATCTTTACCGGAGTGTTTCATCTGTTCCTTCTACAAGAACTACTGAAGAAATTATGCTTCTTCCCCGAAAAGAAGTTATTCAGGAATTTCCCGGTTTATCCGTATCAAAACTATCGGGACTTATTAAAATACTGCTTAATGGAACGCAAGTAATCAGTATGAATGAGAATGACACACAAATAACTATTTCAATGAATTATGCTGAGGGGATGGTAAGTTCTATTACTGATATATTAAATTATCAGATTCCTTATAAAGATAAATCAATACCGTTAAAACATTTTTTTAACTATACTATAAACAAAGGTATTGCGGAAATAAGAAATGATAATGGTGAGGAAACGTTTAATATATACGGTGAAATGCGAAGAGGTGTTGCTGATAGTAAAAAGAAAGGGTTTGAAAAAATGATACAAGAGAGTATTAATAAGGATGTAAAACTGCCTGCCGGATATACAATCACATTTGAAGATACCCAGAAAATAATTAATGAATCAGTAAGTTCATTAATTACAGCAATTATCATAAGTATTGTTCTTATATATTTAGTTTTAGGTTTACAGTTTAATTCTTTAAAGATTCCTTTAATAATACTTGTTACAATTCCTCTCGGTTTTATTGGTGTAATCGGTAGTTTATATATTTTCAACTCTACAATTTCACTTAATTCAATGCTCGGGACAATTTTATTAGGAGGAATTGTCGTTAATAATGCTATTATTCTACTTGATTTTTACATCTCATATCGTAAAAAAATGGATGATAAATTAGAAACGTTATTAACTGTTGCAAAATTACGATTTACTCCGATTTTAATAACAACGGCAACAACTTTGCTGGGTATGTTGCCAATTGCATTGGCTATCGGTGATGGAACAAATATTATTCAACCTTTGGGTATTTCAGTAAGTGGCGGTCTTTTGGTTTCAACTATGTTAACATTAATTATTATACCAGTAGTGTTAAATTTATTACCGGATTTTAAAAATAGTGAAAATTAAAATAATATTTTCCTATTTGAGAAAAATACATTATAATACTATAAAAAATAGGGGGGGAGTATGAGTATAAATGCAAGGTTTGTCCATATTAATATAGTTACTGAAAATGTTGACCGATTGGTCGTTTTTTATCAAAAGGTTTTTGGATGTAAAAAAATCGGTTCTGATAGAGATTTAAAAGGTAAATGGTTTGATGAAGCGACTAGCATACCAAATGCACATGTCCAGGGTTGTCATTTATTAATGCCGGGATATGATGAGAATGGTCCTACGATTGAAGTATTCAGTTATAAAACACCGTATACAGGTAATAATAAATTGATAAATGCTTCCGGTTTTTCACATATTGCATTTATAGTTGATAATGTTGATCTGGCATTGGATGAAATTATTGCTTTTGGTGGTTCACGATTAGGTGAAACAGTGAGTACAGAGATTAATGGTATTGGAAACATAAAGTTTGTGTATGCTAAAGACCCGGATGGTAATATTATAGAATTACAATCATGGAAAAAGTGAGTACTCACTCATTAATACATTAATGTTAGTTGTACTATTTATATAAAAAAGAGTCCTTATGGACTCTTTTTGCATTATTCAATATTTTCTTACTGTTTTTTTAACACAAGCACTGTAACATCATCAGCAAAACATCCATTATATTTTTTCATATCACCATTTTCACAGTAGTTAGTAAGATCAGAGATAATCAGCTCTTTAATCGCATCAACGTCCTTTTCACCTATTTCTTTAAGCAACTTCTTTGCTCCACACACATCATATTGAACCCCATCTTCATTTTTAGCTTCAATTAAACCATCAGAGTAAAGAAGAAGAACATCACCCTGTTCCATGGTAAATTGAAATTTTGAGTTAATTGCGTTTACTTCATTAATAATACCCATAAATGGTATTGTCCCTGATAGTTCTTTAAGTTCAAGAACTGTTTTTGTACTTTTTTTATATAATAAACCAATCTCATGAGCTCCTGCACAGTAAAAAATACCATCTTTCTCAAAGAAATAATTTTGAGTCATAAATGAATATGAACCTGCTCTAATGGTACTTAATAAAACAAGCGTTTTATTAACATAGTTATACATATCAACTTGCGGGTTTTCACGCTCTTCATGTTCAAAAAGGTATGCACCATAATTAAATGCTGATTGAGCAATTAATGCTAATATACCGGCTTCAAGACCATGACCTGATACGTCACCGATAGATATCCAGTTACCGTTTCTTGTTGTTCTAAAATCATAATTATCACCACCAACCTCAGCTGCTGCGATAGAAATATGAGCAATATCATAACCTTTCAGGTTTTCATCTCTACGAGGCAGAACAGAGCTTTGTATTTTAGCAGCTGCTTGAATCTCTGATTCAAGTCGTGTCATTTCCTTCGTTTTTTCAAGTAATTCTGTAATAGAAGTGCTTAATTTATTGTATGTTCGTGCTAATATATCTTTATCTGATCGTTCAATAATAGTGTGATTATAATTACCTTTTATTATTTCATTTGCCCCGTCTGTTAATGATTTAAGATAATCTGAAATCCCTAAAAAAGCATTTCCCATAACATCATTTTCTGATTTCGGAGAAATATGTGAAGTTGTATCTCCAATAGACAGTTTTTTTGCTATATCAGATAATTCTACATAATAGGTAAGAAGAAGCTCAACATAACTGTTTAATTTTGATATTTCATCATCATACCGTGAAGATTTTCTTCTATCAAGGCTTTCACCGACAAAATCGATAAGTTTATTGGCAGCATTTAAAATTGGTTTTGAGATTCTGTTACCGTTGTTTATTGATAAAATTATACCTGCAAACAGTTCTGCAAAAATAAGCATTATGATAAAAATTGTTGAAAAATTATCTGCTATCTTTGAGTATTTTGCTGATAATGTTAAAACATTATTGACTTTTTTTGTATAGCTTTCTGAAGAGCTGTAAAACACATCAACCTGATCAAACAGTCGTGTACCCTGAAGGATGTATTTGCTTAAATCTTTATCGCCAATTAATTCATATTTTCTATAGACAAGTGATTTTAAATTTAATTTTTTATAATAATTTTCTTCATTAATTTTAATCGAGGCTATCTTTTCACTGGTTTCTAATTGAAGAAATGTATTTTTTATAACAAAATTTTCAATATTCTGTATGATTGGACTGATAAAATCTTTCTTTGAATGATTCCATAAATCATACATGTATTTAATCTCTTTTTTTAAAATTCCGGGGATTAAAAATGAAACATTACTATCTTCATATATAGTAAGCAATAATATATCAATATCAGAAATATTGCGGTTAATATTCTCATACGGTTTCCCGTTCAGCCAGGTATTCATTGATAAGTAAAGGTCACTTTCAATTGTCATCCATTTAATTTGAACATCTTTAATAGTTGTTAACCGGCTAGCAAATGTATCTTTAATATATAATGTTGCTATCATTAATAAAACTATAATCAGTGAAGCAATAACTACAATTATATTAGAAAAAATGATTTTATTCTTGATTGTTTTTTTCAATTGATTTCAACCTTATTCTTTTTTTGAAGTAATTCTAAAATATATCACGGAAATAATCAACATGAATATTAAAATAATTATTTATATATGAGCTTCTTGCAAAAATACTCTTTTTATTTCGAATTTTTGCAAGAAGCTACTTATAATGCGATTATATCGCATATGGCGGAAGCAAAAAAAATGTACTCATTATTTTTGCAAAAGCCTCATATGATATTTAGTAGTTAGGCTCTTGCAAAAATCAAGACGGAAATTCAGGTGACTAAATGTTCCCATTTGATGAAAAAAAAGGGACTTTTTTTTTTGCTTCCGCCGTTACGCAATTTAATTGCGTTGATAGGAAGACACATTCAAAAATTTGAGATAAAAAGAGTATTTTAGCATGTGGCTAAAGTATTTTAATAATATACAAAAAAATGTTTTAATGTGAAGAATATCACAAAAATTATTGACTTATATAGTTTTCTATATTATATTTTATTAATTATGTGAATTAAGGAACTTTAAAAGTGGTAAATAACAAAAAATGCATATTAAGACTTTCACGATATAAAAAAGCGTTGACGAGACTTCGATCTCTTGGTTTTAAAAAGGTTTTCTCGGATAATTTAGCGGATGCAATTGGTGTAACACCTTCTCAAGTGAGAAAAGATTTTTCCGTATTTGAGTTGTCCGGTAATAAAAAAGGTGGTTATTCGATAGATGATTTACTGGAAAAATTAAATCGTATATTGGGTAAAGAAGAAGTGGAAAAGGTTATAATTGCCGGATATGGTAATATCGGGTCTGCTTTAATGAAATATAAAGGTTTTGAAAAAGAAGGGATAAATATTGTTGCTGCTTTTGATACAGATCAATCTAAGATAAGTCCAAAGGCTCAAATTCCTGTGTTTCATATTGATGAAATGAAAGCGTTTATTATTAAAGAAAAAATTAAGACTGCTATAATTGCTGTTCCTGATATGGTTGCTCAGCAGATTGTTGATACAATGATTGAAGCCGGCGTAAAAGGTGCACTCAATTTCTCTCCATTATTTTTACGAGTACCGGATGAATTTGTTATTTCTTATGTTAATTTAGAGGTTGAATTAGAGGGGGTTATTTATTTTGTTAATGCTCTCAATAATCCGAAAAACAATGAGATTGCCGATGCTGATTAACTGCCGATTGAAGAGTTGTTGATTAAATAATTATATGCTTCAAGGATGGTTTGAAATTTTTCCTTATCATAGTTTTCTTTGGCTTTATCAGGATGATGAATTGCTACTAATCTTCTATAAGCTTTTTTAATGTCTTTAATTGATGCATTCGTATCAAGCTCAAGTATAGTAAAATATTTACTTGTATCACAAAATCTCCCTTTGATAAGGTTAAAGTCAAATCTTTTGATATTTAATAAATTTGCAATAGCAGATATTATTTTTGTTTCATCAAATTGGAAATTTGGTGAACCCAGGATAAATAATAATTCAATAATATTGATTTTTTCGTTATATAAGCAATTCTGATTAACAACGGAGGATATTGAGCGAATATCAATTAATTCTGATTGGTTCATAAGATTAATAATATTTTTTTCAATTAATACTATATCATTCATATCAAATCTAAAATGTTCAATAAAGTATTCTTTAATAGTATTTATATCAGAAACTAGTATTCTATTTTTTGTTTTCAAGACAAAATAAACCGAAACTGATAAAATTGATCTTAAAATATTTGCTTTAAAAGAAGATAACTGATCATCAAGTACTTCATTATCAGCATAATTGCTACCATTATTTTCTTTAAAGTCAAACAAAAAATGTCCTAATAGAGTTGCAAGAAGTGCACCAATAAAATTACCCGTAACTAACAACCCCGATAATAACCCGATGATTTTACCGGATATTCTTAATCTTTTCATGATATGTACCCATAAATAAATAATACGATAATGTTATCTAAAATGCAAATAATTATTAAAATTAATAATATTTCTTGCAATAAATTTTGTTTTAGAGTAGTTTTTCTGTATGGAACATTTTAAATCTGACAATCAATTTTCATTTTCAATTAAAAAGAAAGAATATTCGGCATTATCCATGATAATCATTATTAATGTTATTTTCTTTTTGCCTTGGATTTTTTCCTATTTATCAGGTAATCATTATGCATATAATTTTTTAACCTATTTTGGGTCGCTTACTATTAATATTGATAGAGCTCCTGATTTTTTTGATGGTTATTTCTATCAGGTAGTAACTGCAATGTTTATTCATGGCAGTCTTATGCATCTTTTATTTAATATGTATGCATTATATGTTTTTGGTAAGTTTATAGAGAATAAATGGGGTGCTTTGCGATTCGCTTTGTTTTATTGTGTCGTAGGTATTTTGGCTAATTGCGCCTCTGCATTCTTCTTTAAATATACCGGGTATCCAGTCAGGTTAATCGGAGCTTCCGGTGCTGTTTTTGGTGTTTTACTTGCGTATGGAGCTTATAATCCTAACACTGTTCTTCTTTTGTTCTTTATAATCCCCATTAAAATCAAGTGGCTTGTACCGGTTTTTATAGTTATTGAAATTATTTTAGAAGTAACGCAAACTGCTTCGGGTATTGCTCACATAACACATTTGTTCGGGCTTTTATTTTCTTTCTTGTATTTGTTACTCTTTTTTAGAATAAATGCGATTAAAAAAATGTATTTTTCATCAGAAACAATTATCTAAAATATTTTTATTATTTTTTCATTATTCATTTATTTAATTTTAAAATCAATTATACTATTTTGATTAGTTCAAAATAGTGCTTATAACCTGATACATCGGGAGTTTATATGGAAATAGTTTTTATTATAATATCAATTTTTATCATGATTTTTCTTTCATTAGTATATGTTTATTCGAAGTTACGAAATAATGTAAATACTAAGATCATGAATTCTAAGGGGCTTTTTTATTTTTTAAAAAAAACAAATAGTGAAATTAATGCTTTTTGGAATGACCCGTATAATTTATTAGATACAATTATTGACTCTGTATTATTGATAGATAATACTTTTCATGTAAAATATGCAAATAAATCAACAGTAAATATATTTGGCTGGACAGCAAATGAACTGGTAGGTAAAAGTCTTGATGATTTATTTGAAAATGATAATAACAAAATGCGGGATTTAAATTTATTTTTATTAAGTGATCATCTTGAAAATTGTGATTTTTCAGTCAAAAGAAAAGATGGTGAAAAATTGTCTGTATTGTTGTCTGCGTCACGATTAATTGATAAGTCCGGAAATAATAGAGGCATCGTTTGTACATTTAAAGATGTCAATCGATTGAAAATTGCAGAGGAGAAATTATGGAAAAGTGAGCAGTCATATCGAACGCTTATTTCAAATATTCCCGAAGTTGTGTATCGTACGAATGATGTGATGGATTGGAATTTTATTCTACTTAATGATAATATTTTAAAATTAACAGGATATAGCAGAAATGATTTTTTAGATGGTGTTATACATTTCTCTGATATAATTCTTGAAGATGATAAAGCAAAAGTAAAAAGACTTATGTATGAATCAATGATAGAGAAAAAAGGGTTTGATATTGATTTTAGAATTGTTCATAATGATGGAAGTATAAAATGGGTTCATGTTAAGGGGAATGGTTCTTATGATAAACAAGGAAATATTGTGTCATATGAAGGTATAATGTCTGATGTGACAGGCACAAAATTAATAGAGAAAGAACTTCACCGGTTAAATTCAAATCTTTCACTTCAAAAAGAGGAATTGGAGTTTATTGTTCATATACGAACTCTTGAACTGCAAAATGCGATAAATACTAGTTCCGGTAATGATAAGAAGCGATTAGTCAATTTGATGGCAAGTTTAGTTCATGAATTAAGCACTCCTTTAGGAATGTGTTTTACTGCTTTAAGTTTTGTCAATGAAAAAGGAACAGAGTTAAAAGATGCGTTTGAAAATGACAGAATACGTAAAACAGATTTTAGTCAATTTATAAATACATTTGATGAAGTAATATCAATTTTAAATGGCAATTTAGATCATTCAATATCGCTTGTTAAAGCATTTAAGCAGGTTGTAACCGAACAGGTTCATGATGTTAAACGAAATATTAATGTAAAAGGGTATTTTGATGAAGTAATTTTAAGTTTGAAACCTGAACTTAGTAAAAAGGATTACAGGATACTGGTACAAGTTGATCCTCAATTATTTATAACTACGTTTCCAAGTGTTTTATCTCAAATATTAATAAATTTAATTATGAATTCTTTTATTCATGGATTTGAAAAAAAAGAATCAGGTACAATCGAAATTAATGTTACTGTATATAATAGTGTTTTAACTATCATATACACTGATAATGGTTGCGGTATCCCTGAGGATTCAATATCAAAAGTGTTTGATTTGTATTATACTACTAAAAAAGGTAGAGGCGGAACCGGGTTAGGTATGAGTATTATTAAAGAATTAATTGAAAATAAACTCAATGGAACAATTTCAGTGACGAGTAAAATAGATTCATTTACTACTTTTACGATAACTTTCCCGTTATAGTCTCGTATGTTAAGGAATGGTATGGAGCAACAGGAATATTACAGATCTTTTTCAAGTTATTTGAAACAAAAGTATAATACTAAAGTATGGCGTTTACCGGTTGATACGGGAAGATCGTGTCCAAACCGGTTAAACGGGAAACCGGGTTGTTCATTTTGTGATGGTACATCATTTTTACCTGATTATTTAGATGCTTCTGATTCTTTGGAACAGCAACTTGATAAAGGGCGTTTATTTTATCAAAACAGACTTGGTGTAAACCTTTTTTTAGGGTATTTTCAGGCGAATACCAATACGTATGGTCCAATCGAAGATCTTTTAGCAGAATACGAGTTCGTTTTATCAAAAGAATACATTGTTGGTATTATAATTTCGACAAGACCGGATTATATTAATACTGCAATCATCAGTGAAATTAATCAATTATCTAAAAAATGGGGCAAAGAAGTCTGGATTGAATTAGGTTTGCAAAGTGTGTATGATAAAACTTTATTGAGAATACATAGAGGGCATAGTTACTCTGACTTTTGTAAGGCGGTTACGATAATTAATACTATTTCCCCGGACATTAAAATTGCTGCACATATGATACTCGGCTTACCCGGTGAGTCGTACGAAATGATTGTAGAGGGAAATAAAAAATTATTTCATGATAATACAATTCATGGTGTTAAATATCGACCGCTTGACTTAAGTGAGAATACCGGTATTTACAATGATTACATTAAAAATCCTGATGATTTTCTGCGTTTTGATGATGTTTTATATGTCAGACTTTTATGTGATATTATTACTTCGATACCGGATAATATTATTATTATGCGTTTTGCAAATTATAAATCATTTACCAATGTGGCAACAAGTGAAGCTAAATATACAAAAGGAACTATTTTACGAATGCTCAATGAGGCATTAAAGACGAGTAAGGAAAATCTTAGAAAAAATTCTATTGATTTAGTATAAAAAACTGACTTTCTTTTGTTATTTAGTTATATTTATTACAACTTACATAGAAGGTGTTCAATGACATATCAAAATGGAGAGATAACTTTATCCCCATATACTTTATACTGGGTACAAATGCCTGCTATAATTGGAGAGGCGGATCGAATTGATTTATTAAAACGGGATGTTTTTGTAATCGAATGTCAATATAAGGTTGAAGAGTATGAAAAATTATTAGAAAAGAAAGATGATAGTTCTGCTTTTTTCTTCAATCTTGATAAGATACTCTCAAGTACCACTAAGCAGGGCGAAATAGAGTTAGCAAAGAAAGTAGCAGAATTTATTTCCGGTTTTTGTCCTGAAAGATCGGTTATTCATACAACGACACTTGATTCTACAATAAAGGAAATATTTCAAATAGAAGGGCTTATATATCTTGAAAAAAACTTCAATGATAAAGACGGTTCTGTAAATCTTATAATGAATTTATTAAAACCACTTTTTTCGAGTGAAAATAGAATTAGAAGGTCTGATATACGATTATTATTGTATCCGAATGTCCGTTATAAAATAGAGGCGATTTACGAAAATGGTAATAAAGTTATTGGCGGTTTTTTAAAAGATATCAGTTTAAGCGGTATCGGGATAATATTAAACTCGGAAAATGATATTGAGCATTTTTCTCTAAAAGATCAGATAATGCTTCGGTTAATTACTCATAATTCAATCTTAAAAATACCAATGGCAATTGTAAGCAGAAAAAGTCCGAAGGTTCATGAAATTGGTGTAAGTTTTACTATTACCGATACAAATATGATTCGGGAAGAAACTGCAAATTTTATTGTGAAGAATATTTACAAATGGATAAAAGATGTTATACTCACCCAGGGAAAAATTTAAGGTGTTCAAAATGAGGTAGTATGTATTTGTTGGTTGGTCTTGGAAATCCGGGTGATATGTATGCTAAAAACAGACATAATGCAGGTTTTATGGCACTTGATTATATTAAGGTAAAATATAGTTTTGATGGTTTCAAGAAAAAGGATAATTATAAATTCAGCAAAGGAAAAATCGGTTCGGAAGATGTGGTCTTAGTAAAACCGCAAACTTTTATGAATTTAAGCGGTCAGGCAGTAACAAAGGCAATGAGTTTTTTTAAGATTCAACCTTCTGATTTAGTTGTAATCTATGATGATGTTGCTCTGCCCTTTGGTAAAGTTCGTATACGGGAGACCGGAAGTCCCGGCGGGCATAACGGTTTAAAAGATATTGAAAAACAGCTGGGTTCAAAAAATTATACAAGAGTGCGTATTGGTGTTGATCCGCCACCATATCCGGGAATGTTGGCTGATTTTGTTCTTGGCGATTTTTCTAAAGAGCAAATTGAGGCTTTGTCAGCGGGCATTTTTGATAACGTTCTGGATGGAGTGAATTTAATTATACAAGGTAATATCGGGATGGCAATGAATGAGATTAATGGAAGAGATGGTGATCAAGCTCAGAAATAAGCTGGCTGAATTTGGTGTACAAAAAGGAAGCAGTATTCTGATCGCTTACTCGGGTGGTAAAGATAGTTCTGTATTGCTTGATTTTTTATCTGTATTGAATAATGAGTTGGAAATGCAGCTTGGTGTTGCGTATATTAATCATAATTTACGGGGTAACGAATCAATTGAAGAAGAGTCATTTGTAAGAAATAATGTAATAGCGAACTATAATTTACCGTTGTATGTTAAGGTTGCACAAAGCGGTTCTCTTGAGTCTCAGAAAGGCGAGTCAGTAGAGTCAGCAGCCAGGAAATTAAGATATGATTTTTTTAAAGAAATCGTTGAAAAGTATAATTATAAATATATTGCCACAGCACATAATTTCAATGATCGAATCGAAACTTTTTTTATTAATATTTTACGCGGTGGAGGAAGTGAGACTCTTAATTCAATACCGGCTGTTAATGGAAAAATTATCAGACCTCTACTTGATATCACCAGAGAAGAAATTGAAAATTATATACATACAAATCATATAAGCTTTATTGAAGATTCATCAAATCAAACTAATCTGTATAAACGAAATATAATACGACATGACATTGTTCCCGCCTTGCATACGGTTTCAAGTAATATGGTATCGTCATTTGAGACTGTTTTTAAGCATATTGATGAGGATACTGATTATATAAAAAGTTGTGCAGAGGTTGCCTTTAAAGAAATAATCAGATTTAAATGGGGTAATGTTACCGGAATTGATAGAATTGCATTTAATACACTCCATCCGGCTATCAGAAGCAGAGTAATAAAAAAATTATTTGATGTTTATGGCGAAATCTCAGGGCTCAATCAGGGGTTAATAAATGCTTTGGTTACTCAAAATAGAATAAAGTTAGTAAAGGGCAGATTGTATATTGAATCGAAAGGGAAGTTTTTATGGTTCTATAAAGTAAATAATAAAATTGATATTACCTGCACAATTGATACAATACCGTTTAAAAATGAATTGTATCATATTGATGTGTGTGATACCGGCTATGATTATTATCCTGTATTTAATTCTCTGTTTTTTCCGTTAACAATAGAAACTATTAATGAAAATGACGAAATTATGCTGGCGAAGGGGAGAACTAATATTGTTAAGAGATTGGGTGAACGGGGTATTCCGAAAAATATTGCATTACAAGGCTGTATAATTAGAGATAGTAACAAAACAATTGTTGTCTATTGTTGCGGTCCTTTTTTTGAGGCCGTTAATAAATCTGATAAAACTTCACTGTATTATTTAAAAACTATTTCCTCGAATACGGGTTTACAAACTTCTGTTCAATATACTTAATTATTTCATCAGTTATGCGGAATAAGAAAAGATTAAATTTTTCTACACCAATTTTATTGACTGACATTACATTGAAAATGGCACTTTCTTCATGTTTTGTTATTTCAATGTAGCTCGTTTGTAGATTATAGAGATCTTTGATAATTGACAATACATCCATGCTTTCTTTTTTTACAAACGTAAGGGAACTGCGGATCTTTGAGTATTCACCGAGTTGTTTTAATAAAAAATGTTTGAGCAAAGAGAAGTCATAAGTGAAAAAAACATCTGTTGTATCATTTGTGTCAGGTTTTTTTGTAATATACTGTGCTTCAAATTTTGCTTTTAATGAAGGAATTGCCATAACCATATTATAATAGTGTTTTTTTATACTGATGATTACGGTTGCTAATTCTGATTTGTATGTATTTGTTATTGATTCTCTTGTTTTTTCCGGTGCTAAAATTGTTTTCTCATCCATTTCAATGGTAATATCCCTATATTTTTTCAGTAAATTAGTTATTACCCGGATATGCATATTTGCATCAGGTAATTCTTTTGATAGTACGGGTAACTCTTTGATTATCGTTTTTATATCAAACTCTTCTATATCAAATGTATCTGCTGATTTAACTTTAATAACCTGTTTTTGAGAAATTGCTCTAATGTTAACGCAGGTAAGAAATAAAAGTATATCAACTGTTTTTAACGCTTCATTCAGTTTTCCCGGGGTTATCATTTTATATAATGCATCATCCAGTATTGAAAATATCTGGTTAATGTAGTTTCTTTTTAGTTCAATATGAGCGTTTTCTTTACTTAGTTTTAAAAGATCGATTACTTTCGAACCATCTGCAAAATCAATTCGTAAGTATTGTGCAAGTTTGTAATTATCTGAAAGAAATGTTTTTAATATAACAAAGTCTTGTTTTATTTGATTCTGTAAATATTCATTCATTTATTATTATCCTTAAACAAGTTTATCTAAACGCATTTCTTATAGTATAGTGCAATTATAATAAAAATACTGTAAAAGGTAAATACCAGTTACAAAGTCATACTAACTGTTAAAACAACGTTATGTGAGCTTCTTGCAAAAATACTCTTTTTTTCTCGAATTTTTGCAAGAAGCTTCCTATAACGCAATTATATTGCGTAACGGCGGAAGCATAAAAAAAGTACCCTTTTTTTCATCAAGTAATCTTGACTTTTGCAAGAGCCTCATGTATTTAAATTATTTATTATTTTAACAATATAACTTTTGAAATCTTCTAAATCTTTAGTATTCGGGTGATTCATCATGTCTTTTTTAAAGTCTAACCAGCCTGGTTTTTGCTTTTTAAAAACAATAAATTTAATAAAATATTGTATCATTAAATTGGGTTTTCCCATACAGTGATAGTAACCAAGAATATTATTTTTATTAATTATCTGATTAAATGTTTTTTCACATCCTAAAGCCCATTTGTTATATTTTTCACCGGAAATATCTGTGGAATGAGTAACAAATAATAATACTTTTTTGTTTAGTTTTGAAATGTAAAGTAATAATTTTTTAATTATCGGCACGATATCACTTGAATAACACGGAGAACCAATCATAAATAAATCGTATTGACTTAAATTATTAAAATCTAAATTATTAACATCTTTAAAATCATAAGAAAGGTTTTTAGAATTTAAAGTGTTTTTTATCTGCTCTGCTAATAATTTTGTATTTCCTGATTTGCTAAAATAAGCTATTAAAATATTCATTTTTTCCTCATTTTTTTTAGTTCCGCTTTTTCAGTGCACAACAATCATTATTTATTATTTTATACTTCATTTAAATATCGGCTTTCTTCGTTTTATACTTGAACAACTTTAAATTTTGAGTATTTATCGTTATCGAAATAAAAAAAAGTTTGTTTTCAATAGAAAAACCGGCACATTGAGCAATGTAATCCATATAACAAACGGTTATTACATTTTAGTAACGTTTTTGAATGAGTTGTACATTTTTGTATCAGTAAATCAATCGTTTTAGAATGTATTTCCAGTGATACAACACATTATTGTATTGTTAACAAGTTGGCACGCCTTATGCTATATAATAACAAAAATGAACCGGTAGTATGCTGATTACAGGTTACTCAACGTATAAGCAGTACAAACTATGATGCTGTACGACCGGCAATAAAACGGGATTTCCCGTAACAAAACAGACAAAAGGAGTACTAAAATGGACAGAAAAATTGTACGGGTACTACTCCCGGCACTGCTTCTTATTGCGGCTATCACACCTGCATTCAGTCAGGAAACAACAGATACCGCAACGTTAATTAAGACATTATCAATCGGACTCGACACTGTTTGGGTTCTGCTCGCAGCATTTCTTGTATTCTTTATGAATCTTGGATTTGCAATGGTTGAATCGGGCCTTTGCCGTGCAAAGAACACAGTAAATATCCTTGCAAAAAACTTTATTGTATTTGCTCTGGCATCTGTCGGATTCTGGTTTATCGGATGGGGACTTATGTTCTCAAACGGAAACGGTTTTTCCGGTCTGACTAACCTGTTTTTTGCCAACTTTGGTGTTGATGAAGGTTTTGACTCTATAAGCTGGACACAGGTACCTTTCTGGGCTAAATTTCTTTTCCAGTTGGTATTTGCCGGAACTGCAGCGACAATAGTATCAGGTGCTGTTGCTGAAAGAATCAAGTTCCATGTATTTATAATTTTCTCAGCTATACTGGTAGGTATTATGTATCCGCTTACAGGTCACTGGATATGGGGTGGCGGATGGTTACAGTCACTTGGTATGTGGGACTTTGCCGGTTCTACAGTAGTTCACTCTGTTGGAGGATGGGCTGCCCTTGCAGGTGTTATTGTTTTAGGACCTCGTATTGGTAAATATAGAGCTGATGGTACAGTTAATCCGATTTTCGGACACAACATGGCACTCGTTACTCTTGGTGGTCTTGTACTCTGGTTCGGCTGGTTCGGTTTTAACCCGGGATCAACTATGGGGGTAGGTGATGGTTCAGCTATTGCTCATATCGCCGTTACAACAAATACAGCTGCTGCAACTGCCATACTTGCTGCAGGTGCTTTATCATGGATTGTTCTTGGAAAACCTGATTTATCTATGATTATAAACGGGGCACTTGCAGGACTTGTAGCTATTACTGCAGGTTGTGCTTTTGTAAGTGTTGAATCAGCAGCAATAATCGGGCTTATTGCCGGTGTGTTTGTAGTGTTTGCTGTATTGTTGTTTGATAAATTAAAACTGGATGACCCTGTTGGTGCTTTGTCAGTTCATCTTGTTAACGGTGTATTTGGTACACTTGCTGTAGGTTTATTTGCACAGGACGGAATAACCGGTGCTGCTACAGGTAACGGTTTATTATTCGGCGGCGGATTTACACTTCTTGGAGCTCAGGCACTTGGTGTTCTTGCTGTTGGTGGATTTACATTCGGTATATCACTTGTCATATGGACAGTGTTAAAATATACTGTTGGTTTACGTGTTGATAGAGAAGAAGAAATTCGTGGTCTTGATATCGGTGAACATGGTGCAGAAGCATACGCAGGCTTTCAGATTATTAACTGATAAACGGTGTAATTTACGAAATATTTAGAGAAAGCAAATTGAATTACTACAGGAGGATACTATGAAATTAATAGTTGCAATGATACAACCTCACAAACTTGAGGATGTTAAAAAAGCACTTTTTGATGCAAACATACACAAAATGACTGTTTCAACAGCTCTTGGTTGTGGACAGCAGAAAGGTTATAAAGAAACATACCGAGGAGCTATTTCAGAGATAACTCTATTGAAAAAAACGAGAATTGAGATTGCAGTTAATGATGAGTTTGTAAAACCTACAATTGACGCAATTATCGCAGCTGCAAGAACAGGCAATATCGGTGACGGAAAAATATTCGTTACTTCACTTGAGCAGTGCGTCAGAATACGTACCGGAGAGACTGGTACAAGTGCTGTAGGTTAATTAAGTATCTCTTTATAAAGGCTGTTCCTTAACGGGAACAGCCTTTTTTTATAATTCATACAAGTGAGCCTTTTCCGGGTAAACTTTTTAAATCCGCAGAGTCTGCGCTATAAAATTTCAGGAATTTTCCACCAAAGAGCCACAGAAAGCACAGAGAGGAGATGAAGAAATGAGAGATTAATGTTTTTGTTTGGACAAAAGAAAAAAAATTAAAAAAAACTCTGTGCCCTCCAGTAAAACTGGTGTCTGTGGTGGAAATTGTGATATGTTTTCTATCGTTTGAATGGTACATTACCAGAAGTCGTAACCTAACTTCCCGAAAATAACGTTGATAAAAAAGTATTTTTTCAAGAACCCCTAATGATTGAATTTAAATAACCGAAATAATAAATGGTGACGTTTTAGTAAGGGGTTAATCGATGGAATATAATAAAGAATATGTTGAAAAGAATTTAATAGCTTATATTGGTAATAAAAGAAGATTGTTGCCTTTGATTAATGATGCAATAAAAAAAGCCGGTTGTGAAAATGGCAATAAAGGAAAGAAATTTCTTGATTTATTTGCAGGCACCGGGGTTGTATCACGATTAGCAAAATCATATCAGTTTGAAGTTCATACCAATGACTGGGAATGGTATTCTTATATTATGAACCGGGCATTTATCGGACTTGATAATTCAATTATAACGCGGGGATTTGCAAAACTCGGAGGGTTGGATTTGGTATTAACACAATTAAATGGAATTAAAACGGCATCTGAAAAAGACAGATACATTTCTGAATACTATTGTCCTCACAATGATGAAACACCGGATGTTGATACTGAGCGATTATTTTATACGAAATATAATGGTTTAAAAATAGATGGTATCAGGGCAATGATTGATACATGGTATCTTACAGGAATGATAAATAATGATGAACAGGATTTGCTCATTGCACTATTATTGTATGAAGCATCAACCCGATCTAATACATCGGGAGTTTTTAAAGGTTTTCATCGGGGATTCGGCGGGAATAACAAAGATGCGCTTTCGAGAATTATGAAAGAAATTACGCTTGTAAAACCACAACTCTGTGATGGAAAGGGATTTGTCTATAATGAAGATGCTTTACTGGTATCTCAAAAACTGACTAATGAAAAATTTGATATTGTGTATCTTGATCCTCCTTATAATCAACATCAATATGGATCAAATTATCATCTGTTAAATACAATTGCGAAAAATGATAAACCTGAAGTGAATAAAGAATTTATTATTGACGGTAAAAAGATACATAAATCTGCAATCCGAAGAGACTGGATTACAACACGATCGGGTTTTTGTTATAAGGACTCTGCAGAAACAGAATTTAACAAAATAATACAAAATATAAACTCTAATAATATTATGGTAAGTTATTCAACCGATGGAATTATACCGTTTGATTCAATTCTTGATATTCTCTCTCAAAAAGGTAAATTAAATATAGTAACGAGTGAATATGAAAAATATAAAGGCGGAAAACAGGCGCTGACAACAGAATTGAAAAATGTAGAGTTTATCATCATGGTGGATTCAAGAGTTTCAAGAAGTACTCATGATATGGTGGATGTTAAAAAAGATTTGCTGATGAATAAAATTGAAGTGTTATTGAAGAAATCTTTTTCTGAAACTGCTCTTAAAAAAACGGGTTATTCTATTGAAAAAAACGGCGGGATTTCAGATAATTTTAAAGATTATTTAACTAATCAGGCACATCTTATAATAAAAAATGCTCAAGTGACAGATAAAGAAATGATATTAAATAATCTCGTTAATTGGGATTATAAATCGTTAGAGTTATTTTATGATGATATAATGACTATTACTTCTATAACAAAAGAGGATGAAATCTACCTTTGTCTTGATATGATAGCAGATCATTATTCAAATGGTAAGTATGAGGAAATTAAACCTTTATTTGCAAAGATTCCATATTATTTATCAAAGTTTAATAATAAAAAGGCGTATAAAGCATCGTTACGAGCAATTATTGAAGTTTTGAATGTCATTGAGAAAACCGGAATCTTCTGGCACAATGAAGATATTTTACACCAGGCCGGGTTTAACAAAATAGAAACAATATTACTCGGGAAATTAAATTATAACTCAGTGAATGAGGATGATGAAATCATTGGGTTAAAAACTGTTGCCGGGCAAAAATATGACAGGCTGTTTGAGTCGTTTAGTAATTCTCAAGTCAGTGAAAAACAGTACGCTATAGGCTCTTGCAAAAATCAAGAGTACTTGATTTTGCGTCCGCCACATGCGATATAATCGCATTAGAGGCTGGTCGCCGAGTACGGCTGCTCGCCCATGCAACCAGGGAAGCCTCATGCAAAAATTCGAGATAAAAAGAGTATTTTTGCAAGAGGCTCGCTATTCAATCATCTTTTTAACGGTATAATTTTTTCCGGCAAAAATCATTGAGGCAGCTTCGGCTGCCTCATTTGTCAGTCGGTCAGTAGTATAATTCATTTTTTCCGGTATTTCATAAGGAAGAATGAATTTGTGAAGGTAATTCACCGTAACTGACTTTAAATATTTAGATAAAACGGTACTGTGATAGGCAAGTTCTGCTGAGATTAACTCATAATATGATTGAGAAGTATAAAACAAAATTAAATTTTTACTATGATTTTTTTTTAAATGAGCTTTTAATTTATATGAAGCTAATAATCTGATAAGTAATGATCGCTCATAGTCATTTAAGCATTTTAACTCAAACCATTTTTTCTTGTCATTATCATCATCTTCAGCGATAATATCATATTTACTCTGTAATCTCTCGAGAAGTAACATGGCAGCTTCCTGCTCCCCTTTTGAAACGCCGGGGTCATTGATTATCGCTTTGATTTTTCGTATTTTACCTTCAATATTCATTTTCCCCTCCTGATGGAAAAATAAACCCGGAAATAGAGGCTAAGTACCTCAATAATTAAAAGTTTGAAAAAAATGTTTTTTTCTCTTCGGTAGTATTAATGTTGAATTTTTCAGCAAGCATAATTATTTTTCTTATTTTAATCATTAGTTTTACTTTATTATTTTCGCTGATATCTTCGTTGATTTCACTAACAATAGCCGGTAATTTATTTTTCAGGATATCAAAAATCCGGTTTTCCAGTCTTGATTTTTCGATAATTATATTGGATTTATTGGTAAAGTCAATAAATTTGATTGCATTATTATAAACATCCGAATCGGTGTCAGTGTTTTCAGACAGACTTGTATATAAAATATCACTGAATTTCTTTTTTAATGACATAGCATCAATTTTTATTGAAAAATGATTAATTAAATCAAAAATTGAAAGAATATTATGTTCAAGAGTTTCATCGGGAAAGTCGTTAAGTTCCTGAGAAATTTTATGAAGATATATTTCTACCGTATTTTTGATAAAGTTAGACAATTCTGTTGATAAAGAAATATGGATTTCTTTATATTTTGTCATAATTTCTTTAACATCACCAATCGAGTCAGCGTTTCTATTATACACCTTTTTAATTGTTGAATTGATATCTGTTTCAAGAAGTGTATTTTTTACTTCAAGTATCAGATCTTTTTCGGATAAAACAGTATAAAATGATTCTCCCTGATAATTGTTTGAAATAATTAAATCTTTATGTGAGATTAGTTTCTGTTCATTTTCTTTACCGGTTATATATAATGAATACCCGATACCGCTTGATTTTATATAAAGAAATGTAAAAAGTGATTGTATGTTACTAGTTTTATCAATTATGATAATTTCACCGCGATACACATTTGATAAAAGACTTAACTTTTGCATTTTATAATTTTTATAATCAAAACTGAATGTTAATGATAGATTCGCCTGTCGTATGTTTTTTCCGGATTCAAGTAACGCTATGAAATTATTTGCAATATGTTTTTTGTCCTGAATATCCGTAAGAATCCATGTATTGAAAACCCAGAGAGCATCATGCAACTCAGGAATATTTGATTGTGCCTCTTTAAGTTTTTCTAAAAAATCACCTCGTACTACCGAACCGAATTCTTCGATAATCATAAGTGCTTTTGTCGCAAACTTAATATTCTGCACAGTCTCTATACCGGTAACCTCTGAGAAAAACCATCCGCATGATGTAAAAGAAAATAATGATAGTTTTTGAGCCTCTAATAACTTAAATAATTTGTCTTTTTCGCTGTCGTTAATTTCCCGTGTAAGATGTTTATCGATAAAACATTCATTTTTATTAGTTTGGTATTCTGATAAAATAAAATCAATGTAGTCGTTTCTTACGTCCCAGGGATCATTTATAAAATCAGATGTTAAATTGATAAATAGTGCATCAACATCCTTTTTAAGTATGGTAAATGCTTCCCGCAAAGGAGTTCGCCATTGCTGATTCCAGTTACTTTGCCCGCCTGTCTGGCACCCGCAGTCTTTATACCATCGTCCTACACCATGAGCACAACTCCATGATGAACCTAACTCATCATCCCCCATAAAAAGGTTAACTTCAAATATAATCTCGCTTTGAGCTAACGTCTCTCCGAAATTGGTAAAATGTAATTTGGAACCGTTTTTATGAAAGCGTGAAATCAGACTTGAGAGACACATATCGCCAAAAGGTTCATGATGACCATATATTTCACCATCGGTTGCTATTACAATAACCCCGTTGTCATTATTAGACGCATTAGCAATTTTGTATGATAAATCATCAGCGTTTCTTAGCAAATGTTCAAAACTGATTGACGTTGATAACTGTTTGTCATAAAAAAACACAGCAATTTCACCATGAGTTCTTTTTATAAGGTAGGGGATTGATGAGTCAATGCCTGATTTTCCAACCGCTATCCAGTTTTCATTACCTTTTTTACGTATGGCTATAGCTTGAAGAGGGGATAATACAATAAATTTAATTTTCTGTTCAATTAAAATATCAATTGTTTTATAATCAACAGCAGTTTCAGCAAGCCAGATTCCTTCGGATTTTCTACCGAATCTATATTCAAAATCTTTTAAACCCCATATAACCTGAGTTATTTTATCTTCAAAAGATTGTAATGGCATAATGACATGATTGTATATTTGAGCGATTGCATTTCCGTGACCATTGTGTTCTATAACACTTTTTTTATCACCTTCGATAATATGGTTGTAAATATCAGGTTCTTTATTTTCCAGCCAGGTCAGGAGGGTAGGTCCAAAATTAAAACTGAGGTATTGATAATTATTAATTATTTCATTAATTAAACCTTTTTCATCAAGAACCCGTGAGTAACCGTTTGGGCCGTAACATTCTGCTGCAATTCTATAGTTCCAGTTTTTATAAGGGTAGGCGGAGCTTTGATTGTCTATTTCGTTAGTCCAGGGGTCTTCTCTCGGTGGTTGATAAAAATGTCCATGTATAATCAAGTTGACCGGTTTCTTATTCAAAATGTTCTCCCACAATTTTTCCCAAAAATTTCAATTAATATGCTTATAACATATTTTTCGTATCAATGGAAAAAAATTATCATACAAAATGACATTATTTTAAATATTTAACAGATAAAAACCGTTAATTAAAAGGATTGTGGAAAGATATATATTTTGATGTTATAATTAAACTAAGGGGTTTGGTGTGAAAGAATTAACCGGTATTGATGAAATTTATACATTATTCGAAAAAAGGTATGAATTATCCAAACTTGCGAAAGAATCAGGTTTAGATGAAACTGAATTTAATAAATTATCAACAAGAGATCGATTTGTTACGTTATCGTATAAGTTAAAAGATTCTTCAAGGGTTCACCTTTCTTCTTTTTTCTTCGGAAAACTGTTTGAGTTGTCTCAGGATATTGAAGCGTTATTAAATAAAATAGATTGTCTTATAATATTAGGTGAATTTGAAGAAGCTTTCAGGTTTAATTGTATAGGTTTCGAGTTATATCTTGAGGATCACGGGATTGACTCTTCCGAGGTTGAAAAAGTTTTATGTTATCAAAAAGCGATTATTTATTTTTCTTCTGAACGATTAGAAGCTGCTGAATCAGTTTGCGAGGAAAATATTATCAAATTTGATCAGAAAGAATCTTTTGTTTTATTATGCGCAATTTTTGTAGCAATGAAGGAATATCAGAAAGCGATACGGGTTTTTACCCGGTATTCCCATAAATTTACCGATTCTTATGATTTTCTAACGGATGTTTCAATTTTACTGTTAACAATCAATAAAAATGATAAATGCAGCGAGTTTATTGTAAAATTGTATGATAAAGATGATAATGCAAAAACAAAAATTTCCACCTATTTAAATAATTTCTATGCGACAACTAAAAATAAAGAAATGCTTAAAAAGTATTTCAAAGATGAATTTCCAAGTGTGAAAATATGTAATACATAATCTATTATGTAGCCCCTTTAATTAAAGGGGTGTTTTCCTGTTTAATTTTTCTAAAAAAATACAAAAAAATTATAATTAAAAAAATAGAGTGATTTTTTTTTATATTCGTATTATCATTACATTAAACATTTCCCGGAGGATTAAATGTGTTTAACAGAAATACCCGGAACAATACTTGTTATTGATGATAGCGAAGTAAATTTAGAACTTATTGCATTAGTTTTAAGAAAAAATAATTATTCGGTATTGTCATCATATAGTGGTATGGATGGTTATAATTTAGCATGCGAGAAAATACCTGATTTAATTCTTCTTGATATTTCGATGCCTGATATTGATGGGTTTAAAGTGTGCTCCATGTTTAAAGCAAATCCTGTAACGTCGGGTATTCCAATTATTTTTTTAACTGCGAATGTAGATAAGGCAAGTATTATAGAAGGTTTTAAATTAGGTGCAGTTGATTATTTAACAAAACCATTTAATAAGCTGGAACTTCTAGCTCGAGTAAAAGTTCATTTACAGTTGAGGTTTACTTTAAAAAGAATTGAGGATAGTGAAGAAGAGTATCGACTGCTTTTTACTAATATGTCGAATGGTTTTGCACTCCATGAAATAATATGTGATGAATCAGGGCATCCGGTTGATTATCGTTTTTTACAGGTAAATCCTGCTTTTGAGACTATTACAGGTTTAAAAGATATTGATGTGGCAGGTAAAACGGTAAAAACAATATTACCCGGAACAGAAGATGTCTGGATAGAAAATTACGGCAGGGTGGCATTAACCGGTGATTCAATCAGTTTTGAGCATATATCCAAAGAATTTAATAAGTATTTTGAAGTATTGGCATTCTGTCCAAAGAAAGGTTATTTTGCAGTCGTATTTTCTGATGTAACAGATAAGCGTGTTGCTGCTAATCGATTACAACAATATAATAATGATCTTGAGAAACAGGTGAAAGAAAAAACGCATGAGCTGGAAGAAGCATTGTTTAAGCAGCAGGCTTTAACCGAAGAGTTGGAATTATCATTAAAAAAGGAAAAAGAACTTGGTGAGTTAAAAACAAAATTTGTCTCAATGGCTTCTCATGAATTTAAAACACCGTTAACGACAATTATGAGTACTTGTGATATTTTAATAAATTTCAGAAATCGTTATGATGAAGATAAAATAACTGAAAAATTAAAAAATATAAAAAGTGAAGTTATTCATATGACAAAAATGATTGAATCAGTACTTCATATGGGGCGACCTATGGATAAAGAATCCCCGGTTGTTATTGAGCCGATAGTTTTAAAAAGTTTTATAGAAACATTAACATCTGATTTTTGCATTAATGATAATTACAGGCATAAAATAATTATTGATGTTAATGATGAACTTTCACTGGAAACTGATAATGTCCGGTTAAAAATGATTCTTACTAATTTAATTTCAAATGCAATTAAATACTCAACAGAAAACACTGAAATTATTATTAAAGCATGGCGGGATAATGTAAATGTAGTTGTATCAGTACGTGATTTTGGTATCGGGATTCCGGTTGATCAGGTCGGTAAATTATTTGAGCCATTTCAAAGATTCAGTAATGTTGGTAATATAAAGGGAACAGGGCTTGGTTTGTCAATAATTAAAAGAGAAGCAGGAATAATCGGAGGTACGGTAGTCTATAATAAAGACATTGAAAAAGGATGTGAATTTATAGTTACAATACCGGATACCAGATTCTAATCGGGGGTAAGCATGGGGTATGTTGCAGTTGTTGAAGATGAAGATACCATCAGAGAAAATATAATCGAGATTCTTCATATAGAGAATTATCAGGTCAAGGGGTTTTCAAGACCAATTGAGTTTATTAATTATTTAAAAAATGTTTGTTCTGATGATATTGATTTAATAATCACTGATATTATGATGCCTTTACTATCGGGTATTGAAATGATTCAAAAAGTATCTGATTTTTGTCCTTTGCATCAAATCCCTGTTTTATATTTAACGGCTTTAGGGGATGAAAATACGATTACAAATGCTTATAATACCGTAGAATCTACACTCACGGTGGATTATGTTGTTAAACCATTTCAATTAACATGGCTTTTGGCAAAAGTCAAGACAATGATTTCTTTAAAAACAAAAAATGATAATCTACGTCATGCAAATGAAGATATAGTTAAAATGAATTTAGAAATAACCAGTATTCTTGATACGATTGATTCTGAAAACTCATATTTAATTGGGCGATTAAAGTCGGTAATAACTAAAAAGAATTTAGAAGTTGATAAAATGCTCGAAGTCGTTCGGGATTTAATTCCTAAAATTGCAGTTAATGATCTTGCATCACTTAAATTTGTTGCTAATATAATTGAGAAAAATAATGACATAATAGAACGGATTGTTCGTGAACCAACTGAAGATGACGAATTTTTTAAAATCCTGCCAAAAACGGCAGAGCCGCTTAGAACTGCCATCTGGGATATTGAACAAACGATTAAATTGTTTATAAGTTTAGGGATTATATCACAATCATCTATTGATAAAATATCATTTGAGGAAACTTCCTTTTATGAGATATTATTAAAAAATTATGAAAATGGACGATTCTCTACAGAACAGTTTAAGGCTTTTATGAATGATACAAAGTTTAAAAAATCAACAGATGATGATGTTATTATATTTTAATTAAAAAAAAGATAAACTTTTTTTTAAAAATATATTATATTGTCACAAATCGAATTTAAGGTGTAATTATATGAACAAAATTGTTGTTAATGGAAATACTCTTTCTATAGAAGCAGTTTATAAGGTTGCTATTGAGGGAGAGGATATTGTTTTACCTGATACTGCTGAGTTTAAAGAAAGACTTATCAGTGCCAGGAAATTTCTTGAAGACTATATAATGAAAGGTTATCCGACGTATGGTGTAACTACAGGTTTTGGTGACTCTTGTCACAATCAGATCAACTACAAAAAAGCTGAAGATTTACAGAGAGCTTTAATCAATTTTCATGGTATCGGAATAGGCAGAAATTTTTCAAAAGAAATCGGACGGGCAGTTGTTTTATGCCGGTTAAATTCTAATGTTAAAGGACATTCCGCAGTTAGACCTGAACTTGCTGATTTGTTAGTCACTCTGGTAAATAAAGATATTATTCCTGTTATTCCGGAGCTTGGTTCTGTTGGTGCGTCAGGTGATTTAACGCCATTAAGTTATGTTGGTGCTGTTTTGATGGGTGATAGAAATGTGTATTATAAAGGAAAAATTGTAAGTACAAAAGAGGCTTTTAAAGCTGAAAACATAACTCCGTTAGTTTTGAAAGCTAAAGAAGGTTTAGCTATAATGAATGGAACTTCTGTAATGACTGCAATTGCATCATTAGCCTGGAATAAAGCTAAAAAACTTGCTAATATTTCAGATTTTCTAACGGCTGCCGCTACTGAGATTATTCGAGGGAATGATGTTCCGTTTAGAAGAAAAGTATCAGAAATGAAAAATCATCCCGGACAAATTGAAAGTGCTGAGTATATTTATGATTTAATAAAAGATTCAAAACTTGTTTATAAATACGAAGATTTACTTAAAGAAATTGGTAGTATTGAAGATAAAAGTTTTGTTAAACAACATAAAAAGATTCAGGACAGATATTCAATTCGATGTGCTCCACAAATAAATGGTGTATTACGTGATACATTAAAGTTTACAAAAGACTGGATTGAAAATGAAATTAATTCGGCAAATGATAACCCTTTAGTTGATGTTGAAAGTGGTGCTTTATTTAATACCGGCAATTTTTATGGCGGTCATATAAGTGCTGCATGTGATTATTTGCGTATAGCTGTTGCAAATATTTGTGATTTATCTGATAAACAGGCTGAAATCCTTATCGACGGGAAATTCAATGGTTTAACAGAAAATCTTATTCCGGTTTTAGAAGATGATGATGCATACGAGAAAGGTTTAAGACATGGTTTTAAGGCAGCTCAAATATCAATATCTGCATTAAGTACTGAAGCACAGTTTTTAGCAGGACCGGTTAGTATTCATTCAAGACCAACTGAATCATTAAATCAGGATAAAGTTTCTATGGGGACTATTTCTGCACGAAAACTTGATGAACAACTTGATATTGCGTTTCTTCAGGTTGCTATACATTTGTGTGCTGTATGTCAGGCTATTGATATCGTTGGTAAAACTGAATTCACGCCTGAAATACAGAAAGTGTATGAAGAAGTCAGAAAACTATCTTCATTCGTAGAAAATGACAGACCGTTAGATAAAGAAGTTACTGCTGTTGCCGAGATGTTAAAAAGAACGACTTTTTTTTAAATAAGGATATAAAATGAATGATGATGCTAAAAAAAAAATTCAGCTTTATGCTGAAATTTTTAAAGCAATGGGACATCCGACACGCCTATCAATAATACTTGGCTTGACAAGAAAACAGTGTAATGTCAATTATATTGTAGAAAAGTTGGATATTTCACAATCAACAGTATCTCAGCATCTTGCAATTCTTAGACGGACAAGAATTGTTGAATGTACAAAAAAAGGGTTGGAAGTTTGTTACAAAGTCTCAGATCCTGTGGTTCTTGATATAATAGAACGAATTCTTAAGGATAATAATGGTGATATGATAGAGTATTGTTGTTAGAGCTCTTTAGAGGTGTCTTTAATGGCGAGGTTAAAAAAAACATTACTTCTATTGACATATAATCTAAAAAATAATATATTCCGACGGTATCTAACGGTGGAATACAATTGATATAATATAGACTGGAGGAATCACAATGGGTAGATCATGTGAAATATGTGGAAAGAAAACTGGTTTTGGACATAATGTGCCAAGAAAAGGTCTTTTAAAGAAAAAAGGCGGTACGGGTTCAAAAGTTGGTGTTAAGACTAAGAGGACATTTAAAGCAAATATAATGAATAAATTTGTAGTTGTTGGCGGTGTTAGAAAGAAGCTTAAGATTTGTACAAGATGTATAAGAACTCTTAACAAAGTGAGTTAATATCAGATCCTTTTAGGGCTTTCCTTTAAAAAAGGCGTTATATTTAATATTATGTATTAAATATAACGCCTTTATTTTTTTTAGCTCATATCTAATTATTTTTAATGCCAAGTACAAATAAATAATCTTTTGAGTTTGAAGCAACTAATGACTGATGAATAATAATAATTTTCTTTATTTTATTATCCATAAGATTTAACAGGTACGGTGCTTCTTTAGTAACATCAATATCAAATTTAGTATATACTTCATTTCTGTCGGTAATAATATACATCTGGTGAATTTTTACCGGTGTGTTAAAAGTAAATAACTCAATTTTGTCTATTTTATTTCTATTGGTTATTTTTATATTAACTTTATTAACATTTTTTCTGTTTCTAATTCTTAATTTTTTTATGTGATAAACCGTATCTGATAGATCAGTATCATCTTTAACAAAAGAATCTGTAATTATAATTCCTTTTGAACTGTTTTTTGGCTCCAGTATTTTTTCTGTATTCGTTTCTTCTGTGACTGTTTCTATTTCAGTCTCAGTTTGAGTTTTAGTTTCGGTTTGATCTGTTTCGGTTTTTACCGGTTCTTTTACTGTCTCGCTTGTTGATTCCCTTTTTCTGCCGGAAACTTCATCGAATTCATTTTGTTTTCTGTCTGTTTCCTGGGTTCCTGTTTTTTCTGCAGCTTCATTGACAATTTCATCAAGGGAATCTTCTATGAGAAAAATATCCTCCTGTGCATTGATGGTGAACGTAAGTGTCGTCAATACTATACAAAGTATTACAAATTTAATGTGCATTATTATATCCTTATTAAAAAATGGTTAATTACATTATATAACTATTTTTGAATTAATCTATAATTAATAGTAATTTTAATTAATAAATAGAGTATAATTCAGGCTCTTGAGCTTCTTGCAAAAATACTCTTTGTTATCTCGAATTTTTGCAAGAAGCTACTTATAATGCGATTTTATCGCATATGGCGGAAGCAAAAAAAAAGTACCCTTTTTTTCATTGAGTACTCTTGATTTTTGCAAGAGCCTCTCTTTACTATAATAATAACGTGGTATATATGAGAAAAGTTTTATTAGTTGCAATTAATTCAAAATTTATTCAAACAAATTTAGCTCTTCGATATATTAGAAATTATCTGTTGCAGCATAATTCAGATGTAACTCCTGTTATTAAAGAATTTACAATTAATCAGCAGGTGCATACAATTCTATCAGAAATATATAAGGAAAAACCTGCTGTCGTTTTACTTTCTATCTATATCTGGAATGTTGAATTCAGTTTAAAAATTATCACTGAAATAAAAAAGATTCTGCCTGGTGTCAAAATTATTACCGGTGGTCCTGAAGTTGCGTATCGGGCTCAGGAAATTATGGAAGAGTATACGCAGATAGATTATTGTGTTGAAGGCGAGGGGGAAGTTGTCGTTTCTTCTCTTTTAAAAGAACAATTGCCTCCAGGGGTATACTATAGAAAAGATAGTCTAATTATTAATACAGGTAAAGCGTTGCTTATTGAAAATCCTGATGAAATCCCGTTTCCTTACCTTCCAGATGAACTTGAGTTATTAGAAAATAAGATCATTTACTATGAGTCTTCACGAGGTTGTCCTTATAATTGTTCGTATTGTATATCATCGATTGATAAGACGGTGAGGTTTTTTAGCCTTGAAAGAGTACAACGTGATATTTCTTTGTTTTTGCAACACAATGTTCCGCTTGTTAAATTTGTAGACAGAACTTTTAATTTAAAAAAAGAACATTATCTTCCAATTTGGAAGTTTATTATTGATAATCATAATAATATTACTACATTTCATTTTGAAATTACTGCAGACCGTTTGTCTGATGATGATTTTACAGTATTGAATGGTATTGGCAAGGACGTTATTCAATTTGAAGTTGGTATTCAGACAATTAATGAAGAGACGCTTGAAATTGTTGCACGAAATTCTGACATAGTGAAACAAAGAGAAATGATTAAAAAAATACCGGAAAATATTCATATACACCTTGATTTGATTGCCGGACTTCCAAAAGAAAGTTTACAGAAATTTATTAAATCGTTTAATTATACAATACGATTAAAGCCCGATATGATGCAACTCGGGTTTCTTAAAGTATTATCAGGAACTGAAATGGCGAAAACTGCTGAAAAAGAAGGTTTTATGTTTTTCAGCTCTCCACCGTATGAAATTATTTCCACCCCGGACCTTTCATACGAAGAATTATTAATTATTAAGGATATTGAACACGTTGTAGATATCTATTATAATTCAAAACGGTTTAGTAAAACGATTGATTATTTGTTGAATATGAATGACCCCTTTTCATTATTTCATGAATTGAAATGTTTCCTGGAAAAATCAGGAGCGTTTGTTGATGCTAAGAAAACAACAGATTATTATTTATTTTTGTACCTGTATTTGAAGGAAAATCATTTACCTGATATTTGTATTGATTTATTAAAGTTTGATTTTATTTCGTATAGCCCCGTGAAAAGTTTTCCCGAGTGGTATAATCGAATGTATGACAAGGATGTTCACCATCATTTGATTAAAAAATATGCAGCCGGTGAATCAACAAGAAGCGGTTTTATAAATACTAATTATGAAGTGTTCAATCATAATCCGTTTACACTGGAAACACTGAGGACTGAATTGTTTTTTATTTATGAGAATGGAACATGTATTACAATAATTGAGAATGTAAAAAATGGGAATTGACAGAAACCTTCAAAGACATGTACGTCAAAAAGTATCATTTAGCTATTCGGATGTTTTTTTTGGACAGAATGTTTTAATTTCTGTATCATCAGAACATGGTTTATTGTTTAATAATGATTTTGATACATACAAAAGTAATGGTTACAGTAAAAATCATAATAATCATTCAATATTTTACGAAATCTGGCTTATTGATTCATCGAAACCATTAATTATTTTTCATCATGGGACAGCGGAGAACTCCTCACTACATTCAAAACTGATTTATTTTTATCTGATGAATGGGTATAATTGTATCGTGTTTGATCAGGAAGGCTGTGGTGAATCTGATGGAATTCGAGGCGGAATAAAAAATGATGATGATTTTATCAGAAATCTTGATTGTATTATTGAAAAAGGAATTACTTTATTTCATGAAAATTTTCAGGTGTATCCTGAAATTTTCTTAACTGCTTTTTCATCCGGGGCACCGGTAATTCTTGAATGGTATTCTCACTATGCAAAGGTAGAGCAAAAAATACTCGTGAAAAAAATATTTTTATTTGCACCATATTTAAAAATACATTCAAGAATTATTAAACCTTTAACGCATTTTTTTCTTCCACTATACCCGTTTAAGAAATCCTTATTACTGCGTGAAAATTCTCAAAAAGCTATAATTAATGGTGATTTAAAAACGTATATAAAAATGAACAGTAATATATCAGATAATACATTATTTTTAACAAGGCGATTTCCTGATACAAGAATTCATCGAATCAATTCGTATGCGTGGTTATCTTCAATGATTAAACAACAAAATAGAATTATACAAAATGCTTATCGCAACTTTACAATTCCAGTTTTTAGCTATATAGCTTCCAATGACCGGGTTGTTGATAATAGACAAACACGATTGTTTATGAAGAAGATTAAGCAATCTGATAATTTTTTTATAGTTGAAAACAGTTTCCATGAATTTTTAGATTATGAAGATGAGAGATCGGATTGCTTTTATTGTAATCTGCTTGGAAAGTTAAAAAAATAACCGGGAAATAATGCCAAATGTTTTATTTTCTGCTATAATTCATACGTTGGTTTTGAATGTATAAAATCGTAAAGAGTTATCAAATGAAACAAGTGTCGATAGTAACAAAAATAATTATAGCTTTTTTTCTCTCATCTATTTTATTTATGACTATCGTTAATGCTCTTTATCTTATTTTTGATATAAATAAAATTAAAAAAGAATTGGATAAAGAATATGAAATGGTATTTGAAAGGATGACCTATAATCTTTCGAATCCGGTTTGGAATCTCGATGAAGAATCAATGATAAAGGTTATTAGTTTTGAATTAAATGCAAGTTTTATATCCGGTGTAGCAATTGTATATACCCCGGATAAATTACCGTTGTATATCTATTACAATAAATCAGGTGAAAAGGTAGTAACGAAAGATTTTAATTCTACTCAAATAGTAAGTAATAAAATATATAATAAAAATATTATGAAAGATACATTACAGATTGGTTCAGTTACGGTGTACACGAATAATTCATATTCTAAAGAAAAAATAATTAATGTGATTACAGAGTCAATTTTTAAACTATTATTGTATTTATTGTTTTTTATTATCATTTCATTTTCAATTATATATGTACTTGTTATTAAACAAATACGTATTTTAACTAATGCGGTCACTTTATTCTCTGAAAAAAAGTTTGATACTAAGATTAAAACAATAACGAATGATGAATTTGGTGTTTTATCATCCAATTTTAATACAATGGCTTTAACAATAAAGAATTATAGTGACAATCTTGAACAAATTGTTGTTCAACGAACAAAAGAATTAGTTGAATCAGAAAAAATGGCAAGTCTTGGGTGTCTTGTTGCAGGAATCGCCCATGAAATAAATACTCCGATAGGAATCAGTTTTACAGCATCTTCATATCTTGAACAGCAAACAGAAATTTTCTATACTTCAGTTAAGGATAATACTTTAAAAAAGAGTTCACTTGATGAATATTGTCAGGGGGCTTTTGAAACATCTAAATTAATTGTTTCCAACCTTGATAAAGCAGCACAATTGATCCATAGTTTTAAGCAGGTTGCAGTTGATCAAACAACTGATTTCAAACGCATATTTAATCTTAAAAGTTATTTAAACGATATTGTTCTTAGTTTAAAACCTCAATATAAACAGGGAAATCATTCTATTGAAATTTTATGTCCTGAGAGTCTTTTTATTGATTCATATCCTGGTGCTTTATCACAGATTTTTACTAACCTTATACTAAACTCAATAATACATGGGTTTGAAAATAGAAAATCAGGATATATTCGTATAGAGGTAATTGTAGATGGTGATATTGTGAAAATTTTATATTCGGATGACGGGTGTGGTATTTCAAAGGATGTAATAGGAAAAATATTTGAACCTTTTTATACAACAAAAAGAGGTTCAGGCGGAACCGGGTTAGGGTTAAGTATAGTTTATAATTTGGTTAAAAGTAAATTAAAAGGTGATTTAATTGTTTCAAGTGACATGGGGAAAGGTACTTTTTTTACAATTAAACTCAAGCAATATAGTACATAATACTGTCAATGATTTCAGATGGGAGGAGATATATGGATAGTGATTCAATAGTTTTTGCACCTGAAGATACTAATGATGAGGCTTGCTTAGCTACACAGGAGTGCTGGAAAGTACTCATAGTGGATGATGAACCTGAGATGCATACTTTGACGAAGCGTGTATTATCCGGTTTTCGTTTTCTTGACAGGCGGTTACACTTTATGAGTGCATATAGTGGAATTGAGGCTAAACAGATAATGGCCGGTCATAATGATATTGCTGTAATTTTTCTAGATGTTGTGATGGAAGAAGAAGAAGCCGGTTTAAAAGTTGTAAAATACATTAGGGATGAATTAAAAAACAATTTTGTTCGAATAATATTACGAACCGGTCAGCCGGGGAGTGCTCCTGAAGAAAAAATAATCGTTGAATATGATATTAATGATTATAAAGAAAAGACAGAACTTACTATGAGGAAATTATTTACTACATTAGTAACAGCATTACGATCATACAAAGATATTGTAACTATTTATAAATATAAATTAGGATTGGAAAAAATAATTAAGGCATCTGCAAATATTTTTGAAATACAATCGCTTAAGTTATTTACAACCGGTGTTTTGATACAATTAACTTCGATTGTTAATTTTTGTGGTGAAACAACAGATATCCGGAATTCGGCTTTTGCAATAAAAAATACGAATGGCACTTTTTTTGTTATGGGAGCAACCGGGAAATATGCTGATGCAATTAATATGAGTCTTGAAAGCGTCGTTCCTCATAATGTTTTTCAGCTTATAACCCAGGCTTTTAATGAGAAAAAAAGTATTTATACTAAAAACGGATATATTGCATATTTAACCAATAAAAATAAATCTGAAAATATTATTTATCTCGAAGGTTGTAACGATATTTTATCAGATATGGATAAAGAATTAATTAATTTATTTTGCCTTAATGTTTCGATTGCTTTTGACAATCTTACATCTTAAGGGCACCCTTAAAAACAATTGCCTCATAAGGCTGTAATTCATATTCACTATCCGGTTGCATTGTTTCAGGTTTCGGGTAGTTACTGATTATTACCGTTACTTTTGAATGGGCAATTGAATCGGGTAGTGTAAATCTGACTTTATTTTCACTAAAATTAAGCATGATAAAAAAAACAGTATTCCCTAGTTTTCTAAAGTATGCAAATATTTTTTCATTGGAATAATCAACTATTTCAAATGTTCCATAGATTAACGCCTCGTTTGCATTTCGTAAAGCAATCATTTTCCTGTAATAATGAAGGACTGAGTTTGCGTCGTTTTCAGCGTTGATTACATTGATTTCCTTGTGGTTCGGGTTGACTTTTAACCAGGGGGTTCCGGTTGTGAAGCCTGCATTTTCTTCGGCATCCCACTGCATCGGCGTTCTTGCGTTATCCCGTCCTTTGTAGTTGTATGCTGAAAGCAACTTTTCATGTTTTTCACCACGTTCGATTGCTTCTTTATAGTGATTGAGGATTTCAAGGTCTTTGTAATCACTTATAGTATCAATTGCGATGTTGGTCATTCCAATTTCTTCGCCCTGATAAATATAGGGTGTCCCTTTTAATGTAAGTTTCATAGTTGCAAGCATTTTTGCTGATTCGACCCGGTATTTTTTGTCATTACCGAATTTTGAAACCGAGCGGGGCTGGTCGTGATTCATAAGGAAAATACTGTTCCATCCGTTACATTCTTCCATTGCAACATACCATTTATTAAAAATATCTTTTAGTGATGTTAATTTCCATGGTACAATATCCCACTTACCATAAGTACCGCTTCCCAGATCAACATGTTCCATTTGGAAGACCATACTTAATTCATTGGCATCTTCACCGGCCATTTTTTTACCTTCTTCAAGAGGAAGCCCGAAACATTCGCCTACCGTCATTACATCATATTTTTTAAGTGACTTTTCATACATTTCTTTGAGGTATTTATGCAGGTTCGGGCCGTTCATAAATGTCTTATTGTCTAGCCAGGCAATATTGTTATTATAATCAGGAAAATCGGGATATTTTGAAATCATATTTATAACATCCATTCTAAACCCGTCAATTCCCTTGTCAAACCACCAGTTCATCATTGAAAATATTTCATTTCGTAACACCTGGTTGTCCCAATTAAGATCAGGTTGTTTTTTAGAAAAAATATGCAGAAAATACTGATTTGTTGTGTCGTCATATTCCCACGCAGGACCGCCGAATACCGAACCCCAGTTGTTAGGTGGCATGATTGTTCCGGTTTTATCATATGCGGGGTCTTTCCATATATAGTAATCTCTGTAACGGTTATTTTTTGACTCTTTTGAATGAATAAACCAGTTATGTTCATCGGAGCTGTGATTAACTACCAAATCCATAATGAGTTTTATACCACGCCGGTGGAGGCCGGAGAGGAGTTCATCAAAATCGCGCATCGTACCAAATTCGCTCATGATATTTTGATAATCTGATATGTCATATCCGTTATCATCATTCGGGGAAGTATAGATCGGGTTTAACCATATAATGGTTACGCCAAGACTTTGTATATAATCAAGTTTTTCGATTATGCCCCGTAAATCACCAACACCGTTACCGGTACTGTCTTTGTAAGATCTCGGATAAATTTGATATACAACGCCTTCTTTCCACCATTTTTTGTTCATATAATAAGCTCCCCGATTATTGAGAAAATGAACTTTTATTGTATGGTATTTTTTTTAATTATTCAACAGAAGGATAAAAAATAATTGAACATGTTCATTTAATTTGTGTTGACCATAATTTAATTTCTTATTATACTGCTAATAAGAGCCTTGCCTAAAAAAGCCGGCTTGAATAAAAAAGTATAAATGCGGAGGTTATGATGGAGTCGTTTGATGATATCAAGATATTATTTAAAGAAACTCGTGAACAATTCGATAAAATGAAGGAACAGTCTGAGGCGCTTTATAAGCAGTCTTTGTTAGAACTTGAGCAGTCTAAGCTGGATCGTGAGGAATTTAAGCTTGATCGTGAGGAATTCAAAGAAATTCGAAAACAATTTAAGGATATTTCTGAAATGCAAAAAATGAATGAAGTTATTCATAAACGAAATGAAGAAATTTTATTGCAATATAAAATAGAGAATCAAAAAAAATTCAAAGAAACAGAAGAGCTTTTTAAGCTTAGGGTTATTGAGGGTAAAAAAGAATTAAAGAAACTCGGAGAGTATATAGGAAATGTTGCAAATAATCAGGGTGATGTAGCTGAAGAATTCTTTTTTAATACATTGCAGCACGAAATGAAAATTGGCAGTTATGTTTTCAATTCAATAATACCAAATTTAACATCATCGAAGGGTAAATTAACCGATGAGTTTGATATCGTTATGGTTAATGGTAACACTCTTGCAATAATCGAAACAAAATATAAAACTCATGTTAATGATATAGAAAAACTGAAAGAAAAGAAGATTCCAAATTTTCAAAAACTTTTTCCGGTCTATAACAATTTTACAATATATGCCGGAATCGCCGGGTTTCATATAAATAAAGATGTTATAGAAAAAGCAGAAGAATATGGTTTTTTCATACTCAAACGCCATGGTAAATTAGTTGAAGCAGATACCAAATTCATGAAGGATCAGAGAGTTTCATGAGAGTTTCAGGAGCAAGGCTTTAAACCTCTCTTGTTTGGCTCTTTATCAAATCCCCCCCTTACAACTTTAATTCCACTTCAAAATTAATCGTTCCAACATACGGAATCTCACCGAATAATGAACCCGGGTAACCTATAAATATGTTTGAATATAATCTGATGGAACAGTATTTTAGAAAATTATACGAAATTTGCGGTATCAATAGCGTACTTCCGTCAAAACAGGATGTTAATGATGATAAAAGAAGTTCAATCCCGCTTGATGCAATATCACTTTTTCCGACTCGTGAGAAAATAAATAATGATCCCATGGAAACTGCATCATAACTTGACAATGATTGTGCTAATAATCCGAAGTAATACAAGGTAAACTGTTGTTTAATAGAGTCAGCATTAGGAGCCATTGAAGGATATGACGGGTTTTTATAGTTTTTCTTAATATCCTGTATCGTATCAAAATAGGTAGATTGTTCATCACGGGAGAATCCGTTTGAGTTATAAAAGATCTCCGTGTACATCGATATAATAGATTTTGGACTGAAATTGATACCCAGTAATGTCCCGGTGAAACTTATTGACTGCGTTTCCTCCCATTCATACATTTTCATATCATCGTATAGATATTCATCTTTTTTAACCAGTCTTTTTTTGGGATTATAATTCTGGACTGAAAAATCAGAGTAGAGTATAAGATCATCGTAAACAGTTACTGAAACAGTCGTTCCTGCTCCCCACTGTAAATCACTGTCAAAATACCCGTTAAACCCGAAGTCGGTTTGTGGAACATTACAATTTAGCATTGTGTAAAATCGCTGCTCTTTCGGGATATGAAAATATGCTGCTGTATCATTATCAACAACTGACCCCGGAGAATAGATTAAATCAAAATTGATATAAGGAAAATACATTGAGAATTTCACCATATTCGCTCCGGGATTATTGTCACTGAATGTTCCGCCAAGAAGTTTTTTATCCCATGAGAGTCCGTTAAAAATTGAAAAACCGAGCGAGTTCTCCTGTCTGAAAAACATTCGCCCGATTGAAAACTTTGCCGGATAATGAAGGGGTATTGTTGCACTTGCATATAATTCGTTAAGTTCACCGGAAAATTCCTTTTTATTTGCATCATTCTCAGTCTGCAGATCAAGTTCATTCCCTTTCATTGTAAACTGAAAAAAATAATCAGCATAGAATTTGAAATAAGGTGTTATTGACACTTCAGCAAGTATTTTCGCATTGGCAAAAAACTGGTAGTTATCAATATTAAACACATTATCAGGATTAAGCACATTCTCACGAATTATCGAATATTGAAAACCGCTTTTTTGAGTTACCGCAACGCTACCGTTAATTGTCATTTTCTGTTTTGGTGACTCTTTTGGTAATGTATTCGTAACGTCATTAGTTACATCATCGAGTGAAAAGTTTAAGAATACATCATCAATAGAATCAGTCGGATGCATTACTTGTATCGATAAAAATATCAGTGTTATCGTGAGCAGGTGCTTAATCATGTTTAATCCTTATAAACTTACGTCTTTTATAAAATCTTTACTGAAATACGACTGTGTTTTATCTGATTTTCTAAAATCATAATTTTTGATTATGGTAACTTTATCATTAAATATTGCATCTACTATAATTGATTCGGTGCATATTTCTTTATTGTTTATCATTTCAAATTTTCTGAAATACGCAGTTTTTAACAATTTTAATGATTTTGTATAATATTCTGCTTTCACCGGTTTATATTCTTTTTTGTCTACCCACAGTATAATTTTGTAATACGTTACCGATTTTTTTGCTGCAATGAGCTCTAATTGTACACAATCAAAATTACCGATTTTTTCATTTCCCGTAATTGAAGGTGTATAATCACCCGAATAATTTACCGATAGTATGTCACCGGTTGAGGCATTTCCTGATAACTTCTGTGCCGGTGATATTTTAACCGGTTTTTTTGATCCCGGGATATAAAGCCAGGTGTCAGTGCCAACCATAAGCATTTTCCGGCCTTTCTGATCTTCCGGTGTTTCAAAAAAAGCTATAGATGAAACGCTGTCATTTCCTCTTTGTATAATAACAGTTAATTTGTTCTGTTCGGTTATCACTTTTTTTTCTGTTGTAATAACTTCAATAGTCGTCTGGTATGTTGAAAAAGACGGCCCTCTTGTATCATCAACTTTTTTAAGAATTGAAGCAGGATCATCAATCCCGAAACAGAGGGTACTGTTTATAACAATGAGTGCAGCAATTATATAGTTTATTTTCATATCGTTTCCTTTTAATAATGTCGTAATGCTTCGGCGATGCCCATTTTTACCGATTTCATTGCTGGTAGTATCGAGCCTGCTAAAGCGGTAAGTAGTGATAGTTTCAAACTGAATATCACTGATGGTACGGTATTCTCATCAAATCTGATTGAAAGTATAAGTTCTTTACTGACACCGGGAGGTGCAGGCATCGGAATATTCATACTATTAATACCCATACCTGTAAGCCATGCAAGAAACACTCCGAGTATTCCACCCATCAGTCCCATTATCATACTTTCTATAATAAAGCTTTTTATAATAAGGTTTTTGGTAGTCCCGATTGTTCGCAAAGTGCCCGTTTCATTGACTCGTTCCATGACTGACATAAAAAGTGTATTAGAGATAAAGATGATAATAAGTATACAGATCATCCATTTTACAAAGCTGAATATTCCTTCGTAAAGACTTACAACACTGTAATAATATTGTGCAAGGTCTTTCCATGTTTTATATTCAATATCAAGGCCATTTTCCTGTATAAGCTGATCAACTCTTTTCATGACAAAATCAAGTTCATTGGTTTTTTTAAGGAGAATAGTGAGTTTATCAGCGTATTCTTCACCCATTAAATCCCACGCATCAGTTATATTTATTTTCACAAGTACTTTGTCGTAATCAGTTGAAAATGACTCGGAAGTCCCCTTAATATCCACATCAAGTACATTAAGTCCAACTGTCGGTGTCTGGACTAGTAAAACCAGTGAGTCACCGATTTTAGCATCAAGTGTTGTTGCTAATGCCGCTCCAAGAACGGTCCTGCCTTTTTCATTCCCTTTTAGTTTCATACCGTTTTTCATTATGTCAAATGAAGAGATTATATTATCGCTATCAGGGTCAATTCCCCTGCCAAGAAAACCGGTTGAATTATCCCCGGTGGAAATAAGGCCTGAGAATTGCACCTCCGGTACAATAACTTCAAATGCATTACCAATAATCGGGTCGTTCTGTAAAAGTTCTGTGACTGCCTTAAAATCAACTAGTCTATAGTCGTACGGTTTTTTAACGGCAAATTCATTAAAACCTTTTTTGTATATTTGAAAATGACCTGTTTGAGAACGGATTGTTGACTCACGTAAACCCCAGAATTGGCTGTTTATATAACCGCCGAAAACGATGATTGCAATAACACCGACGGCTATGGCTGTTATAGTTATAAGTGAACGTCTCGGATTTCTGAATACATTACGGAAAGATATTGAAAAAAGATATCGCTCCTTAATAAACAGATAGAGGGCAAAAAGTATAACGAGTCCCGGAATAAGATATGAAAACATAAATGTCAGTATATTCCACATAGTAAACTCCTTTGTGCTGTTATTTCAATTTTAAATGAGGATACTGTGTTGCAAATTCACCTTTTAATTTTTTCAACCCGTTTTTATCCTTATTCATTTTTAATGCCTTCGCATAATTGGTATATGCTAATATTCGTATTTCATCGGGAGTGTTTTCCATATCGATTAGTTTCTTTAAATCTGATAGTGCATATTGCAAACGGTTAAACATTTTTGGTACACTCACCGAATTAATTCCCCGGTAGATAAGAAAATAGCTGTTGTCAGGATATTGGTTTAAAAGTTCATCCATTATATCAAACCCTTTAGTTATGTTGCGCATTGCCTTTTCCAGATCCATTTTTTTTGCATACGCACCACCTAAAACGGTGTAGAGATTACCCTCTAATATGTGCAGTTTTAATTCATCAGGATAGAGACTTTTAAAAAGTGCGATATCTTTTAGCCCTTCTTCAATTTGTTCCTGTTTTAAAGTGTATTTAAGATTATAAAATTCTGCAAGTTTCACGGCATCGTCTACAGAAGAAGATGTCTGATAGTTTGTTTTCAGTTCATTTTTTGTAAGTTCAAGTTGTTTTGTCTGATTTTGACAACTTATCATCGTTAAGATCATTATACAGAGCCACATGCAAAAATACTTTTCTTTTATCGAATTTTTGCATGTGGCTACTTCTAACGCAAATTTATTGCGTATTGGCGGAAGCAAAATCAAGTACTCTTGATTTTTGCAAGAGCCTCTAGTAATTGGTATAATTTTTTTCATTTTTGTAGCTCCTTTGTTTGTTTTATACTATTATCTGACCATCTGAGAGTGTTATTTTTCGTTCTACGAATTCTATAACTTTTGCATCATGAGTTGAGAATATCGGGGTTGTTTTATGTTTCACCGACAATTTTTTAATCAGTTCCAGTATTTTGTAACCCGTTTTTGAGTCAAGATTGGCTGTCGGTTCATCAGCAAGTATTACTTCAGGTTCAATAACCAATGCCCGTGCAACAGCAACTCTTTGCCGTTGACCGCCTGATAATTCACCGGGTTTGTGTTTAATGTGATCCTGCAAACCGACTTCTTCAATAATTGCCATGATTTTATCTCTTTCTTCGTTTGATCGATTTCCTTTACTCATTCGTAACGGATATTCAATGTTTTCAAAAACATTCAATACGGGAATCAGGTTAAAATTCTGAAAGATAAAACCAATTTTTTCTGCACGGATTTTTGATTGTTCTTTATCTGACATGGATGCAATATTTTCATTATTGAAAAATACCGTTCCTGAATCAGGTATGTCAACGCTACCTAAAATATGCAGAAGTGTTGATTTACCGCTTCCCGACGGCCCGATGAAAGCACATGATTCGTTTTTGTATAAAGTAAGATTAATATCCCGTAACGCCTCAACAATTACTTTGTTAAGTCTGTATGATTTACAAATATTTTCAATCCGGTAGATAACTTCTTTCATACCATCTCCTTGAATGATTTTTACTCACTATATTTTGACAGTTCCTGTGCGGATAACCTGGCAAATTTGCTGTCGGGAAAACCGGTTATAATTTCATTCCAGATTTGTGTTGCTTCATTAAGTTTTTTCTCTTTTAACACTAATTTTGATTTTAGATATTTAAACTCAACAAACATTTCAACAGGTAACGTACCTTCTGCATACATTTTTTCACTGTGTTGTATGTCAGCGTTGAGTAAACCGAGTCTTTTGTTATACTCTAAAATAAAATCAGGCATACCGGCTCCGTTACTTACCCGCAGTAATAAAATACTGATATTATCCGGGCTTTCATTTCGTGCTTCATCGATAAGCAGCAAACCCTGACCAAGTATACCAAGATCCTGTTTTTCATTACCTTTTAACGTCATTGCAGAACCAAGAAATGCTTTTACAAGCGGATCATTGTGTAATGACAGACTTTTTTGTAATTTCTTTATCGATGTGTCTGCATTTTTTCCTGTTTCAAGTGCAATCATGTGATAGCAAATACCGATTTTAGCGGTAACACCGGCAAGATCTTTAGTGTTTTTTGATTGTTTCTCAAGCAGTTTGATTTGTTCTGTTAATAGTTTTGTTGATAAACCGTTTATTGTACCGACCCATGAACCGTCAATACTGTACATCATACATCCTATACTTAATAATGTTAAGCAGACAAGTAATTTGTTAATTTTCATAAATCCTCCTGTTTTGTGATAGTAAAGCAAAAGTTGTGCCAGTTTGAAAAGGGCCTGGAATTGATTGGTTGTTTTATTTGTATGTTTTTGGATGTAAATTTGTCGGTAATTTATCCGACAGGTGACGGTGTTTTTACAGACAAATGACAGATACAATACGATAAAAGTTCAGGTTAAGATTTTTAAAAGGAGAGTTACCGGATCAATCCGGTCAATGTCAAATGAACTGATGATTTCTTCTCCAACCGTAATTGTATCAAGATCGGGCAGAAAGTAACAATATTTTTTGAATAGTTTTATAAGGAATGTCGGGGTTCCCGTTTCAAACCAGTAGTTGCGGTAGATGCAATTCTCACTTATAAATAATAAAATATCAAAAGGATTATATACTTTATCACCGAGAAAATTATATCCATTGTACCATTCTTCAAGTTTTCACAAAAATCTATTTTAATAACCGGAAACACTTTTCCCAATTCCATCTATCGCCTCGCAAATTGCCGAAGTTGACCGCATTTTAAAAATAATAATCAAATATTGTAAAATAATCTATAATATTACCCAAATATGCGGTCAATTTGGGTGTAGGCGGTATTCTCCGCCGAAACCGGCAACTTGCTGTTATCGACTGGAGTTGGGCAATGTTATACCATAAAGCAGCGACATGGATGTCGCAAAATTTACAAAAAAACATTTTCATTATAAGATATTTTTATACCATCTTTAAGTTTCTTATAAAAAATAATAGATACTAAAATTTTTTCTGATAATGACTTTTTTATTTCATAACTGATAGGTTTTATACTAACTGGAATTACATTTATAAAGCCATCAATACCTTGTGACTCTTCTTGTGGTTCAGCTAGTCTATAAGAAAAACTAAACTGCTTTGCGACATATTTCAAAATTGCTTCCTGAAATTTTAATCCAACAAACGTTTTTATTATTACGAGATCTTTAACCCATTTTTCAATCATTTCTTTATCTATTTGAGTCATTACTTCTTTAAAATGATTAACCATATCAAAGATTTTTGTCGCTGCTAAAGATATTGCTTCTGGATGTTTATTTAAATACCATTCTTCCCAATCTTTAATTTTATCGCCTTTAAATTCTTGAATTAAATCGCTCATTTGACCTACTACTGCAGGTCTTGTTCCTTGAGCATTTTGATTTGCTAAATTAAGTATCTGAGTCGCATATTTAGGAAATGAAAGTACTTCTGCTTCTAATAATGATAAAATTTCATTATTTAATATTTTAATTACTTTCAATGAATAATTCCCCTATTTTAAAATTTAAAAATTTATTTTTATATTTATAATTATAATTTATATCAACATCCGCTAATCCATTTTTTAGTAAATGTGCATTTAGAAAAGTTTTATTCTCTAAATAAAGGTAACATAATAAATTATTATTTGAATCATGTTTAACATCATCGTATTTAATAAACACTTTTTTCCCTTTTGTTTTTTCTATTAAAAAAGAAATTGCTTTATCAATTGTTTGAGAGGATTGTTTTATTCCTATAAGTTTTATTATTAAATCATTATTTAATTTTATTTTTTCTGGACTAATAATTTCTTTTACAGTATAAAGTTCTTCACGGGTTGTTTTACTGTCTTTATCAATTTTAGAACCAAATTGTAGTTTCTTTACATCTATTTTTTTATCGAATATATTTGGATCTTTAAAAATATAAGGCAACTTTTGAATTTCTATATTGTAATTAGAATTATTATTTTCTTGTTTAAAAATCTTATATTCAGAGTTAGACAAATTAAATTCATTAATTCCAATTTTCTCTTGAATAATAGGAATGAAATCAGGATTTATTTCATAACCAATTGAATTTCTATCAAGATTTTTTGCTGCTAATAATGTCGTTCCACTTCCTGTAAAAGGATCTAAAATTGTTTCATTTACAAAAGAAAACATTTTGATCAATCTTTTTGGTAATTCTTCTGGGAACATAGCAATATGGTTATTTTGTCTGACACCTGAAAAATTCCAATGCCCTGCAAAATATGTATTCCATTCATCCGCGGTCATTTTTGATAATTCTTTTTGTTCTATAGTAGGTTTTGGAGCTTCGCCAAGTTTCTTAAATACTAAGATGAATTCATAATCAAGTTTTAATATTCCATTTCTTGGATATGGATATGAACCCATTTGAACACCACCCCCAGTTGTATTTGATGTGGTAACTTTTTGCCAGATTATGGCGCCCATATAATCAAAACCAATGTTTTCACAAAATTTTATGATTTCTTCTCGTATTGGTATAACTTTATATCGTCCATAATAAACAGCCCTTGCAAACTGATCTCCTATATTAACACAAAGTCTACATCCATTATGCAGAACACGATAACATTCATTCCAGACTAAATTCATATTATTAATATAATTTTCATATGAATCATTAAATCCTATTTGATTTTCACTTCCGTAATCTTTTAATTGCCAATAAGGCGGTGATGTTATAATCAAATGAACTGATTTATCATCAATATTATTCATTTTACGACTGTCACCATTTATTATTTTATGCCAAGCCATTAGTTATTACTCCAAATTAATTATGTAATCAATATAATAAAAAAATCAGAAATTAACCATCTTTATATTTTATTACTTTTAATAATCTTCGCCCGCACGGACGCGGGCTCTTTTTTATACTTCCAGCCTTGCCCAACTCTTGCCGATATCATATATATATAATCCCTTGAAAAGGTCTTTATTGCCTTCAAAGATTTGTTTCAGAGTGTCAATAAAAAGCGATTTGCCGAATCGTCGCGGACGGGAGAGGAAATATCTGCCTGAGGTATTGATAAGCTTGTGGGCGATAGAGGTTTTATCAACATAGATCAGATCTTTGCTGATAATTGTATCTAATGTGTTTATTCCAATCGGCAGTTTTTTCATCTGTTACTCCGTTTGTATTATAAGGCAGTTGTGTTGAAAAGTCAATCGTGATAGAATATTGACAGATGTTTGAAAAATTATTGGGATGCAACGGCTATTATGAAAACAGCGTTTGATGATGGAAAACTTGAAAAAAAATCTACATCTGGTTCTTCTTATTTTAAATTTTATGCCATATCACTCATGTAATAAAATGATAAAAAATATCAAACAAATTATAATAAAAAGGACTATTTATACTATAAAGGCTCTTGCAAAAATAAAGGGTACTTGTTTTTGCAAGAGCCTTTATATCAAATAAAAAAGGATGTATTATTATGGAAAGAATATCGTTAATCAAAGCAGTAAAAGAGGATGCAGAAGCATTAAAAACATCGCAGGTTAAGGCATTTCTGGATGATAATAAAAATAAACCAGATGGTGTAACAATGGATATGCCACCGGGATGTAATTCTCTTGAGTGGAATATCGATGTTATTGAAAAAAATGAAGTTTACAAAATAATGTATGATACTATTCCGGTTGGAGGATTTATAATCTTTTCAGGTAAAGAAAATTGTAAAATAATCGGGAGAGTCTGGATTTTACCTGAATATCAAAACAGAGGAATTGGTAAAAAAGCTTTTGACATTTTATTTAAAATGAGTAAAATTAAAACATCATGGTATCTTGAAACTCCGGATTGGGCATTCAGAAACCACCATTTTTATGAGAGTATCGGATTTGTAAAAACAGGAGAAACAGAATTTGATAACTATTGCGGATGGAAAGAATATAAATATCAAGTATTCAGGTAAATTAAATTCAGGAGTTATTCCGGGTGAATTATTATAAGAAAATACAAAAATCTATAGATTTTATAGATGAAAACCTTACTAATACAATTTCGATTAATAAACTCGCCGGAATATCCTGTTTTTCGCCTGCTCAATTTTACAGAATATTTTTTGCATTAACAGGTTTTTTTATTAAAAATTATATTAGAGAGGCCCTTGCAAAAGGAATGAATACATTCTTTTTGCTTCCGCCATACGCAACATAGTTGCGTCAGAGGTAGCTTCATGCAAAAATTCGAGATAAAAAGAGTATTTTTGCAAGAAGCTCTAGAAAAAGAAGAATATCTGAAGCAATGAAGAAATTGATGTCTACCGGAAGAATTATTCTGGATATTGCTATTGAATATCAGTTTGAATCTCAGGAATCTTTTACAAGGGCAGTTAAAAAAAAGTAGAATGCGGACAGTACGCAGTAACTTCTTGTAAGTTAACAGAAATTGTTACAGCATGGCGGAATTTCAGGAAATGGCTTGAAGAGCATATAACACCATTAAATAAGTGGAATAAAAATATTAAAATAGATTTATACATGCCGATTAAGTATACGATAAAAAAGTAGATTAAAAACATCTTTATTAAATATAACAAATATCACTTCTATTTCTATTATTCTAAAAAAAAATCATCTATAAATCGTCAAATAATCTTCGTAAAATGTGAAATATTTCACAAACATAAAAGAGTTTTAGTAGTATTATAGTACTAAAGAGAAGTTGATGTATGGAACTCGTTGATAAAATAATTATGAAAAATACACTATCCGCTACTAATCCTGAGTTATTAAATAACATTATTAAAAAAGGGATTACAAAAACGTATCAGAAAAATAATTTTATTTATTCAGAAGATGAACGGGTTGATTTCTTTTATATTATTGCTAATGGAAAAGTGGAAATTTCAAAATATACGGACAAAGAGTTTAAAAAAATATTTTCATTTTTAACATCCGGCAATTTCCTGGGAATCCCGGAACTTTTTGGCGAATTTCATACCGTTAATGCTGTTTGTGTTACTTCGTGTGAAATCATTTCTATAGCAAAGGAATATTTTTTACTCATTTAAAAAATGACACGGGGTTTATTTTTGATCTTTTAAAGAATTGTGGATTATTGATTGGCGATTTTCAAAAATCAATAGTTATAGAAAGTGCTGAAACGAAAATATTAAATTATTTAAAATGGGTGAGTATAAAACACGGTCAAATCAAATCAGGTGTTTTTATGATACCGCGAAGACATACACAGGAAGAAATAGCCGATTTCCTGTCATTATCACGTGAAACAGTAACTAAGACAATGCATCATTTAAAAGAAACCGGTATTTTAACATCTATTTCAAAAGATCATTATTTTGCAGATAAAGAATTATTTGAACAAAAACTATCAACTATTGGCGGACTTGTTGGTTTATATGGAACAGATGAATAAAAGAGGTTTAAAAAAAGGAGGATTTTAGTATGAAAAAAACAGGAATTTTAGCTCATATTTTATCATTGCCCGGAAAGTATGGTTCTGGTGATCTCGGAGCTGGAGCAAAAAAAATGATTGATATTTTAAGTAATAACCACATTGATTATTTGCAAATACTAGGTAGTGGACCGACCGGTTATGCAAATTCGCCATATGATGCACTTTCTACTTTTGCATTAAATCCTTATTTTATCAGTTTTGATATTTTGAATGAAAAAGGTTTATTATCACAAAATGAATTAGCTTTATATCCTGAATCAACTCAATCTGTCATTGATTATGGTTTTCTCTATATTCACCGGTATACGTTTTTACAAATGGCGTATGAAAAATTTAAGAAACTTGATACAAATGATACGTATAGGATAAAGTATAAAGAATTTTGTAGAGCTCAGAAACATTGGCTTGAAAACTATGCCCGGTTCATGGCTTTAAAAGAGCTTAATGGCGGAAAAAGCTGGATTGATTGGGATGCATCGTTTAAACGTGCCGATAGTGATTTGGAAGAGTATCATAAGTTTCTTCAGTTTGAAGTATTTGAGCAATGGTCTGATTTTCGTAATTATGCGAATACAAAAAATGTGAAACTGATCGGAGATATTCCTCTTTATGTTTCGTTTGACTCAAGTGATGTGTATGGAAATAAAGAAATATTTCTATTGGATGATAAGGGATATCCTCTGCGGGTTGCCGGAGTTCCGCCTGATTCATTTACCGTGGATGGTCAGGTTTGGGGAAATCCTCTTTATAATTGGGATGAACATCAGAAAACCGTGTTTACATGGTGGAAGGAACGGATTGCACACCTGAAAAGTCTTGTTGATACTATCAAAATTGATCATTTCAGAGGAATTGAGTCCTATTTCAGTATACCTTTCGGTGAAGTAACTGCTCATAACGGAACGTGGGAACAAGGACCGGGACATGTATTGTTTAATGCGTTAAATGAAGTTTATTCTGATGAAATCGAAGATTTATTTTTACTTGAAGATCTTGGTTTTATTACAGAGAAAGTAAAAAAACTAAAAAAAGATTTTAAATTAAAGGGAATGAAAATATTCCAGTTTATAGATTTCACTAATGTAGAAACCATATCAGAGTCAGATTTTAATGTAGATGTATATGATGAATATTCAGTTGCATATACCGGGACTCATGATAATCATGTTATATCAGGATGGTTTAATTCACTTTGTGAATCTGAAAAGAAGATGGTATTTCAGTATTTAGGCATTAATCACTATGATGACCTGCATTCTTCTATTATTGCGAAACTTATGAAGTCTAACGCAGCAATGGTAGTTGTGCCACTACAGGATTTACTTAAACTTGGAGCAGACACGCGAATTAATACACCGGGTAGTTCAGGTTCTCATAACTGGTCATGGCGCGTAACAGAAAGTCAGATGGAAATAGTACAAAATCAATATTATTTCAAATAATAATATTATATAATATTATTATACAAACTGGAGGTTTTTTATGGAAAGAGTAAAATGGGTTGGAAAGTGGATTTTATCATGGATTGTGTTTGTAATTATATATTCGATTGGCGGAATATTGTTTCCTTTATCAGCAGAGATAACTGCTAAGATAGGAATTAATGATGGAAAATATATGATTCTTGCGTTGGTCGTCGTTACTGCATCTTTATCTTTTTTTATTAACTATATAATTAGCAGTTCACAGAGTAGCGGATTAAAATTATATGGAGCGATGCTGGTTTTAACATGGGGAATACAGACGTTTATGACTCAGGTTGAGACAATAGTTTTTATTAAAGCGTTTCCTGATCTTGATATTTTTGGTGTTAGTAAAATAATGATGAGTCAATTATTTATTTTTGTTCTTTATTTGCCTTTACCTCTATTACTTCATGGCAGATGGAAAAAACAGGATGAAAAGTTAGAGAAAATAGTATTCTTAAAACCCAGGTGGTTTCTATGGATACCGGTTATAATTTTTGTGTATGTATTATTGTATTTTTCTTTCGGTCTTTTCCCTATGAGTTTTCAGGCTACGAAGGAATATTATGCTTCCTGGATTAGTTCAACTGATGCTATGGGCGGTTTAAAACTTTTTTTTATACAGGTTATCAGAAGTATTTTGTGGTTACTATGCATTCTTCCATTATTTTTTATAATGAAAGGATCAAAAGAAAAGAAGATTGTATTGTCAGGGATTGTAATGAGTGTTTTTGCATCATTTCAGTTACTTTTTCCAAATGGGTTAATGCCCCCAATAGTTCGATTTGGTCATTTCGTCGAGGTTTTTAGTGAGATGCTGATATTTGGAGCTCTCGTTGCATGGATGATTGTTCCTGAAGACAAGAATAAGTAAGATAATTAAGGTTTAAATTGTTCTATATCATCTTAAGAAATTATTGAGGTAACGGGTTTGCTACAGAGGTTTCAAAAAAACTAATTGGTATTGGATTTGAATATTTACATGCACAGCGAATAATAGCTGAGGCTTTCTCTGAAAAATCTCTTAGTTGGAAATAATTAGAAAAAATCCGGATAAAACCGGAATGTGCAAAACTATTCGAAAAACCTAACGAAAACGTTACAGCATAAAATTATTTAGAAAGAGGCTCTATCTAAAAATAAAACCCATAATTAAAATGAGAAAAAATGGTATAACTAAGAGGCTCTTGCAAAAATCAAGAGTATTTGATGAAAAAAAGGGTACTTTTTTTATGCGTCCGCCATATGCGATATAATCCCATTAGAGGTAGCTTCTTGCAAAAATTCGAGATAAAAGGAGTATTTTTGCAAGAAGCTCCTAATATTGTTTTATTGTTCATTTACTTGAGAAAATTAATAATTACAATGAAGTATGAAATACATCACGGATTAATATATAAACAATGTATTTTATATTAAACGAGGAGTAAAAAATGAAGAGTTTTATTATTACATTTATATTAGTTATATCTCTCATGACTTTAGCAGCAAGTATGACAGGTTTTACTTCATTAAAAAATTTGAAATCCGAAAGAATTGAGAAAAATGGAGACATTGTTACGCTTGTATCAAATGGAATCTATAAGGGAAATCCTTTATATTTTACGACCGCTGCAATTGGTTTCGACACTGTCAGACTTTTTATAAGTCTTCCAATTTTAATTTTTGCTTTTATTTTCTATCTTCGTGGTTCTTTAAAAGCGGGCATGATTCTCGCCGGTATACTATTTAACTATTTTTATCAGTATTTTGAATTTGTCATGGCGTTCACGTATAATAGAATGTTTCTTTTATATACATTAAATTTCTCTTTAAGTTTTATTACCGGGTCAATGTTACTTATTTCAATTTCAAATGCACTTATAAAATCAAAGAAGTTTCAAGAAAGATTTCCAGTTAAAACCATTGCGGTTTTTCTTATTACCGGTGGTTTTTTGCTGTTATTAAAATGTCTTGGTGAAACCGGAAATTCTCTAATTGGTGGAGTTCAACCTCATACTATGATCGGACAGCATACATTATGGGATCAGGCAATGGATATAGGTATCATATTTCCTTTTTGTCTGATAACAGGTATTTTACTGTTAAAAAGAGTATTTTTTTCGTACCTTATGTCGATATCAGGACTTATTTTTTTTGCGAATCTTACTATGTCTGTAATAATCGGTGAAATAATATCATCGAGGTTTACAGGAATTTTAAATATTCCGGGTATTATTGTCTTTTCTATTCTTGAGATGCTATCAATTATTTTTATATTGAGAGTAATCGGAGTAGGGAAGAGTTCTGATTTTGTTTTGTTGAAGTAATACATAATAAATCAATCTTGAGCTTCTTGCAAAAGTATTTTTTTTATCTCGAATTCGGGAAAGAGCATGTTAAATAGTATGTTTTAACTAATTGAGGAAAAATTCATGAATTGTTAACAACTCAGCCACAGAGATGGTGATGAAGTTTTAGTTTTAATATTTCGATTAAACATATGATGAAAAGTAGATTGTTTTAAATCACATATATAACCTGTCGGTAATTTACCCGACATCTGACGGTAATATTACCGACAACAGACAGATGCACGACGACAGGTGTTGCTCTACAACAAGCACTTCATTATTTAATCATTGTATATCTGTATTGGCATAAAATTTGCTTTCATTTAACATTCAATCATGGAGAGTATAATGAAAAAAATAGCTTGTATGGTTTTTTTAATGATCACACTATTTGTAATGGCTGAGGAAAAGAAATATTTGATAAAGAGAATAAAATATCTTACGCCTGAAGTTCTTAATGAAAATGTTATGCGTACTTATCTTGGTTTTAACGAAGGTGATACGTTTACTATAAAAGAACTTGCTTTTTATATTGAAACGGCACGACTTCGTCTGAAAAATTACGGGATATTTAATACTGTTGAAATCCTTGAAAAAGATTCTGTTGATACAGAAAATAGTAAAGTCATTTTTATTTCACTTTCACAAGGTTTTAATAATACAATAAATGCAGGTTTATGGTGGGGTAATGTCGGATGGAAAAATATAGCACAACGTGGTGACTATATCGGATTTTTTGCGGGTATCAATAAAAATGAATTGCGGACCTTAACAACATTACCGCCGGGTTTTATTTATTTTGAACAATTAACCGGGTGGTCTTTTGGTATGGATAATCCCTTTTTTCCTTTTTTTCCTCTGTATGGCAATGAGAATAAATATGAACATACTTTGTATTCAATTTTGAATCTCGGTATAAAAGTCCATCCCGATATAGTCGTGGGATTTCGAAGCGGGATTAAAAACTATTTTACTTCTCAAATAGTAAATCTCTCAAATATAGAGACAACCTACTATGATTTTTCGTATAATTATTCAGTAATACCTGTTGGCGGTTTTTTAACGGTTGATATGAGATACCTTGCTGAAAAGTGGTATTCAGGTTTTATTTTTTCATTATCACCTTCGGCAAATATTGATATATATAATAAACAGGTGTTTCCTGAAATAGTAACAAACCTGAGAGGTGGTTTATTTCCTCATTCGCATATTTCACTGATAAACGACATTCAGTTATATTCTACAGTTTTAAGCCGGTATCCGGGTAGTGCTAGAAAATCTGTCAGGGGAGAATTAACCAATGAAGAAAGTAGCGGAAACTTTACTTTTGTTAACAAAGTGGATTTTCGTGTTAAAATTATAGCAATTTCAATGGGTTCGCTTACTTCTGAATATGGTCTGACCAGTTTTTATGAGGGCGTTCTGGCCGGAAATGACTTTGCATTTTCTGAATTAAACTATAACTCAATAGTCGGTGGCGGGTTTTATATAAGACTCGGATTTCCTGTTAACTTGACAATCTTTGGAGAACTCGGTTATACTGTGGGTAAAGAATTTGAAGACGGTTATAAAATAAATATCGGGCTTGGTGACTTTTTCTAAAAGAGGAAATTATGCAGAATTTTGTTGTATATATGAGTGTTTTTTTCGCCGGGGTCACTGTTACCTGTTCATTATTCATGTTTTTATTCGGGCAGAAAAGTATTGGTACGCGTTTTCATGCACTCTTTTTTTCATATCTTGCATTATTTCTGATTTGTCTTATATTAGAATATACCGGTGTTCGTTATATGAGTGATGTTATCGGTCGAATGCAGTATTATATCCCGATTTTTTTTATGTTATTTGTCGCTGTTCAGCATACCAATAAATTCAGTATGAAGTATCTGCTCTTTTTTTTAATTCCAATACCGGTTGTATATTTAAATCCGCATATTTTATTTTCAATATTGTATCATGCTGTTTCATGGACTATTTTGTCATTTGCTACAATACGATTGTTCGGTTCAGCTAAACAGATTCCTGATGAAAAGAAGAAAAAATTTAATTTTTTAGTTGCATTGTTAATCGGTCTTTCAATTGTCCCTTTTATTATTATAAATGTAGTTACTTTGTTTATATACAAAATGGAAAACCCATCATTAATAATGTTTCCACCTGTTATTGCGTTAACCGCATTACTTGATTTTTATTTTTCGTATAAAATAAATTTTTTAAGTCTTGATCACAGTTATTATGCTGATATTGATTTTATTCAGAAATCAATGGCGTTTGAAAAGAAAACTCTCATTGAAAAACTATCAGCCGGGCTTATTCACGAAATTAAAAATCCCGTTACGGCAATACAATCTATAAATCAGCAGCTTTTATCACGCATTGATTCTATGGATAAAGAGTCAATAATACGTTATCTTAGTGTAATAGCAAGTGAGACGGACAGAATTAAGGATCTAGCAGAAACATATCTTAAAAATTTCAGATCAGGTAAAAAGGGATCAGGGGAGATTATAAACCTTAAAGAAATAGCCGGTTCGTTGATAACTTTGATTAAACCTGAGTTAACAAAAAAAAATGGTGTGATTTGCATTGATAAATCGTGTGAAAATACATTTTTTTATTGTAATAATAGTGAGTTCAGGCAAATACTAATAAATCTTATTTATAATGCGCTTGAAGCGGATGCAAAATCTATTACAATTTCAGCACAATCGTTTGTGCAAACAGTAGAAATATTTATAACTGATGATGGTAAAGGTGTTGACCCCACGGTGAAAACCGAAATATTCAGACCGTTTTATACTACAAAAATGGAAGGCACCGGGCTTGGTTTGTCAATATCGAAGGAAATACTCAATTGTTACTTCGGACAGCTCGAGTTGTATCAATCAAGTGATTCAGGTACTATATTTAAAATCACATTGCCGATAGGAGATTCAAGTGAAACTGATAATAGTTGATGATGAAAAAGGCGTTTGTTTTGCCCTTGAGGAACTTTTTAAATCTGCAGGATACGATGTTGTAAGCGTATTGAATGGTGAAGAGGCGTTATTGTCTATCAGGGAAGGCAGTTTTGACATCGCCATAATCGATTATCAGCTACCGGGAATGAATGGGATTTCACTTCTTAAAGAAATAAAAGCAGTTTCATCATCAACAGAAGTTATAATAATGACCGGTTTCGGGTCTGAAAAGATTTCAGTTGAAGCAATCAAAAACGGTGCATTTGATTTTATTGCTAAACCGTTTAATAATGAAGAAATAATAAATCGTGTATCTCATGTCCGTGACAAAATCAATGCACAAACAATACATAATGATGGTTTGGGATATTATTTCTCACAATCAATGAAGCAGGTTATTGATACCGTTAAAACAGTAGCTATTATAGACACGCCCATTTTAATAACCGGTGATTCCGGGACCGGAAAAGAACTACTTGCAAAAGCAGCACATATGTATTCTGGTAGAAAAGGGCGATTTATTCCGGTTAATTGTGGAGCAATTCCTCAGACGCTTATTGAAAGTGAATTTTTCGGCGCTGAAAAAGGTGCATATACCGGTGCTGGAGGATTGAAAAAAGGTTTTTTTGAGCTCGCTGAAAACGGAACCATTTTCCTTGATGAAATAGGTGAAATGCCTCTTGAGCTTCAGGTGAAAATTCTTCGTGTTCTTCAGGAGTCTGAAATAACAAGAGTTGGTAGCGGTGTGCCGATAAAAATTAATGCAAGGATTATTGCTGCGACAAATAAAGACCTGGAAAAAGAAATTGCTGAAAAGTTATTCCGCGAAGATTTGTATTACAGGCTTAATGTTGTACGTATCAGGACTAAGTCATTAAGTGAACGGCGTGATGAAATTGAGCCTTTATCTGAAATATTTCTCAAAGAATATGCTGTGAAATATCAGAAAAAAATAACCGGTTTTACCAGAGATTTAATGACTCAGATGATTAATCATACATGGAATGGTAATATTAGAGAATTAAAAAATAAGATAGAAAATGCTGTAATTTTTTGTAAGGACGATATCATATCAAGTTTGTATCTTCAATTGGATATGACTTCACACACTGAGAATACTACGAATGTTAACAAGTTGTATGATTTTCTGAATTTACCGGATAATATTACCCAGGCAAAAAGGATTATTGTCGAGGAATTTGAACAGGCATTTATTATGTATCATCTTGAACAAAATGGCAACAATGTACGAAATACCGCTGATAGAATTGGATTGTCGAGACAGGATTTATACAAAAAGATTAAAGGTTTTTCTAAATAAACGCAATTAAAAATACAGAACAAACTTCCTTTACAATTTACATATAATGTTTTACAATTTATGTATAATACATGTGGAGGATTATATGAAAAAAAATACAAATAATCTGATCTTATTAAAACATTTGATACAATTAACTTGTTTTTTTATTTTTAGCCTTATATCTGTTATATCATTTTCCTGTTCCTACGAGGAAGTTGTTATTTACTCACCTGTTTATATGAGTTATGAAGAAATGCGTTCACCGGTCAAGTCAGTGATTGAACCGCAAGAAGTGACGAACGCCGGCAAGATTTATTATTACGATCCATACCTGCTGATTAATGAGGTAGAAAAAGGTATTCATTTTTATGACAACACAAATCCATCAACCCCGGTATATCTTGGAATGGTTGCGATCATTGGAAATATCGATATGGCTGTTAGAGATGGTGTTCTATATGCTGATAATTATGTTGACCTTTTAGCTCTTGATATTTCAGGTCTTCCTGATTTGAATACAGTAACTACACTCAAAAGACTGGAAAAAGTTTTATACTTTGTTTCATCAGCCGGTCGTGATGATTCTGATTTAAACCAGACGACATATTCTGAAAATATTGATGATTCAAAGGGCGTTGTAATCAGGTGGGATAGAAAAGTTGAAACCCGTATCACCTCTGATATGCAAACAGGTTATATGCGGGGTTTTGGCGGAATGATGGCCACTGATGCGATGGCTGAAAATGTGCAGACCGGTCAGGGTGGTTCAATGGCAAAATTTACTATTTATAAAAACTTTTTATATACTATTGTCGGTGAAAAAGCACTTCAGCTTTTTAATATTGAAATCCCTGCAAATCCTGTTCTTTTCAGTAACATCAATATTGGAATAAATATTGAGACAATATATCCCTATGCTGAAAAAGAATTGCTTTTTATCGGTGCTCAGAATGGAATGTACATTTATAGCGTTGAAGACCCTTCAAATCCACAATTTAAGTCAAGGTTTCTTCATGTGCGAAGTTTTGACCCGGTTGTTGCGCAGGGGGATTTCGCGTATGTTACATTACGAGCCGGAAATTGGAACGGTTCTCAGAATGAGCTTGAAGTAATTGACATTAGCAACATAATTAAACCGGAACTAAAAAAAACAGTTTCAATGCAGGGGCCGTATGGACTTGGGATTCTCAATAACAGTTTGTTCGTATGTGATGGCACTGCAGGACTTAAATTGTATGACATCAGTAAGATACCTGATGTAACATTTATAAAACAGATTGGTGATTTTGAAACGTATGATGTCATACCTGTATCAGCTTCACTTATCATGGTGACCGGACCTGAAGAACTTCGTCAGTACAGTATTGATACCAGTAATGATTTAAATCAATTATCAACAATAACAATTAAAAAGTAGTAATTGCTTTTTACAACAATATGGAGAAAAAATGAAAATAATAAAAATCGTATCATGTGTCGTTGTAATACTTTTTTCTATACATGACATTGTTTCAGCCCGAATCTATAGAGATTTATTTGATGATGCAAAAGTTCTTGATAAAGGTACCAGTCAGGGCGGGATTTATTCATGGTTTACCGAATTTCCCTTATATCATTATAATGATTTGACAAACAAAAGAGGTGACCTTTATCCGGCATTTTTATTAACAGCAATACCAACATTAGCTTTAGGTGGCGGGAAATATTATGCAGTTAGTAATAATGATGAAATTGGTGGCACTTTTCTGATTGTATCACCGATAGTTAATGAGATGTTTACAGATTTTGCATTTTTTGGGCCGACACTTTTATCTAATATAAGCTGGAAAAGAGCTCTTATAAAAGGGAACTGTAATGTATCGTTAAAAATTGGAAGTGGACTTGATTACTACCCGAATTTAACTGTCGGGTTTCCTCTATTTGCAAGTATAATGGCAGGAACAAATAAAAAAAGAATAAATTATACTTTTAGAACGACATTTCAGAATGTTTTTTCATTTGGTTCAATGTTTATGAGAAATTCAATAAAAAACAAGAGTGCAATTCAAGTTGATCATACATGGACTTTTAATTATCCTTCAGGTGTAACGTATGCAGTTGGAATTGATACAGGGTATGAGTTTAGTTATACAAATCAGGCTTATCCCAATATGGACATAATCCATTTTTTAAGCGGGGCATTTTCAATAAGTTTTAAATTTTCATTTATGGTACGACAGAATAATGATGAAGTTAAAAAGATAAACTGGCGTGAATAAATAGAGGTGTCTTGAAGAATTAAATTTATAATATGCATTTAAAAAAACATGCCTTGTGAGCCTCTTGCAAAAATACTCTTTAAATCTTGAATTTTTGCATGAGGCTACCTCTAACGCAATTTAATTGCGTATCGACGGGAACAAAAATAATGTAATCATGATTTTTGCAAGAGTCTCTTGTGTTTGTTTTTTTATTTATAGGCTTTTTTTGTAGTATATCCTATTTCATTTTAAAAAATTATATTTTATACTATTAGTGAGGAGTTTTATATGAGTAAATTCATCACGCTTTTTTTTCTGTTATTTCTGCTGACCGGATGTGGAAGTAAAACATACAAGGTTGGTTTTATTGGGAGTTTAAGCGGTAGTGGTGCACCACTCGGTGCAAACGGACGAAATGGGGCGCTACTCTATTTTGATGAATTGAATAAAAGTGGCGGTATAAATGGTCGCAGGGTTGAATTGATAGAAGCAGATGTGCAAAGTATGCCGGATAAAACCGGAGAGTGCATTGAAGATGTTTATAATAAAGGTGCCGCAATCGTAATTGGTCATCTCACAAGCGGTGAAGGATTAGAAGCTCAAATAAAAGCTAATCAATTAAAAATTCCTATGATTTCGGCAACAATTTCAGGTGATAATTTTTCCGGACTGGATGATTATCTTTTCAGAATAACAAGTTCAAATGATTATCAGGGAAAATATCTTGGTGCATATGCAAAAAAAATTGGATATAAAACAGTGAATATCATTTATGATATTGATAATAAATCTTTTGCTGAAGTAATTATGAATTCATTTTTAAATGAACTTGGGAATGATAAAAGAGTATTAAATAGTATTATATTAAACAATGATCAAAAGAAAGATCTTAATGAGGTTGCTGATATTCTTTATAAGGATAATGCAGATGTAATACTTGCAATTAATGATTCTGTTACCAATGCGAAGCTGTGTCAGGTATTAAGAAAAAAGAAAGTTACTTCCAGAGTAATGATGTCGGCATGGTCGATAATGGGAGCTTTAATTGAAAATGGTGGTGAGTCTGTTGAAGATACAGTTCATGTCAGTTTATTTCTTCTTCATGATAATGAACCTTCTTATCAGAAGTTTAAAAATAAATATTTTGAAGTATATAATGAATACCCGAACTTTAGCGGACTTTTCGGATATGAATCAGCCCAATATGCTGCTGAAGTATTAAAGCGAGTTAAAAACAATGATGTTTTAACTGCACTAAAATCAATAAAAACATTTCAAGGTGTACAACAGCAAATCGGTATTGATGAATTTGGTGACGGTGTAAGAGAGCTTTATTTATATACAATCAAAAATGGTCAGTTTAAACGGATAGAATAATGATGAATAGAAGCATTAAAGGTATATTTCTTTATACTGTTCTTCTTGTTGTGCTATTTAATCTTATATTTGTATTTTTCTCTCTGGTTATGATTTTTTCACAGATGAAAAAGTATGTGTATAAACAAAATAAAATTTTAATAAATAGTATATCGATAATTATAGATAATTATTATGAGGAAAAAATTAATATTCTAAATAATTTAAGTAAAATAATTACCATCCGGAAAAATACTCCACAATCTGTAAGTGTGAATACATTACTTGATACTTATGCTGACAGTTATGATTTTTTTGATGGAATAATGATTCTTGATGAATATGGAACCGTTGTTTCTGCATCAAAAATACTTGTATCTTCTGTCGGTTTTAGTTATGCAAGAAGTGAATTTTTCACCGAGACTAAAAAATCCGGCAAACCTTTCTGGTCAAAGTCTTTTGTTTCAAATGAAACTTCAAATCGCTCTCTCACTGTTGCTTTCCCTATGAATGAGTATATAATTGTTGCATATATTAATTTGGTAGTCATTGAGGAAAAGATTGCAGATATCAGTAAAGAAAGTTCGATTACAGCAAGTATACTTGATAGAAATGGTGTATATATTGTGACGGATAAAGCTTTTTATGCTGAAAGTTATAAAGTTGATGTTGAATTATTAAAAGAATTGAAAATAAATAAATCAGGTGTTTTTGAGCGGAAATCAGGAAAAAATAAAATTCTGGTGAGTTATCTGTATCTCGAAAATATTCATTGGACTATTATTATAGATCAGGAAGAAGAAGATGTTTTTTTTGTAGTTCGTCAGATAAATTATATTCAATTCGGTTATTTGATTGTATTATTAGTAATGCTTTTTGTCATGTCAAATAATTTACTTGTCAAATTTAATAAATCATTGGCAGGATTTGTAAAAAGTATGGATCGATTATCATCAGGTGAATATTCTGAAGGTGGTGCATTGAGCGGATTATATGAATTTCAGCAACTCTACGATTATTTTAATAGAATGCAGATGTCAATTAAATCCAGGGAAGAAGAAATCAGGCAAAGCGAAAAAAAATTCAGATCATTAAGTGAGAATATACCCGTGGGTATTGGTGTTGCCGGATTGGATGGTAAACTTATCTATGTTAATGCAAAATTTGTATCATTATTCGGGTATGATATTGGTGACGTACATACAGTCACTGAATGGAGTCTTAAAGCATATCCGGATGAAAAATACCGCATAGAAAGTGAATTATTATGGAAGTCAGATATTGAAACTGCAGTGTCTTCAGGAGTTATGTATTCAAAAGGGCGAATATATAAAATTGTAACTAAGGATGGTATTGTAAGAGATGTTGAAATATCATTTTCATTAGCAAATAATGAACTTTATGTTGTTTTTAATGATTTATCAGATGCAATTGCGATGAGCAGGGAGCTTGTGAGTACAAAAAATTATCTAAATAAAGTTATTAACTCAATGCAGTCTTTAATAATTGCTGTTGATAATAAACGAAATGTCGTTATTACAAATAACTTCAAATTACCAGGGCTTCCTTTTGAATTTGAAAATACGAATGATTTAAAACATTTAACTGATTATTTTACCGAACTTGAAAAAAAAATGAATGAGTCTTGTGTTACACAGGAAATGGTTATTATTGAAAGTCTTAAAAAACAGGAAAAGGGTGTTTTCTACTATTATGATATAAGTATTTATCCGATTGAAAATGAGGGGCTTGTTATAGTTCTTGATGATATTACTGAAAAAAACAGGTTCAGGGAAATGTTGGTTCAAACAGAAAAAATGGTAACTATTGGTGAACTGGCTGCCGGTATGGCACATGAAATTAACAATCCTTTGGCTGCTATTATTCAGGGGGGGCAAAATATGATGCGTCGTTTATCTTCTGAGCTACCTGCAAATCTGGAAACTTGTAATGAATTGGGTATATCACTTGAACAAATAAATGAATATTTGAAGCGTAGAAATATACTGAGTTATATTGATGGTATTAATTCATCAGGAAAACGGGCAGCATACATAGTATCTAATATGCTTAATTTCAGCAGGAAAAGTAATGCCGGAAAAGAAGACGTGTCAATTAATGAAATACTTGATTTTACCATTAATCTTACTTGTACGGATTATGATATAGAAAAGAAATACGACTTTAAACAAATAAATATCGTAAAAAATTATTCACCTGATTTACCGCTAATAAGTATTAAAAAAACTGAAATTGAGCAGGTTTTTATTAATCTTATTAAAAATGCTGCTTTTTCCATGATTGAAAAAGCAACGCAATCGGTTACTGAATATAAACCGGAATTGCAAGTTTCCACCTTTAGAGAAATCGGAAGTGAAATCATTATCGTAATACAGGATAATGGTGGCGGAATGACTGATAGTGTTCGTAAAAGAATATTTGAACCATTTTTTACTACAAAACCTGTCGGGGTAGGAACGGGTCTCGGGTTGACCGTGACGTATTTTATTATTACCCAGACGCATAAAGGTTCTATTTCTGTAGAGTCACTTGATGGTGAATGGACAAAATTTACTATTAAACTTCCTTTTGAAACATAAATGAAGGAATTTTACTTTCTTTGTGGTTGATAAGTAAAGTATGTTTTAAGATAATCTTTTATGAAGTCTGGAGGTTGGTATGTTTACAAATGGTTTATTAAATTCATTTATGTTCGGATTGATTTCTGCTGTTTCATTACCATTAGGTGCTTTAACTATTATATTCTGGAAACCAAAGGAGCGGGTAATAGCAGCCTTCATGGCATTCGGTGGCGGTGCATTACTTGCTGCCTTAACGATTGATCTTGTAGGTAGTGCACTTCAGCATGAGCAGTTTTATCCGCTTGCATTTGGAAGTATTTTAGGGGGTATTTTTTTTGTTATTCTCGATCAGTTAGTCAGTTCACAAGGTGGTTTTTTACGAAAAACAGCAACAACCTATACTTATCTTAATAGAAAGAAAACCAAAGCATATAAAGAGCTTCTTCAAAAACTTTCAGTAATTGCATTATTTAGAAATCTTCCCCCTGAAGAAATTCAGGAATTGCTTCCTTATATAGTACAAGTTACGTATGAACCCGGTAGTGTTATTATGAAACAGGATGAACCAGGTGACCGGCTTTTACTTATTGAAGAGGGTGTGCTTGATATTATTGACACCCGGCACAATAAAACAATCGCTACATTGACTACCGGTGATGTTGTAGGGGAGATCGCACTTGTTACCGGAGAAAACCGATCGGCATCAGTAATTGCTCAGTCAACTGTAGCCGGCTGGGAAATTAAACGTGATGATTTTTATCATGTGGTAAACCGTTCCGGTGAATTAGCTCAGGCATTTCATAGTGTTACCGAAAAACGTATTGAACTGCTTCAGAATGCCCAGGCGCTTGATGAAATAATCGCCCATGAATGGAGAAAAAAAGCATCAATGACATTAGAGGGGTGGATTACAAAACCAAGTGATGATGATATTAAAAAAGCTTCAGAAGAACATCATGGTGCTCCATTTGCAATTTGGCTGGGTATATTACTTGACGGTATTCCTGAGTCTTTAGTTATTGGAGCAAGTACTGTTCATGCAACAATATCATTATCATTACTTGCCGGACTTTTCTTATCTAATTATCCCGAAGCTTTATCGAGTTCTATGGGGATGAGGAAGCAGGGGCGTAGTTTTTTCAGAATTGTTATGATGTGGGGGTCGCTTACTATAATAACCGGAGTCGGCGCTTTTATTGGAAATATATTTTTTCAGAAAGCACCTGACTGGCTTTTTGCGTTTATACAAGGAAGTGCTGCCGGTGCCATGCTTACCATGATTTCACAAACGATGCTTCCTGAAGCATTTCGCCGGGGCGGTTGGATAACCGGGCTATCAACTTTGGCTGGGTTTCTTGCTGCAATTTTCTTTAAGACTCTTGAGTAAACCAAAAAATTGGGTTATCCTATGGTGTTGGTAATTGAAACTATGTGATTGCAATGTTATACAACTCAATAAATGCAGATAAACCGGTAATAAAGTTACAACAAAGTATAACTGTTTCACAATAGATATAAAGTGGGAGCTTAATATGAAAAAAATGATGTTATTATTTCCTTTATTGTTACTGATTATAGGATGTCCCGAAGTTTTTCAACTATCATTTGGTTATACAGTCGATAAAAAAGTAGTTAAAGGCGGTGATATTATTACTGTTATTGCGGATTTACCTGTTTTTCAATCAAGAAATAGCGATGTGAAAATGCCTTTTTCAGTATTGAGAGCTAAATTAATGTTGCCCGATGATGAGGCTCATACACTTTTTCCTTCTCATTATAAAGAAGTCGCTCCACTAAAAATTATAACTGATTATGCTGCTCAATTTCAAGTACCAAAGAATATTGATTCAAACAATTTTAATGATAGTGGTATGGATTTTTTTGTTAATCACATCGTTGATGTTAATAAGACTGGTACTGCAGCTTATGGTTATTGTGCTTCTAAGGTTGTTGTTATTGATTATGAAAATACGGTTACAATGTCAGTGACTACTGCAAAAAAAGGTTCAAATATAACGCTAACGAGTTCAAAACCTTTTTTTAATCCAAAGGAAATGCCAATTCTTGAATTAAAAAAGTATGTCAAATTTCTAAATTATCCTTTAGTTGATAAGGTTACTGATCAGGATCCAGATAAAAATTTCAGTATAGTTTTACCATTTGAAGCTGAAATTGTATCTGAATACTCTATATCTTTCATTATGCCTGATCATGATTATTTTATAGATTTATATGGAGATGGTAAAAAAATAGAGGGCTATCTCCAAATAATAAATTTTAATTCCCTCGAACCTTCTTTTGATTCCGATTTTCCATTCAAAACCGACCCTGAAAATAATGCAGCTTTTTATCGTTCAGCAGAAATGCTGACTATTGAAAAGTAAATCTATTGTGCAGTTCCATTTACTTACAGGCACATAAACTGCAAAGGAAATCATTACTATCATAGATTCTTGCAAAAATATTTTTTTTAGTATATGAATACATTATGAGGCTATTATGAATAGATTTCAGTTATTTATTAAATTACTTCATTATACGAAAAAACATTATATAGCCTATATCATAGGTTTGCTTGCATTAATTATAATTGATGTAACTGAATTATTTATTCCTGCCCAGACCGGATATATTATTGATACTATCAAAACAGGAAATGCTGTAATATCATCTGTCTATCCGTTTTTAATAAAAATTATGATTTTTATAACCATCGTTACACTTTTTCGTTTTGTCTGGCGGTATACATTATTCGGCACTGCCAGACGAATTGAAACGGAAATGAGAAAAAAACTATACGATAAATTCTCAGATCTTTCACAGGAGTTTTATACAAAAAATAAAACCGGTGATTTAATGTCTTACTTTACCAATGATTTAAACGCAATCAGAATGATAACCGGCCCGGGTTTTCTAATGATAGCTGATTTCGTGTTAATGACATCTTTAATTATTTTCCGGATGATTACCACGACCGATTTAGTACTGACTCTGGTTGCCTGTTTTCCGTTACCCCTTATCAGTATTGTGAGCATGGTTATTACAAAAAAAATGCATTCTTTGTATGAAGATAAGCAACAGGCTTTCGGCGGTTTATCTGATATAACCCAGGAATCAATATCCGGTGTGAGGGTTATTAAATCTTTTATACAATATTATGGTGCTCAAAACAGATTTAATAAGAGTAATGAAAAAAATCGGGATATTACGATTAAAACCATACAAATGGAAGCTCTTATTTCTGCATTGGTTCAATTTGCAATAGGTTTCAGTTTTTTTACAACCCTGCTCTATGGCGGGTATCTGACGACGCAAAAAGTCATTTCTCTTGGTGAATTTGTTGCGTTTTATGAGTATCTCATTTTGTTAATCTGGCCGTCATTTGCACTAGGCTGGGGTATAAATATCATTTCAAAAGGTCTTTCTTCCGTTAAAAGGATTGAGGCGCTCCTGGATGTTAAACCTGCGATTTTCGATACTGAAAACGCTGTGTCGGAAGTTCATGGAAATGACGTGGAAATTAAAGGTCTTACGTTCAGTTATCCGCATACAAACGACAGTTCTTTTTCACTTAAAAACATACATTTGAGTATTGATAAAAATAAAATTACTGCCATTACAGGGCGAACCGGTTCCGGTAAAACAACCTTTATTAATTGCATTACAAGAACGTTTAATCCTCCAAGGGGAACTGTTTTTATCGGTGGTGTTGATATATTGGATATTAAACTTTCTTCGTTACGATCTATTATTTCGGTAGTCACACAGGATGTGTTTCTTTTTTCTGCTACGATTTCAGAAAATATTGCAATTGGTGTTAACCGGGGCGAAAATGATGCAATTGTTAATGCCTCAAAGATTGCTTCTTTTCATGGAAATGTTGAAGAGTTTACTGAACAATATGAAACGATTGTCGGTGAACGGGGAGTTACTCTTTCAGGCGGGCAAAAGCAACGGTTGACTATTGCCCGGGCGATTATCAGAAACTCACCAATTTTAATACTTGATGATGCAATGAGTGCTGTAGATATTGATACTGAAAAAAAGATCATTAATAATATACTGGAAAACCGTAAAAATATGACAACGATTCTAATCTCGCACAGAATATCATCAATTATTAATGCTGATAAAATTATTGTTTTTGATGAAGGTGAGGTGAAGGAATCCGGTACTCATGCAACTCTTATCCGTCAGGGTGGTTTATATAAAGAATTGTATGAAAGGCAGAAAATTGAGGAGGCGATCAATGACTGATACTGCTCAGGAAAAGAAGCCATCAATAAGTGATTTAAAATTATTCAAATTTATGATCCGGTATGCCCGTCAATTTAAACTATCGATATTGATATCATTGCTTTTGTTAATATTCTCTACAACGTTTAAACTTATTCAACCGGCTATAATCGGCCGGGTTATTGATCTTTTTATCAATGGAAACTCATCGATACTTCTTAATGGTATGATCAAATACGGTTTACTCTATTTGATGGTTTTGGCAGTTATGAGTTTTACAATATTTCTCCAGGTTTTACTTATTGGTCGTGCAGGTCAGAATATTCTGTATGCGATTCGTGATGATATTTTTAAACATGTTATTAAACTTGATTTGCAGTTTTTCGATAAAACACCGGTTGGTAAGGTTGTTACCCGCATTACGAATGATACCGAAACCCTTAACGATATGTATACGTCTGTTTTGCTTAATGTTATCACCGATGTTTTTATTATTGTTGGTGTAATTATCGGGTCATTTATTGTAAGCCCCCGAATTGCCTGGGTGATTATTATTTTGCTGCCTGTAGTGATTATTACCTCTTTACTTTTTAGAAAGGTCATGAGAATGAATTACCGGAGTTTCAGAAATCATTTGTCCGGTTTAAACGCTTTTTTATCAGAATCAATCAGTTCTATGAAAATAATTTCACTTTTAAATATCCAGGAAAAGAAGAAAAAAGAATTTGAAGTAATCAATCAGAATGTTCATCACTCATATATGATTGAAGTGATTATTTATGGTGTTTTCAGACCTCTTTTGTATTTTTCCACGCAGATTATTTTCTGTGCCGTTTTGTATTTTGCTGCTCGAATGGTTATTGATAAAGAGATTTCTGTGGGTACTGTTTTTATTTTTATTCAGTACATGAGTATTTTGTTTGAGCCTTTGTATGAGCTTGCCGAGCAGTTTAATGTGTTTCAATCAGCTATTTCTGCTACTGAGAAAATTGAGCAGACATTGTCTGTAAAACAGTCGATAATTTCTATTCCTGATCCGGTAATTATTGACCGTTCAGTGGTGAGGGGACATATTGAGTTTCGTCATGTCTGGTTTGCCTATACGAATGAAGACTGGGTTTTAAAAGATGTCAGCTTTACCATTGCACCGGGGGAAAGTATTGCGATTGTCGGTCCGACCGGGGCAGGGAAATCGAGTATTATCAATTTGATTTCAAGATATTATGATATTCAAAAAGGTGAAATTATTCTTGATGGTGTTAATATAAAGGATATTGAGATTAATTCTTTACGCCGGTGTCTTGGTGTGGTGATGCAGGATGTTTTTATTTTTGCCGGTACATTTAAAGAGAATATCAGACTTTTTGATGACAGTATAACAGATGATATGATTAAGAAATCGTCAGAGTTTGTTAATGCCGATAAATTTATTAATGCATACAAAGATTCGTATAATCATTATATTGAAGAGCGTGGTGCGACTTTATCATCCGGGCAAAGGCAGCTTATTTCATTTGCCCGGGTTATGGCGTTTGATAATCCGATTCTGATTCTCGATGAAGCCACAGCGAGTATTGATACCGAAACAGAGGGGCTTATTCAGGCTGCTGTTAATAATATTATGAGTGGCAGAACGACGATCGCAATTGCACATCGTCTGTCTACGATTGTGCATGTAAATCGAATTATGGTTTTATCGAAAGGTGAAATTAAAGAAACCGGTACGCATCATGAATTGCTTGCGATGAAAGGACTTTATTTTCAGTTGTATACACATCAGTTTTTATGATGAAGGGGGATCGTATTAAAATAATCCAATTTTCTTTTTTTGTAATAATTAGTATATTTCTTTTATTCTCATGTGAATGTAAGGAAGAAGATAATGAAGAACTTCCTTATGAAAAACCGGTTTGGACAGTTCTCATGTATTCAGGAGCTGATAATGATCTTGAAACAGTGCTTTTACTTGATATGAGTGAAGTAAAAAAAGCGTTTAATGGTACTGTTAATATTTTAGTTTGTATTGATAGAAGTGCGGGTTATTCAACATCGACATATCCTTTTGGAACAGATTTTTCGGGGATGAAAGTTTTTTCTCTTACCCGGGATGGTTTTGTTGAGATGAAAGATGCCGAATTTATACCTGTATTAGTATCAGATCATAATTCCGGGAATGCTGATATTTTAAAGGGTTTTATTGATTACGGGAAAAAAAAATATCCTGATACTAAATATGCACTTTTCATTGGTTCACATGGGCAGGGCTCCCGAAGTTCAGATTCGTCTGATTTAGTGAAAAATGAAAATCTTGTTCAAGATCAAACTTCTAACGATTGGATTTTAACTCCTGAGTTTACAGAAAAAATGGGAAGTGAACAATCGGTTGATTTATTAGCCATTGATGCTTGTTTTATGGGAAATATTGAGTTTATTTATCAATTGCGAAAAGGAAATAATAGTTTTTCTGCTGACTATATTGTCGCCTCTCCTCCAGAGATTCGATCTGAGGGCTGGAATTATACTGATATTTTTTCACGGATTAAAATTGGGGGAAATGTTACCAATGAAAATAACAGAATCGTTTATGGTCAGTCGACATTGTCTGCTTTAGATTTTGCTCTGATTATATTTGAAGAGTTTTATGATAAAGTTATCACTCAAACAAGTCGTAATCAGGTTATTACTATATATGATACCCGATATGTATTGGATGTTAAGAATAATTTTGATGATTTATCAAAACTTCTTGTTAATCATAAGGTTGATTTGAAATCAATACGGGGTAGTGCTTCTATTTTACAAAGTGAAATAATTCATTATTTCAATTCGGCTAACCTTTCACATTCAATAGCATATCCTTATTTTGATTTGTATGACTTATGTGATAAGATTCAACAAAATAATGATGAAGTCTTTTCTGAAGATATGGTTGGCAAAGCTTTATTGGTTATGAAAGCGATTGATACGTTTATTATAGATTCTGCAGGTGATGCTGATTATTCACCGTATTTTAAAAATGGGAAAAATGGTGTTTCTATTTTTTTCCCGGAAGGTGATTTGATGTATGAAAATAAGCTTCTTTGGAATGAGTACATCTGGTATAATGTTAATCTTGCATGGTGTAAAGATAATGCTGTTGCCGGCGATGCTAGCACTGATAATTGGTTTGAACTTCTTGATTGCTGGTTTGACTCGACAACAGACAGTACAGGCGGTTTGAATAATTATAGTTTTTGATTATGTTTTTACCAGTTCTTCAATGAGGGTAATTATATTTTGCATGTTTATTACCGGTTTGATTAATACTGATTTGTTTGTTATACCAATCTTAATGAGATTTTCCGGAGGAGAATACCCTGTATATCCTGTATGTACAATAAATTTTATTTTCTGATTTAATACATGTGCTTTTTCAATAAATTCTTCACCATTCATATCAGGCAGTGTCATATCAATAATTGCGATATCATAGTCACCTGTTTTAATTTCGTGTAACCCTTCTTCGCCGGATGAAGATAAGCCGACTGTATAGTCTAAATCTACAAGGAAATCACAAAGTGATTCTCTAATTAATTCTTCATCATCAATTATCAAAACTTTTAAATTATTCATACATAACCTCTGAGTGATATATTAGGCAATTATAAGATAAAATGCTATTAAGTCAATAGAATAATACCATCTTCTATTAAAATCGATTTATTTCATATCCATAATACATTTCCAGCTCATTTATTGGATTACCGTGCGTTATTCCGTTACTCCAGAAAATGATTGAATGTTTTAGTCCTATCGTAAAGTTATTTTTCTTATACGTAATTTCTGTAAAATATTTATTTGCTATATGATAGTCAGGGGCTCTGGCGAATGTGATATATTCAAATCCATATCCACTATTGATTTCAAGACCGTTTAATCCATTCCAGAATAGTGATGCAAAAAGTTTGTTGTATGTGTATTGATCTGATAAGTCATTGGTAAAGGGTTTTCCGGTTAGTATGTGACTGAATATATTTTTAATTGCTAATCCTGATTTTAACTCTTTATTCACAAAGTTCATAAAACTGAATTTTATTATTAAATGGTTACGCAACCTGACTCCAGGCATTATTCCAGCCGGTGTAGTTGTTGCCATAATAGAAACAAGATTCATATCAAGGATAAATAAATGTATCGGCATTAATGGCAGGATAAGTAATTGGGTTGAATAGCCACCAGGCATTACATGTAGTTCTGAATCTGTACTGAAATTATTATTAATTGATATACCGGGACCGAAATCTATCATTAGAAAAAAAGCCGGTTTATTAATTGATGGTATAAACGGGGTGAATACTAATGATAAACCGGCAAGTGTTACATTTTCAAAGGTAACACTTGTACTCTCAAGAGTGTTACTATTTTCATCTTTACTGATATTTATATAACTTTGGTTAAATAATGATGGACCTAAACCAAAGTCTCTATTTATCGGTAGTGTATAATGTGCCTGGATTATTAGTTCATTTCGAGGATACCATTTATCTTGCGGTTTAGTAAATAAAAGTTTAAGATTATCATTGAAATTCAGGCTTGTTTTGTTTTGTATTTGAAAAAAGGTATTGTTATTTTTTTTATCTAGTTCAAATTCGATTTTATTTTGTGCAGTAATATATTGAATAATAAGAAGAAATAATGTTATGTATACTTTTTTCAAATCTGACCTCGAATTTTTTAATAGTAACATAATATGTTTTAAAAATCAGTAGTTTTTAAGGTGAATAATGAATTTTTTAATGCTTATGAATATTCTTTTTATAATAATCGGGATTATAATAGTTCTTGTTTTTATTTTTATTCGACGATTGTATAAATCGCTTGTTTTAAAGAATAGATGGTCAAACGCTCGCCTTGGTGAAATTAAAGCTACAAGTTTTCTAAAAAAAAATGGATTTAAAATTATAAAAGAACAATATAATACAAAAATAATTATTTTACTTAATGATATTCCAACAGAGGTCCAAATTCGTCCTGATTTTTTAGTTACAAAAAATGGGAGACTTTGTATTGTGGATGTTAAAACTGGTGAGAAAGCTATTGATCCTTTGAATAGTATGACAAGAAGGCAGTTATTGGAATATTCTTTAATTCCCGGGATCGATGATGTTTATCTTCTGGATATATTAGGTGGAAGAATTATTAAAATGAGTTATTCATTGCCCGATAAATCAATTCAGTATTTTGCTATGAGAGACTTATGGTTGTATTTTTTTGTTTTTATTTGTGTTTTTATTTTTTCTTTGTTTATTTTCGTTGTTCTTAGGGGAGTGGGGGGATTTATGTGAATCCTGTAAGATTTTTTAGGGTAAATTTGTCAGATAATATGATTATTCTTGATATTCCTGGAGTTTTAAGTGACATATGACACCCAATATCTAAGCAAGACCATATTCTATTCTCATTAAATTTACGAACCATCAAAATAATATCATTTATTACCCCACGGGCTTTAATTAAATAAATCCTCAAAAAAAACCTCAAAACTGTCGCAATACTAAAAGTTCCAAATCTAAAGTGTAAATACTTTAATCTTTCATAATATTCTTTTTTAATATTAATAACTAAATTGCAGGAGAAATCACTAGCATCATCAATAGGTGGTTTTGTATTTGGATTATAATCAAACTCATCCATAATACCAAGCATCTTAAATAATATTCTATTAATATAACCTGACCTTGTAGTGCATTGTTCAACACTTCTAATAATAATTTCACTCAATAATTCCTGATCAATTTTAATTTTTGTTTTGTAATATATATTCATCTTCTCTCCACTAAAAAATATAAAATCTACTCTATATTAAATAAAAAAAAGTGAATAATCATTACAAGAAAATGTATATTTTATACTAATTTATTGACTAATTATGTTAGCAGCGTTAAATTTTAGAGTATGTTGAAGGAGGTGTCTTATGGATATTTCTTTAACTGGAATTTTACCATATGAATATTATTATCAACCCGTCGCGAGCATTGAACAAGATGATACAGCTAAAACTATAAACAATCAGTATAATAGCTATAATTCAATACCCACAATATCAAATATTGATATTGGAACTATAATCGATATAATGGCATGATTTAATATTTTTTAGTATCAGATAGTAGTGATGATGCTATGTCGAAAAGCTCTTCCTCGTTAAGTTTACTGTGTTCAGGGAAGAGTGTCTTGACTACTTCAAGAAGGTTTGGTAGATGAGTGGTACCGAGTGGTTCAACATATTTGTGTATTGTATTTGTTATTTTCTCAGAAAGTGATAAATAGTAAATTTTTTTAAAACTTAGTCCAATGTCTTCCCAGAACCGAAACAAAGTCCAGGTAGTTTGAAATGATGAAGATTGCTCATCGGTATTATTGAAAATATATACAACACCTCGCAATTTTTTAACTCTATCACCAAGGTATGTTTTAAACATTAGTCTTAAAGCTTTAAGATTTTCCTTTTTTAAGGTACCGGAAATATCGATAAAGAAAACCCCTTGATTTTCATAAAAATTAATTATGTATCGTTGCTCTTTATGATTTTCTAAAACCTTAAATCTCTCAATAAAATCTTTTAGTTCTGTTAGAACTTGTTCCGGCTTAAACTCAAAACAAATTTTTGTTAAATTGAGTGCGTACAATGTATCCATTACAATGAAAGTAGCCTTACCAAGAACCGGTAGTATTTTAATATTTGAAAACCTTTTTAAAATTTCTTTCATCGTATGCTCAGTTGACATAACATCAGTTTGAGCAAATAATATACAGTATTCACATGAAGCTGCTTTTTCATCACCAGGAGCAATGCTATCATACAATTTACCGATATAGCCATTTTGTTCTAAGAGAGCTATATAAAAAGAACAATGTGATTCTTCCCCAGCAATTAAAATATTAATAATACTTCTCCGGTTAAAAAAATAATATTATTATTTATATAATAATTAAATATGTTTTTCAATAGATGGTTTAATTTTTTTCTTAAATAAGTTTGAATAGTTTGGTTTTATCGATTATTGTGTAAATGTTTTTTTCATGAAAAATAATACCCTCTAATTCCAGATCGGATATAACTCGAGAAAGAGATGGTCGTGCAACTCCAAAGTAATTTGCTAAATCCTCAATGGATTGATCAATGGAAATATAATCTTTATCATCTTTTATTTTAGAAACAAGAAAGCTCGCTAATTTTGATTTAATACTTTTAAATGAGATAAATAAAAGTTTTTTTGTTAAAAAGGTAACCTTGTCAGAAATTAATCTCATATAATCAAGAAGAAAACCTTCAGAATGCATACACAAATCAAGAATAGCTTTTTTATCAAGAATTAATATCTCACAATTTGATTTTGCAATAACTGAAACAGGCAATCGATTATCGCATGAAAATAATATTCCGGAAGCAATAAGTTCGCCATTTTGAAAATCATCAATTTTAATATTTTTCCCTGAAACGTCAATCATATCGCTATAACAAATCCCATTTATAACTGCGTATAATGAATCATACTCGGCATCCTGATGAAGAATAAAAGACCCTTTTTCAAATGTTCTGACAGATATCCGTTGTTTGTTAATTTGATCCAGAAGTAAAGAATTGTCTATATCTGAAAAAATTAACACTTTTTTTATTTTTTCAATCATACGTAAACTCCTGTAACATATGTTACGGTTAATTTATATTTTTTATAGTATATAATAATCATCAGGAATTAACGAGGAGTTTTTTATGAAAAGAAAAATAATAAAGATAGACGAGGCACTTTGCAATGGATGCGGAATGTGTGTTCCTAATTGTGCTGAAGGTGCATTACAAATAATTGATGGAAAAGCAAGACTTATTAGCGATTTATTTTGTGATGGACTCGGAGCATGCCTTGGTAACTGTCCGCTTGGAGCCATAGAAGTAGAGGAAAGAGAGGCAGAACCGTATGATGAGAAAAAGGTTATGGAACATGTAGTAAAAGGTGGTGAAAATGTTATTAAAGCACACTTAAAACACATGTTAGATCATGGTGAAACCGAATATTATAATCAGGGAATACAATATTTAAAAGATAATAAAATACAAATACAAACAGAAGAACCAAAGGAGAAAATAAAAATGCATGGTGGATGTCCGGGAAGCAGAACAGTTGACTTTTCAAATAATAGTGAGAACGACAAAGAAAAATCGGTAGGAAATATAAGTTCAGAATTACAACAGTGGCCGATACAGTTACATTTAATATCACCAATGGCATCTTATTTTAAAGGTGCTGATTTATTAATAGCAGCAGATTGTACTGCATTTGCTATGGGTAATTTTCATCAGGATTATTTAAAAGGAAAGAAACTTGTAATAGCTTGTCCGAAACTTGATGCAAACAAAGAAGTGTATCTTGATAAGATTACCGCTTTAATCAATGATTCAAAAGTTAATACTATAACTGTCTTAATGATGGAAGTACCATGTTGTGGCGGGTTAATAGCAATGGTAATGGAAGCATTAAGAAATGCATCCCGAAAAGTACCGGTAAAAAGTATTGTCGTTGGACTGCGAGGTGAGGTAGTAAGTGAAGATTGGGTTTAGTATTCCCGGGAATATTTGATTAAAAATCGGGACGTAAATAGTACTGTTCCGATTTTATTGAAGCACACCATGATTTAAGTGGTAGTTTCTATCAGCCATATTGGCGATAGATTCTGAATGAGTCACAATAATCAGGGAATGTTTCATTCTATCAGTGATATTAAATAGAAGATTAACGACTTTATCAGAGTTCATGTTATCAAGGTTTCCTGTCGGTTCATCAGCAAGAATCAGTATTGGTTCGTTAATGAACGCACGGGCAATAGCAACCCTTTGTCGCTCACCCCCGGACATTTTTGAAGGGTGGTGTTTTACTCTGTTATCTAAACCGACCATGTTTAACAAATATAATGCTTTCTCACGGGCAATTTTTTTATTATAATTATTCATAAGATACGGAATCATAACATTTTCTAATGCGTTAAACTCTTCAAGTAAATAATGTGATTGAAAAATAAAACCTATCGTTTTGTTTCTGAAATATGAAAGTTTAGTCTCATTCATAGCGGTAATATTAATGGAATTAACAAAAATCTCTCCTTCAGTAACAAGGTCAAGACCTCCAATTAAGTGAAGTAGTGTTGATTTACCTGAACCTGATTCACCGGTAATAGAAATCAATTCACCCTTATCTATATTCAAATTTATGTTTGAAAGGATCTCAAGTGATTCATTAGCCGTTGTAAAAGATTTCTTAAGATTTTGAACTTTAACAATATTATTCATTCTTCAATACCTCATTTGGTTTAATGTAGCCAGCTTTAATTGATGGTGTAACAGAAGCAATAACTGCAAAAATCATAGTGATAAAAGTAATAAATAGTAATTCCTCAAATGAAATTGATGTGTATATTTTATCAAGGTAGAAGTCTTTGGAAAAGAATTCAATCACATCAGGAACAGGGCTTGCAAAAAAAAGTGAAGTAAAACTGTGAATTTGCAGCATACAATAATTAAATATATCTGCAGAAATAATCATTATACTATTCAGATTGAACATAATAAAAAGCCCTATTATAATACCGGGAATAATACCCATCAAAGCAAGATAAATTCCATTAAAAATAAAAACTGCCATGATTTTTATTGGAGTCCATCCGATTGATTTTAAAATACCGATATCTGAAGACTTCTCGTGAATCGTAATATGAATTGTTGTTAGAATGTTTAATGCAGCAACAAATATGACAAGAATAACGATAAACGCAATAACATTCTTCTGGAATTTAACAGCAGTAATCTCATTATAATTATCATAATCCCAACTTATTAAACCGGGAATACCGCTGATTAGAAAATCTCTGCTGAACTCTGAGGCTTTATTGTAATCATTAATTTTTATCATAACATTGTACGGTAGTGAATCTTTAAATATTTTGTCCCCCGTTTTATTACCGATGAATGAAATCTGTTCGTCAAAGTCAGTTAAACCGGTTGAAAATATACCGGAAATAGACAGCTTTCTGATAATCAATTTTCCGTTATTCTCGGATGTCATTGCGGTTAAAAAAATAAAATCGCCAATATCAACTGAAAGTTTAGATGCTGTTTTCTCAGAAATCATTATTTGATTCATGAGTAACGATTTAGTACCCGAGGTAATAGAAACACAATCATCAAATCCTTTATCTTTTGTAAAAATATCTTCGGGAATTTCCCGGAAAAAACCGACAACCGTATTCTTTGAATTTGCAGAAAGTAATACACTCGTTTCCCGGTACAGACCGGTATAGATAGTTCGTTTATCTTCATTAAATAATAAACGGTAACTTTCAGCCTCAGAATAGGAAGAAATATCTTTAAATGCAAGATGAAATGATCTGACCTCAAACGATAGTTTCATAATACCGTAAATATATCCATTCATAATTGATGCAGCTGCAATATAAAAGATAATAGCACACGCTATAGAAAGAATCACCGATTTTGCTGATGACGAAATATCTTTGTTTCCACCTGAATATCGTATGTACCTGAAAGCAATAAAATTTTCAAGTTTCATTATAATACCGTCCTGTTAATTTCATTCGGTCTGATTCTTGATGCTTTAAAAATCGGAATCAAAGCAGAAACGATTGTCATAATAATCAAAGCAAAAACAGCCGTAGCCAGTTCATGCGGGTAAAATTTAACAAGAAGATCGGTCTGATAGTAAATGCTTGTATCATATAATTTAACAGGATTAAATACCTCAGCCGGTAAAGCAATATACAACAAGCCATTAATACAATATTCAATAACAGCAAAAATAGAAAGAATATTTAAACTCACAAAAACACCAATAATTAATCCTACTGCTGTACCACCAAATGCAAGTAAAATACTTTCCAACAGAAAAATTATTTCTATATCAGAGGGTTGCAACCCGATTGCTTTTAAAATAAGTATGCTTTCCTTTTTTTCAAGAATAGTCAGTTTTAATGCTCCATAAATATTAACGCAAACCATAATAAAAATAATAAGAAATAGAAATGAAATCATTGTCTTTTCCAGTTTTAATGCTGCAAAATATCCCTTATTAATTTCTGATGCATCCCGGATAACAAGGTCATCCGGTAATGATTTCTTTAATCTACTAATAACTTCTTTTCTATTAACCTTTGCCTTAAATTTCAAGCCGATACTATCAACATTTTTATTACCTGTTAAGGTGTGAAATGCATTTAAACCAATGAAAACCCAATAACGGTCATAATCATAACTGCCGGTATTAAAATAACCCTTAACCTTAAATGGTAACCCTTCATTCTTTAAACTTCCTATGCTCACATCTGGAGTTATATATACAAGATTACCTTGTTTTGCATAATTAATTTGTCGCCAGCCAAGTTCTTCTCCCAATAAAATTGAATCGTTATCAAGGTTGAAGTCACCACGGACTATTTTACAGTACTTGAGAAAACCGGAATCTTTTTGTAGTTCATTTGTATCGATAGCACGAAGTTTAATCGGCTGTTTATCAGAGTTTGCACGATTTTTAAAAAGAATAATAACTTCTCTATCAGAATGTGGAACAGCGGCTTCTATCTCAGGAATATTTTTGTAAATATCATCAACAATTTTTTTGTATGCAGAAATACCTTTTTTATGAGTAATTACTGCATGGTAAGAACCAACTTCAACTCTTCTGGTAATGTAATTATTTTGAAAACCGTTCATTACCCCGATTACAACTACAAGTACAGCAAGACCACCGGCGATACCGGCAAAAAGGGTATTGAAAATTATATTATTTTTACCATTTTTGTGGTTTATAAATCTTCCGCCCACATATAATTTGAATAGAATGGAATTGGTAAAAATTGGAAAAATGTTTTTAAATGTCATATTTTCTTGAAATATCCTTTCATCGATTTGGCTTTAAACGGTGTTTTATTAATGGCTATAGTATCTTCGCCAATATCTGAAGCGGTAATAATTAATTCCATACTAATTAAATCAGATAAAGGCCACTCTTTTTTTAACGTTAAACCGGATGACCAGAAATTATATTTATTCTTAAACGCAGGCCGGATGTCTTCGGTAACAGATAGACTCAGTGTATTTTCATAGCTGTCAATAGACCATGTTCCTGAGGGCTTATTAACAATATAATTAGTAGTCTGAGGATCCGTTATTTTTTCTGAAATGGTAAATTCCCCATTATTATCAAATGTCATAATTATGTTGAATGAGTCAGAATAAAACAGAGCCCCTATCTTAGTTTTATATCCATCTGTCGTCGCATCGCCAAGGATTGTGATATATGAGTCTGTAACTTCATTATAGAGATAGTATTCTGAGCTCACTAATTGCCATGCACCTGTAATTTTCCCGGTATCGAGAATAACTCCGCATGAGGTTAATGTGAGCAAAAAGATCAGGAAAAGAACTGTTTTATTGTTAGTCATGAGAAGGATTTTTTTTAATTTTTGCAATAGCTTTTTTAACCTCGTCAGAATATTTTTTTTTGTTTTCTTCTGTATGTAATTGTTGTGCATAAATAACTCCGGTAAGAGTTGATCTGTAAGCCGGTTTTACATTATTTAAGGCAAGTGAAATCATATCGAGTACACAATCTTCACATTTACATATTGTGTTATTAATTTCTTCATTTAATTGCTTTTCGACTTCTTCAATGATAACAAAAACAGCTTCATTGACAAGATTGCTAAGATTTAATGTATCTTTCAGTCTGTTAGCCATTATATCCTCCAAAAATCTAATTAAAAACATATTTTATAATAGCTTATAATAGTTTTATTTTCAAGAGTCCGGCTACTTTATTTAATTAAAAAATATAGACTGGTATCGCTTATTACAAGCATTATAGAATATATCTATTTAAATAAATCGACTTTTTAGTTGATTTGTAATAAAATGATATTTTCTTACTATTCAGAATATTGGAGTATGAATGTTTACTAAAAATAAATTAAGAATTAAAGTTCCTTTTAAGCAGACTCTTAAAATACTATTACCCTATATAACTTCAAAAATAAAATTTCAAATCAAAGCTGTGTCTATCATTGTATTGTATCTTGTTTTTTTTCAGATTTTTATTCTTGGTATTCCGGTACAACAGACATTAATTATAGCCGGAGGAATTGCACTTGTTGTTTTCGGGCTTGCTTTTTTTATGGAAGGTTTGATTATTGGAATAATGCCACTTGGTGAGTATTGCGGTAAACAACTTCCGAGAAAACTTCACCTGGTTTTTATATTGTTTTTTGCATTTGTCATCGGTTTTGCCGCTACATTAGCAGAACCGGCAATTTCTGTACTGAATGCAGCAGGTTCATCAGTCAAGCCATGGGAATCTCCCTTATTGTTTGCACTATTAAATGGCTATTCTCTTCATCTTATTTTATCAATCTGTATCGGTGTCGGTCTTGCAGTATTAATAGGAGTTTTGCGTTTTATCTATAAATGGTCATTGAAACCATTTATTTACATACTTTTTCCGTCCCTTATTTTATTATCCCTTTATTTACTTTTTAATAAAAAACTTTTACCGATTACCGGACTTGCGTGGGATTCCGGCGGTATTACAACAGGACCTGTTACCGTTCCGCTTATTATAGCCCTTGGTATTGGTATATCGCGAGTTATTTCAGGTTCTGATGAAAATGCTTCAGGTCTTGGTGTTGTAACACTTGCTTCAGCATTTCCCATTATAACAGTTATACTTACTGCAATAGTATTAGCCGGCTCTATTCCTAATCCTGCCGGTGTTGATGATTTTTTTCTTAATCATAAAGAAGTAGAAAAGATATTTACTACAAAAGAGTTATATACAGGAAGTTTTTTATCACATTGTTCACACGATGTACGTGAAGAAATCGCAACAAGAGAACAAGTTAATCAAAAAGAATTGCTTGAAAAGTTGATTGCTAATCCTTTAGAAATTACAAGCTACTTTAAAAATCATTCTGATTTTGAAAAGTGGGCGTTCCAAGATGCCACTTTGTATCAGCTATACACAGATAATAAAGATACATTAACCGGTGAAAAAATCCGTCGTAATACTTTTATAAAAAACGGTCTTCTTGCAGTTCGAGCCATACTTCCACTATCATTGCTTCTTATTCTGTTACTGACATTTTTACCCGGAGGTTCTTTGCCCCGTAGAGATGAAATAGCTTTGGGGGTTATCCTTTCAATAATCGGAATGACGTTATTTAATATTGGTATTGAAAAGGGGTTATCCAATCTGGGTAGTCAAGTCGGTATAACATTACCGGCGACTTTTAAAACAATTGATATACCCGGTGAGAAAAAGATTATTAAAGATTTCGATGAATCAATCGTAATTCGCTCAACAACAGCATCAGGAGAGAAAAAAGCATTTTTCTACCTCGAGGAAAAAAGCGGATACAAGCAAATTCCTTTTGATAAAACCAGTTTTAATGAAAATAAAAAAGAATTTATTTATACAGCCAAAACCGGTCCTGTTACCGGAAAAAATAACTCAATAGCAGGTTTTTTTCTCCTTATTATTTTTGCATTTATTATGGGATATAGTGTAACACTTGCAGAACCTGCATTAAATGCTTTAGGGATAACCCTCGAAGAAATAACCGTCGGAACGTTTACCAGAAAATTATTAATACAATCAGTTGCAATAGGTGTTGGTATCGGAATGGGCTTCGGTATAGTGCGGATTATTTTTGATATACCCTTAATTGTACTGTTAATACCGCCATATATTGTGTTACTCGGTTTGACTTTTATTTCAGAAGAAAAATTTGTTACTATCGCCTGGGATTCTGCAGGTGTCACAACAGGACCGGTAACGGTTCCGCTGGTTATTTCGATGGGGCTTGGAGTAGGGCAGCAAACCGGGGTTTCAGACGGGTTCGGGATATTAGCTCTCTCATCAGCATACCCGATTCTTACTGTGCTGATAGTCGGGTTATTTGTTCAACACCGGCAGAATGTTCTATTAAAAGAGTCATATATTACAAATGGCACAGAAAATCTGATTGGAGAGAAAAAAAATGTGTAACAAAATGATTAAAGTCACCTGTCAGGTTTATACATGGATATCAGATCTTGTTGAAAAATCACTTTTTGAAGCCGGTATTGTCAATTATCACATACAGTCAGGACGAAATGTTGTTATCAGGGAAAAACATTATTTAGGCGGTTTAATTACTAAAACGAAATATGAAAATGACCCCGCCGATATTTTCAGGTTTTTTATTCCCTTTGAATATGAAAGTGCAATTATGAATCATCTGATAAAAAAATGCGAATTTCATCATCCCGGAAGAGGAACTGTATTTACTGAAGAAGTTACTTTGTATAATTCTGAACTGCTTCATTTTGATTTTGATAAATTAAATAGTCTTGAGTTATCTGATGATCTTGCAAACTCAGGTTTTACCGGTATCAGTTGTATCATTCAAAGAGGTTTAGCTGGTATTATAATAAAATCGGTACTTGATATGGGGTTTTGTGTTCCAACGGTAACGTATGGAGAGGGGGGCGGGTTTCGTGAAAAACTCGGATTAATCAGAGTGGCGATTCCTTCTGAAAAGGAAGTCGTGATATTGACTGTCTCAAAAATTGATGCCATGGAAGTAATGGGGATTTTAGTCGATATAGCTCGATTAGATCAGCCGGGAAAAGGGTTTATTTATATGTTTCCTATAAGAAAAGCATTTATAAATACACGGTTATTTCGTGGGACATTAAAACAGGTTGCCAGTACCGAGCAGATAATTCAGGCAATTGATGAGATCAAAGGAAACAATGAGTGGCGAAGAAAATTTTCGGAATCAGAGCTTACTAAGCGGTCAGGTAGAAGAAAATATTTAAAAAAGATGATAAATATTACGGTTTTTACGAATGAAGGGTATATCGGAAACATCATAAACCAGGCTATGAATGACGGGGCAGGCGGGGCAACTGTCTATACTCTCGATTATAAATCATTTGACAGTGATTATAAATTTGTACTTCCTGCCCGTGAAATGAGTGATCTTGTTATCAATGATAACCAGAAAGACGGTATATTACAATCGTTAATAAATTCAGGAACATTAACAACCGGTGCATCAGGAATTATTGAAACATCACAAGTACCTCTTGTTTGTACCTATTTTGCGAATCATAAACGATAGCCGGACACAATGCTTTGATTGACTTTATTATTCAATTTCTGTATAATTTATTTCGGAGGCGATATGTTAAAATTATTTTCAACATTATTTCTGGCAGGTTATATGATGTTCGGGCTTGATTTCTGTACGTATAAAAAAGTTGATTTATCCGGTGAGGATTTATCGAGAAAAGACCTGTCAAACAGAGTTTACAAAGGCAGTAAATTTGTAAAAGCAGATATGAAATATTCAATATTAAATGGTTCTGATTTCACCGGAGCTGATTTAACAGGAGTGAATTTAAGTTACTCATTTTTGAACGGTGTGACTATGAATAAAGCTATAGTTAAAGATGCTTCAGCGTTTAATACCGACTTTACAGATGTTGAAGCAAAAAATGTTGATTTTTCCGGTATGGATTTAACCGGTGCCAAATTTATTAATGCCGATTTAACCGGTGCCAAATTTCGTAATGCAAATTTAACCGGTGCTGTTTTTTACGGTTCTGATTTAACAAATACTGACTTTGCCGGCGCAATTGTTAATCCTCAATCGTTATATGATGCAAGGAAACTGACTAATATGATTTTACCCTATGGGAATAAGTATAAGAATAATAAATAATAGGCACCTCTAAAAACATAAAAATACATTGCTTGACTTTATGCGTAATTAACAATATCTTTTACTTAACTATTAATAATAATATATGAGGGGTTTTAATTGAATAAAATAATACAAAAAATTGCTGATAAACTCGGACAACTAGAAGAAGTTGAATGCGTTATGTTAGCCGGTTCTCAAACAGATGGTACTGCTGATGATGAGTCTGATTATGATTTATATGTTTATACTAATAAAGAGCTTTCTGTTGAAAAACGTAAAGAAGTGCTTGATGAGTTTCTTATTTACTGTGAATATAATAATACTTTCTGGGAAACTGAAGATGACGGGATATTAAAAGACACAACTGAAACAGTTGAATTGATATATAGAAATTTTGATTTTATCGAATCTGAATATAATCGATTATTTACAGCGTTCGCAGCATACACCGGTTATTCTACTTGTATATGGAGTAATATTGCAAAGTCACATGTTTTGTTTGATCGAAATGGAAAAGGCTCTGAATATATTTCCCGGTTTAAAAGTCAGAAATATCCGGTTGAGTTAAAAAATAATATTATACTAAAAAACATACCACTCTTAATCGGAACTATCCCGTCCTATTATGGGCAAATTGAAAAAGCGATAATCAGAAATGATTTAGTGAGTGTAAATCATAGAGTTGCTGCATTTCTTGCAAGTTATTTTGATATACTACTAGCAATAAATGAATTACCTCATCCGGGAGAAAAAAAATTACTCAAATTTGTCGGTAAGAATTGTTCGATTGTCCCGGAAAACTGGAAAAAAGATGTAAAAAACATCTTGAAATATGCAGCTGACCCCGGTGATCAATTGCTGAAAAGTTTGTATAAATCATTTAAAAAATTAAATAAGCTTGTAAAAAAGTAAATGTTTATTTTTTTACAAGCTTTGTATCGGGTAAAACACTTAAGGCGATTTCAATTTTTGCCTTAAGTGGATCATTATTGGTGTCTTTCAAAAGTTGACATACATACTTTTGTATTAAAAAAGCTTTAATATTTTCAATAACTTTCAAATAGTTTTATTGTAAAAGAAAATTAACTGGCTGGTTTTTCGTAAAATATGTATGATATTCTTCATAAAAGTTCAAAAAGTTCTTGCTTATCTTTTAATAAATCAGCTATAGTTTCTAATAATATTTGCCTTTCTTTTATTTGGCTTTTTTTGCACGAGGCTTTTATTATTATTTTAATATCAATAAAAATGGAATGAAAAAAATATGGATACAACTTTGTCTTTTGAATCATATGATGCTGTAATAATAGGTGCAGGAATTGGCGGATTAGTATGTGGAACTATTCTTGCAAAGGCCGGGTTAAAAGTTCATATTGTAGAAATGGATACTCATGTCGGCGGGTATGTGACTTGTTTTGATCGAAACCAATTCCGTTTTGAAGCTTCAATACACTGGTTAAACCAATGCGGACCTGAAGGAATTGTTAGAAGAACACTTGATTATATTGCTCCGGGTTTCCCTGAAATGAAACCAATGACTCGAATAAAAAGATATAAAGGTGATAGTTTTGATTATACATTATCCTCAGATCCTGAGGATTTCAAAAATAGACTTCTCAAGGAATTTCCTGATGAAAAAAAAGGTATAATCAAAATGTTTAAAGCTGCCAGGAAATGCGGATTAGCAATGGTGCAAGTGGGACGATATTCCCGCTGTGGTAAGAACATGACAATTGTGGACAAATTAATGTATTTTATTAAAACGTTCTCCTGCTCTTTAGTTTTTATGCGATATTTTACCTATTCGGCAAGTAAAGGATTAGAGCTTTTTTTTAAAAATCCTGATATTAAAAAAATATTCAGTGCAGAGAATAAATTGCTTTCAATATTAGTTCCAATTGGCTGGGCTTATCTTGGCGATTATCAGTTATTACCGGAAGGCGGATCACAGATAATTCCTGACCGGCTAAAAAATGTTTTTGAAAAAACAGGCGGTACAATAAGTTTTAATGCAAAAGCAGAAAAAGTTCTATTAACCGGCAAAACCGCAGATGGCGTAACATTTGTTCAGAATGGAGAACGTAAAACAATAAAAGGAAAATATATTATTGTAGCGTCTGATATTGATACATTGTATCAAAAAATGCTGCCGGAAGGAACGATACATAAAAAAATTCTAAATCAGGTACACAATGCAGAGTTATTTTCATCAGCAGTTACTGTATCTTTAGGATTTGATTGTCCGGCTTCAGAGCTTGGTTTTGGTGAAGAAATGATTACTTTAACCCGTGATGATGTAACGAGAGCCGAAGGTTGCACTACAGGTGATCCGAATAAAATTGCTTTTGTTATCCTTTCACCCTCTGAACGTGATAAAACCCTTGCCCCTGCGGGAAAAGGCTCACTTTGTATATTTGCTCCTGCTTTGATAGAATATTCAAATTACTGGAAAACCGGGCGGACTCCCGATGGTGAATTTATACGAAATGATGAATATAAGAAATTCAAAAAAGAATATGCTGATATACTTATAGATAGAGTCTGTAAAGTGCTTTCACCGAAATTAAGAGAGCATATTGTTTTCTGTGACGTGGCAACACCAATTACCTATTTGCGATATACAGGAAATAAAGACGGTTCAATTATGGCAACTAAACCGGAATGGGATAATATAAAGTCAGGAAATAGTCAGATAACAACCCCTGTTAAAAATCTTTTTTTAAGCGGACATTGGGCTGCCTTGGGGGGCGGTATACCGATTGCTTTAAAAGCAGCAGTCAATTGTGCATATAAAATATTAGAAAAAGAACATAATAGTGAAATAAAAAATATAAAGAAAATACTTGATGATAATAAATAAAATTTTTGAAACTTTGTATATGATTATAATTTGAGCTTCTTGTAAAAATACTCTTTTTTATCTCGAATTTTTGCAAGAAGCTTCTTATAATGCGATTTTATCGCATATGGCGAAAGCATAAAAAAAGTACCTTTTTTTTCATCGAGTACTTTTGATTTTTGCAAAAGCCTCATTTTCTAATTAATTTTTGGAGAATTTTCATGAAAATATCCAATGATGACAGGCATTTCCTCATCTGGTTCAAATCGTATTACTTGCTTATCATGGGATCATCATTTTTTATTTATCTTTTGATAACTGTTTTATACTTTACTATAGGTGTAAAAGATCTTTCAAAGAGCGATTATCTGGGAGTTATTTCATTTATATTTTTCTGGAATGGTTTTTTTATGATTTTTTTTGGTTCAATTATTTTTAATTCTATTACTTCAGGTTTTAAAAAGAATAATATTGAACAAATAAAAAAATATATAAATACTCTTCCACGTTTTTCTTTTTTTCTTTTATTTTTTATAGGTTTCACCTATTGTTCAATCATAACTATAAGTGGTATGAAAGCTGAAGCTGAGTCATATAAATCAATTTTACGGATTCTTGATTTTACATTGTCAATTGTATATTCCTATATTATTATACCGGTTTATTTTACTGCTATTTTTCTTGATAATTTAATGATAAAGGTGAAAGAAAAAATATTTATTCTAAAAGGTATCGTTTTTGAACCATCAAAAAAGAAATTCATCAATGAACTTCTTGTCGCTTTTATTATCATATCATTGTATCCTATTATAACTATTATTCTTTCCATAGTGTCGAATAACCTTCTTCAAACTATCATAAATATCAATCCTTATCTGGTATCGTATTTTATTATAATTATTATAGGTATTTTTTTTATAGTACTTTTTAAAGCATATTCTTTTTCATTACCGGTTAAAAATCTTATATCATTTGTTAATCTGATTAAAAATGGAACATTTTCAGCACGTCTACCTGTAACTATTGATAATGAACTGGGGACTTTAATCGCAAATATTAATAGTATGGCTATGGGGCTTGAAGAAAGGGAAAGGATTAAGGATATTTTTGGCAAAATGGTCGACCCTGTTATTCGTGATCACCTCCTTAATGGTAATATTAAACTTGGAGGAACACTGACAGAGGGGACAATTCTTTTTTCTGATATACGTGATTTTACTACTATTTCAGAAACAATGGCTCCTGAAAAAGTTGTTGAACTTCTCAACAGATATTTTGATATTATGAGTCAGTCCATCTCAGAGAACAGCGGGCTTGTGAATAAATACATTGGTGATGCTATCATGGCAATTTTCGGGGTATTAAATGAATCGGATGAACAAGCAGATCATGCTATTCTTTCAGCTATTCAAATGCAGAAAACTCTTAAAAAACTTAACACCCTTTTTGTAAATGAAGGTTTACCTGAAATCAAAAACGGTATTGGTATCCACAAAGGTAAAGTATTAGCCGGTAATATCGGCTCTGCAACGCGGATGGAATTTACCGTTATCGGAGATACGGTTAATGTTGCATCAAGAATTGAGGGACTTACCAAACTGTATGCAAGCGGAATCGTTGTAAGTCAGGATGTTCTGTCGGGCATTGTTAATCCCCAACAATTTAACTACCGGTTTCTTATGAAAGTTCGAGTCAAAGGCAGGAAAACACCTGTTTTACTCTATGAAATTCTTGATGGATTGGAAGAGCATGATAAAAATATCAAAATCGCTACAAAAAGTTTATTTGAAGAAGCAGTTACGCTATATTATAATCGTCGGATTGCTGAGGCATTATCAATTTTCAATCAGTTGCTTAAACAACTTCCTGATGACAAGATAGTAGTTCACTATGCAAAACGCTGTGCTGAACATTCAGGAGTTATCATTCCCGACCAGTGGGATGGAATTGAAAATGGATAGTATTTTTATGAACACGTCACCATATCCAATGATACCTGACATAATGTTACAGAAACACTTGCAAAAGCTTTTATAAATAGAGACTCATAATCTTTTCGCATGAATCATCCGGTGATAAAATAGTGGTATCAATAACATAATCTGCATATTTTCTATACAAAGGGTCTCTTCGTGCGAGCACTTCGTCAATTTCGTTAAAGACAGTAGTACCTGATAATGATAATCGCGGATTGGTAGTAATTAATCTCTCTTTTATTACCTGTGAAGATGCACGTAAATAGAAAATTGTACCAAGTGCTGATAAATAGTTCATATTCTTTTCTGATTCAACAACGCCACCCCCGCAATCAATAACGGTATTGGAATATGCTAAGTGTTCAATAAGTTCTGATTCCTCTTCACGAAACTTTTCCCAACCGTTTTCTTTAATAAAAGCCTGCAGATTGCCGATTTTTTCGGATAAAAGGGTATCAAGAGAGATTTGTTTACACTCTAATTTAGCAGCAACAGCTTTTGCAATAGTTGATTTACCAACACCTCTATAGCCGATTAATATAATGCAATTCATTATCGTGTACCTCTTTTAATTGTGTCCAGAAGGTAGTAATCACATAGAATAATTGCAGCCATCGCTTCAACAATTGCAACAGCCCGAGGTAAAACACAAGGGTCATGCCGACCGGCAGTTTCAATTGAAATCATATTGCCGTCAACATCAATTGTTTCCTGTGACAAACCAATAGTCGGGGTCGGTTTAAATGCCACTCTGAAAATAATTGGCATTCCTGTTGAAATACCACCTATTATACCGCCTGAGTGGTTGGTTTTTGTTGTAACCTTACCGTTTAATATGGTAAATATATCATTATTTTCGCTTCCTTTCAGCTTAATAACATCAAAGCCTTCACCAATTTCAAACCCTTTGGTTGCATTAATTGATAACATTGCCTTTGCAAGATCAGCATCAAGTTTATCAAAAACCGGTTCGCCCATACCGATTGGAGGGTTTTTAATAACACATTCAATGACACCGCCTACCGAGTTTTTTTGTTCTTTGATGCTTTCAATAAGTTCAATCATTTCCTCAGCTACAAGTAAGTCGGGGCATCGTATTGCATTTGATTCGACCATTTCGCGTGTAACAGAAAGCGGGTTTATGTTTGTTGATATGTTATATACTTTTTTTACATAAGCATTTATTTCAAACCCGTGAATTTTAGACAGTATCGTTTTTGCAACAGCACCGGCTGCAACAATTGATGCAGTGGTTCGTGCCGAGCTTCTTCCACCACCCCGATGATCGCGGGTTCCGTATTTTGAGTGATATGAGTAATCTGCATGCCCGGGTCTGAATAAATCTTTTAAGTTGTCATAATCAACACTTTGAACATTGCTGTTTTCAATCATTATTGCGATGGGAGTTCCTGTGGAAACGCCATTATATACCCCTGACATGATACGCACAGTGTCTGATTCTTTTCTCGGTGTTGTTAAGTTGCTTTGTCCCGGTGCTCTTCTTGAACATTCATTATTTATAAAATCAGTGTCTATTGTAATTCCCGATGGACAGCCGTCAACGACGCATCCGATAGAATCGCCATGAGATTCACCCCATGTTGTTACTTTAAAAATTTTACCAATAGTATTACCGGACATTGTATTCTCCAAAATTGATGTATGTGGATTTTTATATTACTGTAAAATAGAAAAAAATTCAATAGGGTATAATTCATAAAGATGTGAATATGAATTTTCTTTAGGTAAAGCAGCAGAATTACCAGGTATGATAAAAAATGAGTTCATGATTTATCCCGGAAGCATAGCGTAGGCTGTAATAAATTATTCAAAATGGTATGTAATTTATACTTATTTTTGTTGGAATTTAAAAAATTAATAATTTTATACAATAAATCTATTGCAAAAAATAAATATAATAATATAATCAATACATGATAAAATTAACAGCAACCAGCATTCTTCTCGTTGATTCAGATACTGAGTTTTCGAGATTAACGACAAATATACTTGTTTCAAATGGATATGATGTTTCAACCGTTTTTTCAGGGGAAAAAGCTATTGAATATGTTTTATCTCTCCGGAAAAAATACGATCTCATAATAATCGATATTAATTTATGTACAGGTATCAATGCTATTGAATGTGCAAAAATAATATTAAACGAGAAAGATATTCCTATTATATTTTCAACATCTTTAGTTAATTCAAACTACTTAGAACTCATTGAGAATGTGATTTCATATGGCTTTATCATAAAAGATAATCCTTATACTGCTTTGATAAATGCAATAAAAGTTGCGTTGAAACTACATAACCATAAATTAAAAATTGAAGAAAAGCATTTTCATCATCAGAAAATTAAAGATGAAACGGATAGAATTTTAAAACATGATTTAATTACTCCTTTAAATTCTATTATTGGATTTTCAGAGTATCTTCTCTGTTCAGAGGATTTCGATGAACCTGTAAAAGAAAGTTTATCGCTTATAAAAGATAGCGGTTTATATATGTTAAGACAAATTCGAAATACACTTTGTATGCACAAATTAGAAGAACAGTCATATTCATTAAGTTTCACCACATTATCGTTGGAGGAAATTATTGTAAAAGTTCTTAAATCATTTTCTAATAAATATAATAATCCTATGGAGATAGCAATATCAATAGGATTTAATAATTCATCAGATACTATACCGGAGTTATATTTTTATACAGATAAAGATTTGATATACAGATTATTATCAAATCTACTAAAAAATGCTATTGAAGCATCTAAAAAGTCGGAAAAAGTTTTTTTAAATATTGTATATGATGCAGAATTAACATTCCATATAACAAATTCAGGCTGTATTCCTGAATCAATAAGACCATATCTATTTGAGAAATATGTACCATCATCAAAAAAAAATGGCAATGGATTAGGAATGTATAGTGCAAAGCTTATTTCTGATACATTGGGGGCTGAAATAGGGTTTCATTGTGATGATCAAGCGAATACAACAACAATGTATGTTAATACCCATCTAAAAAATATTTAAAATGAGAGAGCTTCTTGAAAATACTCTTTTTATCTAGAATTTTTGCAATAAGCTCTGTATAATGCTTTACAGGAGAAACAATGCAAACAATAACAGAAATTGAACAAGCAGTAATATCATTACCAAAAAATCAAATAAATGAGTTTAGAAAATGGTTTTATGAATACGAAAACGATATTTGGGATGAAATAATAGAAAAAGATGCAGAATCAGGAAAACTTGATTTTCTAATGAATAAAGCATTTTTTAATTATAAAGAGGTAATCAAAAATCAATCGGATGGTTATTACTTTTAATTGCATTTATTATGATAGCATTCGTTTTAAAGTTCTCAACAAGTGGTTTTGCTGCAGGATCTATTGTCTATATTGGTGTTATATTACTAAGAGTTTTTATATTGAGGGGGGTGAGTAGGTAAGTGAGGAAAAATGATATAAAAAGCAACACTTACTAATAAGTGAAGTAATTTGTATCAAATATATTGAAATTTCACAATAAAAAAAGTATACTCTCATCAAGAGGAGTAATGAAAAAAGAAATAGAAAAAAGAATCATAACTTTATTTATCCAAAATGATGGAATAATAAGAACGAAAGATATTACAGATGAAAAAATTCATAATACATATTTAAAAAAACTTGAAGAAAACGGAACAATACAAAAAATAAAAAGAGGTCTTTATAAACTCAATGAGTATGACAACGAAGATGAATTAAAAGAAGTCTGTAAAATAATACCTAACGGTGTTATTTGCTGTCTTTCAGCGGCCTCTTTCTATGAACTTACAACACATAATCCGGCATATTATACAATAGCAATCCCCAGAGGAACTAAAATAAAATTTCCCGAGTATCCGCCAATAAAATTAACATATTTTTCCCAAAATGAATATACATTAGGCATAATAAAATCAGACAATATCACAATCTACGATATAGAGAAAACGGTGTGCGATATAATAAGATTTAGAAAAAGAATAGGAACAGACATAATGAAAGAAGTAATACAAAACTATCTTAAAAGAAAAGATAAAAACATAACAAAATTAATTGAATATTCACTAAAACTAAGAGTTGCAAAACAACTTAAAACATACCTGGATGTCCTTGTATGAAAGAAATCAAAAATAAAGCACAATCCATAAGAAATAAACTTCTCACCGTAGCTCGAAGTAAAAACATAAACTTTGATACGATCCTGTTACGATATATGCAGGAAAGACTATTATATCGTTTAGAAAAATCACCGTATAAAAAAAACTTCATATTAAAAGGCGGCTTGTTTCTTCTCTTTTCAGACATCCCCATAAACCGGCCAACGAAAGATATTGATTTTCTTGGACTAAAAGTGAGTAGAATAACAGAAGACCTCCATGAAGTATTCAAGAATATATGTATGCAACAAAGCGATGATGCAGTCAATTTTGACACTTCCGGCATAACATCAGAAACAATAAAAGAAAATGCCGATTATCAGGGAGTAAGAATCAAAATAAAAGGGTATTTAGGCAATGCAACAAAAGTTATTCAAATAGACATAGCTTTTGATGATATTGTCTATCCCGACATTCAGATAATGGAATATCCAACATTTTTTGAAAATACAATACGAATAAATGCATATTCAAAGGAGTCCGTAATTGCAGAAAAATTTGATGCAATGCTTGTACTTTCCTATGCAAACAGTAGAATGAAAGATTTTTATGATGTTTATCATCTGTTAAAATAAGGAACAATCTCGCAAAATAACCTATCAAGAGCTATAGATGAAACACTTAACAAAAGAGGAACAAAAATAGACAACTATACAATTATCTTCTCACCGCAGTTCTATAACGATCCGGATAAAATAAATCAATGGAATGCCTTTACAAAAAGGGTTGGAGAAACAATATCATTTAAAGAAGTCGTAATGCAGATAGAAAACTCACTACAATCGATATGTGAAGCCATGGCAGATAAAACAAATAAAGTATAAAGAGCTTCTTGCAAAAATACTCTTTTTATCTCGAATTTTTGCAAGAAGCTACTCTGGTGCATGCCCGAGCAGTAATGTACTCATTACGACCAGGGTATAATGCGATTATATCGCATAAAGCGGAAGCATAAAAAAAGTACCCTTTTTTTCATCAAGTACTCTTGATTTTTGCAAGAGCCTCTAAAAAAAGGAGTTTGTTTTGGATCTAATAATTAACCAGAAATCACAGCTTGAGAAGTTGGAGCATAAAATTGATGCAAGTCTTATTAATGCAGCAAAATATTTAAGTAATATCATTATGTCACTAAAAGAGATACATGAGAGTAAATTATATATTCTTCGTAATTATCGTTCTATTCGGGAGTATATTCTTAAAATGGATTATCCTAAGAAGTTAAATATTCATATTTCAAATATATTTCTTAAAATGCAGATATTAGATTATTGTAAGGAAAATGCTCTTGATTATGTAAATGCAGGGCGTGAAATCGGGGAATCAAAGTTAAAAGTCCTGGTGCAAACAAAGAAAAAGATTGGTGATGATATTACTCTTTTTGATTTTAAAAATCACAGCATTACAGATTTAGAGAAGAAATTTCGTGATAAACCGGATAGCGAGGCAACCGATTCAATTGTTCCTGGAGCGGTGGAAGAATCGGATGTTATTATTAAGAGGAAAGATGTTAAAAAGGTTGAATATGATGTTGAGAATGACAGGATGGTTGTGACATTTTATAAGGGGAGAATGTAAGTTTTTTAGGTTTTTAATTTATTTTGTTATAGTTGTTGAGTATGTCTGTATTGTGTGGTAGTATTTGATTGGTTCTTGATTTGGGTTACCGGGTGTATGGCTAGTTATTCGGGAATCGGTATAATTAATGTTATGTTTCTTAAAATATATCTGAAAGAAGTGATCAAAAACATGAAAAAAAAGATAAAAGTTATTTTCATAATTATTATAATTCTTTTAACTCTAATGATAATTGTGGGCGGATTATATTTTGCAGCAATTTATTTAATCAATAAAGAAATAAATAGGATAGGAAATCAAGGTGAATTGTTAAATAAAGAAAAGGATATTTCATTTTATAACAAAAATATTAATATATTATACTTTATTGAAAATGAAACTTTAATTATAAGAAATCTTAAGTCAAATATTGAAATAAATATACATAAAAATATAAGAATTGTAGGTTGGTCACCAAATGGAAAATTTCTAACGCTAAGAACTTCTGGAAAATTTGCAAGTATCCTTATTTACAATATTGATAAAAATGAACTTATTATAATTGAAAAGGATATAATTTGCGACCTTCCTGAATGGTCGCCAAACTCGAAAAAGATTGTTTATGAGATAAATGATGTTGATAATGCATCATATAAGAGTAATCTTATTATTTATGATTTAGGCACAAAAAATAAAAATAAAATTACTAGGGCTCCAAACTATTTGTCTGATTATAAATGGGATAAATCAGGCGAAATTATTTATTACCATCAATTATTTAATAATCAAAGCTACAGTTATCTGTTATCAAATAAAGAAATACTAGAACTCCCAATAGTAAAAAACAAAGATAATTTATGGGAAGAATCAATTGAGATTATTAATATTCATTTTAACAATAATAACCATTCTAACACAAGCGATTGGGAAAGTTACTCAAATGATGGGACTTCTTATTTACATAATATTGAAGGCAGTTTATTTTTAAGAAAAAAAGGGAAAAAAGAAGATTTTTTATTAGTACAATTTGAAGGTGAATATAATTGTGACTTCCAACCAGGAATTATGAATATGACATGGTTAAATAAAGACTCATTTGTTTTTACTTTTAATGGATTAATTTATTTATATGATTTAAATCAAAAAAAGTTTGGAATCTTAGCAGAAGGATATAATCCAATAACATATTTATCTACATTTAATAATAGAGAAAAAAGAGAAAAACTATTTAATAATAAATGAAAAACATAACAACCGATTTAACGCCGACTCGGCTATTGTCACACAAATTGCTGAACTGGTTTTTATAGGTTCTAATTTTGTGTTAAACTGGAAGATTTCTTGTTAGTCATTAAGAACCGGGCTGAAAAGCAATTTATGCGCCAATGTACGCCTCACGGGTTAATCGGGCGTTATATTGCATAATTACTATATAATATTATATATATTAATAAATTAGTAGTGGGTATAAATTGAAAATTATAGAAAAAATTGAAATAAAGAATTTCCGTTCGTTCAATAATAGAACTGGCGAGAAAAATGAAGTAGTCAAAATTACTGATCTCAATATATTTTCAGGCGCTAATGATTCTGGGAAATCTAATATACTTAGAGCACTTAATTTATTCTTTAATAAAAAGATTGATTTACAGAACTTTTTTGTTTTTGATAAAGATTATCATAAAAATGAAAAAAGAGATGAAAAAGATATTAAGGAAGAACTTGTAACTATTAGAATAACATTTATAAACTCAAAAAATGCTGGAATAAATAAACACGAAAAAGAAGCTGTAAAATTACCTGAACGTTTTTGGGTTTCACGACGTTGGAAAAAAACTTCAGAATATAGTTCATATGATCAAGATGATGGAGTATTAACTGCATTCAAATCTGAAAAAAATGAATTATATCAAAACTTTATTGATGAAAAAACAAATGATTTAAAATCAAACTTTAAAGCTAGTCTCTCAAGACAGTTGACCGATTTTTTAGATTCAATTCAATTTCATTATATCCCAGCTATTAAAGATTCACGATACTTTTCTCATCTTTATGGAGAATTGCAACAGACATTGTTAAAGGAAATAAAATCTGAAGTAGATAGAACCAAGAATAAGTTTCAATCAGCAATACAAGCAGAAACGCTATCATTGATGGAAGAATTTAAGGATGTGATAGAAGACAAAAATGTAGATTTCTCACCAGTTTTTGAACTACCAAATCTTGTTTATTTATTTCAGACTTTAAATGTTAATACAGGTGCAGTAGACTTGTTACTAAGAGGAGATGGAATACAAGCAAAATTAATACCTGAGATTCTATATTACATTTCAAAAAAGGAAACATCCTTTACAAATAAAACAATTAAGTCAGGAGAGAAATCAAAAAGATATTTTATTTGGGGATTTGAAGAACCAGAAAATTCATATGAATATAGAAATGCTCAAATATTAGCTGAAAGGTTTCGTAATGTTTTCTTAGATACGGTACAGATTTTTTTAACTACACATTCATTCAATTTCTTATCGTTGAGTGGTGAAAATATAAGTAGATATCGTGTATGGAAAAAATATGAATACAATTGTTCAAAAATCTCATTCTTGAAAGAAGATAATAATCAGATAGAATTAAGACTCGACGATTTTGATTCTGATTTAAATAGATTAAATGAAGAATTAGGTGTTTTTGATTTAAATTCCGGTTTACAAAGAATTTATGAAGAAAATAATTTATTAAAACATAAATTAGAAAAACAAATAGAAGAAAACAAAAAGTATGAAAAGATTCTGTTTGTTGAAGATAAATATGATCAAATATATAAAATAGCTTGGTTAAAAATAAATGACAAAGAATTCGACTTGGAAAATTTTAATGAAATATTCTTAAGTTCCTGTGACTTTAACATACAAGGTCTTGAAGGGGCTAGTTCTCTAGCAGGCTTTTTACGAGCCAAAAATATCGATTTATTTAAAAATAACAAAATTATTGGATTATTTGATTTTGATTACGCAGGAACTGAACAATTCTGTTCACTAACAAAAACGAGTCAATGGGAAGATGATATATTTGGAAATAAAAAGAAATGCTTTTACATAAAAAGAAAAAAACATAGTAGTTTTTATGCAATTCTTCTTCCTGTACCTGATCGAATATCTTATTATTCTGATTTATCACATCCCAATTTTTCCAATTATATTGAAATTGAAAATCTTATTCCAGAAGATTATTTAATAGAAAATGATTTAGTTGAAGAGATTTCCTTCTTCGGGAAAACTTTATTAAGATTTAAGGACTCAAAAAAAAGTAATTTTTGGAAAATTCTAATTAATCAACCAAAAGATTTATTTAATGATTTTTTCCCTCTTTTCGAAAGAGTTGAATCTCTTTTTAATAAAAATGTTGATTAAACTGTTGCAATATAACAACCGATTTAACACCGACTCGGCTATTGTCACACAAATTGCTGAACTTTTTTTTAGACATTCTAATTTCGGGTTAAACTGGAAGATTTTTTGTTAATCACGAAGAACGGGGCTAAAAAAAAGCAATTTATGTGCCAATTACGCCTCACGGGTTAATCGAACGTTAGGTACACGCCTTCGGCGGGCGAGGAAATAATACAATACTGACAGGTAAATGATATGAGTAAGTATGATCGGTTATGGAAGCACATTGCGCATAAGAATAATCAAAACCTAGTTTTATCTTTTGAAGAGATAAAAGAAATAAATGGAATTGAAATAGACCACTCGTTTCTTAATTATAAAAAAGAACTTGTTCAATATGGATATATTGTTGGTAAAATATCATTGAAGAATAAAACAGTGGAATTTCTTAAGAATTAGTGTATATAAAAGCTAATAAGGTTATATAAATATGAAAATACTAAAAATGAAACAATTACATTATAAAGATATCTATTCGTTATGGATTTCTACGCCCGGTATGGGCTTAAATTCAATTGATGATTCTTATAATGGTATAAGAAAATATATAAAAAGGAATCCAAATACGTGTTTTATAGCAAAAGATGGTAATAAATTGATTGGTGTCATACTGAGTGGCCATGATGGACGAAGAGGATATATACATCATACGGCAGTAGATTATGCTTATCGAAACAAAGGTGTCGGAACAGCCTTAGTTAATGCCGCAATAAATGCATTAAGAAAAGAAGAGATTCATAAAGTAGCATTTGTTGTGTTTAAGAATAATGAACTTGGAAATGAATTCTGGGAAAGCTTGGGATTCTCAAAAAGAGATGATTTAATTTATAGAAACAAAGTAATCTCAGATATTGAATTACAGCGTATTGATACATAAAAATTACCTAACAATAGCATTCCAGGTTAAGCAAATGTTCGACAGACCTGCCGGCGGCTAATTTTTTTGCTTTGTGGTTTGCGACTATGATTATTATTTGCGATAAATGATTGGTTTGCATTTGCAAGCGACCAAGAATTTATGTTTCAGATTTTGTTTCAAAGCGTTATAGGAGATTAATTAACGATTCATTTTATTTTGATATTTAAATTTGCAGTGATATTAGAAATGGAGGAAATGATGAATGAAATTGTGGGTGTATGGAAGCTGCATACCTTTCATCAGTTGAATGAAAAGGGAGATGTTTCCTATCCTTTTGGTCAGGACGCAAAAGGTTACATAATTTATACTGAAAGTGATCATATGAGTGTGAATATTATGAAAGCCGGTAGGCCTCCTTATCAATCTAACGATATCATGAATGGCACAACAGAGGAAAAACTGGCGGCCATGGAGGGGTATACAGGATATTCGGGAAAATATAAGATTGAAGGTAATAAGGTGATTCATTTGAGTGAAGTTTCTTTAATTCCTAATTTAATTGGCTTAGAACAGGAGAGGGAATTTACTGTTGATAACGATAAGCTGACTTTGAAAACTCCTGTTTTTTTAGTTGATAAGCAATTACAACATGCAGAAATTGTATTTACTAAAATGCAGTAGGTTAAATTGAGAAGTAAAGATATTATTTTTACTATAGTGATATAGTAGTGTACTTAAATGTGATGTCAGAGATGGAAAAGATTTTAATTGAAGAGTATAAGCCGGAGTATGTAATTCGTTGTGCTGAGATTATCAGCCATGCTTTTTTGAAAAGCCAACCTAATATTGGGTAAGTTTAAACATTTAGGGAAAATCCTCGTTAGGATTTAGGTATTAAGGTTTTCTAAAGCACTTGAAATATCATCAGAGAATGTCGAATGAATTTTTTTACAAGTGGAATACGACCTTTCAGATGAAGTTTTTATTGATTCAATTGATTTTGATGTGGCAAATATATTTAATGGATTATAAATATAAGTGAGTAAAATTGTATAACATCCATTAAAATAAGAGAAATATTTACGTGAAAATATACTTAAATATTTCTCCCAAAATTTCACTTAAAAAAGGGATGCTAAAGTGGGAGAAAGATTTTGAGTTTAACTATTGACATATCAGTTAGTTAAGCCAGTTTCATAGCTCGGATTTTCCCTAATTGTTTAAATATACCCTATGTACATTATGACATCTACACAATTTATGCCATATTATTGAGTTTGATTTTAAATTTTAAAGTTTTTAAATATTATTTTTTTATTGGAGTAATTTGTGAAAAAATATTTAGCTGTTTCTTTAATCCTTTTTTTATCTTTTGTTAATATGTATTCAGGGTCTATTACTACTGATGTTCGCATTGATTTAACTAATGATATTTTAATTTATCCTAAAATTTCATATATAGATCCTGATGGAATCTTTGAATTAAAAGGATTAAAAACTATTGATTATAAAGATGCAATTAAAGAGTTTTTGGGAGATCATTATTCAAGTAAGAAAGGTAAGTCAATTTATTATCTTAATATTAATATGCTTAAATTTGGCTATCTAATATCAGAGGAAGAAGATGGTAATTATAAAGCTTCATTTTTGATTCATGCTATTGTTGTTTTAAAAAATGATAAATATAAAACAATAAATTCATGGGCTATACTTGTAAATGATGTCAAAAAATATGATGTCTTTGGAGATTCTGAAAAATCTTTGACGGTTAATAATGCTTTTTCACTTTTTTTTAAACAAATAAATGACGTTTTGAAAATTGATAAAAATAATAATAAATCAAAAAAAATAATTCAAAAACCTAAAAAAATTAATATAGAAGAATATAACGCATTAAAAAATAAGACAGAATCATTTTGTAGTACAATAGCTTCAATAGGTTTTACATCTTTAATCGGGTTTCAGTACTATGCAGAAAAAAATCAGCCAAAACCTTATTTTGAATTATTATCATTTTTTATTGAAGTGTATCCGATTGATATATTTTCAATAGAATATAGATTTGATACGTTTGGATTACTTTCCAGTTTAGTATTTGTAAGTTTAATAAACCCTTATAATTATGTTAGCCTTAGAAATACATTAAATTTTCATATACATGATATTAAAAAATCAAGATTTCCGATTTCAGGGTATTTTACTACTGGTTTTATTTATGAAAATTATTTCGGTGAAAACATATCTTTACAATTTTTTACAAATGATCCTTATACAGAATTTTACGGGAAATTTAGTTATAATATTTATACGTTAGTATTGGGGGGCGGTCTTTTAATCAATTTTAACAGTCCTTATATTAATAGGTATTTATCTGCTTTTGGTAATGAAATAAATTATAAAATTGCTTTTTATCCATCGAGTAATCAAATAGTTCAGAGTTTTGAAATATCTATTTTTTATAAATGGGGAAGATATTTTTATACTGATAAGAAAAGAAAATCATTTATCAAAGATGCAGATTATATATTAGGTGTACAGCCAAATTTGTGACCAAAACTTACCCCAAGATCATCTTCTCAAAAACGATGATTAATGATAATAAATATTTTCCTTAATTTTAAGCCCTAAAACCCCTTATTCTCATTATCAAAACTATCTTCAAAATCAACTTCACAGTAACCACCGTTTATGATAACATATTGTATGAAGAAAACAGATAAAAATAACCATATATATGGTTACGCAAGAGTCAGTACACAACAGCAGGAGTTGACTCGCCAGTTAGATTTGATTAAAAATTATAACTGTAATGAAATATTAACTGAAAAAATGTCAGGTACAAAATCAGATCGCCCGGAATTAAACCGGTTAAAAGATAAAGTTCGTTCCGGAGACACTATCATTATTGAGAGCTTTTCAAGATTAGGTCGTAGTACAAAAGACTTGATCGAACTTGTTGACCTTTTTCAGGCAAAAGGTGTTACACTAATCAGTATTAAAGAAAAATTTGATACAAATACACCACAAGGAAAACTGATGCTAACAGTATTCCAGGCTTTCAGTCAATTTGAACGTGATTTAATTGTTCAAAGAACAAAAGAAGGGTTAAGTAGCGCAAGAGCGAGAGGACGAAAGGGCGGACGACCAAGAGTTAAAGATAAGAACATAGAAAAAGCTCTTAATTTATATAATTCAAAAGAATACAGCATAAGCGAAATTATTACAATGTCAGGAATTAGTTCAGCCACTTTATATCGATATTTAGAAACATCCAATAAAGCAAAGTCAGATAATATGTATCCGTCAAATAATGCCATACTAACATAACCTGAAAAATAATGCTATTTCTATCAGATCAAATAAACCTGGGAGATAGAGGCTCTTGCATAAATCAAGAGTACTTAATGAAAAAAAGAGTACTTTTTTTTTGCTCCCGCAATATGCGATATAATCGCATTAGAGGTAGCTTCTTGCAAAAATTCGAGATAAAAAGAGTATTTTTGCAAGAAGCTCGATAGCAATGACAAATCAAAGTGCAATTGAAAAATGGAGAAATATCTTAAATAACTGGAAAGAGTCGAAGTTGACCGTTTCCCATGGCCGTCAGATGCACGTGAAGCAAGAACAATTACCTTTGACGAATTAACTATGCTTTTGTCCGGTATCGATTTTTTTCATCCACATAAAACGCTTTACTATACGGTTGTAAATTGAATTTTTTCTGTAAATTTCTATCCATTTTTACTCTGGTATGATATTATACTGCTCATGCAGGTCGAAAAAGAAAATACCTCGTATCAGGAATTAATAAGAAAAAACACACATCTTGAAAATGAAAACTCTGATTTCAAACTAAAACCGCAAATCGCCAATGAAAACTTACAAATATATAAGGATCGTATTTTTGATAAAAATAGAGTATTGTCTGTTTTGAAATTTATTGATTGGGTGATTACATTACCTGCAATATATGAAGAAAAACTTAAAGAAGAAGTAGACAAAATGGAGGTTGAAACTATGGCTTATGTAACAAGTTTTGAAAGATTGGCAAAGAGAAAAACGTCGAGATATGTGCAAAACAGTAGCCCAAAAATTTGAGCGATTAAGAGGTTGTTTAATGGGCATAAAAGATTATTATCCAACAAAAAGATTCTCTGATAGAGTCGAAAATTATGTGAAATACAGACTGTCATATCCAAAAGAATGTATCAAATATTTAAATGATGAGCCTCTTGCAAAAATACTCTTCTTATCTCGAATTTTTGCATGAGGCTTCCTATAATGCGATTTTATCGCATATGGCGAACGAAAAAAGAATGTACTCATTATTTTTGCAAGAGCCTCTGATAATTACAATTTAAATTCTTCACAAATAGTTGCAGATATTGGTTCCGGTACAGGAATTTTCACGAAATTATTATTAGAAAATGGAAATAAAGTATATGCAATTGAACTTAATGATGAAATGCGAAAAGCATCAGAAGAATATTTAAAAGATTATAAAAATTGTTCTATAAAGAATGCAACTGCAGAAAATACAAAATTATCAGATAAAAGTATCAATATTATTACAGTAGCCCAATCGTTTCACTGGTTTGAAATTGATACTACTTTGATTGAGTTTGATAGAATCTTGAAAAATAATGGTTTAATTGTATTAATCTGGAATGATAGGAAAGAAGATGATAATTTATTTCATAAAGAGTATAATTTACTATTGAAGAAATATTGTAATGATTATGATAAAATTAAGCACAAAAATTATCCAATTGAGAAATTAAAATCAATATTTATAAATAAAAAAATAGATACGGTTGTGTTTGAAAATTTTCAGGAATTTGATTTTACAGGTTTACAAGGAAGACTGGAGTCTGCTTCATATTCACCTGAAAAAGGTGATTTAAATTATGATACCTTGATGGGTGAGTTAAAAAGTATTTTTGAAAAATATTCAATTAATAATACAATTAAAATTGAATATAATTGCTGTTTATATATAATCTGAAGTGTAAAGCATCCACACGATCTTAAGGTCACAAAATGTGATCTCTCATTGACTCATATTTATTACATAAAAAAAATTGCTTTTTTTCTATATTACTGTAAAATAGAAAAAAATTCAACAGGGTATAATTCATAAAGAGGTGAATATGAAACTTTCAAAATATTTATTAAAAACAATAAAAGAAATTCCAAAAGATGCAGAATTAAAAAGTCATAAATTACTGTTACGAGGCGGTTATATCAAGCAGGTTTCTGCAGGGATTTTCAGCTATTTTCCTCTTGGATGGAGAAGCCTCAAAAAAATCGAAAATATTATCCGGCAGGAAATGGATGGTATTGAGTATTTGGAAATTAATATGCCCGTTGTAATACCCGGTTCATTGTGGTCGGAAACAGGTCGTTATGAAGCGGTTGGTGATGAATTACTTCGTTTTGATGATAGAGTCGGCAGAAAAATGGTACTTGGTATGACTCATGAGGAAGTTGTAACTGATTTAATACGATATGCAGTTAAATCATACAAACAGTTGCCGGTGAAAGTATATCAGATTCAAACCAAATTCAGAGATGAACCGAGAGTTCGCGGTGGTTTAGTGCGTGTTCGTGAGTTCGTTATGAAAGACGCATATTCATTTCATGATTCGTATGAAGATTTAAATGCTGCGTATGATGATGCATACAAGGCGTATCATCGTATATTTAAACGATGCGGTTTACCTGCTATCGCCGTTTCATCCGATGTTGGTATGATGGGGGGAAGCGGAGCTGATGAGTTTATGGCCGTTACCGAAGCCGGTGAGGATACGCTGATTTTATGTAATTCATGCAGTTACAAAGCAAATAAAGAGGTTGCCTATGCAAAACGTGAATATTTAAAAGAGACGCCTCGTGCTATGGAAGAAGTTGCGACTCCCGGTAAAATGAGTATTGAAGATGTATCAGCCTTTTTAAATATCCCGCAGACAAAAACGATTAAAGCGCTGGTGTACTCAAACGGTGATGAGCTTGTTATGTGTGTTATTCGCGGTGATCTTGAAATAAATGAAACAAAGTTAAAAAACTACTTAAAAAGTAAAGCGATTTTTCTTGCAACGGATGAACAGTTAAAAGGTGCGGGAATTGTAAAAGGTTTTGCATCACCGGTGAATCAGAAAATGAGAATTATTGCTGATACATCGGCTGCTGAGTCGTCAAATCTTGTAACCGGTGCAAATAAAGTTGATTTTCATGTAATCAATTGTAATTATGGCATTGATTGGAATACAAGTGATGTTGTTGATATTTCATCGGTGAGTGAAGGTGAGATGTGTCCTGAATGCGGCGGAAAATTAACCGTTACCCGTGGTATTGAAATCGGTAATATATTCAAACTTGGAACGAAATATTCAGGTGCGATGAAGGCTAAGTATTTAGATAAAGACGGAAAAGAAAAAGATATGATTATGGGATGTTATGGAATAGGTGTCGGCAGACTTATGGCGAGTGTTCTTGAAGTTACTGCATCGGATGATAAAATTGTCTGGCCGATTTCAATCGCACCATTTCAGGTTTCGCTTCTCGGGTTATACAAAGATAATAACATCGAATTAAAAGAAAAATGTGATGCTATTTATGAGAACATGAAGTCACAAGGTATTGAAGTTTTATATGATGAACGAAGTGCATCACCCGGTTTCAAGTTTAAAGATGCCGATCTTATCGGTTCGCCAATAACGGTTGCTATTGGTGAGAAATCGATTGAAAAAGGCGGGGCTGAGGTAACTGTGGGTACTAATGAAACACAAATTATTTCATTAGATAAGCTTATTTCTGAAATTAATACTATAATTAAAAGGTTATTTGATGAACTAAATTATTAAAATACCCTGAAGAGGTGTAGTATGAATCGACCAATGTTGTTAGCGTATGAAGGATGGTATCCTGAAAATCATGCAGAATGTGTTAAAGAGATTAAAAAGTATATCCATGAGGATAAGGAAAGTTCAAAAGAGCATTTAAAAGCTGTTGTTTCCCCACATGCCGGATGGCGGTTTTGCGGTAATATTTCGGTGAATATAATTAAGCGGCTTTCACAGTATGTTACCCCTGAGATCACGACACTTTTTATTTTTGGCGGCCATTTACCGGCGTATGCTAACCCCATTGTTGAAACCTTTGATAAAGCGCATACTCCTTTGGGCTATCTTGATTGTGACAGGGAAGCGGTTTCTTTGTTACTTGAAAATTCGTATGTTCATAAAAAAGATTTTGTTCAGGATAATTCGATTGAAGTTTTACTTCCATTAGTTAAGTATTTTTTCGGGGATATAAAAATTGTATGTATATATATGCCCCCGTCTGAAAAGATTTATAAAGTTCTTGATATAATTGATGAACATTATCGCGGAAAAGCGTTGTATATCGGGTCAACCGATCTTACTCATTACGGACATAATTATCATTTCACCAAAGATACTGAAGGTTTAGATCCGGTGGAATGGGTGAAATATATTAATGATCATAATTACATTGAGTTACTTTTAAAAATGCAGGGTAGTGAATCGATGGAGTATGCAATAAAGAACTCTTCTGCCTGTTCAGCCGGTGCTGCAACATCGGCATTGTATTTGTCAGGTTGTCAGGGTGTTGAAAGAGGTGAGTTATTCGGTTATTCTACAAGTTATGATATTTTAAAATCAGAAAGTTTTGTGGGTTATGCAGGAATTATATATTAATGGAGGTTTTTCGATGCCGATACATATTGAAGCTCAAGCCGGTGATGTTGCTGAGTGTGTTTTATTAGTTGGAGACCCGGATAGAGCTACTCATATTGCAGAGACTTTTTTTGATAATCCGGTTTGTTATACACAATACAGACACATGTTTGGTTATACAGGAACCTATAAAGGTAAACGGGTTTCAGTTCAAACTTCCGGTATGGGCACTCCTTCATTATCGATTATTGTTGAAGAACTTCATATGCTTGGTGTAAAACAAATTGTCCGTATTGGAACCTGTGGTACGATTTCAAGCACAATTCAATTGGGTGACACGATTGTTGCTACAGCATCCCATTCTTCGCATGATATGTGTCGTCGGGAATTCCCGGGTGCGTCGTTTAGTGCAGCTCCCGATTTTGAGTTAACCGTGAAAATATATACATACCTTAACGGTAAAAAAGAGGTTTCTCGTGTTCACGCAGGTACGGTTTTATGTTCTGAGACATTTTATGAAGATACTTTTGATGTATATAAAAAATTCGGTGATTTCGGTACACTTGGTGTTGAGATGGAATCATACGCTTTATTTTATCTCGGTGCAAAATATGGAATGAAAACAGCAACAGTTTTAACCGTTTCTGATGTGATTTTTGAAAAAAAACGTGCCGAGAAAAATATTATCAAGCAGAGTGTTGAGAGAAATACAGTCGCGGTTTTAGAGTGTTTGTTGGTATGATGTGGGGCAAGATTCCGCTACGTGGAGTGTTTCACTTTATTAAACACATAACACTTCAAGAATCTCTTCTTTTTGCTTTCCCAAAATGAGCATATCAGATGCCATTTCAATTTTAGAAGTATCATTACAGTTTTGAACAATATCCTCATCATGTTCATTCAAGAAAAACTTAATTTTTAATTGACGAAGAAGTACTTTTTTCTCACCCTTGATCTCACCTTTAATTTCACCTTTCATCATCCATTCTGCACCGTGTAGCCTTTCAAATGTATTTACATAAGCCATTCTTTTGCTCTCCTGATAATTCAGTATTGTATCTTCAAATTTCTTATCAATATCTATTGGCAGTTTAATCACCCAGTCTATAAAGTTAAATAATATTCGTATATATTCCTCAGTAAACCCTTTTTCAAGCAACATTATTGTAAGTCTGGTTTTCAAATTCAACTTCTTTTGTTGCTCTTTATTGCATTTATGCCATTCTAATAAGCTATATGTTACCAAAGCAAAGGGGTTTTGTAAAGTTAAAAGTAGATTGCCCTGATCTTTAAAGTCTGTTATCTTTTTGTATGGAAATATAAATTTGTATTCAAACTCTTCAAACTTAAATTGATAGATGTTATTAATATTTTTACTGCTTCCGTCGGTCAAAAGTGCAACGCTCAGTATTTCATGATTATACCGGTCTTTGATCCTTGTATAATAGTGAAGCATTCTTTCTGCAAAGTCTTTTTTACGTGTTCCCTGTACTTCGATGTGTATGTAAAGGATGCTTTTTCTACCATTTTTAAGAGTGACAGCTATCAATTTGTCTGCAACTTTATGTTTTTGATATGATTTAGAAAATATCTTCTGAATCTCTTTGTCTTTATGTTCAACCGGTTGTGTAAAATCAATACGATTATATAATGCCGGGAAGTAGAAATCAAAGAAATCTGCGGTGAACGCTTCGATTAAACTTTTCCAGGCTTCATCATATTCACTTCTTTGAGTTGTTTTGTGGTTCTGCACATTGTACTCCGTTTTTATCTCTACTTGTATTAAAGTGAAAAACGTGTAAAATCTGCGGGGTTTGGTGAAAATTTATCTGTTTTCTTATTCCCCTCTTTCGCGAACTCATAACCTCCGCGTGAAACGAAAAAGAGATTGAAAATCATTTTTCGGTGTTTATCATAATGCATCACTAAAGTTCGAGTGTTAGTTTATTTTTAAAAATGTTATTTCACGATACTAAATGTATCAATAAAATCTCCATTTTCAACTTCAACTGAAACCCTGATTCCTTTCGGGTCAACATTTATTATTGCAAAACCATTGTTATTGAATACCTGGATTTCTGATCGAGCATCTTTTTCATCAACCGCTTCTTTAGGTTTATTACTTCCAAGGCAGGGGAGGGTGACATAGGTGACTTTGTTTATTGGTTTTGTTCGTTCATATACATGATTATGTCCTGATAATACAAGATTTACGTTATATTGTTCAAAAAGAGGAACCAATTCTTCACGTACGAGTAGATTTGAATAATGTCGTGGTATAAAAGCGTATGGCGATTCATGGTTTACTACAATGATCCATGTTGATTTGTTTTCTTTAAGTGCTTTTTCTATAAAATTGTATTGTTCACTGCCTTTAACATAGGTGCTTTCTGCATCAATCATTAAAAATCGTGTGTTTTCATGGACAAATGTTTTCCAGTTTTTTTCCTGACCCAAATAACGGTTAAATAATACAGCACTTTCCTCATGGTTTCCCGGTGCAACAGCAAGAGGGATTCCTTTTATAAATGGCACAAACGGTGTGAAAAAAGTGAGATCCCAGCTGAATGCTTTTAGTCCGTTATTCATCAAATCTCCGGCATAGACAATTAATGAAGGTTTATACGTTACTAATTTTTTTGTTAATTTCTCAATTGAACTTTTAATATTCTGTCCGTCAGCAACAGCGGCAAATGTAAATGATCCGTCATTGTCAGGGGTGGTAAAAGAGATTTTTTCTCCGTTCAAGCCTAACCGGAAATAGTATGTTTTACCCGGTTTTAAGTCATTAATCAGTGCTTCCATACCATATTCATATATTTTTACCGATGCTTCAATCTGATTTGTTTCATTTTCTCCATAGAATAGGTTTTTTTCATCGGTATTCCAAACTACTTTCATTGATGAGTAATCTTCACTGTTAAGAACCAAAAGCGGTTCCCTTTGTAATTTTTTATTGTCAACAACATTTCCCCAGGTAAAACCTGAAATTGTAACTGTTTCATCGCGAAATGGCATATACGATGTATTAAAGTCACTATCATGTTTGTCACGGCCTTTTGTTCCCCAGCTGCCCCGTGTCGGTTGAAATTTAAATATTCTACCGGTTTCCAGTGTAAAAGTTTTAACCCAGCTTGAATCTGATCCCTTCGTTAAACGCGAAGCATAAGGAACCCATTCTTTGTGATTTTCAACATTGTGTCCTAAGAAAATATAATCATAACCTGGTGTATCATCAGGCGGGATAACCTTTATTGTTACCTGTACCGTGTCTTTTTCGGCAACAACAAATTCTTTTGTGTCTGTAGATTTTTTTTTACCTTGTTTAATAGTAAGTTTAGCAGTATATCGGCCTTCGTTTAATTGTAAATCAATTTTTTCATCATTCTGATTGTTTGCAAACTCTTGTGTGTTTTCATCAATGACGCTCCATGAATAAGTCGTTTTCTTTTTTTTGTCAGGAAAATCACTTTTTGATCCGTTAAGTGTAATAATTTCGGTTGACTTGTAAAAGCTTTTTGCTTTTATTTTTGCCTGTATATCCTTATCACTTGCTGTAAGTAAGGCAGAAATAATTATGAGGTTCAGTATGATAATGGGTAATTTTTTCAATGAAATCTCCAATGAAATTGATTTTCATCAATCTATCATAGAATTTCTATTTTTGCAAGAGCGCTATTCTCTACATATATCCTGATAATTGTTTAAACAAAGTGTCTGCAATGCCTGTTCCTGATTTTTTAGCCATCATCATTGAATATTCATCATAGAGGAAGTCTGTAAATATTTCCTCAGTCTGACCGCCATCAATCAGTTTACTTTTGTTAATTGTCTGTTTCATTGAGTTAAGAACCTGTTTCCACAAAAAACTTTCCATTTCAACACTACGGTCATACACTTCTTTTTCATCGCTTGATAATTTTGAAGTATCAACCTGACCTGTTGCCGGGCCACTTTTTACCAGTAAATCATTCCACTTCTTTGCAGATGTATCTAATTTAACATTATTTGTATTTTTAATTTTTTCGAGGTATCTATATTCCTGTCTGTTTTCTGTTAGTGATGTTAATCCATTTGCCATATATAACCCCTTATAGTATAATTAACTTTGCGTTTAATGCACCTGTTCTGTGAATTGCTTCCAATAATGCTGTTATTTCATTCACAGGAATTCCTGTCTGGTTCAAAACATTGACTAATTCATCAACGGTGGTTGCCGTTATTTTCATACTGTTTTTTTTCGGTTCATTAGCATTTTTTTTCTTGTTCACTGATAATGATAGTGATGCAGTTGAAACAGTACATTCCTGAATAATTACTCCGCCACCGGTTACAATAACACCGGTTTTTTTATCAATAACAACAGCATTGGTAAAATCGGGTGTCACTGTTAAGACTTCAATTTGCGATATTATATTTACAGGATCTTTTGCAGATACTTCATCCAATATAATTTCTACGATACCCGAATCACTTGCATTTACTTTAAATTCAGGATTTAAACCAATGATTGCTTCTTTAATCATATTTGCAGTTGTAAAATCAGCATTTTTTATTATTAATCGTATTGTATTGTTTTGTATAAAATTACTGATTATGTTTTGTTCAACTATAGCTCCACCGGGGATAGAGCCGGTAGACTCGGTTCCTTGAGCTTTTGTTCCGGTTAATAATCTGCCTTGAGCAACAGCATAAATCACACCGTTTGCACCTTGTAATGCAGTTTGTAATAATATACCGCCTTCTAATGATTTAGCATCCCCAATGGTACTTATTGAAACGTTGATTGAATCACCGACCCGGGTGAAACCGTCAGTTCGTGCGGTTACGACAACAGCGGCAACATTCTTACTGTTTACATCAGTTTCTTTGATATTAAAACCGAAGTTTGAGGTGAAATTATAGAGCATTTTTCTGGTTAACTCAAATTTTGGAGAATCACCCTGTCCTTTAAGCCCGGTTACTAAACCGATTCCGGTGAGTTGATTTTCTTTCAGTCCCTGGATTACAGCAATATCTTTAATTCGTACGGGGGTTACAGAATATACAAAAAAATTGAAGAAAATAAATGCTGATATACTAATTAATTTCAATAATTTTCCCATTTTCAGAACTCCTCAAAATACCGTAGAGATTTCCGCCATTGATTACTTTCACCGATAATGGTTTTCCAAAGTTACCGCTTTCTAGTGCAGTTGCTTTGAGCGATAATGAAACGCCGTTTCTTTCTATGAGAACGGTAACTGCTTCACCTTTTTTTACATCGTGACGCAAATCTATTATCGTAGATCGCAATATTTCACCGTTTGTAATATTTTTAGTATAATAATAATTGTCTTTAATATCATACATAATATTTTCAAAGTTTGAGATACTTGTGATATCCATATTCATTTTTATAAAATCTGATTCTTTTAGAGAATCGTCTTTTTTCTTATTTTCTTTAGAAATATACACATCAGCAAGTACTTTTATGTCAAGCCGTACAGTTACAGATTTTCCATCTATTTTAAGTCGTAATTTCCTGAATTTTGTAATGTCCTGCAATCCGTTTTTAATAAGCGGTATTTCCCACTGAGCTTTCTCATACGTAGTTTCTACATTTGCAAACGGTATTGTTTCAAGAACATTGATGTTTATTTTGTATTTTTCTTTCGGGATGAATGAGTAAATATGATTGTATAATAAGTCAATTGGTGAATTATTCAAAACACTTGATGTGTTCTCATCATCACTTTCATCGTTTTCAGTTTGTATTATTATATTTCTTCCGGTTATAGTGATTGTATTAATGCCTTGTGCAAAGAGTTTTTCCATAATATCAACCGGTGTAAATCTCATATCATATTCAGTTGATACATCACAGATTTTAATATCCAGAAGATACTCTTCAACATTTTCATATACGATGTCGTTAAAAAATAATGACTTTTTATCAGTAATTATACTTTCTTTTAATGAATAGGTTGATGAGAATGCCATACTATTAATGAAGATAATAAAAATAATACCAAAGAATTTATTTGAAATCATAATTACCTTTTTAAATTAACTGCCGTGTTTAATAATGAATCGGATGTTTGTACCGCTTTTGAGTTTAATTCATACGCTCTTTGTGCGACAATCATATTTACCATTTCTTCAACTACTTTAACATTACTCATTTCTATAAAACCATGGTGAAGTTTTCCCATACCGTCATAGGCTGGAGTGCCTTCAATTTCAGCACCTGAGGCATCTGAAATTTTGTAGAGATTTCCACCAACTGAAGTTAAACCTGCCGGATTTACGAAACGGAATATATTAACTTGTCCGACATCCTGTATTTCATCATCACCGCCGATTTTACAGGTTACTTTTCCATCCTGACTGATTGTTACTGAGTCCATGAGGAAATTTTCGGGGAAAATAATCTCCGGTTCCATTTTGTATCCGCTATGATTAACCATTTGTCTGTTTGAGTCAACTTTCCATGCACCGTCTCTCGTGTATGCTTCAGTTCCGTCATACATGGTTACTTTAAAGAAACCTTCACCTTCAATTGCAAGGTCTGTTTTAACATTGGTATTTTGTGGTGCCCCTTGTTCAAAGATTCTTTGGGTTGAAGCTGTTTTAACACCGAGACCAACATAAACACCTGTAGGATAGTCGCTTATTGAACTCGATGGTGTACCGGCAAGACGAAGGTTTTGATAAAGAAGGTCTTCAAATTCAGCTCTTGTCTTTTTAAAACCGGTTGTATTAACATTCGATAAGTTATTTGAAATTGTATCAATATTAAATTGCTGGCCATTCATACCACTTGCTGCTGTCCATAATGATCGTAACATAAAATTACTCCTTTTCCCTGTATAGATAGAGTTTCGGAATTTTAATAAAATGGTTAACTTGTTTTTTTTATTAATATTGAAATTATCAAAAATGATAATTTTGAAATTAGTTAAGCAAACGTGATGATGCGGGTTTATTTTAATTATAATGAAATTATCAAAAATGATAATTTTGAAATTAGTAAATAAATAATAATGATATTCCGCCGACTGCTATGAATGCGCCGGTGATTTCCATAAAGGTGACTTTCTTTTTAAAAAAGATAATTGAAGGGGCTATTATCAGGATAGGTGTTAAAGATGAAATTGTTGATACCACTCCCGCTTTTGCATGCTGAAGTGCATACAATAGTGCTCCGACTCCGATAAAAGGACCGAAGATTGAACCAATTGCTATATAGAGCATTGATTGTTTATTTTTTATGGCACTAATGATTTCATTAGTTCTTCCAAAAACTATTGTAAAGATAATAAAGCCGACTAGTGCTGACATTATTCTTACCTGGGTTGCTGCAATAGCACTCACATCGGCTGCTCCCACTTTGGTAAGTAATGTTCCCATAGCCATTGCTATAGCAGACATGATTCCAAAGATGATTCCTTTTATATAATCCGAATGTACATGTGCTTCATCAGTACTTTGTTTTTTTTGTTTCCCTCCAACAACTGTTATAGAGATACCAATAATCGCCAGCGCAATTCCATATCCGCCCCAGGAACTGATTGATTCTTTAAAAATGAAATATGAAGCGATTGCTGTCATTGGAACAGATGCTGACATTAATAACATGCTGATTCGTGAACCTATGAGTAAATATGCATTAAATAGAAAGTAGTCACCTACAACAAAACCGATTATTCCTGAAGCACTCATAAATAACCAGGTTTTAACGGGAAGATCAAATGGAAAAATGTGGTTGTTGAGAAAAAGTGCAAGAATAGCGAGATATATTGTACCGAATAATACTTTTAGAGTATTAACAGCTGTAACTCCCGCTCTTTTTGATGCTGATTCAAAAATCATCGCTGCAGCTGTCCATGAAAAAGCAGTGACTAATGCTGCAATTTCACCAAATTTTGTTATCATATATGTTACCTTTTTTACTCAAATGAGGCTGTTATTTCTAATATATAGGAATTGTTTTGTCAATAGAATGAGTGAGTAATCACTCATTCTCATTTTTTTCTAAATTGTATTGACTTATAGATACGCTAATAGTACATTTTACAAATTAGGGGAGACAAAAATCGTATGCTTTCAATAAACATTACATCTTGCACCAATACCATTACCAATTTTGAATCTGAGTTTACAATTCAGTATCTGCTTGACTATTGGAAAAGTTTTGAAAACCATCCTTTATATGGTGAAATCTATAGAAAACACATTAGCACTTTTTGCAGTACCCCTGATAGTATGCGCAGAATAAATGAAAATCCTCATTCAGATAAGTTTAAGGATTTCTTTTCGATTCTTTTTTCAATTATTATTCCTCCGGGAGACAATAATTCCACCATTTTTACAATGCATACTTTTGATTTGAAAAAACTCCCGTTTTATTATTCTGATGGTTTTTTAACGTATGTTAAAGAAATTGAAAATGATGGAATAAGTTTCAGTAATAATCAAAATAATGACATAAATTGTAAAACAACTTTGTATATTTATATAAAAATATTAAATGAATTTTACGGGTTTGATATACAATATGATAATGAAATCATTACGAAAATCCAGCATAAGAAAAACAATTTTATAAAGTTTTTCAAATCAAAATTTGATGATCGATTCGTAAAAATCATACCGGCTAAAACTATACCGAAGTTAACAGATCTGCAATTACAGGAAATTAAAGATAATCTTAATGATTTAAATGTAATCACAAAAATTATAGCTCCGGACAATTTTAAATTAAGCGGTTTATTGTTAATAAATAAAACTGATATTACTGATAGTCAGATCATATCTGAAATAAAAAAAGAATTGATGTTTAAAAATTCAATTCTTGACCGTCAAATCATTGTTAACATACAGGATAATATTAGAAGTCTTTTAAAAAATCAAACTGTATTTGTTGGTATCGCTGCATTTCATAATTCTAAAATTCTTATGTTAAATTCTGTTTCTCATAAATGCAGTGATGTCGAATGTATTTACAGAGAGTCAAAACATATTGATACAGATGATTTCCATAATTCGGTTTTTCAACAGGCTTATATTGAAAAGAAAACTTTAATAATTAATGATTTTCCGGGATATATTAAAGGAAAAACACAGAATAATTTTGAAACAGAATTATTGAAAAATGATATAAAATCAATTCTTATTCGACCGTTAACAACAGGTGAAAATGTAATCGGTGAGTTTTTTCTGTCTTCATCTGAAGCCTTTGCTTTTGATCCGATTAATTTAATGAAATTAGAGGAATTATATCCGCTTTTTTCACTCGTAATTGAACGAGCATTGGATGATTTTGATAATGAGGTTCAATCTATAATCAGAACCAATTATACTTCAATTCATCCGTCTATTGAATGGAAATTTCGTGAAGCTGCAATGAAAATGATTGATAAACATAATGAAAACAAACAAAGTGATGTTGAAAAAATTGTTTTTGAAGATGTGTATCCGCTTTATTGCGCAACAGATATTCGTGGTTCATCAGTGCAGCGAAATACAGCGATTCAGTCAGATCTTGAAGAACATCTTCAACTTATAAAGGATATTCTTGAATCGGTTCAAACGGTAAGAAAACTTCCTATTCTCGATGAATATCTATTTCGTGTCGACAACTATTTATCTGAAATTAAGGAAAACCTGTCAAGCGGGAATGAGCTTGGAATAATCGGTTTTTTACATAATGAAATTGAAACGTGTTTTAAAAATTTAAAAAATCTTAATGAAACCGTTAATGAAAAAATTGCCCACTATTACAATGTAATTGATTCAAATATTGGAACTTTGTATAACAAAAGAAAAGATTTTGATGACAGCGTTGATCTGTTAAATAAAACCATATCAAATTATATTGATTCAGTTCAACCGGAAGCGCAAAAAATGTACCCTCATTATTTTGATAAAAACACAACTGATGGAATTGATCAGAATATTTATATCGGTTCATCACTTATTGGTGATAGTGAATTTAATAAACTGTATCTTAAGAATCTAAGACTCTGGCAATTGATAATATTATCAAACATAGCGTTATTAACTGATAAAATAAAAGAAAAACAAAAAATTAAACTTGATACAACCCATCTTGTCGTAGTTCAGGATATGCCGTTAACATTAATGTTTAAAACCGATGAGAATAAACTTGCTGTTGAAGGTGCGTATAATATCCGGTATGAAATCATGAAAAAACGTATCGATAAAGCAGTGATTAAAGATACTGAAGAACGGTTGACTCAAATTGGTAAAATTGCAATTGTCTACACCCAGAATTCTGAAGCCGTTGAATATAGACAATACCTCGAGTTTTTAATAGCAAAAAAGTATTTAATAGAAGATACAATTGAAGATTTACTGCTTGAAGATCTTCAGGGGATTAAAGGGTTACGGGCACTTCGTATAGAAATTAATTTTGAAAGAGATGTTGGTTATTCAAGCCTTTTGCCCCAATTTGAAGAGTTTGCACGAGGTTAACTGATCGATATTAAGTGTATCACGATTTTTACAAGAACATCTATTGTTTTTTAGCAACAAACTGTCGAGTAGTAAGTATTGAATTTTTTTAATTCGGAGTTTGTATGAAAATTGGAAACAAGATGTTTTTCAGCTTTGGAACTGCAACTTTTATAATATTTCTTGTAATTGGAATATTAATATACCAATATGTGAAAATTAAAGTAGTTTCTATTCAGGAAACAAATTTACAAGCCTTATCAGATGTAATTAATCGAAATATGGAAGGAATTCTCAATGTCTCGGTAAAAAATTATTTACGGACATTTTCTGATAAAGGCGGAAAAATTGCTGATTATTATTATAATCAATATCAAAAAGGTATATTAACCGAAGCAGAAGCGATTAAAGAAGCGCGAAATATGCTGTTGTATCCCGGTTTTATGAAAGTAGGGGACACCGGTTATATCGCGGGAGTAAAAAAAGACGGATTGTTATTTATTCATCCGCTTTCTGAAGGTGTTAATATTTCTGCACAGCCATTTTGGCAAAAAGTAGATGCTATAATTAAAACACCTTCACAGGAAGGGTACATAGAATATGACTGGAAAAATGTAAATGAAACACAGGCGAGAACGAAAGCCGGATATATAACCTATTTTAAACCATGGGATTTAATAATATGGTGTTCATCATATAAATCTGAATTTACATCCCTTTTAAATAAAGCTGATTTCCGGGATGATTTACTGATTACCAAAAATGGTAAAACCGGGTTTACATTTGTACTTGATGTTGAAGGTAATGCAATAATTCATCAGGAAGAAGAAGGTGCAAATCTTATTGAAAATGACTATATAGAAACCATTTGCCGGACGAAATCAGGTCGGATTGAGTTCGTAAAAAAAAGCATTAATGATACGAAAGAACGAAAATATATTGCATATTATTCGTATATAAAAGAATTAGACTGGATTATAGTAACCGGAATGTCTCAAGCTGAATTACTCAGTCCTTTAGTTATTATGCGTTTAATAATTGTCATAGGAATTGTATTATCCTCATTCATTTTAATTGTCATTTCTTCATTTATCAGTAGAATTATATCATCGAAAATAGCACGGTTCGGACACATTTTTGATATTGCTGAAAAAGGTGATTTTACTCAAAAGTATATATCTGTTTCAGTGCATTCATTCCGGGATGAGATTGATGATATGGGTACTTCTTTAAATAGTTTTTTATCCAGTTATAAAGAAGTTTTATTCAATTTAAAAAAGATAACCAATAAAGTTGTTGAATTAATTCAGGCACTATCATCTTCATCACAGGAAACCTCTTCAACAGCAAGTCAGCAGGCTGCTGCTGTTAAGGAAATTGTCAGTACAATGGAAGATGTTGATAGTTTATCAAAATCGATTGAGAAAAAGATTAGTGAGATTACAACAATTACAACAAATACTCAGGTAACCGTTAAAAATGGTTTTTCAAAGGTACAGGATAATTTAAGTAAAATGGAAGAAATTAATCTTTCAAATAAAACAACTATTGATGGAATAAAATTCTTAAGTGAACGAATTGATAATATCTGGGATATTGTGAATATCATTAATAGCATTGCCGATCAGACTAAAATTATTGCGTTCAATGCAGAACTTGAAGCATCAGCTGCAGGGGAAGCCGGGAAGAATTTCCAGATTGTTGCTACTGAAATCAGACGATTAGCAGATTCAACAGTTACTTCAACCAATGAAATAAAAAACAGAATTACAGAAATCCAGAAATCATCAGACCGGTTGATATTAACTTCTGAAGAGGGAACTGAGCGTATTAAAGAAGGAAATGGACTGACAAAAGAAATTAATAATCTATTTGCTGATATTTTATCCAGTTCGGAAATTTCAACCGATTCAACAAAACAGATTGCAAAGTCAATCAATCAGCAGGTTGGTACATTTGAACAGATTCTCATTGCAATAAAACAAATCTCAGAAGGTGTTGATAATATTGCGATTGCAACCCGGGAAACGACTAATGCATCAGATGATTTGGATGTTGTTTCGGAAACTTTGGAATCTATAGTAAACAAGTACAAATTAGAAGGATAAGAGTAATTATAATGGAAAATAGTGAAATTATAGACAGTTTAAAAAGTAATCAGTCATCCCCCCCGGAAGATGTCAATGTGAAAACCGGGGAGAAGTTTGTTATCGTTTTAATTGGTGAAAAGAAATTTGCATTACCCGAATTGATAGTGCAGGAAATTATCATTGAAAATGAGATACACTATCTTCCTTTTACGCCTCATTATATACGCGGTTTAATTAATCGTCAGGGAGAGCCGTACAGTGTGGTTGATCTTCAGATTTTATTCAGCAATCAGATGCTTGAAGCGAAGAAGTTTGTGATTTTAAGAAACAGTGTTGATAAAATGTCATTTATAATAAGTGATATTTTAAAAATAGTGTTTATTAATAGTAATGATATACATTTCATTAAAGATCAGAATGATAAGGATGCATATTTTCATAGTTCAATAACTCATGAAAATGATGAAATACCTGTTGTTGATGTTCAAAAAATAGTTATACGGATACAAGATGACCTTGAGTAATAATGGCTGTTGTGATTTTCTCAATATTCATTATGAAAAAATAGAAATCTATATCAATAAATCTCAATTTTATTCAAGCATTATGCTTAATGAAGTGAAAGATTCGGGGTTACAGAATATTTATTTTCAGAAAATCATACAATTTGGAGAGCAGGAAGTAGTATTATTTGATTTGAATGCTTTTATTCACAGCAATTTTCATGCTGTAACGAAAGGTTCTGTTAAACTTTGTTTTGTATCAGATGTGAGTGCATATAACCGGACAATTAAAGAATATCTCAAATCAGATATAATCGCCTGTTTAATACCATCATCATCTGAAATTAAGAGTATTGCACTACGGGAATTGAAGTTATTACCCCATGTACTATCAGAGGCATTGGAAAAAAAAGGAATAATAGCATGTTCGTTGTGTTCTCATACAATTTCTTATCTGATCGATCTGGAAAAGGTACTTTCCTTTGCAATTAATACTAAAGTGGAGTAACGAATGAGAGTAATAATTGTACTAAACTCAGCTATGATGCGTTCAATTCTGAAAGAAATTTTTACTGATGCTCACGATGAAGTATTACTCCTGACTGCTAACTGGCGGGATGCACTTAAAATTGCAAACGAGAAAAAAGCAGAACTCATTATTTTCGGTGATAATACCATTAAAGTTGATGATGATTATTTTTTTATGGAACTAGCCAAGGTAGAGTCAAAACCATTGGTTTGTTTTACCGGTAAATTCAATGAAAAAGAAGTTGCTGAATTGACTAAAAGGAATTATGGCAAGGTTATTGAATATCCTGATATTGATACAATTAATGATGATGAATACCGGAAGAGTATACTTCGATCTATAAAAGCACCACCGGATTCACGAATATTACAAACTGAATTAAAAACCAAATATCAATCTGTTATTGGTGCGAATAAAACCAGTCAGTCAGATTGCATTGAACATATCGTAATCGGTTCATCAACCGGCGGTCCTAAGGCGTTAAAAATAATTCTGGATAATCTGCCGTCTGATTTTCCGGTACCCATATCAATTGTCCAGCATCTTGAAGACGGTCATGAGGAAGGACTTGCAAAATATCTGAATCGTGAAAGTAAATTGTCAGTGCGATTGGCTGTTACTAATGATAAACCGAACCCCGGAGAAGTTATTATTGCAGTCCAGGGAAAACATCTTGTTATTAAAAATAAAGTGTTTTATTACGAAGATGGTGAAAAGGTTAATTTTCAAAAGCCATCGATTGATAGATTATTTAAAACAGCATCATCAACATACAAAAAAAATCTTGTCGGCATTTTACTGACCGGAATGGGGCAGGACGGGGCTTTGGGTTGTGTTGATATTCTTCATAATGGCGGGTATACGATTGTGCAGGATAAAGAAACATCCACTGTTTTTGGTATGCCGAAAGTTGCAATTGAATCAGGTGGCGCTTCAATTGTGTTACCAATTGATAAAATCGCAGAATATCTGGTAAATCTCGTAAAAATGAGAAATAACTATGGAAAATAAGAAATACTTAAATATTTTTGATTATATCACTGTAAAAACCGGCTTAAAAGCTGCAGAATCAAACGAAAGAATGATTATGCGCTTTATTGACAGGTTACTGGAAAAATGGAGTGTTGATGAATATATACAACAATTAAACCGGAATCCTGATTTGTTTTATGATTTACTTGAGATATTTACAATAAACGAAACCTATTTTTTTAGAGAAGAAAAATACTTTAAGCTATTAAAAAATGTTTTGTTACCTGACTATAAAGAGAATCATCAATACCCGCCGATTATATGGAGTGCTGCAACATCTTCTGGTGAGGAAGCTATCTCACTTGCATTACTTATAAAGAATACATGGGGGATTTCGTGCAAGGGATATAAACCGGTTATTGCATCAGACATTGATGTTCGAACGCTTAATACCTTACTTAAGGGAAGTTACGGGAAAAATTCGTTTCGAAATGACGGGACTATATTTCATCCTTTGATAAAAGAAAATAGCAGTCAAAATAATTCTATTGTAACGATCAATCGTGAAATAATAGAAATGATTTCAGTGAAACCGCTGAATCTTATACTTGATGATTATGAACAGATACTTTTGGGAAAACCGGATATTATATTAATTTGTAATGTCTTAATATATATGGATCTGGAAACTCGAAATAAAATAATCGACAAAGCTGTAAAGGTTTTAAAACCCGGTGGTTATATTATATTATCCAGTTCAAATACAGCTTTTGTTGAACATCCCGAATTAGAACTGATGCATATTGAAAATTGTTATTTCTTTAAAAAAGTAGCGGGGAATTAACTATGTCTGATAATACAAGGTTTAAAGAAGAAATTGCAGATTATTCTCAAAAAATCCGGGTTGTATTAGGTAATGATGAAATAGACAGTAAACAGATCATAAATCTTTTTGATTCTATTCGCAGTGTATCATCAATAACCGGATTAACCCTCGTGTATACTTTGACTGAATCAATTATCAATATCCTGAAAAATATTGAAATAAATAAAAGTGGAATAAATGAACGTATTATTGATACCATTAATATTGTATTAGTGTACATAAAAGAAATTATAACTGCTGAACATACCAAACCTGATACGGTTTCAATCAAAAAATTACTTGTAGTTCTCAATAAAACGGCTTCCGGTTTAGACACCGATATTGATGAGGCATTTATTATTGATATAGTGAAGAAGAAATTAGTTCAGCCTCAGGATGTTTTGGAAAGCGGCATTGATCCATCACGAACTATAACAATGAACCTGAAAAATGTTGATACAATTATGACAAAAGTAAATGAATTAATTGTTACGCAATATCAGCTCAAACAGAAAATAGAAAAAATCTATTCGTATGGAAGAACGGTTGATGCTATACTTACCAGTCCTGATATAGATGTTAATGACATTAAAAATGAAAATAAAAAACTAAAACTTTTAGAATCTGATGTTAAAAACAGTATTTTAAAATTCGATAGAAGCAGTTATCAACTTCAGGATAGTATTTTGTCACTTAGAATGGTTCCAATAATCCTTTTGACTGACGATATAAAAAATACAGCAGAATTATTGTCCGCAAAGTTTAATAAAAAGATTTCTGTATCGATTGTCCATAATAGAATTATACTTGATACGCTCATTCTTGAAAACATTAAACAACCTGTTTTAAATAGTATTGCAAATTGTATCGAACATGGTATTGAATCACCTGAAGAACGGCTTAGTAAGGGGAAAAATCCTGAAGGTACGATTAAGGTTGTTGCGACTACAGATAACGGAAACATTAATATATCTATAGAAGATGACGGGTGTGGTGTAGATTATAAGAAAATTGTCATGCGCGCAATATCGTTGTTTCCTCATAAAAAGCAGGTTTTGTTACAATCGGGAATAAAAAAACTCAATCGATTATTATTTATACCCGGTATCACATCAGCGGAGGTGTATACCGGAAGAGGATTCGGTTTAACAACAACAGAAAAGCATATTGATAGAATTAAAGGACGGATATTACTTGAGAACCGGGCTAATAACGGTGTAAAGGTTACATTTACCGTTCCAAAATCGCTAACGACATTATATGGCTATTTTGTAACTGCCGGAAAATCACCTTTTTTTATACCATCAATTTTTGTTTCTGAAATTATCATTATTGATAAAAATGAAGTTATGGATCTTGTGACAAAACAAGCTGTTAAATTACGTGATGATATAATTCCGATTTATCCGTTAACCGGGATTTTAAAAGGGAAAACACCTTCAGATTCAGATACATTATTTATCCTTATAACCGAGATGTATAATGAAAAAACCGGTATAATCGTTGATGAAATTTTATATCATACATCGACCGTGTATAAACCGCTACCTAAAAATATTCAGTCGATAAAAGGTATTCAGGGGGTTGTTTTTGATGAGGAATTCCGGATTGTTACCATCATTTATATCCCGAAGATTGTCAGTATGCTTAAAGAGATAAAAAATATTGATTATAAAACACGATATTCGACTGATGCGATACAGTATAAATCGGTTTTAATAGTGGATGACAGTCCGGTCAATAGAGAAATTGAAAGCATCATGTTAAAAAGAAGTAAAATCAATACAGATACGGCAACTGATGGTATTGATGCTCTGGAAAAATTAAAAGAATCCACATTTCACCTGATAATTACAGATACTGCAATGCCGCGAATGGATGGTTTAACCTTTATTGAAAATTGCAGAAAAATTCCCGGTTATGAAAAAACACCGGTAATAGTATTATCTTCTTCAAAGAAAACACAGCGGCTTGATGATTATATTGCAGCCGGAGCAAATTCGATACATTATAAATCTAACTTTGATAGAGATATTTTCCTTGGTGATATAAAAAAACTTCTGGGTATAAGTAATGGATAAAATAATGGTTTTTTTTATAACAGATTCTGATTCACTTTTTGAATGTGAGGAATGTGTTGTCATACCAATTAATACGTGTAATCCGATTGAGATTAATACTATCCCACAGGTGATTTGTATTGATAGAACAATCAGAAATCCTGATTGTTTTACCTTGTCGCATTATTTAGAATCAACACTCGATATTCCGGTTTATATTATTACCGATGTTAAAGCCTCATTTGACAGATTACGATCAGAATCATTGTGTTCACATGATATTATTTGTTATACCGATGCGTGGAAGACATTTAAACAATATCAGAACCAACCTTTGATTCCTTCTGAGAAATTACCGGATATTAATGGCGTTTTCTCACCTGTACAATCGGATATCCAAACGGTTTTTAAGAAGGTTGTAACAAAAAACTCAGCAAATAGTAATGTGTTGAAAAGCAGTTTTCTTGCAAAGTCACTGGAAAATATTGACAGTATGTCCACATGCATTAAATTTGTTTTGCTTGAAATACAGCAGTTTTGTAATCCGGATTGTATTACTTTATTTCTGGATATTGACGGAAAAACTATTGAATATTCAATGATGTCGCGTTCTATCAACAAAAGTTCGTATAATGATTTCTTTAATGTCTCATTTCATAGTCATTTTACTAATTTCAAACATATTGATTCAACACAAGTAAACCGTTTTTTTTATAATACATCAACATTCGTTTCGATTAAAACAAACGATGATTTGATAAACTTTTTTAAACGATCTGATGGAGAAAATGATGCGAGTGATATTAATGCAGTAAGTTCATACTTTTATTCTCCATTATTTGATTCTATCGGAAATGTAATAGGAACAATTCATTGTGGCAGTTCAATTAACAATTTTTTCACTTCAGATATAATGATAGGAACTATCAGCGAGTTATTATTTAAAACCGGTGAAGTGATTTGTAACGGGATGCAATATTATCAGGCTTACGAAAAAAAATTGAATATTAAAAATGTCTTTTCCAAGTTTATACCGGAGACAATAATTGACAGGATGTTTGATGCAGAGGAAAATGAAAGCAATGCAGAACGAAAGGAAGTTTGCATATTATTTTCAGATATCAGGTCATTTACTACAATTACCGAGAAAAATACAGCTGAAAATGTTGTTAAATTTCTCAATAATTACTTTGAAATTATGGTTAGTTGCATTCGAGAGGAAAATGGAACTATTGATAAATTTATCGGGGATGCAATTGTTGCTGTTTTTATCGATTCTGAACATACCGGTACAAATGCTTCTACTTCAATAGCTACACGGGCGATTAACGCAGCCATTAAAATGGTTTCAAAACTGTCTGAGGTTGATATTACCGGATTATATCTGCCTGATAATAAAGTCAATAATGGTATTGGAATACATTGTGGCGAGGCTATAGTCGGGAATATCGGTTCAAATGAAAAAAAAGCATATACGGTTATAGGAAATGTCGTCGGGATTGCTGAAGAACTTGAGGGTGCTACGAAGCAATTAAAAACGACTATTTTATTTTCTGATGAGGTGAGAAAGCAATTAGATGCGAATATTGACTATAAAGTTGCCGGTGAAATTGAAATAGAGAATCATCATTGTCAGGTTTTTACAATATAAACTGTACGGGGAGAAGAGGTTTGACAAAGAAAATCGTTTGTATAATGAACTCAGTTGAAACATATTCATTAATCCGTTCATCTTTTCTTACACTTCAGATTGAAACAGTGCTATATACCAGCGGTATTGATTTTCTATGTTCTCTTAATAGTGTAAAAGCGGATTTGATTATACTCGATGGAAATATACATGATATTGAATCTTCTCTTGTGATTGAAATAGTTAAAAAACAATATGGAACCCCGGTTATCGCAGTTATTTCTAATAGTAGTGAGATTGTTGCAATCAAAGGTGTAGATCATATAGTTGTATATTCAAAGAAATTTTTCGCGGTTTTAGTTCAGGTATCATGTAAACTTTTAGAGTCCGGGGTAAAAAAAGAAGCAGTAAATGATACTCTGTTAGATGATTCTGAAATTTTACAATCAGTCATAACATTATTACATAGAAAACAAATTGGAATAAAATTATATGAAAAACTGGTTATGGCAGTAACGGGAATTGTTGATTATCAATTAACACTTGAGAATATTGGTGTTGTATTATTTGAATATTTTTCAATAGATTCATTGGTGTTTGCAAATTACACAGGAAATTCTGTTCAGTATTATTCAATTGTAAAAAATAAAGACACGATTGATGGTGTTTTTGAATCATTTCATACTCATGTAGTTAAAACCTTTTGTCTTTCACCTGAAATTAATATACATAATGAAATTATCAAAATTGATACAATCACAAAAACGTATTCTGATACAATGCGTAATCAATACTACTTTCCTCAATGGAAGAATTTTAAATCCGGTATCTGTTACAGTCATACCATGCAGGATAGTGAAGAGTTGGCCGTTTTCAACAGTGTTTTACCTTTTTTATTCAAAATATTTTGTTTTATTATTGAGTATAAAAATAATATGTATACTGCAGATAAATTAAAACTGTTATTTTCCCATTTTCTACCGGTTAAAGTAATTGATGATTTACTAAAAAAGACTGATATTAAAAGTCTTATGACGGGAGAAAAAAGAGAAGTTGCTGTTATCTTTTCACATATCAGAGATTTTTCATATATTGAACATAATAATAATCCTGAAGAGCTCGTTGCATTTCTCAATGAACATTTCACCGGGTTAACCAAGTGTATCAAAAAATATGGCGGGGAAATCAATAAATTTATTGGTGATGCTGTTTTTGCAATGTTTGGTGCTCCTGAGAGTTATATTGATAATGAAAAAAGAGCCTGTCTTGCAGCATTGGAAATGTTTGCTTATGTAAGAAACGCACAAAAAACTATTAATTTTCCGGAAAACGGTTATCGAATCGGTGTCGGTATTCATATCGGAAAGGCAATTATCGGGAATATCGGGTCAAGTGATAATTTTGATTATACGGCTATTGGTGATACAGTTAATCTTGCCGCAAGGCTTGAATCACTTAATAAACATTATAATACAGGAATTCTCGTTTCAGAAGACATTTATCAGGGGTGCATCATGGACGATTTTGTTTTCCGTGAAGCAGATACCGTAATGGTTAAGGGAAAAGACAAACCAACGACAATGTATTCGTTAGTTTCTGATGAGGAATTTGATCAGAAATTTTTTGCTCTGTATAAAAAGGGTATAAAAATGTTTAAAATCGGCAATTTTATTTTTGCACGGGATTTTTTTCTGGAATGTTTACAATTAAAACCTGATGATATTATAGTTGGTATGTACTGTTCCCGCTGCGACTCTTTTATTGCAAATCCCCCGGAGAACTGGACAGGCAGTATTGTGCTTGATTTTAAATAGATCCTGTAGCAAAAAGCTACAGGACTTTTAATTTAAGGTGCTGTTGTTACAGTTACTTTATTAATAGAGCCCATTAGAACTCCCTCTCTTGATTCACCAATAGCATATACATCATACGATGTGTTTGCGGTCAGTTTTGACATTGTTGTTGTATAATTATAGTTGACTGTATTTATTTCTTTAATTCCACATTTTACTATGGTTACAGAATCATAATTCATTTGTGCTTTGAGTTGTTCTATTGTTGGAGGTGTTGATTCATGCGGCACTACCATAAAGTAGACCGTTCCTGTTTTATTTTGTGCAACAAAATATTTAAAACCTGTTTGTGTTATTGTATCAACTTTAGGGAAATCAGGTTTCCATTCAAGCGGGGTGATAACCGGTTCGGCTGTTGAAACGATATATTTTAAAACCGGTTCAATACATTGTTCGTTTGTATTTGATGCAGTTAAATATATTGAATATGAAGTACCGGGTTGTAACTGAGTAAATTCAATTGATTTGTAGATATTGCAATTGAAATCCGAAGTAATACGGTATTCTTTTACGCAATCTGCTGAAAGGTCTATTCCATAGCTATCTTTACCTTGCTGAACCTGACTTGAATCAGGTGATGGCGATTCAACGGGGAGAATAACTGCATAGATTGTACCCGGAATAGTAATTGCACAGTTGATTCGTATTGATGTTGTTGTAATCATTGCTGAATCAACTACCGGTTCTTTGTCGACTGACCAGCTTTGAGGGGCCGGTTGCATCGTAGTAAAAGTTACTGAATGAATTGTTTTCATTGCTATTCCATCAGACGTTTCACCAAAAGAATAGATAGTATACTCTGTACCGGCTTTTAATTCTGAGAAACTTGTTGTGTATTCATAATGCGGGGTATTAATTTTTTTAATGCCGCTTTTTACTATAGAAACAGAATCATAGTTCAGTTGTGCCTTAATCTGTTCGGCTGTCGGCTGTATCGAATTATATGGAACTATCATATAATAGACAGCGCCGGTTTTATTTTGTGCAACAAAATATTTACAACCTGTTTGTGTAATAGCGTCAATGCGGGGGAAACCGCTTTTCCATTCAGGAGCGGTGATATTAGGAGTAATCACCGGTTCTTCTACCGGTGGTGTTGGTGTAACGACCGGGTTTGTAATCACCGGTTCTTCTACCGGTGGTGTTGGTGTAACGACCGGGTTTGTAATATCCGGTTCTTCTATTGGTGGTGTTGGTGTAACGACCGGGTTTGTAATATCCGGTTCTTCT
>MIAY01000017.1:0-7524 GCA_001829315.1 Spirochaetes bacterium GWE1_32_154 | reverse complement strand
TATTGGTGGTGTTGGTGTAACGACCGGGTTTGTAATATCCGGTTCTTCTATTGGTGGTGTTGGTGTAACGACCGGGTTTGTAATATCCGGTTCTTCATTATTCGATTGTAAAGTGACTGCTAATTTTTCGCTTGTTGATACGAAACCATTTAGATTCTCGGCAATAAGAACAATTGAGTATTGTTTTCCGGGAATCAAAAGTTTGTTTGAAATTGTTAGAAAACTATCGGTATTTGAAATAACATTGTGAGTACCGGTTAGTATCGGATTTTTACCGGAGATGTCATAGAGTGACCAGTAGATTAATGCGTTTTCATTAACATTGATTGTTATGGTAAAACTTTGTTTTGAAATTTTATCCGGGTCAATAGTTTTTACATTAAAGTGGGGTAGAGTAGTTTCATTTTCTAATGTTAGCATAGGATTTGTATTGGTTTGTTCGGTTACCGGTTGCTCACAGGCAAAGAGCATACAAAGAATAAGACAGACAGCATACAATTGTTTCATTTTATCTCCTTTTTTATTTTATATCAGGTAGTTATAAACTTCGGTTTTAGTTTACAGACTATCCGGTATATTAAATAGAGAAAAGATGAAAAAAGACCGCGGATATTTCAAAAAAAATTGTTTTTTAGAGCTTCTTGCAAAAAATCCCTTATTTATCTTGAATTTTTGCATGAAGCTACCTTAAACGCAATTTTATTGCGTAATGGCGGACGCATAAAAAAAGTACCCCTTTTTTTCATCAAGTACTCTTGATTTATGCAAGAGCCTCTTTTATAAAAATATTTTATGTATTAAATTTGTCTTTTTAAAAAAAATCAATATAATAAATGTGATACAAGGATCTCAAATTATTCAGGGAGCATGATTTGATATCAGCCTGGGAATAATTGAAGATTTTTTAAAAAAACAGAGGGGGAATATATGGTTTCCCGGTGTAAATATTACCCTCGTGAAATTTATATATGTCTATAGAGCCTCTATAGAAAGGAATAATCTATGGAACGTGAAAAACTTATTATCAGTGCTCAAAAAATAAAACTTCCTGGTGCTGATGCACTTGAGCAGTATAGAAATAATCGGGATAAAGCAAGTCATAAACTCAATACACGAATGGAATCCAGACCGGATATTTATGAACTTATTGGCGGAGAGAATAATATAAGTATGATGCGTGATAATCATGCAAATCATACACGGTTTATTTACTCGATAATGGTTGAGTTTGATCCATCGACTCTTGTTGATACTATCGTCTGGGTTTTCAGAGCATACCGGTCGAGAAAATTTCACCCCAACTACTGGGCTGCTCAGTTAAACGGCTGGATTGAAATACTTAGTGAAATGTTACCTGCTGAATCATACAGTCAGATAGTCCCGATTTATGAATGGATGCAGATTCACATTCCTGACTTTACAGAATTAAGTGATGATAACTCGGTAATGTGCCAAACCGGTATTGTTCATTAAAAAAAAACTACCTGTGAATCAGACAAATTATCTGATTTTCCTGTATAAATTATTAATCAATATCCCAAGCTCATTTGCAGTTTTATGTAAGTCATAATCAAATTTTTTCAGTTGAGCATTAATGTACATGTCCTCAAGTTTTTTCTTTTTGACCGATAGAATTTCAGTTTCCTCAAATAGTGCTGAATGTAGATTTGCTGCAGGTGTTGAAATACTATTTGTGTCGTTCAGAATTATATCAGCTTCGTCAATAACGTCATGATTTCCGGTATTAATTATTGCCCTGGTAATAATATTTTTTAGTTCACGAACATTTCCCGGGTAACTGTAACGGGATAATTTATCGAAAGCATTGTGACTCAGTTGTTTAAACGGCAGATTATTACTTTCGGTAAATTCTTTAATTATTCGTTGTGCTATAGGAACGATGTCTTCAATTCTGTTTCGTAATGGTGGAATATTGATACAGAGTGTTGATATTCTATAGTATAAATCTTCTCGAAACAGTTTTTTATCTATTTCTTCAATAAGGTTTTTATTTGTCGCAAATAATAATCGAACATCAACGGTATGTACAGTATCACTTCCCAGCGGAGAAAACTCTTTTTCCTGAATAACCCGTAATATTTTTGCCTGAAGTTCATATTTCATTTCGCCAATTTCATCAATAAAAAGTGTTGCGTTATCAGCATTCATAAATAGACCGTTTTTATCGGATGCAGCCCCGGAAAATGTCCCCTTTTTGAAACCGAAAAGTTCACTTTCAATCAGTGTTTCAGGTATTGATGCGATGTTTATTTTATGATATTTTTCACTTTTCCGGTTAGATAAATAATGAAGGTTTGCAGCTACAAGCTCTTTACCCGTGCCATTTTCACCGGTTATTAGAACAGATTCAGATAGTTTTGAATATTTAAGAATGTTTTCTTTAACCAGACTGATTTCCTTTGATTCACCGGTAATTTCATATTTTTCCAGAATGTCATCAAGAAGTCTGTTTCTTTCCTTGTACATCGTTACATTTACAGTGATATTTTCTATAACCGCGTAAATTTCATCGATTTTGAGAGGTTTTTCGATAAAATCAGTCGCTCCATTCTTAATTGCTGTAACTGCAGTTTTAATATCTGCATTACCGGATATAACAATAATTGGTAGTGTCTTATTAATGGCTCTGATTTCATTAATATAATCAAGACCCGACTTTGATTCACCAAGATTAATATCCAGAAAAATTATAGTAAGTTTCTGACTGATGATATTACGGATTAAATCACTGCCTTTTTTGTACACAAACGTTCTATGTCCGCCACTTTGAAGCGCCGAAGAAAGAGAATAGAGAATATCATCTTCATCATCAACAATGCCAATATTAAAACCTGTCATACATCACCTCATTGATTAAAAGTAGTCGTTTTGATCCCCAGAATAAAACCCTGGTGTGAATATTCAATTGTATACCCGAGCATATTTGAAAGATGTTTTACTATAAATAAACCCATACCATCCCCGCTTTTCTTTGTGGTAAAACCCGGGTTAAATATTGAATTGATACAATCTTCATTGACACCCGGTCCGTTATCACCAAAAATAATTGAATACTTGTCTGCATCGTATGAGATAGTAACACGTAACGCACCGGCTTCAAAGGCATTTTTTATCAGATTGGTACAAATAATTTCCAGTATTTTCCTGTCGGTTAATACGACTATATTGTGGATGGCAACATCAATAAGTACATCCCCCATGGTTGAAAACGAGTTTTTTAATTCTTCAAGCAAGCTGTGAATAGTAACCTTTTCAAAAACCGGTGGCGGAAGGTTTGCCAGATCTTTAAATGATGACATGATGTTTTCTATACTGGAAAGATTATTAAGAATCACCCGGTAATCATTTTTCTTTGTATCATCACCGAATTTTAAGAGAGTTCCAACAATGAGGTGAACGGGGGATAGTTTATTTTTTATTTCGTGGATGAGCATTTTCGCATTTGTCCGTGTTGTCTGATATGCGATTTCAGTTTTTTCAATTTTTCTCAATGTATCAAGATCGAGCAGTAACCTGTTAAAGTCAGCGGCTAACAGATTGTTTTTTTTATTTCCTTTATGTGGTGTTAGTGGTTCAATAACACCATTTGAAACATAGCTGTGTATTGATTGTATGATGTTTTCAACCGGTGTTACTGATTTTGACAGTATGATAAAGAAGATCAGCGTCAGAAAAAACATAATGACTGCAGTTAGTATGACAAGTGAGATTATAAGATCATTTCGTATTTTAGTCTGAAAAATAGTCAGGAGTGTATAATATTTATTCTGATTTTCAATAAACTGATAATCGGTATATATTTTTTCGTCTGATTGGAATTCTCGAAGTCTGATATTGTAATCAAGAGCAAGTTCGGATAATGCTATACTATTTTCTTTTTTTTGGATTTTTTCAAGTTTTGTAATTGCTGAATGTATTGTTACGCCAACCAGGACACAGTATATGAATGATAATGCAATAATAAGAAAGAGAATTGTACGCATTAAATACATTAATGTTCTCCTGTCGTAAATGTACAGGTCATTCCTGGTTTGTAATTTGACCATAATTCCATAGTTTTAATGGAAAAATTAGATTCCATGAATTCATCAGGTTGAATTGATACTTCACAAAAAAATGAATACTTAATTTTCGTTGTATTATTCAGTGGATATTTAAAGTAAAAAGTTTTCAATTCAATAATCGCTTCTTGTAAAGTGTTGAATCTTTTCTCATTAATATCGTGAATTATATACTGTTTTTCAATTCTATTATAACTGATTTTCTTAAAAAACCGGTTAATTATAATCTGATTTTTATCATTTTCATTTCGTAGTGAACTGTAAATCTGAAACTCAAAATCCATACCGCTGTGCAGTAATTGTATCATATCATCGGTCAGTATATTAGAAAGAGTTGTGTGAATTATAAAGTAATCCGGTTTGTATTCTATAACCGGATTACTGAATGATAAAAATAATGCCATACCTAATTTTAAGTAATATAAAATATTCATTTGTTCTTTGATGGAATGTAAAATCTGCCACCGACTTTCAGGGCAAATCCTGAACCTGTCCAGCCTTCGTCTTGTAAGTATTTATTATTATCAGTAATAATGGTGAAAATGTTGCCACCGCCGGCTTCGATAAAAAAAGATGCCCATTCCATAGTATAAAACTCAACACCACCAAGGCTTGTTAAGCCTAATGCAATGTTTTTCCCCAAATCAACCTGTGCTGAGAACTTAAAACCCGGTGCAAATTCGCCCACTCCATATACTCTGATAAAATTAAATAGCAGGGGGCTTGAAAACTTCAATGTGATGTAACCGCTTATCATCATAGTAGAATATTTTTGTAATTCATCTGTGAAAAGTTGGTTTAACATACCGCTTGAAAATACGGCACCGGCAGTCATGGAAAAAAAATTACCGACTCTCGGAGTTATAATGCCAAACCCGCCTCGTGAATAGATTCCTTGCATCCCGCCAAAAACTTCAAAACCGACACCTTTACCCCATTGGTTTTTTTGAATGGCAATTGAGTTCTTTGTTTTTATTTCAGGTTCATTGTTTCGTTTGAGATCATCAATGTCAATCTGTAATTGTTTGTTTTGCTTTTCAAGTTCTGTTAACCGGTCACTTTCGCTTAGAATCTCTTCTCCATGTAATACGGGTAGTAAAAAACTTAATGTCATTAGTAATAATAATCGTTTCATAGTACACTCCTTTTTGTTGTATACTGATATTTAGCAAAGCGCGTGCCGGATTTATAGTTGTTTTTAATACTAGTATACGGTCATTATTTTTATATTGTATCATTATTGATAATATTGTATATCATAAATGATACAATTATCAAAAATGATAATTTCATAAAGTATCTGATTCGAATTACCCCGACTGTGAGGAGAAAAACAATGAAAAACATACTAATACTATCTATTATATCAATATCGTTTCTATTACCGGCGATGGAATATACACCATCACCTGATTATTGGGAAGACCAGAATATTTATTTTATCATGACCGACCGGTTTGCAAATGGTGATAGATCGAATGATGATTTTGGAAAAGGTGAGTTTAATCCTGAACATTTCGGCGCTTATCATGGTGGTGATTTACAGGGGATTATAGATAAACTTGATTATATTAAAGCTCTTGGTGCAACAGCAATCTGGATTACACCACATATTCAGAATCAATGGGTTTCTCCCAAATATGGCAGATCACAGTATTTCGGTTATCACGGATATTGGGCGCAGGATTTTTATAAAGTTGACCCCCACCTTGGAACTATGGATGAATACAAAAAATTTGTTAAGGCTGTTCATGATAAAGGAATGTATGTTATTCAGGATATTGTTTGTAATCACATGGGTGATTTTGTTTCAGCGGATGGTAAGAATGAGGCATTAACCGGCTATCCTGAAAAAGCGGCATATCCATTCGATAATAAAGATCTATTTCACTATAATGGAACTGATATCTACGAAACGGGCTTTGCCGGTACGCTTGATGATTTAAAAACGGAAGATCAATTTGTAAAAGATCAACTTATCGCGATTTTTAAATTCTGGATTAGTGAAGCTGATATTGACGGGTATAGAATTGATACGGTAAAATATGTAAAGATGGATTTCTGGAAGGAATTCTGTAAAGAAATTAAGGATTACGCAGCATCTCTCGGGAAAAAAGATTTTCTAATTTTCGGTGAAGATTATGAGTATGATGATGTAAAAGATTTTAAATATGATGAGGCAGAAAAAAAACAGGGAGCTTACACGGGGACTGATGAAGAACCAATTTTTAACTCAATGCTTGATTTTGTTTTCTCGGGTATAGTGACACAGACTATTGCGGGGGCGAGTATAGCCGGTGGAGTAACAAATGATAATCCACAGTATGGTAGTTTTAAAGCCTTTGAAAAAAAATATTCAATAACAACTCAAAAGTATTATACAGAAGAAAGTAAAAATCGTCTGGTAACTTTTATTGATAATCATGATATGAGTCGTTTTCTTTATCAGGCAAAAGCTGATGGTGATCAAAAAAAACTTTTGCTTGCCGTAACGCTTATGTATACTTTACCGGGTATTCCATGTTTATACTATGGAACTGAACAGGGGTTTTCACAACCGTGGGTAAAACAGGATGGTGCTGTTACTTCAAATAACCGTCAGGATTTATGGGATTCAAACTATACCACTGATACCGAACTATTTAAAAGTATTGCAAAAATTGCAGAAATTCGTAACTCACATACAGCATTGCGAACAGGACGGTATGTTTCGAGAATTATTGATGGAAATGACGGGGCAATTTTTTCATATTCAAGAATAGCAGATGGTGATGAAGTGGTTGTTATCATAAACCGAAGTATGAAACGGCAAAAAGTTACACCGGTAACCGATATCTCCGGTGTTTTAGTGAACCTTTTAACCGGTAAAAAAGTCGGAAAGACGATAACCATGCTACCGCAAAGCAGCATGATTTTAAAGAGTTTTTAGCACTTTTTATTGTATATTTTCCTTTTCTATCATTTCGGCTCTTTTTTTACGATATTCAATAATAGGCATATCGGCCTGAATAAGCGTTTCGTTGGCACTTGCACGATAAATAGGGAAAAACCTGTCTAAATATTTGGACAGGGCACCTCCTGTAAAACTGCGGGATAAATTTTCTGAAATAAATTGACAGTCAGTGAGAAGAACCTGAAAACAGATTTATTCTGTGAAATGATCTTTGACATTTCTATCATTTTACCTCCTGAATAGTATGAGAGGAACAGGAATGCCCTTGATTCTCAAGAATTCTTGCTATTCGAGCAGACTTCACCTGTTCGCTCACTTCATGATGGTCGATAGTAACACCTGAATACGCTTCATTAGGACTTAGTCCTTCTAAAGAACAATGAGGTCTCACATTGTAATCTGGTATAAACGTCTCAAGATACTTATAACACGACTCAAAATCAGGAATTTCTTCACGGAAGAGATAATTGTATTTAAGTATTTTATTGA
>MIAY01000016.1 GCA_001829315.1 Spirochaetes bacterium GWE1_32_154 | reverse complement strand
TATGGCAATTTATTTAAAGAAAGAAGACGGTGTTAGTACTTTAGCCAGTACCGACAAATGTGTCTGGGTCAGACTTGACGGTTCAGCTGTCGGGGATAAAGATTACTTAGTTATGATTAACTCATACTCAGCAGATGTGAATTTTAAAATACCTGCTGCCGATGCCACAAAGAAGTGGGTTAGAATAGTAGATACAGCAACATGGGCAGAAGCAAATGACAATGTATGGCCTGTAACTACAGGCTGGTCACCATCTGCAACAGCTGATTACTGGTACGGTGTGAAAGCACGAAGTATCGTAGTTATGCAGGAAGCTGCAAGATAGTTTAGAAAATTTTCAAGGGCTGATACGCAAGTATCAGCCCTTTTTTTGTGGGGTTTATAGATTTTTTGAGAAAAAATAGTATTTCTGTGAAGTTATATTGCATAGAGGATCAATTATAATTGTTTTATATTTAATTTATCTTAAATGGAGGATATCTTGGCAGATGAAATCGGAAGAGTAATTAAAAATTATAACTTTATTTGTGAGTCATGTCATTGCAAATTCTCAAAAAGGATTAAAGTTGAGGATGAAATAAATATATTCAAAATTTCATTATTTATCAGATTCAGGATTTTTTTAAAACTACCATATTTAATTATCGGGGTAAATCATAAATCAGGAATTATCTGTAAAGATTGTTGCAGTAAGAATATTGTAGCAATTGTTAATCGTGATGATTTATTACATCGTTGTTGTTGTAAAAAAAAATAAAGTAATATAAATTACTGCAAAAGTATTACTTTTTTTTTCTCAAATTCCTGCTATTTTATTGCGTATTGGTGGAAGCATAAAGAAAATATCCTTTTTTTCATCAAGTACTCTTGATTTTTGCAAGAGCCATTATTATTGAAAAATAATAAAAACTAAATATATTAAAGATTAATTGTTGAAATTATCTGAACAATACTATAGTATATAAGTTATTATTAAAATAAAATTGAGTGGTATATATGTTTCATTTTAAAGGTTTTAAAAGTATCAAAGGCAGAATCGTTCTATTATTTGCAGCACAATCTGTTATTATTTCAATTTTTTTTCTTTTATTATCACAATTTTATTCAATGAATATTTCAATTAAAAATTTAGATTATAACTCAACGGCTCTTGTTAATTCTTTTGAACAAACAATTACTAATTGGATAAAAGAGAGGAAAAGAGATATTACGAATTTATCGATGCTTCCTGCAATAAAAGAAATGGATTGGAATTCAATTGAACCATATTTACAAGAGTTAATAGCCAAAGATAATTATCGTTATTTTATGTATTTTCTGGCAGATAAAAATGGTGATTATCATACGACAATGCAACGAAATGCCGGTAATATCAGAGATAGAGAGTATTTTAACAGAGTTATGAATGGAGAAACTATTATTTCAGATCCGCTTATATCAAAATCAACGGGAAGGCAAATTTCTGTTGTCGCTACTCCGGTATATGATAATAAAAGCAATATTGTTGGGCTTTTTGCAGCAAATATTGAGCTTAAAGAGCTTAATATCTGGATGAAAGAATTTCTTATATCAAATGATAAGTCGTATTCCTATATAATTGATAATTCGGGGCTTGTAATAACCCATCCTGACGAGTCATTGATAATGAATTTTAATTTATTTGATTATTTAAAAAGTACACGTGGAGATATTAATTTATTTTATAAAAATGAAGGTAAAATTCAATATAAATTTGAGAATATTGATTCGTATGCGTATTTTAAAACAATTGAAGGGACATCAAATTGGAAAATTGTTACTAGAATATCGAAAGAGTATTTAAATAAACCTGTTTATAATATGATACTTGTTCTATTAATTACAATGACACTTTGTTTATTTTTATCTGTATTTTTGGCGTTTTTATTTGCACGTACAATATCAGATCCTATTATCAAATTACGAAATGTTTTTCAGCATGGTTTATTAGGTGATATTATTGATGTTAGAGTCGAATTTGAAAGTACTGATGAAATAGGTGAGGTGGCTTTGTGTTTTAATCAATTAATGGAAAGAAATAAAATACTTGTAAATCGTGTCGCTGAGAAGGGGAATGAACTTAAAGAATATATTGATCATCTTACGACTTTTAACGGTAAGATCAGTTCTGAAGGAAATATTCTTATCGCAAACCAGACAATGATAACAAAACTTAATCTGCAATCAAAGGATATATTAGGGAAAAAGATATGGGATATTGAATGGTTTTCAAATAATATAAATTCTATAGAAAGAATACGGGAAAATTTATTAAAAACTAATACATCCGAAATTATTTGTGGTGAAGAAACTATTTTAAAAGGTGAGTATGGTTATTTTTCAATAGAATATTCATTGAGACCTGTTAAAAATGAGAAGGGAAGTATTTTGTTTATAATTTTTGAAGCTCGTGACATTACAGATAGAATTATTATGGAAAATGAGTTGTTAAATATAAAGAAACTTGAATCCATAGGTGTTTTGGCCGGTGGTATAGCCCATGATTTTAATAATATTTTAACCGGTGTCCTTGGGATGATTTCTTTGGCAAAGTGCTATGCGAAAGATGGTGATGAAATTTATGATAAATTGGCATCAGCTGAAAAATCAACATTAAAAGCAAAAGATCTGACACAACAGCTTTTGACGTTTTCAAAAGGTGGATTCCCATTAATGAAGACTACTCATATAAAGCAGGTATTAACAGATTCAGTTGAGTTCGGTTTAAGTGGATCAACAATTAAATGGGATATTTATATTGCTCCTGATATTTTGGCAGTCGATATTGACGAAGGTCAAATATATCAGGTTTTTTCAAATATTGTGATAAATGCACGACAAGCTATGCCCGTTGGCGGATATTTGTCAGTAACAGCAGAAAATTTTAATAACTCAGAAAAGATAAATCCCCTGCTTGATAAAAAAAATTATATAAGAATTACATTTACAGATACCGGAGATGGGATTTCGGATGATATAAAGAAAAAAATATTTGATCCTTATTTCTCAACAAAAAAAGAAGGGAGTGGTCTTGGTTTAGCGACATCATATTCAATTATAAAAAAACATGACGGGTATATTACGATTGATTCTCAACTCGGACATGGCGCGTCGTTCATAATGTATTTACCCGTTTCAAACAATATATCGATAGAAGATCTTAGTGTACAGCAATTTGAAAAACCGGTAATAAAAAATAAGCCAATTAATCAAACGAAAACAAGGAAAGGAAAAATACTTGTTATGGATGATGATGATATTGTTTTAAAAGTTGCTAATGGTATTATGTCATATTACGAATACGAAGTGGTTACTGTATTTAATGGAATGGATGCAGTTAATGAAATAAAAGCAGCTCATAATTCCGCTAATAAATTTGATTTGATAATTCTTGATTTAACAGTGCCTGGTGGAGCCGGTGGTCGCGAAGTTATTGATACAATTAAAAATATAGAACCCGGTATAAAAGCTATTGTATCAAGCGGTTATTCAAATGATCCGGTAGTTTCCGAATTCAAGAAATATAACTTTGACGGAGTTGTATCTAAACCGTATGTTGCTGAGCAATTAATGTCGGTAATAAATGAATTACTAAAAAAATATTGAATGTAAAAAAATGGAGCTTTTAGAATAATGATAAATCCTATAAAAGGAAAATATGAGAAAATTGAAAAGTATTATTTACCACGATTAGAGTGTAATACAGAAGATTATTTAATGCTTGGATGGGAAAATAAAGATGCACAATTTAAGCGGTTTTCAGTTCTTAATGAAATAATTGATAATAACATGACTATTCTTGATGTCGGGTGCGGGCTTGGTAATCTTCTTGATTATTTTGATTCGGCAAACCATCATGTTTATTATACAGGTATTGACATTATATCCAAAATGATATCTATTGCAGGGCAAAAAAAGCCACATGGTGATTTTAGAGTGGTTGATATTTTTAAAAATACTATTTTTACTCATAGAAAATTTGATATTGTTTATTCTTCAGGAATTTTTAATATTGATCTTGGAAATAATGACGATTTCTTGAATTCTGCAATTAGTAAATTTGATGAATTATCCGAAAAGTATATTGTATTTAATCTACTACATAAAAGATCAATCAATAAGGAAGCGGGATATTATTATTGTGATCCTGATAAAATTCATTCTTTAATAGTGAATCATGATATACCCCATAAAAGAATTAAAATAATTGATGATTACTTGACTAATGACTTTACAGTTATTATATTCAAGTAATTATTTTGTGAGGTTTTTATGAATAAGCAATTACTTAATTTAGAACATATATCAATATTATTTCAACCGTTGTTTGAAATTCAGATACCATTATCCGAGTATTCGTTTTCAAATCTTTTTCTTTTTCGTACCGCACATAATTATCATATTCTCGATATTGATGGTGATTTATTCGTATCCGGTGTTACTTATGATGGTAAATCTTATATAATGCCGACAATTACTATTTCATTGTCAAATGAAAGATATTTACAAAAACTCATTGAACTTTTAAAATCCCATGATTATATATTTCCTATTCCTGAGGAATGGCTGTATCTTTTTCCTGAGTCTGAATTTATTAGAATAAGTAATGATGATGATACAGATTATATTTTTAATATTGATAAATTTAGAAATTATGCAGGGCGTAAACTTCATAGTAAAAAAAATCTTCTTAATCAGTTTGTAAATAATTATACCCCCTCTATGGAGCGGTTTAGTAAAGATAATATTCACATCGCATTAGATTTACTTGATATCTGGCAATCAGAGTCTGGTTCTGGAAAAAATGAAACCGATTATATACCATGTGTTGAAGCAATAGAAAATTTTGAAAAATTAAAATTATGTGGGGGAATATTTAAAGCTGATGATAAGCCTGTTGGTTTTTTAATAGGTGAAGAAATTAATAGTGAAATGTATGGTATTCATTTTGCTAAAGGTTTAAAAAGTATAAAAGGTATTTCACAATATATGTTTTCCCGATGTTCAGAAATTCATATAGAGATGTATAAATATATAAACCTTGAACAAGATATGGGAAAAGAGAATCTAAGAAATACAAAAACATCTTATTTGCCGGATACTATGGCAAAAAAATTCAGAATTAGTTTTAAAAAATAATTTATCATTAAAGTCCGGCTTGTTTTTTGAAAATATCAAGTTTTTCTTTTTCCCATTTATTAATAAGGGTCATATCTTTTTGTAACATTTTACAGAATGTTTTAACAATTAATCTGTTTGGCATGTGTTTCCCGCTATGATAAAGTTTGTAAATTGATGACCTTTCATCTTTAAATAAAAACCAGCCCACTGCTATACCGGCACTCCTGCTCATTCCTTGATCACAATGAATAATCATGTTGTCGCACATTTTATGTTTTTGGAAAAAATTTATTATTGAATCATAATGTTGTTCTGAAAAAACAGTTAAACCATTCTGCTCTTCAGTAAAATCGTAGAATTTAAGCGTTAGGATATCATCGAAATCATTTTCGTGTTCTAAAGGTAAAAAATTATCTTCAGGACTTGTTACGCGTATCATAACATTAGTACCTGAAGATGTCGGTTTGAATTTTGCAGCTTCATATTTATTTAAAATAAATGTTGCCATTTGTATTCCTTACTAATTAATTCATTTCTTGTAACATTTTATATAAAAGAAATAAAGATAAAATTAATTTTTTCCGGAAATTGTTAGGTGTGGTTTTATCCATGATTTAGTTATAGATCTGTCAATTTTTGCAATTAATTTTATTTTTTTTAATTTTTTTTGTTCATTTGAAAATGATATGATGTGATTGTGACCATTTTGAATTTTGAAAGGTTGAAAAATTTCAAATTTTGTTTTGTCATCAAATTCAATAAGTACATATTTTATTTCAATATCGTTAAGTGATGCTAATAGATTAATTGATTTGAAAGTATTAAAATGTTTTCTTGGGCGAACACTTATTCTTGTATTCTTGAATTCTATTTCAAAACTTTTTATATGTTTTCCGTAATCTTTGTTTAAAATAATGTTTTCAATAACTGTATTTTCTTTAATTTTCGAGTTGGTATTAAAAGACATTGCCAGATTTACAATTTGAGAATCCAGGGAATTTATATTGTCTGTAGAAACTCGTTTTGCTAGTATGATAGAGCCGGTTGCAACATCAATTAATCGTGCATTTACTGAAATTGTATCCCCAATTTTTGTCAGGCTCCCAATTATAATTGAATTTGCTTTTGCAAGTTTTCCAATTTCGATTGCTTGATTCTCATTAAATTCATCATTAGAGTTTAATTTTAATTCATTAAAGATTTTGTCTAATTGGTTTCTTTCAATAACTTGAAAAATTTTCTCTTGAGCAATTGTTGTTGATAATATTTCAGTTGCTGCTTCAGCAACTGTTTTATCGATGTTAACATTATTGAAATTTAAAACAACAACACGTGTTTCAGGAAATAAATTGCAGATTGTAAAAGCTGTTGCAAATAGTATAAAATTTATTTTCATAGATAACCTCTTAAATTGTTTTAAAAAAACTAATTTATCACATATTTTTGATAAAACAATTTTTTTATAATTTATTTTAAAACAAGAAGTGATAGCATTTCCATATGATGGGTCTGGGGGAACATATCAACGGGAATTAGTTCTTGTATTGAATATAATGACGATAATTCCTTAATGTCTCTTGCCATTGTTGATGCTTTACATGATGAATATATAATTTTTTTTGGTTTCATTTTTAGTAACACACCTCTTGTAATTTCGTCTAACCCTTTTCTTGGTGGGTCTACAATCATTACGTCGGCATATCCTAATTCATCAATTGTATCTTCTACTGCTGATTGAATAATTTTTATGTTTGTAGTTATGTTATTGACTTTAATGTTATGGTTCCCGTCATTTACAGAACTTTTTGCAATTTCAACCCCAATTGTTTCTTTAGCAAAAAAGCTTACAAATAAAGTTATTAATCCGATTCCACAGTAAAGATCAAATATTCTTTCGCTTTTTGTGTCATCTAAGAAACTTACGATTTTCTCAATCCACAAAGGAATAACGGAGTTGTTGATTTGAAAAAAGCTGTCTTTTGAAATCTTAAATTTAAGTGATCTTCCACATGCGTTGATTGTTTCGTATACTTCACGATCTTCGTATAAATCTGTTTTAACCATATTAACTACGGTGTCGCCATCAGCAGTAGATCTAACTTTAAAATTATGAGGCAGTGATATATTTGAATTTCGAATTTTGTTTAATGCTGTATTAATTTCGCCTGATGCTATTTTACATTCAGAAATATCGATTATTGATTTTGTATCTTTTCTGAAGAATCCAATAAGATTTTTTTTGGGATTTACTTTGAATGTAACAGTATTTCTATAGTAAGATTCATTTGGACTGGTAATTAGACCGGTAAATTCAAAGTCTATTCCGCCAATTCTTCTGAAGGATTCTTTAATGACATTCATTTTAACATCGATTTGTTTCTTGTAGTTAATCATTTGTAAATCGCAACCGCCACACATGGAGAAGTATTCGCATTGAGGTGTTATTCTGAATTCTGATTTTTCTAATATTTCAACAGGTTCTCCTAATGCGTAGTCTTTAGCTTCCTTATATATGTTGATTCTGCACAATTCACCAGGAATTGCATATCGTATAAGAATTGCTTTATTTTCATTGTCATGTGCAATGGTAACGCCTTCAGCACCCCAATTTTCTATTTTACAAATAATTTCCCGTTGAACACTTTTTATTTTTCTTTTTTCTATATTTTCAATATCCATTATTTAACCTCAAAATATATTATAATAGAGCTTTTTGGAAAAGCTAAGATAAAGTAATAAATAAATAACGGATATTTATCAAGATAAATGTTAATGTAGGTGAAAAAATAATTTAAAATAGGTTCTGGTAGTGTGTTTATATGTCAGTAATAATGTTTGGATGAAAATGGTAAATTTGATTGCTAATAAAATAGAAAAATGTTAATATAAAATGTTGGTTAATTAAGTAGAAAATCATTAAAATTAGTTTTATTCAAAAAAAATCAAAAAATGGTTGACATAGTAGTTAAAAAAACATAATATCACGAAGATTTTTTATGCCTCCGTAGCTCAGTTGGTAGAGTATTTCCATGGTAAGGAAGTGGTCGTCAGTTCGATTCTGATTGGAGGCTGGTTAGTTAATAATTTTTGCAAGGCAGGTGAATATAAATGGCTACAAAAAAAGGTGCTGGTGTTGAAAAGATTGCGTTACAGTGTTCTGAGTGTAAACGAAAAAATTATACAACATTTAAAAATAAAAAAAATGTGCAAGGTAAGATTGAATTGAGTAAGTATTGTAAATGGGAAAGAAAACATACAGTACATAAAGAAACTAAAATAAAATAAAAGATATTTAGGGTAGTAGTTCAGTCGGTAGAACGTCGGTCTCCAAAACCGAATGTCGTGGGTTCAAGTCCTGCCTACCCTGTTTTTATATTTTTTAACCAAATGAGGATTTTATGAAAATATTTAATTTTTTTGAAGAAAGTTATTTAGAATTAAAAAAAGTAAATTGGCCAACAAGAGATGAAGTGATTTCGCAAACTGTTGTTGTTGTTGTTTCTTTAGTTGTTTTGTCTATTGCTCTTGCAGTAGTTGATTTTGGTTCTTTACAGTTGATCACAAAGATCATAACTTTTTGATCTTAACAGGTGGTTATAAATGGCTAAGAATTGGTATATACTTCATATCTATTCAGGATATGAAAAAAAAGTAGAAGATTCTTTGAAGGTTTTAATCAAAGATTCTATAGAAGATAATAGTGTTGTTTCGAAAATTTTATTTCAGGTAAAAGTTCCTGTTAAAGAAGTATTTGAAATGAAAAATGGAAAGAAGAAGGTTTCTGAAAAAAAGATATTTCCTGGGTATGTTTTGTTAGAAATGGATTTAGATAAAAATAATTGGCAGGATGTATATCCAATTATCAAGAATATCCATGGTGTTACAGGGTTTGTTGGCGCTAATAAAAATAAAAAGCCACAACCGTTAAATCATGATGAAGTTCGAAGTATCTTGTTGTCATCAAATGACTCTAAGAATGATGTTTTTATGAAACAAAAATACGATTTTAATAGAGGCGAAACTGTTAAGATAATTGATGGTCCTTTTAATTCGTTTAGTGGTACAATAGAAGAAGTTAATTTAGAAAAAAGTAAAATTAAAGTTATGGTTGGTATTTTTGGTCGATCTACGCCCGTTGAGTTGGATTTTACTCAAGTTGAAAAGATTTAGTATTAACATATATTAGATAATTTTGTGAATAAGGAACTAAAAAATGGCAAAAAAAATAAAAGTAGTAGTGAAATTACAAGCACCGGGCGGACAAGCTACACCCGCAAAAGGTATTGGACCTGCGTTGGGTCCTCATGGAGCATCAGCAGCTGAGTTTTGTAAGCAATTTAATGATAAAACAAAAGATCAGCCTGGTATGATTTTGCCTGTTGTTATAACAGTTTATCAGGACAGATCTTTTACATTTGTTATTAAGACTCCTCCAGCGGCAATTTTGATTATGAAAGAATTGGGTTTGACTAAAGGGTCAGCTGTACCTCATAAAGATAAAGTTGGAAAAATAACTAAGGCACAATTAAAGAAAATAGCAGAAATAAAGATGCCTGATGTTAATGCAAATGATTTAGAAGCAGCAATGAAAATTGTTGCTGGTAGTGCCAGATCAATGGGCGTTGAAGTAGAGATATAAGGGGATCGTCATGAAGAGAGGAAAGAAATATTTAGAGGTTTTAAAAAAATATAACCCTCAAGAAGAGTTAGATGTTGTAAAAGCATTGGATTTAGTTAAAGAACTTAAATATGCTAAATTTGATGAGACTGTTGAGGTTTCAATTAATTTAAACCTGAAGAAAAGTCATACTGTAAGAGATACTGTGGTTCTTCCAAATTCTTTTGGTGCTGAGAAGAAAATTTTAGTCTTTACTAAAGCAGATAAGGAAAAAGAAGCAATTGACGCTGGTGCAGCTTTTGCTGGTGGTGATGAATTAATCGAAAAAGTAAAGGCTGGTTGGACTGACTTCGATGTAGTTGTTGCGACACCTGACATGATGAAAGAGGTCGGAAAATTGGGTCCGATTCTTGGACGAAAAGGATTGATGCCAAATCCAAAAACCGGTACTGTTACGAATGATGTAAAAGGTGCTGTAAGTGAATTAAAAAAAGGTAGAATTGAATTTAGGGCAAATAAAGAAGGTATTTTAAATATGGGTATAGGCAAATCGTCTATGCCATCTAGTAAAGTTTATGAAAACATAAAAGCTCTTTTTGATGAAGTTTTAAGAAAAAAACCTTCAGACTTAAAGGGAGATTATGTAGCATCGGTTTATGTATCTTCTACAATGAGTCCTTCAGTAAAAATAAACCATAAAGCTATTTAAGGGGAGTTCTATGCCAAAACAATATAAATTAGATAAAGTAAATGATTTAAAAAAATATTTTGATAAAAGCGAAGATTTTATATTTACTGATTATAGAGGTCTTAGTGTAGATAAATTATCAAAATTAAGACGAGAGCTTACTAAAGTGGGTTCTAAATATATGGTTATGAAGAATAATTATATAAATGTTATAGCAAAAGAAAAGGATTACCCGGCTTTAGATGCTATAGTAAAAGGACCAACTGCAGTTGCTTTCTCAGATAAAGAAATTAATGAAGTTGCTAAGACTTTGTTTGCATTTCAAAAAGAATCTGATAAGCTTCAAATTAAAGGTGGTTTTGTAGGTAGAAAGGTTTTATCAGCAAAAGATGTTGAGGCTTTATCAAAATTACCGGGAAGAAATCAGTTAATAGCTATGTTAATGTCAACTATGAATGCTCCTACACAAAATTTTGTTGCTTGTTGTAATGATGTTGCAGGAAGATTGGTTAGAGTTCTTGATCAGGTTGCTAAACAAAAAGCAGATGCGTAATTTATTACATTGGTCAATATGAAAATATGTCTCCAGGTGTTGCCTGCATTATTTCAATTGATTAAAGTGTAAAAAATATATTAAATGAGAAGGGAGAAAATATGGCAACTTTGACTAAAGACCAAATACTAGACGCAATTTCTAACATGACTGTACTCGAAATTTCTGAGCTTGTAAAAGCTATGGAAGAAAAATTCGGTGTAAGTGCTGCTCCTGTTGCTGTTGCTGGTGCAGCTGCTCCTGCTGCTGCCGCTGCTGCTGTTGAAGAAAAGGACGAATTTAATGTACTTCTTGTAAATGCAGGTACTGACAAAATTAAGGCTATTAAAGTGGTTAGAGAAATAACCGGTTTAGGTCTTAAAGAAGCAAAAGATATCTGTGATGCTGGAAATAAAGTACTTAAAGAAGGTGCTACTAAGGCAGAAGCTGATGAACTGAAAAAAAAGCTTGTTGAAGCTGGTTGTACAGTTGAATTAAAGTAATTTTCGGTAAGAAAATAGGGTAACTGCTTTCGAGTGGTTACCTATTTTTTTCTGATCTTATCAAAAGGCGGTCTTTATTAATAAGATATTAGAATTTAATTATATTTCATATTTTTATTTTTCGATTTTTTTTAACTTTTTAAGTAAGGTTAAAAAAGTCAATTTTTTGTATTAATAATTTCAATTATTTTAAATATATTTTTTAATGTTTTTTTTAACTGATATTCTAAAAACATAAGTGATGAAGTACGTTCTTAGATTAAGGAGTGTAATTATATGAGCCTTTATAATCAAAATAGGGTTTTAAGGAATAATAGAGTTTTAATTGGTAAGAAAAAAGCGAATTTAATTAATTTACCAGAGTTGATTGAAATTCAACTTAAAAGTTTTGAGTGGTTTTTGCAAAGACAAAACTTAGTTGAAAATGGTCAATTAGTGAATCATGGATTACATCAATTATTTCAAGAAATATTTCCTATAAAAAGTCATGATGAGAAAATGACTCTTGAATACGACAAATATATTCTTTGTGAAGATGATATAAAATTTGATGAATATACAGCAAAAGTTAAGGGGCAAAGTTATTCTATTCCTCTTAAAGTATTAATTAATTTACGAGTAGAAGATACTGGTGAAATTAGACAGAAAGATATTTATTTGGGTGATATACCTTTAATGACTGATCGGGGGACTTTTATTATAAATGGTGCGGAAAGAGTTGTTGTCAGTCAAATACATAGATCTCCTGGTGTTATTTTTAATTTTGATGAAAAAGTAGGAATGTTTAGTTCTCGTATTATTCCTTATAAAGGATCCTGGCTGGAATTTGAGGTTGATGAAAAGAAAAAACTTGTTTATGTAAAAATTGATAGGAAGAAAAAGCTTCTTGTTACTTTTTTTCTACGGGCTTTAGGTTTTGATACAAGAGAAAAAATAATAGAATTATTTTATAAAGAAAAAACTATTAAGTTATCAACAAAAGAAGAACAGGAGAGTGCTACAAGAGAAATACTTACAAGGGATATTTATAAAAATATATCTGATTCTGATCGTTCAGATAAAATTATTCAAGCTGGTACAAAATTATCTCCTCTTGAAATTGATAAATTAGTTCAGGAAAATATAAAAGAAGTAAAAGTTATAGATTTTGCAAATCCACAATCATTACATAATCAAATCATCATAAATTGCTTTGAAAAAGAAGATTTTGCTGTAACAAAAGATGAACAATTTAAAGATGAACCTTCAAAATATGATAGTATTGAAAAAATTCATAGCATATTAAAACCTGGTGAACCAATAACTTTAGATGCTGCTGAAAAAGATATTAATTCATTATTCTTTTCAGAGAAAAAATATGATTTAGGCGCTGTCGGCAGGTATAAAATAAATAAAAAATTTAATTTTTCTATGGAAATTGATGATTCTGTTTTAAGAAAAGATGATATTATTTCAATTATTAAATATTTAATAATGGTTTATGATGGTGAAGGAACTGTTGACGATATTGATCATTTAGGAAATAGACGTATAAGAAGTGTTGGTGAATTATTGATTAATCAGCTAAAAGTTGCTTTAATACGAGTAGAGAGAATTGCAAAAGAACGAATGCAATTGAAAGATATTGAAAATGCTAAACCACAAGATTTAATAAGTGTTAAGCCAATTTCAACTGCTCTTATGGAATTTTTCTCAACATCACAATTATCCCAGTTTATGGATCAGGTTAATCCATTAGCTGAGTTGACTCATAAACGAAGAATGAACGCATTAGGTCCCGGCGGTTTATCGAGAGATAGAGCTGGTTTCGAAGTTCGAGATGTTCATTATACACATTATGGTAGAATGTGTCCAATAGAAACTCCGGAAGGTTCAAATATCGGTTTAATTGTATCACTATGTAATTTTACAAGAGTAAATGATTATGGTTTTCTTGAAACTCCTTACAAAAAAGTTATAAATGGTAAAGTTTCTGAAGAAATGCATTATTTATCAGCAATGGATGAAGAAAGACATTTTATTGCACAGGCGAGTGCCCTTGTTGATGATGATGGTAATTTTCTTGAAAAACAAATTTCATGTAGAAAGTCAGGCGATTATACAGTTAAAAATCCGGAAGAAATTGATTATATAGACGTTTCTCCAAAACAAATTATATCAGTTGCGACATCTTTAATTCCATTTTTAGAGCATGATGATGCGAATAGAGCGTTAATGGGGTCTAATATGCAACGTCAAGCTGTGCCTCTGTTAATAACTGATGCACCATACGTAGGAACAGGGATGGAGGAAATTGCAGCTTATGACTCCGGTGTTTGTACAATTGCTAAAAAATCAGGAAAGGTTTCATATGTAACTTCTAAAGAAGTAAGAATATTAGATGCTGATGGGAATGAAAAAAAATATCCGATGTTAAAAAATAAAAGAACTAATCAGGATACTTGTTTTAATCAAAAACCAACAGTTAATTTCGGTGATGAAATATTAAAAGGTCAAGCAATAGCTGATGGTCCTGCGACAGATAAGGGTGAACTTGCTCTTGGTAAAAATGTTTTGGTAGCATATATGCCATGGAATGGTTATAATTATGAAGATGCTATTGTATTGTCTGAACGACTTGTAAAAGATGATGTTTTTACTTCTGTTCATATTAAAGAATACATTTGTGATGTTAGAGAAACTAAATTAGGTCCTGAACGAATAACAAGGGATATACCAAATGTTTCTGAATTCAAATTAAGAAATCTTGATGAAGATGGGATTATAAGAATTGGTGCTTCTGTTAAACCGGATGATATTCTTGTTGGAAAAGTGACTCCTAAATCAGATGTTGAAACTACACCGGAATATAGATTATTAAATTCAATTTTTGGTGAAAAAGCAAAAGATGTAAAAGAATCTTCATTAAAAGCTCCACATGGTGCACAGGGTATTGTTATTGATGTTCAGAGATTACGAAGAGACAGTGGTGAGGAGTTATCTCCAGGCGTTGAAGAAATTGTAAAAGTATATGTTGCTAACAAAAGAAAAATCAAAGTTGGTGATAAAATGGCCGGGCGACATGGTAATAAAGGTGTTGTTTCAATTGTATTACCTATTGAAGATATGCCATATATGGCAGATGGTACACCAATTGATATTTGTTTAAATCCATTAGGGGTTCCATCACGAATGAATATTGGTCAGATAATGGAAGCTCAATTAGGACTCGCTGGTAAGGCTTTGGGAGTTAAATTTGCAACAAGCGTTTTTGAGTCTGCTTCAGTTTCTCAAATTCAAGATAAACTGGAAGAAGCCGGCTTGCCGAGAAGTGCTAAAATGGTGCTTTATGATGGTAGAACTGGCACTCCTTTTGTAAATCCGGTCGGAATTGGTATAACCTATATGTTGAAATTATCACATCTTGTTGATGATAAAATGCATGCAAGATCTACAGGTCCTTATTCACTTGTTACTCAGCAGCCATTGGGGGGTAAAGCTCAATTTGGTGGTCAGAGATTGGGGGAAATGGAAGTTTGGGCTTTAGAGTCTTATGGTGCGGCACATACATTACAAGAATTTTTAACTGTTAAATCAGATGATATGAATGGTAGAACCAAAATGTATGAAAATATTGTAAAGAGTGATTATACATCATCTCCTGGTATTCCAGAATCATTTAATGTTCTTGTTCAGGAGCTTAGAGGGTTGGCAGTAAATGTGACTGTATGGGATGCAAGGGGTAAACAGATTCCTCTTTCTGAAAAAGAAGAAGAATTGTTGACTAGAGTTGATAACTTTCAGAACTGATATAAAATAAGGAGCTATTAAATGAGAGATTTAGCAGATTTTGATTCAATAAAAATTAGTGTAGCTTCACCTGAATTGATAAAATCCATGTCTTATGGGGAAGTTAAAAAGCCTGAAACTATCAATTACCGAACTCTCAGGCCTGAGAAAGATGGATTGTTTTGTGAAAGAATTTTTGGAACAACGAAAGACTGGGAATGTTATTGCGGTAAATATAAGTCGATGCGTTATAAAAAAGTTGTTTGTGAAAGATGTGGAGTTGAGGTTTCAAGTTTTCGTGTTAGAAGAGAACGATGTGCACATATTGAATTAGCAAGTCCTGTAGCGCATATTTGGTATTATAGATCTGTTCCATCGAGAATTGGTTTATTACTAGATATTGCTGTTACTGCTTTAAAATCAATTTTATATTTTGAGAAATATATTGTCATTGATCCAGGTGATACTGACTTAAAAGAAAAGCAAATTCTTACTGAAGAAGAGTATTATGATTTAAGAGAAAGATACGGTATAGTTTTTAATGCTGAAACCGGAGCTGAAGCAATTAGAACAATGCTTGAAGCTGTTGATTTAAAAAAAGAAGCTGTAAAGCTCAGACGTGGAATGCTTGATAAGAAGAAAATCGATAAAAGACTTCTTAAAAGAATTGAATTAATTGAGGATTTTATAGCTTCAAAAAACAGACCTGAGTGGATGCTTTTAGAAGTTGTTCCTGTTATTCCTCCTGATTTGAGACCGATGGTTCAATTGGATGGAGGACGATTTGCCACTTCAGATTTAAATGATTTGTATAGAAGGGTAATTAATAGAAATAATCGATTGAAAAGATTAATTGATCTTAATGCTCCTGAAATAATTATAAAAAATGAAAAACGAATGTTACAGGAAGCCGTTGATGCTTTGTTTGATAATTCGAAAAAAAAGAAAGTAGTTAAAGGTGCTTCGTCCAGACCGTTAAAATCGTTATCAGATTTATTAAAAGGTAAACAAGGTCGATTCAGACAGAATCTTTTAGGAAAACGAGTTGATTATTCAGGTCGAAGTGTTATTGTAATCGGGCCTCAATTAAAAATGTATCAATGTGGCCTTCCAGTAAAAATGGCTTTAGAGTTGTTTAAACCTTTTGTAATGAATCAATTAGTTAAAAGAGAAATTGTTTTCAATATGAAGAAAGCAAAAAATTATATAGAAGAAGGGCATCCTGATGTGTATGAAATACTTGAAGAAGTTGTTTCTGAACATCCGGTTTTATTAAATAGAGCTCCAACTCTTCATAGACTTGGTATTCAGGCATTTGAACCTGTTCTTATGGAATCAAAAGCTATTCGTCTTCATCCATTAGTTTGTAAGGCTTTTAATGCCGATTTTGATGGGGATCAAATGGCTGTTCATGTACCTCTTTCAATTGAAGCGCAAACTGAGTGCTGGATGTTAATGTTATCTGCAAAAAACTTACTTGACCCCGCATCAGGTAATCCGATAGTCGGTCCTTCACAGGATATGATTTTAGGTATTAACTATTTAACAAGAATTCAACCTGGTGTAAAAGGTGAGAATAAAGTTTTCAAAGACGTTAATGAAGTTATGATAGCATGTGATGTTGGTGCTATACATATGCAAGCAAAGATAAAAGTAAAAATTGAGGATGCATATGTTGAAACCAGCGGTGGAAGAGTAATTCTTAATGATTATTTACCGGAAGGGATACCGTTTATTAATGAACCTTTGAATGATAAAGCTGTTAATAGAATTATTGCCAAAGTATATAAAGAAATGGGTGGTGGTATTACCGTAAGAATGCTTGATGCAATAAAAGATGTTGGTTTTAAATATGCAATGGTTTTTGGTGCAACTATTGGTATGGAAGATATAATTGTTCCTGCAGAAAAAAAGACAATAGTTGATAGATCTCAAAAAAAAGCTGATGAATTATATGAAGAATATAGAAAGGGTATTATTTCTGCTGAAGAAAGATATAATAAAATTCAGGATATTTGGACGCGTGCTAGTAATGAAGTTGCTACAGCATTAATTGAAACGCTGAAAAAAGATAGAAATGGATTTAATCCTGTTTATATGATGGCAGATTCGGGAGCGCGAGGATCAACTACTCAGATGAGACAGTTGGCTGGTATGCGAGGTCTTATGGCGAAGCCAGGTGGTGATATTATTGAATTACCAATTAAATCTAACTTTTACGAAGGTTTGTCTGTAATTGAATTTTTCATTTCAACTAATGGAGCTCGAAAAGGACTTGCTGATACTGCATTAAAAACAGCAGATGCCGGTTATTTAACAAGAAGACTTGTTGATATTGCTCAGGATGTTGTTATCAATGAAGATGATTGTGGAACAATTAATGGTTTAGAGCATTATGCGATTAAAGAAGGTGATGATGTTATAGAGGCATTAAAAGATAGAATAATTGGAAGGTTTTCTGCTGAAGATATTATAGATCCGATAAATGGAAATATTCTTTTAAAAGCAAATGAATTAATCACTGAATCTCTGGCAGATGAAATTGATAGACTTGTTATTGAATCGGTTAAAATTAGAACTGTATTAACTTGTGAGTCAAAGAAAGGTGTTTGTGTTAAATGTTATGGTAGAAATTTGGCATCAAATTCAACCGTTCATGTTGGTGAATCTGTTGGAATTATTGCAGCCCAATCTATCGGACAACCTGGAACTCAGTTAACAATGAGAACGTTTCACGTCGGTGGTGCCGCTACGGGTTTTGTTCAGGAAAACAATATTAAGTTCAATTATAAGGTGTACATTGATAATATTCAGGGGTCTTATCTTAAACAAAAAGAAAATATTCTTTTTGCGAGAAAAGGTTATATGACTGTTAGAAGAGTTAATCATGAATTTGATGTAACTAATTGTGAGCTATTGGTTTCAGATAATGATAGAGTAAATATAACAAAACCATTGTATAAAACAAAGACTGGTCAAATTGTAGAATCTACAGAAGTTGGTTCTGTAAAAATAATTAATGATCGATTACTTGTTGTAAATACAACTCATGAAGTAGAGGTTCCGCCTGGAGCTATATTATATAAAGATGTTGGTTCGACAGTAGAGGCAAAAGATGTTATTTTAACATTTGACCCTTTTGTTCAGCCGATAATCTCTGAGCAGGCTGGAAAGGCTAAATTCATTGATCTTAAAATAGGTATTACTATTAAAGAGGAAATAGATGAAACTACGGGAAATAAAAAACATAAAGTTACAGATTCATTTTTTGATACTTTACAACCTAAGATAATTATTCTAAATGCTGATGGAGAGGAGATTGGTAGTTATCTTCTTCCAGGGGGTGCTTATCTTAATGTTAAAGAAGGTGAAGAGGTAAAGAAAGGTGATATCGTAGCTAAAATAACGAAAAAATCACAAAAAGTTGGTGATATTACCGGAGGTCTTCCGCGAGTTGCAGAGCTTTTCGAAGCTAGGAAGCCTAAGGATCAAGCTGTTCTTGCCAAAGTGAGTGGGGTTGTTTCTTTTAGAGGAAAGGTAAAGGGGAATGATATTATTGTAATTAGAGATAGTTATAATAATGAATTCAAACATACTGTTCCTTCCGGTTCTTATCTTCTTGTAAGAGATGGAGATTTAATTAAAGCTGGGGATAGAATTTCTGAAGGTAATGTAAATCCGCATGATATTCTTAATATTCTCGGCGAAAATGAACTTCAAAGATTTATGATGGATGAAATTCAAGGTGTTTATAGGTTACAATCTGTTAGTATAAACGATAAACATATTGGTGTTATTGTTCGTCAAATGATGAAGAAAGTTGAAATTATTGATGTAGGGGATACGCATTTTATTTTAGGTCAACAAGTTGATAAAGTTGAATTTTTTGATCAAAATAAAAAAATTATTAAAGAAGGCGGAAAGCCATCAATAGCTAGGCCTATTCTTTTAGGTATTACCCGAGCGTCTTTGGCTATTGAATCCTGGTTAAGTTCTGCTTCATTTCAGGAAACAACAAAAGTTTTAACTAATGGTTGTATTAAGGGGTTAACGGATAAACTCTCAGGTTTAAAAGAAAATGTTATAATCGGTCATATGATTCCAGCTGGAACCGGAATGAAAGTTTATAAAAAAATTAAACTATTTGATGAGAATATGGAAGATCTTGATGTAACTATTAATAAAATTAGAGAGGAAAAAAATGTTAATCCTATTGGTTTAAATGCGATATTAGATCAAGAAAGTTTAGCAGGTATTGATAATTAAGGTTGAAAATTTAAACAACACAATAATTTTATATCTTGAGAATTTCGGTGGTTCTCAGGATATGAAAAAAAAGTTGACACTAAATAATTAATCTGATATAAAACATTTACTTATAAAGGTAAATTATGTATTTATTCATGGGAGATAGATAATGCCAACAATTAATCAGTTGATAAGAAATGGTCGAAAAAAGACTGTTAGTAAAACTAAATCGCCAGCTCTTAAAAATTGTCCTCAAAGAAGAGGCGTATGTACAAGAGTAATGACACTTACTCCAAAAAAACCAAATTCCGCTTTAAGAAAAGCATGTAGAGTAAGATTAACATCGGGTTTTGAAGTTACTTCATATATTCCTGGTGTTGGACATAACTTACAGGAACATTCAGTTGTTTTGATTAGAGGTGGTAGAGTGAAAGATTTACCAGGGGTGAGATATCACGTTGTTCGTGGTGCTTTAGATACTCTTGGAGTAGATGGTAGAAAAAGAAGTAGAAGTAAATATGGTGCTAAGAAACCAAAAGCATAATAGGAGATAGTAATGGCTAGAGACAGGTTTATACCAAAAAGAGAGATTCTTCCGGATATTAGGTTTAATAATGTTTTAATATCTAAATTTATAAATGTAATGATGTTGCAGGGGAAAAAAGCAGTTTCTCAATCAATCATGTATACTGCATTAAATGAATGCGAAAAGAAAACTGGTAAAGGTGGTGCTGAGGTTTTTGAGAAATCTATTGATAATATAAGACCTCTGGTAGAGGTTAAGTCTAGACGAGTTGGTGGTGCTACTTATCAAGTTCCTATAGAAGTTGATGAGGCGAGAGGAAAGGCTTTAGCTATTCGTTGGATTATTGCAAGTTCTAGAAAAAGATCAGAAAAGACAATGGCGTTGAAGCTTGCAGGTGAGCTTTTGGATGGTTTTAATAAAGCAGGTTCTTCATATAAAAAGAAAGAAGATACTCATAAGATGGCGGAAGCAAATAAGGCTTTTTCTCATTTTAGATGGTAAAAAAGCATCTTAGGTTGATTTAGTTTATAATAAGGAAAATTTAATGGCAAGAAAGATATCTTTGGAAAAAACAAGAAACATTGGTATAATGGCTCATATTGATGCTGGTAAGACAACGACTACAGAGCGTATTTTGTTTTACACTGGTGTTTCACATAAAATTGGTGAGGTTCATGATGGTGAAGCCGTTATGGATTGGATGGAGCAAGAGCAGGAGCGTGGTATTACCATTACTTCTGCTGCGACTACGTGTGCATGGAATGATAATAGAATAAATATAATTGATACTCCGGGACATGTTGATTTTACTGTTGAAGTTGAAAGATCGTTAAGGGTTTTAGATAGTGCTGTTGGTGTTTTTTGTTCAGTAGGGGCAGTGCAACCTCAATCAGAAACGGTTTGGAGACAAGCAAATAGATATGGTGTTCCTCGTTTAATATTTGTTAATAAAATGGATAGAGTAGGTGCCGATTTTTATGAAGTGTTAAAGCAGACTAAAAGTAAGTTAGGTGCAAATTCAGTTCCGATTCAAATTCCTATTGGAGCTGAAGATGAATTTCAAGGTGTAATTGATCTTGTTGAGATGAAGGCTTATTATTTTTCAGAAGAAAAAACTTTAGTTAATTATGAAATTAAAGAAATTCCTGCTGATTTAGTTGAAAAGGCTAAAGAATATAGAGAAAAATTATTTGATTCTATATCAGAATTTGATGATAAAATAATGGAGCTTTATTTAGAGGGGAAAGAAATACCTGTAGAGGAAATAAAAATAGCTATAAGAAAAAGTGCATTAAGTTGTCATATTTTTCCAATGTTGTGTGGTTCTTCTTTTAAAAATAAAGGTGTTCAATTGTTGTTGAATGCTGTTATTGATTATATGCCATCTCCATTGGATGTTGCTGATATTAAGGGGCATGATCTTGATGGGAATGAAATGCATAGAGTTACAGGTGATAATCAACCTTTTAGTGCTTTAGCGTTTAAAATTATGACAGATCCTTTTGTTGGTAAATTAACTTTTTTTAGGGTTTATTCTGGCACTTTAAAATCTGGTTCTTATGTTTTAAATGCTACGACTGGGCAAAAAGAAAGAGTAGGACGTTTATTGCAGATGCATGCTAATAAAAGAGAAGAGATTGATGAAGTTTTTGCCGGAGATATTGGTGCAGCGGTTGGTTTAAAGGCAACTACTACAGGTGATACTTTGTGTGATGAAAAATTTCCTGTAATCTTGGAAAAAATGAATTTTCCTGAGCCTGTTATTCATATTGCAATTGAGCCTAAGTCAAAAGCTGATAATGATAAGCTAGGTGTTGCTTTACAAAAAATGGCAGAAGAAGATCCTACATTTAGGGTTAGGGTTGATGAAGAGACTGGGCAAACGATAATTGCCGGAATGGGAGAGCTTCATTTAGAAATTATTGTTGATAGAATCAAGCGTGAATTTAAAGTAGAGGCTCAAGTTGGTGCTCCACAAGTTGCTTATCGGGAAACAATTAAAGGAAGTGCTGATATTAATAATAAATATGTTAAACAAACTGGTGGTAAAGGTCAGTATGGTCATGTTGTTGTTAAATTTGAATCAATCGATATTGATAAAGGTTTTGAATTTGTTAATAAAGTTGTTGGTGGTAAAATACCCAAAGAATACATTCCAGCAGTTGAAAAGGGTTTTAAGGAAGCGTTACCAAATGGTGTTTTAGCGGGGTATCCAGTTTTGGGTGTTAGGGCAACTCTTTATGATGGTTCGTATCATGATGTCGATTCGTCAGAAATGGCTTTTAAGATTTGTGCTATTCAGGCTTTTAAAGAAGGTATGAAGAAGTGTAATGCTGTTTTGTTAGAACCGATTATGGCTGTCGAAATTGTAACTCCGGATGATTATGCTGGAGATATAATGGGTAATATAAATTCCCGTCGAGGAAGAATTGAAAATATGGATGATAAGCATAATGCTAAAACGATACATGCTAAAGTTCCTTTGGCAAATATGTTTGGTTATTCAACAGATCTTAGATCAATGTCTCAAGGACGTGCTAATTATACAATGCAATTTGATTGTTATGAGGAAATGCCTAGGGCTATTGCTGATGAGATTATTAAAAAAGGATAAAATTATATTTATTTATAATTACAATTAGGAGGATGATTTAATTATGGCAAAAGATGTTTATGTAAGAAATAAGCCACATGTTAATGTTGGAACAATAGGTCATGTTGACCATGGTAAAACGACACTTACTGCTGCATTGTGTCAATATAGCTCTACAAAAGGATTTGCTAAAGCAATGAATTATGCTGATATTGATAATGCACCAGAGGAAAAGGCGCGAGGTATTACTATTAATACCAGACATGTTGAGTATGAAACTGTAACAAGACATTATGCTCACGTTGACTGTCCTGGACATGCCGATTATATTAAAAATATGATCACTGGTGCTGCTCAGATGGATGGAGCTATATTAGTAGTTGCTGCAACTGATGGTGCGATGCCACAGACAAGAGAGCATATACTTTTGGCAAAACAAGTTAATGTACCGTACATAGTAGTTTTTTTAAACAAATGTGATATGGTTGATGATGCTGAATTGTTAGAGTTAGTTGAAATGGATATTAGAGAGTTGTTGTCTCAGTATGATTTTCCTGGAGATGATATTCCTGTAATTAAAGGTTCTGCGCTTCAGGCAAGTGAGAATTTAACTGATCCGGTTAAAACTAAGTGTATTCAAGATTTATTGGATGCGTTAGATAGTTATATTCCATTACCACAAAGAGATATTGATAAGGATTTCTTAATGCCGGTTGAAGATGTTTTCTCAATCTCTGGAAGAGGAACTGTTGCTACTGGTAGAATTGAAAAAGGTATTGTTAAGATTGGTGATGAAATTGAATTAGTTGGTATTAAGGCAACACAAAAAACAACTTGTACTGGTGTAGAGATGTTTAATAAAACACTTGATAAAGGTAATGCAGGTGATAATGTTGGTTTGTTGTTAAGAGGTATAGATAAAACTAAAATTCAAAGAGGTCAGGTTCTTGCGAAACCGGGTTCAATTACGCCTCATAAGAAATTTAAGGCAACTATTTATGTTCTTAAAAAAGAAGAGGGTGGTCGACATACTGCATTCTTTGAAGGTTATAGACCACAGTTTTTCTTTAGAACAACTGATATAACTGGAACCGTACATTTAAATCCTGGTATGGAAATGGTTATGCCTGGTGATACTGTTACGTTAGAGTGTGAATTAATTAATACAATTGCAATGGATAAAGGATTGAGATTTGCTATTCGTGAGGGTGGTAGAACTGTTGGTGCTGGATCTGTTATTGAAATAGTAGAGTAGTTAATTTTGTATTAAATGGCGATGTTTTAACATCGCCATTTTTTTTTGTTCAATACTTTTATCATCATATAAATAAATTTAATTTATTATTGATTTATTTATTTAATTATGATAGTTTCATACGATTTTAAATCAACTGTTAAGAAGAGGTTTTTGAGAATGGCAAACAAAATTAGAGTTAGGCTTAGAGGTTATGATATTGAGCTCGTTGATCAAGCTGCTAAGTCTATAGTAGGTGCGGTAAAGAAGACAGGTGCTAGAATTTCCGGCCCAATTCCACTTCCGACGAAAATTAATAAGGTTACTGTTCTTAGGTCGGTTCATGTAAATGTTAAATCTAGGGAACAGTTTGAAATGAGGACACACAAGAGGTTGATTGATATTGAGACCGTTGAGGGGACGCTCGAATCAATGATGAAGTTAGAGCTTGCTGCTGGTGTCGATGTGGATATTAAACAATATTAATAGGTAAGGTGGCAAAATGTTAGGAATTATAGGAAAGAAAATTGGAATGACCCAAATTTTCAATGATAGTGGTGAATTGTTACCAGTTACTTTGCTTCAAGTTGAGTCAAATGTTATTGTTGGAAAGAAGACAATTGAAAAAGATGGGTATAATGCTTTAATTATTGGTACAATTGATGTTGAAGAAAAAAGGTTAAATAAATCTGCAAAAGGTTTTTTTAAAGATTTGGCTCCAAAAAAAGTATTGAAAGAATTTAGAGTTGATGATATCCAGAATTTTGAAAGAGGTCAATCAATCGGATTAGAGTTTTTGGATAATGTATCATTTGTTGATGTTTCTGGTTATTCAAAAGGTAAAGGTTTTCAAGGTGTTATGAAAAGGTGGGGTTTTAGTGGTGGTCGAGCGACTCATGGTTCAAAATTTCATAGACAAAATGGTTCTACTGGTCAAAATACAGAGCCTGCAAAGTCTATTAAAGGTTTAAAACGTGCTGGACATATGGGATTTGAACAAGTAACAACACTTAACCTTAAAGTAGTAAAAGTAGATGCTGAGAAAAAAATTATTGCAGTTTACGGATCGGTTCCTGGAAGAAAAAATACTGAACTGGTTATACGAAAAGCTGTAAAAAAATAATTTAAGGTTAAAAGGGAATGATGATGAAAGCTAAAGTAGTGGATTTAAATGGAAAAGAACTTAGGGAAATTGATCTTTTAGATGATGTGTTTAGTATTGAACCAAACAAATCTGTTATATATGAAGCAATCAAAAACGAGCTTGCTAATTTAAGACAGGGTACTTCATCAACTAAAACAAAAGCAGAAGTTTCTGGAACGGGTAAAAAGCCATGGAAACAAAAAGGAACAGGTAGAGCTAGTTTTGGTACTTCAAGAAATCCAGTGTGGAGACATGGTGGAATCGCATTTGGTCCAAAACCGAGAGATTTCTCGTATTCTATTCCTAAGAAAGTAAAGACTCTAGCTTATAAGTCCATATTTTCATTAAAAAATTTAGAAAAAAATATGGTTATACTTGATAAGTTAGTGGTTGAAAATGGAAAAACTAAAGATTTAAGAATTCAGGTTAGTAAGTTACTAAATGAAAGTAAGGTAAGTATTATTCTTTCAGGTTCTGAAAGTGATAAGTTAATAAAAAGAGCAGGAAATAATCTCCCTAATTTAACCTGTTTAAATTATAATATGTTAACTGCGCATGCCTTATATTATTCAGAAAAAGTTTTATTAACTGAAGAATCAGCTAAGCTATTAGGTGATTATCTTAATAAGTAATTAGAAAAAAGAGGCTTTAAAAATGAGAAGTGAAGAAATTATACTTAGACCGGTTTTATCTGAGAAGAGTACTGCATTAAGAGAAAAAAGCAATAAAATTGTTTTTGTTGTTAGTAAAGAAGCTAATAAAATAATGATTAAAAATGCTGTAAAAGAACTTTTTGATGTGGACCCTGTAAGTGTTAATGTTATTAATAACAAAGGCAAAATGAAAAGAGTAAGATATAAATACGGTAAGACAGCATCTTTCAAAAAAGCAATTGTTACTTTAAAACAAGGTGATAAAATATCTATTTTTGAAGGTGCGTAATAGGAGATAACGATGTCAGTAAAAAAGTTTAACCCGATTACACCCGGATTAAGACAAAAAACAGTCATTTATAATGAAGAATTAAGTGTAAATGCTCCATTAAAATCTTTAACAAAAGGTAAAGGTACAACTAGTGGAAGAGCTGGTACTGGTACTATATCTGTTAGAAGAAGAGGTGGTGGTCATAAGAAGAAGTATAGAACGATAGATTTTTTGAGAAATAAATTTGGAGTTCCTGCAAAGGTTGCTGGTATTGAATATGATCCAAATAGAACTGCTTATATTGCTTTGTTGTTTTATAAAGATGGAGATAAAAGATATATTATTGCACCTGAGGGGTTAAAAGTTGGTGATACTGTTGTTTCTGGTGAAATCTGTGATTTTAAGACCGGAAATGCAATGAAGTTGAAGAATATTCCAATTGGAACCATTGTGCATAATGTTGAAATGATTCCTCTTCAAGGAGCTAAAATTTGTAGGTCTGCTGGAAGTAGTGTTCAGTTAACTGGTTTTGAAGGCGTTTATTCTGCTTTGAAAATGCCTTCAGGTGAATTAAGATTAATACATTCTGAATGTATGGCTACTATTGGTCAAGTAAGTAATATTGATCATATGAATGAAGTACTTGGAAAAGCCGGAAGATCAAGATGGAAGGGTATTCGACCGTCTGTTCGTGGTATAGTAATGAATCCTGTTGATCATCCTCACGGTGGTGGCGAAGGTAAGAATAAAGGTTGCCAGCCAGTATCTCCATGGGGACAGAAAGCAAAAGGTTTAAAAACTAGAAGTAAGAAAAAGGTTTCTTCTAGGTTTATTATTAGAAGAAGAAAGAAATAACAGGAGTTTACGATGGCTAGAAGTGTTAAAAAAGGTCCTTTTATCGATAAACATTTATATAAAAAAATTATAGAAATGAAAAATACCGATAAAAAAAAACCTATTAAGACATGGTCAAGAAGATCAACTATATTCCCGGAAATGGTAGGTTTGACTGTCAATGTTTACAATGGTAAAAAATTTATTCCAGTTTATGTTACAGAAAATTTAGTAGGACATAAACTTGGTGAATTTTCTCCTACGAGAACATATAAAGGGCATGCTGGCTCAGAAAAAAAAGGTAAGGGGTAGTTCAGATGATAGGTAAGTCTATAACAAAATATATAAGAATATCACCTTTTAAAATTAGAAGAATTGCAAATGAATTAAGAGGTAAAAGTGTTCCTGCTGCTGAGGCTTATCTCTCAGTTTTAACAAATAAAGGTGCTTATGTTCTTAAGAAGACAATCCATTCTGCTCGATCTAATCTTTTGTTTTCAAATAAACATATAGATGAAGAACAGATGATTATTACTAAAATAATGATCGATGGTGGTCCTACATTAAAGCGGTATCATCCGATATCCAAAGGTAGAGCTTCTAAAATTTTAAAAAGAACATCGCATGTAACTGTAGAAGTGAGTGTTAAATAAGGAGATGGTATGGGACAAAAAGTTAATCCTATAGGATTTAGAATTGGTGTAATATCTACATGGGATTCTATTTGGTATGCTGATAAAAAGAAGTATATTAAAAATCTCCACGATGATATTAAAATAAAGAAGTTGATTGCAGATTATAATTTTACAAAAGATGCTGATAAGAATTCAAAAAAAGTTCAATCTGCTGAAATAGCTAAAGTTGAAATTTTAAGAAAACCCGATCGTCTTTTACTTGTTATACATTCATCAAGACCTGGTGTTGTTATAGGAGTTGAGGGTAGAAATATCGCTCATCTTTCAAAAGTTATTGGTGATATGGTTGCTTTAAAAGTTGAAATAAAAATTAAAGAAGAAAAACAGCCTGAAAAAAATGCACAGTTAATTGCTCAAAATGTTGCAAGGCAATTACAATCTAGAACCCCTTTTAGAAGAGCTATGAAAAAGGCTATTGCAGATGCTAAGAAGTCTGGTGTTGGGGGGATTAAAATTCAATGTTCTGGTAGATTGGGTGGTGCTGATATGGCTCGAACAGAATGGTATAAAGAAGGTAGAGTCCCTTTGCATACTTTAAGAGCTGATATTGATTATGGTGTGGCAACTGCAGTTACAACATATGGTTGTACTGGTATTAAAGTTTGGGTTTTTAAAAAAGAAGTTTTGAAAAAAGAAACTGCAACTGAAGTTGGTAAAGTTGTTAAATCACCTAAGAAAACAACAAATAAGAAAAATGAGAGTAATGGAGAATAGCCATGTTAATGCCTAAGAGAACAAAATATAGAAAAGCACAGAGATGGAGATTTACTGGAGTTGCGTCTAGGGGTAATAGAGTTGTTTTCGGTGAATATGCAATTGTTGCTACTGAAGGTAAATTATTAACAAATAGACAAATTGAAGCGGCCAGAAGAACTATTACTAGAACTATGAAAAGACAGGGTAAAATCTGGATTATAGTATTCCCTGATGTTCCTTATACAAAAAAACCTGCAGAAACACGACAGGGTAATGGTAAAGGTAATCTAGAGTATTATGTTGCTAAAGTTCTTCCCGGAAGAGTCTTATTTGAAATTTCAGGTGTTAGCGAAGAAATAGCAAAAGAAGCATTCTGGTTAGCCGGACAAAAGCTCCCAATTGGTACAAAGATGATTAAAAAAGAGACTTTATAAGAAAGTGAGGCTTGGAATGATTGCTAATGAACTAAGAGAAAAATCAGATAAAGAACTGATGGTAGAAAAAGATAAATTGATAAAAGAATTACATGATTTAAGATTTAAAAAGATAATAGGTGTGGTAGAAAACCCAGTTAGAATGAGATTTATCAGAAAAGACATCGCTAGAATTAATACAATTCTTCAAGAAAAGAAGATTGCTGAAGTGAAAGCGAAATTATAATAATGGAGTGGAAAAGTGAGCAATAAACTAATAAAGACCATGTTGGGTCAGGTTGTTAGTGATAAGATGGACAAAACAGTTGTTGTTCTTGTCAATTACAGAGTTATGCACCCATTGTACAAAAAATATGTGAAACAATCTAAAAAATTTAAAGCGCATGATGTTGACAATAGTTGTAAAATTGGTGATTCAGTAAAAATCCAGAGTTGTAATCCTGTAAGTAAGGATAAAACCTGGAAAGTATTAGAAATTTTAAGTCATGCTAAGTAGTGCGGGAGGATTGTTAAAATGATACAGCAGGAAAGTGTTTTAAAGGTTGCTGATAACAGTGGTGCAAAACTAGTTAAGTGTATTAAAGTTCTTGGTGGATCTCACAGAAGATATGCTGGAGTTGGTGATATAATAGTTGTATCCACAAGGCAAGTTATACCTAATGGTCCAATGAAAAAAGGAACTGTTATGAAAGGTGTTATTGTAAGACAGGCAAAAGAATATCGAAGAAAAGATGGGTCTTATATCGGTTTTGATGATAACGCTGTTGTTATTATCGATGCTAATAATAATCCTAAAGGTACTCGTGTATTTGGTCCTGTTGCAAGAGAATTGAGAGATAAAGATTTTATGAAAATTATTTCCCTTGCACCGGAAGTACTGTAAAATAGGAGTATGGAATGTTGATATTCAAAAAAATAAAAAAAGATGATAATGTAAAAGTTATTGCAGGTAAAGATGCCGGAAAAAATGGTAAAATATTATCTGTAGACAGAGAAAAAGGAAGAGTCCTTGTAGATGGTTTAAATATGGTTAAAAAAACAATGAAAAAAACCAATGAAAATCAGGCTGGTGGTATAAAAGATATAGAAGCGTATCTTAATATCTCAAAGGTTATGTTAGTTTGTCCTAAATGTAAAAAAGAAACAAGAGTTGGCTTTGTAATAGTAAATGAAGAGAAGAAAAGAATTTGCAGGAAATGCAAAGCAGAAATTGATTAGGAGTTAGGGTAATGATACCAAATTTAAAAAAACAATATAATGAAGTTCTGTCGAAAGAGCTTATGAAAGAGAATAACTATAAGAATGTTATGCTTGTACCTAAACTTCAGAAAATAGTTTTAAGCATGGGTGTTGGGACTGCGATTGTTGATAAAAAGAAACTTGAATCTGCTGTTGGTGAATTATCATTAATAGCTGGTCAAAAAGCTGTAAAGACAAAAGCAAAAACATCAATAGCCGGTTTTAAATTACGAGAAGGAATGGAAATTGGTTGCAAAGTAACTCTACGTGGCGACACAATGTATATTTTTCTTGAAAAATTAATTAACATTGCTTTACCAAGAGTTAAGGATTTTAAAGGTGTTAAAGCCAGTGGTTTTGATGGTAGAGGGTCTTTTTCTATGGGGATTACAGAGCATTTGATTTTTCCTGAAATTGATTTTGATAAGATAGATGATGTGAAGGGATTGAATGTAACTTTTGTAACTAATACCAAAAATGATTCTGATACAAAAAAATTATTAGAGAAGTTTAGAATGCCTTTTGTAAAAAAGTAGGAGATCAGTATGGCAAGAAAAGCATTAATGGAAAAGGCTTTAAGAAAGCCTAAATTTGAAGTTAGAAAACATAATAGATGCCCTATCTGTGGAAGACCTAGAGGTTTTTTAAGAGCTTTTGGTATGTGTAGAATATGTTTTAGAAACTTAGCTGGTAAAGGTCAAATACCTGGCGTAACAAAATCGTCTTGGTAATCACTATGAAGGAGTAATAAATGGCTTGTCATGATCCAATAGCGGATATGCTTACAAAAATTAGAAATGCCATAATGGCTAAACATGAAAGTGTATCTTTTTTTATTTCTAATGAAAAACTTGAAATTATTAAGATATTAAAAAATGAAGGATATATTAAAAATTTCAAAAAACTTTCTGAAGAAAGTAAAAATCAGGTTAAATTATTTCTTAAGTATAATGATAAGAATGAACCTGCAATTTTAGGGATACAAAGAATTAGTACACCTGGAAGAAGAATATATAAAGGGTGTAAAGATATGCCAAGAATAATGAATGGTATGGGGACAGTAATAGTTTCAACATCAACGGGAATTACCACTGCAAAAAAAGCAGTAGAAAGAAATGTTGGTGGCGAAATTCTATGTTATGTATGGTAATTGACCTTGACAAATGTAGTTAACTATTATATAAACCTTTTTGGTTTGTTATTCTGATAATTGGCGAAAAATTAATAAGAGGAATTATTATGTCAAGAATAGGTAAAATGCCAGTAGAAATTCCGGCAAATGTTAAAGTAAATATAGTAAGCAGTAATATAATTGTAGAAGGACAAAAAGGTAAATTGTCTTTAAATGTTAAACCAGTCATTAACGTGGTTAATGATGGAAAGAATATTGTCTTAACTAGAAAAAATGATTTAAAAGAGTCTAAATCACTTCACGGTCTTTACAGGGTTTTATTAAACAATATGGTAGTTGGGGTTAGTAAGGGGTTTGAAAGAAAACTTGAAATAAATGGTACAGGTTTTAAAGCTGCAATTTCAGGTCAAAAACTTACTTTAAATATTGGTTATTCTCATGTTGTTGATTTTTCTGTTCCAGAAGGAGCTAAAGTAACCGTTGATGATAATACTAAACTTACAATATCAGGTATTGATAAACAATTAGTAGGTCATGTTGCTTCTGTAATAAGAGGTTTCAGGCCACCTGAGCCATATAAAGGAAAAGGTATTAAGTATAGTGATGAAGTAATTAGAAGGAAAGCGGGAAAAGCAGCTAAAAAATAATATGAGGTAGCTATGAATAAGATTGAATTAAAAAAATCTAGAAGAATAAGAACTAAATTTAGAATTAGATCTAAAATTTCAGGTACTGCTGTATTACCAAGAATAACAATATTTAGAAGTAATAAATATATTTATGCTCAAGTAATTGATGATACTAAAAATGTTACTCTAGCATCAGCATCAAGTATTAAATCTAATAAACCTGTAAATGCAGAAACTTGTAAATTAGTTGCAATTGATTTAGCTAATAAATTAAAAGAACTAAAATTAGATTCGGCTGTATTTGATAGAAATGGATATATTTATACGGGACGAATTAAAGTTTTTGCTGATAGTCTTAGAGAAAATGGTATTAAAATTTAATAAAGACTCGAGGAAGTAAATGGATAAATTAAAATTAAATGATGTTTTTGATGATTCAGAAACTAAATATAAAGAATCTATAGTTAATTTAAGTCGTGTAGCAAAGGTAGTTAAAGGTGGAAGACGTTTTAGTTTTTCTGCTTTAGTTGCTGTTGGTGACGGTGGTGGTAATATAGGTCTTGGTTTTGGTAAAGCGAACGAGGTTTCTGATGCAATATCAAAAGCAAGCTCGGATGCCAAAAAGAATATGAAAAGCATTAAATTAACAAAAAATAGTACTTTACCACACGAAATTATTGGTAAATATAAAAGTTCACATGTAATAATGAAGCCTGCTGTTCCTGGTACAGGTGTTATTGCAGGCGGTGCTGTAAGAGCAATAATGGATGCAGTTGGTGTACATAATGTTTTAGCGAAAGTTGTTGGATCCAAAAATAAAATTAATGTTTCCAAAGCCACTTTAGATGGTCTATCTAAACTTTCTACTGTTAAAGATGTAGCTAAAAGAAGAAATAAGAGTATGCAAGAGATTTTCTAAGAAAAGGGGTTTAAAATGGCCGTAAAGAATATAAATGTAAAATTGGTTAAATCCAGATTTGTACCGAACCCTAAGCAAAGGGGAACTTTAAAGGCTCTTGGATTGTGGCGAATTGGTCAGTCAACTGAACATCAAGACAATTCTGTCATAAGAGGAATGATTTTTAAAGTTAAACATCTTGTAGAAATACTATAATACGGGAAGGATTGATATGAAAAACTTAAGACCACCAGTTGGTGCGGTTAAAAAAAAGAAAATTGTTGGTAGAGGCCCTGGTTCAGGAATTGGAAAAACATCCGGTAGGGGTATGAATGGTCAAAATTCAAGATCTGGCGGTGGTGTTAGACCTGGATTTGAAGGAGGGCAAACTCCTTTAGTTAGAAGATTGCCTAAAAGAGGTTTTAAAAATTCTTTATTCACAACCATTTATAATGTAATCAATATTTGTGATTTAGAAAAATTTGAAAATGTTACTGTTTTTAATTTAGAAAAATATAATGAATTTCATCTTATAAAAAAATCTAAATTAGGTTTGAAAATTCTTGGTTTTGGTAATTTAACTAAAAAACTTGAGATTCATGCAAATGCTTTTTCTAAAAGTGCTATTGACAAAATAGAAAAAGCCGGTGGGAAAATTGTTATCATTAAATAAAATTTAAGGGATTTAAAATGTCGAATACATTGACTAGTATCATTAAAATTAAAGAATTGAGAGAAAGAATATTTTATACACTATCTCTATTAATTGTATTTAGAATTGGAGCTCAAATACCTGTACCAGGTGTAAATATTAGTGCGTTAAAACTATTTATGCAATCTAATAACTCTGGAAATAATCCTTTGATGGAATATTTTAATTTTTTTGCAGGTGGTGCTTTTGATAATTTATCTCTTTTCGCTTTAGGCATAATGCCGTATATTACAACTTCAATAATTTTACAGTTACTTTTATTAATCGTACCGGCATTAAAAAGGATCTCTGAAGAAGAAGGTGGGAGAAAGAAAATAACACAATTCACACGAATGGGCTCTGTTCCAATTTGTTTGGTTCAAAGTTTTTTAACTATTAATTTAATAAAAAGTTATGAAGCTAGTGCACCTAATATTATCGCTATGGAACCAAAGTTATTTTTTTATATTTCAACAGTAATTATAACAACAACTGGAACTCTACTACTAATGTGGATAGGTGAGAGAATAACGGAAAAGGGTATTGGTAATGGTATCTCATTAATAATTTTTGCAGGAATAGCTGCTCGTTTACCAGGTGCTTTTAATGAGTTATTTAATAAAGTTAGCAAGGGGTCATTAGAAATACCATTAGTATTGTTTATTTTGATTATGTTTGTTTTTGTTATTGCATTAATTATTTATGAACAACAAGGTCAACGTAAAATACCAATAAGTTATGCACGAAGAATTGTTGGTAGAAAAGTATATGGTGCTCCAAATACTTATTTACCTTTAAAAATTAATCCTTCAGGCGTTATTCCTATTATTTTTGCTAGTTCTTTACTATCTTTTCCACATACAATTGCTTCTATGTTTTCAAATGTAAAATGGTTGCAATTTGTAAGTAGAGCTTTGCAAAGTGACACTGTTACTTATATGGTGGTCTATGGTTTATTAATTGTATTTTTTGCATATTTTTATACACAAGTGACATTAAATCCAATAGAAATAGCAAAAAATATTAGAGAAAACGGAGGTTCAATTCCTGGTGTTGCTTCGAATAAAGTAGAAGAACATTTAACAAGAGTTTTAAATAGAATTGTTTTACCAGGTTCGTTTTTTCTGGCATTGATAGCTATTATACCATCTATAATTATAAATTTGATACCAGAATTCCCTCATAGTATGGCTTTCCTCCTGGGTGGAACATCATTAATTATTATTGTTGGTGTAGACCTTGATACTATGAGTCAGATAGAAGGGCATTTAAAAATGCACCATCATGATGGTATTGTTAAAAAAGGTCGAATTAGATCTAGAAATTTTTAAAAATGAGGTTGTAAAAAATGAAAGTAAGGGTAAGTGTAAAAAAGATCTGCGATAAATGCAGAGTAATTAGAAGAGCTGGTGTAGTGAGAATAGTTTGTGAAAATCCAAGACATAAACAGAAACAAAAGTAAGGAGTTGATAAATGGCTAGAATTGCAGGTATAGAATTACCTAATAAACCAATAGAGATTGCTTTAACTTATATTTATGGTATTGGCAGACAAAACTCACTGGTAATATTAGAAAAAGCTGGAATAAAATTAGGAACAAGAACTAATGATTTAACAGAATCTGAAATAAATGAAATTAGAAAGATTCTTGAAAATGAATATATGATAGAAGGTAAATTAAGAAGTTTTGTTCAACTTAATATCAAACGACTTATGGATATCGGTTGTTATAGAGGTTTGAGACATAGAAAAGGTTTACCGGCTAGAGGTCAGCGAACTAAAACTAATGCGAGAACTAGAAAGGGAAGAAAAAAGACCGTTGCAAATAAGAAGAAATAGGTAAGGAGTTGAAAATTGGCAAAAGCTAAAGGTAATACTACAACAAAGAAAAAAGAAAAAAAGATTATTTCAAGCGGTAAAGTATATGTACAAGCTTCTTTTAATAATACAATTATAACTGTTACAGATAAAAAAGGAAATGTTTTGTCATGGTCATCTTCAGGTTCAATACAAGGATTTAGAGGTGCAAAAAAATCTACTCCATTTGCTGCTCAAATAGTTGCAGAGAGTGCTGCAAAAAAAGCTATTGAAGGTTATGGTTTAAAAGATGTAGATGTTTTTGTTAAAGGTCCTGGTGTTGGTCGAGAGTCTGCAATTAGAGCATTGGATGGATGTGGTTTAAGAGTAAATTTGATTCGAGATATTACACCTGTTCCACATAATGGTTGTAGACCAAAGAAAAGAAGAAGGGTTTAATTTAGGAGAAAAAAATGGCAAGAAACACAAGTCCAAGAGGAAAAATAGTAAGAAGATTTGGTATCAATATATTCGGAAGTGAAAAATTTAATAAATTATTACAAAAGAAACCTAATATGCCTGGTAAAGATCTTTCTTATAGAAAAAAGAAATTATCAGTATATGGAACACAATTAATTGAAAAACAAAAAGCCAAATTAATGTATGGGGTTCTAGAAAGACAGTTTAAAAGATATTTTGAAATAGCTACAAGTAAAAAAGGTAAAACTGGTGAAAATTTAATCAGTATTTTAGAGTCAAGATTGGATAATGTTGTTTATAGAATGCATTTTGCTCAATCTCGAAGGCAATCCAGGCAAATTGTTTTGCACAAACATATTACGGTTAATGGTCAAACTGTAAATATTCCTTCTTATCAGCTAAAAGCTGGAGATGTTGTTTCTGTTACCGAAGGATATAGAAAAAATATTTTAGTTTTAGAAGCATTAAAAAGTGTTGGTTCTTATGGAGTTCTTTCACATATAGAAGTTGATGCTGATAATTGCACAGGAACATTTAAAAATGTACCTGAAAAGAAAGATATACCAGATATTATGGAAATAAATGAGCAGCTTATAGTTGAACTTTATTCTAAATAATCTATAGGAGACATCAGTGAATCAAAATTTACTTGTTAAGAGCTTTACCAAGCCCAAAGGTATTCAATATGAAAAAGATGTTTTAACTCCTAATTATGGTAAATTTGTAATTTATCCATTTGAAAGAGGTTTTGGTCATACTGTAGGTAATGTTTTTAGAAGAGTTTTATTATCTTCAATACCAGGTTATGCAATTACTGCAATAAGAGTTCAAACGTGGAATGATAAGAATGAACTTTCTATTTTACCTTCTCCTTTTGAGGCTATACCAGAGGTTAAAGAAGATACATTTGATATTATTAATAATTTAAAAAATGTTAAAATTAAATTATTACAAGATATTGAGTCAAGAACTATAAAAATTGAAAAAAAAGGTGCTGGTGACATTACAGCATTAGATTTGCAAGTTGATGATTTCATAGAAATTACAAACAAAGATTTGCATATAATGACATTAACGAAAGATGCGAATATTTCAATTGAGTTACAAATTGACTCTGGAAGAGGTTATGTTGATATTGATAGACAGGAAAGTTATGGTGAACATGACATTTCTACTATTTTAATTGATGCAGATTTTTCACCAGTTAGAAAAATTAAATACGAAGTAACGGATACCAGAATAGGCCAAAGGTCTGATTATGATAAATTAATTTTTGAACTCTGGACAGATGGAACTCAATCACCTGAAGATACAATGGGAATAGCTGCTAAGATTTTAACCGATCATTTTTCAACTTTTATTAATTTTAAAGTAGAAGAAGTAAGTGAAGAAAAAGTAGAAAAAGATGAAGATCAGGAACTTAAACAAATTCTATCTACACCTGTTGAAGAATTAGAGTTATCAGTTAGAGCAGGAAATTGTTTAAGAAGTGAAAATGTCAGGACGATTGGTGATTTAGTTTGTAAAACAGAAGATGAAGTTTCAAAAATACAACATTTTGGAAAGAAATCACTTACTGAAATCAAAGAAAAACTTGTGAAATATAAATTATCCTTCGGTATGAAAGATATAGTTTCTAAAGTCATGAATAAGAAATAATGGAGTGTGAAAAATGAAACATCTTAAGGGATTCAGAACTCTTAATAGAACTCATTCTCATAGAAAAGCTTTATATCGAAATATGGTTGAAGCTTTATTTAAACATGAGAAAATTACAACAACAGTTACAAAAGCTAAAGAATTAAGACGTGTCGTTGATAAATTTATTACTAGAGCTAAAATAAAAAATCTTCATAATATAAGATTAGTTAATCGACTTATTAAAGATGAAGAAATGTTAATGAAATTATTTAATGAAATAGCACCTAGATATACAGAGAGACCAGGTGGCTATACAAGAATATATAAATTAGCAAAAAGAAAAGGCGATGGAGCTGATTTATGTATTATAGAATTAGTTGAAGAGGCTACTAAAGCAAAAAAAAAGAAACCTATTAAAAAGGTATCTATAAAAGCTTCAGAAACTAAAGCTGATTCTGATACGAAAATAGATTTACCTCTCGAAACTACAAAAGAATAGTTTATTTTAATAAACAGGGTGATTATAGCCCTGTTTATATTTAAATAACATGAATTATATTTATTTATTATTATTAATTACTAGTTTTATTTCCTTAATTTTATCTTTTTTTTCAATTCAATTTTCAATTGTTTTTTTTCTTTTGTTTTCGTTTTATTATTTTATAATTAAAAAAAGTAAAATAAAATATTTAAATATATTATTTATATCAATATTTATTTTTTTGATAAATATTTTTGTTGGTGAAGGTAAAATAATTTTTCAATTATTTAATTTTTCAGTTACAGAACATTCTTTATTTTTATCAATTAAAAGATCTTTTTCAATTCAAAATCTTTTTTTGTTTTCATCTAATATTTTTTTTGATTTTAGAAGTTTAGTTTTAGTTTTTATATCAAAATTTAAATCAAAACTTACATATTCATTATTTCTTTTCTTTTCTTTTTTTCATAGTTTAACAATTGATAAAAATTTAATATATAATTTTCAAAAGATTCTAGATGATATTAATGAAATTGATATGACACTATTACATTTAGACAAAAATACATTAAATAAAATATTTACTTTAAATTTTTGTGTGGTATTTATTTTTATTATTTTTTATTTAAAAACAATTTTTTTTATTTAAAAATACTTATTATCTTACCCTTTATTTCACTTATTACATCTTTTTTTCTTGAAAATAATTTATAACTTAATAAATTTTTAGAAAGTGATGAATTAGGAATGTTGAGTAATTCATTTTTAATATCCAATTTATAAAGTTCTTTATAATTAAAGTTGATCTCAATTTCTTTTGTTTTTTGTTTTTTTAAAAAATCATTTAAATTAATAATTTTATTACAATGTACAAATGGTGAGTCTGATAAAGAAATAATACTTGCATCCATTTTATTAGAAAAAGTTTCATTCAAAACGTTGTTTTCCCAACCATTGATTTTTTTTAGTATTCTATTCTTATATGTTAAAAAACAATCTATATTTTCTATTGAATTTAAATAAGTATTTTTAGAAATTCTATAAATATCCAAATAAGAACTTTTAGAGTATGTTTTTTTATTTTTAAATCCAAAGTCGATACCGGTTGTAATAATTGGGAAATCTTTTGCATACTTTTCAAAAAAAGATATTATAGTATTTCCTATATTACCAAATCCTGTGTCAATACAGGGTAATAAAGACTTGTCAATTGGTAATGTCTTAAGTAAGGGGAAGTTTGAAAATAACAAAGAAGTGTTTTTTTTATTTATTTTTATCGATGAAGTATAATCTATAAATATCCTAATATTATTCAAATATTCCATATAATGATACTGAGAATAGGGAGAGGCATCCATTGTAAAAACAGCTTGTGGGAGAATGTTGTGTGATAATAAAATTGGTAATGCAGTGTCACTTGCGATAATGCATAGTTCTTTTTTATTTTGAATTATTTTTTGTAAATTATCATCTAATGATGGACCTGCTCCACAAATTAAAATTGCTTTTCCATTTACTATAAACGGTGATGAACTATATTCTTTTATATCTCGCAAATTATTTAACGAATTTGTTAACCATTTTTTCCCAAAAGTTCTTTGAGTATTGTATTCTAGTAATTTTGGTGAAATATTATTTTTTAAATAATTTAAGATACTTTTTGTATTTTCTTGAAATATTTCGGATATTGTATAATTAATAATTGGCTCTATTGAGTTATATTTAATATAATCAAAATAAGAATCAATTTCATCATAAAAACAAATTATTAAATTATCTGGATTAAAATACTTTGAAATATCTATTTTTTCTAATAATTGTAAAGTAAAATTTGGGTCATCTGAAATAGCTATAATTTTATAATCAGCGGAATAGTTAATTAAATGGTATAAGCATCCAATTCCAATGGCTATTTTTTGACTAGTATTATTTAATGGAATGTATTTATTTGCTTCTTTTAAAGCATAGTATTTTGAATGTAATTTTCTACCATTGATTTCTGGAATCATACAATTGTCTTTCGAAATTGACCACTGTATTGTAAATGAAGGTTTGTAGCTTTTTTCCAAATAAGATAATAGTCTTTTTGATAAGTATTTTAGATTTTCTTTATTCATAAGTCACCTGTTTAAAATTCCAGTTTTAATTATTAAATCATTTTTATTTATAGCATGTAAACTTTTAAAAATATGTTCACCAATAAATTCTAATGAATTATTATATGAATTAAATATTTTTCCTGTTAATTTAATTGGATATTCTTTCGATTTAGAAAGAAAATGATTGTAATAAATAGACATGGGAATATTACTGTTTAGCTTTATATGATTGTCAGTTATAAAATTTTTTATTGATGAAGATTCATGATTGAATATATTTGATTCAAATGAATTAAAATAATTATTTTTTGCAAGAAATTCTGTTTCAAAATTTCCGCCTTCAATATGAGATTTATTATTAAAAAATGCAAAATCTTGTCCAAATAAATATATAGTATTGAAATTGAGTTTCTTTAATAAATCTAATAGATTAAAAGCAACACTTCCTTCTGGAATAGATTTAATAATATTTGTTTTTTTATAAAGTTCATTTTCAATTTCGCTTCCATAATTAAAAAAAATAAAATCATAATTTTTCAGGTTTATAACAGAAGGAGTAATTGATAAAGTAGTTATTATTTTACTAATTTGTTTGAATTTTTGTAAATGATAGAATGTTCCATATCCAGGATCAACAGCTATTATGTAATCTGGAATTATATTCTTTGAATAAAGATAATCAAGAGATGAGCTATATGCAAATGTAATGCATTTAGATTGAATTTTTTTTATTAATTCAATATTTAATTGAAGAGAACCTCCTGAACTTAGAATTAATGCGGGAGGTGGATTGGTAATAATTTCATTTTTTAAGTATTTTATACTATTTAATTTAAAAAGATTTCGTTTAATATTTCTTTTTTCTAAAGTAGAAAAAGAAATTATATTTAGATTTGATAAAGTTGATTTAATTAGTTCATTTTTAATATCATTCAAATATTGAATATAATTATTAGGATTACTTTCAATAAATGGTATCCATACGACTATACATGTTAATTCTGATTTAAGTTTTTCCAATTTTACTATAGACAATAATTCAAATATTGTTTTAAAACGAACGATTTTATTACTTTTAATTTGATTAGGAAATGAAATTGGTTCAAATGAGTATATCTTTTTTACTATTTTATTTTTATCCAAACAGGAATTGATATAATCAGCACCACAAAATGTTATTACTGTTTCATTTAAGGTTAAAGTCGATAAATAATTTTCGGCTTCTTTATAAGGATCATAAAAAGAATAGAGCAATTTATTGTCTAGTTTAAAGGTTTCTATACCTTTTTTCCCAATAATTTTTTCTATTAACATTTATGCATTTTGAGCAAGAAAAAATAGTTCAATAAAATTATCAGAGTCATCCGGATAGTTTACTATTTTGTTTTCAAAATCAATTTGCGACGAACCAAATATTTCACTAAACATAATTTCAATTTCTTCAACAATTCTATTTAAAATTTCTTTACTATTTGATGAGTCGACTTCAGGTAAAATTGCATATATTGAAAAATCATTAAACATACTAACCAGTCCATCTGTTCCGACTATATTCATTACAATAAACTGAACATCTGAAATAAATGTATCAATTTTAAAGTTTGGTAGTTCCAATTCTAATTGTTCACCATTAGTAATTTTTACTTTTATTATTGAGAGAGTAATATTCGGGTTTGATGAAATTGTTCTTTTTAAATAAAATAGTATTCGATGATATTTTTCTTCAAATAATTCTTTTAAGTCAACTGCATTTTCTATAGATTTTTGTTCGATCGCAGATTCATTCTCTTCTTTTTCTTCTTGATTATTTTGAGATATATTTTCAAATATTTCAGCTGAAAAATTAATTTGTTCGTCTATTGGTTCAATAATATTAAATTCTTGAGATTGAATTATATCTTCCAGATTAGGTTGATTTTGATAATCTTCAATAATCTCCGGTAATGTTATTTCAATAGTATCATTTATATCATTTGAAATATATAGTTGTTCGTTATTTTCATTAATTATATTAAATTTTATTGGTTCTTCGTCAATCATTGGTTCTTCGTCAATCATTGGTTCTTCGTCAATCATTGGTTCTTCGTCAATCATTGGTTCTTCGTCAATCATTGGTTTTTCGTCAATCATTGGTTCTTCGTCAATCATTGGTTTTTCGTCAATCATTGGTTCTTCGTCAATCATTGGTTCTTCGTCAATCATTGGTTCTTCGTCAATCATTGGTTCTTCGTCAATCATTGGTTCTTCGTCAAT
>MIAY01000015.1 GCA_001829315.1 Spirochaetes bacterium GWE1_32_154 | reverse complement strand
AAGGGAGAAGACATTCTCAGGAAAATAAACAAGGCGAGAAAAATGCTTGGCTGGGACGAGTATAATGTACCCATTTAGAATTCATGACACTAGCATTTGTTAATTTCATTCCAGTTACACACATAATTGAACAGATTACACCGCCAATTAAACAAATAATTAATCTTTTTTTATTCATATTATTTTCCCCTTTTATAAAAAAAAATATTTCAGGTTCTTAATTTCATGTAACTCTCTAATAGCTGTCATCTTCATGCTCCAATACGCTCATTATATAAAACAAATTCAATTCTTTCAACATTTATAACAAGATGAAATTTTATTACTTTCGGTGATATAAGAAAAGGTACCCTTTCCAGCGATTTTTGCGATAGCAAAATATCGGCCAATATTTTCAGGTGTACCTGAAAATATACTGAATAAAGTTATCCCCGGTTTATCGTGCAAGTGCCAAAGGAAATAAAATAGTCACTAGAGCTTCTTGCAAAAATACTCTTTTTATCTCGATTTTTTGAAAAAAGTTACCTGTAATGCGATTATATCGCATATGGCGGAAGTATAAATTAAGTACTCTTGATTTATGCAAGAGCCTCACTATAAAGAAAATAAACTCTCCTGAATTTAAACAGGAGAGTTCCGGTTAGTCTATAAATTGAATGCATTTTCCCAGCTGATCTGCGTACTCCAGCATTTTTACCAGTTCAGGCGGAGAATCCTTGTCTTTTGCCAATTACATTATCAACTTGTATATCAAGATGAAATTTATTAATTTCGGTGATAAAACAGGAGGTTCCCTGATAAGCAATTTTTGCTATAACAAAACAATCGGTCAATATTTTCAGGAGGTTACTCCCACCTATTGTATCTGCTTTCTATATTAATCTAATTGATTCTTGTAATAGCAAAATATCGGATCTGGGCAGGGTTTGCTCAGTTTATCGTGCAAGTGCGAGTGTAGTTGTTACCCTACCAGCCAATGAATCAATATTACTGATATTGATTCATTTTAATTTACTTTCAATGAACTAATTATTTTATCAAACATAATATACCAATTATTAAAAGTATTATTCATTTGTTTTCCTTTTATTTTACTACTAAAATCCTCAATATTTATCCATGTGATTTCATCAAATTCAGGTTGAAAATTATATTTATTGAAAACAGAAATACAATCAATATATTTACCAAATGAATCTTTATTTTGTATTTGAAAATAATATTTATCTTTGTTCTTTTGATAAACACTAAAAATAGAATTTTTTTCACTATTAGTGATTTTATTAATGAAATTATCCATGGATTTATAATCTAATTTATTTATTAAAAAATGTTCCAATAAACTGTATACAAGGATGTTTCTATCGCCAATATAATGAATTATTATCTTAAAATTATTATAATAGAAAATCATAACTCTTTCAAAACGTACATCAGCTAAATCATATCTTGAAAAAACATCATAAGTTTTATAATAAATATCTTTATTATAAAACTTATGTAAGTTTAAATTAAGATTAAAATCACCAGTTTCACCTAATATTCCTTTTTTTAAATCTTTATACTCATTTTTTGATGAATTTTGATCTAATCCAAATGAAAGACCAATATCATTAGGAATTTTATCTATCAATTTATAATAGATAATCACGGTATTAGATTTTATTTCTATTTCTGACAAATATTTTTCAGATTGTGTCTCTTTTAATATAAGACTGCTCGAATATTCAAACATAAAATCAACTTGATTATTAATGTATATTTTATTTTCGTCAACACAGTAACAAATTAAAGTTATTGAAATAAACAAAATAATAATTATATATTTCAACATTATTTACTCCTTTTTTGATTCTTTCAAGTTTTGTTTAATTAATTTTTAGAACGAATAAAATCAGCATTTATTTTTATAATTGTTGGAGAGCTACTGTCATATGTATATTGCTCTCCAAATATTTTAATAAGCAATTTATGGTCTTCTTCAAAATCAACCCATGTTATTAAACTTTTGTATTTATCTAGGAAAGAATAATTTATAGGTATTGTTGTATCACTTCCGATTTTGATAAAGACTTTACCTCCCTGAGTTTGCTCAATATAAACATCTTTTGGATAAGAAACTGTATCTAGTTCATTTGAAAACACTTCATAAATACCACTATTATTAATATTTAATACAAAAATTATTATTTTCATCCTTAATGTTTTAGTAGGAATTGAATCGAGATAAAAACCTTTTTTCGTCACACCTGATGAATATAGAATTGGAATTACTAATTCAGACTCCCACTCTTCTACTTTATTATTATACAACGATCGTAAAAAACAGCTTTGTGAAAATACTAATATAAAAATCAATAATATTCTATTCCTTAATGACATTATTTATCTCCTCATAAACGGTTTATTATTCACATAAGCGAAGTAATTCAATTCCTATTTCATTATCCATCCAGCGATTTATCATGTGATCCACTGACTTAAAAGAACGCTATCTATATTAAAAATAAAACGACACGTTTCAATCATTTCATTCTGATAATAATATATTTTTTCACCCTTTTTGTCATTAAGTAACTTTTCATTAAATCTGCACTTGTAGATCTCCTTGATTTATGATAGATTTTTTTCATTACCTTAACGAATCAGAAAAAAGGCATACGATGAAAAAAGATTTAGTTGGTTTTTGCGGTTTATATTGTGGTGCATGTGATAATTATCTCGCATTTACAAAAGAGAAAAAAGATTTACTTTCAAATGAAAAATTTCAAGTTTCAGACATTGAAACACTTTCTTGCAGTGGCTGTCATACTAACAAATTAACAGAACATTGCAGTAAGTGTTTATTAAGAAAATGCGCGATGGAAAAAGAAATTGATTCCTGTGGCTTTTGTCAGAAGTATCCATGCGATGATTTGAAAAAATTCCAGGGTGATGGACTTAAGTGGCAAGGTGCACGACATCGGGTTGATGTTTTTAAAAATATAGAACAACTTACAGATACCGGTATAGAAAAATGGATTCAGAACCAGGAAAATAAATGGAAATGTGACTGCGGCCTAACTTATTCATACTATGAAAAGAAATGCAATAGATGCGGAAAAGAATTATGTTCATACGCAGAAGAAACTTCAATTCGCTTGACCTGAACAAAAAATGCTCATAATTAAAAAAGAGGTACATTGAATATGGATCTATTAACAATCGGATACAATAAAACTATTGAAAAACATTGTAATGAAATTAATACCGATGGCTTTGAATTAGGCCGGATTATTTCAGAACAAAAAGAACGCTACATAGTATATACAGCACATGGTGAATGCGATGCAGAGATTACAGGAAATATGCGTTTTTCTGCAAAAGGCAGGGAAGACTTTCCCGCTGTTGGTGACTGGGTGCTTTTGTCCTTGTATGATACTAATTTTGCAATAATTTACAGTATAATACCACGCTACTCAATTATTAAAAGGCGCTCTGTTGGAAAAAAAACAGATATTCAGATAATTGCAACCAATATTGATTATGCAATAATTGTCCAGTCAGCCGATAGGGATTTTAATCTTAATCGAATTGAACGGTACTTAGCGATATGTAATGATCCGAATATTTCACCAATTATTGTTATTACTAAAATTGATTTGTTTACTAAGGCAGAAATTACTGATTTAGTAGAATCGATTCACAGTCGCATCCATACTATACCGGTACTTTTAGTGAGTAATACTTCAGGGGATGGTTTAAATGAGTTAAAAAGTACCATACTGAAAGGTAAAACATACTGTTTTCTCGGGTCTTCGGGAGTTGGTAAATCATCATTAATAAACAACTTATCCGAAAATCAGATTATGAAAACAGATGAAATCAGTATAAGCACCAATAAAGGCAGACATGTTACAACTCATCGTGAAATTATAATCATTGCCAATGGCGGAATACTCATCGATAATCCGGGTATGAGAGAAGTAGGAATGGTTGATACAAATTATGCAATAGAAGGATCATCAGACAAAATAACAGAACTTTCTGAACTGTGTACTTTTTCAGATTGCACTCATACCCATGAGATTGGATGTGCAGTTTTAAAAGCCATCGAAACCGGTGAAATAGAATTAGAAGCATACAATAATTACAGAAAACTGCAAAAAGAAATTGATCATTTTAAACAAACAAAAGCTGAAATTCGAAAAAAAGATAAAGATTTCGGTAAAATGCTTAAAAATTATAAAAAAAATAAATAATGTATTAAAAAAGGAAAAAATGGAATTACAAATCAATGCAAATGATAATAAACTATTCAAATGGAATCCAAGTATGGATTCAGTCGTGGCAATTGGTACTCTACTTGGTATGTGGATATCATTTTATATAATGTATCATACAGAATCTTTGCTAATTAAAGTTTTAGTTTTCGGTTTGTTTGGAAATATTGTATGTTGTGTCGGCATTCCTGTTATTTATACATTATTATTTCGAAAAGAAAAAATAGCATCAATGGGGATTACAACAAAAAATATCATCCCCGTTTTAGTTATTAGTTTCGGATTAGCTTTTGGCGATTTTCAAGAGTTAATACCATTGATTCATGGTAATAAATGGCTTCCTCAGTTGATATTTAATATTCTGATCTTTTGGGAACCTTTTTTCATCTTTGGCTGGTTACAATCAAGATTTCGTAAAGACTATGGAATAATCCCCGGAATTATCCTTGCCGGAATAAGTTTGGGTATTTACCATATAGGATCATTTCCGGCAGATTCAATTTTTGAATACTTTATAACCGGAATTGTTTTTTCATCAATATATTCAGTTATTCAAAACATATTTGTAATGTGGCCCATTTTCTGGTGCATTGGAGCAACAATAGGTACTATTAAAGGAAAAATGGAGTTTGACTGGACATTTGTTTTCTTCAATTTAGCAATCTTTCTTATTCAAGCAAGTATACTGTTTTTTTGCATTAATAAACAAAAAAAAATAGCACGTGATAATAATCAATACGAATAATCAAAGCATTTCCCGTCATCGCTCACACTTTGAATAAATCGGTATTCGCCAAGCAATTTTTTATACTCCTTACTTGTATATTGGCTTCCCGCGTCACTATGTACGATAACACCGATACCAGGTTTTCTTATTTCATGTGCGTATCCATAGCCAGACTTATTATTTCACCGCCATAACAATCAAATATCGGGGCAATATACAACTTTCCGTCAGCACAATGAATCTCTGTAATATCAGTCAAACCATTTTTCATCTGGTTTAGTTGCCGTAAAGTTCTGGGACAGTAAATTATCTGGTTTTTGCGCCTTTTTTTCCGCCCTTGTCAGTCCATTCGGGCTTCTTCTGCTTTTATGGAGGAGATTACCTTTTCTCATTGCTCGTATCACTGTCGAGCGCGAGTGTTTTCCCCCTCTTTGTTCCAGTGCTATCATTATTCTGTCTATTCCATAATTTGCATTATCAGGATGTTCATCAATGATTTCATATATTTTGACCAGAAGAAGATGCTATGCTTTCTTTTTATTTCTTGAACGTTTCCATTTGTAATATGCGGTTTCGCTTACATTAAGTGCATTATCTTTAAACAAAACACTTTTAAAAAAATCTAAAAATGAGTATACTCTTATTTATATACTGAATAAGGATTACATTATATGAAAAACCTACCCATTGGTATTAATACCCTTCAGAAAATTGATGAAAACAATATGATCTATATCGATAAAACAGAAATTGCCCATAAATTGATCCAAAATGCCGGAGCTTACTTTCTTTCCCGACCGCGAAGGTTCGGCAAGAGTTTATTTGTTGATACATTAAAAGAAATTTTTGAAGGAAATAAAGAGCTTTTTAAAGGTTTATTCATTTATGATAATTGGAATTGGGATAAAAAATATCCGGTTATTAAGGTTGATTTTGCCGGCGGGGTGATACGAAACAGAGCTGAACTTGATTTGGTGTTAACAGAAAAACTGCATGCACTACAGAAAAAGTTTGATTTAACGATTACGGCTCAATCGGTTCAGGGGATGTTTATTGAAATGATACATAACCTCAATAAGAAATTCAACTTAAAAGTGGTCGTTTTAATCGATGAGTATGACAAACCTCTACTTGATAACATTGAAAGACCTGAAATGATTGCAGAAATCCGTGACGGGTTAAAAAATTTTTACTCGGTACTCAAAGAACAGGATGCAAATTTGCAGTTTGTATTTTTAACCGGGGTGAGTAAGTTTAGCAAGGTGAATATTTTTAGCGGTATTAATAACTTAAATGACATCACTCTTGATGAAAAATTCGCTTCAGTGTGCGGATACACACATAATGATTTACAAACTTCATTTTCTGAACATCTTGCCGGTGTTGATTGGGATGAGTTAAAGAAATGGTATAACGGCTACAATTTTCTTGGTGAAAAAGTATACAATCCTTTTGATATTCTATTATTTATTCAAAAGGGTAAAGTTTTTAGAAACTACTGGTTTGAAACGGGAACACCGACATTTCTTATTAAATTGTTTCAGAAAAACGAATACTTTTTACCCGAACTTGATAACATCGTAGTTGGTGAAGAGATTTTGTCATCCTTTGAGATTGATAAAATTGAACCGGTGACATTGCTGTTTCAAACCGGTTATTTAACGATTAAAGAGACATTTATAGAAATGAATCGTTTATTCTTTAAAATTGGTTTTCCCAACTTTGAGGTAAAAACATCATTTAACGAATATTTAATCTCCGGTTATACCGATCTGACTGTTGCAAAACTTCAGTATGAACGAAGTTCATACGATGCACTGATAAGAGGTGATTTACCTGCTTTGGAAAAAACGATAAAACGGTTATTTGCTGCAATTCCATACCGCAATTTTACCAACAACAACCTGCTTGAATCAGAGGGTTATTACGCCTCTGTTCTCTATGCTTTTTTTGCAGCAATAAATTGTGATATTATACCGGAAGACATAACCAATCACGGGCAAGCAGATATGACGGTGATGCTTGGTGACAACATTTATATCATGGAAATAACACTAATTCCAAATGAAGTGAGTGATGGTAATGAAAACTCTGCTCTCAGGCAAATACAAGAAATGAACTACGCAGAAAAATATCGTGGTATCACAGGAAAAAATGTTTTTGAACTGGGTATTATTTTTAGCAAAGCACAACGAAATGTTGTACAATTTGATTTTATCAGTCTGTAGAGGCTCTTGCAAGAGCCTCTATTGATTTCAAACTACTGATTTATCAGAACAATGCCTTTGATGCCTTTTCAAGTTCAGATTGTACATTTTCATTTTGTTTAAGTTTTGAAATAACAGTAACAAAATAACTGCCGGCTATAACAATCGGAACAACACCTTTCAGTTTGTCAGTCTGTTCTTTTGATTGAATACCAAAACCCAACGCTATTGGTTTTGTGGAATTATTTTTCACAAGCTGTATCCACTCATCCGTTTCAGCATTCAACTCTGTTTTATTACCGGTTGTTCCTCTTCGTGCCACGGTATAAAGCATGCCGAATGATTTTTCTGATAAGTCTTTAATTCGCTTTCCATCGCATCCCGGAGTTGCAATAAGAATAACCCCCATGTCATTTTCAGTAGCATAGTGCATAAGACCTTCATCATGATCTAAGGGTAAATCAGGTACGATAAGTGCAGATGCGCCACATTCTTTTGCTTTTTTAACAAATGATTGTACACCGTATTTAAAAACTATATTTGCATAGGTCATAATGATAATTGCCGTTTTCGTGCTACTTGATAACTCACGAACGATTTTAAACCCATCTTCAACAGTGAAACCGTTCTCAATTGATGTGTAACAGGCATTTTCTATAACCGGGCCGTCAGCATTCGGATCTGAAAACGGAAATTGCACCTCAAGAAATGATGCACCGCCACTACAAATCCCTTTTGCTGCCTCTATAGATGTCTTAACATCAGGAAAACCAGCTATGACATGACCCATTAACATACAATCGTTATTATTAATACCTGCTTCAAGATTTTTCAATAATGTATTCATATTACATACCACCTTCAATTCTTACAATTTCCTGTTTAAGAAAGTTTAACCATACATCACCACCGAGTGCTTTTGCGACAATGAAAATATCTTTGTCTCCACGACCTGAAACATTCACAATGATTTTTTTGCCCGCTCCATATTCTTTGGCAATTTTTATAGCAGCTGCAAGAGCATGTGATGATTCTAATGCGGGAATAATTCCTTCATGTTTTGCAAATAACTGCAGTGCTTCTATAACTTCATTGTCATACGCCTTTGTAAAAGTTATTCGTTTAGTATCAGCAAGATATGCCAGTTGAGGACCGATTCCTGCATAATCAAGACCGGCACTGATTGAATGGGTCGCAAGCAACTGCCCGTTATCATCCTGGAGGAAAATAGATTTATAACCTTGCACAATCCCTGTTGATCCGCCTTCACCGGTAATTCGGGATGCATGTTCACCGGGATTATCACCGATACCACCTGCTTCGACACCGATTAAAGTAACCGATGTATCATCCAGAAACTCTGTAAAAAACCCGATGGAATTAGAACCGCCGCCAACACAGGCAACCATTGCATCGGGAAGGTTATTAAAATAACCTTTCATCTGATCACGGACTTCACGACCGATGATACTTTGAAAATCACGAACCATATCGGGATACGGATACGGTCCCAAAGCACTTCCCAGTATATAAAAAGTGTCATCTTTTCGTTTTGACCATTCACGAAGCGCCTCATTGACTGCATCTTTTAATGTTTTTGTACCTGAGGTAACCGGTGTCACTTTTGCACCGAACATTTCCATCCAGAAGACATTAGGTCTTTGCCGTGCCACATCGATTTCACCCATAAATATCTCACATTCCAACCCGAGTCTGGCACAGGCAGAAGCTGTAGCCACCCCATGCTGACCGGCACCGGTTTCGGCAATTATTTTTTTCTTACCCATCTTTTTTGCAAGTAAAGCCTGACCGACTGCATTATTTATTTTATGAGCACCGGTATTAGCAAGCCCCTCAAGTTTCAAATAAATATCAGCACCGCCAATTAGTTTTGTTACATTTTCGGCAAATAATAAAGGCGTCGGACGGCCGACAAAGTTTTTCAGTGTTGAATGAAATTCTTCGATAAAATCTTTGTCGTTTCTATAATGATTGTATGATGTTTCTAATTCCTTTAATGCAGGCCGTAATATCTCAGCAATGTACTGACCGCCATATTCGCCGAAAAAACCATTATCCGATCTTTTATTCATTCTTTGCTCCTTTTGATTTCTTCAAATAATTGTTCAATCCGTTTATGATTTTTAATACCAGGTTCAGACTCAACACCTGATGATAAGTCAATAATATCAGGTTTGTATTTTTTTATTATTTCACCGGCATTTTCCGGTGTTATACCACCGGCGATACATAAGTGATTACCGGTTAATTCAGTGACCTCATTGACAAGATGATCGTCGATTCTTTTACCGCTGCCGCCCTTTTCTTCTGAAAATGCATCAATGAGTATAAACGGGCTCATCGATTCTTTTGGATAATCAGAAATCTCTGACATATTTACCGCCCGATACCAGGGATAGGTAACTTTTTTTAACTCATCTTCGGTTTGTAAAAAACCATGAAACTGGATAGCATCTATTACACGTTCATTAACAAGACGAATTGCATCCTCTGAAAAATCAGTCACAACGGCAACCTTAAATGCTCTATTACCGATTGCTTTGCATATTGTTTCTACAGTTTCATAACTCACTTTTCTTTTTGAGTCTGCCATAACAAAACCGACAATATCAGCGCCTGAATGTATCGCTTTTTCTGCATCTTCAACGGTTGTTATACCACAGATTTTAACAACCGGTTTATTACCCGAGTATATTGCAGTAAATATGGATTGAAAAAAACTCCGTTGATTTTTTAGCCCGCAGGTATAGTTTTTTACCAGCTCTGAAACTGCTTTTTTCGGGGATGCATCTTTGACTAAACTCGTACCGACAAGTATCCCTTTGAAACCGCCGCTGCCTGCAAGATAACCTTCGTATGAAGATCGTATACCAGATTCGTAAATTGAATAAACACCTTCAGGCAGCATCTTTTTCAGGTAGTATGCTTTATTTCTGTCTATTACAAACGTTTTTAAATCCCGTGTATTGATACCGATTACTTTTGCACCGATACCCAGTGCCACGTTAATTTCATCCTCATTATGTGTTTCAACAAGAGGAGTTAACCCGACAGCAATTGCTTTATCATACAATTTTTTTAAATGACTTCTTGATGCATCACAATCATTATATGATGCAACTATCAGCAAAACCATATCAGCACCGGCTCTATAGGTAATATCCATTTCTTCTTCATACTGGATAAAATCTTTCCGTAAAATACACGCATTCGGATATTTATTTTTTACATCCATTAAATCATTCAATGAACCGAAAAAATGATCTTCTTCGGTTAATACTGAAATAACACCGGCACCACCAGAAATATAATTACCGGCAAGTTCCACCGGATTTTTTATCTCCCCGATTACACCGGCTGAAGGCGAGCCTCTTTTAATCTCACAAATGACAATACCATTTTCAAAATCAGGCACAACCAGCGGAACTTTCCGTGCTGATGGAATTACATGTCCGAAAGTAAACCCTTGTATTTCAATTTTTTTCTGTCTTACATCATTAATCTTTTTTAAAATTTCTGCCATATATTCGCCTAACTATTGGATAATAAAATAAATTCATCAAGTATACCTTTTGCTTTTCCGCCGTGAATCACACTTTTTGCAAGATGATACCCGTCTTTGATTGAAGATGCCAAACCATAAATATACAATGCTGCCCCGGCATTAACCGCAACGAGTTCTGTTTTCGGACCGTCTTTACCTGCAATTATGTTCATCGCAATTAACGAATTACATTCAACATTACCGCCGGCAAGTTCCTCCTGTTTATAATACGGTAAACCAATTTCTGATGGTGAAAAATTGTATGTTTTTATCCAGCCATTATTCAATTCTGTTATCTGGGTATCTGATGTTAATGAAATTTCATCATACCCGTCTAAACCTGATACCACCATTGCTCTTTGTGTTCCCATTATTGATAATGATTCACAAATAGTTTTTGTATAGTCTTTATCGAAAACACCGATTATCTGATGTGTTGAATATGCCGGATTTGATAAAGGCCCGATGAGATTAAAGGCAGTTCTAAAGCCGAGTGATGCACGTGCTGCTGCTGCAAAACGCATTGCTGCATGAAACTTTCGGGCATAAAGAAAAGTCACCCCGATTTTATTGTAGATTTCTATACAGCGTTCAACTGACATATCTACATTAATACCAAGTTTCTCAAACAAATCAGCACTGCCGCTTGTTGATGTTACCGCTCTGTTTCCATGTTTAACAACTTTAGCACCGGCTGCTGAGGTGATTAAACTGACAATTGTTGAAACATTAAATGTTTTGTTATGAGAACCGCCTGTTCCGCAGGTATCAATCCGTTTTTCACCTTCAGCAGGTTTTGGAAATGAAACTGCTTTTTTCTTTAACACAGAGGCAAAACCTGCAAGTTCATTACTTGTTACGCCCTTAATCTGCAGACTTGTTAATAACGAACCGATTTGAGCATCGGTCATATTACCTTCGGTCAGTTCATCCATAATATCATACGATTCCTGGTAGGTAAGATCCTGCATACCGAGTGTTTTTTTTATATGCTGTTTAACAGGAACTGTCTCTCTTCGATAATGGAGAAAATTCATTATCATTTTTTCGCCATCTTTTGTCCCGATTGACTCAGGATGAAACTGCATACCGGCAAGCTGATATTCCTTATGTTCAACAGCCATAACCTCACCGTCTTCAGTTTTTGCTGTTATTTCAAAACAATCAGGAATGTCTTTTTCTTTTCCCGCAAGTGAGTGATATCGCGTCACCATTGTATCAGCATTAATATTTCTAAAAAGTCCGGTACCGGTATGATTTAACTTTTCTACTTTGCCATGAACAATTCGTGATGCATTAACGATTGGAACATCAAACGCTGCTAATATTGCCTGATGTCCCAGACATATTCCAAGTATCGGATATTTACCTTTTAATTTCTGAACGACTTCGATACAGATTCCCGCTTCGTGAGGAGTTCCCGGACCGGGAGATAAAACAATAAATGTTGGATTTAATTGTTCGATTTCTTCTATAGTAATCTTATCAGACCTTACTACTTTTATAGGATAATTAAATTTCATAAAAACCTGATAGAGATTATAGGTAAATGAATCGTAGTTATCAAGCATTAGTATCATTTTATATACCTCCTGTTAAATCAATATTAAGAGAATCAAGTAACGCAAGCATTTTATTTTGTGTTTCTTCGTATTCGGACTCGGGCACAGAATCATAGACAATCCCCGCACCGGCTTGAAGATAGAACACACCGTTTTTATATACTGCGCTTCGTATCACAATGCAACTGTCAAAATCACCATTATATTCAAAATAACCGGCAAGGCCTGCATAAGGACCCCGTCTTTTAGCCTCTAAATTCTCAAGGGTTTTAATAGCCTGAATTTTAGGTGCACCGGAAACGGTTCCTGCAGGAAAAGTTGCATAAATTGCATCTTTAGAAGTATACTGTTTATCAAGTTTTCCTATAACAGCACTGACTAAATGCATAACTTTTGAATACCGCTCAACAACCATTATTTCAGGTACGGTTACAGAACCGGCTTTTGAAACCCGGCCGACATCGTTTCTGCCAAGATCAAGAAGCATTAAATGTTCGGCATTTTCTTTAGGATCTTTTTTTAACTCTTCTTCCAGTTGTATGTCTAATGCGATTGTTTTTCCCCGTTTTCGAGTTCCTGCAATTGGTCTTACTTCAACATCACCGTCTTTTACTTTTACCATAACTTCTGGTGAAGCACCAAACAAAATAAAACTGCCGAAATTAAAATAAAACATATAAGGGCTCGGATTTTTTCTTCTGAGATTTCGATATGCTGTTATAGGACTTATTTCTGACTCTACTTCGATAGTTCGCGATAATACACATTGAAGAAGGTTGCCTTTATATATTTCATTTTTAAGAACTGAAACTTTTTCAATATAATCATTTCTATCATCAGGCGAAATGATTTTTGCTTTCATTTTTTCATCATTACTTGCACTTATTTCGATTGATTCAATTCTTTTAACAAGTGACTTTATTTCTTTCGATAAATCAATATCTTCAATTTCACCTTCATATTGAACACTCACTAAATACGCTTCATCATGGAGATGATCAAAAATCATAAAATTTCTACCGAATATAAAAGCATCATCATATAAATCGCGATCATTAGTTTTTGTAAATGTAATATCCTCTATTTCTTCAAAGAATTCATAGCCAAGATACCCGATACCACCAAGTGGTAATGGAATATGTACTATTTCATCAGAAAAAGGCGCCCGTCTACGAAATTCCTCCAGGATATCAAGGAATTTTTTACTGGTACTTAATGAATATCGTTTCGTATCAGGATTTTTTAGATAATACTGACCATTTTCCTTATAAATCGTAAATGCTTCATCAATTAACAGTATTGAATATTTCCCCTTCCCTGTTTCATGATACGCTGATTCTAAAAGAACCTTTGCGTCAAGTCCTTCTAAAATCCCAACCGGAGTAAAGCGATCAGCCGGTATTTTTTTTATCACTATTTTTGATTGATTAGCTGAGTTTTTCTTCATATCAAACATACAATAACTCCTTGTTTCTACAAACAGAAACGATACTATTGATAGTAACACATATTTTATAAAATGCAAGTGTTTTTTTTATTTTTTTGCGGGATATGGGTAGGTGACCGGCTTTGTCGGAAATGTGGGAATATTTTTCTTAGCGTATGTTTTGCACGGAAAACTGTGGGTTCCCTTATAACTGTAACCGTTATTTGTTGCTTTTGTAAAAAATATATTGATATTCTGTGATTGACTCTAAAATCTCTGTATTTACTTCCAATATCATTTTATACGTAAAGTTTTCTATTAGTGATTTTAATGGAATGTTTTCAAAATTCCCCCTATTAAGAGTTTTTAGTAGTAAAATCAGGTCATAGAAATAGAAGAATTGGAGAAAAATTATCCAATATACAAGAACAATCTCAATCCGAAAGCCAATCCGATTTATGATTTACATAAGTTCACTTTACTTGGATTTTAATAAACCGGATAATGCGTCAAAACATTCGGCTATATTTTCGCTGTTGCTCTATAGTGGAGATAGTAAATGAAAGTATAGCAACGAAATTACTGATTTAATAAAGGATACAATATCAAAAGGAATATATTCTTCATTTAAAGTATTACTTGAGATAATTAAAGAGGAGAATATAGAAATACTCAATGCCTTTGCATCATTGATCAACAGTTATTCCTGTAAAAATATTATATTTTTTTTAATATTTATTGACTATTTAGAATTAATAAAAAATATATTGCATTTGTAGATTTTATAGAATATCATTTTTTTATACTAATAAAAAAATGGAGTATTAAAAATGGGAAAAAGCATTACATGGGTAGTAAAAGGTTTTTTAGTGGCAAGTCTTGTTTTCTTTAGTTCGTGTGCTGTGGGGAATGAAACTTCGGGTGTCTCTATTGAAAATGCCGTAGTTACGGCAGATGCTCATGATTTAGAGCGATCTGATGCGGTAACCGTTTCATGGCCTGTTGTCCGAAAAGGTGACATATCACTCAATGCTAAAGCTGTTCAATACTTTTTGAAACACAGAGGTTATAGCATCACTGTTGATGGTAATTTCGGAAGTGGTACAGAAACAATTGTTAAGTCATTTCAAACTTCAAATGGTCTTTCAGCCGATGGGGTAGTCGGTTCAGGAACATGGGGAAAACTTATTGTAACAGTGCAGTATGGTAATAATAATACAGCGGTTAAGTGTTTACAGGATGTTTTAAAAACTAAATATGGTTATTCAGTTACTGTAGATGGTATATATGGAAATGGAACAAAAACAGCAGTACTTGATTTTAAATCAAAAAAAGGATTAACAGGTGCTGATGTTGTTGGTGTCACAACATGGGAATATCTTCTTGGCAATACATCAACACAACCTACAGACTTCTGGGGAAGTAGAGCAAGCAGTTGGGGATTTCCGTTAAAGAGTGGTTATTTAAGCACCACAACCGGTTCAAGAAATTTCGGTGCATCACGTGATGGCGGAGCAAGGGCTCACGCAGGAGTTGATTTAGTGCCGACAACCGGACCGGGAACAACAGTCTATGCAATGACAAGTGGAACTGTTTTATCATATTATGTTTTCTATGCGGGAACGTATGCTCTTGAAGTTAAAAATGATGATGGAACAATTATCAGATATACTGAAATTACATCTTCATTCAGAGCCGGAGCAAGAGTGTCTAAAGGACAGGCAATCGGTACAATAATCAGAAATACTTCCGGTGGTTCATATATGCTTCACCTTGAAGTATATATGGGAACAAGTACCGGGGCATTAACTAACAGATACAATACAACATATAAATATGTGTCATATAAAAATTACCAGAGAAGATCAGATATTATCGACCCGATGGGTGTTATAAAGTTACCTCGAATGTAACATAGCAGGTTTTTACTATTAAAGAGATACATTGGTATCTCTTTAATAATTTATTTTATATCAAACTCACCAACATCAATAACTTCTTTATTATCTTTAAGTCGCATGGTAATTTCTTTTTTTGTTTCATTTTTTCTGCCATAGTTGCGGAATAGAGTAACTTGAATTGTTGTTGAACCTGATAGTATTTGCTGATTATTCCCGTAGTAATTTACCTTAATTTCGTATGTACCATTCTTGGCTCTTCGTAACATATACACTTCAGGTCCATACCCGCCTGTGAAATCACGGGACATCTTTTCCCCAAGTAAAGTTTGAGGATTACTGTAAAAACATTTTTCACCATTTGGATTAAATACCCATAAATCCATATCAGTATTATCAGCATCCCAGTTTAAAACAACTCTCATATCAACACTGAGATTTTTTAGTAATCGCTTATCAATCATAGAAATATCTGGTTTTTGATTATTGTGAATAATTTTATTCATTTCAGTTAACGCAATTATTTCTATGTCAGGAAATCGTGCATCCCAGCTATTAATGACAACATGATAGAGTAACTCGATTGCTCTCTGATAATTCCCCTCAAGTTCGCAAACAAGCGCTAAATCACGATATGACTGAGGTTCTTCACCCCGCATTTCTAAAACTTCTTCAAAAATAGCAATTGCTAATGTATAATAACCAAGTTGTGATAATCGATGCCCCAGTATTCTTAAAAGCTGTGGATTTTCCAACTCCATTTCTGCAATATTTGAAAGTATTCTAAGTACAAGTTTCATCTCGTTTTTTTCAATAAAGAAATCTGCAACATCAAGATAGAATGCAGAGCTTCCTGAATATTCATTTTTCATCTGCAGGTATTTTTCATAGATTTGTTTATGGGGTGTTTTATTTAATTCCTGTAAATACGGTGTGTCGGGACTCCATTTTTTGAGCGTTATTCCTGAAATTGCAGTTAAACCTTTTTCCTCATCATTTGTTTTTGCCGAATCTGGAACCGGGGCTGAGCGTTCTCTGTCTTCAAATCTTGATTCTGATTCCACCATTCGCTCTTCGTTCGTGCTGCTTCTTGATAATGCTGCTTCTTTTTTGCGGGATGGTTTTTCGATTACTTTATCAAATGAAAACTCTTTATTCCACCAGGTTTCAAGCTCTTTGAATTTTCTGACAACTTCATCAAGATGATTAGAAATCACCTCTTTCTTTTCCTTATCCTGTTGAGCAATAAGGCCAAAATATTCTTTTTGAAGTTCTACCGGAGGAACTATTCTGTGTTGCACATAATCTTCAATTCTATCCAATACAATTAATGAGGTATTTCGTGTTACTATCCCCATTTCTTTGCCTAAAGCAGTAATGGCAGAAGCATTTTTTTCATAGTTCATATCCAATTGCGTAAGTTTTTTTGACGCCCATATCTGTTTCAAAAGTTCACCGCTGACTGATTCCTGTGTGGATAAAGAAATTTGTTCGGTAAACATACTTGTATTGCCGATTCCAAAATGTAATGTAATGAGTGCTGATGGTTTTTGCAGAATCCCCGACAGCGAAAAGTCATGAGTCACCGGCGTTTTTATTGCAGGATACACTTCAGTAATTGCCTTTGTATCATATTCTGCTTTTATAAAAGAATAAAGCTGATGTGATAACAGATTTATTGCTTCACTATCGGTATGTTTTTTTAAGTTTATATAAGCACCACCGGTTTGTTGTGCTATAAAATTAAGATAGGAATGGTTTGCAGTATTATTTGAATTAAGAATGTATACCGGTGAATTAGAAAGTATTATTTCTTTTTTCCCGAAATTACCAACGCCATCGGTGGAAATAATACATTCATCAGCTTTGTATTTTGTAAGATCTAAACATCCAAGTTGAGTCGCTCCATCATATTCAATATTTTCTAATCGTTTTCTTAAGACCTGAGAGTTTCCACTTTTAATTGTATAGTTTTCAGACGTTTCAACCTCATTTCTAAAAATAATCAATTGGATAGCTACATTACCGATTTCTTTAAAATAGCCGTCAAGCAGTGTTGTTTCCCGTTTAATTTCCCGATTAATACCGGAACCGGAAGCATCCCAGAATAACGTAATAGTTGAAGGTTTTTTCTTTTCCATCACTTTTATTTCCGGTGTCAGATGTATGTAGAAGTAATCATTGGTATCGGTACTTTTTTCAATAACCATTTTTTTATACATATCAGTTTGTGGTAGAATACAATGAAGATCTTTATTTGCCTGATAATTTTTTTGTGTAAATAAAGCAGTATATGATTCCTGCCATTTTTCAAATGTAAGGTTAACAAACTCATTATCAGAACCAAACTCAGGTTTAATCAGTTGTTTGATAACTTCAATCTTCAGTCTGAATGTATCAATTGGTTCTTTAAAAGCAAGGGGAAGCATGTATGAAAAACCTTTATCCCGTATAGTTAATTCTTCCCGGTATGTTATTTTTAATTGCTTATACCCTTTAGCCGGTATGGGATATATTCGTGACTTGAAGTTATTACCCTTCGTCCATTCTAAAAGACCGGGATCTATATTTTTTCGCACCACTGATTCAAATACCGCACGGCCTTTTTCTTTTTCAACAACAACAGCATCCCGCAGTTTACCATTAACCTCTAAAGCAAAACCGGAAACCGTTTGACCTTCTTTAAGCGGAAAATAAAAATCACCTTCCAGTATCCTATTGTAGGCGTTAAAAAATGTTATATTCATAGTCGTTTCGGCTATATTCCCGACAACTTTTACCGTAATGTCTAAATCGCTGATTTTAAGACTGACAAACTCTTTGTTGTCCTGAATTACAATCGATGGAACTGTTTGAGAGTACGCCACAATGAAACTCAATAAAAACATACACAATACAATTGTTTTTCTCATATTTTCACTCCGTTTGTTTAACTATTCCCGTGCATTGAACTCGGATTTTATTTCATATCCGAGTTTTTTTAATTCCTGTTCGCTATGTATATTAAAAAATTCTAATACATTACTGTCAATATTGTAATAACTTAGTTTACCGCCAATGAAGTGAGTCAGCATATTTGCAAGATATACAACAAATACGTATTCAGGGTAGTTTTTTAGATTTCGAGGTGAATGGTGATATTTTACAATTTCAATGATCTGATCGGGAAAATCCCATTTAGCAAGTAACATACTGCCGATAAGTGAGTGATTTATTCCTCCGGCAATACCTTCAAGAACATCAACCGGTATATTTTTTGATTCGATTAATGTGGAAATATGTTCATAAATATCAGGCTGAATACTTTCAACAACGATTTTACCAATATCGTGAAGTAACGATGCAAGATACACTTTATCATTATCAAGTTTAATATTCAGTTTTTCAATAAGACGGCTTGAATAAAATGTTGTTTCTTCTGAATGTTTAATAACCGCATCAATTTTTTTAATTTTTAATTTATCCTGTAACACTTTATAACAATTAACAGCCATAACGATATTTTTCATAGCTTGTGTACCAAGAAGTTTAATACCATCTTTAATTGATATAACACTTTTTGACTGTCCGTAATACGATGAGTTAGCAATTTTAAGAATATCAGCCGCTAATGACGGGTCGCGTAATACAATTGCCTCTATTTGCTCAATGCTTGAATCAGCGTCATCTAACGTTTCTCTTAATTCTTTAAGATTATCAGGCAGCATCGGTATGTCTTTAATCTCTTTGATAATTTCTTCTGAAATTGTAATGTCATCTGTTTCTGAAAGAGTCACAAGCGGAACGGTAATAGAAAATTTTGTTTCTTCTTTACCAATATTAACTTTAAGACCGCCATTTTTCAAGCCGATTTTTTTAAGAAGTAATACAGCCACAACTAAACCTTCATCGTTTGTTTTAGAATCCAGCAAATGATTTTTATACAATAACGATAGATTAGTAAGTTTCCTTCCCGTTGAAATGTTATCGGTGATTGCATCTGTTTCTTCATCATGGATTTTGTAATTATTTATTATTGATATAATAAAATCTTCATTATCATTATGAAATCTGATTTTTATTTTCATATCCGATTTTTTTACATACTCACAATATTCTGCTTTTCTTGATTTTAACGCTTCATCGTATGAACTTATACCAATAAGATATTTAGAATCAATATCGATATTTTTAAAATGAAAATGTGCACGGATAAGATTGGCTTTATTTGCATTTTTGAGTAATTCACCAAACGCATATTTAATTGCAAGAAAATATGAGCTTTTACCAAGAGTGTTACAATATATTTGGATAATTGAATATAGATAGAGAATATCATCGTCACTCAAGTATGAAGACTCAAAAGATATTGACCTTTTGCGACTGATAGCAAGAGTTGCGTCGGTTATGGTAAAATTTTTCTTACCGTTTTCAGTATTAAGCTGTATTTCATTATCCTTAATCATATCATTAAATTCCTGCAAAATATTCATCTGGTCATATTCAATGGTATTAACTAAATCTTTGATAAAACTATTTGTTTTTTCTGTTAAGGGCGGATATTTAATGAGCTGGAAAACAACGCTTAATTCACTGCCTGAATGTTCATTATAAAATTTCAAGACACCTTGCCCGGTAAAGAAAATATTAAAATAATGAATTAATATGGGATCTAAATCCCATGCTCGTTTTGTCGGTAAGTACGACTCTTCATACAAGGAAGGAAAAATTTTATTGATATCACTGTTCGTTCTGGTTAATTTATTAAGAATTGCTGAGATTACTTTTAAAATCCTTGATTCGGGTCTTACGACACTTCCGGTAGTTACTGCAGGATTTCTAATATTTCTAATAATATCTTTAACGTTACCCCAGTCAATACTGTTGTCTGTAGTGGGAATTAAATCGGGTGAATAATCAAGATATTTTGCAATTTCCTCCCGTTCCATAGTGCTGACAAAGGTTTTTTTCAAACCCAGGCGTGCAGGATTTTCATGCGTTATAATAAGTTTTAATTTACCGATTTTGAAAAATAAAATCGCAAGTGCAAGGTTTAACGGGTTAATATCAAATAATGACATTTTTAAAAGTGTTGATTTATTAATAAAATCCTCACGAAAATCTAATTCATTTTCTTTGGTATAATTATCGATAACATCAGAATAATATTGCGAAATATTTGTTACCAGATTGGCGTTTGACAGTATTTTAATAATATTAGTTAATTCTGTACGGAAAATATCAATATATTCACATCTGATTTTATAATCAGGTTTCTTATTTATTTCATTTTTAAAATTGAGTATGCTTGTATCAACAAAGTTATTAAGATGAGATATTTTTTTCTGTAATGAAATCGTTACATTACTGATTTTAAGTGATGAGATTTTCTCTTTACTAATAGAATGTAATGATTCAACATGACAATTGTACAACGTAATTAAACCGATTACAGAATCACATTCAATACTTTTTTTTATTTTTAAAACTTCATTCTCAATTTTAGCGGTATCCGATATAAATCTGATAATACTGAAAGCAAGAATAATATTTTGTCTTCTATTTGAGTAAATCGGACTGATTTGTTGCATAATAAATTTATACAAAAATAAAGAATGTTTTACGTACTCAGGAAATAATGATAAAAAAAGATAGATTATATAAATAACATCAATAATTGGTTTATTAGTCTCTATCGATGTGTGTATAATTATATTTTTTACTTCCTCAATCAATCTTTCTTCATTAAGTTTTGAAAAGTCAGTTAACGTAAACAATGCATTGATGTTGTGATAATTGTTATTGAAAGAATTAAGAATTATGTATGAATAATAAAGAATTTTTTTCTTGAGCTGTAAATCTATTACTTCTTTATTGAACAATTTTCGTTTTACAAATCTGATTTCAATATCTAAAATATTTTTTAATGATAATTTAAGAATGTCAGAATTTTTTGTTTTTTTATAAAGATATTTGGATATTAAAAGTTTAAAATCTACTGATAGTTTCTGGAAAATATTTTTGTCAAAAAATTCATCCATATTCTCGATGTGATATTCATAAAAATCATTAAGTATTGATGCCCTGTGGTTTAATACCGTTATCAATTCTTCGATTGATTTACTTTTTGAATAATATATATCCTGATTAATAAGTTTAAGTAAATCGTTGTAATATTCATTGGTTAATTTGAAATAATATTCATGATTGGCTAAATAATAGATTCGTTTCAGTGTAATTAACTGTTCATCACTGATTATAAATGGATTTTCATTTTTATTTTCTATAAATTTGAAAATAGAATCAGCTGTTGTGAAGTAAATCTCAAAATATCCCTGATCTGTAATTGATATTTTTGCTATGAATAATTGTAAAATGAGAATATCAATCCATATTGATACTATATCAAAAGTAATGTTTTTTGCGTCATTAATAAATGCAATAAAGATAAATTCGAGTTTTACTATTTCCATACTGAGTGACTTTAACTCATCTTTTGTCAGAAACTGATTGTATATACTCGATGTGTTTTTTATTTTACTAGTATAGTTTGTAAGGAATTCTTTATTGATCGTTTTTAGCAGGAGAGAATTTAAATCTGAATATTTTGCTTTGTATTGAGCACTTGAATTTCTTACTTTTAAATTCTCAATGCACGTTGAAAATATTTGTTTATTGAAATCTTCAAATTGATCCACAATGATTTATCCTCTTTTTGTGAAAATTTAATTTTACGGATTTACAAAATGTGAATAATGAAAGAAACGAAAAGCAACTTCCCGTATTAAGCTGATTTTTGTTTTCTTTATTATATCATATATTATTACTAATAAGATATAAAAAAAGTCATGCAAGCATGACTTTTTTTATAGAAACATTGCAGAGAAAAAATTAAAGAAACTCTTGCAAGAAGCTCTATATAAACAAATTGACATTCGCACTATCAGCCCGTTCTAAATAATTAGCAACACCGCCAATGTTAACTCCTTCAAGAAGTTCTTCTTTTTTTACACCCATAACATCCATAGACATCTGACAGGCAATCATTTCAACACCGCTGTCCATTGCAGCCTTAACCATGTCTTCAAGTGAAGTGACATTTTGTGATTTCATAATTGCTCTCATCATAGCAGTCCCCATACCAAACATATTCATTTTTGATAAAGTCAGTTTCTTACTTGATTTTGGCAACATCATGCCAAACATTATTCCCATAATACCTTTTTTTACTCGTGGTTTTTTATGTTTTTTAATGACATTAAGCCCCCAGAATGTGAAGAATATTGAAACTTTTTTCCCCATAGCCACAGCTCCATTGGCGATAACAAATGAGGCTAATGCTTTATCAAAGTCATCACTGAAAACAATGATCGTTTTGTTTTTTGTTAAATCTTTTTGAAAACCTGTTTGCATTTGTCCGGCAACCGGTGCCGAGGTAAAATCATCTTTAAGACCTGAACTCTTCTGGATATTTGCAGTAATAACACCTTTATCGTTTGTTCTTGAAACAAGACAATTACCGGTGACATTACACCATGATTCAACATCCTTGTAAAAACCCGGATCGGTCGCTGATATTTTTAATTTTTCACCGTCAGAAAGTTTTTCTATTTCAGTTTTTAGCTTCATAATCGGACCGGGACATGATAGCCCGCAAGCATTAACGCTTATTTCTCTATAGTTGTCGTCAACAACACTGATTTGCGCAACTGAATTTTTTGCTGTATAAGCATTATCAAAAATACCTGCATTTGTCTGATGTGCATTAATATTTTTATATGTTTCATAACCGCCGATCAGATTATATACTTCTGTAAATCCATTTTGTGTAAGTATTTTTGCAACAAAGTAGCCTCTTGCTCCAATTGCACAAAAAGTAATTATTTTTCGATTTTTAGGCAGTTCAGATAATCTTTCTCTTATATCTTCAAATGCAATATTAATTGAACCGGCAATAGTTCCCGATGCTTCAATTTCCATTTTATTTCTGACATCAAGTAATAACGCTTCTTTATTAGCTGATAATTCTCCGGCAGAAATTACTTTAACATCACCTGCCAAGCAATTTGATGCGGCAAATGCAGCAATATTAGAAGGGTCTTTAGCCGATGAAAAAGGCGGTGCATAAGCATTTTCAAATTCCATCAGGTCTGCAATCTTCAGTTTATTTTGAACATATACTGAAATTACATCAATTCGCTTGTCAACTCCATCATACCCCACTGCCTGAGCACCGAGAATTACACCAGTTTCTTTTGAGTAGATCAGTTTTATAGAAACACGAACCGCTCCGGGATAATAACCGGCATGAGAATTTGAATGAACAATTGTATATTCATACGGGATTTTCTCACGGTCAAGCATTTTCTGAGAAGCACCGGTAGATGCTACGGTCAAATCAAAAACTTTTGCAATGGCAGTTGCAATAGAACCATTATATTTTTCTTTATTACCATAAACAATATTATTTGCAACAATTCTTCCCTGTTTATTTGCAGGCCCTGCCAATGGCACAAGAATCTTTTTATTGATAATAGGATTATAGACTTCAACTGCATCACCAAGTGCATAAATATCAGGATCACTTGTCTGCATATAGTCATTTACTGAAATACCACCAAAGTTGCCTATTTCCAAACCGGCATCTTTTGCCAGTTTAATTTCAGGTTTAACACCGATTGACATGATTACCAGATCGGTATCAATTTTTTTACCACTTGTAGTTGTAACAGTAATTCCCGTTCCGTACGGGGTAAATTCGGTAACACCATCATTTAAAAGTAACTGAACATCTTTTGTCATTATATGCTGATGAACAATACAAGCCATGTCATAATCTATAACAGCCATTACTTGGGGTGCCATTTCAATAACGGTAACCTGTAAACCTTTATGGGCAAGGTTTTCGGCCATTTCCAACCCTATAAAACCGGCTCCGATAACTATTGCACTTTTAGGCCGTTGATCTTTGATAAAATCATGCACTTTATCAGTGTCAGTTACATTTCGTAATGTAAAAATCCTTGAGTTTTCAACACCTTTAATTGGCGGTCTAACCGGATACGCACCGGGCGATAAAACAATTGTATCATATTTTTCTTTTGATTTATTACCCGTTTTTAATGATAACACTTCAACTTCTTTGTTTTTTCTGTCTATTGCGGTAACTTCACTGTTTATTCGCACATCAATATTAAATTTTGCTTTAAAACCTTCGGGTGTTTGTAAAAAAAGATTTGATCTTTCGCTTATTACACCGCCAATATAATATGGTAAACCACAATTAGCATACGAAATATGTTCTCCTCTTTCAAAAAGAATTATTTCTGATTTTTCATCAATTCTTCTCAGTCTTGCAGCAGTTGTAGCTCCACCGGCAACTCCTCCAATAATCAGTATTCTTGCCATGATTATCTCCTTATATATTCTAATAGTATAATATAAAAATATTTAATCAGCAAGAGTAAACGAATTAATAATATTTTCTGCTGCTTTTTTGTATATACTGTCCGGCGGATAATAATTTATTACAACACCTTTTCTGTTTTTAACAAATATTGTATGTTCAACTGTTTTGTATTTGTGTTTGCTTACCCCTATAACACATCCGCTTTCTGCATTCGGATTTTCTTTGATGTCATAAATATATTCTAATGAACGAGCCCAGTCTATTGCGTTTTTGTCAATATTGTCAAAAATAAATGCTTCAATTTTCACCTGATCCGCAGATACTTCCTCACCGGGTGCTATTTCATCATTTCCTGTATAACTGGCAACTTGAAGGTACACAACCTGATTATTTGTTTCTTCCCGTAATGTCCATTTCTCAGGATACGACACGCAATACCCGGACGGGCTTTCTATGGAAAGAAACCGGTTAAGATATCCGCCAAAAACCCATCCTGTTTCTTTACTGGTTGTTCTTACTTTTATCCAGTTACCTGTAATGTTATCAAGAACTTCTGTTTTCCCGAATGTGATGAATTGAACAACTTCACCCTGATCGAGTTTTCTTATAATTTTTGATTTTATCGCAGGGGAATTTCGTAATCGCAAACCTTCTAAGAGTGAAATGTAGTATTTTGATTTTGGATGTATGGTAAAGGTTGTTAATACTACAAATAGTAGTACACATAGCAGTTTGTTCATATTGACTCCATTTCATTTTTAACAGGCATCATTAATATTTCATTATATCATTTATTAAAAATAAAAATCAATAGAGCCTCATGCAAAAATACTCTTTTTTATAAAAAAGTATTCTTTTTTTATCTCGAATTTTTGCATGAGTCTCATTATAAATTTAATTAAAGTATCATAATGACTGTAATTTTTACTTATTTTCAATCTGGTTTTTAAATATATTTTGTAGATTTGTTAAACTATCAAGTAATACATAAAGTTGATCTTTATCAATCTCACTTACCCACTCTTCATTCCATTTTTCTATGTACTCTTTACATTTTTCCAGTGTGTCTTGTCCTTTTTTTGTTATCGATAACCAGGATGAGCGTTTATCTTCAGAAGAAGTTTCAATGTCTATCAAACCCATATTGTATAATTTTTTAACAACTTTAGATACGTGTGCTTTTTCTAAAACCAGTTTATTTATCATATTTTTCTGATTTACTTTTTTTTTCTGTTCAATTGAAAAAAGTATTGAGAACTGTTGTTGATTTAAATTAAAAGGCAGAAGTAACTTATTACCTTTTTTTTGTAACATCCCGCCAATATTAAGTAGTTTACCGATTATTAACGGCGCTAATTCCTTTTTATTCATTATTTTTTCCCTGTTTTTTAAAAGGTCTTTGTAATTTATCACAAAATAGTATCAACAGCAAGTTCGATTTATTAATTAGTTGACAAGGAAACTAATTAATACTACATTGTTTCCATGGATACTATTTATTGAATGAATAGGTAATCTAAATAATTTTGAAGGAAGTGAGAAAATGCCAAATATAATTATTGAGGCCGCAAAACTTACAAAAGAAAATAAAAACGAACTTATTAGAACATTAACTAAGACTGCGTCAGAAATAACGAAAATTCCTCAAACATCTTTTACTGTTTTAATTAAAGAATTTCCTATAGAAAATTGGGGTATTGGAGGTGAACCACTGGAAGAAGTGCTGAAAAGATTGAGTTAATTTCAAAACAACTTCTTATTAAGAAGGAATCTCATAAAACTGATAAAGCTTGATGCTGTTTTGTCACCATTTTCGAAAAAACAGGTGTTAAAATTGAACTTTTTTTTCTCCAAAGATTGATATTAGTTCCGGAATCAAGAAGCAACTTGTGCTATTATTTTTTCTTTCAAACACGTATCAATTTATTACGATTTCATCTGTTATCAGTATCTTTAAATAGTTGAGGCTCTTGCAAAAATCAAGAGTACTTGATGAAAAAAAGTGTATTTTTGCTATAAGCTCTTTACACAATCCAATTTTTAGTATAGTAATTTTAGAAATTGGTTTTACCGGAGGTTTATTATGATTGAAGAAAAGTTGTTTAAAATGAAATTAGCTTCATGCGGGTTAGCCGCTATCCCCGGTGAATTAAAAAATAATGCTTTATTAGAAATAGCAAAAAGTCTTGATTCAAATAGAAAATTGATTATTGAAGCAAATGAAAAAGATCTTCACAACGGAAAAGATTTAAGTCAGCCGATTTTGAAACGTTTATTATTTGATTCTGAAAAAATTGATGGTGTTATTGACGGAATATACGGTTTAGTGAAACTTGAAGATCCAGTACATAAAAAACTGTCTTCTTTATTACTTGATGACGGACTTATTCTCAATAAAATATCAGTGCCAATCGGTGTTATCGGTGTTATATTTGAATCGCGCCCTGATGCCCTTGTACAAATAGCAAGCCTTTGTGTTAAATCGGGTAATTGTGTTGTTCTAAAAGGTGGCAGTGAGGCTATGAATACAAACAAGGTATTAGCCGATATTATCATCCAAACTCTGACTGCATTTGATTCGCGATTTACTGATACTGTGTTACTTATTGAGTCACGGGAAGCTGTTAGCGAAATTTTAAAATTTAACAAATATATAAATCTCATTATACCCAGAGGTTCTAATGAATTTGTTCAATATATACAAAAAAAAAGCTCTATTCCTGTTTTAGGTCATGCAGACGGGATATGTCATCAATATATTGATCAATTCGCTGATATTGATACTGCAATAAAAGTTGTTGTAGATTCAAAAACGCAGTATGTAGCGGTTTGTAATGCCACAGAAACGTTATTGGTTCATGCAAATATTGCAGAAAAAGCATTAAAACCTGTAGTTGCAGCTCTGCGTGAAAAAAAGGTGGAAATCAGAGGATGTGAGCGGACACAAAAAATCATTTCAGATGTTATTCCGGCAACAGAAACTGACTGGAAAACTGAATATCTGGATTATATTATATCAATAAAAATTGTTGATAGTATCGAAGAGGCTGTAACTCATATAAATACCTACGGATCAGGTCATACTGATGGTATAATTACGGAAAATGCTGAGAGTAAACGGTATTTTGAAACATTTGTTGATACATCTTCAGTTGTAGTTAATTGTTCAACACGATTTGCTGATGGTTTCCGTTATGGAATGGGTGCAGAAGTTGGCGTAAGTACCAATAAATTTCATGCACGGGGACCGGTTGGTCTGGAGGGGTTAATAATATACAAATATATCTTAGAAGGTAACGCTCATATCGTTGCAGACTATTCAGGAAGTAACGCAAAGAAATTTAAACATACTAAACTGGACGTAAAATGAATGATTGCAGAATTAATATCGGTGGTGTTCTGTTTCATAATGTAACGTTACTTGAGGCTGCCGATTGTGTTGAAGCTCAAATCAAATCGTATGACGGAGTTTCAGGTGGTGAATTATTACTTGTTGCAAACCAGGATATTTTAAATAAAGTCGCTCATTATAAAGATCTCAGTTATAATGATTTGAATAGTAGTTTTCTTACAATCCCGGACGGATATTCTATAATCTATGGGGCACGGTATCTTGGCACCCCTTTGAAAGAAAGAGTAACGGGGCCTGATTTGATGGCGCATATCATAGAAATCTCCTGTGTAAAACAGTATACTCATTTTTTTCTTGGAGCAGCAGAAGGTGTTGCAGAGAAAATGTCAGAAAATTTTACGGCATCATATCCAGGCCTGGTTGTTAAAGGTTTTTACTCCCCACCTTTTGGTGATTTCACGGCTGATGAGGATAAAAAAATAATTGATATGATCAATAAAGTAAAACCCGATATTCTCTGGGTTTCATTCGGCTGTCCGAAACAGGAATGGTGGATTGCACGAAATAAGCACGATATTAAGGTTCCGGTTATTGCCGGTGTTGGTGCAGCATTTGATTTTCATTCAGGAAATAAAAAAAGAGCACCGGTCATTATACAGAAAATGAGATTGGAATGGATGTATAGGATTTTGCAGGAACCCGGCAGGTTGTGGAGACGGTATTTCGATGGCGGTTTTGCGTATATCAAAATCCTTATACAACAAAAAAAAGTTAATAAATAATACCTGCCATATACCCTTCTACCTTCGAACGATCTTCAGTGATTTCTGCAGACGACAGATATTTTAACAGCACAATTTCTTTATTATCAAGAAGATTATTTAATCGAACAAGTGAAACTACCGGACCTGTACCATCAGCGATGATTTGTTTTAATGCAAGTTGTTCTGACAAATGGTCAGGATTATTTTGCTTTAATATATTTATAAAATTAGAGTCGATAATAACTGATTTATCGTAGTTATATTCATTACTCAAATTTGTAGTTACAATAATTAAATATTTTTTATCAGATTTTTCAAATAAATACTTCAAAGCTTTTGATAATAAAATTGTAAATTTAGTGTTTGGTTCTCCCATAAGAATTGGAAGAATTTTAGTGTCACTATCTAATACTTCAAGTAAATAAGGAATTTGCAATTCTATTGAATGATCCTGTAAATGATAGTTTTCGCCATCAACAAAAAAGTCTTTATTGTATTTCTTTAAAATCTGATTTGACTCTTCATCAACTTCAAGCATACCTACCGGTGTCTCAAATGCACTGCTTGTTGATAAACCAATAGAATAGTAAGACATTTTATGTGCTTGTGAAATAATAATAACAGTGTCATATTCTTCATTAATTAATTGAGAATATGCCGCCCCATAGACACTGCTTGCTAAAAGATAGCTGGCATTTGGCGTTATCATTGCAAAAGGAGAACCTTTTTTTTCGGTAATATTTGATGCGATTGAAGACTTGACAAAACTTTTAAGTTTTAATTCATCATCGTAATATAAAAGTCCGTCAGCAATAGGTGGTCTAATCATTGTATTCATATTCTCTCCGTTTATGAAATTATAAGGTGTAACTATTTTTTATTCAATAGTTTTTAATAAATTTTGTAATGTTTTTTGATCTTTTTTAACTTTTATGTTTTTTTCCTGGGTAGGAAACACTAAACCGGGTGTATTATTATTAGGTTTATGTAAATATTTAACTCTGGTGAAATATATATCACCAGAGAGTTCATCTTTTGATTTACTGTAGTGAAGAGCCAACATAGCCGCCTCAAGTTTAACTTTATCGGTTATTTCAATCGTTTGGCGGTTTTTTACAACAACATGGCTACCGTTATTATCGCGAATGTGAAACCAGTAATCATTACCCTTTGCCGTTATTTTCAGTAATTCATCGGCTTCCCTTGAGCTACGTGAAATATATGCAATAAAACCATCTGATAAAAGAACTTTTCTACCGGGTAATTTCTTTGAAACAGTATTACTCTGTTTTTGAGTGGAAACTTTTTTGCTTAAAAGAGTTTCAAGTTTTATCAGATCATCAAATGTTTTTGAGGCAGTTAATTTTTCCTGAAATGATTCGAATTGAGATAGTTTTTCCTGATATTGACCAAGTTGCACATCCCAGATATGAATACCTGCTTTTATTTTCTTGTATTTATCGTAGTATTTTAATGCATTTTCCTGCGGAGTTAAAAGCGGATCTAACGGAATAATTATTTTTTTATCTGTTTCGTAATCATAAACTAGTATGCTCTCCATACCTTTTGAAACTTTATAGATTTCTCCATTAATAAGGTCACCATATTTTTTGTATATTAATAATGAATCTGAATTGATATTGGCGATAGTGTTTGCAATACAATTATTAAGCGTTGTTAATTCATCATTAATGATTTTTTCAAGTTGAGAAAATTTAATCGAAAATTGACGATTATCCCTGATATTTCTATAATGGTAGAAAAGATCATCATTCACACAATCGTGTATAAGTTCTTTTCTAATCTGAAATTGTTTATCATTTTTTTTCTCCGGGATGGTAAACTTCTCGTTTGGCCATTCGCCTCTATTCGGGTACCTTTTTAATAATTCAATAATTGTATAATCAGAATCGGTAATCAGAATGTTAGAGCCTGTTCCCCATAGTCGTGCAATTAATCTGTAGTATGTATCAAATAATTGTATACCGATAATTACAATCCGACTGCCTTCCGGTTGGGAAATATCAATTATCCGGCCACCTTTTAATTTACTGTTTAACATTGATGAAAGTTTTAATTTCGCATCAATCATTTTTTTCGAGTAGTTAAGAGGCACAATGAAAAAGCCTGTTTCTCCATCGATAATTGAAATGTATAATGTTGCATTCCCTGTGGTTGTTGTGAGATGAATGTATAGTTCATTATTAACTGATTGTGAAAATGATCGTATTATTGAATTAATCGGGACATTTTGAATAATTGCATCAATCTCTGCACAGTTACATGACATTATTTTTTCTCCAGAGATATTTTAAACCCCGAAACCCGTGCTGAAACACCGCTAGTAAGTGGTGTCGGTCCATTTTCTTTAAATGTATGATAGGCATAGCCTGCAATCATAGCACCATTATCGGTTGCATATTTAATATCGGGAAAGTATGTCGTAATATCGGGTATGTCACTGAAAAGGTGTCGTAAATAAAAGTTTGCACTGACACCACCGGCAACGACAATTCTATTAATGTTATAATCGATACATGCAGAGATGCATTTCTTTTTCAATACTGAAAATGCTCTTTTTTGAAAAGATGCAGCAATATCGTTTAAAGTATACGTCTCTTTTTTGAGATATTTTTCAAGAAAATTAATAGCTGCTGTTTTAATACCGGAATAACTCACATCATATTTTCTGTCTGATTTGTGGAGGTTTGAAGTGGGAAAATCAAACGTTGATTCATCACCGGTTAATGCAAGTTTTTCTACCGAAGGACCACCGGGATACCCCATAGCATAGTGTTTTGCTAGTTTATCAAATGCTTCACCGACTGCATCATCAATTGTAGTACCGATTACAGAAAATGTTGTATGTGACTGTGCAAGGACTATCATTGTGTGACCGCCTGAAACGAGCAGACCGATATAGGGAAATGGTATTTCATTGGTGATATGAGGGGAATATAAGTGTGCTTCCATGTGATTAATACCGATAAATGGTTTATCAATTGCCCATGCAAATGCTTTGCCTGTGGCACTGCCGACAATAAGCCCCCCTATTAACCCCGGACGATTGGCTGCTGCAATAAGATCTATATCATTAATTGAACAATGTGCTTCTTTACAAGCCTCTTCTGTTAAATGAATAATCTTTTTTAAATGAAGACGGGATGCTATTTCAGGAACAACGCCATTCCAGGGAAGGTGATCTTTAATTTGTGATGTTACAACATTTGATAAAACTTCATTACCGTTTCTTACAATAGCAACTGATGTTTCATCACATGTTGATTCTATACCGAGAACTACCATAGAGTACCTTTATAATTTTCTTTTACTATAACAGAAAAATTGATTTATTAAAATAGTTATTTTTTTGATATAAGCGGTCATGCAAAAATACCTTTTTATGTGGAATTTTTGCATGAGGCTTAGTATAGTGAAATTATTTTTTTACAAATAATCTCATAAGAAGAGGCAGTTTTAAATCAGGGTGAACGTCTTCAAATGAATGATCGAGACTGAAATCAACTTTTGAAGCTGAAGTATCTTTAATTGCATTGAGGTATTTTTTATTGGTTAATATCCATGATTTTAATATCATACTCGCGTAAATTGATACAAAAGCATCAACAAATTTTCCGGTTAATAATCTGATTACTGTATTAAAACCGGAGTAAAATTTTTTATGTGCCCATATTTGCATTGTTTGTAACTCTGAAGCTGATAATTCAGTCGGTTTTATTACAGCATGATGAGTGTCATACAATGAAAAATCATCAAGAATTATTGCATTATCATCTCTATATTTTTTATACTCCAATGTTCCGGGAAATGGAGTCAGAATTAAAAATTGAGCAGACTCAAGTTTGTATTTTAAAGCAAACCGCACGGTGTTTTTCATTGTAGCAATAGTATCACCGGGTATTCCCAGTATAAACATACCATGAACAGAAATGCCTGCTTTATGTATTTTTTTAACCGAATCAATCATTTTTTGGATAGTTTGACCCTTTTTTATATTTTTTAATGCATCAGGATTGACAGTTTCAAACCCGATGAAAACTTTAATACAACCGGCTTTTTTCATTAGCGTGAGTAACTCAGCGTCTTCGGCAATATCAGCCCGGACTTGTGCTATCCATTTAAATTGAACATTCATAGCAATCATTTTATTGAGTAATTCTTTTGAGTGTTTTTTATTTGCGGTGAAATTATCATCGTAGAAAAATAATAAATGTTTGCTGTCATTATATTTTTTGACCAGTTCTATAATTCTGTCGGGTGACATAAAACGGTATTTTTTCCCGAACATTTGAGTAACTGTACAAAATGTACAGTCAAACGGACAACCTCGTGAGGTCATAACAGGAATGATTTTCATCATCCAGCCCTTTTGCCAGTCATTATCAAGTAATGAAAAATCAGGATCAGGTATGTCGTCAAGTGATAGCGTAAAGTCTTCTGTTTTATTGTGTACAAACGTATCATCTTTCATATAAGAAAGACCTGATATTGCATCAAGAGAGGATTTTGTATTAAGTGCTTCAAGTAATGCAGGAAGTGACTCTTCCGCTTCTCCTTTTAAAACATAATCAGCACCGGATCGTAAGGCTTCTTCCGGTTCAAAAGTGACATGAGGTCCGCCTGCAATGACTACTTTACCCAATTCGTGAGCGTATTTTATAATCTCGTAACTTCTTGGCGCACTGGATGTTAAACATGATACTGCTATGGCATCAAAATCATTAATATCTTCACGGGTTAATGGTTTGTGTTCTTCTAAAATTACTTTTGTTTTATATCCTTTTTTGGATAAGATTGTTGCCAGTATAAGTGAACCAAGTCGTGGCATTTTAAAGAGTGAAAATATATGTACGCCGGGAGTCGCTGTTTCAACAAATAATATTTTTTTTATCATAAAGATCCTTGAACAATATTCAATTAATTTACAACATTCTGTTTAGTAAAAAACTTCGAGTCTGTAGCTGACATATTTTTAATATTAATCAAAAATTGTCAATAGATGATTTAAGAAAAATTTAAGATTCCGATGGTTTATTGGAATAGTTTTTAATGAAAATTTGACAAATGGTATATAAAAATGTATCTTCCTGAATATTTATTTTCAGGAAACACGATGAAATTAACCAAAGATTTTATTAAACAAAAAATAGCTGATAATGATACCATTTATAAGCGGGGCGAAAGCATTTATTTTCTTGGCGCTTTCCGTTTAAAAGAATATAGAAACAATAAATATGTTTATGGTGTTGATGGAAGTTATGGTGAATATTTCGTTACGGTTGAAATAAATAAAGATACTGTTACAACAAACTGCGACTGTCCATATCCCAAAAAAGGATGTAAACATACAATTGCCACATGTCTTGATATATCCGAAAAACAAAAAAATGAAAATAATACTTCCATCAATACAATAGAAGAGAAATGTTTAACTGCCGAAGAAATCCGTCTTGATGCTTTGAAATCAAGAGAAAAGAGTGCTAAGACAGATGAATTGGTATTAATTGAGGGTGATAGTATTAAAGGTGAACATACAGTCGTCAATAAGCAAAGTAAAACTTATACAGTAACCATATATGATCCTGAGAAAAAAAATGCTCATTGCACATGCCCGGATTTTTCAAACAATCATCTTGATACTTGTAAGCATATCATTTTTACATTACATACAATCAAGGAAAAAGATGAGTATAAAGAACAGATAAAAACAGAAGTTTTTCCTTTTATACATTTTACCTGGAATTCAAGAAATCAGAAACCGCAGGTTTATTATGAAAACATTAGTGATGAAAAATTGCTAACCGTAATAAAAGAGTTATTTAATGATAACAAATTATATACAAAAGATGATATAACATTATTATTCAATCTGAAAAACAACTTTAACGAGATACCGGAAATCAAATTTGATGCGTATTTATTACAAAAAATAAACAATATTTTTATCAAAAATGAATTAGAGAAATCACAAATAGAGTATAAGGAAGATTTTAGTTTTCTCAATGCAACATTATTCCCTTATCAGAAAGAGGGGGTTAATTTCTGTTTGTTTAAGAAATCGGCAATAATAGCTGATGAAATGGGGCTTGGTAAAACAATACAGGCAATAACGCTTGCTGTACTTAAAAAGAAGATTTTCGGGTTTAAAAAAGTCCTTGTTGTAACTCCATCATCATTAAAAGACCAGTGGAAAAAGGAAATTGAGAAATTTACCGGTGAAAAGGCGATTGTTGTCAGTGGCAACTACAAAAATAGACAGGATATTTACGAAGATGATAGGTATTTTTTTAAGATAACCAATTATGAGGCTGTCAGGCGGGATGTTATAACTATTCAGAAATTTAAACCTGATTTTATCATTCTTGATGAAGCCCAGCGTATTAAAAACTTTGACTCAAAAACGCACAAAGCAGTGCTTTTGATACCTCATGAACATTCACTGGTTATTACAGGAACTCCACTTGAGAATAAACTTGAAGATTTATATTCACTATTTCAGTTTTCCGATAGTGAATTATTAAGTCCTCTTTGGATATATGCAGCCAATCATTTTAATATGAGCAGTGCGAAAAAAAACAAGGTATTAGGGTATAAAAATCTCAATGAACTGCATGAAAAAATCAAAACAAGCATTATAAGAAGAAAAAAAGAAGATGTATTTGAATCTCTTCCCGATGTCATTGTCAATACATACATGGTTCCTATGGAAAAAGAACAATCCGAAATACACGCCGGTTTTGTTACCCGGCTTTTTTATTATTTCAATAAAAAATTTCTTACTGCAATAGATATGCAACGTATACAGGAGATTCTTCTTTGTATGCGTATGGTAGCAGATTCGACGTATCTTATCGACAAAACTACCAATATTTCACCGAAACTTGCCGAGCTAAAATCAATTGTAAATGAGATAGTTATTGAAAATAATAGAAAAACAGTCATTTTTTCTGAATGGACAACTATGACATTTCTTATTGCAAAATGCCTTTCCGAGATGGGTATACAATTTGTTGAGTTGTCAGGAAAAATCCCTGTTCATAAAAGACAATTATTAATAGATGAATTTTCTAATAACGCTAAATGTAAGGTTTTTCTGTCAACTGATGCCGGCGGTGTCGGTCTTAATCTTCAGACAGCTGATTGCGTTATTAACTTTGATTTACCATGGAATCCTGCAAAACTAAATCAGAGAATAGGCAGAATCAATCGTATAGGACAAAAAAGTAAATCATTAAATGTTGTCAATCTTGTAAGTCGTATGTCAATAGAAGAGAATGTTCTTGCAGGTATTGAACTTAAAAATGATGTTTTTAAATCTGTTCTTGATGGATTTGGTGATGATGAAATTGTTTTTTCTGCAGAAAAGAAGAATGAGTTTATTAATAAAATCAGAACAATGTTTAATGATGAAGAAAAAAATACTGTTAAAGATACAATCAAAGAGGAAATACCAGATGAAACACCGGGTTTTCTCAATCCTGAAATTCTTAAAGAAAATGAAGAAATTGATATATCAGCAGAAGAGGTTATAGAGAATATTGATGAACCGGAAATTGTTCCTCAGTCAGTTGAAGAAAAACCAAAGATTGAGAAAGAAAAACTCGAAAGTGCACTTGATCATGGTATGAAATTTTTAAGTATGCTTTCACAAATGGCTACAGGCAAACCGATTATTGAGGATTCTCAAGGTAAATCAATAGTTATAGATGAGAATACCGGTGAAGTTACATTGAAATTTAAACTTCCGGGATTTTAATTATATTTTTTCGATTAAGCCTCTGTAGTAAATAAGTTTTATAAAGGGCTTTCAACTTTTTTTATAGTACATTCAGCGACATGTAAATAAATCATTGTCGTTTTTACTGAGGCATGTCCAAGTATTTTCTGAATAGACCGAATATCGATTCCGTTTTCAAGCAGATGGGTTGCAAAAGAATGTCTTAGAGTATGACAGGTCGCGTTTTTTGTAATACCTGACTTTTTAAAAGCATTTTCAAAAACTTTTTGAACAGTTCTTATTGTATATTTATTATTCTGTATTGTTTTAAAAAGAAATTCTTTTCCTGATCTTTCATTTATAATAGAAGATAAGTCGTTTTTTAATTTCTGTGATAGTGGCGTTATGCGATCCTTTTTGTTTTTTGAATTTTTTATATTTAATAGTAAATTTTCAATATCAACATGAGCGACTCTGATATTTACAACTTCACTAACCCGTAATCCGCTACCATACATCATCGATATCATGAGTGTATGTTTTATATTAGTGATTTTAGAAATTATCAATTCTACTTCTTTTTTTGTTAATACCTGAGGAAGACGTTTTCTTGTTTTTACCATTTTCAAAATATATGGGCATGATTTTTTTAATACAAGTTTGTAGAATAATTGAATTGCATTATAGGAATTACGTCTTATTTCTTCAGATTCTATTGTATTTAGGAATTTGATAATTCGTAGTTCAGGCGCGTAATCGGTATTGTCTGCATATTCAAGAAATCGCTTTAGATTTGTCGTGTAGATACTTATTGTTCGTCTGGAATAGTTTTTTATTTTTAATAATTGATTAAACTGTGTGAGATGATTGTCCATTTTTTTATTCCTTTTCTTTGCGGGATGTTAGGTTTCTTTTTATTAAATGCTGAATTTGTGTTTTTTCAACGGGGTTTTTTGAATATTTTTTGTATTTTATTTTTTTATTTTGTGTTGTGTTGTAGTTTGTGATTTACCTTACAACTGCGGGGCAAAAAGCGAAGTTCACCTTGTATGAGTATTTGTCATATATTGTGTAATTCTGTCTGGTTTATGTAAATTGATGTTTATTGTAGAGTTATGAGGAAATAATGCGATTAATTACTGTTTGTATGATTTGGTGTTGATTAATTATTTATTGTAGATTATAGTATGTAGCGTAAAGCGAAATACACATATTTTGAGTTATCGGCAAGGGCTGGGCTTGGGCTGGTTCCTGTAAGAAGAGCCCGCGTCCGTGCGGGCAAAATATATAAAAAAAATATGTTACTTTATTTGTTAAATAAAGGTGTATATGAATATTTTTAATGTTATTAACAGTGATTCTAAAATAATTGAACTCGTATCAATATCTATTACCGTAGTTGCTTTATTAATTTCTCTTGCAATTATCCCATTTCAAAGAATTAGTGAATCAGTATCTAGTAATTTATATCAAATAATTATTAAAAATAAAAAACTAAATAATTCATTACTTATTAATTTAATACTTGGTATTTTTCAAATAATAATTCTTATATTTATTCCAAATTATCAGATATTTGAGTATATTTCGGCGTTAATATTAGTTTTAATACTAATAAACACATATATTTTTTATAATAAAACAAGAAAACAACTAGATATATATGACACATGCTGCCCTTTAATTGAAAACGATATTCAAAATACTATTAAACATCTTATTAAAACCACCAGCAAACTAAATAAGAACCCACTATATCAATATAGCACACTTAAGCAAACCATAATAAATGCAATTTCGTCTCAAGATGCACCCGATAATTTTAAAAAAGGTACTATTTTTAAACAGTATCATGTTGTATTTATTTATAAATTCCAAAATATATATGAAGTAATCAATTACAATATTGAAAAATCTCAATATGGCTCATATGAAAAGGGGGTTATGTGTCTTTTTAATTGTTTAGATATGTATTTTTCATATATTGATGATTATTATATTAATATCGATAATTTTTATCTTGACTTCTTAGATAACTCCAAAAAGATAATTCAAAAATTAAAAAGTAGTTCATTAAATATTATCTACTATGATTTATTTTTAAATACTTTGTTTGACAAACACACAAAATACTTAAAACACAATATTAATTACAATGAATATATAAAATTACTCTGTAGTTTCTTTTTTGATAACATACTAACAGAACCTGAAAGATATTTTGATGACCTAAATAAATTTTCAACAATTTTAAATATATTTATACAAAAAATTGATTTGTCAGATTCTATTGAATTTATTATTATTCGATTATCAAATATTAAAGAAAGTATATATGCAAAAGATAATTCATTAAATAAATCTATGATTAACAAGACAATAAATATTATTTCTTATAATATTTTATCTAATCCTATATACCATAACAAATTTGATATCTTATCATTAATATTTGAAATACAGAAAAGCATCGATGCTCGTAAATTATTAGCCCCTATGCTAGTTTTTGATAGTTATACAACACATTTTTCTAATAACTATGACAATGACAAAACATTGGGAAAGGTTATTTTTAATTTATTAGTCATGCAGGAGGATGACAAAACTAAAATTATAAATAACTTAAACAGAATAAAAATAATAAACGAAATAATAGATATTCTTATAAATCGTATTTTCCTTGGTGGAACTCATGTTTCAGGAATATTTGATCAACTATATAAAATAGAATTTGAACTTTATTTATTATTGGATGATATTTCATTTTCTTCTTTCTTTAATATTTACTGGGCATGGTATTTTACCCCACAAGAAAAAAATGAATATATTAAAGTATTCATAAAAATTTATTTAACAATTTTTTCTTTTTTCCAAAAGTGTTCTGATTATAAAAAAATTGAAAAAATGTTATACTCCATTCTAAAAATGTTTTTAGCTATAATAAAATACAATAATTACAGCGAAGACTTGTTAGTATCTTCATCAAAAGGACTGTTTATTTCAAATATTGTTAATAATAAAAGAATTAATAGTATTATTAAAAAAAATGTTTATATCATATTAAAGCATAATTTATCAAAAAAATATATTAATTATCTTAATAGAAAAATAAGACAAATTCAAACTGTAAATCAAAGATATTATTTTAATGATTATGATCAGATAGACATCAATTCGTTTTATTTTGTTCCATTAGAATATTATAACAATCACATGATAAGAATATCTCAACGAATTGATAAATTAATTTTACCAAGAACACGAAGAAAAAAGAAGTAAGAATTTTAAAAAGCGACATCCGTGTCGCAGTTCTTTGGTATTACAAAGCCCAGCCCCAGCCGATAACAGCCCGTATCTGCTGCGAACGGAGTACCGTTCTTGGGCTTCGCCACATTTTTCTCTTTGCCTGACATCCGCTGTCGCTCCGTCTTTTTCGGCAAAGAGAAAAACGTCGAGATACGGCCGAGACGTTACTTGTAATTGGTCGCGACTGGTGGTTTTTCGAAGAGCCGGCTTCCGTGCCGGCGAAGATAGACTGACAGAATTCCTTTTATAAATAATTATATTTTGTTTGTTTTGTGAAAATACTATTTAATGTGAAGCTATATTTCACACAGTTTCTGGTAAAGTTACGAAAATTATTTTTTTAGGAGATCTTATGAGTTATTTTAATCGTTTTATTGTTCTTTTTTCATTTTTACTTATCATTACTTCATGTGGTTTTTTGGATACAACTGATGCAGAGAAGGAAACTACTAAATCTGAAGATAGTCTTACTGCACCTTCAAATCTAAAAGCAGAAATTGGTAGTGGTATTTATGGGGGTGATGTAAATTTATCGTGGGATAGTGTTTCTGTTGCTAGTAAATATAATATTTATAGATCTGTGAATGATGATAAATATTTTCAATTCCTTGAATATACATATTTTACATCATCTTATGATACGAATGTTGAAGCTGGTAAAGCTTATTATTATAAATTAACCTCTGTCAATTTGGATATAGAAAGTGATTTTTCAAATATAGTTTCTGTTAGTATTCCAAATGCTTCGTTTAAACTTTCTGATGAGAAATTTGAACTAACCTCATTAAATTTTCTAAAAGTTACAGGAATAGTTGAAAGTACTGGAAATTGCGTTGCAAATTTTGTTAAAGTTACTTATACGATGTACAAAAACGATATTATTGTTGATACTAACTTTACATATCCATTAAGTATGGAAGATTTTCCTATCGGTAGTAAAGCTGCATATAGTATTACTTTTTATGATTTAAATAGTTTGGATGCGTACGATAGGTATGAAACTAAGGTTACTTTTACAAATGTTTATGAATGATAAAGGAAAATAAATGTTATTTAAAAAGAAGATTGAAGGTTTAATTGGACATTTTCAGCTTACAGATTGGTGGTTTTCAACATTTGATAAAAATGAGATGAGTTATATTGTAAAAAAATATGGAATAAATTTAATCGAGGGAAATAATTTCATTTTGAATCGAAGTTCTTGTTATTACTTAGCAAATCTTAGTACTTGGTTCTTAACAACAAAAGACATAGAAATAGCAAGAAAATTTATTTATAAAGCTGAAGAATTATACGATTCTGATATTTCTATTAATGATAAACATTTTTACTATCTTTTTTTAATCGAATTCTATTATAAAGATAGAGAAAATAATAATTCGTATATAAAGGCAATTGAATATTGTAAAAAACAAATTGAAATATCTAAAGAAGCTAGTATTTACTTTAAGAATGAACAACCTTCTTGCAATTTACCTAGACATATTGGATTTGAACAATTAGCTATAATTTATGAGAAAGAAAAAAAAATCAGTGAATCATTAGAATTATGTCAAATAGCTTACAATGAAGGATGGTCTGGAGATTGGGAAAAACGTATTGAAAAGTTAAAGAAAAGAATATAATTCCGGCATCCTTGCCGGTGTTTTTGATATTACAGCGACCAACTCCAAGTAACAGCTCGTATCTGCTGCGAACGGAGTACCGTTCTTGGGCTACGCCACATTTTTTTCTTTGCCTGGCATTCGCTGTCGCTCCGCCTTTTCGGCAAAGAAAAAAACGTCAGATACGAGCAAAACGTTAGTTGTAATTGGTCGCGACTGGTGGTTTTTCGAAGAGCCGGCTTCCGTGCCGGCGAAGATGAATAACCAGTCGTCCTTTCTATGAAAAATAATTATATTATTGTGTGTATTCGTATTTATCACAAAGTATGAGGTCTGAAAATTTTATTATTTTTCAAAAATGATTTTTCGGCATGAATTTATATGATAATTGGAGATATTATATTATGACTGTTTAACTATACAATAATTGACGATATTTTATTTTTAGAGTAATATTATTCTGGGAGTTAGGTATGTCAGCAGTAAAAGAAGAAGCTCGAAAAATTTTAGATAATCTTTCAGAAAACGATGATTGGGAAGATATAATGTACAGTTTTTATGTTCGAGAGAGTATAGAACATGGACTTGAAGATATACAAAATGGTAATTTATTGACAGAGAATCAAATGGATGAAAGATTATCTAAATGGTTAAATTAATATGGTCAGAAAAGGCAATTATTTCATTAGAATTAATTGCCGAATACATTTCTAAAGATTCATTGTTTTATGCAAAAGAAACAATTAGAAAAATACGGTCATTAACAAGAAAATTAAAAGATTTTCCATATTTAGGCAGCATTGTTCCAGAATATGACAGACCGGATATTAAACAATTAATTTATAAAAGTTACAGAATTATTTATAAGATTGATGATGGTGTTATTACTATTTTGACAGTAATTAGTGGGTATAAGCAGTTATGATTTTTAAGATAATATTATAACGCCATCCGTGGCTTAGCTGGTTGGTATTACAGCGGTCAACGAAAACTAACAGCCCATAAGACTCCGTTCGGAGTACCTCACTGCGCCCTTCGGGGACATTTTTTTCTTTGCCTGGCATTGCGCCTTTTTCGGCAAAGAAAAAAACATCTCTTATGGGCAAGGCGTTAGTTGTAATTGGTCGCGACTGGTGGTTTTTCGAAGAGCCGGCTTCCGTGCCTGCGAAGAAAAATTCCTTTTATAGATTATTACCTTTTGTATTCGTATGTATCAAAAAAAGACTTCGTTTGAGGTCAAAAACTAATTATTACAAAAAGGAAATCAAAACATGAACATTTATGAAGACAACATGAATTTTGAGAATTTAGTAAAAGAAACTTTTAATTGTGATAGATTAAAAGACCCTTTTCATTTGGCCGATACAAATATTAATGACTTAGCTAGTAAAGATAATAAAAAAAGAATGCTTGATTTAAAATTTGCAGTTGCTATTTGTTCTAAGAAATTATGTGTGGATTTAGAAAGTTTAGAATATAATGAAGATTTACATAATAAATATTCATTAGAATTAAACAATATTGCTTACAAGTTACTATTGGATGATATTTCTTATAAGGAAATTCATAAAGTTATTAACTTTTGTTTAGACTTTTTAGCAGAAAGAAAAAAAATATAAAATTTATCATCCGTCTCGGTATTGGTGTAATTACATACATATTTAGTGTAAGGTTGAAAAGCTATTTATTAGTAGGAGCTTAAATTATGAAATATTTTTTTATTTTAATCAGTTTTATTTTAATGTTCAATATTTTCTCTGTAACAAATGAAGACCGTTTAATTGTCACAAATGATGATTTTGATAATATATCTTGGTATGAAGATATGGATAACAATATAGAGGAAGGATCATACCCATCAAATGCATTTCCTTATAATATATATTTAAGGTGTAAAGTTTTAAAAAATGGTGACAAGAAGCTTTACTTATATATTGCCGGGTTACAAACTATAGAAAAGCTTATTATAAATATCGATAAGAATAATTATGAATATATATCATATAATGATAAGTCAGGGACTATGGGATTAGTTGATTTAATAGATAAAGAAAACGAGTTAAAAATAATTGAATCAATAACCAAGTCAAATAATGTAAAACTTAGGGCATCAAATAATGATGGATATTATACCGATGTAATCTTAGATGAATCCCAATTGAATTCAATTAGAAATGTTTTTAGATTTTATAGCAAAAAGTAGTTTGTTGGTATTTTATTTTTCAACTTATATACTATAGGGTAATTTAGTGAACTTAATTAGGAGTAAATATTATGGAATATATGAATGACATATCTAATCAGGATTTTAGTTTTTTACTTTCAAAAACCAACGACACTGAAGCTATTATTCTAAAAAAAATGTACAAACTTGCTAGTGTCATGAATTCTAAATGGGTACATTATACTCGTCCCAGCCAAGCATTTTTCTCGCCTTGTTTATTTTCCTGAGAATGTCTTCTCCCTTCT
>MIAY01000014.1 GCA_001829315.1 Spirochaetes bacterium GWE1_32_154 | reverse complement strand
TTGATAAAGATGAACTGGCAAAAAATCGTAGAGTCGAGTTTTATTTGGATAAGTAATTATATTGGGAGAGTAGGTGTACCTGCTCTCCCTGTTTTCATTTCCGGACAAAAGAGGGGGATAATGAATGGAAGAGCATTGACTCAAACACAAGTCGTATTAAATCAGGCTACAATTACAGAATCAATTCAATAGTTTCTAAGTAATGAACTCATGATTTTTGCATGAACTTTTATTATAAAAACACTTTTATCATATCAATGATAAGAGCATTTTTTTATTTCTATGTAACTTCAGTAAAAATACTTACATTTTTTTAGAATAAAAAATGTTTGATAACGCACGTGTTATGTGTGTTATCAAACATAACATGTGCGTTGTCAAACATAATGTTATTAAGTAGTATGCATTAATTTTTTTTTTTAAGCAATTGTTTATTGATTTAAATCGCATTTAGAAAATAACAACGCATATAGAGCCTCTTGCAAAAATACTTTTCTTTTCTCGAATTTTTGCAAGAGGCTACTTCTAACGCAATTTTATTGCGTATTGGCGGAAGAAAAATCAAGTACTCTTGATTTTTGCAAGAGCCTCTATACTCTACTTTTAAAAGATTTAATTATTGTTGGTATAGAAAATGCTACATATTTAAGGATTCTTTAGAGAATTATACAAAGGAGTATATGATGAAAATGAAAAACAGATTGTCTTTATTGGTTATTGCAACATGGGTTCTTTTTACAATTACAGGGTGTCCTGCTGTAGAAAGTGATCCGGATTTAGAAAAAACTGCACCAACAGTTATTTCTGTATTCCCTATTGATTCCGGTATTGATATTCCTATCAATACAGTAGTTACTGCAACTTTGAGTGAAGATATGAACTCAGCATCTATTAATAGTACGAGTTTTACACTTACAACGGGTCTTGATACGATTTTGGGTACGGTTACTTATGATGTGACTAATAAAATTGCAATTTTTACACCATCACAAGATTTAACTGAAAATACAGTGTATACAGCAACTATGACGACGGAAGTTAAAGATCTTGCCGGGAATGCATTGATTGAAAATAAGGTGTGGAGTTTTACAACAAGTACTGCGCCTGATATAATTGCTCCAACTGTTTTATCAACTGTTCCTGTTAATTATACTATTGATATAGCAATGAATAGTACAATAACAGCATCATTTAGTGAATCAATGACTTCAACGACAATAATTACAGCTAATTTTACCGTTAAAGATGGGACAACTGAAGTTATCGGAGTTGTTACGTATGATTCAGTAAATAACAAAGCTATTTTTACACCATCAGCTAATTTACTTGATAATAAACTGTATACTGCAACTATTACGACCGGCGTTAAAGATCTTGCAGGTAATGCATTAGCTGCAAATAAGGTATGGAGTTTTACAACAAGTGCCATAGCTGACATAATAGCGCCAACTGTTGTATCAACAGTACCTGCGAATGCTACTACAAATATTGTAACAAGTAGTATAGTTAGTGCAACATTTTCTGAATCTTTAGATTCTACAACAATAATTGCAGTTAATTTTACCGTTAAAGACGGTTTAGCTGATATAGCAGGTGTAATTACTTATGACTCCTCAAATAAAACTGCTATATTTACACCAAATGCTGTTTTTACAACAGATACTGAATATACAGCAACTATTACGACCGGCGTTAAAGATCTTGCAGGTAATGCTTTAGGTGCAAATAAGGTATGGAGTTTTACAACAAGTGCAGCAGTTGATGTCGTAGCACCAGTAGTTAATGAAACATTTCCTGTTAATCAAAGTATTGCAATTAGTATTAATAGTACAGTTACAGCCATTTTCAGTGAAGAAATGAATTCTTCAACAATTAATGATACGAATTTTATTCTTAACGAGGGGACTAATCCTGTTTCAGGAGCCGTGACTTATGATTCATTAAATAACAAAGCAATATTTACGCCTTCAGTAAATTTGACTAATAATACAGTCTATACAGCAACAGTTACAACCGGCAGTAAAGATTTGGCCGGAAATGCAATTGCAACTAACAAAGTATGGAGTTTTACAACTGCAGAAATTGGCAGTGGTCCTGCACCGGTTAGTCTTGGTTCGGCTGTTAATTATGTAATATTAGCGAAAACTGCTATTTCAACAATCCCTGATTCTGTTATTACAGGGGATATTGGTTTAAGTCCTGCTGCTGAATCATATATGACAGGATTTTCTCAGACAAAAGCAACAGGATATTCAACATCACTTCAAGTGACAGGTTTTATGTATGCTTCTGATATGACACCTCCTACACCTACTTCTATGGTAACAGCTATTTCTGATATGGAAACAGCTTATACCGATGCTGCCGGTAGAGTAACTCCTGATTTTCTTAATTTAGAATCAGGAAATATTGGGGGATTAACTCTAGTACCAGGTCTTTATAAATGGACAAGTGCTGTTACTATTCCATCAGATGTTACAATTAATGGTAATGCAAATGATGTCTGGATTTTTCAGATTTCCGGTAATTTATTAGTTAGTGCATCAGTTAAAGTTTTACTAACCGGTGGAGCACAGGCAAAAAATATTTTCTGGCAGATTGCCGGTGAAGCTTCTTTAGACACAGGCTCTCATTTTGAAGGTATTATTCTAAGTCAAACTGCGATTTCTTTAAACACAGGTGCTTCAATAAACGGAATATTACTTGCTCAAACTCAGGTTGCTTTAGATCAGGCTACTGTTACAAAACCTGTTCAATAAAAAATAGCATCCGTGTTATATAACACGGATGCTACTGCTCTTAAGAACAATTTGATTTTAGTAAATAAAAAGCACCTCCATCGTGTAAAACGAAATTGGAGGTGCTTTTTTAACCCTTTAAAATTTCAATAAAATCGTTTATTTTTATGGGTTTGCTATATAAATACCCTTGTGCAAAATTACATTTTCTTTCGCGTAAAAAGTTTTCCTGAAATTTTGTTTCTACACCCTCTGCTGTTATATCAAGATTCAATGATTTTGCCATTGATATTATTGCATCAACAATTGGTGAATCGGGGTGTGATTCATTTAACGGTCTGATAAAACTTTGATCAATTTTCAGATTATTTATTCGAAGTTTATGAAGGTAACTTAGGCTTGAGTAACCGGTTCCAAAATCATCAATAGCAAGTCTGTATCCGGCTGACCTTATAAAATCCAGCGTGTTTTCAGCAATCGGATTATTATCCATCATAACTCCTTCAGTAATTTCAAATTCAATTATAGATGGTGAAATCCATTCGTTTTTACTAAACTCTAATAAATAATCAATAAAATGGGGATCTGAAATATCAAGGGGAGACAAATTGATTGCGAATATTAAGTTGGTAGATTTGTGAGGAATAGTATCAAAAATAATTTTTAATTCCTGTGCTGTAGTGTCAGAAACCCACTTGGTAATAGTTTGAATTAATCCTAAATCCTCTGCTAATGGTATAAATACTATTGGTGATACTTCTCCATATTTTCTACTATTCCATCGCAGTAGAATTTCAGCACCATGAAAACTGTTATTATCTAAATTTAATTTTGGATGATATACAATATAGAGTTCATTATTAATAATAGCATTTCTCAATTCTTCACCCATTTCATATTTTTTTTGCTCAGTAATAAAATTACTTTCATCATAAAATGATAAAATACCCGGTATATTATTTACTTTCACAATACCGGTCATGATGTTATTAATTAATTTATTGCCGTCAGATCCGTCATCCGGGTATCGTGTAACGACTATATTTATTTGAAGACTGACACTTTTATCATCAATTTGTATTGGCTCCTGTAACTGATTTAAAAGTTTATTTGCTAAATCATCAATATCTTCAAAATTATAAACTTCTGTTAAAAATAGAAATACAGTTCCAGTATATCTTCCGACTAAAATACAATCGGGTAATAGCGAAACAAGTCGTTCGGCATATTTTTTTAAAATGAAATCTGCTTTTTCAGAACCTTGATGTGAGTTGATTCGTGCAAATTGATTGATCTTTACTCCTATAAGGCTGAATCTATTTTTATAAATGGTTTTTCCTGAAAAAATTTGTTTCAATAAATATTCTATTTTTGTTCTATTTGCTAAACCGGTAACTTCATCGATATATGCTGCAACTGAAAGATATTGTATTAAAAAATGCTGAATTGTAATTGAAATGATAGTTAATAAAGTCGCAACAGACAATAACACAATAAATCTTGAAATATTTTCAGTATCATAAAATATTGATTCTGTACTGAAATTGTTCATTTTTACACGAATCACAATTGCTAAATACAGTGATAGTAAAGTTATTAGTCCATTTCGTAATTCAAATAAATAAAAAAGAATTGAGAACCCGGTAATTATGTAGAAAAAGCCAAAACCTCTATTGCCACCACCTTCGATAACTGTTTTTATCAGAAATAAACATATTGCTATCATGAATATTATTTTAACAGATTGTATGTTTCTTGTTATAAGAAAAGTTGATAATCCAATAATAACTAAAAATAGAAACAAAAGATTAAATAGAGTCATAACATTAAAACCCTTATAATAATCAATAATTGTATTATAAGGAACAGCAATACATGCTGCAAGAGTTATACTGTAATATGTAATTAATATTATTAATATCTTAAATGTCGGAGTATCATCCTCCTGATTAAAAGAAAAAAAGTATTTGTATAAAATGTTTTTTTTATTCATAATCCCCCAATTGACCCAAATAATAGTATATGATAATTATTTGTTTTTGCAAGAGCCTTAATAGATAAAAAATAAAAATATAAAAAATCCAACAATCAGTTTTCTTTTGACTCTTGAATTTTAATAAAAATTATGGTTAATTAAAAACTGGTGGTACATATATGAGCATATTTAATAAAGATATTTTTCAGGGAAATTTAAACAAAAATCAATATTTTGAGGGGTGGTATTTTAAGAATATTTCTGCTGATTTAAAATCGGTATATTCAATTATTGCCGGTGTTTCACTCAATAAAAATGATAAACATGCTTTTATTCAAATCATTAATGGGATAACAAATAAAACCCATTACATCAGATATGATATTTCAGAATTCTATTATGACAAAAAAATATTTTTTATAACTATCGGCAACAACCAATTTTCTAAAGATTATATTTTTATAGACATCGATACTGATGATATAAAAATGAAAGGAGGGATTGATTATTTACATTCAGTTTCCTATCCTAAAAGTATAAGGTCTCCCGGTATTATGGGGTATTTTTCCTATATCCCGAAAATGGAATGTAATCATGGTATTGTTTCTGTAACGAATCAGACAAAAGGTGAATTGATCGTTAATAATGAAAAAATTGATTTCACCAATGGGCATGGTTATATTGAAAAAGACTGGGGACATTCATTTCCTGATGCATGGATATGGCTTCAATGTAATACTTTCAAAGATTTTAAGAATTCATTATTTATGTCAATAGCTAATATTCCATTTCTGGGTTTTAAATTCAAAGGCTTTATCTGTTTTATCTATCATAATGGTACGTTTTATAATTTTTCAACATATAATCATTCAAAAATTAAAAGTATGAGTTATGAAAATGAAATTCTTCATATCACATTAACCAATTCAAAATATACTGTAGTAATAAAGGCATCTCAAATAAATGGGGGAGAGCTTATTGCACCTTCAGGTGGTGTTATGAATCGGGTAATAAAAGAAAGTGTTTATTCTGATGTTCAGTATGAATTATTGAATAATAAGAATATTTTAATTGATAAACAATCAGGTACTTGTGCGGGGCTTGAGATATGTAATTTTGAAAAATTATAGGATGGTCGCTATGTTAAAAAAGATACTTATTTTTAGTTTTCTAGTAGTTTGTATTGCATTGCCACTAATTCCTTCCTATTTTTATTGTATTGATTTTTTTGATTCTTTATTTGAAATATATACATTCTCAATGGTATCGGGTATTTTCAGTTATTATTATTTTATCATAGTTTTAATTATTTCTGCAAGAATCAAGTTGCTTGATATATTATTTGGTCATGATAAAGTGATGATGTTTCATGGAATTCTGGCTTCTATTGCCTTTTTAAGTTCTATTTTACATTTTATCCTAAAAATCAGTATTTCATTTTCCATTTCTTTTCAAACAATTACCGGCGGTATTGCACTTTCCATTTTTGCTATAGTAATAATCATTACCTTACTGTTTATGGCAAATCCTTTTATTCGAATACATTGGAAAAGCAAAATAATTGATTATTCAAAAGTAAAATGTTTTCATAATTTCTCAGTAATAGCTTCAGTAAGCATGATAATTCATGTAAATATAGCATCAAGTACAATAAATACCCCCGGTAAGCAATTGAGTATGATTGTTATCGGTGCAGTTGCAATACTATTGTATATATATCACGCAGGTATACGATTGATAATTCAAAAAATCAATAAATATACCGTAGTTTCTGTTGATAAGTTAACTGATTCTATTACAAAAATAGTATTTAAAAGAGTCTCTTGCAAAAATACTTTTTTTATCTCGAAATTTTGCATGAGGCTACCTCTAATGCGATTATATCGCATATGGCGGAAGCATAAATCAAGTAATCTTGATTTATGCAAGAGCCTCAAAAGAAATAAAAATACTATAATAAAAAGAAATCCCGGACAATTTGCTTTTTTCAGGTTTAAATCTAAAGCTGTTGGTTTTGAGGAACATCCTTTTACTATTTCTTCAGAGACTCAAACAATTTTCATGAGTATTACTGTTAAAAAATCAGGTGATTATACCGCACAATTATCAAATATTATTGTTGGTGATTCTCTTTATTTTGATGGTCCATATGGAGTTTTCTCACCAATAGATAATGGCAGTAATTATGTTTTTATTGCCGGCGGAATAGGTATTACTCCATTTATTTCTATTTTAAAAAGTTTCAGTAAATCAGTGATTAGATCAAATATTACTTTGATATGGTCTGTTAGAAATGTCAGTGATCTGTTTGAGAATGAGTTATTTGAGAAAATACAAAAAGATAATTCAAATTTTACTTATATTCCCTTAGTTGATACAGATATCACAGAAACTTTTATTTCTACTATAAAAGCATTGGACAAACCTTCTGTCTATTTTTGCGGTCCGCCACTAATGAACGATTTTATAAAACTATGTATAAAAAATCAAAAACTCAGAATACATAATTTTTATTATGAAAGGTTTTCTTTGTAGCAAGAAGATTAACCTTGACAAAAATATTGAATATAGATATTTATGTACCAAAGGATATGAAATGAGAAAAATTATTGCAGGTTTTTTAGTATTAATAAGCTGTAGCTGTTTATTTGCAGAGGAAGATTTGAAAAAACTTTTATTTTCTGCAACCGATCTTAGCAGGGTGAATACCGGTGAAATAGTTTCAAGGATGTTTTTAAAGTTTAATGCAACAAATGAGAATACTGATCAAATTATTAGTATACCCAAAACAAAATATACGAATGTTGATTACTCTGTGTATGAATCGATTTGTGATGAAAAAGCATTTATTCCATATGTGCTGAATGAAAAATCAAAACTTGATTTTTACAATACATTCTTAGGTTTTTCACAATTAAAAGGCGCTGATTACTGGACATTTAACGGTGCAAAGAAAGTAACATTCATTTTAGACAGTTATACTATTGAAAGTCCAAAAAAAAGAAAAATGATTAGTGATGCTACTACAGATACTATAAAAGATTATTTGGTTTCATATTACGTTCAAGAGGATAATAAATTCGGAAAACTTTGTTTTAAAAGTGAACTTTTTAATGAAGGTGATAATTTTGTTACGGTTAACAGCACCATTGACCAAATTTTCCCTATTAACAGAGCCGGTGAGTATGCGATTATTTCTTTTTTTATCTATGATAATGAAAAAAAAGGTTTTTATTATTATGCGGTTAGTGTTATGAGAATTCGCAGTGATTTGATTTTAAAAAGTGGGAAATTGTATGCAACTACCTTTTCAAATAGATTAAGAGGTGGAACAGTTCATGTTGCCAAGATCCTCGGACTAAACTGGAATGATAAAATCATTACATGGGATATAGATAAGCTTAATAAAGGTTTATACAGAAATTATTAATTTGGAGAGTCTAATGGCAATTGAAGAACATATTAATATCAATATTGTAAAAAATATTGATATGCGCTATGGGGAAAATCCGCATCAGATGGCTGCTTTTTTTATTTCTTCTGATGCAGGTGTCTCTGGTTTAGGGCATTTGTATACTGAAGGTAAGTTACATGGTAAAGAACTCAGTTATAATAATATTGCCGATATTTCGGCTGCTATAAGAATGCTTACTGATTTAGATGATAATTCATGTATTGTCATAAAACATTCAAATCCTTGTGGAGCTGCATCAAGAGATACGTGTTACGAGTCATTTAAGGCTGCGTATGAAGGTGACAGTATGTCAATTTTTGGTGGTATTGTTGGTTTTAAAGGTGTTGTTGATGAAAAAACTGCAGAATTTCTTCATGGAATTTTTCTTGAAATAATTATTGCCGAGTCATTTACAAAAGAAGCAATTGAAATATTAACAAAAAAGAAGAATCTGCGATTAATCGAATATAAAAAATGGAAAAATGAAATATTCAAAGAAGATCAAATTGAAATAAAAAAAGTTATCGGCGGGTATTTATTACAAAATAGAGATACCATTAATCCTAAAACAGAGAGTTTTAATCTGGTAACCGAAAGAAAAGCGACAGAACAGGAACTTGATGATTTGGTTTTTGCACAAATAATGGTTAAACATGTTAAATCAAATGCAATTGTTATTGTAAAAAATAAAATGTTACTTGGTGTTGGTGCCGGTCAAATGAATAGAGTAACCGCTGCGAATATTGCGATGAATTGGGCAGGTGAAAAGGTAAAAAATGCGGTGCTGGGTTCAGATGCTTTTTTTCCGATGGATGACACAGTGCGGACTGTTGCAACAAAAGGTATCGTTGCTATTGTTCAGCCTGGTGGTTCTGTAAAAGACGAGGATTCTATTAAGGCGTGTAATGAATTAGGTTTGTCAATGTATTTTACAGGTGTCAGACATTTTTATCATTAGAGCCTTCTGCACTAGCCTTAATTTAACTTTTTTTGGGAGCATTTTTTGGATAAATTAAATGATTTAAAATATGAAGGTTATACAAACGAAATTAAACATCGGGAGCAGGTTGATTTAATTCGTGAAGTTTTTTATTATCAAAGCAGATTTGACGGGAAAACAATCGTTTTTAAAATTGATTATCCAATAATTAATGAACCTCATTTTGGTCAATTAATGAAAGATCTTGCAATGCTTCGGGCAACAGGAATTGAAATCGTTATTGTTCCTGGTGCAACAGAGTGGATCAATGAAGTGTTAAAAGAGTATGATATAGAATCTGAGTATAAAAATGGTACAAGGGTTTCTACCGAAGAATCAATTCCATTTATACGAATGGCTGCTTTTGATGTGGCAGATCGTTTTATGACAGCGCTCACTGCAAATAAGGCAAATGCTGTAATCGGTAATTTTGTGCGTGCACGAGGGATGGGGGTAATTAATGGGTTTGATTATCAGCATTCCGGTGTTGTTGATAAAATTCATGCAGAGCCATTACAACAAATTCTTGATCAGGGGATGATTCCAATTTTTCCGTGTATCGGATGGAATGCTGCAGGAAAACCTTATAATTTATCAAGTGATGAAATTGTACTTGCGGTTTGTCAGGCATTAAAAGCAGAAAAACTATTTTTTGTAACCAATAGTGATGGTTTTTTTAAAAATATATTTCAATTACCTGAAGGTCTGGTAATGACTAGCGATGATCGAGTTGCCCGATTAAGTTTGGAAGAAGCTGATGAGGTATTAAAAATGAATGTTGATAATGAAGATAATGATCTTCATTATTTAAAACTTGCTTTAAAAGCATGTAGGAGCGGAACTGAAAGAGCACATGTTGTTGACGGTCGAATTGAAGGTGCTATTATAAAAGAGATATTTTCTAACCTCGGTGTTGGTACTTTAATTTACGGTAGTGAATATGAATCAATCAGGTCAATGAAATCTGATGATCTACCTGAAGTTTTGCGTTTAATGCAGCCTCTTATGGAAGCCGGGATACTTGTTAATCGAACTGAAGAAGAATTAACAAATACAATGAATGATTATGTTGTCTATGAAATTGACGGGGTCGTTCATGCGTGTGGTGCTCTTCATGATTATGGTGAAGGACAGGCTGAAATCGCCGCTATTGCAACGAATCCGACATATGCTCATTTAAGTATGGGTAAGAAAATATTAACATATCTTGTTGAGAAAGCAAAAAAGAATAGTTTTGAAAAAGTTTTTGTTTTAACTACTAAAACAGTTGATTGGTTTGAACAACTAGGTTTTAAATCGGTAAAACTTGACTCTTTGCCAGAGAAGAAAAAAGTATTATACAATCATGAGAGAAAGAGTATGATATTTTCATTAGATTTGAAAAATATTGCAGCACTGCCTAAAAGTAGATAGATTGGCTCAGAGAAAGAAATTATTGTTGAAAATAAATGGTATATATGATAGGTTCATTTTATTATTGTATCATTTATATTTTATACAGAGGTAAATCCTGTGCCGGTTCGTGTTATAATTGATTCTCCTCAGAAAAATAGTTCTATTATTTATGCTTCAGGGTATACTTGTCTTGATAATGTTATTACAATTGACATTGATGGAGATGTAACCGGTTTTTTTCCGGCTACTGAGTATGAAAGAGCAAAAAAAATCTCAAAATGTAATACTGTTATTAATCTTTCTGAACAATTAGAAAATCTTTCATTAAAGAAAGAGTTTATTCCTATAAAAGCGGCTGTTGTTTTGCAATTTTTATTAAAAAATAACCAGAAAAAAATACAGGTTCCTGAAAGTTTTCCTCTCTATGAAGCTGATTTTCTAAGGGAAAATGGCATAGAAATAGTTGTTTTACAGGAGCCGTTTTATCCGGAACGAACTACTAAAAATGAAACAGAAATAGCATATATAAAAGAGAATAGCGTAAAAAATTGTGAAGTAATGGAAGCTGTCAGAACTATAATTGCCAGTTCAAATGTTTCAGATAACAATCGTCTTTATTATCAAGGTGAACCATTAACTTCTGAGTTTATTCAATCATTTATTTTAAAATTATTTTTAGATAAAGGTTTGGTTTCTGATGCAGTAATTGTTGCAATAGGCAATCAGGGCTGTGATCCCCATGAGAGCGGTTATGGTTTTATAAAAGCAATGGATAGTATCATTGTCGATATTTTTCCTAAATCAAGGTATAATAATTATTATACCGATATGACTCGAACATTTTGTAAATGGAAGGCAACAGATGATTTAAAGAACATTTATGAAGTAGTTAAAAATGCACAGCAATTTTGTCTCAATTCATTGTCCGCCGGTGTAATAGGTAAAGAACTTCATGCAAAGGTTGTAGAATATATTGAACATTCAGGTTATAAATCAGGTATGATTCATGGTGTTTTGCAGGGCTTTTTTCATGGAACCGGCCATGGTGTCGGGTTGGATTGTCATGAAGGTCCTTATATTTCCAGAAATGGACGGAAAATCGAGAAGAATTCAATTGTAACGGTTGAACCAGGGTTGTATTATTTAAATAAAGGTGCAGTTCGTATTGAAGATATTGTTCTTGTTAAAGATGGCGGTATAGAGAATCTCACTGATTATCCTAAGGAGCTTGTTGTAGAATGATTAAAGATAATTTATTGTATGTTAATGAAGCAATTCAAAATATCAAAATAAAAAATCATATAGAATATCCCATTTCTTTACTTGCTGTGAGTAAAACATATCCTGCAACATCTGTTAGTGAAGCTATGGATGCCGGGCAGGTTTTATTCGGTGAAAATAGAGTTTTGGAAGCATATAGTAAATTTAATGACGGGTTAATAAAAGACAGGAAATTTGATCTTCATATTATCGGGCACTTACAAAGAAATAAAGTAAAAGAAGCTATTGCAATTGCAAATATGATTCAGTCAATAGATAAAATTGAAACACTTATTGAGGTTGAAAAGTATTGTCAGAAAATAAATAAACACATTGATTTTTTAATTGAAGTAAATACAAGCGGTGAATCACAGAAAGCCGGTATCAACCCGGAATCAATTAATTCATTTTTAGAAACAATTCAAAATCAGTCGTTTACATTTTGTAAACTTAAAGGATTAATGACCGTTGGACCTCTGACAGATAATAAAAATGAAATAAGAAAAAGTTTCAGATCGTTAAAAGAATTATTTGATTATTGTAAAACTCAGTTAGATAATCCCGATTTTGATATTGTATCAATGGGGATGTCAAATGATTTTGAATTGGCTATTGCAGAAGGAAGTAATTTACTTCGAATCGGTTCAGCAATTTTTGGAAGGAGAGAATGAGTATGAAATATATATACAGTATATTTTTTATAGTATCCATAGTGTTGTTACATTCGAATGAAATTGATAAAAAAGTAATCTTAAAAAGTGGTGTTAATTTTATAACAAATAAGCATATTATTGGTACACCGATTACTAAATATTCAACATCATCAAATGATGATAGTGTTATAAATGAACCATTATCAATTAATATTAAAGGTGAAAATCTTATTAGAAGAGCCGAAATAATTTTTTTTGGTTCGTTAACATTTTCTACTTTTTTAGGATGGTTAATGTTTTCTGCATATAATAGCATTATGTATGAAGATACATTTGGTAAATTAAGACGGTATCAATTTCTAACATTATATTTAGGCGGTAGTGTTATAGCATTTTCAGTTTCACTGAGTGATCTTTTCATTCGTCTTAAACCATATTTTAAACGAGTGGAGTTTTATTAATGATAAAAGAATATGAATTTTCTGTTGCTGAAGATAATGTTGGAAAAAGGTTGGATGTAGTAATTTCGGATGTCACAAAAGTAACGCGATCCGCAATAAAGACAAATTTGAAGTCAATTCTTATAAATGGCAAAATTGCAAAATTATCCTATAAATGTAGAATAAATGAATTGGTAAAAATTGTTCTTGAATGGCCTGATATTGATATTTTACCCGAAGATATTCCACTTGATATTGTGTATGAAGATGATAATTATATTGTCATTAATAAAAAACAGGGAATGGTTGTTCATCCTGCAAAAGGGCATTATTCAGGAACGCTGGTTAACGCTTTAATGGGTATGAAGAAAATTTCATTGGATGCGGATGTTCGTCCGGGTATTGTTCACAGGCTTGATAAAGATACATCAGGTTTAATTGTTGTAACAAAAAATATAGAGGCTCATGAGTATTTAAGTGGACTTTTTAGAAATAGAAAGGTAAGAAAAGTATACAAGGCAATTTTGAAAGGTCGTATGATGCCGTTAAGTATCAGGGTTGATACGAATATCGGGAGAGATCAAAGATCAAGAAAAAAAATGACTGTTTTAAAAACTGGTGGTAAGGAAAGTTTATCAATATTTAGAGTAATGAAACATTTTGATAATATTACATTAGCCGCTATCAATATTAAAACCGGAAGAACACATCAAATTAGAGTTCATGCTTCAAGTATTGGTTATCCTGTATTAGGGGATCCTGTTTACTCACGAAAAGATAAAAGATATCCTGAGTCAACTTTATGCCTGCTTTCATCAAGAATCAGTTTTTTTGATAAATTCAGCAATCAATTATTGGATTTTAAAGTGAAATTACCCAAACATTTTAAAGATGTTCTATTAAGAGATACTATTGAAAAAACTGTTTAGATGTAGAATCTTTTTATTCAATAGATAAAATTTAAAAAAAATGATACATTAAAGTGTTATTATATAAAGAATTATTTATCAAGTTTTCTTGATTTTTGTAAAAGATTCCATTATCAATATTTATGACACTTTTTGATATTTGCAACTCGTTCTATTGACAAACAATACTTTTTATTATAAGAGTTTTTAAGGTCTGATAATTAAATTTTAGGATTTCCAACTTTGAGTTATAAATATACATCTTTTCAAGGAAAAACGGTTAGAAGAAATAATAATCATGTAGTAAATAAAGTTTTACTGTTTTTATTCTTATTTCTATTTATTGTTTTTTTTATAACTTCTATTGGTTATTTCTATAAAAATTATAAAAGAAATCAGAAAATAAGTTTTGAGTTACGGGAATCATATAGAAAGTTATATGATAGTAAAAATTACTTGGAACTCATTGATAAGATGGATAATGAGCTTAAGAATAATTCCTTAAGAGTCGAATATTTAATTTACCGTGGTTTTTCTTATTATTTATTAGGAGAAGCTGAGAAAGATGTTAATAAAAGATCACTTTATTTCTCATTATCGATTATTGATTTACGAAGATCTTTAGCTGTTGGTGTGGCTGATAATATTGCACCTGATGTATATTTTTGTATCGGTAAAATATATTATTTTTATGGTCGTTCTTATTACAATCAGAGTATTGATTATTTAAAAAAATCATTATCCTATGGCAATGAACGGGTTGATTTATTGTATGTTTTGGGGTTGGTTTATTCAAATATAAGTAATTATGAAGAATCGAATAAGGTTTTTAAAAGATCTTTAGATATTGAGTATTCTGATATTGTTTCAATAGCTGTTGCCCTAAATTACTATAGAAGCAGTGATTTTAATAACGCTGAAAAATATATAAATAAAGTACTGGAAAATAAAAGCAGTGATAAAATAAAGGAAACAGCTTTAATAACACTTGCAGAAATACAATTGAATAAAAAAGAATATGAAAAAGCATTATTCACTTTAAATTCAGTTACTGAATTAAATGAAAACAATGCAGATGCTTTTTTTTTGAGAGGCGAGATTTATTTTATTTATTATAAAGACAATATAAGGGCACGATCTGAGTGGCGTAAGACACTGAGTATTAATCCCAGTCATATAAAAGCATATAGAAGATTATAAAAAGAGGTGATACATATGGGGAAATTTTCAGACATGTTTTCTTTAGATCTTGGTATAGATCTTGGAACTGCAAATACTTTGATTCATGTAAGAGGAAGAGGGATCGTTTTGTCTGAGCCTTCTGTTGTTGCTGTAGAACGGGGTACTAAAAAAGTAATTGCTGTTGGTCAGGAAGCTAAAAAAATGCTGGGAAAAACTCATAGAGATATTATTGCAATCAGACCATTAAGGGATGGTGTTATTGCTGACTTTGAAACAACAGAAAAAATGATAAAATATTTTATAGAAAAGGTTTCTCCAAAAAGTCTTTTCAGTATAAAGCCAAGAATTGTCATAGGTATTCCTTCTTGTATAACAGAGGTTGAAAGGCGTGCTGTGAAAGAATCTGCTGAACAAGCAGGTGCTAAAGAAATTTATTTAATCGAAGAGTCAATGGCAGCTGCAATCGGAGCAAATATTCCTATTCATGAACCTGCCGGAAATATGATATGCGATATTGGTGGTGGAACAACAGAAATATCTGTTATTTCGTTAGGTGGTATGGTAATATCAAATGCCATAAGAATTGGCGGTGATGAATTTGATGAAGCAATTTTAAAACATGTAAAATTAGTACACAATCTTATAATTGGAGAGTCAACAGCTGAAGATGTAAAAATAAAAATTGGTAATGCATACCCTGAAGGTGAAGTGAAAAAGATAGAAATTAGAGGACGGGATGCAATTAGTGGATTGCCAAAAATTCAGGAAGTAGATTCAGTTGAGATTAGAGAAGCATTACAGGAGCCAATTAATATAATTATTGAAGAAGTCAAAAAGACTCTGGATCAGACACCTCCGGAATTAGCTGCTGATATAGTTGAACGAGGAATCGTTTTAACCGGCGGTGGTGCATTATTGAGTGGTTTACCAAAATTATTATCTCAACAAACAGGTGTACCGGTAATTATTGCAGAGAATCCTTTATTATGCGTTGCTCTTGGAGCCGGAAAATTTCTGGAGTCGATAAAAAAGTAATATGTCAGCAATAAAAGGTTTAATTTATAGGTCAAGAAGAGGTCTTCTTACACTTTTTTTTGTAATTATTTCATTTATTCTTATTATTTTTAGCGATACAAGAGGTTTGATTTCATTTTCAAAAATTGGTTTGTCAATAATATATCCTTTCCAATTTATGATAAATTCATTAGGTGATAAATTTAATGATATGGTAAACGCTGTTTCTCAAATAAAACAAATTGAGGATGAAGTTAAAGGACTTCGGGATGAATTAGATTTATATCGGAAAATGATGGTTGATTTTAATGTAATTATTAAAGAAAATTCTGATTTAAGAAACACTCTGGATTTAAAAGATAATCTTGATTATAAAACTGTTGCAGCACAAATAGTCGGTAGGGATCCAAATAATTTTTTTGATTATTTAATAATTGATAAAGGGTCTAATGCAGGAATTATAGAGAATATGCCTGTTATCAGTTATAAAAAAGGAAGAAAAGCACTGATTGGGAGAGTAAGCCTTGTAACACCATTTTCTTCCAAGGTAATTACATTAAATAATCCTGAAATGAATGTCGGAGTAGTTGTTGGTAATGAAAATACTCATTGTGTTGTTCAAGGCGATAATTCATCTTTAGATTATGCTAAATTACTCTATTTACCTAAAGACTATGATTTTCCAGGTTCAAAATCATCTCTTGTTTATACTTCCGGTGATTCAATTTTTTATCCTAAAGGAATTGAAATCGGGGTGATGACTGAGGTATTACCTTCAAAAAAATATGAAATATATAATGAAGCTGTTATTAAACTTACAGAAAACTACAATAAAATAGAATTTGTACTTGTTTTAATTGTAAATTTTAAGAAAGATGATTTTAATTTGTTGGAGAATCCATTTTGATAAGAAAATTAATTATAGATGCACTATTAATTCTTTCTATTGTTGGTTTATTATATACAAGATATGTGGATATTAGTTTGTATGGTGCAAGACCTGATTTATTGTTAATTTTTGTTACATTTATTGGTTTATTTGAAGGGAAATATCATTCAATTATTTTTGGTTTTTTTGGTGGTTTAACAATAGATATTATGTCAGGTTCAAATCTATTGGGAGTAAATGCATTAATGTATACATTAATCGGATATATTGCGATTTTACCGCATAAATTATTTCATATTGAGTCTGTAATATTATCACCGATAGTCATATTTATTTTTTATCTTATAAAAGCTTTTATTTATATGATTTTAGCTTATATTTTTTTTACTACAAATTCATTGGCAGTTTATTTTAATACTATTTTTATGGGTGAATTTATATATACGATATTAATTTCTATACCTGTATTTTTCATTTTTAAAAATATATATTCATTTATGGAAAAATTAAAAAGATATGTATAATTCAAGTAATAATGATTCTTTTGAGAAAGATATTCAATTCAGATTAATTATTTTAGCACTATTTACTACATTTATACTTGTTATTATTGTTTTACGTGCAGGATATTTACAAATTGTTAAGAATACCAATTTTAGTGAAAGATCTCAAAGAAATAGAGAAGTTGTAATACGAATTCCTCCAATTCGGGGACGGATATTTTCTGATGATGGTTCTATTTTAGCTTCAAATAAAAAAATCTATAATATTATTATTGATCCGAATAATTTAAGTAAAGATCAAATTAAACGGCAAAAAACATTATTGTATTTATCTGAAATGACTGATATTGATTACCCTGATATTGAGAAAATGGTTCAAACTGCAAAAATAAAAAAAGAACGATTAACAATCGCCGAAAATGTTTCATTTACTAATTATATAAAAATCCTTGAAAATATTGATACAATGCCAGGTGTTGAGCCGGAAGAGCTTCTTATTCGGGATTATCCGAATCAACAATTAGCAAGTCACGTTATTGGCTATATTGGACCTATTAATTTTAATGAATTTTCAAAATTACAAGCTTCGGGGTATAAAAAACAGGATTGGATAGGCAAAATCGGCATTGAAAATAGTTATGAGAAAGAACTTCGTGGTAAGGATGGTTTTGTAGCTTATGAAATTGATGCAAAAATGAATGTCAGCAGAAATAATTTTGTTAGAAAAGAAGCTGCTTTACCGGGAGATGATTTATTATTGTCTATTGATTTACAATTTCAAAAAAATGTTGAAGCTATATTAGCTGATAGAGCAGGCGGTATAGTAGTAATGAAACCATCAAGCGGAGAAATACTTGCAATGGTTAGTTACCCGAATTTTGACCCGAACATTTACATACTGCAAAATCCTGAGAATTATACTAAACGAATTGAAATGTCATTAGATACTAAAGGAACTCCCTTAATTAATAGAACAATTCAGTCTGAGTACCCGCCTGGTTCAACTTTTAAAATGATTAGTTCTTTTATTATTGCAGAAGAAAATGTTGTTCCATTAACGAAATCATATTTTTGTTCTAAGAGTTTTAGATTGAACAGCCAAACTTTTGGTTGCTGGGCTTATCATGGTAATGAGAATTTTTTTGAAGCACTGGCAAATTCATGTGATACATATTATTATAATACAAGTTTACTTTTTGGTATAGAAAAGATTACTGAATATGCATCATTATTCGGTTTAGGTGCTTCTACCGGAGTTGATATTCCTTTTGAACGAAGAGGTTTTATACCTTCTGTAACTGCATTAAAAGAAAAAGGTGAAACATGGTATCTTGGAAATACATTAAATACAGTTATTGGACAAGGTGATGTTACAACAACGGTTTTACAATTAGCTGATTATGTATCTGTAATTGCTAACCGGGGTGTTTCATATAAACCACATGTTTTAAAGAAAATTATTGATCCAAATACTGGTGATGTTAAAAAAGAAATTAAACCTGAGATTCTAAATAAAGTTAATATTAGTCAGGATACTTTTTTTGTAGTAAATCAGGCTATGGGTATGGTTATAAGTCAGGGTACTGCAAATAAGGCATTTTATAATTTAAAAAGACCATTTGCAGGGAAAACAGGTACATCTGAAGTTGGTGTCGGACAAAAAAAACAAACTCATTCTTTATTTGTCGGGTTTGGACCACTTGATATTCCTATTGAGGAACAAGTAGTAGTTGCTGTTTTAATTGAATTTGAAAATGGACAACCTTTAAAATATGCCGGTAATGTTGCTGCAATGGTTTTCAGTTCATGGATACATAAAGAAGATTTTCCTGCAACCGCAAAAAGAATGTGGTATCCAGTAAAAGATAGTTATAATTAATTTATGTATCGAAGAGGCTTCGAATTGTAGTAATAGTCACGTATAAATGATTTTGCATACAGCTCAAATATTTTAAGTATCTAAATGAGGAATAGTAAATGAATTTAAGAAAAATAGTTGTGAATTTTGATTATACATTATTATTAACTTCTATTATACTAAGTGTTGTTGGAATAGCTTTTATATATTCAGCGAATATAAATAAAAATGAGCATTTAAAAATAGAGTATTTAAAACAGATAATTTTTGCATTGGCAGGTTTGGCAGTTTTAATTTCAGTTTTGTTTATGAATATGCGGACAATGAAAAGTTCAGTTGAGATTTTTTATATTATTTGTTTTATTGGTTTGTTTTTAACGTTATTTTTTCCAAGTGTAAAAGGTCAACGGCGATTTAGTTTATTTGGCGTATCTATTCAGTTTGCTGAATTTATGAAAATAGCAGTGACATTTTATTTATCAAAATTTTATTCTTCAAATTATGTTAATATTAAATCATTGACTGTTTATTTAAAAGGCTCTCTTATTGCATTTATTCCGGTAGGTGCAATAATGCTTCAGCCTGATTTAGGGTCATCTTTAGTTTTTATCCCAATAATTCTTGCTATATCATTTGTTGCAGGTATTAGAAAAAGATATTTATTGTATACCGTATTATTTTTTTTTACCGTTGGTTTTATACCAATTATCACAACAGTTAATAGTTTATTTTTTAAAAATGAAAATGAAATTATTTATCTTATGACTAATATGAAATATGTTATTCTTGTTTTTATTTTTCTTTTTATTACAATCGCAATATCTATTCTGGCATATTTAGATATTATTAAAGGAATTTCAAATAAATTTAAATTATTATTTTACTGGTTTGTTTTTTTTGCTTCAATTGCTTTTTTTGGATTACTATTATCTTATCCGGTTAATAAGTTTGTTTTGAAGGGGTATCAGAAAGACAGATTATTGATTTTTTTTAATCCATATTCTGATCCTATGAATAGTGGATATAATATTATTCAAGCAATGACGGCCATTGGTAATGGTGGTTTTTCGGGAAAAGGCTGGCAAAAAGGTGAAATGATTCAAAATTTATTTGTACCGGAACAATCAACTGATTTCATTTTTCCAGTTATTGCAGAAGAACTTGGTTTTCTTGGTACCGTTTTAATCGTTTTTTTGTATGGTTTATTTTTCTTCCGAGGTTTTTATATTGCGATCAACTGTAAGGATTTGTGGTCTTCATGTGTAACTGCCGGATTATTATCCTATTTATTATTTCATATTCTTCAAAATATCGGAATGTGTATTGGTATAATGCCTGTTACCGGTATTCCTTTACCATTTATTTCCTATGGTGGAACATTTATCGTATCATGTTTTTTAACTACGGGATTATTATTAAATTTTCATATAAATAGATTTCAATATTAAATAGGATTTAGAATGTTTAGCGAAATAGAGAAAGATTTAATTTTTGTTGAGAAGCCGGCACGCTATATTGGAAATGAAGCCGGCATCCCAAAAAAAGATTTTACAAATACAAATGTAAGAATGGTTATTTCATATCCTGATATTTATGAAATTGGAATGTCAAATAATGGAATTAAAATATTATATGATATTGTTAATAAGATTGAATATGCTTCATGCGAACGTGTATTTTCAGTGTGGCCTGATTTTGAGAAATATCTGCGTGACAAAAAGTATGATCTGTATTCATTAGAAACAAAAACCCCATTACATCAATTTGATATTGTTGGGATATCAATACAATACGAATTATTATTTTCAAACTTTTTAAATATAATTGATTTGGGGGGAATCCCGTTACGACGTGAAAATAGAATCGAAAGTGATCCGATTATAATAATTGGCGGTCCGGCTGTTTCAAATCCTGTTCCTTATTTCCCATTTGTTGATTTAATTGTAATTGGTGAAGGGGAGGAAGTAATTGCGAAGATTATTTCTAAAATTGATCAATTAAAAAAATTAAATAGATCAAGAAGTGAAAAAATTAAGCATTTATCAGAGATTCCAGGAGTTTTGAGTCCTGAATATTCAGAAAATAAAGTTACAAGACAGGTTTATACCAACTTTGAAAATGATAAAGGTGTAGATATTTCGATTATTCCATCGATTGATATAGTTCAGAATAAGCTTGTTGTAGAAATAATGCGTGGTTGTCCTAATAAATGCAGATTTTGTCAGGCCGGCGTTTTATATAAACCGTATCGTGAAAAAAATACTCAGACAATTATGGATTCTATCGAAAAAGGTTTACGATTAACCGGTGTCAATGAAGTAACATTTGCAAGTTTATCAAGTGGAGATTATACTTATATTGTCGAATTATGTGATTACTTTAATGATTTATATTCAAAAAAAGGTATTTCTGTTTCATTACCGTCTTTAAAGGTTGAATCATTTGATATTGATATTCTTGATAAAATATCATTAATTAGAAAGTCAGGTTTAACGTTCGCCATTGAATCAGGTAGTAATGAAGGTCAGTTGTCAATTAATAAAATGGTTGATATTGAGAAAATATATTCAATTATTGAATATGCTATTAAAAAGGGCTGGCGTCTTGTTAAATTTTATTTTATGGTGGGATTACCGGATGATAATGATGATGTAGCTCATATTATCTCATTTGTAGATAATGTTCTAAAAAAATTTAAAGGTCTGACAATAAATCTTAATGTCTCAACATTTGTTCCTAAGCCGCATACACCGTATGAGCTTGTTAAACAATTAGATTATCCCGAGTCAAAAGAAAAGTTAATGTATATCAAAAATTATTATAAGAAAACCAGGGTAAATGTTAAATATCATCCGCCTGAAATGTCGTACATTGAAGGATTTATTGCCAGGGGTGATGAGAGTGTCGGGTATGGTATTGAAGCTGCTTTTTTACAAGGGGCACGCTTTGACGGTTGGAATGATAAATTTAATTTTTCATTGTATTTAAATGAATTTGAAAAAAAATCAATTATTTATGATACGTATTTAACGGGGAATTATACAAAAAAACCATGGAATATGGTTGACTCTTTATTAAATGAAGAATATTTAATTAATGAAAGAGAAAAATCAATACAACACACTCTCACTTCTTTGTGTAAAGATGAATGCGAATCTGATTGTTCAATATGTAACAGTGAAGTATTAAAAAAAAATAGTACAAACAACTATGTTCTCAAAACAGATTCTGTTGAAGAATGTAAATCTATTGAAAAAGGAAGATACAGATATATTGTAGAATTCACAAAGAAAGGTCTTTCTAAATATATTTCACATAAAGATTTAATGAGATATTTTGAGACTTTATCGAGGATTTTAGGTATTGATATTATGTTAAGCGAAGGGTTTAACCCTCATCCGCGATTTCAGTTTTCCAGTGCAATGTCACTTGGTCTTGAATCGATGTGTGAATTGCTTGAATTGTATACGACAACATTTTACCCTGATGAAATATTATTAACTAAATTTAATAGTATTACAAATAATGATATCGTAATAAATAGAATTCGAAGATGCGAGAGTACCAAAAAATCATCGCTTTATGATAATTTATATTCTACAGTGTATCGGATAGAATGTAATAACGCGGATGTTACTGATAGTATTAATTATATTAATTTGTATAATACAGCTAGTGAATTTAAACTTATTGAGAAAGAAATCACTTTCGACTTGAAACAATTTGTTTTTTTTGAAGTTGATAGCAATAATTCAATCTCTCTTACAATAAATCGTATTAATCCGGGGCCAAAATTAATAAATATTGTAAAAAGTGTTTTATTAAATAAAGAAATAACTATAATTAAAATAAAGATGATTATGCAAACGCATAATGAACTTAAAGATTTATTTTATTTGGAATAACAAATGGATATTGAAAAACTTAATTATGGCATATTAATCGTTGATAAAGAAAAGAAGATTATTGAGTCAAATAATCTTTTTTTTGTAATTATGGGTTTTAGTTATGACCAATTTGTAAAAGATGGTTTTAATTTATATTCAAATAAAATAGATTTGTTTTTAGACTCAATTATTAATGAGTATGAATCAGCTGTTACCTATGAGGAAGTTTTCGAATTAGCAAACGACGATACTATAAGAAAATGTGTAAAACTTATTGTGAGTAAGCTTGATGATAATGAATTTATTATTACAGCATTTGATTGCACAGCCCTGGATCCTTTTTTATCAAAGATTTATTTTAAAAACAGAATTGAAATTTATAAAAATATTACTGATTTGATTTCGATTGAATACAATAATCAATTAACAGCTATACTTGGTTTTGCATCATTTGCAAAAACAGCTTTAAATCCTGAGAGTGATTTATTTAAATATTTTAATATCATAGAAAATGCAGCAGTTCATGCAGCTAGTTTAACTAATCAGTTATTGACGTATACCGGCATTGATTATTTTAGACAAAAATATATTAATATTAATAAAATTATTACTCAAAATGTTGATATTTTAAGAAAAGTTTTCCCGGCTAAAATTAGAATAGATCTTTCATTATATCCCGGTGAGCCATTAATTTTCTGGGATGAAAATCAGGTAAATCAATTAATAATAAATGCAATTATGAATGCAAAAGAAGCAATCGAAAGTAAATTATCAACCGGTAGAATAGGGATATATACTACTATGGATAAAGATGCTATTTATATAAAAATTGAAGATGATGGTCTTGGAATCCCTGATGAATTCAAATCCCGAATCTTTCAAAAAAATTTCACTACAAAAAATTTGAAATATCATTCAGGTTTAGGGCTTGCCGTTTCTGACGGTATCATAAAAAATATGGGTGGAAGAATCGAAGTTGAAACAAAGCATAAAAAGGGAAGTGTATTCACATTTATTATACCAAATAAATTTGTTGATCTTCATGATATTGAAACACCTGTAAATGATGAACAAAGTGAACCTCTTCATGCTACAATACTTATTATTGATGATAAACAATCTATCAGGAATTTAGCTTCATTGTTATTAAAAGTAAAAGGGTATACCACATTTTCTGCGAAAGATCATACGGAGGCATTAGATATACTGGATAATCAGAATATTGATCTGGTACTTCTTGATATAATGATGCCAGGGGTACGCGGAGATGAGTTATATTTTAAGATTATTGAAAAGAAAAAAGATATGCCCGTGATAATGTTAACCGGAACATCCAATGAAAATATTGTTGATACATTAATTAAGCAGTATGGAGTTGGACTTATTTTGAAACCTTTTAAAAATGAAGAGTTTTATTCAATAATTGAAAAAAAATTATGGACAGGAAAACAATAATGGATGATTTAGGCAATAATATCTATCGATTACCGGGAAGTCGGGGAAGTCATATTTATTATATTAAGAGGGAAAATGGTGTTTTGATTGATACTGGTCATCCATTAGACGATGAAAAAAATTTGAGTTTATTAAAGAATTTTGGTTTAGTACCTGATTCTGTTAAATATATTGTAAATACACATACTCATTTTGATCATATTGGCGGAACTGCAACGTTTATTAATGATTTTTTTGTTAATGCCAAGGTGGTTATTTCTGCTTTATCAGAAGATTATGTGTTAAAAAAATCAGCCCTTAATTTATACCCTGAACTAGAAGTCTCATTTAAACCATTTAATCATGATATCAAAGTTTCTGATTATTATGAAATTGATCTTGGCAATGATATTGCAGTATTGTATCATACACCGGGACATTCTAAAGATTCAATATCATTGTTATTAAAAGAAACAAATACTCTATTTACCGGTGATTTAATCTATAAGGGTGTAATTACTCAAGTTGATTATAATTATGCTTTAAATCAAAGCCTTGATGAGTTAGAGAAAAGTTATGAGTTAATTAAAAATTCAGGAATTAAAGTAATTTGTCCGGGACATGGTGATGTTTTCAATCCGACAGATAAAGATTGGTTATTGTATACAAAAAAAATTAAAAAATTTAGAAATGACAGCGAAATCATGGTTATTAATAATATAATACCTGTATTAGAGCTTTTTTTTCATAATAATCAGGGAATAAAGAAAGATAGTGCCATTAAAACTTTTATAGATTATTTAAATCGCCCGATTAGAGCTCATCTTCCAACAGGTTATACATTCGAAGATATAGAAAGGATTATTGACCGGGCAATTTTTTTAATGATTACATTTAATATGGTTAGTGTATCTTCTGATTGTATTTATTTAAACAATAAGTTAAACGCTCATTTGTAATATTTATTCATTTTATTTTGATTTTTTTAATCATTTACATTATACTTATTATAACTTAATCACAGGAGGATGCTATGGGAATCAGCGAAAGAATGAAACTTGTAAACTCTATAGAAAAGATTTTCTTTGATCATGCATTTCAGATTTTTAATGAAAAACACCCCGGTGCATCTAACAGAATCAAGGATTATCTTGTTGATGATGAGGACTATCTTGTAAAGTATTATACAACCTTAACAAAAAGCTGGTTGACTTACATTAATCCTGTTGAATTACAGCAGATTTTAATGGACAAGATGAGTAATGAAAAGTCGGGGAGTTCATTTTCCGGTAATGGCATGGTTTAATTTATTTAATTGATAAAGGGTAGCTGAAAAGCTACCCTTTTTTTTATCGTGCACCGATATTTAATACAGTATAGGATGTAACAAACCATTTATCATCTTTTTTATTCAAAAAGTAAGTATAATATTTGTCTTCAATAAAGTCATATTGTTTAAACTTCAAAATTGCTTCAACTTTCGCTTCACCAGTTGAATATTCTGTTTTAACAATATTAAAAAGAATTGGTATATAACTCATTTCGTCAATTGTATTTTGTTTTAAATATTCTTTATATTCTTCAATAATTTTACTTTGTCTTTCACTATCAGCTTTTCTATATTTATCTTTAAATTTACTGTTTGTTAAAATCATTTTTGATACATCAATATAGAGAAAGTATTTTTCCCATTCTGATTTCATTCTTGCATTTAACATATATTCTATTACTTCATCAGGTGCTTTTTTTTCTGCAAATAACATTCGTTCCATCTCAGCTTCTTTTTGTTCAACAATGTAACGGTCATTGATTGATTCCGGTCTGACGTTGATCGTGAGATAATTTGATTTCATAACATTTACATTATTTTCACTTAATTTTAATGCCGGATGAAAAACTGCTCTAATATAATATTGACCGCTTGTATCAATATCATAATAATCATTTAACAATACTCTGTAGGTAAAACCTTCATCTTTATTTAATCGAATCATTGAATTAAAAATCGGTTGCACCCTGTTAAAAAAATTGCTATAATCTTTGTTGTATCCTACCGGTTTGTTTTGAAGTGAAACTAATTCAAAATCGAATGTATATCTTTTATCATCTGCAATAAGAACTGCCGAAGGCTTATTTGATTTGTTCTTAATTTCTATGTCGATATAAATTGAATCATTGATTTTAAAAATTTTCGGTTCACTAAACCGTATCATAACTGCAACATCATTATATGAAATTTCAGTCGAATGATTTTCAACGGCACAAAGTGAAAAAGAAAATAGTATAATTGTTAATATTAGTGTTAGCTTATTCATAAACAAAATATCGGAACAATAATTTAAAAGGTTTAGCGAAGATGCGATTTAAAAACTGGGTAAATGAAAAAATTAATACAGAATCTCTTGATAACCTGTATAAATCAATAGATTCAAACAAAACAATTCGATTAAGCGGATGTTCAGGTAGTTTTTTATCTTTATTATCTGATAATCTTATTAAAAAATATTCTAATTCTATTTTTTTTATATGTAAAGATAATGATGAGTTAGAAGCAGTTTATAATGATCTTGAAGCTTTGGAGACCGAAAGTTTATACCGGTTTCCTTCACTGGGTTTAACACCATATCAATTATCTGTTGTTAATGAAGAAATTGTTTCTATGAGGCTTGATGTTGTAAACGGGTTAATCAATTCAAAAAAGATGTTAATTATAACAACGATTGATGCCTTAGTTCTGACTTTTACTCCTAAAGCGGTACTTAAAAAATATTTTTTAAAAATATCAATTGGTTTAAAATATCCAATTGAACAACTTTTTTCATTTTTAATTGAATCCGGGTATAGTCGTGTGAAACAGGTAACATATCCCGGTGAATTTGCCGTACGTGGTGAAATTGTTGATATTTATTTTTCAACATTAAGAAACCCGGTGAGGTTAGAATTTTTTGATGATGAAATTGAAATAATAAAAAGTTTTAATCCCGAAACTCAAAAAAGTTGTGATAGATTGGATTGTGTAGAAATTCCACCTTTTAAAGAGATTCTTTATGGGAAAGATGAATTATCACATGCATTATCAGTTTTGAAAACAATTGGTGGTGATGAGGAAAATGTACATCATATTGAACATAAAATATCACAATTTAATACATTTGATGGTGAACATTTTTTTCTTCCTTTATTCTATGAAAAAACATCAATACTTGATTTTGTTAATGATTCTGTTATTATAGTTAATGATCGTGATATGATTGAGAAGCGATGTGATTCAATTTGTATTGAATTTTCACAGAATTTTAATGCAAGTTATAATAAATACAGACCGAAATTTCATCCAGATGCTTTATTATTTTCCCTGCAGGATTTATATAGTAAATCATTTAAAATTATAGAAGCAAATTATTTTAATAAAGCCGGTGAAACATTTAATGTTTTGTTTGACTGTAAAGGTGTTAATGCCTATGCAGGTTCATTAGACTTATTTAAAGAAGACATAAGACGATATCTTGAAAATAAATTCAGAATTGTTATATTTGCAGTTACCGAAGCTCAAGCTGGAAGACTTACTGTTTTATTTGATGAATTTAATCCGGTAAATGATATGAATGATTTCAGGCCGGAAGGGGTTTCAATTATTCCCTCTGTACTAAGTAGCGGGTTTATTTCTGAGAGTATGAAAATAATGTTTCTTAATGATTATGAAATATTTGGTAAGCGAAATAAACTTTCGAAACATTTTTATACGAGAAGAACTGAAAGTATCGAATCATTTATTGATTTAAAACCGGGTGATTATGTTGTTCATATTCATCATGGAATTGGTAAATTTATTGGTATTGAAAGAGTAAAGAGTAAGGAAGTTGAAAAAGATTATATAGCTATTTTGTATGCTGATGATGATAAAGTTTTTATTCCTATTGAACAAATGAATTTTGTACAAAAATATAGTTCAGGTGATCTTGAAAAACCGAAACTTGATAAAATCGGTTCAAAAGGGTGGGCTCGTGCTAAAGAAAAAGTTAAAGAGTCGGTTAATAAACTTGCTGCTGAACTTGTGAAATTATATTCATTCAGATTAAATCAAAGAGGAATTTCATTTTTACCCGATACACCCTGGCAGAAAGAGTTTGAGGCTAAATTTCCTTATGATGAAACTGAAGATCAATTACTTACTATAGAAGAAGTTAAACGTGATATGGAATCCAATCGACCGATGGACCGGTTAATTTGCGGGGATGTCGGTTTTGGAAAAACTGAGGTTGCAATTCGGGCTGCATTTAAAGCTGTTATGAGTGGTCGGCAAGTGGCAATTTTAGTTCCGACAACAATTTTAACCGAGCAGCATTTTGAAAATATTTCATTACGACTATCAGATTACCCTGTAAAAGTGGAAATGTTATCACGTTTTAGAACACCCGCTGAGCAAAAGAAAATTATTAAGCTCTTAGCGGATGGCGAAGTTGATATAATCGTAGGAACGCACCGGTTGATTTCAGATGATGTTGTCTATAAAAACCTTGGATTATTGATAATTGATGAAGAACATCGTTTTGGTGTAAAGCATAAAGAAAAAATTAAACAGGTAAAAAAGAATCTTGATTGTTTATCAATGACTGCAACGCCTATACCACGGACACTTCATATGTCTTTAGCAAAAATTCGTGATATGTCAATAATAAATACACCTCCCCGTGAACGTCTTCCTGTTGAAACTTTTGTTATGGAGTTTAATCAGGATATTCTTAAAATGGGAATTGAACATGAATTAGCGCGAGAAGGACAGGTGTTTTTTCTCTATAATAGAGTAAAGACAATTAACGAGATGAAAAAGTATATTGAAACCGTTGTTCCGCAAGCACGAATTGTTGTCGCTCACGGACAAATGGAAGGTGATGAACTTGAAGATATTATTCATGATTTTATTAATTATAAATATGACATTTTATTAACAACGACAATTATTGAATCAGGAATTGATATTCCACGTGTTAATACTATATTTATTGATAGAGCGCATATGTTTGGTTTAGCTCAATTGTATCAGTTAAGAGGACGTGTTGGCAGGTCAAATATTAAAGCGTATGCATATTTGTTCTACGATGATAATGTAGCTGTCTCTGAGGATGCTATGAAGAAATTGCGGGTAATTTCAGAGTATACTGAGTTGGGTAGTGGTTTTAAAGTTGCAATGAAAGACATGGAAATCAGAGGTGCCGGTAATATGTTAGGCCCTGAACAGCATGGTGATATTCTTGCCGTCGGTTTTAGTTTATACTGTAAATTATTAACTGACGCTGTAAAAGAGTTAAAAAAGACGTCTGATACCCCTGAAATGTTTGATGAGTTAGTTGATGAGGATGATGATATTTTTCTTGATATTAAATATAATGGTTTTATCCCGGATAGTTATATTTCTGATCCTAAAGAAAAGATTGAAATCTATAAAAGAATTTCCGGTATAACTCACGAGGAAGATTTAGATAGAATAAAGAGTTTATTACTTGATAGATTTGGTCCGATTCCTGAAGATGTGAAGCGATTATTATATATTGGTGAAATACGAATAATTTGCAGGAAAATGGGTGTTAATGAGATTATTGAGAAATCAAATTGTATTGAAATAAAATTTAACTCATCAGATAAAATCAATTTCGGGAAATTAATGATTATGGTGACCCAATCGAAAGGAAGAGTCTATCTACAAGGAAGTAAAAGCTCTTCAATTTTCATTAAGATTGGTGAATATGATGAATTTACTATCGAAGATAAAGGCAGGATTATTAAAGAGACTTTAGAGGGGCTTTAGCTGATTTCCATCTTCGTTGGTTTTTGTTTTCTTTTTTTTCTTTTTTTCCAGAGCAAGTTTTTTATTTTTCTTTATATTATCTGTTTTTTTTCTTCTTACTTCTTTGTACGATAATTTTTTTGGTTTTTTTTTGTTATCATCATTTTTCTTAATTTCCACGCTATTCTCCCGTTTCATCTGTTTTAGCATAAAATTTATTTATATTAAACTTATATTTTGAAAACTGCTCTAACGCCTTCTTTTATTATTATTAGTTTTAACCTGAGTTGTTCTTCTGCCATGGTAATACAATTTTTATCTCGAAGAACGTTAATTAAGGTTTCTTTTAATGACGTAATTAATAGATCCATTAAAGTGATGTTTTCTTTTTCTGTTAAATGATTTAATCCGGAAATATCCCAATATTTTTTGAACATTGCACTTTGTGTTATAGCATTTGTAATTTCTTCATTAAATAATGCAGTTGCACGTGGACTTTCTGAAATCTGTTTAAGAAGTTGCATACGAATAGAAATTGTTTTCTTCTCTAAGAATCGAATTTCCCGGTTATAGATATATAGAATAAAATCATATAAATCACCAGGCTCGAAATTTGTATCTCTGGTAACATTTTTTTCTTCCTGTATGCATGTATTGAAAATTATGTATCGCATGGCATCTTCTTTATCAATAAAGTATTGGTAAAAACTACCCCGTGGGATTCCGGCGTTTTGCACTATGTTTTTTATAGACGCATTTTCTAACGTTACTTTTGTGAATTCATTTATTATTGCTTGAAGAACTTTATCCCGTTTTTCTTCATGTAAATTAAAGAAAGTATCCTGTGGCATTTTTTATCCTTAATTTGTATTTGTATATTTTAACTTCATTGTATCGTAGATAGCCGGATTTTTTGAAAAAGGGCAGACGCTTATACAAACTGCACATCCCATTGTTGCTGCGAAAGAAGTAAAGCATTTTTCTCTATCATAATTTTCGTAACGATCTTTTAAACCGATTTTATTATACCTTTTTGAAAGTTTTGATTCAGAATATATAGCTGAAGTAGGGCATGAACTAATGCAATGTCTGCATTTTGAACAGAATGTATTGATCCATGAATGTTCATGAGAACCCGTGTATTCAAAAAGTTTTAGCTCAGTAAATAGTGGTGATATTCGACAGCGGGGGCCGAATTCTTTAGTAATTAACATTCCATGTTTTCCGATAGCGCCTAGGCCGGCTTTTTCTGCAAGAGGCACTGTATCAACCAATCCCCCTAAAGGATGATTTGCCATACAAACAACATTGTATGTTTTTCTCAACCAATTGGCAATATCGTTTGTTGCAATACCTAAAGAGTTGTATACTCTCATTACTTCAATTCCAGCATCCAACTCAGGAGCTTTTTCAATTGGTTCTTTTTTCATTTCCTGTGCAAAAACTAATGCATGTCTAAAAGGTGATGCTTTACCACTGAATACATATTCCTGTGGCAGTTCTGTAAATCCGACTATTAACTGATGGTTTTCCCAGGCATAATTCTTCAGTTCTACCCATACGTTTTTATTGGGATATGAGTTGTTATTTTCAATAGAAACATTATTAAAAGAACCATTTTTAACGGATTTTAAATATCCATTCATATCTGTATAGTTTTTTTTAATATTTTTTAGCATACATGGAAGAATTGTAATAAATGTCATTCCTATTCGTATTATATCTTTAACACTTTTATTAGTTATCATTGCTTTCGGGCGACTTAAAATAGCTCCCGGTTTGTTTTTATATTCAGAAGTTTCAAAATATTCGAATCCATCCATTACCGAGTTTTTTCCTGATAGTAAGAATTTTTCCGGATATCTTTTTAGAAAAGCAGTAAATTTTATTTCATTTTTTGTTTTCATTTTATCCCCTGAAGAACATTGTGACATGTGTCATAATATGTGTTATATATAATATGACACGTGTCATTTGTCAAGTTGTATATAAATTTATTTGAATATAAATAGTCGAAATACAGGTGGATTATATTTAAAAATAAAAAAAGCGGTAAGATTAACTTACCGCTACAAAGCGAGAAAAGAGACTCGAACTCTCGACATCAACCTTGGCAAGGTTGCGCTCTACCAACTGAGCTATTCTCGCGTATGTTTGTTTTATCACAAAAAGTGACTGTTTGTCCGGTAAATATCAAAAATGACAGTACCGGAATGAGCGAGAAAAGAGACTCGAACTCTCGACATCAACCTTGGCAAGGTTGCGCTCTACCAACTGAGCTATTCTCGCGTAAATAAAAAAAATGCGAGCGAGGAGACTCGAACTCCTATACCAAAGGCACTAGATCCTAAGTCTAGCGTGTCTACCAATTTCACCACGCTCGCAATAAATAAACATGAGCCGTAAAGGGGTCGAACCTTTGACCCGCAGATTAAGAGTCTGCTGCTCTACCAACTGAGCTAACGGCCCAAAATCATGCGCCCGGCAGGATTCGAACCTGCGACCGACGGATTCGAAGTCCGCTACTCTATCCAGCTGAGCCACGGACGCGTGTTGGGTGAATGATGGGGTTTGAACCCACGACAACCAGAATCACAATCTGGCGCTCTACCACTGAACTACATCCACCATAAAATTGAGAATGCGCCAGAGAAGAATCGAACTCCTGACCCACAGCTTAGAAGGCTGTTGCTCTATCCAACTGAGCTACTGGCGCAAATTCGGGATGGAGGGATTCGAACCCCCGATCTTCTGGTCCCAAGCCAGACGCCATAACCGGACTAGGCCACATCCCGTAGACATTGACGCTTATACCATGTTATAGACCCGGTGTCAATAATATTTTTATTAAATTTAATAAAAATTGGTTTTTAGTTTTTAGAACCACGCTAAAATCAATTTAAACATTATTTTAGTGCTTTTTGTTTTAAATAATGCGATAATAAAAAGGCTTTAAAAAAATGACATGGAGCTTATGTATGAATAATTCTGAAACGATAACATCAAAAGAAAACACTAAATTTAAAGAAATAAAATCATTATCTGAAAATGCCGGTATTGTAAAAAATAATAAAATCCTCATATCAGGGAAAAAGATAATACTTGAGTTACTTAGAGAAAATTGTGTGAAGTCTATGGAATTGATAGTACATGAAGATTATAAAGAAACCGATAAAGAATTATTAGATTGTATTGCATCGTATAAAAATAAAAATGCTCTTATTGTGCTTAGTAAAATATTATTCAATGAACTTGATATATTTAGAACTAAATCACCGCTTTTAATTGCTGCATTACCAAATTTAGATAAATGGAATGATAAAACATTAGCTGGTTGTACTGTTTTATTACCATTTCAAAATCCGGTTAATATAGGTTCTGCTATAAGGAGTGCTGCTGCGATGGGGGCTGGCAGGGTTGTTTTGTTGAAAGAAGCTGCTAATCCTTTTCATCCCAAATCAATTCGTGCATCATCGGGTACTGTTTTTAAAGTTAAACTACTGTATGGACCGTCATTGGATGAAATTATCAGTAACACAAAATCATATTCTAATCTTATTACCCTTGATATGAAAGGACGTGACTTATCCCACTTCTCATTTCCCGAGAATTTTATTTTACTTCCCGGTGTTGAAGGTCAGGGATTACCACAGAAAGTCCGGAATATGGCAATATCTATTCCGATGCAAAGTGGTGTAGAATCATTAAATGCATCAGTTTCAATTTCAATTGTACTGTGGGAGTGGAAAAGACGTATCGGTGCTAAATAATTTTTAATTTTTCTCCATGTTCATTGATATTAACAAATGTGATGCTTGTTGAGAATACTTTTTTTTCAATTTGATTATCGGGTTCATCAGCGTATACATCAACAGCATATTCAACCGATGTAGTTCCTTTTTTTGCCAGATTGATATGAAAGCGGAGAATTGAACCATTAACGACACGCTCTTTAAATAATATATTGTTCATTGCGATTGTAACAAGTTTCGCTCCTGTAAACTCCTTAGATGCGGCAATCCATGCAAATTCATCGACCCATTTTAACATCATACCGCCAAATAAATAGCCGTAGTGATTAAGATGCTCAGGCCGTACTAAAATGAAAGTTTCCATATTTTTCCCTTATTTTAATTATTTGATTAATGTCACATTCAGTATATTAAAATTATAGTATAATAAAATAATCAAAAATTCAATACAAAGGTATACAATGCACACTATTCAAGAGGATTTTAAATTAAAGAAATTTCTTATTTTTACCTTCCCGATTACTCTTCAGGTTTTATTGAGGAATATTGTCGGATTAACAGATAATTTTATGGTTGGAGTGCTGGGGCCTGATTATATGGCTGCGTTAAGGATTTCTACAAGTTATTTTTTCTTTTTTATTGTTCTTTTATTTGCATTTTCAAATGCAGGGTCAATAATCGCCGGGCAGTTGTGGGGGCGGGGGGATAAAAAAGAATTTTATAATGTTTGTGGAGTGACTTTATTTATTTCAACGCTTATTTCATTACTTTTTGGTTTAATTATGTTTTTCGGTAGCAGAGTATCAGCAGCTATAATTATCAGTGATGCTAAAATTATACAGTATTCTGCTGAGTATATGCGTGTTATTGCAATTTGTTTTGTGTTCACCGGAATCAGTATTGGAATGTCGGTAATATTTACATCCCAGGGGGACACAAAAATTCCTTTTTACCAGCAGGTTATTACGACGGTTTTAAATGTCATATTTAATTATCTGCTGATATTCGGAAATTTCGGTTTTCCAAAACTGGGTGTTTCGGGTGCTGCATGGTCGTCTTTAATTTCGACATTAACCGGTTTATTATATATGTATATAGTTGCGGTCAGAACAGGTCGATTACCGTCGTTACAAAGCATTGTAAGGCCTGCAATGAGTAATATCAAAGAAATATTGCATATCGGGTTACCGGTTCTGGGTGATATGTTTTTCTGGCAGTTTGCTATGATGGTTTATTTAAAATTCATTGGTATGGCGGGTAAGGAAGCTGTTGCTATTTATGGTGTAATCGGTTTGTTTTTTTCTGTATTATACTTAACAGTAAGCGGGTTTGTAACAGGGACAGGGGTAAGTGTGAGTCAGATAATTGGTGCAGGCAAATCAGATAAGGCAATGAAATTCGGCTATAAAGCGTTGTGGTTTTCTATGCTGTTTGGTGCAGTAGCAGGTGTGTTGATAATTTTATTTTCTCCGCTTATTCCCGGTATTTTTAAACTCGAAGCACAATCGGTTAGATTTTGTATAATTACAATAATTATACTTGGTTTGCGACAACCGTTTGCTACGGCAAATGGCGTTTTACCGGCAGCAATACGGGCAGGAAAAGATACAAAATTTCCTTTTTTTACATCATTTATAGCATTTGTAATGATTGGATTACCATTAACATTTTTAGCCGGACCGGTATTCCAATTAGGTATTGTCGGTATATTTACGGCGATGACTATTGAGGAAATTTCAAAGTCAGTGATATTTTTTTATAGATTTAGAAGCGGGAAGTGGATAAAAGGAAAAATTAATAGTACAATGCAGGCGGATACCGAGGAAATGGTGCGATCAAATTTACTTGACGAAAATAGTTAATTAAATAAGGGGTTTAAGATGGGTAAAAAATTGAATGTCGTTTTTGTTTTTCATGCAAATCAATGTTTTAACGGGGTTATACCGTATGCTGATAAAGTTTGTTATAAAAACCTTTTTGAAATGTTCAGAAAGCATCCTTCAGTGAAAATTGTACTGCATATTTCAGGAACCCTTTTGCATGGTTTAAAATATTTTAATGAAGAACGTATTGCAAGTATTAAACAAGGAATTGACGATGGTCAATTTGAAATATTAGGAAGCACCTATTCACAAAATGTCATGTATTCATGTAATAGTTATGATAATGATAATCAGATTAAACTTCATAAAGAGGTAATTAGCGAATATTTTGGTGTTGAACCGAAGGGTTTCTGGAATCCTGAACGATGCTGGAATCAGAAGTATGTTGATTTGATAGCAACTAACGGGTATGAATATACATTAATTGAAGAGAGGTTTCTAAGAGAAGCCGGTATTACTGAAGGACTGGATCAGGTGCGAAATACTGACGGTATAAACTCAGGTTCACTTAAGTTATTTACCGATGATCTGACTCATCAGCTACGGGTGAGTGAGGCTTTAAACAAAGGTAAATTTGATGAGTTATTTCAATTCTATCAATCAATTTATGAAAATGGTGATGATAGTGACTCATCGGTTATTTGTTATGCCGAAGATGCCGAGGCTACAGGAATGTGGCAAGTTCAGAATAATGAGTCAGCAGCATCTGTAATTGAAAACCTTGATACATTATTAACGATGTTTGAAAAAACACCCTGGTTACGAATTACAACTTTCTCGGACTACTTAAAAGATAATGAGATTTCGACTCACATTGAAAGTATTCCGGAAAATCAGGCAACCTGGATGATTGATTCTGCACAAAGAGAGGGGTTTGCCGACTGGTTTGATTTTAATAAAAATTATGAGGGTATTGTATATTACCGCGAGCTTTATAAAAACATTTCAAATAAAATGAGTATTATTGAAACTAAGATTCCTGATGAAGAGAACTCCAGTGTATTAAAACTTTTTAATCTGGCAAAGCATATTTATGCTGTTTATCAATATGAATTTGGCTGTGCTTTTGGTAGTGCAGGTACTGAGGATACGATTTATCCGATGTGTAATAAAGGTTCTGCAAATTGGGAATGTATACGGGAAGTTTTGTTTGTTCTTGAAGCAATAGAGCATGTTCGTAATTATAAAGAAAAGTTTTATCATAAAGATATAGATGGTGACTCGATTACTGAAATGTGTGTTGTACGAAATAATTTGTTTTATGTATTATCTCCGGTTGGTGGAAAAATAATACATTGTTATGATTTAGAAAAAGGCGTTGATATTATTGGTAATCCGCTGTATGAGGATTGGCAAAGAAAATGGAAAAATAATTCATCATATATTTATGATTATAATACAAAACATTTTATGGATTTTGATAATGAAGTTCGTTTTAAAAGAAAAGGGTTTGAAGATACCATCAAAGTAAACCGGTTTTATATTGGTGAAGAAACTAAAATTGAAAGGCTTGATTTTATTGAAAAATGGGTTTTAAGAAATACTATGGCTAATACACAAATGAAGGAAAAATTTTCAAATGATGTAATTACCTATAGCTATGTGCATGATGGTTTACATATTGATAAAGTGTATGATTTTTCTGAAAATTCATTATTACTTACCTATGTATTTCAGGATATGACTCATAGAAAAAGAAAAATTTCTCTTAATTCTGCAACAGGTTTTTCTTATGATACTATTGAAATGCTCTATCGTGGTATGAAATCCTTATCGTCGAAGGTAGCTGAAAAGGGTATTGTATTGAAATCAGATGGAAATGGATTAGTCAAATTAAAAGTTTTATCTGATGATTTAATTGATTTAAAAATTGAAGAGCGAAAAATGATTCTCGGGAATTATTATGAGTTTATTGCATCATTTATACTTGAAAAAGACAGTACTATAGAAATATCATTTTCTTTTGATATTGACAGGGAAATGTAGCATTATTATGGTTCTTGTATAACATCTAAACTGTATTAGATCTTGTGCATGACCTTTACTTTTTACAGTATTAAATGTATATTATTTTCTTCTTATACTTTCTATCGGAGTTATATTTGCTTGATACTTTTAATAGAGAAATTGATACTATTCGCATTTCAATAACATCATCGTGTAATTTAAAGTGTTTTTATTGTGCTCCATCTGAAGAAAGTATAATTAATTCTTCTCCGGCAGTTTCTTCAGACAAAATACTTACGTTTATACATGAAGCTGCATTGCTAGGTATAAAACGTGTGAAATTTACAGGTGGAGAACCGTTATTACGAGCTGATTTATATTACCTTTTGTCAGAAACAAAAAAAATTAAAGGTATCACTGATATTTCATTAACAACCAATGGTGTGTTATTAGCTGATATGGCTTTTCAATTAAAAAATGCAGGGCTTGATCGAATCAATGTATCGCTTGATTCATTGAATTCAGAAAAATATAGAAAAATCACGGGTTTTGATTCGTTACAATCTGTAATCGATGGTATACATACAGCCATTAGTGCTAAGTTAGTACCATTAAAAATTAATACAGTATTAATTGACGGCGTTAACAATGATGAAATAAAAAAAATTAAAGAATTTGCTTCTTCTCTTAATGTAGGTCATCAGACGATAAATATGATGAATCTTAAAGAAAATAAAGAATTATCTGAAAATTGTGATACAGAAAAACCCCCTGTATGTGCTCAATGCTCTCGAATCAGGTTATCAGCTGACGGGAAATTATTACCATGTTTATTTTCTGATGTAGTTGTTGATCCTGAACAATTTGAAACGTATTCTGAAGCAATACATGAATGTATAATAAAAAAACCTTTTAAAGGTTTCAAAGCAATTGATAGAGTTATGAAAGATATTGGAGGTTAATATGGCAGAATTTTCACATCTTGATAAAGATGGTTTTGTTCAAATGGTTGATATTTCAGAAAAAACCGTTTCAAAAAGAGTCGCTCGTGCCGTAGCTACAATTCATATATCAAGCGAAGTAATAGAAATGATTAATAGCGGAAATATTAAAAAAGGAAATGTTTTAACCACTGCAAAAATAGCCGGCATAATGGCAGCAAAGTCAACGCAATTAACAATTCCTCTTTGTCATCAGATTAGTTTGTCTTCTGTTGATATTGATTTTACCGTGCATAAAGATAGCATACAGATTCATAGTTTAGTGAAGTGTTTAGATAAAACCGGTGCCGAGATGGAGGCATTACATGCTGTAACTGTAGCAGCATTAACTATTTATGATATGTGTAAAGCAGTTGATAAAAATATGGTTATTTCGGAGGTTTCATTGTGCAGCAAGTCAAAGCAGTCTGTTTAAATAGTAATAAAGGGCCGAAGATACAAGTTGACTGCATTGAGTTATTAGAAAATTGGGGTGTAATTGGTGATTATCACGCTGCAACAGGAAGTAACAGGCAAGTAAGTCTTTTGCTGGATAATGAAATTGAAAAGATAATACAAGCAGGGTATACGCCGGGAATCGGTGCTTTTGGTGAGAATATTATTATATCAGGTATCGAAATAGGTGCAATATCAATTGGCGATACTTTCGTTTTTAATGAAAGTATCGAATTGTTAGTAACAATAATCGGTAAAGAATGTCATACACCTTGTATTATACAACAAACAACAGGGAAATGTATTATGCCGGAAACAGGGATTTTTTGCAAAGTGTTAAAAGGGGGAGTTATTAAAAATGGAGATTGGATTAATCATTGTAAGTGATAAAGGTTTTTCTAATGAAAGGGTTGATCGGACAGGCCCTAAAATGCTTGAATATTTTGCATCTAAAGGGTATGGATCGTATTTTAAGTTAGTGCCCGATATTCAGGGGATAATTAGTGATGTAATTAAAGAATTTTCTGAGATAAAAGAGATTGATTTGATTATTACAGCCGGAGGAACCGGGTGTACTGATAGAGACGTAACGCCTGAAGCAACTATTGATGTTGTCGAAAAAATAATTCCGGGTATATCTGAATTGATACGGTATAAAAGTTCCGAGATAACACTTAATGCCTTTTTATCAAGAGGTGTTTCAGGAATAATAAATAAAAAAGTAGTCATTAATCTACCCGGTTCACCCGATGGAGCTTATCAGACTTTTAAAATAGTTGAACCGATTTTAGAGCATTTAATAGATCAGGTTCAAAATGGTTCTAAGGACCATAAGTAAGAGTTCTATTATTTTTTTTTATTTGAGTTGACGATACTAAGATTTGTAGTTATTATAGATAATAAAAATTGACACATGAGTATATAATATGATAAAAAAGGGTAATGTTTACAAAAAAAATGTAGATCCTTCAACTAGAGCTATGCTTATTAGGAAAGGTAATCAGTTTTTTTCTGAAGGTAATATTAAAGCAGCAGAAAAAATTTTTGTCAGTGTTGACTATAAAGATGGTATATTGCGACTTGGTGATTATTATTATGATAATAATACAATTTATAAAGCGGCTGAAATGTACTTTATGTCCGGTAATGAACAAAAAATACGGATGTTTTCAGAAAATTGTGCCAGGATTATAAGTTCATTAATTAATGAAGATGGTACTAATAAAACTATTAAAGAAATTAAAACATACGATAAAATTATGATGACGGGGAATAAAAATGGGAAGTGAATTTAATGAAGAATTGTTTGGGAATGATATAGATCCGGTAGATGAATTGAGTAAAATTTCTAAAGAAGCTTATGACCTTGTGAAGCATTCTAAATTTGAAGAAGCTAAAGAGTTATTTAATAAAATTGTTAGTTTAGATCAGTTTAATCATTATGCACTTGTTGGTTTAGGTGATATTGCCAGAAAAACAGGTAATTATAATAATGCAATTACGTTTTATAAAAGTTGTTTAGATCATCATCACGAAAATAAATATGCACTAATTGGTCTTGCTGATGTGTATAGAGAAACAGGTAATTTTCGAGAGTCGATTAGTTTATGGGAACATTTTATTGTTCACTATGGTGTTGATATTACCGTTTTAACACGATTGGCGGATTCGTATAGAAAACTTGGTGATTATGAGAATTCAAAGAAATTCTATTTAAAAGTTTTTGAAATAGATCCAAATAATTCTTATGCACTAACCGGTATCGGATATTTATTTTTTGAAAATAAGAAATATGATTGGGCTTTAGAATATTGGATGAAAATGTTTGAACTGGAACCTGATAATATTCGAATACTAACAGCAATTGGTAACTGTCATAGAAAACGAAAATCATTTGATGAAGGTATTGTCTTTTTTGAAAATGCCTTGAAAGTTCAAGGTAAGAATTTTTATGCATTATATGGTTTGGCAGATTGTTACAGAGGGCTTGCTATGCATGAAGAGAGTTTACATGCCTGGAAGGAACTGTTGGATTTAAGTCCGAATAATAAAGTTATTATGACCCGTTTAGCAGACGCGTATCGAAATCTTAGTTATTTAGATGATGCTGAAAAGTATTATAAAGAAGCTTTAGATGTTGATTATGATTATTATGCTATTTTAGGATTGGCATTTATCAATATTGAACGTAAAGATTATAGTAAAGCGATCAATATTTTGAAAGATGCATATAATAGAGATCCTGGTAATAATCGATCATTGTATGAATTAGCTCTTTGTTATAAGGAAAGCGGAGATTACGCGGAAGGGATAAAAGTACTTGATAAGTATATTTCTACAGGTCATGTAACTCCTATTGTTTCTGAGTTGTACAATGAATTAAAGCGGAGAATATAATTAGATTGAAAGATTCCTTTCTTACGATAAATGATTCTGATGTTGATAAACCATTTAGAATAAAACAGCTGAAAACAGCTGTTTTTTCTAATGGAATAATCGATCTTAATAATGTAACTACTATTCCATTTCCATTACGAAATCAATTAATTGAAAAATTTGAGATTGTTTCTCTTCGGGAAGAAACAAGGCAGGTATCAACTGATGGTACTGTAAAGTTTTTATTCAGACTTAATGATGATCATTTTATTGAGTCAGTTTTTCTTATTGATAAAAATAATCATGTAACATTCTGTATTTCTTCACAAGTCGGTTGTCGAATGGGGTGTGTATTTTGTCAGACAGGAAAAATGGGGTTATTAAGAAATTTAACATCTTATGAAATTGTTTCACAAGTAATTTTTTTATATTCATTTATGGTTAATGAGAAAAAAATTGATGACAGATTATTTAATATTGTATTTATGGGAATGGGTGAACCACTAGATACTATTGATGAAGTTATCAAGGCAATTGGCTTTATTACTGAAAAAAATAATTTTTCTTTGTCACCAACACGTATTACCGTATCAACCTGTGGTATTCTCGATAAAATTGAACAAATCCTGACTATATATCCTACATTACGAGTTGCGGTATCACTTAATAGTGCAATACAAGAAGAAAGAATGAAAATTATGCCTATTACAAAGAAATTCTCAGTACGGGATATCGAATCACAATTAAAAAGAATCTATTTTACATTCAAGAATCGTATAACCCTTGAATATGTTCTGATTAAAGGTGTTAATGATACAATAGAAGATATTAACGCTCTTGAAATATTTAACAATGAAGCATTTCATTTAAATATAATTCCTTTAAATCACTCTGATAACTCAATTTCAAGACCGGATGAAAAAGCAATTAAACACTTTATTGATACTTTAGAAAATAAGGGGTTTTGCGTAACAAGAAGATACCGGCGGGGTGATGATATAAAAGCTGATTGTGGTCAGTTGTATTATGAAAAATCACAAGAGGCTTTAGATATTAGAAATTGAAGAGAATATTCGCATTTTCTGTCGTAATTTTTGCAACCTCGTCTATTGAAATTGTATATATATCAGAAATTTTTCTTGCAATATCTTTTATATAAGCAGGTTCATTTCTTTTTCCCCGATATGGAATCGGAGCAAGATAGGGGCTATCAGTTTCCAATACAATATTTTTTAAGTCTATTAACGGTAATATATCAGGCAGAGTGCTATTTTTAAAAGTAACAGTTCCCCCGATTCCCAGTAAAAACCCCGATTCAATTATTGTGCATGCTTCTTTATATGTTCCGGAAAAACAATGAAAAACACCTCGAGTATTACTTTTTTTATGTGTTACAATAGTATCTATTGTTTCTTGAAATGAATTTCTTGAATGTATAATTAAAGGTAAATCAAAAGAAGATGCTAATTTAATGTGAGTAGAAAGTGCAACTATTTGATTTGAAAGATTTGATTTGTCCCAATATAAATCAATACCAGTTTCACCAATAGCAATAAATTTGCGTTTTAATAGTTCTTTTTCTAAACATTTAATTTGTTCAACTGGTGAGCTTTCAATGTCAGTCGGATGAATACCTATAGCCGGAAAACAAATACCGGGATAGGCATCACACAATTCAATCATAGGAAGGATTGAATCGGCATTAATATTGGGTATAATTATTTTTGTTACACCTGATGCAATTGAGTTTTTAATTACTGTTTCAAGGTCATTTTCATATTCATGAGAAAAAATATGTGCGTGTGTATCAATAAGTGTATTACTCATATTATTTTGTTTTAAAATTCATTTCAAATGTTATATTGTTATCAATAATAAAAACAAATGTATACATACCGGGAGGTAAATTATTAATTACAATATTTTCAATATAAAATTCAGATGGCATAAGTCGTGTTTTTTGTATGAAAATTTCTTTGGAAAAAGGTTTGTTATTATTTTCATCAAGAAGATAGCAATTGTAATAATTCCCGGGCAATTCTCTGATCTCGGAACTTTCATTTTTGATTTGTAGATTAAAACTCATTATTGAATTATTTGAATATGATTTTCGTGAAAATAAATACTTGATATCATTATGAATAACTGATTTTGTTCTTCCGTAAAAGGAGGTTAAAATGATCCCGATAATAGCTATTATAAGTAAATCAACTAACATGATGTGTAAATATCTATATTTTTTGGAAAAAAAAGATGTTTTTTCATTACCAGTCAAAACACCGGTCATTTTTAATCTGTCATCTCTTTTGTAATGAAAACTAACAACTTCTCCATCTACAACGATGTTTTCCGGTTTGTTATATGTATTTTTTTTCATGAATTACCAACTTACAGTAGTATTTTAACAAAGTTAATTTTATCTTCCTTAATTATGTATGTTATTATTCTTCCATCATTAGTTAAATAGTAATTATTAACAAAAAGTGCGTTTTTTTCAAATTCAACAAAAGAAGTTTTACTAAGTTTACCTGTTTCGAGATATTTCATAATATATTGATTATTAGCAGTAATACTCTGAAAAGGAATTTCTTTCTGAAATAAATATATATTGTTTACATTATCTAAACCGATTATTGATTGAAATGGCTTGGCAATTGATTTTTTATCTCCATAAAGTTCTGTAATATCCTGATTTAATTTAAATTTAGATAAATCTTCATATTCCTGGTTAATTTTTAATAACATTTTTGATATTTTGTTTTCTTTTAGCGAATATAAATAAATCTTTTCATATTCAATAGAATATGTTTCCAACATCATTGTCGTTTCTTTACTTGCAAATTGACAGGTAATATAAATTTCATTTTCCCGATAATCTGATCTGATGTCAACAAACGAAATAATGTAACTAATTTCATTTTTTAATAAAGGAATATTTTTTAATGTAATTGTTGATTTTAATATTAATGTGCCTTGAGATGAGAATTTGTAGATTTGAAAACCATCATTCATTTTTTCAATAATAACAAGATTATTATCTACATCATTTTTCATGCTGATAATATAGCCAAAGGGTTCTGTATTAATACCATTTCGACCTAATTCAAATTCCAGTATACCATTAGGATTAAATTTTAAGATTATTTTATCTTCAACAACATTATTTTTCAGTTTTTTATAATCCGGGTTGCTATTAATTATGAAAATATTCTTTTCATTATCAGCTGATATTAACCCTGGAGACATTAAATTGTATTCACTATATAGAATTAAATAGTCTACATCACTTGTTTGATTATTATCAGTGTTACCTGTATTTTCAGCAATAACAGGATAATTTATTTTATTAAAAATAGTGAGTAATATTTCTCCCGATTCGGTAACTTTGAGTATTTTATTATTGATTCTATCTGAAATAAAATAAAAACCGTTAGAATAACAGTAATTTATATTTTTTTGTTCCTGATGTATTACTTCATTAACCAGCCCTAACTCTTTTTCATCATAACCTATATCAAAAGAAAAAATCGGGACTATTTTACTTTTATCCTTCATGTTTGAACATGACAGACTTATAAATAGAAAGAGTATATAAAAGCTTTTGCAAAAAAAAGAAGTAAAAAATGTATTTTTGCAAGAGTTTTTCATTATTGAATATTTCATTATTTTACTCCGGTTTGATTTTTATATTCCATTCCTGAATAATTTGATTTTCAGGAAATAGAAGTTTATATTTATTATAGTTATTTTCCAGTTCAGTATAATTTTTCTGTAAATAAAGTATTTGTAAATGAGTATCTGCGAATTCCGGCAGAATAGTATAGGATAATGATTTCAATATTTTATCCAATGCATCTGTTAAGAGCAAGTCATCTTTTTCTTGAGTATTACTATAGTTTATTGTAATTAAGTATGCGATGCAATTTAAAATAAAAGGATCATCGGGAAATAATGAGAACCCTTCATTAATTATTTCTTCAGCATCTTTGATACTCTTTATTTCATATAAAACAATAGCATGATATACATAATGAGCTGACGAAAGTATGATATTTTCTTTAATAAAGTTCCATTCTTTTTTTAATTCGTCAATATTCTGTTGTATGTAAAGTCTTGATAAATATCGAAAAAAATAAGCATCGGTATTGTTTTTATCCAATAAATAAGCTCTGTTAAAACTTATTTCAGATGCATTATAATTTTTTTCATTATATTCAAAAAAACCTTTTTGATACCATGTATAAGAAATATTTTTTGAAATACTTAATGATAATTTAATATAATTGTGTGCTTTTTCAATATCACCATTATGATAATAAATCGTTGCTAATAGAGCATAGAGCAGGGGATTTGACTTGTTTTTTAATAATAAATTCTCAGCATTATTTAATGCTTCAGAATACTTACCTTCTTTTGTTAATAAATGAATCGATAGTGTCAATAGTTGTAAATCATTATTGTAAACTGAAAGGTTTTGATTGATTCTTTTTTGTGCATTATTAAAGTCATTTTGATTAATTAATAGTGTTATAATTTCAATTTCATTTTTTAAATTTGAATATGATTGATCATATACTATTGGGGGGACAGTAGATTTACATCCAATAAAAATTAAAATTAAGAGTACAATTATATGATTGAGTTTTTTATTCATTTTCATAACTTACGATTTTTTTTAAATTAATACAAGTGTCGAAATGCTAAAAAAAGCGTAATTATAAATAATTACGCTTTTATCGATTATACATATTATCTGGAAAAATCCCACCTTTTAACTGATGATTTTTGCGGTATTATAATATATGATCCTGCTAATATCAATCGTGGGTTATTTATTTGATTTAATTCAGCGAGATTCGGATAATACCATGGATCTTTGTAGTACTTTTTACAAATATTCCATAGATTGTCACCTCTTTTTACAAAGTGCTTTTTACCTTCAAGTTTATTTGTTCCAATTATTGTTTCTGTTTCCTGCTTCATTTCAACCGGTTTTATTTCTTCAGGCGGAGGTAATATTTCAGGTTCTTCAATAACATTTGTTGTCTCAACAATAGTTTCGGTAACAACTGGTTTTGGTTCTTTTTTAGCATTGTTTTTTAGCATAAAAAATACTAAGATACCAAGAATTAATAAAAGAATAATTGCTAAAATTATAATAATCAGTTTTTTATCCGGAGATTTTTCTTCGCTGTAAGATGTTACAGGTTCATTATTCATTTTGTGAGTCACATAATCCTGATTTGAGTCTTCATAATAACTCGGAATTTCCTGATATTTTGTATCCCCCATATCATTGATCTCATCATCAGTCAATGTTTCAGGAATAATCTGTCTTGCAGAAGAATGTTCAATCACTATTTCACTCTCTTCTTTACTTTCCTGATCCCATGCTTTTGCATAAAGAACACCATCATCATCTAATCGTAGATTAACCTCAAGTCCCGGTTCACCTTTGTCAGTATTCCTATTTATATCGATTGTTAATTTACCAAGATATTCATTTTCAGAACAAGTATCACTTGTTCCTTCAAACAGTTCAATAATTGCCTTTTCCTGATTATCTCTTACTGTTGTTAAAATTACTCTTTTATTTTTTACTTCACCTTCAGTTAAAACAGGAACAAAACTGTCATCAAATAATCTAATTCCAATACTTTTTGGGAGAGCCACTTTGTCCTCCTTACATTGTAAAATTCTGCTTTTTTTTATTGCAGTATTTATTTTTTCGGCATTATAATGTATTATCTTAAGAGATACTTGTAAAATATTTTAACTATAAAGCAGATCTTTAATCAGTATTAAATTTTTTATTTGCATGTACAGCTATTGTAAAAAATTAAAAAATAATTTAGAATATTCAGAGGTTCTTGCAAAAATCATGAGTACATTATTTTTGCTCCCGCCATACGCAATATAATTGCGTTAGAAGTACCCTCATGCAAAAATTCGAGAAAAGAAAAGTATTTTTGCAAGAGGTTTTTCATATAAAAATTTTTTGGAGGACAAGTGGATATACTTTTAATACTTACTCTTTTGTGTGGTTTAATAGTTTTTTTTTCAATTGCCATTACAGTGTTAAAAAAAATGGGAAAAAAGAAAGTTGACAGCAATTTAAAAAATATCAATAAAGAAAATAGTTACCTTGCTATAGATGAATTAAGGAAAATTTTGAAAAATAAACCATCAGATCATAAAACAAGAGAAAAATTAGTAGAGGTTTTGTTTTTGTCAAAAATGTATTTACCGGCTATCAAAGAATGCATGTTATTAATTGATGCTTCAGTTTCAAATCCTGATATAAGTGAATTAAAATATACTGTAACAGCCGGAAAAAGTTATTATCATCTCAATAATATTGCTGATGCAAAAAAATATTTTTCATTTGCTAAAAAAATTGATGATCTTGATTTTGAAACTAATTTTTATTTGGGTAAAATTGAATATGATGCTGAAAATTTCGAAAAAGCATTGGCTTTTATGACAATTGCTTCAAGGGTTAAGCCGGAAGACGAAGAGTCTCAAAAAATTAAAGGAATTTTATCATTTCAAGCAGGTTCATATCGTGAATGTGTTAATTCTATGAGTAAAATTATTGAATTGAAACCTGATGACTATGAAGCTTTATATTATATGGGGTATGGACTTTATAAATTGAATAAAAGTGAAGATGCAAAACGGATTTTAGTTAATATTATGAATATTGATAAATATTCTATTGATGCATTATTTATTATTGCAAATATTAATAAAAAAGATAAAGCATATGTTCAAGCAATAGAAATGCTAGAAAAATTAATTAAAATGAAAGATAAATTTTCATCAAAAACAGCATATTTATTGGAAATGTATTATTTATTATCTGAATGTTATTTTAATATCCATAATGTTGCAAAATCTCTGTATTATTTAGAAGAAGCTGCTAAAATCGATGCGTCATATAAAGATGTTCAACAAAAAATCGATTTATATGCACAGCTTGCGAGAAATACTTTATTAGAAAAATATTTGATTGGTTCTATCAACGAATTTACCAATATTTGTAAAATGTTTGTGAAATATTATATTTCAAAATATTCAACGCTGACAGGTAATCTTAAATATATTTCGACTCAGTTAAATCAAAGAGGTGAAATGGAGATACGTGTTGAAGTTTCCAGTAATAAATTTGTTTTAACATATTATTTTATTTTTTTTAGATCAAATACAATCATTGGTGATTTTACAGTTAGAAATATTTATAATATGTTAAAAGATGAAAAAACAGATAAAGGAGTTTGTATTACTGCCGGCAGTTTTAGTGATACTGCTATTAATTTTATTGAATCAAGAATGCTTGAGGTTGTAGAAAAGAAACAATTGACAGAAATATTAAAAGAAATAGGGCATTTATTACAAACAAAAGGTGATATTGATTAATTTCACCTTTTACTTCATTTATAATTTATTTTTCTTCTGATTTTGGGTGTATATATAAATACTTAAAATTGTAATGTCTGCCGGTGTTATTCCGCTGATTCGTGATGCCTGACCTATATTCACAGGTTTTACTGATTTGAACTTATCCCGACTTTCATTTGAAATGCCACGGATATCATCATAGTTTATATCAAGCGGGATGATTCGTTCTGTTTGTTTTTTTGTTTTTTGAACATCTTTTTCCTGTTTTGCCACATACCCTTCATATTTTATTTCTATAGCAGCAGTATTAAATGAGGATTGAGTGATATTTGAAAAATCTTTAATAAATAAACTAAAAGCATCTTGAAAATCAGTATTCGGGTTTTTTATATAATCTTCCCATTTTGAACCGCTTTTTATTCCTTGCAGATTGATTAATTCAATCTGATCTTTTTTTAGTTTTGTTTTATTAAGAAGGTCTTTTATTGTGGATATTTCAATGATTCGATTTTCAAATCTATCTTTTTCAACCCCGGAAATAAAACCTCTTTCAATTGCATATTGAGTGAGTCGTAAATCACAATTATCCTGTCGCAGTCGTAAACGATATTCAGCACGCGATGTAAACATTCTATATGGTTCAGTAGTCCCTTGAGTTACCAGGTCGTCAATAAGAACACCTAAATACGCTTCATCTCTTCCCAGTATTAATGGTTCTGAACCTTCTACGAATAGACATGCATTAATCCCTGCAATAGTACCTTGAGCTGCAGCTTCTTCATATCCTGAAGTGCCATTGGTTTGACCAGCTAAAAATAACCCTGAAATAAGTTTTGTTTCAAGTGATGGTTTTAATTGAATCGGATTAAGATAGTCATATTCTACAGCGTATGCCGGTCTGACTATCTCAATATTTTCAAACCCCGCAATAGATTTTAAGAATGCGTATTGCACATCTTCCGGCATTGATGTTGATAACCCGTTTAAATAAAGTTCATCCGTATACAAACCTTCCGGTTCTATAAAAACCTGATGTCTTTCTCTATCCGGGAATTTCTTTACTTTATCTTCTATAGAAGGGCAGTAACGGGGGCCGACACCTTTTATACGTCCTGAGAATAAAGGAGAGCGTTCAAAATTATCACGAAGAATTGAATGCGTTTTTTCATTTGTATAAGTGACATAACAAGGCACATTTGGCCGGTCTATTGGAGTGTCATCAAAATTTGCAAAACGAAATAGCATCGGGTCACCATCCTGTTTTTCAAGTATTGAAAAATCTATACTTCTTTTGGTAACTCGTGCAGGGGTTCCTGTTTTTAATCTACCGACATCAAATCCGATCTTTCGAAGATTAGCAGATAAACCTAATGCTGCTAATTCTCCAATTCTTCCATTCATACTGTTATATTGTCCGATGTGTATTTTTCCTTCCATAAATGTTCCGGTGGTTAATACTACAGCTTTAGCAGAAATTGTATTTCCCCGCTCTGTTATGACACCAATAATTGCGTTGTTTTCTATTTTTAAGTCCACAACAGTATCCATAAATATATCAAGATCTTTACTGTTTTCAAGAGTTTTTTTCATTGCGACATGATAATCAAGTTTATCAGCTTGTGAACGCATTGCTTGAACAGCAGGTCCTTTTTTAGTATTTAACATTCTGAATTGAATCATTGAACGGTCTATTGTTTTAGCCATTATACCGCCTAATGCATCTAATTCTCTTACAAGGTGTCCTTTCCCGATTCCGCCAATTGATGGGTTACAACTCATTTTTGCAATTGTATCAGGATTCTGGGTTATTAGAATGGTTTTATATCCTCTTTTTGATGCTATATATGCAGCTTCACAACCTGCATGCCCACCACCTACTATTATAATGTCGTAATCTCTATGTATCATTGAAAAAAACCTTCCTTGTATGTTACTATTGCGGTTTTATCATATAATAGAAAATTAGTAAAATATTATTAATCCAAATCGTCAATTGTTCCTGACCATGAGCAACTTAAACAATGAATGCGAGTTTGATCAGTTATTGGATATGTTCTATCATGACAGGTAAATGTAATTTCTCCAGTATTTGTTATTCTAAAAGTAATAATTACATTACCAGGAATATCTATGTAGAAACTCCATGCACCACATAGAGGGCATTTTCTCCATTTTAATTCTTTCATTTTGATTCCTTACTAATACATTAAAATAAACTCTATAGAGTAAAATATCAATATAAATGTAAAAGAAAATGCATTTGTGAATTTTTTTTTGTATAATTATAAAATGGTAAATAAAATTATAGTTATAATGTTAGTATTATTAACCTTTCTTCAATCGTGTGGAATAAATACAAAGAACCAATTATTTTATAATGAAGATTATGAGATTAATTTAATGACATGTAATGAAAATGATACAACTAAGTTTGATAAAAATTTACTTATAATTTTTTTATTTTCTGACTTTTTTAATGATTATATAATAAAATTTGATCGTATTTTTATTTATAATCAATTATTTTATAAATATATATTAAAAAAACTTCTTTTTGTTCTTTCATTTCCATAGTGGTATATATATCATAATTCTGAATTTTAAAAATTTAAAGGTGGATATATGAAATTATCAAGTATATTAAATGAAGATTACATTGTAATTAATGGAAATTTGAAGAATAAAGAAGAAATAATTTCTTTTTTAATAAGACAATTTGAAAGAAACTATGATTTTAAAATTGATTCTCCAAAGGTTATTAATACTATAGAAGAAAGAGAATCACTCGGTGGAACTGTATTACCAACTGGTGTTTGGATTCCACATGGCAGATTAGAAAATTTTAATGATATTATTGTTTCGATTTATATTCCTGAAGAGGAATTTATTCAGGAAGGTATATCAGTAAAAATGGTTGTATTATTTTTAATTGGTAAAACAACTTCTAATCTATATTTAAAAATATTATCAGCATTTGCTCAAATAAGTAGTAATGAGAGTTTGTTTGAAACTATTTTGAAGAGTAAAGACCCCCGGCATTTTATTAGCAATATTGAAAAGGCCGGGTTTTTATTGACTAAGGGGTCTACAGTTAATGATATAATGACGAAAAATGTCATTACTTTAAAGCCAAGTGATACTTTAAAAACGCTTTCAGACCTTTTTTATAAAAACAATATCAGTTATATTCCTGTAGTTGACGAAAAAGATGAATTTATCGGGGAAGTAACAACGCTTGATCTATTAAAAGAAGGTATTCCCAATTATGCGATGATGTTGGATAATTTAAGTTTCTTATCAACATTAGACCCTTTTGATAAACTGCTTGAGAATGAAGATACGATTCAAATAAAGAAAATTATGAATAAACCTCTTGTCCAATTAGCTCCCGAGGCTTCAATTATTGAGGCTACATTTGAAATGACGCAACATAAAAGAAGACAAATTCCGGTTGTCAAAGATAAAAAAATTGTTGGTGTCATCAGTTATATGGACATATTAAAAAAGATTTTAAGGGGATAGTTATGAATTTTCATATGATTTTTGCAATAGCAATTTTTGCTGTTGTATATGTATTTATTACAACTGAATACATAAATAAAACAATAGCTGTATTAGTAGGCTCTGCACTTGTAATAATATTAGGTGTTATTAATAAAGAAAATGTATTTAATGTTATAGATTGGAACGTAATTTTCCTTTTAATTAGTATGATGATAATTGTAGGAATTACGAAAAGATCGGGTTTATTTCAATATGTTGCTATTAAAGCTTCAAAAATTGCAAAAGGAGATCCTGTTAAGATAATAATAATGTTATTTATTATTACAGGTTTATTTTCTGCTTTTCTTGATAATGTCACAACAGTTTTAATACTGACTCCGGTGACAATATTAATTGCTGTAGAATTGGGTTTGTCACCAATTCCATTTATTATTTCTCAGGCTATCGCGTCAAATATTGGTGGAACAGCAACACTTATAGGCGATCCTCCCAATATTATGATTGGAAGTGCTATAGGATTAAGCTTTAATGATTTTATTACAAATCAATCTTTAATAGTTATTATCATGATGATTGTTACTTTATTTGTTGTCCTATTAAAATATAAAAAGCAACTTATAGTAACCCAGGAGAAAAAAGCCCGGATTATGGATTTTAATGAAAATAAGGCTATTAAAGATTTTCCATTGTTAATTAAATCTTTAATCGTTTTAGCATTGGTTATTTCAGGTTTTATTTTGCATGATACAGTACATCTTGATGCTTCAATTATTGCATTATCAGGGGCTTCATTATTAATGTTATTAAGCGTTTTCCCGAAAAATGAAAAATCTGAGGAAATTGCTGAGGAATTTTATAAAGAAGTGGAATGGGGGACAATTTTTTTCTTTATCGGGCTATTTATTTTAGTAGATGGTCTTGTTCAGGTTGGCGTTATAAAAAAAATCGCAGAATATATGATCGATGCAACTAAAGGCAATATCTTTTTTACAACTAATATAATTCTTTGGGCATCCGGCTTTTTCTCTGCATTTATAGATAATATTCCCTATGTTGCTACTATGATACCTATTCTAAAAGAAGTAGGAAATAATATACCATTTCAGGAAATGGAGCCTGTTTGGTGGGCATTGTCAGTAGGTGCCTGTATCGGTGGAAATGGAACACTTATAGGTGCATCTGCTAATGTTGTTTCTGCAGGTATTGCAAAAAAATCAGGTTATAATATATCATTTATTGAGTTTACTAAAATTGGTGGGATTACAACAGTTATTAATTTATTTGTTGCAACGATCTATTTTTATATCAGATATTTTATGTTTACCTGAATTGATTATCGTTTTGCTAAAAGGTTTGTCATTACGACAAACCTTTTAGCGTATAATATATTTGTCAAATTCTGCATCGGTCATTGTTCCAATACCTCTATGAGTTAGTGTATTATTAATAGTAAAGTCTACCGGTGTTGTTCCTTTTCCTTTTGAATATCGTGAAAAAATTCGATAAATTAGCTCAAAATCATTATCGGTGAAATTTTTTCCTGTAATTGCTATATGGGGGCCAAAAGTATCAATCGCCGGTCTGATAAAATAATCAACTTTATTTTCAAAGCTGTCAAGAATTGTATTTTCTTCTTCATTTCTGCTAACAATGACATATTTACCCTCATCAAGTCTGAAAAACCTCGATGTTTTAATTATTTCAAACAAATCCTCATTATTCATCTGATTGTCTTTTTTAATAGACCGTAATCTATTTGAATACCCTTCAACCGTTAATAAACAGCCACCGGCCGGAGTCGGATATTCAACTATCCCATATTCAATAGCTAAAGCAATCTGTCTTGTCCGACTTCTGCCTGATATATCAAGAAGCTTATTTCTATCAATCCATTTGTTTTTTTCCGGAAGAGTTTCATTCATCAGTTTACCTGATAAGGGGCGTACTATTAATTCAGTATCACCTGCTAATTTATTTATTAATCGTATTGACCTTGATGTTTGTGACATCGGTCTTTGACCAAGTACTTCACCGGTAATAACAAATGAAGCATTATATTGAGGTAAAAGATTAACTGCTGTTTTTATCATTAGTGCATGACAATCTATACATGGGTTCATGTAACCACCATAACCATGAGGCGGGTTTTTTACAATATCAAGATGTTCTTGTTTAAAATCAATATATTGAATATCAGCAGCTAATTGTTGTGCCATTTTAGAAGCTCTTTCATTAGCACCACCAAAAAAATGCGATACAAAATTTAGTGGTATAACTTCAATCCCTTGTGATTGAATAAGTTTTACAGCAAGGGCACTGTCAAGTCCTCCTGAAAATAATGCTAATGCTTTCAAATGTTTCTCCTCAAAATAATTTCTCCTAAAATAGTCTTTCTATCTTGATTTTTTTAAGAGACCCTCTTTTCTAACAAAAATAAATAAATTATACAAGAGGCTCGAATAATTTTATTAAGTATGATAAAAGAAACTTCTGAGGGATAATCAATGATTTATAGACAAGTACAAAATACTGATCTTCTTGTTTCTGTTATTGGATATGGAGGGTGGGGGGCCGGAATAAAAGGGTGGCCGGATGTGAGTGAAAAAAAAGTATGCGAATCAATTAATGAAGCTATTAAATATGGCATTAATATATTTGATACTTCACCATTATATGGGAATGGTATGTCAGAGGCCATCCTTGGGGCTATGCTTTCTTCATGGCGGAAATACGTTATTATTTCTACAAAATTTGGTCTGGTTGATAACGGATTCGGGAAGATTCAACATGATTTATCAAGAGATTCCATGTTAAGAGAACTTGATACTAGTCTTACACGATTAAAGACGGATTATATTGATATTTATACTGTTCATTTTCCTGATGGAATTAATTCATTAGAAAATGTTTTTAATGAATTGTTATTGCTCAAAAAAAACAATGTTATTAAAAATATAGCAGCTTCTAATCTTTCAATTGAGAATGTTAGAATTGCACATTCATGTGGAGTAACTATTATTCAGAATAAATTTAATTTGATTGATTCAAATGATGTTAATGAAATCATTCCATTTTGTAAAGCAAATTCAATGGGATATTTTGCTTATAGTCCGTTATCACAGGGACTATTTACGGATAAAATTAATGCTGATTTTAAATTGTCAAAAAAAGATGTGCGACGATTTAATCCGGTTTTTTCAAATAGCAATAACTTTAGTAATGCATTAACAATAAAAGAGTCTTTAGCTGTTTCGCCGTTGTATTCCTCATTAAAGTATGTGCTTGAGACAGACGGGGTTACAACAGCACTCATCACTATGACAAGACCGGAGCATGTAAGGCAGAATGTAAAAATAATTGAATCAATTTTATAAAATAAATAACAATTTATATTTGAAAAATAATAAAAAAGAAGTATAAATAAAAAAAAAGGAGTTATCAATGAACAGTAAACATTTGATTATATTTTTTGTTTTTCTAATGGCTTTAATTTCAGTACATGCTGAAGATATAATAATTAACGATGGTTCTTCAGCTACTGAACAATCATCAACTTTAGTACCAGGGTTTGACTCTTTTATATCAAATGCAATAGGTGAAAATATATCGGTAACTATCAGTGTAACTGATAATACGTTAAGTGGTAAACTTATTTCTGCATATAGTGATGGTATTTATATTCAAACTGCGTTTAATAATTATATTTTTATAACAAAAAAATCAATTGCTTATATTCGAATTACACCATAGTAGTAAATAAGGAATTAAAAAAATCGAAAAAATATTAAAATTTGATACGGTTGTTTCTGATTTTTTGTACAATAAATTTAGTAACAATAAATTATTTTCATTTGTATCTACTATAGGAAATATGTATTATATTGTTCTATATTTTGTTGCCATTTCAATTTTTACTGAAGTTTCCATGAAGAATATGGTGATTTTATTTTCTTTTTTATCCTTTTTGATTTCGACAATCATTGTTTTTATTCTTAAATTTACAATTAAAAGAAAACGTAAATCTGTTGGAAATGATGTTTTTCTCCGTGAATTGGATCCTTATTCATTTCCATCTGGACATGTGACAAGAATAACAGCGGTTCTTGCACCCTTATACGGGATGTATCTAATAATATACTCAGTTTTGTTCATTGCGATAATTGTATCAGTTGCACGTATTGTAAAAGGGTTTCATTATCCAAGTGATTGTATAGCAGGCATCATTATTGGTTTTTTTTCATCCTATATATCATATATATTTATACAATTAATACCCTTTTAGTAAATCAATCATTCCATGAGGTTGCTTGCTCTTAATAAAATAATCATTTAATTGAATAAGTGCTTCTTGTGATCTATTGTGTAACGATTGTTCTGTAAATGCACCAATGTGAGGAGATAGTGTAAAATATTTTCTTAAGAAAAAAATATCATCATTATCAGGTATAAAAGGTTCGTTATCATATACATCAATTATGAAATTTTTAATTTTTTCTTTTTTCGAATATTCGATGAGAGTTTTCATAGGGGCAATTCGACCTCTTGCTGTGTTTATCAAAATACTGTCTTTTTTCATTAATTCAAGAAAATCAAAATCAACCATATTATCAGTTTCCAAAGTATGAGGTGTATGAATTGTAATAATATCTGATTGTGAAATTAATACATCTTTTTCTACAAATAAAGCCTGAATTTCAGACCTATTAGTTATGTATGGGTCATAGGCTAATACTTTCATACCGAAAAGTGAAGCAAGACGGCATATATTTGAACCGATTCGACCCGTTCCTATAACACCAATTGTTTTTGAATTAAGTTCAGTACCGTTTTCTAAATGGTCTCGAAAATGTCCTGAAAATAAATTGTTAGTTGCTTTATCAAAATTGCGAAGTACATAAACTAATTTTGAAAAAACTAATTCAAGTACCGGTGATATATTTGAATTTGGTGTTATTGCAACTATGATATTATGTTCCCGGCAATATTCAATATTGATGTGATCAATGCCAATTCCCAGTCTGATTATCATTTTTAATTTATGTGCTTTAGATAGTATAGTTTGATCAAGCCCTGGTTTAGTTGCTATAATTATACATTCATATTGATCTATGATGCTGTCAATATCAATTTTTTTTGCATTTGGAATATATGTAATTGAAAAATTAGAATGTAATGTATCAAGCAAGGTAGTATGAAAAGGTGATGCTACTAATAGTTTTGGTTTATTAATTGTTGTTTTCATTTTCTAAATATATTGAACTGTCAAAAACAATACCAAATAAATCTTCTACTCTTTTTACCGTTTTAAATTCAATTTTACTTTTTACATTACCTGGTAAATCCTGTAAATCTTTCGTATTTGCAAAAGGGACAACAACTTCTTTTTTTCCATGCCGTAGTGCAGCAAGTGATTTTTCCCGTAATCCGCCAATTGCTAATACTCTGCCGGTAAGTGTAACCTCTCCGGTCATCGCTACAGTTGTCTTAATCGGGGTTTTTGTTAATGCTGATAAAATACCGCAGGTTATTGCTATACCTCCGGAAGGGCCGTCTTTTGGTGTGGCACCTTCAGGAAAATGAATATGTAAATCATATTCTTTACTAAAGTCAGGATATTTAATTGCAAATAAATGACTTTTTGATTTAATGTAAGAAAAAGCTGTTTGAGCAGATTCTTTCATAACTTCACCAAGTTTACCCGTTAATATAATTCCGCCTTTACCGGGGTATAATACTATTTCAATTGGTAATAATGCACCGCCTAATTCGGACCATGCCAGACCATGAGCAACCCCAATGTCTAAAAAATCATCAATTGAAGGTTCAAGGTATTTCTTTTTACCAAGGAATTTTGAAAGATTTTTTGTTGAAATAGTCATTTTTTCAGTATGTGTGTTATTTAAAACGATTTCTTTTGCCGTTTTTCTGCATATTGAAGCAATTTGTCTTTGAAGTGATCGCACACCTGATTCCATAGTATAATTTCTTATTATCTCTTTTAAAGCTGCTTGGGATATAGCTAATTCAACATTACCTATTCCATTTTCTATTTTTTCTTTTGGGATAATAAAATTTCGTACAATTTTTATTTTTTCTTCATCAGAATAACTGTTTATATATATTAGTTCCATTCGATCGAGTAGGGGGTATGGAATTCCTTGTACTGAATTAGCTGTACAAATAAACATAACAGCTGATAAATCATAGGGAACCTCAAGGAAATGATCAACAAATTGTTGATTTTGCTCAGGGTCTAATACTTCAAGAAGTGCTGATGCTGGGTCACCACGAAAGTCAGAACTCATTTTGTCAATTTCATCAAGAAGGAATACCGGATTAAGTGTCTTAACTTTTTTCATCGATTGTATAATTTTTCCGGGTAGAGCACCTAAATACGTTCTTCTATGTCCTCTAATTTCTGCTTCATCGCGAACTCCGCCTAAGGAAATACGAAGGAATTCTCTATTAATTGCATCTGCGACAGATTTTGAAAGACTTGTTTTTCCGGTTCCCGGAGGACCTATAAAACAAAGTATTGGACCTTTTGTATTTGGATTTAATTGTCTGACTGCAAGAAACTCTAAAATTCTACTTTTTACTTTTGTTAAAGAATAATGTTTCGAGTCAAGGATCTCTTTTGCTTTATTTAAATCTTTATTATCTTCACTATTTATACTCCATGGCAATTCAAGAAGTGTATCAATATAATTTTTTATTATACCTGATTCCTGTGATATTGGAGGCATTTTCATTAGTCGCTTTTGTTCTTTTACAATTCTTTCTTTTATTTCAGCGGGAATACCCATTGAATCAAGTTTTTTTATAAATTCATCAATATTATAAAATTCATTCTCCTCAGGAGAATTACCGAGTTCTTTTTGTATTTCTTTCATTTGTTCATAAAGGAAAAAATCTTTTTGATTTTTTTCCATCTTTTTACGAACTTCCATGGTTATTTTTTTTTCAAGTTGGACATTTTCAATATTAGCATAAATTAGTTCAGCGAGTTTCGAAAAATAAGTGTCGATCCTGTTATCCCGAAGTATTTCAATTTGAGTTTCAATATTTACAGTTAAATACTGCATTATGTTATTGAAAAAATCAATATGATTTTTAGATGATTCAATATTTCGTACTATATCAGGTTGAAATCTTGATTGCTCAACAAATTTTTTAAATTCTTTATTGATTAAAGAAAATAAAGTTTCTACTTTTTTGGGATCTTCAATTATTGCATCTCCAAGATATTCAATATTTGCTGTGTTGAAATCATTACAATCGATAATCTCTGTAAGTTTGCAAGGTTTTATACCTTTTATTACAAGTTTTAAAACCTTTTTATCAGGTGTAGGTTTAACTTCGATAATATTAGCGATAACACCGATATCATATAAATCATTTATTCCCGGATTATTAATATTTGAACTCTTTTGAGTAACTAAAAAAACTTTGCTGTCAAAATTTTCAATTGCTTTTTCAATTCCTGTAATTGATTCCTTTCTACCGACATAAAATGTTTTTATGACATTGGGAAAAATAACCATCTCTCTCAATGGTATTATTGGAAGAGTATTATATGAGAAACTATTGTCTTTTTTTAATATTTTCATGCTGTTTTAGATGCACCTTTTTTTATAATCTTTACAGGGATATCTTGATTAATGACTTCTTCGTCAACAATAATTTTTTCGATATCATCAACTGACGGGACTTCATACATTGCATCAAGCATTAATTTTTCCATAATGGATCGTAAACCTCGAGCACCGGTGTTTTGCTTGATTGCTTTAATCGCCATTGCACGTATAGCTTCTTCAGTAAATTCAAATGAAACATTTTCAATTGAGAAAGCCCATTCAAATTGTTTTAGAATTGAATTTTTTGGTTCTTTAATTATTTTAACAAGATCATCTTCAGTTAACGGGTTTAATGTTGTAATTATTGGAAGTCGTCCGACAAACTCAGGGATTAAACCAAATTTCACTAAATCTTCAGGATGAAGATTTTTAAAAAGTGAAACCATATTTTTGTCTTTTGATTTTACTATTTCTGCACCAAAACCCATAGGTTTAACATTAATTCGAGCTTCTAATATTTTATCAAGACCAACAAATGCACCGCCACAAATAAATAAAATATTTTTTGTATTAATTTGAAGCAATTCCTGATTAGGGTGCTTTCGTCCGCCTTGCGGAGGTACTGAGGCTTCAGTTCCTTCAATAATTTTTAATAAGGCCTGTTGGACACCTTCACCTGATACGTCTCTTGTAATAGACATATTTTCGCCTTTTTTTGCGATTTTATCAATTTCATCAATGTATATGATGCCTTTTTCGGCAAGAGGTATATTGTAATCAGCTGCCTGTATTAACTTAAGTAAAATATTTTCAACATCATCGCCAACATAACCGGCTTCAGTTAACGTTGTTGCATCAGCGATTGCAAATGGAACGTTTAATTTCTTTGCTAATGATTTTGCAATCAGTGTTTTACCTGAACCGGTGGGTCCTATTAAAAGAATATTTGATTTTTCTACTTCAAGATCTTTATAATGTTCTGAATCAGATAAATCTAAACCGTATACAATTCTTTTATAATGATTGTATACGGCTACAGACATATATTTTTTTGCATCTTCCTGACCGATAACATATTGGTCAAGAAAACCTTTAATCTCTTTTGGAGAAGGAAGTTTGCTATCTTCTAATGAATTGAGTACACCATCTGTTTCAGTTGATTTAACTGCCGTGTATCCTTTTTTTATACAATCAGAACAAATACTGCAATTAAAACCCCGTACGAATTTTAGATTATACTCTTCTAAATTTCTACCACAGAACGAACAGATGTCTTCAAAATTCATTTTATATTTGCTCATTTTTTATCTTCTCTCTTCAAAATTTTATCAATTAATCCATATTCTAATGCTTCAGTAGGGGATAAAAAGAAATCTCTTTGTGTATCCTGCTCTATTTGTTCTAAAGGTTTACTACAGTTTTCGGCTAAAATAGTGTTTATTTGTTTTTTTATTCTATTTATTTCATTAGCCTGAATAATGATATCTGAAGCCTGACCACCTGCGCCACCCCAGGGTTGATGAAGCATTATTCGTGAATGAGGCAATGCAAATCTTTTACCTTTCGTTCCACTTGATAGTATTAATGCTGCTGCACTTGCAGCTTGTCCAATACAAATAGTTGAAACATCAGGTTTGATATTTTTTATTGTATCAAATATTGCAAGTCCTGCTGTAACAGAGCCACCGGGAGAATTTATATAAAGCGATATATCTTTATCTGGATCCTGACTTTCCATAAATAGTAAAGTTGCCATTACAGTATCAGCTTCAAAATCATTGATTTCACCACCAATAAATATAATATTATCCTTAATGAGTCTTGAATAAATATCCCAGACTTCTTCACCGCGACTTGTTCTTTCTACTATTCTCGGAAGTATTCCATGTCCCATATACGGTGTAATTATCATTTATTTCCCCTTGAATGTATAATATACGTATTTAAGTTGTTAATCGTCAAGCTCTTTTAGTGAAAGTTTGTTAATTTTTTTAGCTTTAAGTGAATTATAAATAATATCAATAGCTTTTTCTATTTCTACTTCGCCTTCAAACATTGCTAATTGATTGTTCTTTTTGTAATTATCAAAAAGATCATTTGTATTGAGATTATAAAATTTTGCAAATTTATTAATATGAGCTTTTATATCTTCTTCTGTAGCTTTTATGCTTTCTTTTTTTATAATTTCATTGAGTATTAATGAACGTTGAATAGCATTAGTTGCTTTTTCTTTCATTTTTTCTCTGTATGTTTCTTTATTTAACCCCTCAAGACTAAGCATATTATTAGCACGCTTTTCATCACCGCCAACTTTTTGTAAAAGCTCTTTATAATATGAGTCGATTTGTGCGTCGATCATTGATTGAGGTACAACCCCTTTGAATGTTTTAATAATTTTATCCATTATTTTATCAATTGCTTTTTGTTTTGTTGTATCAGCTGCATAGTGTTCAAGATTTTCTTTAACTTTATTTTTAAATGCTTCAGCAGTTTCAACAGTTTTATCAATTTGTTTAGCAAGTTCGTCAGTTAGTTCCGGTTTTTTTTCAACTTTTACTTCTTTAACTGTTGCTTTGAATTTATATGTTTTTCCGGCAAATGCGTCTCCATCTTTATCAGTGAATTTCTTTTTGAAGTCTTTAGTATCACTGCTTTTTAAACCGATTAATTCTTTACCGATTTTATATTTATCATAATCTTTACCAATATGAACATACTCATTGTCTTTTGATTCTATTTCAGTATCACCTTCGAATACTTTGTATTCAATTAATGCTATATCACCGTCTTCAATTTGAGAATCTTTTGTTTCGATTGATGAAAATTCTGATAAATACCTATTTATTTCTTCTGAAATGTCTTTTTCTGAAGCTGTAATTTCATCTTTTTCAATTTCAATATTTTTATATTCACCAAAAGTAATTGTTGGATATGTTTCGTATGTAATTTTATAAGTAAAATCACTATCCAGTTTAATTTCTTCTATATCATCAAGTGTCGGAGTACTTGTTGCCAATGGTTTATCTTCTAGTTTCTCAAAAATTTCCTGATAACTTTTATCAACTAATTTATGGGCAACTTCGGCAAGTAATGCTTTTTTATATTTTGTTTCTATAATTGATAAAGGAACTTTTCCTTTTCTAAAACCATTCATAACAATGTTTTTTTGTGTTTCATTAAGTAATTCTTTGTATTGTGATGCAATTTCATTTTTATCAATTGTTACTGATAATTGAATCTGTGAGTTTTCTTTCTTTTCTGTTTGAAATTTTAGTTCCATATTATTTACCACACTTTCCTTTAAAAATTATTAAAAGTTATACTACTCATTTATCTTAATTAAGTAGTTTTAGATTATTCCGCTATAAATAGCAATTTATCATTTAAAAGTCAAGACAGTTCTATAAATGATACTATCATCATTTTGTAACGTCTATTGATATTTGAATTAATTTATGGTAATCATTGATGCAAGAGGTAATCATGAAAAAAACAGTAATATCAATTTTTATAATAATGTTTACAATATGTGTTAATGCTCAGGTTATTCAAATTAAGAAAAATATCGTAGCAAAAATATTAGATAAAATTATAACTAAGCAAGATGTCGTTAAAAGATCAATAAAGTATTCCATATCATTTGATGTAGCGTTAGAGGAGATTGTGGAATTCGAATTGCTTTATCTAGCTGCTAAAATTGAACTTCAAGAGCCTGATATGAAAGCTATCGATGAGCATATTCAAAATGATAAAAAATATTATGCTGCACAATTTATTAAAGATGAATCGGCTATAACAAATTTAGAATTTTTAAATGCAGCCGGAATTGGTAATGGAACGATGTCTGAGTATGTTGAATATACTAAAAAACAGATTATGGTTTCTGAATATTTAAATAAATTATATGAAGAGGTTGTGAATAATTCTTCATATATTAGTAGTAATGAAATCGCAGAGTATGTTAAGAGTCATCCGGAAAGATTTATTAAAAATGAAAAATATGAAATTATGATGATTTATTTTTCTTATTTTGATAAGCAGGGTAATTTATTGAGTGATGATAAAATTAAGCAAAAAGTAAAAAAAGCAGCAGAATGTCTTGATGAGTTAAAAAAAGGTGCTAATTTTAGTGGAGTCGCAATGAAATATTCTGATGATTCCTTATCTTTAAGAACTAATCCGCCCGGATTAATAGGTTCAATAGAAAAAAATGATGAATATATGTTTAAGCGTTTTTCTACTGATATTATGGATGCTTTTGCAACTGAGAAAATTGGAGTTTTACATAAAATATTTGGTACAGACAATGGATTGTATATTTTTAAAATAGTAAATAGAGAACCTGAGAAAGTAATTGAGGGATCTGAAGCTGCATCAATTGCGCAAAATATTTTGATATCTGATACAATTGAAAAAAAACGTAAAGAAGTAAGAATTCAAAAAATAGCAGAATTTAAAAAATTATTTGATGTTAAACTATATTAAAATGAAAACGAATGGATTTCGATTGGGGAGGGGTTAATCTAATCCATTCGCTTATTATAAGGCTATTCTAAGTGTAACTGTTTTTTGAATTAGTGTCAATAATAAAAAATATTATTTTTAATTAATGAGGAATTATATGAATGTATTAACTGTATTGGCTGACGGGTGTGAAGAGAGTGAGATGGTAACTGTTGTTGATATTTTAAGAAGAGCTCAAATATCAGTGACTTTAGCATCATTAAAAAATAAAATTGTTATAGGTGGTCATGATATTTCTATCGTTTCCGATTTATTAGTTTCTGAAGTTGATTTAGATTTATATGATGGTATTTTTTTACCAGGTGGTGGAACCGGAGTTGAAAATATTATTGCTGATTCAAAGGTACTTTCAATTGTTAAAAAATTTTATAATGATAAAAAATGGATTATTGCAATATGCGCAGCTCCCTCTATTCTGGAAAAGATTGGTATTATGGATAATAAATCTTTTACAATCTATCCCTCTATGAAAGATGCAGTCATTCATGGATATTATAAAGAAGATAAAGTTGTTGTTGATGGAACAGTTATTACAAGCAGGGGAATGGGAACGTCAATTGATCTCGGTTTGAAATTAGTTGAAATATTTAGAAATAAAGAATTATCAGATAAAATAAAAAAATCTATCGTTTATTCTTGTTAGTTATGGAGTGTTTATATGTCATTTGGATTTAGTAATGATTTTTCATACAGTAATGAAGAGGAAATCGAAATACAGGAACCTAGTTTATATAATGTTATAATGCATAATGATGATTATACTACAATGGAATTTGTTATATTCATTTTAAAGGAAGTATATAACAAATCTGAAGATGAAGCGAAAGAAATTATGATTAATATACATACTAAAGGAAGTGGTGTTGCGGGAACGTATATTTATGATATAGCAAAAACAAAGCTCGATCAGACTAATAAACTATCTGAAAAAAATACATATCCTTTACTGTGTACTATTGAGGAATTAAAATGAAAATTCAACAAGAGCTTAATGATATTTTTGATAAAGCTTACAAATTTGCCCAGGATAATAAGCATGAGTATGTAACCCCTGAGCATATTTTATTTCTGATCCTTCAAATTAAAAATTATCAGGAAATTATTCTTTCAATTGGCGGAGATTGTGAAGGTATTGTATCAGCACTGCAGGATTTTTTTGATAGTAAAATCCCGAAACTTTATAACAGAAAAAAAGAACCAATTCAAAGTAATGATGTTGTGTTAGCACTTAATGATGCGTATGCACATTGTTTGTCAGCCGCTAAAAATAGTATTGAAGTGAGCGATTATCTTGTTTCAATATATAATCTTGAACAATCGTATGCATCATATTATTTGAAGAAAAATGGTGTTGCTTTATTGGATTTATTACGCGAACTGGCCATTGGAAATATTGAGACTCAAGATAATAGTTCTGAAAATAAGAAAAAAGAAACAGCTTTGCAAAAATTTTGTGTTGATTTAACTGCGCAAGCTGCTTTACATACGTTTGATCCGCTAATCGGTCGTGAAGATGTAATACAAAGAGTAATTCATGTGTTATGCCGGAGATCAAAAAACAATCCGATTCTTGTAGGTGATCCGGGGGTCGGTAAAACTGCAATAGCAAATGGTTTGGCTGATTTAATTTCAAAAAACGAAGTGCCTGATATAATTAAGGGGTTTACAATATATTCTGTTGATATGGGATCTTTATTAGCGGGAACAAAATACAGGGGGGACTTTGAAGAACGATTAAAATCTGTTCTAAATGAAGCGGTTAAGGCAGGAAAAGTTATCCTGTTTATTGATGAGATTCATACTGTTGTAGGAGCTGGTGCCGTATCGGGTGGATCAATGGATGCTTCAAATATTTTAAAACCATTTCTTTCTTCAGGCGATATCAGATGTATTGGTTCTACGACGTATGAAGAGTATAATAAATATTTTGAAAAGGATAGAGCATTAACACGGCGATTTCAAAAAATAGAAATTAAAGAACCTGATATTGAGACTGCAGTAAAAATTCTGTACGGGCTTAAAGAATTGTATGAAAAACATCATTCAGTAGTTTATGATGATGAAGCGATTCGCTCATGCGTTGAGTTATCATACAAATACATAAATGAAAGAAAATTACCGGATAAAGCAATTGACGTACTTGATGAAGCTGGTGCTCTGACACATTTATTGAAGAAAGATAATACAACAATAAATATTACAAAAACTGATATAGAAAAAGTTATATCCTTAATAGCTAATATTCCGGTTGAAACAATGGGTAATGATGAACGCTTAAAGCTTAAAGATTTATCATCGTATTTACAATCGGTTTTATTTGGGCAGAATGAGGCAATTGAAACTATGGTTCATGCTATAAAAAGGTCCCGTGCAGGTTTTAAAGAGGGGACAAAACCAATTGCATCATTATTATTTGTAGGGCCGACCGGGGTGGGGAAAACAGAACTGGCAAAACAATTATCTGTTCATCTTGGTGTTCCTTTACTTCGATTTGATATGAGTGAATATCAGGAAAAACATACTGTTTCCCGTTTAATTGGGTCACCCCCAGGGTATGTCGGATACGAAGATGGTGGGTTACTGACCGATCAGATAAGAAAAAATCCGCATTCGGTTCTACTGCTTGATGAAATTGAAAAAGCGCATAAAGATATTTTTAATACATTATTACAAATCATGGATTATGCAACTGTTACCGATAATCAGGGGCGAAAGGCTGATTTTAGAAATGTCATAATTATTATGACATCAAATGCCGGTGCTAAAGATATTGGAAAGGCATTTATAGGTTTCGGTAGTTCTGAGAAAAGTAAAGATTATGCTATAAATGATGCTTTAAAGGATGTATTTACGCCTGAGTTTAGAAATAGAATTGACAGTATTGTTAAATTTAATGCTTTACATAAAGATGAGATATTAAAAATTGTTCATAAAGAAATTTCATTATTTCAGAAGTCGCTTGAAAACAAAAATTTTAATCTTCTGTTAACAGAAGAAGTAATTAATTGGATTGCTGATAAAGGGTATTCAAATGAATTTGGTGCAAGAGAAATAACACGGGTTTTTCAAAATGAAATAAAAGACAAATTAATTGATCTGGTGCTTTTTAATGAAATTGAAAGTAATCTTAAAAATATAACAATAAAACTTGTTGATAATAAAATTGTTTTGGAGAACAGTTAATTGTCAACATTCACGTATAATAATATTCTTTTTCTTGATTCTCTTACTCAACAATTACCCTATCCTGAAAATATTTCTTCAGATATCATAGCAGTCGGGGGGAGAATTTCAAAAGAAATTCTCCTGGATGCATATTCTAAAGGGATATTTCCCTGGTATTCACATCCTCCTGTTCAGTGGTATTCGCCCTTTGAGCGTTTTGTTTTGTTTCCTGATTCCCTTCATTGCAGTAAATCACTGCTTAAAACGATTAAGAAAAATATTTTTACCGTTACGGTAGATGCCAATTTCAAAGAAGTAATCGAACAATGCAGTTTCATTTCAAGACCTTCTCAAAATGGTACATGGATTACATCTGATATTATTAAGCATTATACTGCATTGCATAAATCCGGGTATGCACATTCTGTAGAGGTTTGGAGCAATGATAGATTATGTGGAGGATTGTATGGAGTAGCAGTCGGAAAAATATTCTGTGGTGAGTCAATGTTTTCGTTAGTTGATGATGCATCAAAAGTCGGTTTTATAGCGTTAGCTTCAATGCTTTTTAATGCCGGTTATAAGTTAATAGATTGTCAGGTGTATACTGCAAACCTTGAGCGTTTTGGTGCTGTTACAATTGAACGAACTGATTATTTGCAAATGCTTAAAGAATATGGTCATTTTGTTTCAGAAAATGACTGGCAAAAAAAATACTCATATAATTCTCAAGATGTTTTAGATTTTCTTCACAAATAAATAATTTAATTATTTATGACCTATTAAACCTTCTATTTCATCATTTGTTAAATCATACGGTTTTCGCCCGTCACTATTAGTTTCTTCTATGTTTTCAACTGGTAAAGAATGGATATTAAGTAATTGTAGAGTCCATGTAAAGAATAATTTAACAATGAATAAAAATAGAATTAAAAGTAAAAAAGGGATAATTAAGTATTTAAAAATAACACTTGCTGAATTTTTGTTAATCCACACAGTAAAAATTACATTATTTTTATTAATGGTAATTGATTTAATTGTTTTTGAATGAATATTAGGATGCATGCTTTTAAATAGTGTAGAATTTTTATATTTATTTGTATTATAAAAATAAGGTAACCAGTTTTCAAAATCTTTTGTTACCCATACAATATCTATAATGTTACCCGGAACATTGGGTATTGAACTGTCTTTTATCAAAGTGTCTATTACTTTTTTTGAAATAGATTTTTCGAAAAGTACTGAATTAGCGTTATATACTAAAATCGAAATAAAAAATGATAAAAGAATTAATAAAAAATCTAATATTAAATTTTTTCTAAAAGAGGTTAAAGTCAAACTAAATACTCCAGTTAATATTTTTTTATGAGATTTAATCATATCACATTATCCAATTTATTGAATATAAATTTAAATTAATGATAAAAGATTTATTTTTTAAATCAAATTTTTGCATATGCTTCTTTTGATTTGTATTAACGTGTCTGTGTAAAAGTTATGTAAAAGCACTTCGTAAAACAACAGTTTAAAGTGTTATATTATGAAATATATATTTACCATACAACGTAAATGTATTATTGTAATAATTAATTTTACTAATGAACAGGTGTTAAAAAATGGATTTACAAGTACAAGAGATTCAAACAAAAGTAGAAAAGGAATTACCTTTAATTGAAACTTTAAAAAATGAGTTAAAGAAAGTTATTGTCGGTCAAAATGAAATGCTGGACGGTTTATTAATCGGTTTAATTACCGGTGGGCATATACTTGTCGAAGGTGTACCCGGTCTTGCAAAAACATTAGCGGTAAGCACTCTATCAAAAGCTGTTAAATTAGACTTTAAAAGAATACAATTTACTCCTGACTTGCTGCCATCTGATATTATCGGTACATTAATTTATAATCAGAAAACCGGTGATTTTCAGCCTAAAAAAGGACCAGTTTTTGCCAATATTATACTTGCTGATGAAATAAACAGAGCCCCTGCAAAGGTTCAATCAGCTTTATTAGAGTCTATGCAAGAGAAAAAGGTCACTTTGGGTGATGTTACATATGCTTTACCTTCTCCATTTCTTGTTATGGCAACACAAAATCCTATTGATCAGGAAGGAACTTATAATTTACCTGAAGCTCAGATCGATAGATTTATGATGAAGATAAAAATAACGTATCCGACAAAAGATGAAGAGAAAGTAATACTCGATAGAATGATAAGTAATAAAGAAATTTCAATAAACCAGGTTATCGATCAGAATAAAATAATTGAATTATCAAATTTGATAAATGACGTTTACATAAGTGATAGAATAAAATCATACATTGTTGATATAGTAGATTCAACAAGAAATCCTTCTGAGTATGGTTTGAAAATACAAAGTTTAATTAATTATCCTGCTTCACCGCGAGCCAGTATTTTCCTGGCAAGAGCAGCAAAAGGGATTGCCATATTAAATGGAAGAGGTTTTGTAACAGCAGATGATATAAAAAATGTAAGCCTGATGGTTTTAAGACATCGATTAATTTTGAGTTATGAAGCAGAAGCTGAGGGTGTTACATCGGAAGATATTATTAAACAAATTTTTAATTCGGTAGTGGTTCCATAATGAAAAATGAAAATGACAAAATACCCCCTGAGCTTTTAAAAAGAATTAAAAGAATAGAGTTGAAAGCAGGTGTACTTGTTGCTGATGTTTCTTCCGGCGGTTATTCTTCAGTTTTTAAAGGACAGGGAATTGAATTTCAGGAAGTAAGAGAATATATTCCAGGTGATGATGTAAGAAAAATAGATTGGAATGTTACTGCACGCCATGGAGTTCCTTATATAAAAAGATATAAGGAAGAAAGAGAACTTAATGTGCTTATGCTTCTTGATTTATCAGGTTCTTTAAAATATGGTTCAGGATTAAAATTAAAAAAAGATATTCTTCTGGAAACTGCAGCAATTTTATCATTTACAGGTTTATTTAATCAGGATAAAATCGGTGCTGTTTTTTTTACAAATGAAATTGAAGAGTATATTCCGCCTACAAAAAATAAGAATTCAATATTGCGTCTTATAAGAGATATTTTGTTTTACAAACCAAAGGGGCTGTTAACTGATATTAATGGGGCTTTTGATTTTACGCTGAAAACAATGAAACGAAAGGGTGTTATTTTTTTATTTTCTGATTTTTTTTCTGAGATAGACAGCTCAAAATTGTATATCTTATCAAGAAAACATGACTTAATTCCAGTTATAATTAATGATGTATTTGAATTTTCAGAAATCAATGTCGGATTAGTTGATGCAATTGACAATGAAAATGGTAAAAGAATGCTAATTGACACAAGCTCAGCATCCTATAAAAAAATGATAAGAAATAGAATTGAAAAAAGAGAAGCAATTTTGCAGGAATTTAAAAAAAATAATATAACACCGCTTATTATTAATACCAATGAAAACACTGAGAAAGCAATCATTTCATATTTTGAAAAAAGGAAAAAAATTCGAAAATGAAAAATATAATTATTTTTTTGTTCATTTTTATAAATGTTCTTATTTATTCTAATACTTCAATTGATATCAATATTTCACAGACAAATTTAAAAATAGGTGATAAATTTACCGTTACATTTAATTTACCGGTACAAGAAAAATATTCTGTTTTAAAAGAAATTCAGAAAGTAACAGCTCCTCTTGAGATTGTTTCTTCAACCTATGTTCAATCAAATGATACAATTCAGTGTACTTATATTTGTGCTATTTTTGAAGACGGTACATTTGATAATTTATTTTTCACAATTCCTGTTTCATTATCAAGTGGAACTGTAATTGAATATGAAACAAAGAAATTTACAATTATAATCGAATCAGTATTAACTGAGGATGAGAAAACCGCATTTTCAAAAATCAAAGAACCTGAAAAAATTGAATTAAAGAACAATAAAGATATATATAAATTCAGATTTTATTTTGAAAATATTTTGTTATTAATTTTTATTGTCATATTAATCGTATTTATTATTTTAATTGTATATAAATTTATTATTAAAAGATTAATAAAGAGTAAAAAAAATAAAGATAGTTCTAATGCAATATCTTCATTTGAAAAATTTATTTCTGATCTTGAAAAAATACGATTAGAAACTGAAGACAGAAAAGAATATGAGATGAAAATATCCGTTTTATCAGAAACATTTAAAGAGTTTATATATCGATTATTAGCATTTAATGCTGTTTCAGAAACAACAAGAGAACTTATTTCATCTTTACGTGAATCTCAAGTTGAAAATGAATTAATATACAAAACAAGTACTATTTTAAATAAACTGGATATGATAAAATTTGCTAAAGCATCGGTTACAAAAGAACAGTTTTATGAATATATTGATTCAATTAAAGATATTGGGGTGAATATAAATAATTTTGTAAAATTAAAGAATGAGAGGGAAAATGAGCTCAATACGATTCGATAATTTACCCGGATTATTATATCTGTTACTTCCGGTTTTATTGCTGACTTATTATTTTATTTCCAGTAGAGTTATTAAAAAAGGTGTTTTTTTATCTGAAATCAGTAGTTTAAAGCGTGATTTTTCTTACAAGATACTGTTTCATTATTTATCAGTTGTTCTACTGTTTCTTGGACTTTTTTTAATTGCTTTCAGTTTATCAAAACCGCAATCCGGAGCTAAAAGAGAAATTACTCAATATAGCGGGATTGATATTATGTTAGTTTTAGATGTTTCTCCGAGTATGTTAACTAAAGATTATGGTAATTATACACGATTGGATGTTGCAAAACTTGTAACTTCTAATTTTGTTGATAAAAGGCATGGTGACAGGTTAGGTTTAGTAACATTTTCTACGAATTCATTTTTGAAAGCTCCGGCTACTAATAATTATAAGTTACTGAAGGATATATTGAGTAGAATTTTTATTTCACCGGAAAAACAAGGTTCTACATCTATCGGATTAGGTTTAGCAAGTGGAGTAAATCGTTTATTAAGTATAAAGGATAACCTGGAAAATCAATCGAAAATAATAATTTTAATTACTGATGGTGAAAATAATTCAGGGGAAATAACTCCTCAAACAGCTACAGAAATTGCAAAGAAATCTGCAATAAAAATATACACAATTGGTATTGGTACTGCTGAAGAATTGGATATGTCTTTATTAAAAAATATTGCAGAACAAACAAGCGGTGAATTTTTCTTTGCGAGGAATTCAAATGAAATAAAAACAACATTTGATACTATTGATACTCTTGAAAAACAAACTCTTAATACCATAGAATTTACAAATTTTAAAAATATCGGTTATATAATTTCAATTTTCGGTATTATATTTTTTTTATGTGGTTTATTTTTATATACTTTTATTTTCAGGAGGCTTGGTTAATGTTCGAGTATTCACATTTATTATTATTATTACTGATGCTTCCATTTATATTTATTGCTTTTTTTGTAGAAATATTTTTGTATAGAAAAAGAACTCAAAAGATTGCAGGTGCTAATAAAGAAATGATTATTCCATATTTCACTGAAGGGCAAAAGTGGATCAGGAATATTTTTTACACAATAGGTTTTATTTTTATTGTATTGTCAGTTGCAAGACCCAAATGGGGAATTGAGGAAATTAATCAAAAGATAGTCGGACGCGATATTCTGGTTTTAATTGATGTCTCTGTTTCAATGTCGGTTCCGGATGTTTTTCCAACAAGACTTGAACTTGTTAAAAGAACATTGAATAAAATGCTTGATTCCGGCGTGACCGATAGAATAGGAATAATGGTTTTTACATCTGAAACAGAGTTACTTGTTCCATTAACTCATGATTATTCCGCTTTATCATATTTTATTGATTCTATACATCCCGGTATGATTGGAACCGGCGGTACAGATATTAGCAAAGGATTAGTTGATGCAATAAGTTTTTTTGATGATAGTTCTGTATCTGATAAAATGATTTTATTAATAACTGATGGGGAAGATCTATCAAAAAACAAAGAAGAAAATATAACTAAAATTAAGAAATCAAAAATTAAGGTGTATACTGTTGGAGTTGGAACAACGAATGGGCAACCGGTACCTGTTAGAAATGAAAAAGGTGAAATTGAATCATATTTAAGAGATAGATCAGGAAATCCTGTTGTTAGTAAATTAGATGAGTCTTTTTTAAAAGAATTATCAACTATTTCAAATGGCACATATTTTCGAGCTTCAACAATTTCCGATGATTTTATAACTTTCATAAATACTATTTCTGCTATAAAAAGAACATCGAAAGATAATCAACAAGTCAGGCAAATTAAAGATCAATATATTCTTTTTCTTGGTCCGGCACTCTTTTTTTTATGTATTGGATTTTTATTAGATCTCGGTAAATTATATAAAAAGGAAAAAAGATGGGTGTTAAGTAATATATTTAATAAAACAATTTTAATTTTTTCAGTTTTATTTGTATTTAATTTACAACTCATATCTCAAGAGAATGTTAAAAATAATTCTCTATCGAATAGTATATATAAAAATGGTGCTTTTTTGGGAAATCATTATTTTAATAAAAAAGATTATTCTAAAGCATTAAAAGAATATGCAAGATCAATTAATTCATTTAAACAGGATAATCTTGCTAAGTTACATTTTAATATTGCTAGTGTTTTTGAAAAAATGAATGATTTTGAGAATGCAGATAAATCCTATGCTAAAGCAATAGAAAATACTAAAAACGAGCTTATATTATCAGATATTTATTATAATCGTGGTATTATAAATTTCAAAAATAAAAAAATCAAAGAATCTGTCAGTTATTTTAAAGAATCACTGAAAAACAATCCCACAGATGAAGCACGATATAATTATAGTATTGCAAAATTGTTTCTTAATCAGGAAAATAGTGAGAATAAAGATGATGATAAAGAAAAATCTGAAGATAAAAGTGATAAAGAACAATCAGATTCTAAATCAGATGAACAAAAAAAAGAAAGTGAAAATTTTGATCAATTATTAAAAGCTCTCGAACAAAAAGAAAAAAATGATTTGAAAGATGTGGTTGATCAAAATAAAGAAAAATCTTCATTAGATAGGGGTGTTTACTGGTGAAAAATATTACGATAATTTTTTTTACTATTTTTTTTCTACCTCAATTAATATTTTGTATAGATTATAATTTTACATTAAATATTGATAATGAGGTCGAAGTTGGCGTTCCTTTTCGAATGGATATAGAAGTTATGAATAATGCAAAAGTTGATATTCAATTACTGAAGCAAGATGATTCAATATCAATTAAACAAGCCGGGGTTTCAAAGAGTTTAAGTTTGATTAATGGAGTTCAATCTTTATCAGTAACAAATTCATATATTATAACAATCAATTCTCCGGGAAATTATACCATTGGACCTTTTCGTTTGAGTGATAAAAACGAAACAATAGAAATATCATCAAAAAGTATTAAAGTAATAGAATCGTCTTTGTCTAAGACATCTGTAAATATTTCAAATTCCCCTGATTATTTGATTCAAGCATTAGTTTCAAAGGATTCTATATATGTAAATGAATATGTTGATGTTGATATTGTTTTTTATACTACAATCGAAGTGAGATTTAATAGTTATACGTCAATTCAATTTCCTCCAAATACGTGGATTGAAAATAATAAAATCGGAGATGATTATCGTGGCAAAAAAAATATTAATAATAAAATATATGATGAGTATCTCATTGAAAGGAAAAGAGTATATATTAATCAACCTGGTGTTTTTAAGCTAGAATCAGCACACTTGGATTTTTATGTTTTTACCAGATCCTCAATGTTCTCATTTTATTCAACACCTGTATCTTTAGAAACCGAACCAATTGTGTTAACTGTTAAAAAACTTCCTGATACTCAGTATGTAAATAAAGATATCAGGGTTGGCAAATTTAAGTTAGATTACACAATTAATAAAAATGAAATTATCGAGAATTCACCTTTGACATTACAACTTATTTTACAAGGAGTAGGTGATTTTCATAATATTGAAGATATTCCATTTAGATCTAATAAAGAAATTGAAATATTTTCATCAAAAAGTGATCTTGTTAAAGATAATAATCAGATAGTCAGGAAAAACTGGGATATATTAATTCTTCCTAAAGAACCGGGGGTTCATACAATTATTTTTGATGATTTTGTTTATTTTGATCCTGAATTAAAAGATTTCATCTCTATTAATCCTGATCCAATTACATTGCATGTTAAAGATGATCCGTCAGTAAGTAATGTAAAAAAGAATTCTGTTATTCAGGATAAAATAATCATTGAAAATCCCGAAAAGAAATTTTATATTTCAACTATTCTGGGAAAGAAAAATAGGGTTAATTATTTACAATATAATTTTTATATAATTATTTTAATTTATATATCTATAATAATTATATTCTTAATACATTTTTTCTCAAAAAAGTTAATTTGTATTACCTCATTATGTATAAAAAAGTCACCGGAGATTATTTTAAAACATGAATTATTAATAATTAAAAAAAATATTCATAAATATGATTCTTCAAAATCATTAGATGCTATTAACTTAATTCTTATTAACTTTATTCGAGCTAAATCCGGATTAGATGTTTCAAATATTAAAAGTAATGAAATTGAAGTGATATTAAAAGACAAAGTCAGTGAAACAATGTCTTTATTTATTAAAAAAATTCTTACTGATTTAGATTATATTCGGTTTTCAGGTATAAAGATATCTGAAGATGTTATTATTAAAACGTGTACTGATATATTATCGCATTTGGAGTAACATTGTATGAGTAAAAAAATTATCTCAATTTCTATATTTTTATTTATTTTGTTTTTTAATTATTCTCAAACAGAAAAGGAATTATTTGATAAAGCAAATTTATTATTTTCAAATAATAAATTTACAGATGCAATAATAGTTTATAATACATTACTTTCTGCAGGGTATGATAACTTCACAATCAATTATAATCTGGGTTATTCATATGATAAAATCGGTAGAATCGGCAAATCTGTCTATCACTTTGAAAAAGCATTTTATTATTCACCTTTTAAATCAGATACTATTTTTTTTCTTAACAAATTAAATAAACAAATTTATCACAATGATTTTGATGATGGTCGATATTTAGATAAAATTATTCTGTTTATAAAACCATCAATAATTTTTAATATCCTAATTATTTTATTGTGTATAATTATGATTTTTTATATACTATATATAGTAGTAAAAAATAAAAAATTTTATTACCTATTTTTTTTTACAATGGTCATTTTATTTTTATTTAGTGCGATTTCAGGTGTTCAATATTTTAGATTTTATAATACTAAAGGAATAATAACTGCTACTAAATCTGCTGATTTATTTCTTTCACCATATCTAGATACAATAATTTCTACTATCGATGAAGGTAAGAAAGTTACCATAGAAAAAATAGAAGGAGATTTTGTACAGGTCAAAATTGACGATCTATTATATGGCTGGCTCAATAAAGATAGTATAAAAATTATTAAATATTAATAAAAAACTATTTAAAAAAATAAAAAAATATGTTATAAATTGTTTGATAAAATTTATTTGAGGTGAAAAATGTCAGAAAATACTACTGAAGAAAAGAATAAAAAGATTAATAAAATGACTGTGGAAGAATTAGATAAAGCGATTGAAAAAACAAAAACTTCTATGGGTGGACTTACTTCTAAATATGCTAAAGAGCTTTTAGAAAGAAAAAATTTTTTAAACATTACTAAAAAATAATGCTCATTGTTATTAATAAAAAAAAGCCACATTTGTGGCTTTTTTTTATTTATTTATTTTTATAAACTATTTTAAAAGGAACTCCATCAAATTTAAAATATTGCCTTAATTTATTACTCATATAACTTTTATAACTTTCATTCATTAGTGAGGTTTTATTCAAAAAGAATTTAAATTCAACCGGCGAAACTGATGTTTGAACGCCATAAAATATTCTTAATACACCTTGTTTTGATGAGGGGGTATATTTTCTTATTACTTCCTGAATAAAGTTATTTAATTCTGATGTTGATAATTTTCTATTGAGATTCTTTTTTATATTAATAATAGTTTCTAATACAGTATGAATTCCTTTTCCTGATAGTGCAGATGTAGCAATCATTGGTGCATAACTAATTTGCGGAAAGTTAAAGCTGAAATTTTCTTTCTTTTCATTGATAGATTTGTCAAAATTTTCTTCAAATAAATCAATTTTATTATATATTACAATTAATCCTTTACCATTTTTAACAATTTGATCGGTTATTTTTTTATCCTGTACTGAAATATCTTCCAATGAATCAATAACTAAAAGGGTTACATCGGCTTCAATTATTGCTTTAATACTTCTATTTACAGAATAATATTCAATATCTTCAACAACTCTTGATTTTCGTCTAATTCCGGCAGTATCTAAGAAAGTTAATTTATATCCTTTATAATCAAGATTTTCATCAATAATATCTCTTGTAGTTCCGGGTATATTTGAAACAATACTTCTGTCTACACCTGTAATTTTATTTAATAGAGAAGATTTACCAACATTTGGCTTTCCTACAATTGCTATTTTAATTTCTTTTAAACGCTCAGCAGCTTGAATATCTTCTTCAACAGGTACAATTTCCTCTTTAACATCATTTATCGTAAGTTCTTTAATTTTTTCAGTTAGTATTTCTAACAATTCATCAATATTTCGATTGTGTGATGCGGAAATAGGTAAGGGTTCGCCAAGGCCATATTTATGAAAATCATGAACAAATATATCCTTGTCAGGGCTATCACTTTTATTCATTATTATTATTGTATCTTTATCTGCTTTTCGTAATAGTTTAATAAATTCCTCTTCTATTGGTAGAATATTTCGTGCTTCTACCATAAAGATTACAATATCAGATTGTTTTAAAGCTTCTAATGATTTTTTCTGAATTAATGGATTAAGAAAATCCCCTTCATCAGTTAAACCACCTGTATCCTGTAAAGTAATTTTTAAATCATCAATACTAAATTCAGCTCGAATTACATCACGGGTAACTCCCGGAGTCCCATCAATTATTGCTCTTCTGTTCCCAATTAACCTATTAAATAAAGTCGATTTACCTACATTAGGTCGACCTAGAATAGAAATAGTTATTTTTCTCATTTGATTACTCTTTTTTTAAGTTATTATTTGTCCAATTTGAAATTAATTCGATTACACTTTTTTGGTTAGACATTCCTAGTGTTTGTTCAGCTATTTTTTTTATTTCAGAATAGTTAATATTTCTTATCATTTTTTTGATTTCTAATAATTTTATTGGTGATAAAGATATTTCATCAATACCAAGACCAATTAATACTAATGCGTTTAAAACATCAGCTCCCATTTCTCCACAAATACTGACTTTAATATTATTTTTATGTGCATTATCAATTGTTAATTTAATCAATTTTAAAATTGCCGGATGGAGAGGTTCGTATAAATAGGCGATTTTTTCATTACCTCTATCGCATGCTAATACATATTGAATTAAATCATTTGAACCTATGCTGAAAAAATCAACAATTTTACCTAATTCATCAGAAAGTAACGCGGCTGCTGGGGTTTCAATCATAATCCCCAAAGGAATATTTTCTTTATATGGAAGTTTGTCATTTTGTAGTTCAGATATTACTTCTTTAATCAACGTTTTTGTTTTTTCAATTTCATCAATATTTGAAATCATTGGCAACATTATTTGAAGATTTCCATACACAGAAGATCTATATAATGCTCTTAATTGAGTTTTAAATATTTCAGGATTTGCCAGGCAAAAACGAATCGCTCTCCATCCAAGGTTAGGATTTGGCTCCTTTGAATATAAATCTTCTAATACTTTATCTCCCCCAAGATCGAGAGTTCTTATAGTAACAATATCATTAGGGAATTTCTCAAGAATAAATTTATATGCTGAAAATTGTTGTTCTTCAGTTGGCAATACTTTTCTTTTTTTGGATAAGTAAAGAAATTCTGATCTGTAAAGCCCGACTCCTTCTGCACCGTATTTTTGAACAGATTCGATTTCCTGTTCCGGTATTTCAATATTAGCTTTTAACAGTATTTTTTTATTATCTAAAGTAATCGATGGTAATTCCCTTAATAAAAGGAATTCACTTTCTTTTTCTTCATACTTTTGTTTAAGAACACGATATTTTTCAATGGTTTCATTATCAGGATTTAATATAAAAGTTCCGGAATAACCATCAATGATACATAAATAACCAATAGATGATTGATGAGTAATGTCTTTAATACCAAGTATAGCCGGTATTCCAAGAGAACGTGCAATAATAGCAGAATGGGATGTTTTTCCTCCAAGTTCACTAACAAAACCTAAAACATGAGTTTTATTCATACTTGCAGTATCACTAACAGATAAATCAGTTGATATAATAATAACGTTTTTATTAATATCAGAAAGTGATATGTTTTTTTGAGAAAGTAATATTTGAATGATTTTTTTACCGAAATCTATAATATCAATTGCTCTGTCTCTAAAATACTCATCTTCCATTTGCAAAAACTTTTTAGATAAAGTATCAACAACGTTAAAAATAATCGACTCAAGATTTTTCTTTTCTGCTCTTAATTTATCAACTACTTCCTGTATTAATGCTTTATCTTCAGTCATTAATATGTGGGCTTCAAGAATCTTTCCCTGATCTTCACTCATTTCTTCAATTAATTTTTGTTGTAGTTTTAAATACTCTTCTTTCGTCTTTCGAAGAGCATTGTAAAATCTATCAATTTCAAATTCAACCTGATAATCAGATATTGAAAAATTCGGTATATGAAGTTTTTGATTATAAATAAAGACTTCTCCAATTGCTATTCCGGGAGAAGCAGCCAAACCTTGATATATTTCCATGTAACAACCCATATTTTTTTTACATTTTATCATTAAATTGAATTTTATGCAAGCAATTAGATTTTCATTATTTTAAAAATAAAACAATTTTACAAATATTGTGTTTTAAATGGTTGATTTTTATATTTAAAAGATGTATTTTTATTCTAATAATTTTTCTAATTAATTATTGATTTTTTATGGTGATATAGTATGAAAGATAATGGTGATTTATTACAATATTATAAGTGTCAAACAGATATCTGTTACTGTAGTCAATTATATGGAGATCTTGCTGAAGAACATGGCAGTAAGGTTTTAATGCTTTTTGCTGAAATATATGCATATATGGTGAGTGAGTTTGGTTTAACTATTGCTCCGAGTATGATTATTAAATATGAAAATTCAGAATTGTTTAAAAAATGGTTCTGGAAAGTAAAACATGAATTGGGGTTGGAATTATCCATAGATCCTGATTTTCATGAAATCGGAAAATGGATTGGAAAAGGATTATTCCTTAAAATTGTATTTAGTATGCTGTCTTTTAATCGTGTCGTTTTTGAAGAATCTAATCTTAATTTTAATTTTATTGAAATAGTAAAACGAACTATATTGCGACAGGAGATTCTATTAAATGATTTATTGAAAGAGAATTATTTCCAATCAAAAAATAGACTTGCTATTGAGTTGTTTAGTAATGGTTATACATTATTAAATGAAACAATAGTTTTAGATTATAGTAATCATATTTTTATTTCTGCAAATTTAATTAGTTAAAATAAGGTACAGGATAATAAAAAACAGGGATAAGCAATTATCCCTGTTTTTTGTCAAAATATCATAGTGGAAAAGTAATCTTCCATGGTTTCTGCCCTTCTGATGATTTGAAAATTGCCCTCTTTGTTCATGAGGAATTCGGCACTTCTTAACTTCCCGTTGTAGTTGAATCCCATGGCATAACCATGAGCTCCGGCATCGTGAATAACTATAGTGTCATTTATTTCAATTTCGGGTAATATTCTATCAACTGCAAATTTATCATTATTCTCACATAATGAACCTGTTACATCATATTTATTAGTTAATGGGTTGGTATCTTTTCCTAAAACCGTAATGTGATGATAAGCACCATACAAAGCCGGTCTCATAAGATTTGCCATACAGCTATCTAAACCGATATAGTTTTTGTATGTATTTTTTTTATGTAAAACTCTGGAGACCAAATATCCATAAGGGCCTAGAATTACTCTACCACATTCAAAGAATATCTTTAAAGGGTCAAGATTATTAGTTTTGATATAATTATTGTAGTGTGCTTGTATTCCGTTTGAAACTTTTTCCAGGTCAACTGCGACTTGTTCCGGTTTATATGGTATACCAATTCCGCCTCCTAAATTGACAAATTCAAGTTTGATATTTAGTTTGTTTTTTATTTCAACGGCCAATTCAAAAAGCATTCTACCTGTTTCGATGAAATACTCAGGATTTAATTCATTTGATGCAACCATAGTGTGAAGTCCAAATCTTTTTACACCTTTTTTCTTCAAAATGTCATATCCTTCAAAAAGTTGATCACGGGTAAACCCGTATTTAGCTTCTTCAGGATTACCGATTAATGCATTTCCTGCTCGTAATGGACCAGGATTGTATCGAAAACAAACTAATTCAGGAATGCCGGCACTTTTTTCAAGAAAATCAATGTGTGATATATCATCGAGATTTATTATTGCCCCAAGTTCTTTAGCTTTTACAAATTCATTTGCAGGGGTGTCATTTGAAGTGAACATAATATTTTCACCCGTTATTCCAATTTTTTCTGAAATTAATAATTCAGCTAATGAACTGCAATCTGCACCCAAACCTTGATTTTTTAAAAGTTTAACAATTTGCGGATTGGGATTTGCTTTAACTGCAAAATAATTTTTAAAATCAGGTGCCCATGAAAATGCTTTAATAAATTTTTGAACATTTTCTACAATTGCTTTTTCATCATAAATATAAAATGGAGTAGGATATTTTTTTGTTAATTCATTTATCTGTTGCAGTGTAAATGGCACTTTTTTTTCTATCATTTTATTCTCCCTTTTTGTTAAAAAAAAGCCGTGAAAAAACACGGCTTGGATATTAATTTAATTTACTGAGCAAACCTTTTTTATACATATATTCTGCATTTAAAACAGCCGCGCCGGCAGCACCTCGAATAGTATTGTGTCCCATAACAACCATCTTTATATCGAATATTTTACATTCTCTAATTCTGCCTACAAATGTACTCATACCTTTATCTTTATTTGCATCAAGTCTTGGTTGCGGTCTGTTATCTTCTTCTAATACTCGAATAACTTTTTCAGGCGACATCGGTAAATCAAGATTCTGACTTTCTGCTCTAAAATCCTGCAGTGTCTTTTTTACATCTGCAACTGATGGTTTATTTTTAAATTTAATACTTAATGTTTCTGTATGTCCATCAATGACTGGAACTCTATTACAATGAGCACTTACTATAAAGTCTGCGTTGATGATTTTACCGTTTTTATATTCACCTAACATTTTATTTAATTCTGTTTCAACTTTTTCCTCTTCATCACCAATATATGGAACAACATTTCCAAGTATATCAAGTGATGGTACACCGGGGTATCCGGCACCACTGACTGCCTGCATAGTTGAAACAATTAATTTTTCAATTATAAATTTTTTATGAAGCGGAGCAAGAGCTATTGCAAGAAACATAGTTGAGCAATTTGAATTGGTAACTATAAAACCTTTTGTTTTCTGATCATTAATTAAATTAAGATGTTCACTATTAATTTCAGGAATCGCGATTGGAACATTATCATCCATTCTATGGTTTTTAGAATTTGATATAATACCACAACCTTTTTCTGCAAGATATGTTTCTACTTCACCGGCAACTGATGAGTCAAGCCCTGAGAAGAATAATTTAGCCTCAAGTTGATCCTGATAAGTTTTTACTGTCATAGATGCGATTTTTTCAGGTATATCAGAATCCTGTTTCCATGAAGTAGCTTCTTTATATGTTTTGCCTTTGCTTCTGTCAGAAGCAACTAAATCAGTTAACTCGAAGAAAGGGTGATCTTTTAGGATTGTTATAAATTTTTGACCAACAGTTCCTGTAGCACCTAATACACCAACTTTTATTTTACTCATATTGAACTCCGGTATAAGAAATATTTTTTTTATTTATAGTATATTATTGTATTTTTATCAATGATATTTATTAAAATGACATATTGAAAATCAAATGAATAGAGCTTCTTACAAAAATACTTTTTATCTCAAATCCTGCAAGAGCCTCGATGATCTGTTTTACTTTAAATTATATAAAAACCTCAAAATATAGAAAAAATTAAAAATTACTTGATTTATGAATTATATCGGTTAAAATATATTCGGGTAAAATATAAAAAAAAGGATTGAAAAATGTGTAAAAGTATCAAGTTATTAGTTTTCGTTTTCTTTACTTATTTGCTTTTGGGGTGTTCCCAAAATCCTTTTGTGGGTGTTGGAAATGCAGTTGATACAGAAAGACCAAAAATTTCTGTAACTTCTCATTTAAATGGGGATTTTGTTGGTTTGGGTTTTACAATTTCGGGTAAATGTACTGATAATGTTTTGGTTAAAAGCGTGAATATACTTATTAAAGGTAGTTCTACATCCTATCCTGCAGTTATTAGTGAAGATAATTGGTCAATTGATTTTATCTCTGAACAAATAGGTTTTGGTGATAAAACATTTGAAATTACAGCTGTTGATAAATCGGGAAATTATGAAAGTACCAGACTTTTTTTATTTATTGATGTTGAATTGCCAACGGTACATATTAATGAACCTCAATTACTTACAGAAGATTCAATAAAATCATTTTCTTCTATATTCCCTGATAGAAATGATTTTTTGAATATTGATTATTTTATAAATAATAATTTTATCATTAAAGGGTATATAGATGATAATTTTACATTACAATTTACGAAGTTGCAAATTTTTAATGATATTGATCCTTTACCGGTCAAAGAAGTGCAGATAGATAAGGATATAATTCCTGATACTACAATTGCTGATGGTAATCCTCTTATGTGGACTTTTAAAATAAATTCCCGAGAACTTACTGAAACTGAGGGGAAATTCAAAATAAAAATGGTAACTCAGGATATGGCTGGAAATGAGAATATTTCCAAAACACAAACTCTTGGCTGGATATATGTAGATCAGGGTATGGATATTCCGAGGGTCGTGTTTAATTCGGTAAAAGAAGGTGATAAAATATCTCCTGAATCTGTTATTTCGGGAAATTCGTTTGATGATGATGGAATATCAAAAATATATATAAAAATAATTCGTGAAGGGCTTAAACCCGGACCATACACCGGTTGGCTTGTGGCAGATACGACATCAGATATACAACCTGACAGTGTTGTAGTTGTTATTGATAAATCAGTTGATAAACCGCGACTTTATACATGGAGCTGTCATGCACCTGTATCTCCGGGTTCATACATGATATATGTGCAGAGTATTGATTCTTTCGGCATTGGGAAAGCAGAGTCTGATGGATTGAGTTTTATGGTTGCCGATCAGAACGATCCTGTTGTTATAGTCACTTCGCATATCGATAATCAGTTTCTTGGCGAGGATGTAACATTTGCCGGATACTGTACGGATAATGTACTTCCGGTTAAACTTATACTTAAAGCAGAGTCTTCGAAAATCTCATTCCTCAAGGAACTTGATATCACTTCTTCATTAATAGAACCGGTTTATAATGAGGAAAAAAAGATTTACATACGGAACTTCTCGTATACAACAAAGATCGCTGAACTCGCCGGCTACACTGATAAGACAGTAACATGGATTGTGTATGATAATGAAAATAATTATACTATGATGCGTATGTTTTTTACCGGGGATAATACCGCTCCGGATATTGCTGTAACATCACATGCAAATGGTTCGTTTATGGGGGCGGGGGCGAACCTTGTACTATCGGGGACGGCACGGGATAATACAAATGTCAGATCAGTAACAGTCCGCTGGGTTGAAGGTGATAAAAGCTGGACTTCTGATAATGGAGACGTCATTCTGACTGGTTCTGTAACAGAGAAAAACTGGAATATATTACTGCCGGTAAGTGAAATAGGTGGTTATACGAATAAAAAGTTTGAGATTAGTGCAACTGATAATGAAGGAAATCCCCCGTCAATAACGACTGTGACATTAATCGGGGACTCGGACTCTCCTTTGATAGAGATACTCACTCCTATAGTCGATGAGTTTGTCGGTAGTACATTTGCTTTTTCAGGCAAAGTATATGATAATGTGAATGTTGCAAAGGTAACTATTACATTAAACAATGCATCTATAAGTCCTTCAAGTTGGGATTTAACACCGGGTAGTGGTCTATCAGCAGAGAATACACTTGTTTCTGCGACAAATAGATATATGCGAAGTTTCGAGCGTGCGTTTACTATAGAAGAAGTCGGCGGATATACCGAAAAGGAATTTACCTTAACCGTTACTGACAGCGAAGGAAACTCAACCAAGGAAAGTCGCCGTGTAACCGGCGATAGAAATATTCCTGTGGTGAATGTGATATCGCATACCAACGGTGATTATGTGAAAGATGCTGTTACATTAACCGGGACTGCAAGCGATTTACGCAAGGATGGCGTAACCGGAGTTATTACGAAAGTCGAAGTGAAATGTAATGAAACAGGACTTGTAAAGAACGCAGTGCTTTCCGGGGCTTCTTGGAGTGCTGAGTTTACCGGACTATCTGAAGGTGAAAAGAACTTTGAGATAACCGCGTATGACGATCAGAGTAATAAGGGATATGACAGAATATTTATCGTATCAGATACAACGGCTCCTGACGGTTTGTCAATTGCGATACCGACATTAAAAAGTACATTAGCAGGTTTAGCAGGGCTTTCGGAAAGTAATATTAATGACTTACAGTTTCTTCAGAATCAGACAATTTCTTTAAAAGGAAGTGCGAATGATAATTATAAACTGAAGAGTTTGCACTTACGACTTTTAAAAGACGGAACATCGGAAGTGTATACGAATTCGATTACGATGATTGCAGGAATTCCGGTTTTTGAAAAACCGGCGGATACATTAGCCGGAAGTACGCCGTCTAACTATACATTTACCATTGATACAACAACACTTTCAGATAACAGTAATTATCTTGTTGCCTTAGAGTCTTTCGATTTTGCAGGGAACAGTGTGATAACTGATACGGGGTACTTCAGAGTTCAGCAATCAGCTGATACTCCGAAGACAGATATGTCGTCAGTGACGAATCAGGCATTCCCGGGGTACACTGCTGCGGGAATGTGTTTTGATGATGACGGAGTGAGTAGAATCTACTATTATGTGGGTACTGCTACGACACCGGCTGATTATACAGCATGGAGCGGGTATGATACTATAGCAAATTCGCCGATGATTGCACCATGGCAGAAGAAAGTACCATTAACGGGAAGTGCGACAGGAAACTATTATTTTGCGATACTTCCGATTGACAAAAATGGAAAGCCGGGAACCAAAACAGAAAAAACTATCAATGTGTCCACTTCAGATAATCCGTATCTGGCAATTGGTGCAATAACCGGAGATAATGTAAGCGGTACTTATAAGGATGCAGTAACCATAGCTCTTGACGCATCCGGTGGCGGGACAAAGAAAGTTACCATTATCAAATACCGTATAAATACGTCAATAAAAGACAGTGGCTGGGTTACTTATGATCCTGTAGATGATGAAACGGTAAGTTATAGTGTCGGTTTTAATACGGCAGATTACAGTGATGCAAATGTCCGCTATATTAATTTTGAAGCGTACTGTATTAATGATAAAGCGCCAACTCCTGAAGAGTCTATGCGTATGACAAGAACTATAGTTGTTGATAATGATAAGCCGGTAGTGACAATAACTTCCCCCGTTTCGGGTATTACGATTAATGGTACTGAGAGACTTTCCGGTTCGTGCAGTGATGCAGGTTCACTTGTGAAGAGTATGTACATTGGGTATTTTGATGAAACAACTACTCCTGACGTAAGTACTGAGGTTGCAATAGATGGAAACAGTATGTCAACTGCAATCATTAATAAATGGTTAAAAATGACACCGAAAACTTCGTGGAGTCATGATTTTAATTCAACTATTATAACAGGTACATCAGTAAGTAACTATAAACTTCTTGTTGCTGCAGTTGATACACTTGGAAATATCGGTGTTGCCCAGCAGATTATCAATATTAATCAGGATCTTGACCGTCCGCTTGGTAATGTGACGAATCCGGGATATACAGGTTCAACGGTGATTCCTGATATTTCTGCGATGACCATGGTAAGTACTGGTTTTTTAATGACAGGTACAGCAGAAGATGATGATGGTGTTAAAGCCGTTGAAGTGAAAATTGAGCAGTGGAATGGTACGGTATGGACAACAAAGCTAAACTGGACAACGGTTACAGGTACATTAAATTGGACATTCAAAGTAACTGGTCTTATTGCTCATGATACAAATTATTACCGGGTAATTCCGAGAATTACTGATTATCAGGTGAATGCAGCATATCCGACTGGTAGAATAGAAGATGGGACTCCGTCATATTTTATTGTAGCTAGTAAACAACCAATAATAGAGATATTATCACCATCTAATGAAGACCCTGATAAGGATATTGATTCATTAACAGGGTTTGTTTTGTACGATCAGTTCGGTTCTATAGTGTCAAATGTAAAAGACGACCTGTATTGGGATAATATATCAACAAACCTTGATATGTACTATATAGACAGTCCGCGAAATAAATTCGGTTGGAATACTTTATTGAAAGAAAATACATTTAGTATTTTTGAAAATGGCGATGCTGATAATAACCGTTCTGATTATTATCGTATGATATTCAAGGCAAAAGACAGTGATGCCGGGCATATAACTCTTGTGGAAATAAGTTATGACGGTGGTTCTTCATGGGATGCCGCTTATACTGATGGAAACGGCTCTACATTTACCGTAACAGATATATCGAAATATGCATATAAAACCAATCATGAAAACGGATACACGTGGTTTTTTGTTAATATCGAAACACAATATCTTCCGGCTAACAGCATTATTAAAATCCGTGCCACAGATAATAATTCTTCTCCGGCTCCGTATGAGACCGTTGCAACGGTAATGATGAACATTGATAATACAACTCCTGATGTGAGTGTAGTTGCATGGGGAACAAATGACCCGGATGTTGTGAATGATGATTTGTCAAAAACAAAACCTTATATTGGAGGAAATGCAAGCGACAATGGTTCAGGTATCCGTTATGTGAATCTTTATTTCTGGAATAATAGAAACGGTCCTGATGATAACCCGTCGTATAATGCTGCCGGAATAGGAACTCTTACAGCATCAGTAATTTCCGGTACACATAAAGTCACAATTCCTGATGACCTTGGCAGTTCATTAACTGATACAAGTGCTGTATTCGGTTCACCTTTCCCTGTACCGGATGGTGATGATACTCCGGACTACTGGACAAAAGCATATATGTATACCCCGAGTAATTGGAAGGTTGATGATATATATGACTGGAACTATGATAAAAATAGCGAAAAATACTACGGATTAAAGACAAAGTATACGGTGAATCCTACTGACGGTAAAAAACTACTCTGTGTTGAGGCTATTGATAATGCGGGAAATAAGTCATACACTTTTAAAGAGGTAATGTTTGCAGAATTTCCGCCGGTGATAAATATAGCACAGACTCTTATTAAATGGAAAGCAAAAGAAAATACTGCCGATAGTGCAACTGAGAACTCTTCTTCATTAACTGCACCGGATACAAGGCTTTCTATAGGAAATAAACTCACTATGTCAGGACGGAATGCGGATAGTAAGGCCGGTGATTCAGCTCCGGGTATAAACCGCGTACTGGTAGTTCTCTATAGCGATGACGGGGATAGTGATTTGACTGATGAGACAATTCAGGCAACCTGGTCAGTAACCGGGGGAACCGGTACAGGTACCGGGAATTATGACTGGACATTGGGGGAAAAGTCACTTATCGGTTTTGCAGGAAACTATTATCTTATCGTTGAAACCCGTGATATTACCGGTGTTATAACTACAGCATATCAGAAGTTATTTATAGACAATGCAATACCTGTTGTTGCAGTAACAAAACCTGCTGCTGCAAAGAAAGTTGCAGGTGATTTCAGAGTATATGGTACAGCAAATGATGGTTCAGGCAGTGGACTAGAGGGGACTACTCCTGTAACAGTTGAAGTGTTAAACGGGGCTTCTGTAGTAAAAACAGATACAATCGGAGTGACCGCCGGCAACTGGGAAAACTGGTGGTTAAATACAGCTTCGTATACATTTGATTCTGTCAGGGTTACTGCAATTGATAAAGCAAAAAATAAATCTGTTACAACAGTAAGTGTCGTAAAAGATACTCAGCCACCGGTATATAACTCATTTTCTGCAACAGGCGGAGTGACTATAGCTCAGGGAAGCGGACTTAATTATGCTACTTTTACTGGATTGTATCCGAAAGTTTCATCAGCAGGGGAAATCTTCCTGATGCGAAATAATGGTTCAAATCAGATTGCATTTGCAACTGATATCTATGATACGGACGGTTTTTCAGATGCCGATCTGTATATTTCAGGCAGTAAACAGTCTGACGGTGGAGTCATCGCAGAAACGACTCAGAGTTATTCAACATCTGTTCACGCAAACACTGTCGGTGGAACAAATACTTTTACAAGTCTCACCGACGGAGAGTATGAATACCGGTCACTGGTAAAACAGGACGCTGATGCCATTGAGATAAATCTTAAGAAATACTTTATCGTGGACAATCAAAGACCGCATGTATGGCTTGAAAAATTGAAGGATACAGATTTTGTTACAGCTACAGTTGCAAAAGGACATGTGGACACCGGTCTTACTGCCAATGGCACTGCAGACGATGTATCAGGAGTCGTGAAGTTCTATGTAAATGCGTTTGATAACTATTTACTGAAAGAGATCCGGGTGCAATGTACAACTTTATCTGGTATCAGCACATGGAAGACACTTGCAACACGAAGTGCTGCCGGTGTCTGGACGTTTAGTGACTATAATGGTGGAACTGCAAATAATATTGATGACACAGGGTACTGGGCAGCTTTTGAAGAGTCAAAGTCACTGGCTTCAGATGCGGACAAGCTTAGATTACGCTTAGAGATTAATACTGCCCAGGTAACGAATGTCGCCAGACTTGCAAATACACTTGAATTTTCAGCAATTGACTGGGCTGGAAATGAGGTGGATTTAGCGACGTACTCCGATGAACAAGCTACGACACCGGTATTCAGTGCGGCAAGTCCGAATAGCGGATATCAGAAATCGGTAAGGAAGATGCTTGATGTTGTGCCGTATATAACTGAAATAACAACATCGTTAACAGCTGCATTTGCAAAGGACTTTGCCCGAAGTGCATCAGGAAAATACCCTGTACTCATTGATACGATAAATGCTACTTACGAACAGGTTACTGTTAATGGGTTTAATTTGAATCCGGTAATAAGTGGAGGTGCTTCAGGTGATGTAAGAATCAGTAAAGACATTGATGCATATAATGCCGGAAAAGTCGGTACAGGACTTGCTTTTAACACTCTTGCAGCGAACAAAACATCATTCAAGACAATAGTACAGACTGCCGGGAGCGGATATCTGTCCGTATTTACCAATGGAATACCAAGTATTAATAATATTAATGCAGAAAGGGTGTCAAATAGTGAAAATTCATCTGCACATCTGACTGTATATGATGATAGATATCTGTCAGTATGGAATATAAATAAACTTCGCCAAACAGTGGCACTTGCTAACAATGCGGTGTATCCTTCGATGAAAATGAATAGTAATAATCCGGCATTTGCTTATGCAAATAATGCGGGCGGTTGGGGTATTGCATTGTATTATGATGGTACAACGGAGAAAAAAGTATATGAAAACTGGGACTTGTTCACTTATACATCCATAGGATTTAACAGCTCAGGAAATCATGGAATCCTATATGATATTAATGTTGTTAATGGTAATAACGGTGATAATAATTCCGGTGACAAGGGTGGCTTACTCACCTCTTTCTATTACGATGTACCTGGAACAGGCTGGAACTCGTGGTCATACAGATTTAATGATAATCAGTTATGGCTTGATAATCTTTCTCACCCGACAGTAACAAGTGTACTTGACCGTTATCAGCATCCTGATATGTATATGAATGGTACGACTGATACGACAAAAGTTTTTGTAAGTTTCTATGATAAACTGGAGAACAGAATTATTTTTAGAACTTTTAATGTAGGGACAAATGCGGTAATAGATGATGTTACAGGTGGCAGGATTAATAATGCAGGAACCGCTCTTTATACAAATTTAGCACAATATGAGGAGGATGGAACATTTCCTGAATATGATGATACAGATTTACGGTTTGCTGCTAATAATAATTCCGGTAAGACTCCTCCGGGACAGCAAATAATCGAAAGTACCTATACAGGAAATTTCAGTGCCGTAGCATCTACTACTGACGGAAATACTGCAATGATTGTATATTATGATGCAAGTGGTACAGGCGGGCTACGATTTAAGTATAATACTACTCCGGTAAATTCAGGTACATGGGTAAGTCATAAGAATTCGTCCGGTACTGATACTGTTCTTGATTCGGGATACGGCGGTGAGTTTGTTGATATGGCAGTCGATAGTCAAAATCATATTCATATTGCGTATTATGATAATAATAACGGTGATTTAAGATATATTTATATGCCTGCCTACGATAGTAACTCAAGTCAGGTTGAAAAGTATCTGGTTGACAGTTATTTTGATGTTGGTGATAAAATTACTGTGACAGTAAATACAAGTGATGTGCCATACATTGCATATAAAGGAATAAATCGTTCAGGTAAAATAGCATGGCTTAACGGATCAAGAGGTCATGGTACTGACTCATCAGGTAAATTTACCGGTACATGGGAGTGTCAGACTTTACCAACAATAATTAATGATTCTGATTCTAACCGATTCAATATCGGTATCGGGACTGATGGAATGCCGGTTAGTGGCTATACAAATGGAGGTATTGAATACATAAGACTTTTACCTGAATTATCCAATTAATAATTTAATTAAAATCAAACTTAAAAAAGAGCCGGTTGTAATTCGGCTCTTTTTTCTCTTTACAATATAATAAAACTATGTTATTTTTATTATATCCTTCAGGGCGGGGCGTGATTCCCCACCGGCGGTAAAGCCCGCGAGCGTTATTTTAACGCATGAACCTGTGTAATTCAGGTGCCGACAGTATAGTCTGGATGAAAGAAGGCGAACACAATTCTATAGTCATTTTTTTTTGACTTCAATAGCAGTGTTCCATTTCCCCTGATATTAAAAAAGGGGGAGTGGAGTGACATTAAATCACACATACTATATGTCTTTAGCAATTCTTGAAGCACAAAAAGGTCTTGGTTTTACAAATCCTAATCCCGCGGTCGGTGCTGTTATTGTTAAAGATGGTATAATTATTTCTACCGGGTTTCATGCAAAAGCCGGAGAAGATCATGCTGAAAGGGATGCAATTAAAAAAGCATCACCTGAAAAGTTGCAGGGGGCAACTCTTTATTCAACGCTCCAACCATGTTGTCATCACGGGAAAACACCTCCTTGTACTGATATTATTATTCAATCAGGAATTAAAACAGTTATTTATGGTTCATCTGACATTGATGAACGGGTAAAAGATATATCTGATCAGATTCTTTTATCAAATGGAATTGAAGTAATTTCAGGAATATTGAAAAATGAATGTGATCAAATAAATACCATTTATTTTTTTAATAAGCAGTATAAAAGACCATTTATTATAATGAAAGCAGCTATGACTCTGGATGGAAAAATAGCGACTCAGTCAAATGATTCAAAATGGATATCCAATGAAAAATCAAGAGCAATTGTGCAGAAAATACGAAGTCGAATTAATGCAATTGCAGTCGGCGGTAAAACATTTCAAATAGATAAACCCCGTCTTAATTGCCGATTACCCGGATATGAACACAAAACTATACATAAAATTGTTTTTTCCAATACAGCAGAACAACTATCAAATGAAATAATAATCAACAATGAACTTAGTAACTCATCAGAAACATTTTTACAAAAATGTAATGAAAATAGTATTGATTCAATACTTGTTGAAGGTGGATCAGGTGTTTATACATGGTTTCTAGAAAATAATTTAGTCGATCAATTATACCTTTTTTATAAACCGTCATTTATGGGGAAAGGTATTAATATTTGTAATACCACAACCAATGAGGCAATCGGACAATTAAATGAGTTTTTAATAAAAGATTCTCAGGTAATTGATAATAATCTTTTGTTGATATTAGAAAGGAGGGACTTAAAATATTCACTGGAATTATAGAAGAAAAAGGGAAAATAATATCTTTTACAAATACAGCATTAATCATTCAAGCAGATAGTATACTAAGTGATTTAAAAATTGGTGATTCTGTAGCGGTTAATGGTTCATGTCTGACAGTTGAAAAAATAGTTACTAATACGATTACATTCCATGTTTCACATACAACTACTGAACGGACAATGCTTAATTATAGAAATGTTCATGCCGGGAGTTGTGTTAATGTAGAGCGGGCTATGAAAGTTTCGGACAGGTTAGGCGGGCATATCGTAACCGGTCATGTTGATGAAGTCGGGAAAATTATTGATATTAAAAAAACCGGAAATGATTTTGATATTGAAATATTAATAAGTAAATCAATAAGTCAATATATTGTACCTAAAGGTTCAATTACTGTTAATGGGGTTTCATTAACTGTTTCTAAAAGAAACTCATCGAGTTTTTTTGTAACAGTAATACCTCATACTTATAAAAATACCAATTTAGAAACAGGAAAAACCGGTGATCCGGTTAATCTTGAGGTTGATATACTGGCTCGATATATAATTGATTCTAAAAAGTATAATCAGGGGGGATCATATGAATAATGATGAGTTAAAAAGAGTTGAAAAAGTTATTGATGCCTTTAAAAAAGGTGGAATTGTTGTTGTATTTGATGATGAAAAAAGAGAAAATGAAGCAGATTTAATAATGGCTGCTGAATGTGCTGACGAAAAAACAATTGATTTTATTATTACCCGAGGGAAGGGGCTGTTGTGTTGTGCAATATCAAAAGAAATAGCTGATTCTAAAGGGTTTTCTTTGATGGGGACGAATAAAAAAGATCCTCATTCTACAGCATTTACTATATCGGTTGACAGTTGTTTATGTAAAACAGGTATTTCACCTTTGGAAAGGGCATTAACATCGAGAAAAATTGCTGATAAAAATACGGTTTTCAAAGATTTTATAACACCGGGGCATCTTTTTCCGATTATTGCACGTGAAAAACTGCTTATGGAAAGACATGGACATACTGAAGCTGCCGTTGCACTTACACGCTGGGCAGGGTTACAGGAAGCTGCATTAATATGTGAATTAGTCGGGAAAAATGGTGCAATGTGTGATAAGGATGAAGCATTTTTATTTTCTCAAGAACACAATCTTCCGTATTGTACAATAAAAGAAATGATAACGTATACATTATTACATACTCAGTCAGTGAAAAAAGAAAGTTCTGCAAAACTCAAAACAGAGTTTGGTGAATTTGATATTTCTATATACAAAGATTTAACGAATGGTAGAGAACATGTGTTTTTGAGCCAGGGTGATTATACAAAAGGAATACTTCGAATTCATTCCGAATGTTTTACCGGTGATATATTCCATTCCAAATCCTGCGATTGCCGGGATCAACTTGATGAAGCTCTTTCAATTATACAAAAAGAGGGAAAAGGAGCAATTGTATATTTACGGCAGGAAGGACGGGGAATCGGGTTAGGTGAAAAAATAAAAGCATATAATTTACAGCAGAATGAGAATCTTGATACGGTAGAAGCTAATATAAAACTTGGTTTTGATGATGATGAGAGGGACTATCATCAAGCTGCCTGGATTTTAAAAGATCAGCGTTATGAAGGACAAACAATTAATCTTTTAACCGGTAATCCAAATAAAATGAATTGTTTAAAAATGCATGGATTTACTGTCAAACAAGTGATTCCACATTATACAATGAGAGAAGAAAATAAAAAATATTTATCAACAAAAAAAAATAAAATGGGACATACTATTGGAGGTTACAATGAAAATAATTGAAGGTACATTTACGAAAGGAAATCGAAGTATCGGAATTGTTATTGCACGATTTAACAGTTTTATCACTGAAAGACTATTAGAGGGGGCAATTGACTGTTTACGGCGACATGATTACAAAGATGAATCTATAACAATCGTTAAGGTTCCCGGAGCATTTGAAATCCCGTTAGCCTGTCAGAAATTATCACAATCAGGTAAATACAGTGCTGTTATCGCTCTTGGTGCTGTTATACGGGGTGAAACACCTCATTTTGATTTTGTTGCATCTGAAGTATCAAAAGGACTTGCCCATGTTAGCATGCAAACCGGTATTCCAAATATATTCGGTGTATTAACAACTGATACAATAGAGCAGGCTGAAGTCAGATCTGGAGCAAAAGGTGGAAATAAAGGTTTTGAAGCAGCACTAACTGCTATCGAAATGATAGATGTTGTTGAAAATATTGCAAATATCTGATATGATTAATATTCCTGCAATGAGACTTCAGTAAAGTCACACTGCAGGAAGCTATCATAGTAAGGATATTGCATGAACGAAGTAATGTTTATTTGTGGAAAATGCGGTGTTGAAGTAGATAAAGAAGCAACAGTATGTCATAAATGCGGTGCAAAGTTAGGTAATATCCGGTGTCCTTTCTGTAAATATACAGGTATTCCGGCAAGTTTTAAAAATGATCGATGTCCCCGCTGCGGGAAAAACAGAAATCTGAAAATTAATCTTAAATCAAAAAAAATTACTAAAAAAAAATTAACAACAATATCTGATGATTCCCCTTATGAAGCAGATGATTTTATTGCACATTATTTTCCTTTATTATTTATTATTTTGCTAGTGGCAACAGGTAGTATACTAATATTTTTTCTTAAACATTTTAATTTTATCTAAGGCTCTTGCAAAAAATCGAAATAAAAAGAGTATTTTTGCAAGAAGCTCATCTAATTGTAGAATTTACTTGAAAAAAATGATACTTCGTATTATGATTGGTTATATTTTCTTAAAGGATATTATTATGGCAAAAGTTTTAATTGCAGATGATATGATAACAGTACAACATAATTTAAATCTGGTATTATCAAGTTATGGTCATGAAGTGGTAGGAATGGCTAAAAATTGTTCAGAAGCTATTAAAATTTTCAAAGAAAAAAGACCTGAGTTAGTGATACTTGATATACTTGGAATGAAAGCTTTTGACGAAGATCTAGGAAAAGAAATCGATACATTTGATACAATTCAGGAGTTATTATTAATTAATAAAAATGTTAAAATAATTGTACTGACAGCATCACCAAAAGAAGAGTATATAAAAAAAGCTCTTATTTTAGGGGCTAAAGGCTTTCTTGTTAAAGGTGTTTCAAATGATAAAATAGAATCGACTGTACAGTCAATTTTAAATAAATAAATATCAGGCAGGTAATGAAAAAATACAAAATAATAAATATTTTTGATAATAAAATTAATTCTGTAATAAATGATTTTATAATTAATAATAATTATTATACTGTTGTTTCTAAATTATCTCCAAATGAAAATGATACCAACCTTATTATTACACATTATGAATGGTATTCACTTCATTCAAAAGATTATAATCATTGTGACTTAATTGTTATTCTTCCTCAATATGACAGTAATGTAATTACTGTTCTTATTCAAGATCCTCGTGTTTACGGATATTTAATTGATGATGAGGTATTACTAATTAATTGCAGGGCATTATTAACAAAACATTATAATGAAATTGGTTACGGGGATGGTAATGATCTCGTAGATTTTTTCCTTGAAAAAAAATATGATAATAATATATATATTATTACTGATACAAACTTTACTATTTTAAAATCAAACAGTTATTATAATAAGAAATTCAATAAAAATAAATTAAAAAATAAAAGTGTAATCAATAAAGACTTAAATTCAAGCTATTTAATTAATACAATTATAAATGATATATATTTAGATAAACCGTGGTTTGGAATTATTAAAGAATATGGATTAAATGGGAAAATAATATCATTGGCTATGACTTTTATTCCTATAAAAAGAAAATGGAAAAAGAATATTGTATTAATACATGGTCGTATTATGTCTTTTTTAGATCAAAAAAAATCGAGTCTGTCTAATTCTTCATTTAAGGATTTGAACATTCCTGCTTTAGAGTTTTCATTTACACCATCAGGAAAAATAATACAATTTGAGTATCTTACTGATAATTTTATAGGTTATGAAAAAAAAGAGTTAATTCAAAATGAAAATTTTTACAATTTATTATCAACTAATAAAGAAAAAACAACTAATTATTTAAGAAAAGAATTTCAGACAAAACATTCTGTATTACTTGAACTTGAGCTAGTGAATAATAAGGGCATTATTATTCCGTCATTATGTTTTTTTTATAAACAGAATCATGATGGCAAAAACATCTATAATGGTATAGTTTTTAATATGTTTTACTATAAAGAAAGTGAAGCACGATTTAATAAAATAATTAATAATATTAATGAGTATATATATAGTGTTAAATTCGAAAATGGGGAAGCCGTTTCTACATATCATAGTCCAAAATGTGTCGATATAACAGGATATACCCCGCTTAATTATATGAATGATTCTGAGCTATGGAAGAAAATGATATATTTTGAAGATAAAGATAAAGTTAATGATTTTTTCAGTAATATCGCTAATTCTGAAAAAGCATTTAAAATTGAACATCGGATAATAAAAAAAGATGGAAGTTTACGATGGATTTTAAATACATGCAGTTCTACTTTTCAAAATGGAGAATTAATTAATCAGGACGGAATTATTCTTGACATTACAGAACGAAAAATGATGGAGGAAACATTAAAAAATAATGAACAACGTTTTAGAACATTATTGGAAAATGGTTCAGATATTATTGCCTTATTATCATTAAACGCAAATATTTTATATATTAGTTCATCTGTAAAAAAAAATCTTGGTTATGACCCGGCTACTATAGAGGGAACTTCATATCTTGATCTTATTCATCCTGAAGATAAATTTTTGTTTTATCAGTCAATGTCAAAACTGATGACTGATCATGATTCTCAGTTTACTATAAAATACAGAATAAAAGATTTTTTTAATAATTATAAAACATATGAAACAAAAGGGACTGTTGTAAAAGATAATTTAGATTCAATTGTACTTAATTCACGTGATGTTACTGAGTTAGATATTTTAATGTTACAATTAAATGAATTGGCATTGTATGATGAGTTAACAGGGGTATATAATCGTAGAGGATTCAAAACATTAGCTCTTCAACAGATAAAAATTTCAAATCGAACAATGAAAAAACTCTTTTTATTTTTTATTGATATGGATAATATGAAAATAATCAATGATAAATATGGTCATGAATTAGGTGATAAAGCATTAATTAAGACAAAAGATATACTAAATGCCACTTTTCGTGATTCTGATATTGTCTCACGATTTGGCGGGGATGAATTTGTTGCATTAGTTCTAGAATCATCTGATGATACTGAAACATCACTTTCTTCACGATTAACTGATATAACAAACAAAATGAATGCTGAAACTGAGTTGCCCTATAAAATTCAATTAAGTTTTGGTGTTTCAATTTATGACCCGCGTTTTCCAACTTCGTATGAAGAACTATTAAGAAAAGCAGATGAAGCTATGTACCATATTAAGCAGAAAAAAAAGATTCGTTAAACTTTTTCCTTTAAATGATAAAAATAATATAAAAATATTTGAAGACTGACAGCTATCAAGTTAAGTATATAGAGAAATACAACATAATTAAAGTTAAAAAATAATTTATAAATTGAACCTGAAGCATAACCGATAAATATTAAAAAATAAAATAAAGGAGAAACACCTTTAACCGTTTTACTTTTTAATGTTTTAATAATAGTTACCGGCCATGATATACCAAAACAAAGTAGCATTATAAATTCAAATATTGATCCGTTTGTAAACATTTCAAGTCTCCAGTAGTTTTTTTTGACAAAGACAGTAGAAAAAAAGCTCTTGCAAAAATGCAAGAGCTTTTTTTAATCCTAATGTTTATCAGGATTTATTCCTTTTTCTTTTAATATTTTCTTGGCAGCACTAATTTTTTCATGCATTCTACCTGCTTGTAAACAGAATATTTCAAGTTGTGCTTGAGTTACCTGTGTAAAAGGATTTCCATCTGTTTCAATTGATAGAAATGGTAAGTTCGTAACATTCATTTTATCAAGTTCTTCATACAAAGGTCTCTTGCCATGAATTGCTATTTTATGAACTAAATTCATGTTTGTTTTTAATAAACTTTCTACCATTCGTGATGGTAGACAGGCAAAAGGTCCGATTGAAATGGCACCACATGATCCGTCTAAAATGTATTTTAATGCAGCACCGGTTGTAATTGGTACTTCACCTCGTAATTTGGGGCTTACAATTAATCGTGATGCATCCATAACATCTTTTATATTGATGTATACCGGTTTATAAAAACCTGAATGTGCAAAAATATCTTTAATTTTTTTATCAATTTGTCCCTGGAAAAATGATTTAAAGAAAAAGTAGATTTTCATAAATACATTGACATTGATTTCTGTCAAATCATTTTGCATACAATAATCAATATAAAATAAAACTTCCATAAATGGAACAATCTGTGTAATAAAACCTCTGTCAGCAAGATGTCCTTCGATATTTCTTCGTGCAAATCTATCATTTCTTACATAGATTTCACCGGTTAAGGTAACAAACTTTGCATCTTCAATATTACTTTTTCGAGGAATCTTTGAAAATCTTTCAGCAGCCATTTCGAATCTTTTAAACATGGATACGCTGTCTCTACCACCAAAATTATCCATAATTTTAACAAATTCTTCTTCAAAAATTGCAAGTGCCGATTCTTTATCCTCAGCAATAACTAACATTGCATGTTTAATTGTTTCAAATACATCACCTAAAACAAAAGATTTAAATAATGTTAATAGTAAACCCGTACCAAAACCTGCATAGCCTTTTCTGTCATCAAGTCTGAAAATTGCAAAATCCCGTACTTTATGTCTTTTTACATAACTATTGAATGTGTTGTAGTATTGTTCCAGACGACATGGTGAAGTATCAGTTGCATGAAGCAATACAATTATTTCATCAGGTTTTCGTTCCTCTTTAATGTATGTCATTAAATTACCGAGCATCATTGCCATAGGTAAACACTCTTTACTTGATGTTTGGGATCGTCCTAATTTTATTGATTCCTGAGTAGTTTGAGGTGAAATTTTCCCTTTTACGCCAATTTTATTAAGATATTCGTTTGCAGGTCCTATAACATAATGAGAAAGAGAAGGAAATAAGAACGTATATTTATCTGATTTTGCTTTAATCACCGTTTTACCATCGGATAAATGTATCTTAGCTTTAAAACCATCACCTACAATTCGTGCAGGAACAAAATCACTTGGTTCTTCAATTGTTACTTTTTTGTCTTTCTTGTTCTCAATTAATTTTATTTTTTGTTCTTTAAATAAGGATCTGTAAAAATTAACAACATCTAAAAATGCCTCAATTCGTGTATTAATTCCTGCATCTGCACTATGTGAATCAAGCTCAAGTGTCAATGATGGTTTTCCTTCCATTTCATCTCTGAATAATTCGACAAGGAATGAATCCGGTCCGCAACTGAAGTTAGTGATAAAAGTTGCAAAAAGCTGAGGATGTTTTTTTATTACCTGAGCACCTTTTAATACTGTTTCACCCATTGCCCAATGCATAAACGCATCAAATTCCTCATCTTCAAAATCAAGGAAATCATACGGTATTACTTCAATTCCCCGTGAAGAAAATTTTCGTGGTATACTCATATTTGCTTTTTCTGTAAATGCGTTATATGGTCTTCCAAATAAAACAACTGCAATCTTATCAGGATTATTTTTCAAATCTTCAAGAACAGCTCTTCCCAGTTGTTTTGTCTCTTTGAAAAAGTCTCTTTGTTGCTTTAATGCTTCGGCAAATGCTTTTTTTACATCAGATTTTGATAAGCCGAATTCTTTAACTGCAAAATTTATAATTGCATCTTCATCTTTATCAATACCTCTTGAAAAGTCAAAAATAGGAACAAGCATTTTAATGTTTTTATCTTTTAATTCATCTCTAAAAGCAGTTTTTAAGGTATAAGGTTCACCCTGATTAAAAACACAACTTTTTCTGTATCCGATTTGCTCAGGTAAATGATTACATGAACCTTCTGTTTCAAGTTGAACAAGATGAGGCATAAATATATAGTCTGGATTCATATTTAATAAATCTTTAAAGAAACCATGTGCTAAAATCATCGGGTAACAAAATGGCGCTAAGGCTTTTTCTTCTCCTTCCGGTATTGATACATCAGAATATATAACTTTAAAACCCAATCTGGTAAAGAATGTATAGTATAATGGAAAATAAGTATTTGTATAAAAACTTCGATTAATTCCAATAACTTTAGCATTCTCAGGAAGTTCTATTTTTGGAGCATATTTTTCAAAAATCATTCGTTCTCTTTGAGCAACAAGATCTAATTTGTCTTCATTAAATTTAACTTTATGAATAAGATTATAATATTTATTACAAGAACCACCGAATGGATATGTTTTTCCATCAATAACAATTGTCATTACTTCACATCCGCGATCGCATTGTTCTGAACCGCCAGCACATTTAAATGACTTTGCATAGGTAACATCTCTTGCTATTAAAACATCTAAATTTACATCCGTTTTTTCTAAAAGATTATGGTTGAGTCTTTTCTTAGCTTCTAAAGCAGCACCAAAAGCACCCATTAACCCCGGATCAGGCGGAACAATAATTTGTTTACCGGTTAACGCTGCCATTGCAATCGGAACGGCTTTATTATAACAAACACCGCCTTGCATAAAAACTTTATCACCGGTTTTTCTATTACCCCGTACACGGTTTGTATAATTCATACAAATAGAATAAACAAGTCCTGCAACTATTTCTTCTCTATCAATACCTTCCTGAGCAGCAACTTTTATATCAGAACTGATAAATGCGGCACATTGATCATTAAAGTTTGGAGGAACAATCGCTTTTAGTGCAATATCTGCTATGTCTTCCATTTTAATACCAAGTGATTCTAATGCAGATTCTTCAAGGAAACTACCGGTTCCTGCAGAACACGCCTCATTCATTGCATAATCAGCAGGTACACCATCAACTAAATAAGTATATTTTGCATCCTGACCACCAATTTCATAAATTGTATCAACTTCACTATCAAAGTAAACACTTGCAGTTGCATGACAGATTATTTCATTGATTACACATTCGGTAAACGCATGAAGTCCGACAATTTGACGACCTGATCCGGTTGTACTTAACGCTTCAATGGTAACATTTTTACCATTTAACTGTTTTTTTATTTCTTTATAACAATTTCTTGCAGCTTCAACAGGATTACCGTTGGTTCTTAAATACGTATTTGCAATAATTTGATCATTAGCTTTATTTATTAATACAGCCTTTGTTGTTGTTGAACCTACATCCACTCCAAGAACTGCGGTTATACCATCTTCCGGTTTGCCATGAGCTACCGTTTTAAAGGTTACAAGATTTTCATATTCTGAAAGTTTTTTTAGAAATTCAAATGAACTTACGCCTGTTGAGTATACTGTATCAATACCCGGGTATTTTTTAGTTTCATGAGTTATTCCATATAATGCAGCTCCAAGTGCTTCAAAATAATATGCCTGTTCAGGGACTAATAACTTATTAACTTCTTTTCTTAAGAAATCAGTTACAATTTTATTTTTTGCAATCCCACCTGCAATTATTACATTTTTAGGTTCTATTGTTGATAATAGCTCGGTAATTTTACCGGAAATCATTTTACATAAGCCCGAAACAACAGCACCTTTAGGTTCTCCGATATTTAAAGCATGAGTACAATCTGATTTACAAAAAACAGAACATCTTCCAGCAATTTTATGGGGATGTTGACCTTCAGCTGCTTTAATGGCTTCTTCAACGGTCAGGTTCATTCTTCGTATTTGCTGTAAAAAGAATTCTCCGGTTCCTGATGCACATTTATTACCCATGTGAACTTGTGTGATTTTGTGGTCTCTATCAAGTTCATACACTAATACCGATTCACCACCTGCAGAAACTAATACATTATATTCAGAGTTATCAAGGTTAAGATATTCTAATGAATATTCAATAGCTTCAGGTTCTGTAATTTGTGATAAATTTACATTTTCTCTGAACTTTCTACCTGTAACAGTAATTTTATCGAATCTTTCAGGTTTTATTTCAGTAAGTATATCAATAAAAGTTTGTTTTGCATTACCATCATGCGATCTCGATATAACTTTTTCCATTTGAACTTTACCATTTTCGTCTTTTACAAGTTCAACGGATGATATCGTTGAGGCTCCAAGACAGATACCAAGTGATCTCATTTAAATCTCCCAATAAAAAATATAGTAGAGCCACTTGCAAAAATGTTATACTTATTATTTTTACAAGTGGCAGAATAGAATATAACTTAATGTAAAATAAATGTCCAATCTCTTTTATTTTTATTTGAAAAATAGTATAGTAAATAATATTTTACCCAATTAGGAATAGTAGTAAAAATGCTAAAAAAAATAATATATGCTGTTGGATTTGTTCTATTGTTTTTAACAACTTCTTGTGTGACAAATAAAAAACAAATCCTTGAGAAAGTTAATGTTCCGCCAAGAATAATTATTCAGGTTAGTTATGATGAATATACAACGGTTAACGGGTTATTTCTTCTTACTACCATAATTGAAAATACAACAGATTTAGTTCAGAAATCAATACAAGACGGGACTTCTGATATTGTGAGAAATAATAATCCGGATATAACATCTGATATAGTACATGATGTATCATCTGATATCGTAAGGTTTGCAAAAGAAAAATTATATTTAAAAGATAAAGATAAAATACTATTTTATACAAAGATGTTTGATAAAGTTCGTGAAAATATAGAAAAAACTTTTTTCATTGAATTTAAAAACAAAAATTTTTCTATTGAATTGTTTAGAGATAAAATTGACATGTCATCAGCAGATGATTTATTAATTGATATTAGAATTCGTGATTATGAAGAAGGTGAATATAATTTAATTCTTAATAGAGATACTAAAATAAGATATGATGTAAAAATAATCAATTATAATGAAAAAGTAATTGCAAATTTCAGTAAAAATTATATATTAAAAACCAATTATGATTATCCGCTTGAGATTTTAAGATTATCTCAAATTAATACGGTGTTTATTAGAGAATTTACTACTTTTATAACTAAAGTATTTACGAGTAAAAAAGAGAAATAAAGGGGTTCTAATGCAATTTAAAAAAATCGGTATCTATCTGTTTCTATTAATGGTGTTAACATCGTGTTTGACATTGGGAAATAATAAAAGTAATAAATCCGACTGGACTTTCGATAATTATTTATTAGAGGTTCAAAAAAATACTTCAAGGCAACGATATTCTACTGCAATAAATAATTTATTAGAGATTCAAAAAAAATTTCCTGATACTGAAGCGGTTATGGTAAATTATTTAATTGCTTATAATTATTTTAGTATTAAAGCTTATTCAACAGCACGAAAATACTTCGATAATGTTTTTTCTATTTATCAAACTCTTACAAAAGAGGGAGAAATAATTGAAAATGAAAAGTTTATTATTCTTGCTAAATCACTTATTGCTAAGATTGATGAAACTGAAGCGTATTTTGATCCTTATCATGTCCGGGAAGAAAGAGAAAGTGCCGGTAAGAAAATTACACCGAAAAAAGAATAGAAATATTTTACTTATTACAATAAAAAAAGAAGCATTTTTTAATGCTTCTTTTTTTATTAATCTAATTTAAAAATTATTATGTGCTGATTTTCTTTTTTCTTTCAGCATTTCCATCTTTTTATAATATTCAACTTGTTTTCTGATTTCATCAATTTCCGCTACATAAATTTTATTATCTTTTAATTGAAACTTTCTATTTTGAAAGATTTCCTGAATAATTAAACTTCCCTCATCATTCGTTAAGCCTACCATATTAATAAGTTCTTTTGTACCAAATTCAAAGGTATAAGGGTTTTTTGGATTAATATCTAATTTATTTTTTTCAAGTTGTATTAATAACATATCGTAAAATCGCCCAATTTTACTCGATAATTTAAGATTTGATAATTGTCTGTAAACGACCCATGTTCTATCAGCTAATAAAGAAATTAATTTTGTAACAAGCTGAGGTTGAGTTGAAATCATATTTTTAAAATTTTCTTTATTAACTGCCATTAACATAGTTTCTTCGTATGCAATTGCAGATGCTGATCGAGGTTTATTTTCTAATAACGACATTTCACCAAAAATATCGCCTTCTTTTAATACTGCTAGTAAAACTTCTTTATTATCTATCATTTTAGTAATTTTAACTTTACCTTTTTGAAGTATATACAATTCATTTCCCGGTTCATGTTCACAACAAATAATAGTATTATCAGGATAAACTCTTTTAAATTCCTCTGGTTTCGGTTCAAGAAAAACAGCTTTAGCCTGCGGTTTAATTTGTTGTAAATATTGTTTCGCATTGGCTACTAAATCATTATCAGGACAATATTGAATGAATCGATAAAAAGCATAAAAAGCCTGATTGTATTGCTTTGCATTTAAATAAAATTCACCAAGACTATATAAATTGACTGTATCTTCAAACGGAATAGAAACAGATTTCAGAGATAATTCTGTAATAGATTTATCAAGTTCTCTTAATTTTCTGGAAAATGATAAAATAATTTTCATAGCAATGGGGTTGTTTTTTTGAATTAATAATGGAAATTGATTTTTAGTGACAACTATTAACGAAACATCAGTGAGTGCAATAGTGGTTTCTATATAATTATGACCTGACATTGCAGAAACAACACCAAAAAAATCACCCGGATTTAATGCTTCTGCCTGGTTATCTGAAACGTCCTTTGATAAGGTTACATTACCAGTTCTTATTATATAAAATAATCCATTAGAAGATTTACCTTCTATTGTTATATAGGCACCTTTGTTAAATTTGACAACTTCCAGTTGAAGTTCATTACTCATAATATTCTCTCTTATGTTGCTTGTTATTATTATTCTCGGATTATTTCCTGATCACTTAACAATTTTAATACATATTTAACATTATATCAATTAATTAAACTCTTTTTTTATTATTTCATTATATTCATCTCTAAATTGTTCTCTGAGAGTTGAAAAATCTTTTATTTCACTTAAATCTGATGTTTTATATCCTTTTTTTAATGCGTTTTCTATGTGAAAAAGTGTGTTCTTCTTGTCATTAAAGCCTTTAGCATATATTCTTGCTGCGTATATTTCATATACATTTGATTCTTTGTTTAGTTCAATGGCCTTTAAAATTGATTCTTTTGCTTTTTGCATTTCATTGAGTTCGTATAATATTTTGGAATACATAAAATGAACTTTGTCATTATTACTGTCTTTTAAAACTAATTCAGTTATATATGGAATTGATTCGGAATAAAGGTTATTTTCAAAGTAATAATTTGTAATGTTATAAAGTGATGGTATAAAATTGGGATCTTTTGAATATGATTTGAGAAAATAATCATGGGCATTCTGGAAATCACGTAAATTTAAATAATTCAACCCAACATTAAAATATCCAATCTTATCATCAGGATATATATTGATGTAATTGAAAAAAAGATCATTTGATTTTTCAAATTCTTTTTTTAAAAAAAAGTTTTTTCCTAATAATAACAATAAATTTTTATTTTTAGTATTTAATGATGTTGTATATTCTTTTTTGATTAATAATTCAGCAGAATCATAATTTTTTTTACCTTGTAGTGCGATGATTAAATTGATTTTTGCTTGAAAATTAGATTTATCATACGATAATGATTTTTCATAAAGATTTGATGCTTTGTCAAAATTTTTTAATTCTAAAAATTCATTTCCTAAATTGTAATATTCTTTTGATAATTCATTTTCAGACTTCATTGATATACACGATGATAAAAGAATTAAAGGAATTAAAACTTTACTTAATAATTGCAATGGTAACACCATGACTGCCTTCTCCTATTCTGCCGGGTCTAAAATACGTGACTGAATCACAAAATTCTAAATATGAACGAACAGCTTGTTTTAATATTGGTTTATTATTTTTTGAATGATGCCCGGCACCATGAATAATTCTAATTTTTCGATTACTGCCCTTTTTAATGGAAGCAATAAAAGAACGTAATGTCGAAATTGCTTCATTTTCAGTTAATCCATGTAAATCAATTACTAAATCTTCTTTTGATTTTTGATTAAGAATAGTATGTGTATCTAAATCAGTTTCTTTAGTTGAATAATGAATTGTATTGTTTTTTTCCCATTTCGTAAAAATGTCTTCAAATGATTTCATTTAATATAATTATTATATTTACCATTAAATGTCAAATAACAAAACAAATACCTTGACAATTTACTCTTATCTTATATATTAACCGCATTATTTTAAATAATTTAAAGTGCATAAATGGGGTTATCTTTATGATTGAAAATATTGATAAAATTAAGGCTACAGCAATCGAATTGATTTCAAAAGCTCTTTCTACTAAGGAATTAGAAGAAATTAGAGTTAATTTCTTAGGTAAAAAAGGTGAATTAACATCTGTACTCAAAACTCTTGGCTCTTTGTCGGTAGAAGACAGACCGAAGGCAGGTGCTTTGGTTAATGAAGCAAAAAATAGTATTGAGCAAATTCTTGACGAAACTATTTCAAATATTAAAAACAAAGAATTAAATACACTTTTTCTTAATGAAAAAATTGATATAACTCTTCCTGGTAGAAGAGGTAATAAAGGGAGCAAACATCCTTTACGAAAGGTGCTTGAAGAAATTGAAGAGATTTTTTTAGGTCTTGGATTTAGCATTGAAGAAGGACCGGAAATTGATACTGATTTTAACACATTTAAAGCACTTAACTTTCAGGATGATCATCCTGCTCGAGATTCTCAAGATACTTTGTATGTTAATAAGGATATTCTTTTTAGAACACATACATCTCCTGTTCAGATTAGAACAATGAATAAAATGCATCCGGAACCTGTTCGGATTATTTGCCCGGGAAGGGTTTATAGAAGAGATGCAATTGATCCGACTCATTCACCTCAATTTCATCAGGTTGAAGGTTTAATTGTTGATAAAGATGTTCAGTTTTCTGATTTAATAGGTACTTTGGAGATTTTTGCGAAAAAATTATTCGGAGAAACAAAAAAAATTAGAGTCAGACCTTCTTTTTTTCCTTTTACAGAACCATCAGCAGAAGTTGATGTAACCTGTATTTTTTGTGACGGTAAAGGTTGTGGCTTTTGTAAACATACTGGATGGTTGGAAGTGCTTGGAGCAGGGGCAGTTCATCCTAATGTACTTCGTATGTCGGGGTATGATCCTGAAATATATACAGGGTTTGCTTTTGGAATGGGGTTGGATCGAATTACTGCATTGAAATATCGTGTTAATGATATTCGATATTTTTTTGAAAATGACATTCGATTTTTAAAACAATTTAATTAAAATTTGGAGAACAATAATGATAGTCTCAGTTAATTGGTTAAAAGAAATTACAGATATAAATGTTCAGGAAGAGTTGCTTTTAGAAGGTATCCCTGCAAATGGACTGGAAGTGGAAGCCGTTAAAAAAACAGGTATAGGTCATCAGGATATTGTTTCATGTACAATACTTACAAAAATAAAACATCCCGAAGCTGATAAACTTTTTGTTACGACTGTTGATGCAGGATCGTTTGGTACGAAACAAATTGTCACCAATCTTTCCAATGTAAAAGTTGGTGATAAACTACTTGTAGCTTTGGAAGGTGTAAAAATAACTTCTGATTTTATTATTAAAAAGTCAAAATTAAAAAATGTTGATAGTGAAGGTATGTTTATCGGCTGGGAAGAATTAGGTTTTCATTTTAAATCTGAAGAACCGATTTATCTTGATGATACAACTGAAAATGGGATATATTATTATGATTTACTTCCATTTGAAGATACGCTTATTGATATTGAATTAACTTCAAATCGTGGTGATTGTCTTGGAATGAAAGGAATTGCAACTGATATAAAAGCTCGTTTTAATTCAAACTTAAAAGAAATTAACTACTCATATAAGTCGTCAGAAAGCAGTGTTACTAATGATATATCGGTTAGTGTTGTCAGCCCGAATTGTTATCGATATACCGGAGCTGTAATTAAAAATGTTGTAATAAAACCATCACCTTTATGGATGCAATTAAAACTTGTTAAAGCTGGTATACGACCTATAAATAATGTTGTTGATATAACAAATATCGTGTTATTTGAGATGAATCAACCGCTTCATGCCTTCGATCTTGATAAAATAACTGATAAAAAAATAATTGTTCGAGATGCAAACCAAGATGAAAAAATGGTTACATTAGATGGTATTGAAAGACAACTTGAAAAACAGGATATTGTTATTGCTGATTCTGCAAAAGGTCATTGTCTTGGTGGAATTATGGGTGGTCAAATAAGTGAGGTAACTGATACTACGAAAAATATTTTTCTTGAAGCTGCATTTTTTAATCCGGTTACTATCAGAAAGTGCTCAAGAAGACTTGGGTTACGCTCAGAGTCATCATACAGGTTTGAAAGAGAAATTGATAGAGAAAATGTTGACAGCGGTTTAAAAAGGGCACTGCATTTTTTTGATCTATTACAAATTGGGACTATCTCAAAAGATATTATTGATGTGTATCCGGTACCATTTCAAAAAAAAGTTATTTCAACGACGACCGGTTGGATCAATAAAAAATTAGGTACTTCATTGACAAGCAAAGAAATCATTGATTTATTGTCAAAGCTTGATTTTAAAGCTGTTTCTGATAATGATAACCTTGTTGTTACCGTACCATCTGCTCGAAATGATGTTTCTATTCGAGAGGATATTACAGAAGAAGTTGCTCGAATCTATGGATATAATAATATTAAACCTACATTATTTCCAAGTATTAAATCAGGTGTACGAACAACTCTTCAGAATCAGGAAAGAAAACTCCATTCTCTTATGATTGAATCAGGTTGTAATGAAGTAATGAATTTTAGTTTTGTCGGTAAATCATTGTTTGATAAAATGATATTACCTGAAAATCATCCGCTACGAAATGTCGTTACCTTAGAAGTACCGTTAACTGAGGACTGGTCATCAATGCGTTCTTCCCTTATTCCGGGGTTAATACGAACTGCGTCATTTAATGTAACACGACAAAATAGATCTTTTTCATTGTATGAAATAGGAAATATCAGTATTCCGACTAATGATATTTTACCGATTGAACAAAAAAAATTAGGAATAATACTAACCGGTAATAAATTTGAAAAGGGACATTGTAATGAAGAAGTTAAATATGATTTTTTTGATTTAAAAGGCATAATTGATTCTATATTAGATAGTTATAGTATAGAAGCTTCATTTGTTCCGTCAATAGAATGTTATTTACAGCCTTATCAACAAGCTGATATAATCATACAAAATAAGAAAGTTGGCGTTATGGGTAAACTCCATCCTTCGGTTGCAGAAAATTTTGATATTGAAGATAATGTATTTATTGCTGAAATTGATACAAAAATGATATTCGATAATTCAAAAGTTATTTCTTCATTTGTTCAAGTACCAAAGTTTCCTTCTTCTGAAAGAGATTTAGCAATAGTTGTGAAAGACGATATAAAAGCTGAAGATATTATAAAAACGGTTAAGGGAACAGATACTGAAATTTTACGTGAAGTTACCATTTTTGATATTTATAAAGGCAATGCAATTGAAAAAGGTTATTATTCCCTTGCGATCAAACTTGTCTATAATAAAATCGTATCTACACTAACCGATGCTGAAATAGAAACTGCTACGAAAATGATTTTAAATAATTTAGAATCGAAATTAAACGCTAAATTGAGGTAAATAATGTTAGACGATGTATTTTTTGTATCTATGGAAGGAAAAGTTGATTATCATATAAATGAATTTCTTGTTAGAGATGATATTCCATTACCGGTTTTATCGACAAAAAATAACAGTTTTTCTCCTGAAGATATTACACCTGATAATATTATTATGGGGATGTTAAAGATTTTAAAAGAAGACCCTAATAATGAACACTTAGATTATTATAGAGACTTTATTTATACGGTAAAACCTGATGTTGACGGTTTATTGACTTCTGCAGCGTTTGAAGCTGAAAATAATGAAGATTATATTGATGCCATTGATATTTATCGGGGGCTTTTATCATTAAATCCTGATTCAATTGATCATAATCTCAATGTTGCAGTCTGTTATGATGAATATTCTCAGCATTTATTTCAAAAAGGAAGAGATGCTGAAGCTCAGCAAATGGAAGAAATTGCGTATGGATATTTTAAAGAGATTGAAAAAATAGATAATAAAACTGATAAGGCACTGTATTATTTAGGCAGATTTTATTTTGCCAGGGAAAATTATGAAAAATCTTTAGAGTTTTTTAAAGATTTTGTTAAAGAAACAGATGATAGTGAGCGAAAAGAAGAAGTTATTAAAGCTATTGATGATATTGAAAAGTTAGGTGTTTTTGATGATTATTATAAATCAGCGTATGATTTAATACAATCGGATAAAGATGAAGATGCTATAGGGTATTTAAATCGTTTTATTGAAAAATATCCGCGAATTTGGAATGGTTATTATTTGAAAGGTTTGGCGTTACGAAAAACAGAAAAATATAATGAAGCAATTGTAGAAATAAAAGAAGCTTTAAAATATAATGAAACCACTGCTGATTTATATAATGAACTTGGTTTAAATTATATGAATATTAAAGATTTTAATCAATCCGAGCTTGCATTCTCAAGAGCTTTACGATATAATCCTGATGACCTTTCAATTTATTATAATCTTGCTTTTTTATCCTATAAAAGGGGAAATGTTAAGGAAGCAATGAAATATTGTGAAATAATTCTTGAATTTGATAAAAATGATTTAAAAGCTAAAGAATTACTCGATTTTATCAAAAGCAATAAGGAATCTATCTAATTTAACTATACAAGGGGTGTATTATGTTTTACTCAGATACTTTACCGGAAAAAATCATAGCAAAACTAAAGGAAAAAGGTATTTATAATGACAATGATAGAATTGTAGCGTTTTATGATGATACAATGTTTTTAACGGGCAATAAAGGAATTGTTTGTACTCAGGACAGCCTTTATATATACACTGCAACAAATGTAAATAAAATACCTTTAGTCGATGTAAAAGATATTTTATTCAGAGAGATTGATAAAGAAAAATATATTTATAAAATGATTGTAGTAAATAAGAAAAATGAAGAGTTAAATATAACTCCCGGTTCAATACCAAATGATGAAATGCATCTTTTAGTTGATGTCATAAATTTATTTAGAAAAAAATAATTTTTAAAAACCTCTTATTATTTTGTAAGAGGTTTTTTTTTTGCATAATTTATTTATTTACGTTATAATCAAACTATGTTTAATAAATACAAAACGTTGTTTCTATTTTTTTTAGTTATTTTCGTCAATCCTTTATTTTCAAGTGAGGTTACCATTAATTCTGTTATGCCTCAGAAAATAATGTATTATAGTCCTGATGTGAAATTTGAAAATACTATCGAAAAAAATATTGATTTTATTGTAAGACTAGTTTTAAAGAAACTTTCAACAGAAAAAAAAATATCATTTATTGAAGAAAGTAGTTATAAAAAATATTTAGAAAATTATAATCTTAATGATCCCTATAAAATAGCTGATTTTTATAATTTAACAAAAATTTCCGGTTCTATTGATATCTCAATAATTAATGAAATAACTTCATACAAAATATCAATTATTGCTAATGATATTTTAAACAATAGAACCCGCTATACAATACTCAATTTTAATCCGGATAGTATTATACAAGATATGAATATAATCAGTTCAGAAATTGAGAAATTTATAATTTCTCAATTTCCTGTCTTTAGTTTATTTGATTTAGAAAAATTAAAAACATCTAAAAAAAATATTCTTCGAAATAATTCATTTTTTTTTCTGAATTATACTTTTGATACTGGTTTTCTTGTTAGAGAATTAAATGATAGTTATCCGTATTATATAGGAGCAGGGCCTATTGTATCAAATGAGTTTTTATTCAAAATATATAGATTATATATAAAAAATTCAATTGTTTTTTCATTTCTATTTACAGACAATATCGAAGATAAAAATAATTATTTAAAGGTAATAAAAAATAATTATGATTCATTTAGTTTTATTACTGATTTTAGATTTGAATTGTCAGTTGGAGTTTTAAATAAGAATGAGTTATTTGGTTTCGGATTTGGCACTAATTATCTATTGACCAATTTGTATGCAACAAAAAAATTAAATGAAAATATTTGTTATAATAAAATGCCTTATTCAATTATTATGCTGTATTTTAACTTTCTGTTTAAACCGGATACAAATATTTTACTGTCAGTTGATTTTGGTTCCTATTTTTCTATTGATTATTTTACATCAATTTATCCTTCATCTTTTTTTCCTTTTTACTTAAAGCCTTCATTTAAATATGTATTCTATAAAAATTTATTTTTTGATATTTCGTTACCTTTTTTTCTCATTAATTATGATTTAAAAAACTCTGAAAATAATAATTCTAAACCATCAACAATTTTACAAATTCAAACAGGTATCGGATGGAAGATTGAACGGAGTAAAAAATGAAAAAATATCTGGTTCTTTTTGTTCTTTTATTATCAACCGTTACTATTTGTTCGTTTAATTATAAAATAGAAACAATTGAAAATAACAGTATGATTGTATCCGAAGATTATTTGAAAGATTTGATATTTGATATGATACAGATTTTTGTCCAAAATCGTGGTGATATTGTAGTTAATGAAAAATCAAATAAATTTGATTTTTTAATAAAAACCGGATACATTTCAGATGGTGATGTTATTCTAATTAATTTTACTCTTTATAATAAAATTAAGTCGAGATTAAATGATGTTAGTTACACTATACCAATAAAAAGTGATTTTCTTCATTCAATTCGTGTTTCGTTAAATCAATTAGTTTCAATTGAACCAAAAATAAAAAAATCAACAAATGATATTCCACAAAAAATTGTTAATATTCAAAGTCAGATCTTAAAAAAAAGCAATCCTGAGTACAGAATTTTATTTTCTATCGGTGCATCTTATGGCGGAATGGGTTTTTTTACCAAAAGTCAAACCTACTCATACAATTTTGATATTTCATCACCAAGAAATCGCTGGCGTGATAGTTTTGCTCCATTTTTTCGATTTGAATATGCAAATAAATTTAATCTGAATTTTCATGGCGTTTTTCTTGAAATGATAGTTCCAATTATTTTTGAATATGACAGATTTTTTAGTTATTCAAAAACGAAAGCAGGGTATTTTTTCGGATATAGAGAAATATTTTCAGTATATACTGGTTTTGAAAATTTATTTATTATTTATAATAAATATTCAAAGTACAATGAATTAAATGTTAATGTTTTTCTATTGACATTCGGTTTGACGTTTGATATTGACTTTATTGCTTTAGATGGTCGATTATTAATATCCGGAGGTTTTTCATTATATCCACCTCAGCTTTGGAATGAGTCCTTACCTTTACAAGGTGTTATTAATATTCAGGTTTCAAATGATTATAATAAATATAACTATTTATTTCCTGTTACACCGCGATTTGGTTTTACATTATTTAATAAACAAAAAGATTTAGGATTATCTTTTCAGTATGGATTAATTGTTATGGATGTAAATTATGATACAAATTTCTATCTGTTTAATACGAATAATGATCTGAATATTAAATATGATGCGGGTAATGAGACTGTTTTTATTAGTGATATTAAAATCGGGATTGTTTATAAAAAGAATGTTAAATAGTGAGTTCTCTGTAATAGTTTGATTTGTATGTGAAACTACTAAAGTTCTTAATTCTAATTGACATTGTTAATGCTAATGGGTATAATTCAATTAATATTAGTTTTGATACTCAAAGGAGAGTATAATGAAATCAGAATGGATAAATCCTTTTATTTCTAATGCTATAGATGTCTTTGAACAAATGGCAAGTATTAAACTTGAAAGAACAAATTTGAGTCTTAAAGAAGATCCTACACCTTCAAATGAGATTTCTATCATTGTCGGGATTACAGGTTTTATACAGGGGCAGGTTGTTTATAGTTTAAAAGGGCATACAGCACAAAGGATTGCTGCAGCTATGGCTCCAAAAACTGCTAATATAGATGCCGATTTTATTGAATCTTCAATTGCAGAAATGGCAAATATTATAACAGGAAGAACGACAATTCAGTTATCAGGTAATGATAAAGTTCTTCATATAACCCCCCCAACAATTATTATAGGAAAAGATTTTTCAATCAGTTTTGTTAAGTTGAAAACTATTTCAGTTAATTTAACGTCACGATTTGGAACAATCGAAGTTAATATCGCGATCAAAGAAGGTTAGTTTTCATAGTATAAAAGCCTCTTTCAAAAATTTTCTTTTTATTAAAACTTTTGCAAGAGGTTCTGCTGGTATATATACCCCGAAAAATAGTTCAAAATTATTTATAAGTCTTTTCTAATGCTTAATTGACAAATTATTATCATTATGGTAGAAAACGATACGATTATTACTGCCTCTTGGTGTAATAACCCGATTATAGTCCATAAGGGGGAAAAATGACAAAGTATGAAATGATGATTGTGTTTGATGAGGATGAACTTGCGTTTGACCAGTGCAAGGAGTTTCTTTATACGACACTCAAAAACAGTGATGTTAAAATTACTGAAGAAAAAGATATGGGGATGAAAGATCTTGCATATGAAATTAACAGAAAAAAAAGAGGGCATTATTACCTTCTAAACATTGAAGCTGATTCAAAAAAGCTTTTGGATGTTCAAAAACTTTTTAAGATTTCTAAATGTGTCTTAAGATACATAAATTTAAACGCGGAAGAGTAATATGTCTAGAGATATGAACCTTGTAGTTCTCATTGGTCGTCTTGTAAGAGACCCTGAAATACGATATACACCGAGTGGAACTCCTGTTGCAAGATTTTCAATTGCTAATGGTGAAAAATTTAAACAAAATAACGAGTGGAAAGATTATACTAATTTTTTTGATATCGTGGTTTGGGGAAATCAGGCTGTTAATTGTGAAAAATACTTAAAAAAAGGTAGTCAGGTATCTATTGAAGGTAATTTAAGACAAAACAGATGGAACGATCAGGCAACTAATCAGGCACGATCTAAAATTGAAATTGTTGCGAGTAGTGTTCAATTTTTAACTCAATCAAATAGTGCATCGCAACCTCAATCATCAAGTTATCAAAATAATACTGTAAATACGCAGCAACCTGCTCAAACTAATACAGTTTCAAAACCGGTTAGTCAGCAACCTGTTCAAAAAGCAGCTGATTTCATTCCTGATCCATGGGGAGACTCTAACTTTAGTAATTCAGGTGAAGATTATCCTTCAGGAAGAAATTTTGATAGTGATGATGATATACCATTTTAAAGGAGTAAAATATGTCAGATGATAGAAATGATAGTTTTTCCGACAGAGGCAACAAAGGCGGAATGAATAATAAGGACAGAATGAATGATGATCCTTCAAAGTCAAAAAGAAAAGTTTATTTAAGAAAAAAAGTTTGTAGATTTTGTTCAGTAAAAAATCTTAAAATAAACTATAAAGAAATTGATGTCTTAAAAAGATTTATTACTGAGGGTGGAAAAATAATCCCTAGAAGAATTAGCGGAAATTGTGCAAAACATCAAAGAGAACTTGCAAACGCTATTAAAGTTGCAAGAGCTGTTGCTCTTTTACCGTATGTTAAGAATTAATTAAAGGGGGAGTAATGAGTACAACAAAAATTATACTTGCAAAAGATATAACAAATCTTGGTGAAGAAGGTGATGTAAAGGAAGTAAAAAGAGGTTATGCAAGAAACTTTCTTATACCTAATGGTTTTGCATTAGATTTTACATTGCAAAATAGAAATCTTTTCGAAAAAAGAAAAGCTATCCTTGAAAAAAAGAAATTAGAAAAAAAAGGAAACGCTTCTTTACTTAAAGAAAAACTTGAAGCAGATACAATTACTTTGTCAGTTCCGTCAGGAGATAAAGGCAGATTATATGGTACAGTAACAAATGTTCAGATCGCTGCTGAAATAGCTAAAAAAGGTTATTCAATTGATAAAAAATCAATTGAATTAAAAGATCATATAAAACTTATTGGTAAATATAAGGTTTCTATTCATCTTTACCATGATATTTATGCTGAAATGAATTTAATTGTTGAACCTGTTCAAGAAGAAAAGAAAACTGATACAAGACAAAAAAATACGAAAAAGAAAAGATCAGATGAAGATACAGAATCAGGCTCTGCTGAGTAATTTTTCTTTTATTTAAACACTACAGGACACATTTTATGTGTCCTGTAGTGTTATTAAGTAGGATATGATGTGAGTGAGTTAAAAAATCGACAACCAAGCCAAACTATTCCATTTAATCTTGAAGCGGAAGTATATGTTTTATCCTCATTAATTCTTTTTGAAGATTCTTATGATAAATTGACAGAAACGACTCTACGTTCGGATGATTTTTATGATAGTAGAAATCAAATTATTTTTAAAACAATCCAATATTTAAAGAATGAAAACAAACCGATTCAACTCGTTTCTATTACAGAAACATTAAAAAGTGAAAAAAATCTCGATAAAGCAGGCGGGGCTGAGTATATTTCTTCATTAACTGATAAATTCCCGACATCTGCTTATATTTCCTATTATATTGAGATTGTAAAAAAGAAATCAATGCTTAGAAAGCTTATATATATATCAAATGACATAATTGCACAATCGTATGATGATCCTGAAGATGTGAAAATATTATTAGATCAGGCAGAAAAAAATATAATGGATATAAATCAGGATTTATCATCCGGATCATTAAAAGTTATAAGTGAAGTTATCAGTGATGCAATTTCAAAGATTGTCAATAAACAGCATAACGATGGTGAAATGTCAGGTGTTCCATCGGGTTTTTTTGATCTTGATGAAAAAACTGACGGGTTTCAAAAATCAGAACTTATAATTATTGCAGCAAGACCCAGTGTCGGTAAAACGGCATTCGCGTTAAATTTATTAATGAACATTGCTCTTCGAGCAAAAAAAAGTGTGGGTTTTTTTAGTTGTGAAATGAGTACTGATTCTCTATCGATTCGTATGTTGTGCAGTGAAGCTAAAGTAAACCAGACATTATATAGAAAAAACATGTTAACTAATCAGGATCGAAATAAAATATCCCAGGTTGCTGAAACCCTTTATGAAACAAAAATTGTTTTTGATGATACACCAAGTATTTCAATTCTTGAGTTACGCAGTAAAGCAAGAAAAATGAAAAGAGAACATAATATTGATATTTTATTCATTGATTATCTTCAGCTTATTTCTTTTGGAAGTGAGTTAAACTCATCAATTCCAAGGCACGAACAAATTGCATACATATCGAGGTCATTAAAATCACTTGCTAGAGAGTTGGATATTCCAATTGTTGCATTAGCCCAGTTAAATCGAAATGTTGAATCAAGAGGTGAGGATTCACAACCTAAAATGTCAGATCTTAAAGATTCCGGATCTATAGAACAGGATGCCGATGTTATTATGTTTTTACATAGAAAAGCGTCTAAAGATGGACAGTCAGGTGAAACTGAACCTCGAGAATTAATTATAGGAAAAAATAGAAATGGTCCGACTGATATTATTGAATTAGTTTTTATTAAAGCATTTACAAAATTCCAATTGGCTACAAAAGATTTCAACGAAAATTAAAGAGGTTTATATAATGAAAGATTTTTTTAAAAATTTCAGTATTTTTTTTCTTGGTTTTTTTACCAGTATTACAATACTGGTAATAGGTTTAGTTTTTTTATTTATTCACTTTGCACCTGTAGTAAATGATATAAAACAAGGAAGTTATTTAGTATATGATTTTTCGGGAACAATTACTGAAAAGCCCCAACCGAAAGATAAAATTTTTAATGATGGTGGTGAGATTCAACTCTACGAGCTTATAAAATCTATTCACGCAGCAAAATTTGATGATAAAATTGAAGGTATTATTATAAATGGTGATTTAGTCTCAATATCAACAGTGCATGCAGAAGAATTAATGTATGCTTTTAATGATTTCAAGAAATCAGGTAAGAAAATATTTACATGGTTTTCTACTGGAAATAATAACAATTACTTTTTATCTACTGTTTCTGATGCAATCTATATGCCTTCTACAAATTCAGCAGATTTATCACTGACAGGATATTCAATTTCAATTCCATATTACAAAAATCTATTTGACAAATATGGAGTTGCTTTTAATGTAATTCATACCGGAACATTTAAAGGTACCGGCGAAAATTATACAAGAAGCAATATAAGTGATGAATTAAAAAACCAGTATACGCTGGTTTTTAATAGTCTTTATAATAAGAAAATTGCAGATATCAGTGTTAATCGAAATATTGACAAAAAAAAATTAGAGCAATTATATCAGTCAGGTGAGTCTGTTATGCTGACGCCTGCAAAAGCATTAGAATTTGGATTAATTGACGGACTAAAAAATTATGATGATTTGCTCTCAGAGTTATTTTTTAACGCTAAGCCAAAGTTGGTTTCTATTGTAGATTATTCGCGAATTTTATCTCCAAAAAAAACAGGTGATAAAATTGCAATTATGTATGCTGAGGGTGAAATAAATAATTACTTTTCAGGAAATCAATTGTATAACGGGTCTACAATAGGTGCAAAATCATTCAATTCTGATATAGAGAGAATTCTTAGAAATGATTCAATTAAAGCGGTTATAATACGGGTTAATTCACCGGGCGGAAGTGCATTAGCCAGTGAATTAATGTTACAACAAATAATAAAATTGAAAGAAAAAAAGAAAGTGTATGTATCGATGGGGCAATATGCAGCTTCGGGCGGTTATTATATCAGTCTTGCAGCTGATAGAATTATTACATCTGCTTATACAATAACCGGCTCAATTGGTGTTGTTTCAATGTTTATGGATGTATCATCATTATTAAATACTGTAGGTGTTAATTTTGAAACTATTAAGAAAAATAAATATGATGATTTGTATAATATATCCCGATCACCGACAATTGAAGAGGTTGCATTATTGAAAAATATGTCATCAATGATTTATAATGATTTCACATCACATGTTATTAATCATAGAAAAATAGACAAAGATACAATTGGTTCTATAGCAGATGGAAAGATCTGGAGCGGAAGTCAATCAGTAACAAATAAATTAACGGATGAAACAGGAACGTTACAATACACGATAGATTTGATTAAAAAAGATTTGAATTTGGGTGAAATTGTCATTGAAGAATATCCGCTTGCAAAATCATTATTTGACCGTTTAAAAGAAGGGCAGGGTGTGGCAATGAACTCTTTATGGTCTTCAATTCATTTTAATAGTAAGGAGATTCAATCATTATCAAATATATTCGGCTTTTATATAATAAACGGAAAAAAACCTGCATTATATTTACCTTTTACAGAAATAATTGAGTAATGTATGAAAACTATATTATTAGAAGGGAAGGATATTTCATTTTCTTACAATAATAGATGTGTTCTTGATTCAATCAATTTTAAAATACTAAAAGGCAGTTTTGTTTCATTTATTGGTCCTTCTGGGTGTGGCAAAACTACGTTATTAAACATAATTGCCGGTTTGTTACATCAGGATAACGGTGTTTTAGAGTATACTAACCCATTATTTTCTCTGGTTCTGCAAAAAAATTCTCTATTACCCTGGCTTACATTACAAGAGAATGTTTTAATACCATATTCAATTAAAAAAGAAAAAATTTCAAAAGCCGAACAACAACAAAAAGTTTTAGAAATAATTGATTTAGTCGGTCTAAAAGGGTTTGAAAGTCATTTCCCATCAGAATTATCGGGTGGAATGTGTAAACGGGCTGAGTTAGCACGAGGTCTTATTGAACATAATGAATTAATTATACTTGATGAGCCATTTTCATCGCTTGATATTATTTCAAGAGAAAGATTAAATATACTATTACATGATATCTGCATAAAAACAAATTGCACAATTCTATTAGTTACTCATTCAATTGAAGAAGCCTGTTACTTATCAGATGAAATTTTTGTTATGGGTAATGTGCCGGCAACAATAATTCATCATGAAATTGTATCAAAAGAGAGTCATTCAAATGATGCATATATTTTATCGGAGCAGGAACAATTGTCAGAACGAACAATACGGACAATTACTTCTGAAAAATGGTCTGATAAATCGAATGATACAGCTGTGGTTATTGTAAAAAAAGAAAAAAAAATATCAGGTCGAGGTTTATTCACTGCTATTTTTTCACAATTTCTTATTGTATTTTTTTTGTTATCCATAATTAAATTTACAGGAAAGATACCAGATTTTTATTTTCCTTATCCCCATTCAGTATTGATTCGATTTATTTCAACACTTATTGACGGTTCAATTTTTATTCATCTTTTTACAACAATGATTGAATCATTAACAGGTTTTTTTATAGCTTTTTTTATAACTTTGATTACAGGATATATAATATCAGTAAATAAAGTACTTTATAAATGGTTAATGCCTTCTCTTATTGCTTCAAATACAATACCGTCAATTGCTATTGCACCTATTTTAATCACTTGGTTCGGGTTTGGGATAACACCTAAAATAGTTATTTCAGTTATTATTGTCTTTTTTCCAATGCTTATAAATAATATTACCGCTTTCACAGATTCAAGGAAAAAATATCGTGATCTTATAACTATTTATTCACCTGATATTTTTTACAGGTTATTGAAGATTGAAATACCGGGTGCCTTGCCACAAATTATCACCGGCGTTAAAGTATCATCAACATTATCAGTTATAGGTGCAGTAGTTGGAGAATTTATGGCCGGATCAACAGGACTTGGTTCACTTATTAATACTGCAAAAAATAGTATTGACTATGAAATGATGTTTGTCCCAATTATCTATCTCGTAATCTTAGGATTTGTTTATTATTCAATATCTTCTATAATATATGATATTGTTTCTAAAAATCATTAAAGGATGTTGTATGAAAAAAATTATGTTTATGGTATTGATTTTAATTTTACTTATGACCGGATGTACTGATAAAAAGAAAGCTCAGGAAGATTTAAACCTGGTTATTGGATTTATTCCTCATATACAATTTACTCCATTGTATGTTGGTATAGAAAAAGGTATTTTTGCTAAACATGGTATCAATTTGAATATTAACTATGGATTCGGACTTGATACCTTTGGTTTACTCACGAGTTCAAAAGCAGATATTGCTTTATCTGATGCTGATCAGCTTATAATTTCTCACAATAAAGGGTATTCATTACAATCAATTTTTCAATATTATAAAAAATACCCGACAAGCATTGTATCATTAAACAATATTAATACACCTGAGGGACTTATCGGAAAGAAAATTGGAGTACCCGAATTATATGGTACATCGTATATTGGAACTAAGAAATTTCTTTCACATTACAATTTAGACGACAGAGTCGAACTTGTTCGTATTGGATATACACAAATCCCATCTTTATTATCAAATCAGGTTGATGCTGTAGTTTGTTTTTATAATAATGAACCTATTCAACTACGAATGAAAAATTATGAAATTACTGAATGGAAAATTGCCGATATTTCTGAACTGGTTGGGGCATCTTTTATCACAGGTGAAACACAACTAAAAAATAAGAGAAAATTATTAAAACAATTTAATGAAGCTTTGTCCGAATCAATTATTTTCACAACGAATAATATTCCGGAATCAATAGATATTGCGTATAAAACAATTGGTTCGTTAAATGAAGATGATAAAATGTATTGGAATGAAGTTCTTCAAAAGACACTGGAAATAATAAACGGTGAAAATACTGATGCGGGCATATTAGATACAAAATTATATCAGGAAACAATTGAAGAATTATATAAACTTAAACTAATATCAGTTGTTTTTGATGCAAAAGAAATAATTACACAATTATAATGAAAAAGGGGGCTATTTTTTATATCGCCCCCTTTAACTTAATTATTGACGCTCTCTATAAAGAGCAATCAACCTGCATTTCAAAAACTTTAATACCTTCATTCGGAAAATATTTTTTCAACTCTTTGACTACTTCAAATATTTTTTCAGCTATATCATTCTCACAATAAATTATTAAAATAAAATTTTCTTCCGGCCATGTACCATCACCCATTTTAGGATCAGACGTTCCCTGTCCATGAACTACAGGAATTTTTGTATAGTGAAAAACAACATTATTTTTTTCTAAAGAATCAAAAAGATCTTCTTCTATCGATTTATTACCTATAACTTCCAGTCTTTTCATATTTTACTCCTGATGTATCATAGCTTTGTTTGCATTTAAATCCAATATTCTTTGTCTTTTAAGTTCCAGCTTTTTTTCAATTCTTATCTGTTTTTTTGCATGTCGTTTATCAGAAAATTCATTGAAAATTGAGTAAATTACAGGGATTAAAAATAAAGTAAAAAGTGTACTGAATGTTAAACCGCCGAGTAATGTTTTTGCTATTGGCTGACTTAAACTTGACCCCTGTCCTTGTGAAAATGCCATCGGGAAAAGACCAAGAATAGTTGTCAGGGTTGTCATGAGAATAGGTCTTAAACGGTTCCCTCCAGCTTCAATACATGCATCTTTAATAGACCTTCCTCTTTTTCTTAATAAATTGGTATAATCAACTAATATTATACCGTTATTAACAACGACACCCGAGAGGACGACCATCCCGACGGCGGTAAATATACTAAATTGTTCACCGGTTAGAATATAGGTAATTGATACACCGACTAACATTAATGGAAGAGTAAACATAATGATAAATGGATCTAAAAATGATTCAAACTGACTCGCCATAACTCCAAATACCAGGAATATTGAGATTATTAAAATTATCATAACTTTTTTACCCAGTTCCTGAAGATCCTGGAAATCACCACCGAGTGTAATAATAACATCTTCATCTTTTGGTATTTTCTGATCAATCAGTTTTGATATTTGAGAAACGACGACATTAAGTTTAGAACCTTTAGTTAATCCTGCAGTAACATGCACTGTTCTCATTTGATTTTCACGTTTAATACTTACAGGGCCGGTTGTCTTTTCCAGGTGGGCGATGTTTGATAATGGAATTCTAACACCCGTTCGATTAACAACAAATATTTTCTCCAAATCGGGCAGGGATGTTTTGTCAGTTTCTTCGAGTATAACAATAATATCGTATTCGTTACCGCCATCCCGGAATTTAGATGCTTTGATTCCATCAATATTTGCCTGAATCTCTTTAGCTATTGAATAAATATTTAACCCGAATGAATATGCTTTATCTCTGTCAATAAATATTTCTATTTGCGGTAAACCACTTTTCATATCAACATCAGGTTCTGCTGCACCATCAACTTCGGTCTTAATTAATTCTTTTATATTTTCAGCGACTTTCCATGCTTTATCCAAATCATTTGATTTTATTATATAGTCAATAGGACTTGAACTTCCCCCCATACCGCCACCGGAAGAGAACTGAAATACAACATTGGGAAAAAGATTAAAATATTTTCTAAGTTTTGTTTTTATTTCAGTTTCATTATCAATTCTTTGTTCATATTCAGGTAATGTTATTTGTAATCGGCCTTTATGCGGTTCTGCATTTCCCATAAAACCCATGAAACTTTTTAGACCAGCCCATATCGCTATATTAGTATAACCAAGTATATCTTTTTCAACTAATAATTTTAATTGATTTGCAACATCTTTAGTCATTTCAAGGGTCGTTCCAACCGGTAATTCAAAGTTAATTTCAACGGCATCACCGTCTTCTTTGGGCATAAATTCAAAGCCTGCAACCGGTATTAAAAAAAGTGATCCGATAAAGCTTGCTAATATAACAAACAAAGTCATTTTTCTTTTGTTTAAAACAAAAGTTAACCCCCGTTTGTATAGATTATCCAGCGATAGAAAAAAGTTTTCTAAAAAGGTATCGATTTTTTTTAATGGTTTAGGTAAATTCTTTTCCAGTTTTGATTGAATCGGTAAATAATGGCTTGCTAAAACCGGAACGAGTAATACCGCAACCAGAATAGAAGATGCTAATGAAATAACAATGGTAAATGAAAGTGCCGCAACTAACTCACCAACGATTTCCAATTGTGATTTAAAAATAACCATTGGAATGAAAACACAAATAGTTGTTAATGTTGATGCAACAATCGCATTAATCATTTCCTGGCTTCCAATAATTGCAGCACTTGTCAGTTTTGCACCTTTTTCTCTATACCTGAAAATGTTTTCTAATATAACAATTGAATTATCAACAAGCATTCCTATACCGAGGGCTAGACCTGCCAGTGTCATCATATTAAGTGTCAAACCAAACATATACATAAACATTAATGTTATGATAATTGAAATTGGTATTGAAACACCAATAATTATAACTGAACGAATATCTCTTAAGAAAAGAAATAAAATAAGAATAGCAAGAAAAGCACCTGAAACGGCAGCATTTGATACTTCTTCAATTGATTTTTTTATACTTACTGTCGAATTCCATACAATTTTAAATGATAACCCTTTTGGTAATTCCTTTTCGATTTTTGGAAGTATTTTTAAAACATTATCCGCAGTCTGAACCGAGTTACTTCCTGATTGTTTCTGGACAATTATTTGAACCGTTGGCTCACCATTTAAATAAACAATTGAACTTTCCTTTTCAAAACCATCATACACATGAGCAATATCATCAAGTTTAATTTGTTTTGTTCCACGGTATGCAACAATCGTATTTTTTATCTGATCAATATTCTGATATTCACCTGAAGTTTGAATTAAATAGTTTCTGTTGTCATCAGTAATTGAACCGGCACTTAATTGAACATTTTGTCCCATAAGCATTTGTGATATTTCACTCAATGTAAGATTATAAGCATTGAGTCGGTTCTGAGAAATTTCAACTCTAATCATTCGTGCTCTACCACCATCAATACTGGCTGTTGCGACACCATTAACCTGTTCCAGTCGGGGAGCAACAAAATCTTCTGCTATTTTTCGTAATTCTTCCGGTGTTCTATTGCCTTGCATCGCAATATATAATATTGGAATTGCTGAAGGGTCAAATTTAAATATTGAGGGAGTTGATGCCTCTTCAGGTAAATATCGTTTAACTAAATCAAGTTTATCTCTTACGTTATTAATTGCCTCGGACATATTTGTCCCATAATTAAACGATAGAATAAGAGTACACCCGCCATCTGATGAAGTCGATGTTATTTCTTTAATCCCTGAAACGCTTCCCAATACACTTTCTAATGGTCTGGTAATTCTTTTTTCTATTTCTTCCGGTCCGCTCCCTTTACTATCGCAAATAAGTACTAAAGTCGGTATATCGATATCCGGGTATAAATCAATTGCTAAATCACTACTGGCATAAAATCCTATACCAACAAGAATAAGAAATAGTATAAAAATAGTTGTTGGTCTATTTACAATAGTTTTAGATAAACTCATATTTTCTCCTTATTTGATAATATCTTCTTTAGTAAGTACGGTAACTGTATTCATTATTCTGATTCTTGAATTATTTTCCAGTAGTGATTGTCCATAGAATATAATTTCTTCATTTTGTTTCAGTCCGCTATTAACTTCAGTTTTATTATCAATTTCAATGCCCGGTTTAATAATTCTTTTTTCTGCAAATTTTGTTGTTTCTTCAATAATTTTATTATCAATTAATATATCCCGTAATTTTTTTTCATCAGTTTCTGCTATGATTACACCCGATTTTGCATTGATTACATATTTATAATTAAGAGTAATCAAAATATTCCAGACTGTATCAATTTGAGAGCTGTCGGATATTTCTCTATTGAGTTGATATGTTTCACTCTCTTTATTGAATGTATACATAGCTTTCATTGCATCAATATCTTCTTTATTTTTTAATGATTTCAGTAGTCGATATTCAAAAACATCAAGTCTCAGTTCCTCAGGAAGTTTTTTTGGAAAATAAGCTAAAATAAAGGCAAGGTTTTCCTCATTTACAACTTTTATTAATTTATTCTGTAAGGTAAAATTATCAATCTCTGTTGGAATATTTTTTGTAACAAAAACAAAAACATCACCGTATCGTCTGATAATTGATTGTGAAGGTATTTTTACCGTATTGGTTTTTGTTTCAGTGATTATTTTAAGATTTGCATACATACCGGGTTTTAATAATTTAAGATTTGATTCGTTAATAGTAATTTTTGTTTCAAGCATTCGCGATGCGGGGTCTACAACCGGGCTTAATTCAGTAATTTCACCGGTAAACGTTATGTCTTTATATGCATCAACATCAATTATTACTTTTAAACCTTTTTTCATTTTTGAAATGTATTTTTCAGATACATTTGCAATTATTTCTAAATCATCAAGATTTCCTATACTTGCTACAGGCGTTTGAACATTAATCGTTTCTCCGATTTTAAAAGGAAGGTTTGTTACAGTTCCACTAATTGGTGAATTAACCGGACTATTTGAATATATCATTCCGGGTCTTGATGGATCAATTTGTAATAAAGTCTGACCTTTCGTAACCATGCCGCCAAGGTTTGTGTTGATTACTGCAATTTTTCCGCTTTGATCAGGATAGACCTTAACTTCTCTTCGTGCTTTTACCTCACCGCTTAGTTTAATGTAATTATTAATTTCACCTTTAAGTGCTTTCACTGTATCTACGGCAAAAACAGTTTGTATTTCTTCATCTTTATTAGCTGCATCCTTTTTTTTACATCCTGATATTGCAATAATAATCAATATCATACTAAAAATAATTGCTTTTTTATTAAACATATTCTTCTCCTTTTATTTTAAAATATCTATCATACTTGTGTTAACAAGATATTCTAATTCAATTAAATTATTGATATACTCATATTCAGCGTATAATTTCATAAGTTTGAAATTCATAACATCTGATTCAGTATCCTGAACGTCAAGCAGTTCTTTAGTTCCCAGTTTAAATTCATCCCGTGCCAATTTGTATGCTTCTTCAGCAACTTGAACGCTTAATTCAACTGAATTAATGTTTTTTATTGCTTTTTCCAATTTACCAAGAGAGCTGTCAATTTGAATATATGAAACTGCTTGAAATGCTTTAATGTCCTGATTCATTTTTTTATTTGCATAATCAGAACCTATAATTCCAACCTGATTTTTTGAGAATGGAATCCAGTCAGAAATTGGTAAAATCATTGATAATCGTAAAGATCCACCTTGATCTTTCCAGTCATTTTCAACATCAGAAAACCAGTCATCTTTCATCGGGTCTTTCATAAATGCAGGATTATTAGTATACGATAATTGAAAACTTGGCGTTAATGATGAGATGTATGAATTCATTCCATTGTTTACCATTCCTTTTGCAATATAGAGATTTCGTAGTGTAATATTATTTTTATCAAATAAATTGATGAGTTTTTCTCTTTCAGGAATGATCTTTTCAACGGCTTCAAATGGATCTTTGAAAATTAATGCCGTATCACTTTCAAGTCCTAATAAAAATTTAAACATTGCTAAATTATTTGCATAATTATTTTCTTTTTCTGTATAACTTGGAAGAGTCGTTTCGTATGCCACTTGAGATCGTAATAACAGTAAGCGTGGAATTAAGCCATTTTTAAAATTAGTCTGTGCCTGTTTATATCGTTCTTCTTTTGATTTTAATTCAACCCTCTTTATTTCAAGTTCTTTTTCTTGAATCATTAATCCGTAATATGTTTGTTTAACATTTTTGGCAAGTTTCTTTTTAGCCTCTTCTATACCGAGAATACCTTTCTGGTAGTCAAGTCCGGTTTGGTATGCTCCAAATATCATTGCTGCATTAAATGTCCATGATAGATTGAACCCTAATCCTGCACTCCATTCCGGTCTGGTATATTCAAACCCTTGCACTATTACTTGTCCGGGACCTGTAGGAATAACAATCTGACTTTTGGTAGTCCTGTCTTCTTCACTTAAATTACTTTTAATTAAATTTCCTGATAAACTAATTGATGGAAGAAATGTATTCCACACGCTATACAATTTCCATTCATTACTTTTTTGATCAATTTGTTTACTTTTAAACTCAATATTATTAGTGATTGCAATATCTACAGCATCATTAATATTAATTTCAAGTTCCTTTTTTTCATTTGAGTACATGAAAGTTGCCGATAATAATACAAAAACCACTATAATGCCAATTTTATTTTTCATAATTGCCCCCCTGTAAACCATTTAAAAACATAGTATATAAAAATCTTTTATTTTCAAAATTGATCGTGTTACCGAGTTCCTGATAAATCATAACATCTTTTGAAATCTGGACATTAAGAAAAATAATTGGAAAAACATCGATAACAGAAAAATTTTTTATTTTTCCAGTATGTATCATATCAAGTATAAATTGATACCTTTTAATAATAACTTCATCTTTTTTACGTATATTGACATCCTGAAAGTGAAACCAGTTAAGAATCTTTAAGTGTTCTAAATCATTTTCAAAATGACTGAATGTTCCGCATATATTTGCGTAGAGCTTTTCATAAAAATTGTCATACTGATTAATAATAGTGTCAAAAATATCATTAAGACTTTTAAATTCATTTTCAATCATATTACCAATCATCTCATTTTTATTAGCAAAATAAAGATATAATGAACTTTTGGCCATCTTTGTTTTTTTTGCGATTTTATCAATAGTTATATTCCACATTCCGTCTTCTGCAACTAATGAAGCAATAGCATTTAATATTTTTGATCTCTCCGGAATATCCTTTTTTAAAATAATACTTTTTTTTTCAATGTCTGAAAAATTGATAGAAGGTATATTTTTTTCGTTGGCGAAACCAAAAAATATTATATTTTTTAAATCTTTTTTGAATATGATTTTTTCAGTTTCTGTTAAGGTAATATCTTTAGCTTTATGTAAGCCGAATTTTAAGAAAAAAGAAAAACTTAAATAGTAAATAACAGCTGTTGAAATATAAAATAATAATCTTTCAGACGAAATACAGTCTATTTTATTGCCTGTTTTTTTTAAATAGCTATCAAAAATTTTAGTCTGTTTATTTCGTAATTCAAACATTTTTTCATCATGAAAAATCATTCCTTTTGTTAAAATAATTGTGTAAAAAAATAATCGATAGGGAAAATCGGTAAAATAATTAACCATACAATCTATGTATAAATCTATTGGATTTTCTAATCGATTTGCTATGGATATAAAATCAGATAATTGGTTAAATATTGAGTCTTTTATAATCTGACTCATATAATCAATAAGTGAGTCTTTATTTTTAAAATGTCTGTATAGACCTGCTTTGGTTATACCCAATTCATCACTTAACAATGTAAGACTCATATTGTGAAAACCTGTTTCACCCCAAACACGAAAAGCAGTGTCTGCAATAATATCTTTTGTAATTTTTGTCTTCGTCATGATTTTTCCCTTATATTATTAACGAACAATCGTTAACATAATAATACTTTATAATATATATATCAAATAATAACGCTGATAATTTACAGTATGATTACAAATGTTAACGAACAATCATTAACATCGATTTAATATGTGATAATTTTTTTGATTTTTAATAATAAGTATGATAAAATACACTAAATTGTATTGAGGGAAGTATGGATAAAAATTCAGTAATAACAGTTAAAATCTACTTTGTAGATCCTGCTAATTTTATTTCAATCATTTTTAACTCACTTATTGAACTTGAGTTTGAAACCTATTCGATTCCTTATGAATATAAAGATAAACTTATTGGATTAATTCCTGAAAATAATAGAAATATTGTTTTTCTTACTATAAAAAATAAAAAAGAAGTTGATGAATATATAAAATATGCTGAGGATTTATTGAAACTATCCGGTGAAATGGTTCAGCTTGGTGCATTTGTATATGATAATATGGATGAGGAAACTAAAAATAAATTCCTGGCAAATAATATTTCAACTATTGAATTTTCTTCAGTTCAAAAAGATTCTATTTCTATTATGAAAAACATTCTTACAATGTTTGAGGCCCGGGGAAAAAGAGCATTTATTCGTACAAAAGTTGTAGGTGATTGCAAAGCGTATTTTTATTTAAAAAATAAGAATGAACCGCTTGTTGCTCAAATATCAGATATATCTGCAACTGCATTTTCATGTAATCTTTCAGAAGAAATAAAGTTCTATTTCACTAAAGGTGATTTTATTGATGATGTTACGCTTGTGCTCAGAGGACTCAGAATCAAAGTTACCGCTAAGGTAATTGGTTTTAGTTCTGAAAATCCAAATTTTTTTATTTTTAAAATATGTAATTACCGTATTCAAGATAATAAAATTATATATGAAGAAAAGGCAACCTCTGAGAATGTTCGAAAAATACATGAGTATATTCGAAAATGCTTACAGGAAATTGTAATCACTAAGCTTGAAGAAATGAGTAAAAAGTAAAATTTGATCTATAGAGGCTTTTGCAAAATCAAGAGTACTTGATGAAAAAAAGAGTACTTTTTTTATGCTTCCGCCAATACGCAATGAAATTGCGTTAGAGCCTGGTCGTAATGGGTACATTACTGCTCGGGCATGCAACCAGAGTAGCCTCATGCAAAAATTTGAGAAAAGAAAAGTATTTTTGCAAGAGGCTCTATACGATACATTATTAATATACGGGCGGGGGAATGAAAAGAATATTATTTTTTACTCATTATAATCCTGTACATCTTTTATCAGATTATGTCGTATTTACATTACAATGTATGCGTTCGTATTATGAAAAGATTGTTGTCATCTCAAATAGTACATTATCACAAAATGACTATGAAACATTAGGTACTCTTGCTGATGATGTTTTTGTTCGTAAGAACATAGGTTTTGATTTTTCTGCATGGCAGGAAGCAATTTTGAAGAAAGGTTTTGACGCATTACTATATTATGACACATTAACGATCATGAACGATACTTGTTTTGGCCCTATATTCGAATTGGATACATTATTTCAACGAATGGAGTCTGATAATACCATTGATTTCTGGGGTATAACAAATAATAAAAAGTCAAAAAACGGCATGCCTGAAACCGGTGGTGCAATTCCGGAACATATTCAAAGTTATTTCATGAGTTTTAAAAAAAATGTCGTTTCTTCAGATGTATTCATTAAATTCTGGAAAAAAATACAACCATTTACGAATGTATCTGAAATAATTCAAAAATATGAAACACAACTAACAGTATTACTAGAGCAAACCGGTTTTAGAAGTGGAACAATGCTCGATGCAAATATGTATAATTTAAAAGAAACTAATGTATCAAATCATTATCCTGAAATACTTATTGATAATAATGTTCCTTTTATAAAAATTAAAAGTTTTTTACTGCATTCAAATCCAAAATATTTGAAAGATTATATACAAAATAAAACTTCATATTCAGTTGAACTAATAGAAAGCCATTTTAATTCTATTTTACCTCCGGATATTAATCTATTATATTCTAATAAATTACATATTGTTTCTGAAAATAAACCTCTATCCGCTATATCACAAAAAATTGCGATTCATATTCATGCCTTCTATATTGAAGAGTTTCAAGAATTAATTACGGTAATTTTAAGAGTTAATTTTACTTTCGATTTATATATCACAACAGATTCTCAATTAAAAAAAGATTTGATAGAAAAAGTTATGATTATAACTAATTTACATTTTGAAATAATACTTGTTGAAAATCGGGGAAGAGATATTTTTCCATGGTTACATATTTCAAGTAAACTCAATGAATATGACATCGTCGGTCATTTTCATACTAAAAGATCACCAACAGGTGATTCATGGATTGGTAAATCCTGGATGAACGAAATAAAAGAGTCATTAATTAACTCATCAACAGATATACTTAATATTTTTGCAACGTGCAGTTCAGTTGGTGTAATTATACCCGATATTCCTTTTTATTTTTCCAGTGTTCATTTAATTAGCGGGTGGGGGAATAATCAAAAAATTTGTCAATCATTATGGGATTCAATGGGGCTTCCAAAAAATATTTCTTTTAAAAATAGTGAAATTCCGGTAATGCCGTATGGATTTTCATTCTGGTATAAACCAGTTGCATTACTGCCACTTTTTAATCTCCATTTAAAAGTATTTGATTTTCCCGAAGAGCCACTTGCAAATGAGTCTACAGTTCCTCACGCAATTGAACGATTACCCGTTTATATTGCATGGGCGCAAGGTTTTGACTTTAGAGTTGTTAAAGCAAACAAATATGTACAAACCGGGTTTGAAGTAAAAAAAAATTGGTATATTCATCAGAAAAATCCCCTTTTCAAAAAAATTGTAGCAAAACTTTTTCCCTATGGTTCTAAAAGAGGTCAACTACTAAGACGATTATTAAAAACAACATCATTCAGAACTATATAAAACTAATATTCAACTTGACTCAAATTGAATATTTATATATAATCTAATAAATTATTTAAGGTGATTATTTTTGATTAATATTGCGTTTATTATATTACATTATAAATCTATTGATGATACGAAAAAATGTATTGATTCAATTCTTGAAAATCTGAAAAATGATAACTATAAGATTATTGTTGTTGATAATGGTTCTAATAACGGAACCGGTGAGTCTCTTCTTACCTTATATAAGGATAATACAATTATAGATGTTATTTTGAATAGTGAAAATCTTGGTTTTTCTGCCGGCAACAATATAGGGTGTGATTATGCAAAAATTACTTATAACCCGTCATTTCTATGTGTATTAAATAATGATACTGTTATAAAACAAAGTGATTTTTTTGATAAAATCCAACAGGAATATAACACTTCGTTTTTTGATGTTTTAGGTCCCGATATTATCACAATAAATTTAATTCATCAGAATCCTTATGGGGCTAATTTATATAGTTATAATGCACTAAGAAAACATATTTTTAAGATGGTTTTCTTACGATTTTATTATTTTTACAATTTAGATGCTCTTAAAATTTTAGAAATTTACAAGTTTCTTAAGAATAAATTTGGTTTAGATTGTCATAAAGAAGAATTTATTCTTAATAATCAAATAAGACAGGAAGATTTATCATTGCATGGTTCTGCTCTTATTTTTTCAAAAAAATATTTGGAAAAATATCCTACAGTCTTTTGGAATGAAATGTTTATGTATTCTGAAGAAGATTTTCTTAATTATCGAAGAATGAAAGATCATTTAAAATTTGTGTATTCACCTGGTTTAGTTGTCTATCATAAAGAATATCATAATGCTTCATCACTTTTTAAATCAGATAAAGAAAAAAGATTATTCCTTTATAAACATAGTCTACATTCAGTTCTTAAACTCTATTTATTAATGAAGAAAGAAAAATTTAAATTTGATACATGATGTTATTTCATTTTATTCGTATAGGATTTTATAATGGATGTTTATAAAGAGATACTTAATGATAATATTCAAAAATCTAAGATTGAAGTGCAATCACTTGTTAAAAAATTCGGTTTCAAAACTGCTGTCAATAATGCATCCTTTGCAATGGATCAGGGAGAAGTTGTTGGTTTGTTAGGTCCGAATGGGGCAGGGAAAACAACGATTTTTTATATGATTGTCGGTTTTATAAAACCAACTTCCGGTACTATTTTAATGGATGGTTTTAATATTTCAAAGATGCAAATGTATAAAAGAGCGCGGGTTGGTATAAGTTATTTACCGCAGGAATCTTCTGTATTTAGAAAACTTACTGTTAGTGAAAATATTGATTGTGTTTTAGAGGTTTTAGATATATCGAAAGAGGAAAAAGTAAGACGGAAAGATGAAGCTGTCACAGAGTTAGGAATTGCACGATTATTAAATCAAAAAGCATATTCATTATCCGGTGGTGAACGAAGAAGAACAGAAATAGCAAGGGCATTAGTTTTATACCCTAAATTTTTATTAATGGATGAGCCATTTGCCGGAGTTGATCCGATTGCTGTTGCTGATATTCAGCATATTATTCGGGAATTGAAAAAAAAAGGAATTGGTGTTTTAATAACAGATCACAATGTACGTGAGACATTAAGTATAACTGATAGAGCATACATTATCAATCTAGGTGATATATTCAGAACCGGTACATCCGATGAACTTGTTAATGACCCTATGGTAAGAAAATTATATTTAGGCGAAAATTTTACTTTTTAGGATACTCTATGAAAGAAAAAATATTTATAACCGGTGGATTGGGTTTTATAGGGTCTCATATTGCAGAATTATATTCAACTAAAGGTTTTGAAGTAGTACTTTATGATAATTTGAAATCAGGTACTTTTGAGAATATACAAAATATATCAAATTACACATTTATTGAAGGCGACATCAATGATCGCGATTTATTAACAAATGCGATGAAGGGATGCACAACTGTTTATCATTTTGCAGCAGAAATCAGTGTACCTGAGAGTATGAAACAACCAATAGAAACAGAACTTGTCAACACTATTGGAACCATAAATGTCTTAGAATCTATGATAGCCAATACTATTAAAACAATAGTTTTTGCATCTTCAGCAGCCGTGTATGGTATGAGTGAAATATGCCCTAAATTAACCACTTTTTATCCTGAACCAACTTCTCCTTATGCGATATCAAAATTGTCCAGTGAGTATTATGTAAAATCTTATTGTGACAGATTCGGGATGAAGGGTATAATACCACGATTTTTCAATGTTTTTGGTGAACGACAGAGATTAGGTTCCGGTTATGCTGCTGCTATACCTATTTTTATTTCAAAAGCCCTGAAAAATGAACCGATAACAATTTATGGGGATGGAGAACAGACTAGAGATTTTATTTATGTAAAAGACCTGGCACTGTATCTTTTTTATCTATCAACGAATTTTCCATCTGGTGTGTATAATATTGGTTATGGTACATTTATAACAATAAATGATATTGCAAAAATCATTATTAGATTATCAAACAGTAAATCTCAAATAACTCACGTTGCACCACGAATAGGAGATATAAAATATTCGTATGCGTCAATTGGTGAATTATCTGATTTACCCATTAATCTTACAGGGTTTGACAAAGGCCTGCGTAATACAATCGATTTTTTTAGAACATAGAGCTTCCATCGTTTATTATTTAATTGTAATTTCACTCACACCATCCCATTTACTGCTTGGCGGATAATTAAGCAAATAATTGCATCTTTCAATATAAATAATTGGTAAAGTATCTCCTGGTGCTAATTTTCTGCATTTTTTGAAAATTGATATACATTCTGAAAAGTTACCTTCTCTGTATTTGGTTAATCCATCAGTGAATAGTTCTTTCGTTTCTTTCTTTTGAATTTTTACAATTCTATTGTCACCATTAAAAACTTCAAATATTTTGATGTTCCGGGTTTTACCTTTGACTTTTACCAGGTCAATTTCACGAATATCAAAAATAGACAAATCATATAATTCATTATATGTGTTTTCTGTGATAATAATAAATACTTTATAAATTTTTGTTAACCCTTCTATTCGTGATGCTAAATTTACCGTGTCACTATAATGACCCCATAAAGAACCGGACATGATAGTCCGGAGACTTTATCAAAACAAATGTTTATAGTATAAACAACAAAAGGGGTTAATATGACT
>MIAY01000013.1 GCA_001829315.1 Spirochaetes bacterium GWE1_32_154 | reverse complement strand
GGTAACAGATGGAACAGTTACAGATATCAATTCATTTATATATACACTAAGTGGCCCTCAGGCACCGCTTGTAACAGCGTCACCGGGATCAAAAGGATTTGTAACTAATGTAAGTGTAACATTAGCAGTATCCCCGACAGTTAGTATTCACTTTAGTACTGATGGATCAATTCCAACCGCTTTATCACCCGTATATGCAGGAGAGACTTTTACGTTTACTGCAACAACAAAACTTCAAACGTTTGTTGAACAGGGTGGTTTGTCTGAAGTAAAAACATTCACTTATACAAAAGTTGAACCCGTTAGTTCTATTTATGAAACTAATCCTAACGGTCAGGTTGGAAAATACAAGGCAACCGGTATGGAGGTTATCACTCCTGCGTGGGTATCAGGAAAGGCAGGAAATGCAAGTTATGCTGACTGGACTGAAGATATGATAATTGTTCAGGGAGCTGGTTTTGATGATGCGAAATCATTTAGAGGTCATCATGAAACACCGTCTAATGACCCGTATACTCTTTATGCTTCATGGGATGATGCAAATTTATACCTTGGTATTCAATTTGTATATCTGAATGATGTTTTTGATCCTGCCAATGATAAAGGTGATTCTCAATGGCCTACATGGACTGCCGGTACAATGATTCTTGCATTTGATACTAATGCAGGATGGACTACAGGGCTTGCTGCGGATGGAAATAATCCGTGGGGCGGTTTAAAAGGTTTTACTTTTACTGAGGAAATGGGTGTTGATACAGTATTTTATTTTGCTTCAAATCCGCCGTTTCAAAATAGTGCAATATACCTTGCTAATGGAACTAACAGCTTAACAAGAAAGAAAGCTGATGCATTACCAACATATAAATCAGAAATGGAAGATCTTGGTGTGGTGCTTGGAGCATGTAACGGATCATTTGCATCAGAAATTTGGGGTTATAAAGGAAGTGGTATTGCAGGACTTGATGACGTAGCTAATTTTCAGGATTGTGCAACTCACAATAGATCAGGTCTTGATGTATTTTATGAAATGAAAATACCGTTTACTGCATTAGGAATTACAAAAGCACAACTTGAAACTCAAGGTATTGGTGTAATGTTCCTTGCAACAAATGGCCAGAGTCCGGTGGATTCTTTACCGCATGATCCGGCAACTGTTGATAATGCTGAAAATCCTTATGTGTTAGATCCGTCTACTTCGGCTGAAAAAGATGATTGTGATGATTTTACAACGTCTTTAGCACGAATTGGTAAACAATAAGTATTGTTAAAGGCTCGTTATTTTTATACATGCTTAATTATTAAAACCTGCGTAAAGCCGCAGGTTTTTTTGTTGTGTCCGGTATACAGGCAAATCTGTATTGTTGAAAAAGAGATGTGCTTGGCTGGAGTCGGTTTTCTATAACCGATTCTGAAAAATAGAATAAATCTAAAAATAATTATCTTTAATGAGAAAATAATGAGACAGTAAGTTCTGATAGTAATTTAAAATGTATTATTGGAATTATTTTTTTCTATATGTACATGGCATAATTTTTGCTGTATGTATTTGAGGAGTTATTATGAAAAAAAATATATCTATAATTAAGGCACTTTTTTTTATTGTTTTCTTATTATCTTTTTCTTGTACACAAGAGATAGAAGAAAATCCGGTTAGTGGGGATGTAACAGAAACACCCAAAATCAGTACAGTTGCTTGTTTAACTGTATTACCTGAAGGGGCACCGTCGGTTAGTTCTTATAAATATGATATTACCCTTGATGGAGAAATAGTTACGAATGAAGACAATAGTTCGGAAACAATATTTTCTGTCAGATACGGTAAATTATTGGTTAAAGTATATGCGTATGCAGATACGGCTGAAGCTGTATTAGTTGCGACCGGAGAAAAGGAACTTAATGTTACCGATGAAATCCATACTTTATCAGTAACACTTATGGTTACTCAGCAAACAGTTTGTAGTAATCCGGTTTTCAGTCTTGAACAGGGGACGTATTCTATTTCTGAAAATCTTTCTGTAGTGTTAACATCAGATTCTGTTGGTGCTGAAATTAGATATACTCTTGATAACTCAACTCCCAACGAAAATTCTACACTATATACTCAACCGATAACTTTTACCGGTGTTAATACATACCTTATAAAAGCAATAGCATATAAAGATGGTTTAAAAAAATCAAGTATTGTAAAAGCGTTATATAAAATAATTCAAGAAGAAATTGTTAATCCTGTTGTATTTGCACCATTGAGCGGCCAATATCAGGTTGAAGAATTTACGGGTGTTATATTAACATCAACGACTGAGAACACAACAATCAGATATACTACTGACGGTTCTGATCCTGATGAAAATTCAGCGGTTTTTTCACAAGCAATACCATTAGCTGCTGCAGGTTCTTATGTTGTTAAAGCAATCGCGTATAAAGAAGGTGGTACTGTACTTCATTCAAGTGTTTCTTCTGCTAATTATACAATAGTAAATAAAAGTTTAGATAATGTTATTCAACCGCAAATAGCTGATTCTGCTGAGAGTCCTTTAACGGTTGATTCAGTTTTTTCAATTACAACTGAAACAGAAGGAGCTGTAATTAAATATACAGTTGATGGATCAGATCCAAATACTTTATCAGAAATATATACAAATCCTTTTACATTAAATGCGGGAACAATAACGATAAAAGCTATAGCGTATAAAGATGGTTTAAATCCTTCTTCTATTATTTCTAAAGAATATGTAATTACAGATATAAATATTCCTGACGTTGAAAACCCTGTAATTACTGCTTCAAATACAAGTCCATATACCGTTCTAACAAAATTTACTGTTACAACAGGAACAGAAAATGCCCTAATTCGTTATACTATAGACGGTTCTATTCCAACAATAGAATCAACTTTATATACGGCACCATTTACATTACAGGCTGGAAATAAAACTATACGTGTTATTGCATATAAAGACGGTTTAAATCCTTCTGATGTTGTTACAGGTTTATACGATATAACCGTTGAAATTCAAAAAGTCAGTAATCCGGTTATTACAGCATCAAATGGATCACCTTATTTAATTTCTACAAATTTTTCAATAACAAGTGAAACTGCCGGTGCAGTAATAAAATATACTATCGATGGTACAATACCAACAGAAGCATCAGCAACATACAGTGCTGCTTTTAATCTTTCTTTAGGAACTAAGACGATAAAAGCAATCGGGTTTAAAGAAGGTTATAATTCATCTGATATTATTTCGGCAGAGTTTGTAATTTCAAACTCGTCACTTCCTGATGCAGCAACTCCGGTGATTACAGCATCAAATGCAAGTCCGTATTTAGTTTCAACTAAGTTCACTATATCTTCTGCAACTGCCGGTTCTATAATACGATATACAACGGACGGATCGACTCCTAATGAGAGTTCAGAAGTATATGCAACTGGTTTCTCATTACAATCAGGTACAAAAACTATTAAGGCTATTGCATATAAGGAAGGATATAATCCTTCTCTAATAGGATCAGCTGAATATATTATTGAGGAAGAAGAAATTAAAGTAAGTTCACCAACAATTAGTGTATCCGGTACAGCTCCCTATTCAGCTGAAGCTGAAATTTCGATTACATCGTTAACTGCCGGTGCCGATGTGTATTACACAACAAATGGTGATGAGCCGTCAAAATTATCGACTAAATATACAGTACCATTTAAACTTACGGATGGCGATTATTTAATCAAATCAATAGCATGTAAAACAGGAATGCTTGATTCTGATCTTTCAAGTAAATCAGTTACAATAATTACTCCGTATGATGGTGTTATTATTTATGTAAAGACTGCGTCAGCACCTTCAATCTGGGTTTGGGAAACAAGCGGTACGGGCATTGAGTGTACTAAAGCAATGGGTTTTACATGGGATGCTCAACCGACAATGGTTGCAGCAACCGGTATGAATGATAACGCAGGCTGGTTTAAATTTGAAATACCGTCAGCAAATGTTTCAGGTGGTACAATTTCTTTTATTCTAAACAAAGGAAGTACCATTGCTTCTACGAAAACCGCAACATTCTGGTATGATAATGGAACTTACTCTGATACTGATCCGACTACTCCTATAGGACCGGTTAAACCTGTAATTACAGTGACACCTGCCGGTGGAAATGTTAAGGGTACTACTTCAGTAACGATTACAATATCTTCAGTTGAACCAATTACTGCAAAAAGTGCAATAATCAATAGTATACCGTTAACATTCACAAATAACGGTGTAACATTTACAGTGTCTGCTTATATCAACGATAAAACAAGTAAATCATTATCTGTTTCAGCAACAAATTCTGCAGGAACAACTGAAGTTACTTATACATTTGATAGAGATGATACAACAATAGTACCGGACTCAGTATTTTCATGGGATAATGCAAATGTTTATTTTGTAATAACTGACAGATTTAAAAATGGTAATGAAGCAAATGATGAATCGTATGGCAGAAAAAAAGACTATGGTTCTGTTGAGTTAAATACAGGAACATTTCATGGTGGTGATATTGCTGGTTTAACAGCTCAGTTAGATGCAAATTATTTTACGGATCTTGGTGTAAATGCGATTTGGATTACAGCACCTTATGAACAGGTTCACGGATGGTGTGGTGGTGGAAGCTCTACAAAAAATAACACAAAAACGTTTCCTCACTATGCATATCACGGGTATTATCCTCAGGATTATACAATGATGGATAAAAATATGGGAACTGTTGAAGAATTTAGAGCATTTGTTAACAAAGCACATGAGTTAAATATACGAGTTGTAGTTGATATCGTTATGAATCATACCGGATATAATACATTACTTGATATGGAGCAATATAACTTTGGCGGCTTTACAGCAGGAAATAATTCAACATGGACACCGGCTGATGGTAAGTGGGATGGTGTATGGCAAGCCGTTAATTGGGAAACTACAAACTGGGGTAATTGGTGGGGTGCTAATTGGATCGCAGCAGGTTTACCGACATATACAGATAGACCAAAAGAGGGGCAACCGGGATATTCTGATATTAATAGCAGTTTAGATGGTTTACCTGATTTTAAAACTGAAACAACTTCAGCAGTAGGTGTTCCGCCATTTTTAACGACAAAATGGAATAGCGAAACCTCAGGATATGATAATTGGATTATACCGGCAGCAAAAACATTAAGAACAAACCTGAATGTTGCACCTGCTGAATATACAACAAAATGGTTATCTGCCTGGATTGAAGAGTTTGGTATAGATGGATTTAGAGTTGATACTGCAAAACATGTTGAAATGAACAGATGGTCTGCATTAAAAACAAGCGGAGTTGCTGCTTTGAAAAAATGGAGACTGAATAATCCGACAGCACCGGGTGCTCAATGGACTGATGATTTCTGGATGACAGGTGAAGTTTGGAATCATGGTGTTACTAAAAGTAATTACTTTAATGATGGAAAATTTGATTCAATAATCAATTTTACATTTCCGAAAACCGGTGACTTAGGTAGTATTGGTTCTACATGGCAGACTTATGCTAATTCAATCAATAGTGATGCAGCTTTTAATGTGTTGTCGTATGTAAACTCACATGATCATAAGCAACATTATGGATGGTATCAGACAAATAATAATATTGGAACGACATTATTATTATCACCTGGTGGTGTTCAGATTTATTATGGAGATGAAAATTCACGTCCATTGGGACCTGAGATGTCAGATCTAAATCAGAGTACGAGAAGTGATTATCAATGGGGAGCAAATGCAACTCAACTTACTCACTGGCAAAAACTGGGCAAGTTCAGAAGAGATAATGTTGCTGTTGGTGCCGGAAGTCAGACTGATTTGAGTAATAACACATATGGTAGAATATATAGTAAAAACGGAATAACCAATAAAGTTGTAATAAAAATCAATGGAACAGGTTCAAGCGATGTTAATGTTGCCGGAGTTTTTGCAGATGGAACAAATGTGCGAAATGCATATGATGGAGTAACAGGAGTTGTTAGTGGTGGTAAAGTTAATTTTACATTTAACAATAGTGTTATTTTGGTTGAAGAAGTGAAATAATAGAGTCTCTTGCAAAAATACTTTTCCTTTGTCAAATTTTTGCACGAGCCTCAATATTATTAAATAAAAAAAACTCCCTTATCTACACAGATAAGGGAGTTTTCTTTTGTAAAAATAATAACAGAAGAGCTTTTTGCAAAAAAAACTTATTTCTCTCGAATTTTTGCATGAAACTACTTTAAACGCAATTATATTTTGTTTCTATGAAGCGAAAATAATGTACTTCTAATTTTTGCAAGGGCTTCAGAATATAATTATTATATGAGCAAGAAGTTTAATACTTGAAACATTGTTTGACAAATCGCTAATTAATTATATAATGCCACTATGAAAATCAAATTAAAAAAAATAGCATTAATATTCGCACTGTTTTTTGTAAGTATCATTTATACACTTCTTTTCCCGGTGAAACTAGGAAATGAATTAACTTTTTTTGTGAGAAGTACTATTGAAACTATAGATTCCTCATCAGATTTTACCTCTGATGGTTTTTATGTATCTGATAAAGAAATAGGGTATTTTAATATTAGTAATTCAACAATGGTTTATAAACAACAAGCAGAAGGTGATAATTTTATTGCCGGTAATGCTTTGGGGTATGCTGTTTATTCAAAATATGGTGATACGGTCAGTCTTTTTACAAATAAAGGTATTAAGATTACTGATATAAAAACGACCGGATATCCTTTTATTTCTGAAAAATATCCAATAATTTATTCATTGAAATCAAATGGTTCCGGTTTTACTTCCAATCTTTTTACCGGTGATACCCTTATTAAAGAATATAGCTCAAATAGTATGATAACATCAATTTCTACAGATAAATTTTTTAATACAGCTGTTTCATTTTCTGATGGTAAGGCATTATTAATAAATAAAGATGGAATTGTTACGCTTAATACTGAAAATTTATTATCAAAAGTTAATGTTGCGAAAGCTGTTGCAATTGATGATTCAGGTACTTATTTTTCAGTAATTACAGGGATTGAACCTGAGATAATAACGGTTTATGATATTGTTTCCAAATCAATTGTTGGAAGATATGATACTGAAAGTGATGTACGGTATAGTCCTCTTATGAGAATACATAATGAAACTGTATATTTTGAATCAGAAAAAGGAATTGTTTATTTTAGTATAAAAAAGCAGGTTTTTAATTCTTTTTATTATCCGGGTGAGCTTCAGGAATTTGTATTGTCCAACGATGGTAGTACATTAATCCTTTCAAAAAATAATGCACTCTTTTTTTTATATGTTTATAATAATCGGGGTATAATTACATATCGTTGTGAATTTTCAGATTTAGTTTCAAATATTAATTTTATTGATAATGATAGTTTTTATTTAAAATTGAATGATACAATAGTTATTTATTCCATTAAGGTTGGTTCATGAGTATTTATAGATTATTTTTTTTATTTTTATGTATGCAAATATTTATTATTCCACTTTTTTCACAATCTATAATGGATAATTTTGTAATAACTTCACTTTTTGGCGATTCAAGAACGGATCATTTTCATACCGGTATCGATTTATTTGGTATCAACGAACCTCTGAAAGCAAAAGAAGATGTTATTACTGTTTTCTTTAATAAATCAAGAAGAAGTGATTTAAAATATGGAAATGGTAATTTTGTGCTTTTACAAAACTTTGATAATACATTCAGATATAATTATTCACATATTGAAGATAATTCTTATAATTCGAATGTAACCTTTTTTAATAAAGGTGATATCGTTGCTTTGTCCGGCAATTCCGGTAAATCAACAGGATACCACCTGCATTTAGAAGTTGAAGATATGGTAAAAAAACAGATTATTAATCCGATACAATTTTTTGATGTTATTGATACAAAAAAACCTGTTATACATGATGTTTTTTTTGTAACTTTAAATAATGAAGTTGTGTCTTTGTTTAAAACAAGAAGTATTGTACGTGGTGGTAAGTTGTTTATTAAAGCTCAGGATTTTTCAGAGACTAATAATTTTGCTCAAGTTCCTTATAAAATATCTGTTTTTATTAATGGTAACGAATTTTATACTCTTAAGTTTGATTCTATGGATAAAACAGATAATGATTACTTCATTTCAAATACTGATAAAAATTTTTACAATTTATATTCTACAGGAGATGATTATACCTATTTTATAAGGGAAAAATATTTTCTTCCCGGATTATATGGTATTAAAATAGAAGTCTCTGATTGGAATGGTAATATGACAGTATTTAATAATTCTTTTAGAATTTCAGGGCCAAAATAAGGGAGAAAATTGTGGTGTATTTTACAGAATGTCCGATTTGTTCAAAGAATAAAATAAAGAATATTTATACGAATAAATGGAAAAAATCAGGCTTTAATCAATGTGGTTTTTGTAAAATGATATTTCAAAATCCTCAGGAATCAATTGATAAAACAAAGCAAAGATATAATCATGATTATTTTCAATATGAAATTCAGAATGAAGAAAACTTTTTTAATTTAGTAAAAAAAACAATTGATGATTTTGATGTATTATCACTACTTGATAAGGGGTCATCTATTTTAGAAATTGGTTGTGCGACAGGTTTATTTTTAAAATATATGGATGATTGCGGGCATAAATCAACCGGGATTGAAATATGTAAGGAATCCGCAATATATGGTATTAGTAAATATGGTGTTAATATAATAAATAAAACTCTGGAAGAGGCTGATTTGCGCGAAGGTTCTTTTGATTTTATTCATTTTTCACATCTTATTGAACATTTAAATAATCCGAAAGATTTTATAGAAAAAATTTATAAATTATTAAAACCCGATGGTTTTATTGTAATTACTACACCAAATTCAGATGGGGTGTTTTCTAAAGTATTTGATGAAGATTGGAGATGTATTGTTGATGATCATTTGTTTTTGTTTAATAAGAAGAATTTAATACACCTTTTAAGTAAATCCGGGTTTATTGTTGACGAAACAATAACATGGGGAAGTATTCCGTCGGGAAAGGTACATAAAGTAATAAAGAACATGACTGATCGACTCGTTAAAATAACAGGTACCGGTGATGTTGTTAGTGTACTCGCATATAAGAATTTTCATTATTAAAAAGCCTGCAGAGAATGCAGGCTTTTAAGTTTCTTCTGAGACCCCTGTGCAAAAATTCGAGATAAAAAGAGTTTTTTTTGCAAGAAGCTTTAATGATTTAAATTTGCTATATACATATTTTTAGATTTATCAAATGATAAATCATTTTTACTTATATAAATAAACCTTTCTCTGTGTTCTTCACTTAATAGTTTTAATTTCTTTGATTGAATATTAATTTCAACAAGAATAAATAATTCATCATTAACAAATACTTTAGTCCCTTCACGTGGATAAGCCTTTTTTTCTTCTGTATATGTTTCATTCTCATAGGATAAGCAACAAAGAAGTCTGCCACAAGTACCGCTTATTTTTAATGAATTTAAAGTAATATTTTGTTCTTTCGCCATTTTTATGGTGATAGGAGTTAATTCGTTAAGGGTTCCTGAGCAACATAACTTTTTACCGCATTGACCATAACTTCCAATTATTCTACATTCATCCCTGACGCCAATTTGCCGGAGTTCAATTCTTGTTTTGAAAATCGACGCAAGATCTTTAACCAGTTCTCTAAAATCCACTCTGCCATCTGATGTGAAGTTAAATAATATTTTTGAATCTTCCAGAAAATAATGAACATTAATTAATTTCATTTCAAGTTTATGTTCAGCAATTTTCTTTATTGTTAATTCGTATGCTTTTTCTTCTTTTTTGATATTTTCACTATGCTTAGCTTTGTCTTTCTCATTAGCAATTCTTACTATATCAGTTAATTCGTCCTGATATGAAATCTCATCGATATTTGTTGTTTTTCCCTGGCAAATACCAACTTCATTACCATATTGTGTTGGAACAATTAAAATTGTTCCTCTTGGAATATCTGTATTTTTTGATCTAAAAATATATGAGTATTGATTATAAACTGTTTTTACACGGTAAAAGTTGTCGTCATCAGCAATTTTGTGATTTTTTTTAATTTTCTTTTTTACAGAAATGTCTGTGTCTTCTAAATCTCTTAAATTATCTATATTTTCATTGTAGTCTAAATTCATAAATAGTTCTCCATTCTAAAAAGCTAAATCTAATAATAATCCTTCAATTTTATCTAATTGTGATGCAAGTTTAATAATTGAAGACTGTGCATCAATAAATGTTCTTGTTAAGTGTAAAAGTTCTTCATCAATTATTGAAAGATGAAGTTTTGAAATTTTCTCCTTTTTTTTACTGTTATAAATTGATTTTAATGTAACAGATTCAGATGCATTAATTATTTTATTTAAAAAGGACTTGATTATCTTTTTGTATTTTTCAAGTTCAATTATGTTTCTATTTTGTTTTAATTTTTTACCCTGATTACCAATATCTTTTAACATTACTGATATTTCTTCACGGAATGATTCATATTCAATTGATTGTTTCTCAATTATTTCAGATTCATTTAATAACTGTTCACTTTCAAATAAATTGTTAAAAAAAGATCGTGACGTTACCTGTTTAGTATCTTTATCATTAATATTTTTCTTTTTTTTTAAGTCCTTATTTTTTAAATCTGTATTAAATAAATAATAGTTATTGTTTATTTTATCCATATTGTACCTGTTAGATTCTTTCTATTTTCCTTTTATCTATTAAAGATTTCATTTCCTCCTTGGATAGAATTCTGCATTCACCATCAAAGATTACTCCATCATCCATTTGTATTGTTGATGAATATATGTTTCCTATTATTTCAGCAGATTTTAACACTTTTAAACTGTTTTCTGAATAAATATCACCTTTGATTGTACCGCCAATTATCACATCACGAGCAAAAATTTTGCACTCGGATAAACTTTTTCTTCCAAGATAAACCATTCCCGAAGAAATGATTCTTCCTTTGAATTTTCCATCAATTCTTATTGGTCCATCGGTTTCTATATCTCCACTAAAATAAGTAGAATTACCGATAAATGAATTTATTGAATTGTCATTTTTAGTATGCATTATATATCCCTGGTGACTAGTCTACATTAAGATAAATCCATGGATCAACCGGTTTATTGGCAAGTCTTATTTCATAATGAATATGAACACCTGTAACCGTTCCACTATTACCCATGTAACCGATTATTTGATTTTTTCTAACTTGATCTCCTGGAACTACCACGGCAGATCGTAAATGGGCGTAAAGGGTTGAATAACCCATTTTATGTCTGATTATGATGTGATTTCCATAACCGACTCCGCTATATAGTACTTTTTCAACAGTTCCCGGCGCCGTTGATATAATTGGTGTTCCAAACTCATTAGCTAAGTCAATACCTGTGTGAACATCGAGAACTTTAAAAACAGGATGAATTCTTAGTCCGAACGTTGATGTTATAAAATAAGGCCCTCTAACAGGACTGCCGAAAGGAAGGTCTTTTGTTATTTTTTCATGGCTTGAAAGTTTGTTAGTGATTTCATTAAATGCTTTTGCCGAAAATTTATAATCCATTAATAGTTTTTGTGATTCCACCTTTTCAAACTCAATATCGGATAAATTATTTTTTTCTATTTGATTAAGAGGACCTCCTTGATTCAGACTGTAATTATAATTTTCTTCCATAGCTTTAATTGCAGGTGAATTAAGTTTTGTAAGTAAAGTGTTTAATTTAACTTTATATGTTTTATGAGATTCGTATATCTCATTCAAAATTTCTTTGTATTCCCGTGATTTTTTTTCATTAACCTGTGTTTTTATACTGGCATCATAATATTGCATTGATTTGTTATAATTGTCTATAGAAAGAAAGGTAATTACTCCAAGTGATGATGATGCACTAATAATTATGAGTGTTAAAAGGAAAAGATTTATTCTTAAGTTGAATACCTTTTTTTCAGAGTGGGGTATTAACATTATCGTTAGTTTTTGAGAGCCGATTTCATGAATCTTTTTAAACAGAAAACTGGTTTTTTCAGATAACCAGGATATGATATTGGCGAAGTTTAAGAAGACCTTCTTTTCAAATTTCTTAAAATTAGTAGTTTTATTCATACGTAATCAACCTTTTATCTTAATAAACTATTTAAACTTATACAAAAATAATTAATAAATATCAACAATTTATTAATTATCGGTATTTTTTTTAATAAAAGTAGAGGTGATTGTTAATTTTAGCAGGTACCTCTCCTTTATAGTTTCTTTGTATGAGACCCGGCTATTTAAACATCTGGTTAATTTCTTTTTGATACAACTCTGTAATGATATTTCGTTTCATTTTTAAAGATCGTGTCAATTCTTCTCCTATTTCAAATTGTTTTGGTATAAGTTTAATGTATTTTATATTTTCATATGGTTTAAAGCCATTCTTAACAGTAATACGTTCTTTTATTATTGTGTGAATTGCATCAATAATGATCGGATTATTGCAAATATCCTGTATTGAAGATGATGGTATACCTGAATCTTTTGTAAATTGAATAATTGCTTCTTCATCAGGAATAACTAATGCAGCCAGGTATTTCTGATCCTGTCCGACAATCATTATATTTTTAATTAATGGGTGCTCAAGTAATGCTTCTTCAATTGGAGACGGCTCAATATTTTCACCTCCGGTTAGAACAATGGTTTCTTTAGCCCGTCCTAAGATTTGAACCTCACCGGAAATTGTTTTTCGACCTAAATCTCCTGTGTTAAGCCATCCGTTTTTAAGAATTTTAAGTGTATTTTCCGGGTCTTTGTAGTAGCCTTTCATAACAATTCTACCTTTGACATATATCAACCCTTTTTCACATTGATTTTGAAGCGGTGTGAAGTTTTCATCTCCAATCATTACTTCAACATGTGGAATTGGTCGTCCTACTGTTTTAGACACCAATGTGGTATTTGTTCTAACGCAAATAACCGGTGATGTTTCTGTCATTCCATATCCTTCAAGGATATTAATTTTAATTGCGTTAAAAAAATCATCTAAATAATCAGGTAATTTTCCGCCTCCGGAAATAGGTGTTTTCATTTTTCCGCCAATCTTTTTTCTGATTTTACTGAAAACAAGAATATTACCGATAAAATCAAGTGGAAGGACAAGTATCAGAAGTATAAGTGAACTTATTTTTTTCCATATTCTAAGTAAAAGTGATCGCTTTTGAAAATAGGCAACCATACCCATAAATTCTTTCCAATTTCTATTGTGGTACAAGCCTATTGCAAGAAATGTATTAAATAGAAGTTGTTTTATTGTACTCCCCCCTTTTACTTGAATCATAATACCATTGTATAGCGATTCCCAGATTCGCGGTACGGACACCATCCATGTTGGTCGTATCTCTGATAGCACAGGAAGTAATTGTTTTGCAACCGGTTTGGAATATGCCATTAAACCGTAACTTGCAATAACTGCGTATTCAACCGTTCTTTCATATACATGCCAGATTGGCAAAACAGATACCCATCGATCTTTTTCGCAAGGATCGAGAATCATTAGCATGTATTCAATATCAGCAACAATATTATCATGTGAGAGCATAACACCTTTAGGTATCCCTGTTGTTCCGGAAGTGTAAATAAGAGTTGCCAAATCATCTGGTTTAATTGATAAACGTAAACTTCTTACCGCTTCAATATGGTTATCAGAGTTTTTATTATCCAGAAGATCATTTAAATGAAGGATTTCAATCCCGTGTGGTATTTTTGTTTTAATATTATTTATTTCATCAGTTATCAGTATGATCGTTTTTAAATGTTCTAATTCTTTGATTTCGGGTAGTATTTTATCAGCTTGTTCAGCATTTTCGACAAAACATATTTTTGAATCGGAATGTTTTAATATATATACTAATTCGACGGAATTTGAATCAGACCCCCTTGGGACATCGGCAGCTCCTAATGATAATATAGCTTGATCAATTAACATCCATTTCCATGAATTGTCTGAAACAATACCAACTTTATCACCTTTACGTAAACCAATACCATAAAGAGTTCCTGATAGTTTTTCAATCATTACAACAAATTCTTTGTATGTAAATGATTTTGTATTATCACCATCTTTATATTTTATATAAATTTTTTCAGGATATTGTTCTGCTGCTTGATAAATAAAGTCAATAATTGTTTGTGGCTTTTTTGTCATAGTACGAGGCTCCTTATATATTCTACAAATAGTAAAAAAAATGTACTTTTAATTTTACAATAAATATAATGTAAAGTAAACAGATGATAACCTTTTCTTGAATTATTCAATAAATTTATATATATTATGAGAGGCTTAGAAAAAAATGCAAGAGCCTTATCAGGTAGTTGATAGTTTTTCAGGAGATTGATGTACATGTTTGATTTTATTTTTATTACTAATAATTATAAAAAATTTTTTCTTATACTATTTATATTTTGTATTACTTCTTTTTCATTACTTTTCTCAGTTGACGATAGATCACGTTTTTATTCATTAATTCATGATGTTTCTAATGTAACTGATATTAATAAAGAAAAATATATAAAATCCGAATTAGATAAAATTTCACTGTTTCCAATTGTTACTAAAAATACAGCATTGTTTGTTTATTATGGGGATGCAAAAATAGTCGTTTTTTCCGGGCAACCAGGAGGTTGGGGGGTCAGAGAAAAAATGAATCGTGTAAAAAATACTAATCTTTTTTATATTGAACTTCAGTTTGAGAAGGACGCATCGCTTGACTATCAATTTATTGTTGATGGAAAAAAAATTACTGATCCTTTTAATTCTCAAATAAGAAAGAACAATATCGGTAAATCTTCTTATTTTAAGATGCCTGAATTTCTTGAGTATTTGTCTTCGTCGCATGATATTATTCAATCGGGAACATTAGTAGAACATACTAAAGATTGTTCAAGAGTATTTTCTGTATATTTACCCAAAGGGTATACAAGAGAGTTACATTATAAAACAATTTTTTTTATTGACGGATATCAATATTTGAAATATGGCAATGCGCGACATTTATTAGATTTCGCTATTGAAAATAATATTATGGAGCCTGTAATTGGTGTTTTTATACATTCAAAAAATAGAAAAACAGATTTTTTATTAAATGATGAATACTCTGATTTTATTACTGTAGAATTAATAAATTTTTTAAGAAATAATTATTCAACAATTGATAACAAAAATTCCAGATTTATTGTTGCTAATGATCTAGGGGTCTATGAAAGTTTATATATAGTAAAAAATAATCCTCATTTATTTTCAGGTATAATCTCTCAAGGCGGTGCTTTAGCATTTACGTATCAAAAAAAGATTAAATTTGAAAATATTGTTATTAAAAATAAATCTTTTTTTCATGAAATCGTGAAAAATCTTAATTCAACTCATTTATATTTGATTTGTGGTGTTTATGAAAAAAAAGTACATAATAAATATAATTATTATAAAGGTAATAAACGCTTTTACGATAAAATAGTAAAAAGTAGTCCTGAAACCATAATCCAATTAAAGCTTTTTAATCAGGGGCATAGTTGGGGATTATGGTCAGATACATTAATTGATTCGATATTATGGATTATGAATTAAATAAAATATCCGATACTATAGAGGCAGTTGCAAAAAATCGGTCACAAATAGATAGAGGCTCTTGCAAAAATCAGGATTACTTGATTTTGCGTTCACCGTTACGCAATAAAATTGCGTTCAGGGTAGCTTCATCTAAAAATTCGAGATTTTTTGCAAGAAGTTCGATAAATTGTAATAATGGAGTAAATGAGACGAATATGATAAAAGTATTTTTTATTACAACGGTTTTATTACTATTTTCAAATAATTCTTTTTCTGATTCTATACGTTGGAATATTGGAAATGATTTTTTGAATAATATATATAAAACAAAAAATGTTGATATTGTGTATTCTGATAATCGTGCTTCATTTTATAAAATTAAAAAGAATTCTTTAAACAGTCTTGAAAATGTTGATCTCTATTTGAAATTTGACCGGGAAAGAAATAATACCATTGATAATAATTATAAATATTTATATTCAGCGTTTACTTATCGTGATAAAGATGCATTTATGACAAATTCAGCATTATTTTTTAAGGAAAATCATAGAATAGATCTTGAGGGTAATAAAAATAGTTTATTTCAACCGGGTAGTGTTATTGATTCGTTCAGTATCAGTTTTTGGATATATCCTTTGAAATTATCAACGGATGAAGTCGTTTTCAAAATTGGGGCTCATTATTATAATGAAATAACAAATACTGTTGAGAATCAATCGATAAGTACGGTATTGGATGAAGGAATATTAAAACTGAGATTTAATAATGTGTTATTTTCCAATGATTTTAAGAAAATAAAAGACATTGAATTAATCTCATATGAAAGAATAGTGCCCGGGCAATGGAGTAATGTAATAATTTCTTATAATTCTGTTGAGGGAATGACTAAACTTTATTTAAATGGTGTTGAAAATGCAATAGTTTTGACAACAGAGGATGGAAAGCGGTATACCTCACCATTAAGTCTGTTTTATAATGTAAGAAATCGATGTGTTATTAGTATCGCTCCGGGTTTTATCGGCTCTATCGATGAATTTATTATTAATAGAGGAAGTGAAGTTACTATTCTTGATAATTATGTGCCTGATGGCGGTGAAATTATTAGTGATGTAATTAAGCTTGATGATTATTCTGTGACATTGAAAAATGTAGTTTTTGATGATGATTCAGGTGTCGATTACAGTGATATTAAATATTATGTTAAATTTTCTGATACCACTTTTTACAGAGACAGTACAAATGTACTAAGAGATGTTCAATGGCTTGAATTGAGTAATGATTTAATTAGAAATACAAAGGCACGATTTTTTCAATGGAAAGCTGTTTTGTTGCCCGGAAGAGGTGGTAATGCATCTCCGGTATTTCGCGGATTAACACTTGAGTATGAGAAAGATTTTCCACCGTCAAAACCGCTTGGTGTTAGAGTCGTTTCAGAAAATGGTACAATTAAATTAAAATGGAATCCTAATACCGAAAGAGATCTCAAGGGATATAAAATATATTATGGTACCAAATCAGGACATTATTTTTCAAGTGATTCAATACAAGGTGAGAGTCCGCTGAAAATATCAAAAATAAATCAATTTGAATTAACCGGGGTTACAATGAATTTGATTTATTATATCGCAATAACAGCATTTGATGATATTACCGGTACTCATGAGAGTGATTTTTCAGATGAAGTTTTTATCAGAGCACGATAAACGGCAGGGGTGTTTTTATGAATCTCGATGAGATGTTAGTAAGAGCTAAATTTTCAATTAAGATACGGGATTATGATCTTGCTATCAAACTTCTAAATAAAATAGCTTTAGAGCAACCGAATGTTCCGGGTTTATATTTATTACTGGGAAATTGTTATCAGGCTGTTAAATTATATGATGATGCAAATAATAATTATCAACTTGCAATTAAAAAAGACCCTAAATTAATTGAAGCGTACAATAATCTTGGCGTTATTTCAAAAGTTAAAGGTGACTTTGAGACTGCATTAAAATATTTTAAGGAAGCCTCTGCATTAGATACTAAGCGTGCTGATATTCTTTACAATATTGGCAATGTATATAAAAGTCTTAATCGAGCCAATGAAGCGATCAATTTTTATAGAAAATCAATTGTTGCTAATCCAGAGTATGACTTACCATACAATAATATAGGTACAGTATATCTTGAGCTTGGGAGACATGAAGAGGCAATCAATGCCTATTTACAGGGTATAAAAATTGATCCGAATAATATCCGTTTGCACTATAATCTTGGTGTTATTTATGAGCAGCTTGAGAAATATGAAGAGGCAATTATTCATTACAAGAAAGCGATTGAGAATAATCCAAATTATATTGAGGCACATAATAATCTTGGTGTCATATATGAAAAACTTGGTAATACTGAGGAAGCACGAAATTGCTATGAAGATGTTTTGACATTGGATAATAATTATATAAAAGCAAAAAACAATTTAGCATTACTTCATGAAAAACAGGGAAATGAAACTGAGGCAATAAAATTATATAATGAAGCACTGGCAATTGATCCTAATTATAAAATGGCATTAAAGAATGTCGGTCGGGCATATAAAAATATAGGTAAATATTTTGAAGCTGAAAATGTTTATGAAAAACTACTCAATATTGATGATACAGATAAGGATGTTTTATTTAGTCTGGCAAAAGTAGAAGAAAAACTTAATGTTAATAATTCAATTGATATTTATAAAAAGTGTTTAAAATTAGATCCCGGTAATATTGAAATTAGAAAATCTATTTCTACTCTTTATTCAAATCTTGGAAGAAATGAAGAGGCTATGGATGAATTGAAGACTATTGATAAAATGATTCCGACTGATACTGATAATAAAATGAAAATGGCTCGATTAGCACATGATAATGGTGATGCCGTGGAAGCAATAAGAATTTTACAAAGTCTTCTTGCTACGAAACCCGATAATAAAGATGCTCTATTTTTTTTAGGTACACTTTTTCTTGATAACGGAGAACCTAAAAAAGCTGTTGAAGTTTTTGAAAAACTGAATGAATTATTTCCGGGTAATTCATGGATTATTTATAATCTGGCAAATGCGTATAAAAATGATAAAAAAGAGGATAAGGCACTTTCAATAATTGAACCATTTTTAAAAGTAGAAGAAAGTGATGGTGTTTCTTTTGACTCATCGGTTGATGTATTTAATAAATATTTTAAAGTATACGAAGACACTGTCCAACAGCAATTTCAGGATGATGATATTGGCAAGTTGTATAGAGATAAGTTGCAAGGTTTAGATTTTGATGACATAGATGGTGAAAAACAAGCAGAAACAACCGGTGTTATGGAATCTGATTTTGACAGTGCATCATCTATTGATTATGAGTCAACACCTATTATTAATATTGGTGATTTAGAGCCTGATTATAGTGTTTTTGAAGAAGATGAAGTGGTAACTTTATCAGATGGTGATGAAGATGAAGAAGATGAAGAGATGGAGGATATAAAAAATACATCAATACTGGGGCTTTTAGATGATAAAGAGGTGTATAATGACAGACTTGACGGGCGGAAATTAACATTTGATGATGAAAAAGATAAAGCGGATGCTAAACCCCGTTTTAATTCAAATCAGGAAAATAAAGCTCCGCCATTACCGGAACCGCCACAATATCCTTATCCGCCACAGCAGCCGTACCCTCAATATCCTCCTTATCCGCAACCATCACAACAACCATATCAGCCACAACAATTTCCTCAATATAACGAAAATAGTGTTTCATCGCAGTTGGAAAATAAATTAGGTGACTTGATTGATAAAATTAGTGAAAAATTTGCAAATGATAATCGTAAAGAAGAGCCTGTGCCACAAAAAAAGCCCAAACCTGAATTTAAGGATGAACATAAGGATGACCCAGAGGTTTTTGGTCCTTATTATGATTTATTAGATGATTATGAAAATAAAGAAGATGTTGAAGATGGTCTTGATGAGATTGTAAAACATAATGAACCTCCTGAAGATAATGGTGAGGAGGAAGATGATTTAATGCTTGATATAATGAATGATCTTGGTGAACCATTGTCTTCCATGAATGATGATTTATTAAAGAGTATGCCGGGAATAAATGATGATTTTTTTGATGAGAGTTTTCTTGATCAACTTGATGATGATGTAAATCAGGCTACCGATAATAATCTTATTACAGATGATTTTGAGGATAGTACAAATACTGAGCAATCTGCTGATGAACAGCAAAACCTGACAAATTCTACACCAACAGAAAAACAACCGGAAAATGAGAGTGGAAAAAATCAGGATTTTGATGAAGATTACGGTGATATTGATGAGGAAATAAAAAATCTTGAAGATTTATTTGATACTGATGATTCTATATTAAATTTTGATAAGTCGGCCGATAAGCATTTTGATGATGTGGCTGAATTACTTGAGGAAACAGATACGGAAGAATCCCTTGATGAAATTCTTGAATTTGATGATTTAGAAGACATTCCGGATAGTTTTGATATCAATAAGCAATTTGATGATGAATCAGGTGATAATGATATTAAAGATAATTATTCTGATTTAATTGATAATGTATCCGGTTTAGATTCTGTTGAAGATTATTTGAATGCTGATTCAGATGATGATGTAACCATACTCGATGAAGATGAGAATTTTGATATACCCTTAAATCTGCTTGATGAACCGTTTAATTCAATTGATTCAAATGAAGATTCCGGTACTATCGAGGATGTTGTTGATGATGAACATGAAAATAATAAACAGTCTGATACAACTCCTGTTGATACTATAAGCAATGAAATACTTGATGATCTATCAGATTTAGATTCTATTGAAGATTATGTAAATGAAAAGCCGGGTGATGATGTAACTGTACTTGATGAAGATGAGAGTTTTGAAGTACCGGAGTTGTCCATCAATGAACCGGTTAGTACTAGTGAACCTGTAGATAATTTTGGTAGTATCGATGATATTTTTGATGATAATTATACTAATGATGACATTAGAAATATAAATAATGAAGAAACTTTTTCTGATAATACCGATTCAATGCCGGCTTCATATCTTAATTCGGATAATAACAATTATATATCAGAATCAGTTATAAATACAGATTCTGATAAAATAACTATAACGACACGATTAATTAATGGAATCGAAGTGGATTTTTTCAACTAAGGTTTTTTTAGAAATGCTTTTTAGAATAAAAAATCATTAATTGACATTTCTGCACTCATTCTCCATGAACCGCGTGGGGACAGGTCAATTGAACCGACTTTCGGTCCGGCAGGAACACAATCTCTTTTCCATTGACTGGTAAAAAATCTTTTAATAAAAACTGTAAGCCATTGTGATATTTCATCTTCGCTATAGATATCTGAAAAAGTTTTGTTTGTGATACATTTTATTTTTTCCGGTGTAAAACCCCAGCGAACAAAATAATACAAGAAAAAGTCATGTAATTCGTAAGGTCCTATAACATCTTCTGTTTTCTGTACCACAGTATTACCGCTTGTCGGTAATAATTCGGGTGAAATAGGAAATGTAAGGATGTCTGATAAAATCTCACGTGCGTGGCCATCAAACTCAGTTTGTGATATTTCGTTAATTAAGTATTTTACCAGTGTCTTAGGTATACTGCTATTTACATTATACATACTGATATGATCTCCATTGTATGTAGACCACCCCAGAGCAAGTTCTGATAGATCCCCTGTTCCGATAACTATACCATTATGTTTATTGGCTATACTCATAAGGATATAGGTTCTAGAGCGTGCCTGAATGTTTTCATAGGTTATATCATGAGTGTCCCGTGGATGTTCAATTGTATCAAACATTGTATTTGAAATATCGTGTATTGGATATTGCAAAAGGGGTATTGCTAATTCATCACAGAGTTTTTCAACGGCATTTCGTGTCATAGTGGTTGTGCCAAAACCGGGCATGGTAATCGGTATTATCTCTGTTTGCGGATTTTTATTCAGTAATTTCATTGCTTTAATTGTAACAAGCAGAGCAAGGGTTGAATCAAGCCCCCCTGATAAACCGATTACGGCCTTACATTGTGTTGTTTCAAGTCTTTTTGCAAGACCTGTTGCTTGAATTGTAAATATTTCCTTACACCGGTTATGCAATAAATCATTATTTGCAGGAACAAATGGATGTTTAGCATATAAGCGTGTCAATTCAAATGTTTTTCGTTGCTGGCTGAAATCAATACTATTAAAATTATCAGAAGAAGATGGAAATGATGTAATTTTCGTCCGTTCATGCGTGAGTAATTCTAAATCAATATCAGCATATAAGAGTTGATCTTTTCTAAGGAATCGTTCTGATTGTGAGAGTAGTATGCCGTTTTCATAGATTAGACCATCCCCGTCGAATACTAAGTCTGTTGTTGATTCGGCAGCTGAAGTATTGCAATACAGATATGCAGCAATAAGTCGTGCTGATTGCATTTCTATGAGTTTTCTACGGTATAAATCCTTTCCGATTATAATATTACTTGCTGAGAGGTTTAATATAATTGTTGCACCGTTTTCAGCCAATGTACCGCTTGGAGGTGAAGAAGTCCATACATCCTCACAAATTTCTATGCCTATAACCATCGCCGGATTTTTACTGTTTCTAAAAAGAGTTTCGGTTCCAAAACAGATCATTTCCCCGTCGATAGGAATGTGCTGGTTTTTTATACCAAGACCTGATTTAAACCACCTCGCTTCATAAAATTCACGATATTGAGCAAGGAATATTTTCGGCACAATTCCAAGTATTTTCCCTGATTGAATAACAACCGCACAATTGTATAAACCATTATTCCAGATTAACGGTGCTCCGACAGTAATTATAATGTCTGTGAATTTTGTTTTATTTTTAATTGTTATGATTGATTCAATCGTTTTTTGTATGATAATTGAATTTGAAAATAAATCCTGACAGGTATATCCGGTAATTGATAATTCAGGAAATAGTATTATTGAAGAACCATTATTAAAAGCCTCTATCGATAAGGCTATAATTTTTTCAGTATTTGTATGTAAATCTCCCGGATTTGAGAAAGGAATTCCAAGAGCAGTTTTTATAAAACCGTAGTGTTGCATAGTAATCCTCATTATTTAAAATAGAGCATCATGCAAAAAACGAGAATTAGAGACTATTTTTGCATGATGCTTAATAGTAATAATATTGTATAATTTAATAAAATAATCAATGAAAAAGTTGACTTTATCAATTATTGTAGTAAATTCAATATAATGTTTGTTCCGTAAAAGAAACACTTGTGATGTTTTTTTTGTTCAAGGTGTATAAAAAGGTAGGGTAATACTATGTTATACAACGATTTAAATAAAGAAATTCAAAAGTATCGCAACAAAATTGTTGATGAAGATCTGGAGATGTTATCTGAAAGAAGAAAAAGTTTATGTGACGAGGATTGGGAAATCTTTTTTGATAAATATTGCAGAACCTTTGTTAATAAGAATAAAATATTATTTGAATTATTGATTGGATGTTTCGTTCCTTATAATCAAATCAATAGTAATGATATACGATTAATTTCTTTAAAATCATCTCATAGCGTTTTAAATGATATTGTGAATAAAGTTAATCAATCAGCTTGAATTTTTTAAACAATTCCTTTACAATCTTTTTATTGGGTATGCGGGGGAAAAGTGCTTAAAAATTATTATGAAAAAATTGTTGAACAATTAATTTATAACGCTGATTTATCAATACCGACATTTGCTCTTTTTCGTACCGACAGATCAGATGTGTTATCAAGATTTTTGAAGCAGTATTGTTCCGGTGCTGAGAAAGAGATTGTCATTTCATCAGATATGTTTAAAAATTTACATTCATCATATTTCCCTTTTCTTGATCTGATAAAACAAGGATATTCACATCTTGAAAAGAAGCAGTTACAAACAAAAATAAAAGATTTAAATATTTTTTATAACCATAGAGAACTTCTTTATTCATATATAATTCACGGGAATGCGTTAAGAAAGGAAGATATTTTAGAAGATGAACTTGAGTATGAAAAGAGTGCTATTTGTTATTCAATACTCACTGTTTTTTTTAGTTTATATCAGAATAAGACGGTCGTTTTATTGCTTGATAATGTTAACCAGCTTCCTCATTCGACAATGAGTGTTTTAACTAAAATAGCTGAATCTTCAAAATTCTCAGGAAAAGTTTTTATTTGTGCAATTGTTGACCGTGATGATACATTTAATCGTTCAAATGAAATAATCAATTTTATCAAGATTTCAGAAAATAAAAATCGATGTATTGATATTTTTTTTAATGAACCAAAACCATCAAATTATGTAAGAACTGTTACTGAATATTCAATTGACTCTAAGACTGCATTACAGGTTTTAAAAAATTCGTACACTTTATTGGCATATGAAGACTGTAAAGAACTAATTAGTGAAATTGAAAATAATTTTTATACGAATACAGATAGAAATGTCAGTGCAAAAGAAATATTTTCTTTTCATGTGCTACAGGGTGATGTATATACAATGCTTGATAATCACGATATTGCTATCATTCAGTATAATACAGCGATGGATCTTGCAATAAATAAAAATGATAATGAGTTGATTGCATACTGTAATTTAAAATTAAGTTACAGTTCATTTAAGAAAGGTGATTATGAATCTTCGGTTAAGTTTGCGCAACGGGCTATAACAATGTCTGAAGAGTTAGATGATAAATCAATTCTTTTAAAGGGTTTGTTGTATTTTTTTATGTCGGAAGACAGGAGCCGGCATCTTGATATGAATAAATGGATGGAAGTTTTTTACAGGTTGACTACACTGGCAAAAGAATTGAATATGATAAATACATTGATTTTCTGTTATACCAATCCTTTTGGAATGTATTCAAATTATACTGAAGAAATAAAATCTTACCATATTCAGGGAATAAAACTTGCTAAAAAGCGAAATGATACATACAGGTTAGCTCGTGCATATCATACAAGAGGAATGGCGTATGCTGTTCAGGGTGATTATAAAAATGTTTTTAAATATTATAAAATATCGAGAAATTATTATAAAGTTTTAAAAGATTATAAAGGTCTTTCTTATATATATAATGGGATGGGTTTTTACTTTTATCTGACCGGCAGTTACCATGAGTCATTAGATTGTTATTTTAAAGCCTTGCAATATATTAGACAGTTTAATGATTATCACGAAGTATCAATGACACTTTTTAATATTGCATTATGCTTTTTTATGGGGTTTGAAGACGCTTTGTCTCTTAAATATCTCGATAATATGCTTTCACTTATGAATTCGATGGATTATAAAAATATTGCATACCATTCAGAATTTGGAATCCGGTCATTATACGGTGTCGTTTCGCTTTTAAGTGGCGATCTTGTTCGTGCATATCAGTCGTATGCCCTTATTCAGTCAAAAAAATTAAAACCGTATCCGAAAAAAAATGAAGAATTTTTCATGTATGAGCTTTTGCTGGCATTGATTTCAAAGAAAGAAAAAAACAGTCGCGAGTCATTGCAGCATTTTAAAAAAGCACAATATTATTTAAATAGAACAAATGATGTGATTACCTATTTTTCTCCACGATATTTTTTTGAGTTATCAACTTTTTATCAGGAATTTAATGATAATGAATTATATATAGAAACACTTTATAAAGGTTTGGAATATGCAAAAAAAACAGCAAATCAATTCTATGAATTATTATTCAGTAAAAAACTCAATATTGAAACTGAGAAAAAATTATTAGTGTTACGTGATAAGGGGTTTGATTTAGTCTATTGGACTCAGTCTGCAAAACTGGAAAATAATTTATTAGTTCTTCATAAGAGAATTAATGAAATCAATGTATTAAACAGAATACAGGAATATTTTGTTTCATCAAACAATCCCGATGAAATTATATCAAAAATTATTAGGGTACTTAATGATAATCTAAGTTCTGAAAATATATTCTATTATAAAAAAATGAATACCGGCTGGTTACTGCATTATTCAAACAGTCCTGATACTATTGAAATATCAGAGAAGTTACCTCTATTGATTGAAGAGTTATCCGGAAGAATCATTACAAAGCGGAATAATACATTTAAAGAGATGGAAGTTTTTACGTCGTATGTAATAACTCCAATAACTGTTTTAAATGATTATTACGGATGTTTTATTTTTACCTCAGGGGATGATAATTTAACCGAATTATCCGGTAATGATTTAAAAGTTATTTCAATAATTATGAATCAGTTATCAATAGCTTTAGAAAGGAAAATATGGGAACATGAAATTTTACATAAAAATACAGAACTTGAAGAGAATAATAAAAAACTCCTTATTGCAGCAACAACTGATAAGTTAACCGGCTTATATAATAGACAGGCTCTATACAAAAAGATAGAGGAAGAAGAAGATCGAATGAAGCGTAATGGATTGGAAAAATTATCCGTTTTATTTATTGATCTTGATAATTTTAAATTTTATAATGATACATTTGGACACTCTATCGGCGATAAAATTCTTATAGAATTTTCAATGATTATGAGAAAATCGGTTAGAAGCATTGATTTTATTTCAAGATATGGTGGGGATGAGTTTATTATCATTTTACCGGATACTGAAAGTAAAGTTGCAGAGATTGTTGCTTCGAGAATAATTGAAGGTGTAATAAATAAAAATAATTTTATCGACTTATTACATCAGAATTCAATGGTTGATGTCACTATTCCTGATTTGAAACATTTAACTGCTTCAATTGGTATTTCATCATATTGTAATGGTGATGATATTAATTCTTTAGTATTAAAAGCAGATAAAGCATTATATAAAGCAAAGGGAGCAGGAAAAGGTTGTTATAGTCAAAATGAATAGTTTTTTATTTGTCACTCTTGACTTGCTATGGAATTAATATAAATATATATGGTATAGAGACACTATATATTTGATCTTATTTTTTAGGAGTTCATTATGAAAAAGGGATATTTTTTAATTGTACTAATGGTATTGTTTTCTATTACCGGCTGTAAGAAAAATAGTGATACGGTAAAATTGGGTTTTATCGGTCCGCTTACCGGTGATTATGCAAGTTATGGTGTAATGATGTCAGATGCTGTAAAAATTGCAGTTGATGAAAAGAATGCAACAGGCGGTATCGATGGCAAAAAAATAGTATTAATCGCAGAAGATTCTGAAGGAAAAATAGAAAAGGCCAATAATGCTATCGAAAAATTATCAAGTATTGATAAGATATACGGTTTAATAGGCGGTGTTTTTTCAAGTGAATCTCTCGCTGTTGCTCCGAGGGCTCAGGCGGAAAAAATACTGATGTGTTCACCTTCTGCTACTCACAAAGATTTAACATCAAAGGGTAATTTTATATTCAGAAATGTATTGAGTGATCAATTACAGGCAATTGTATTTGCAAAATATACAAAAAATATTTTAAAATTAAATAAAGTAGCTATTTTGTATATTAAAAATGATTATAGTCAGGGGCTTGCTGATGACTTTAAAAATGAGTTTGAGAAAATAGGCGGTTCTATTGTAGCATCTGAATCAGGTCTTCCACAGGATAAAGATTTTAAAACACAATTAACAAAAATAAAAACATCAGGTGCGCAAGCCTTATATATTCCAAATTATGTTGCTGAGATGGCACAAATACTTGAACAAAAGACTCAACTAGGCCTGAATATGAAAGTATTAAGCGCTGATGGTTTTTCAAATCCTGAAATATTTGAATTAGCCGGGGATAATGCGGTTGATGTTCTTTTTTCAAATAGTACAGAAGATATTGCAAAAGATAATGCAAAAGATGTTTTTGTAAAAAAATATTCTGATTTGTATAGTATTCCACCGGATGCTTTCAGTTTAAATTCGTATGATATTGCTGTTTTAATGATAAATGCAATAGAAAATGTGTATAATCAATCATCAGATAGTGAAAAAGCATCTTTATTACTTGATAGAGAGAAAATACGGTCTGTTTTTCATGCAACATCTGACTATCAGGGCGTTTCAGGTACAATATCATTTCTTGAAAATGGTGATGCTTCTAAAAATGTCGGTGTATTTATGTCAGTAAAGAATGGTACTCAATATGAGTTTAAGCAAATCGAATCATACAGAATTACCAATAATGAACTTGAAGAAATAAAATAATTACAATCACCCTGCATTGATTGCGGGGTGTAAGTTTTGTGATGTATTTACCTTTAAAGAGTCAGGATTTTAACCACGAAAACACGAAGATGAGTAGGATAATGTGGCATAAAGTCGAAAAACAAAAACTTCGAGCCCTTCGTGTCCTTCAGTGAGGTAATCCGAACGGGTGGTGGAAATTCTTAAGAATTTAACCACGAAGGTCACGAAAAGCACGAAGATGAGTAGGAGTGAGGTTCAAGTTTTTGTTTATTATTTTCTTCGGAGTACCATATGGATAGCACAACTTTTTCTTTATTTCAGATTGATATTGTAACTATTTTTCAGCATTTAATTAATGGGCTGACACTTGGCGGGATTTATGCTTTAATTGCCCTTGGTTATACAATGGTATACGGGATATTAAAATTTATTAATTTTGCCCATGGTGAAATATTAATGGTTGGTACCTATTTTTCGTTGTTTCTTTTTAATACATTAATTACCGGTGGCAAAACCGGAGCTGTGCTTTTTATTTTATTTATACTTGCTTTATTATTTGGAATGGCTATAAGTGCTTTACTTGGAGTTGTTATAGAAATTATTGCGTATAAGCCCTTACGAAAGGCATCACGGCTTGCTCCTTTATTGAGTGCTATCGGGGTTTCAATTATACTGTCAAATTCAGCAGCATATTTTTTTGGAACCCGTTCAAGAAAATTTACCTATCCGCTTGATAATAAACCATTTAATTTTTTTGGTTTGTCAATTACACCTGTCCAGTTACTCACTATATTTGTCTGTTTTTTTCTTATGCTTGGCTTAAAATATTTTGTGGATAAAACAAGAATAGGGCGGGCAATGAGAGCTTCAAGTGAAAATCAGAATGTTGCCTCGTTAATGGGAGTCAATGTAAATAAAATAATAAGTATCACGTTTGCCATAGGCTCGGCGCTAGCTGTGACTGCCGGTGTTTTGTATGCTCTGGAATATAAAGTGTCTCCGACAATGGGAACAATGACCGGTTTAAAGGCGTTTATTGCTGCTGTTGTTGGCGGTGTCGGTAATATTTCGGGTGCCATGCTCGGTGGTATTTTATTAGGCATACTTGAAACATTTGGTACTGCGGTACTGGGAATTCCTGTTGGATATAAAGATACAATTGCATTTGGCGTTTTAATACTTATTCTATTACTTAAACCCGATGGGATATTAGGAAAAAACATCAAAGAAAAAGTGTAGGGGGAAAGATGCTGAATCTTTTATTATTAGTGATGATCCTTTTAGGACTTTATATTATTCTATCGTTAAGTTTAAATCTTATTGCCGGGTATACCGGTTTATTGTCGTTGTGTCACGCTGCATTTTATGGAATAGGTGCATATACTACAGCAATACTCTCTGTTCATACCGGTTTAAGTTTCTGGCTTTTACTTCCAATTTCCGGTTTAGTTGCAGCTGTTTCCGGTGTTTTAATAGGTTTGCCAACCTTGCGTTTAAAGGGTGATTACCTTGCAATCGCAACATTAGGGTTTGCTGAAATTGTAAGAAATGTGCTTACCAACTGGGATTCATTAACAGGCGGTCCCCGGGGTATCAGCGGTATTAAACCACCGGTACTATTTGGTTATACATTAGACCCCTTGAAGAAAGTTAATTATTTAATTCTGGTATGGTTTTTTGTGGCAATAACTTTTTTTGTTTTAAAACGAATAATGGAGTCACGATTCGGACGTGCATTAGAAGCAATACGCGAGGATGAAATTGCTGCTTCAAGCATGGGGATAAATACAACAAAATATAAAGTTGTTTCATTCAGTATCGGGGCTTTTTTTGCCGGCATAGCAGGCAGTATTTTTGCCGTTTTTATTCCGGTTGTTGTACCGGGCGGGTTTGATTTTATGTTATCTGTTACGATTTTATGTATGGTTGTATTAGGCGGTATGGGTAATCATATTGGTGCGTTAATAGGTGCTTCCATTATTTATATAGCTTCAATGTTACCGCAAATACTCGGTTTTTCCTCGATTATTTCACCTCAGTTTAATCAGATTATATTTGGCTTAATACTTGTTATTATGATGATTTATAAACCCGACGGTATAGTGGGCAGGAAAAAACCGGATTTCGAAAAACTTATTGGTGCTTCATTAAAAAAGGAGGTATCCAGGTGAGTTTATTATATACTAAATCATTACGAAAAACCTTTGGAGGCGTTGTTGCAGTCAATGATGTTGATTTTTCAGTACAGGAAAATTCAATAACCGGGTTGATTGGCCCGAATGGAGCCGGTAAAACTACATTGTTTAATATTATTACAGGGTTGGATTCACCAACATCAGGTGATTTATTTTATAAAGGAAAATCAATACTAAATACTAAACCTCATACAATTGCCCGAATTGGTATTGCACGGACATTTCAGAATATCAGGCTTTTTAAAGAAATGACGGTATTGGAAAATGTAATGATTGGAAGGCACTTTAAAGGTGCCCATCCGTATTTTTCAAAAAACAGTTATTATAATGCTTTTTTAGGACTTATTTTTCAGAAAAAAGAAGAATTGGATATATATCAGAATGCTATGAAATGGCTATCTTTTTTTAATATGGCGGGTGTGAAGTCTGAATTGGCAAAAAATCTGCCTTATGGGAAACAAAGAGAGCTTGAAATTGCCCGCTCATTAGCAACTGAACCCGATATATTATTTCTTGATGAACCGGCTGCCGGTATGAATCCTTCTGAAACTGAAGCATTAATGCAAACAATACAGAAAATCAGAACACTTGGTGTTACTGTAGTTCTTATTGAGCATGACATGAAACTTGTTATGAATATATGTGAACATATTACTGTTTTAAATTACGGGCGAAAAATAGCTGAAGGTACTCCTTCTCACATTCAGGGAAATCCGGAAGTAATTGAAGCATATTTAGGAAAAGACGATGAATAATATACTTGAAATAAAAAATATACATGTTCAATATGGTAATATCAAAGCGTTAAATTCGGTTAGTCTCACCGTTCAAAAAGGTGATATTGTCTCATTAATTGGTGCTAATGGTGCTGGAAAATCATCACTCCTCAAAGCTGTTTCAGGTCTTGAGCCGATAACGCAGGGGACAATTGAATATAATAATCAAATAATTAACTCATACCAATCGTCAAAAAGGTTACGACCTGATATAATATCATCTATGGGTATTGCACTTGTGCCCGAAGGCCGGGGTGTTTTTTCTCAAATGACGGTATTGGAAAATCTTGAAATGGGGGCTTTTCTTGTAAGGGATAAAGCGATAATCAGTAAAAAACTCCTTGAAATATATGCAATGTTTCCAATCTTGAAAGATAGAAAAGATCAGAAATCAGGTTCTTTATCAGGTGGGGAACAACAAATGCTCGCAATCGGTCGAGCTCTGATGAGTTCTCCCGAAGTATTACTGCTTGATGAACCGGGGTTGGGGTTAGCTCCATTAATTATTAAGGGAATTTTTGAAGTTATCAGGTCAATAAATGATGAATATAAAACAACAATTTTTATAGTTGAACAAAACGCTAAACTTGCTTTAAAAAATTCTAATAAAGGTTTTGTTATGGAAACCGGCGTTATTGTCTTATCTGATTTAAGTGCTAATTTAATAGAAAATCCTCAAGTAAAAGCTGCATATCTCGGGGAATAAAAAAAGACTCCGTAAAAAACGGAGTCACAAGTCTTTAGACTTATCAGTTAATTTCTTTGTGGGAGGGGAAATTTGCTGACAATAATAAAATCGGATTTTAAATACTAAAACTTAAGTAACTTGTAAAAATATCGTTCAGTATTTGAAGTGATGCAGAAGTTTTTGGTATACTATACAAACAGGTGGTAAATATGGCTTATGATTTTTCTCTTGTATCAAGTAAAATGAAAAGTTCCAAGATTAGAGAACTTATGAAGTATGCTTCAATGCCCGGTGTTATTTCTTTTGCCGGTGGAATGCCTGATCCTGATAATTTTCCGTTTGATGATGTAAAAAGTATTATTAATAATTGGGATGTAAAATCGTCAAAGATTGCAATGCAGTATGGAACTACAAACGGATATGGTGCTCTTGTTGAAGATATAATCAAAAGAATGACAACAGTTAAACACATTAACCCTGAAGGGCAGGGAGTTGTTGTTACAACCGGCGGACAGCAGGGGTTATATCTTGTCGCTAAAATATTTTTAGATCCGGGTGATGTTATATTAGTTGAAGATCCGACATTTATCGGTGGTATGGCATCTTTTCTTTCATGTCAGGCCCAGGTGGTTGGGGTAAGTTTAGAGGATGATGGAGTTAATGTTGATGAATTGGAAACTACATTTTTATCATTGAAGAAAGCCGGAAAGAACGTTAAGTTTTTTTATACTATTCCAAATTTTCAAAATCCGAAAGGCTCTACAATGTCTTTAGGAAAAAGAAAAAAGTTATATGAATTGTCAAAAAAACATAATCTTGTGATTATCGAAGATGATCCCTATGGTGATTTATTTTATACCGGCACATCAGAGGATTATTTACCGGTAAAATCATTGGGAAATGATGCACCGATAATTTATATCGGGTCATTTTCAAAAGTGTTAAGTCCCGGATTTCGTCTGGGATGGATATATGCAGATGATATTATTATTGATAAAGCTGCATTGGCAAAACAGTCTATTGATGCATGTTCTTCATCATTTGGTCAGGTAATTGCTTCAGATTATTTAAAACTCGGTAAAATTGATGATTATCTTACGAAAATGAGAGCGGTGTATAGCAAAAAGAAAAATGTAATGATGGAAATGATAACTCAATATTTTCCTGAATCTGTGAAAGTTACCAATGCTAAAGGCGGTTTTTTTATTTATGCTAAACTTCCTGATGGAATAAGCGGTAATGCTTTATTTTTAAGAACTATTAAGGAAAATGTTGCTTTTGTTACCGGAGAGCCATTTCATACTGACCCTGTAACGGGAGATCAGCATATACGATTGTCTTTTTCCAATTCATCAGATGATGAAATAAAGAAAGGAATTAAAATTATTGGTGACACTATTACTGCTATGATTAAGGAAATGTAATGTAAAAAAAGTGCCTTTAAGGCACTTTTTTTATTTTTGAAGTTTAATTGAACTGAATTGTTCTTTCAGATTGTTAAGTTTAACATTAATTTCTGTAAAGTATGCTTTAAACTCGTCTAAATTAGTAATAAGTGTTCCATTAAATTCACTTTGTTTTGAACCAATTGTACTTAATTGTTCTGATGACTTCCCAAGAATTTGTGCCGATTCTGAAAGTTGTGTCGTAGCATTAGTCTGTTTATCAAGGTTTTTCATAACAACTTGTGTTATTTCAACTAATCTATTCATTGCAACAAGGTTTTCATTAGCACCTATTAATTGTTCCTTTGATGCCTGATTTACTTCTTCGGTAATTCTTTTTGTTTGAGCCACATCATCTTTTATTTCAGTAATAGAATTTAATACTTCATTTGATTTTGATACTGCTTTTGATATACTTTCTTCAGTTGATTTTAATATTACACCTATTTCTTTTGTCGAATTTGCAGTAGTTTCAGCCAGGTTTCTTATTTCATCAGCAACAACGGCAAATCCTCTTCCGGCATCACCGGCATGAGCTGCTTCAATAGCCGCATTCATTGCAAGTAAATTAGTCTGGTATGCAATTTTTGTAATCGTTAATGCAACTTCATTAATATTTTTACCTTTTAAGGATATGTCTTTAATAATCTGATTCATTTCATCAATTATTCTATATGAACTGTCTGAGGTTACTGCTAATTTATTTCCAATTTTTTGTGCTTTATCTGTTGCTTCGGTTACTGATTTAATTGATGCATGCATTTCATTTATTGATGCACTTGATTCTTCAATCATGGCGGATTGATCTGAGATAACTGATGAATTTGCTGTTATACTTTTGAGAAAGTCGTTAACTGTTTCACCCGATACCTTTGAAACTCTCTGCTGGTTCCAGATTAATTCTGTAAGGGTATTACTCATTTGTTGTAATTCGTTGGTTGAATTCATGAGATAATTGATGTTTGCTTGTTTGTTATTGGTAACTTCGATTATTTCTTTAGCAGTTTGAAAAGTAGTAGAAAATGTTTTATTTAAGTTTGAGATTAATTGATTAATACAAACCTGAATCTCTCCAATTTCATCTTCTTTTGTTTTAACAACAAAAGAAGTAAGGTCTCCTTCTTTACTTATCATATTGTTTAATTTTTCAATAACTGTTTTTATGTGGCTTGATAAAGTGTTTGCATATAAATATACAAGGATTGAGTAAAATAAAAAACTGACAATCCAGAAAATAAAATGATTATATATATTGCGAAGAGACTGTTGCGGCCATGCCTTTATCAGTCTTTCAGCTTCATTTTTAACTTCAGAATCGGACGATTTTTGTGATAATTCAAGAAGTGTTGAAAAATAACCACTTGCATTTTCAGGGTTAACTTTTCTGATTTTGAACATGACATTTGATATTCCGGCAATTTTTTCTTCCCTGCTTATTGTTAAAAATAATATACTCATAGAAAGGGTAAATCCGAATACAATGAATGATACAATGATTGATTGTTTTAATGACATGCCCGTTTTTTTATGCGAAAACTCAAAAGTATTAGCTTTAACCTTTAAATCTTTAAACCAGAAGCTAAGAGCAGTAAGTTGAATGATACCGAGAATCGGTGCTACAAACATACTTATTATAATTAGTCGTATTGTTGAATATCGTAAAAAACCATCAGCTGCCAGTGTTACGATAATTGCAGTAATTGATATCAATGGAAAACATACAAAATATAAGTAATTAAAAAATTTTTTTAATTTTTTCTCAATTGAAAATAAAGTATCAATATCTTTCTGGTTACCTTCTTTAAGGGAATCGATTGGTTTTGAAATTTTTTTTATATAAGTTGCAACACCAAAAACAATGAGTATTACAACAACAACAGCAGGTGCCATTCCTTTTACAACAAGATCAAATGCAAGACCATAAAATGGATAAAAAAAGAAAAAAACCGTTATCGTATATAAAAAAGTTGACATGTAAAGGAAATTTAATAGTTTTCTTGAAAATGATTTCATATATATACCTCAAATACTTATTAAGTTTTTATTTAATAAGCATACTATAACACATACAATAAATGCAACATTTTTCAATAAAGATTTTTTTTTATGATTATTTCGCTAATCTTTATTAGTATAAGTCTCTTTTGAAAAATATTTAGAACTTCTTGCAAAAATACTTCTTTTATTTCGAATTTTTGCAAGAAGCTACCTCTAATGCGATTATATTGTATATGGCAGATGCATAAAAAAAGTACTTTTGATTTTTGCTTGAGTATCCTTTAGATATGTGACTATGTGAAATATGTATTGTATTTTACAGAATTGATATCAAACCATTCATAAACACTATCATTAAAATCACCTTCATCATCAAATTTTTCATGAAAGACTTCGTAATCCATATTTTCGAGGACGGCAAGTAAATAAAAACTTATACCGCATTGATCTTCCGTTTCAGATTGTAATAATTGGTGAAGCAGTTTTATCGCTGAATCATTCTCTTCAACCATCCAGAAAAAAAGTGCTTTTTCTATTAACGCACTAATTATATGTCTGTTTTCTTCGTGATTCCATGATAACACATCCGGCCATAATCCATCGGGTGATTTTTCGGTAATCATCTGGATTGCTTTATTATAAGCCTTATCAATATACTGTTCCCATTTATCTATTTCATCCATAGTAACATAAAAATCTGCAATAAATAAATACGTTTCAAGGTAATCAGCATCTTTTTTGATAAGTTGTTCAAGTTTCGATAATCCCTGTTCCGGTTTTTGGGGGTCTAATGTTTCTGTTAACTTGTTTAATTCATCATAAGCCGGTCTTTTTTTATCAATAAATTCAAATTTCTGTTTTTCCATTTTTCTCTCTTAATTTGTTAAATGTTTAATAAATCTTTAGCAATTATAGTATTTAAAAGCAAGAAATATCACAATCAAACGAGCTTCATTTTTTATTTTATATGATTTTCCATTGAGCTTCTTGCAAAAAAACTTTTTTTATCTCGAATTTTTGCAAGTGCCTCTTATGATTATGAATTTAATGAATATAAAGACGAATGGAATTTTAAATGTTTTGCTAATAAAACAATCGGGAATAATTATTAATTAAAATGTTTGAATACTATCAATAAAACTGGTAGTATAATAATATTCAATTTCTGAACCATATAGAAGTAATCACAACAGAGCTTCTTGCAAAAAGCCCTTATTTATCTCGAATTTTTGCATGAATCTACTTTAAAACGCAATTTTAGTGCGTAACGGCGAACGCAAAATCAAGTACTCTTGATTTTTGCAAAAGCCTCAACATAATAAACATTGGAGTTTAATTATGAAAGATAAGACAATACCATCCTATTATATAACACGAATATATTTTATAGGTTTAACAATGTTTATGTTCATGATTTTATCAGTTATATTTTTTGTAATTATTAAAAATACACCTGCAATAATTTCTTCAATTTCAGCTTCGGTTTCTTCAGATGTTAAGGAGCGCTTTCAAGAGCGGGGTTATAGCGGAGATGTTCACTTGTTAATCCCTTCACTTTTAAAAAGCAATAATACATTAAATAATTTTCATTTAAGTATATTTCATTCAGGATCTTTAAGTGACACTGTTACTTTAATTATTTTATTTATCGGGTTTATCGTTACATTAATTATCAATTATCCAATTAGGAAATTTTTTATATTAAAAAGAAAGCATAAAGAAATACCTGATAATCTTTTTAAGTATGTTAATAAAATCATTTTAAAAACCCCAATAATAAATACTGCCATTATTTTTATATCATTACTTTTTATTTATTTATCTCAATCATTTATTTTATTAAGAGCAAGTGGCATTGAAGAAATGTACCGTTCTTTTTATTTTCAGTTAATTTCAATATCAGTTATTGCAGGAGATTTGTGGCTCCTTTTTGCTTTTTTCTGGCAAAGGAGCAGAGTCCAGAGATTATATATTGATCATATTTTTACCTCTGAAGAACTTAAAGTAAGAAATAAGAGTAAATTAAATATATCGATATCAGCAAGATTTATTATTTCAAGTTTAATGACAACCGTTTTTCCTTTAGCTTCTGTTCTTTTTTATGTTATTTTAAGTTTTAGTACTGTTGACACAGTTAAAAATATGAACAATGATCAATTAAGACTCCTTATTGGAAATGTAACAGGAGTATTTGATACCTTAGGAATAACTGATATTATTTTTAGTGATATCAGAAATGGAACATCCGGCGTTTTCAAACATTTTAAAATGATATATGTCAATAGTTTTGATTCACTTCAAATGTTAACAGGTATTATTATCGGTGTAATAATTTCATTAATCTATGTGTTTTTATTTGTCAGATGGACTGCATTGGATATTCTTATACCAATAAAAGATCTATTAAATAATATAAATAAAACAAGAAATGGTGACTTACAAAGTTTCACTATTGTAAGGTCAAATGATGAAATAGGTGAATTAAGCGAAGGTTATAATACAATGTTAACCGGTTTGCAGGAAAGAGAAAAAATTAAAAATCTATTCGGGCAGTATTTAACAAAGGAAATATCGGATGAGATACTAAAAGGTAACGTTAATTTAAGTGGTGAATTATATGATGCAACGGTAATGTTTTGTGATATAAGAGATTTTACTGCAATGTCAGAAAAAATCACACCTGCTGAAGTGTTTTCTTTTTTGAATGCTTATCTTGACCGTATGATTGATGTGATTCTGGAAAATAATGGAATAATTGATAAATTTATCGGTGACGGAATATTAGCAATATTTGGTGTTCCGATTCGATCTGATAAACATGCAGGGCAGGCTGTAAATGCAGCAATTGCGATGAATAATGCCTTAATCAAGCTGAATGCAGAACGCGAGTTAAACGGACATATTCCAATTAGAATTGGAATCGGTTTACACACTGGTAAATTAATAGCCGGAAATATTGGTAATTTTAAAAAACTTGAATATACAGTAATTGGTGATACTGTAAATATTGCCTCAAGGATTGAAAAATTGACAAAAGAACATTCTACATCATTATTATTAAGTGAAATGACGTATAATTTATTGAATGAAAATTTAAAATCAATTCTCAGTCTGGAAAAAATAGGCAATGTTCCAATTCGCGGTAAAGATGAACGAATTAATTTATATAAAATAAATTAATTTAGTGAGCTTCTTGCAAGAAGCTATAGTATAAATAATTTAAGAGGTTTAAATGATAGAAAAATCATCCTTACTGAATATTTTTTCATATAAAAGAATATTGTTTTTGTTTGCTTTATCATTTATATTAATTTTACCTTTTTTTCTAATTCCCGGTAAAAGATCTTTTAAAATACAAGATCCGTATCAGGGACTTCTTTTCCCTTCAGGAATATGTAGAACAGGCGATGATTCATTTTTGTTAACAGATAATGGCGATAGCAGATTATTACATATTAACAATAATGGAATAATAAAATTTATAAACAATGGAAAAAATCGACATTCCTGGTATAGCGGATCAATTATTGGAACTCTACCGGATGGGAAAACTCTACTCTTAGATACTATTCCGGATTTAAAATCCGGATTACCGGTCAAATCGAAAGTTATTTTATTAAAACCAGATGGTGCCATAATACGAAATATTGTAACAATTGATTATCCTGAGGAACTTAGTTCAAATTGGGAATCTCATGTCACTTTCCCGAGAATATCTAATAACGATTTGGTTTTTTTTAGAAAAATTCCTGAAAAAGGCTGGTTGTTATTCAGAATTCCAATTTATGAAATAAAAAATCAAAATACAACTATCAATAAGGATCTTAAGGGATTATCAGGTTCAGAAAACGGGACATTTTATCTACTACCGAATAAATTTGATCCATATTCATTTCAATCAGTTAGTGTAACATCCAATAATATATTATTTGCTCTTAATGCTAATGGTAATATTACTACATTCGATCTTATAAATAATATTGAAGAAACCTGGTTTGATAATGCTGATAATAATATTTTTATGCCGAATGGAATGCTTTTAATAAGCGATAATATTGTTTTAATAAATGACGCTAAAAAAAGAATTATCAAAATTACAAAGAGTAAGGATCGTATTTCAAGGGAAATAATTTTTGATGAGAAAATATATAAAAATCTGAAAAATGAAACTAATGTCAGATTGTCAATTCCGGCGATTCAATCAGGATTTGATAATTCAATTAATATTGTTAATGAATATGATGGTTCTTTAATTATTTTAACCAAAACCGGTAAAATAAGATTAATTAATATTGCAAATTCCGGATTACTATTAAAATTCAAAGAGTATATTCTGACATGTTTGTATTATTTGGGAATACTATTGATTATTTTTGCGGTTATTACATTATATTATAGAATTTTAAAAACAATGACTCCATTGCTGATTAAACAAATAATGATTATAGCTCCTTTATTAATTATTTTAACAATTGCAGGGGCTGTTGTTGTTTTTAATAATAATAAAGATCAATTGGAAATTGAAATTGAAAAACGTTTATCATTATTATCCCAGGTTGGAATGAAACAACTGGATTCAAAAGATTTTGAATCTTTACAATTTGAAAATCAACCACTTGCAACTATCCTTGAATCAGAAGGTTACCGGAAGATATCTAAATTATTAGCTTCAATTGTTAATGATAATGAGGATTCGTGGAATATGGATCTCAATGCTTATATCTATAGATTTGACGGTATTGACTGGTGGATAATTGGAAGTTATGATTATACAGAGCTTTATCCATATCCAAAGCAATCATTTTATAAAGTATTACATGAAAATAAAATCATTTTTACCCGATATGATGATGTATTTGGTTCATGGTTATCAAGTTTCAGTCCCATACAGGATGAATCTGGAAATATTACAGGTTTATTTGAAATAACAACAAGTGCCTCAATTCTTGATGAAGGGGAAATTATTTTTATAAGAAATATTTCATTCATATTAATTTTGATGATTGTTTTAATTCTATTGGTTTTAGGTTTTTTTAATTATCTTTTATTAAAATCAGTTCGAGTGTTGCAGCTTGGGACAACGAAAATTGCAAAAGGAGAATTTGATACTATTGTTTCAATTAATTCTCATGATGAAATGGAAATACTTGGGACTAATTTCAATAAAATGTCTGATGATCTTAGGTTAAATCTTGAAAGAATACTTATGTTAAACAAAATGAATAGTAGATTTGTTCCCAATGTATTTATAAATCATCTTGGTAAAAAATCTATTGAATATGTTAAACTCGGAGATCAGATTGAAGAGTCTATGACCGTTTTATTTACTGATATAAGGTCTTTTACTACTATTTCAGAGCAAATGTCTCCTGTTGAAATATTTGCATTTATTAATGAATATCTTGCTTTAATGGGACCGGTTGTTAGAAAAAGAAACGGGTTCATTGATAAATATATTGGTGATGCTATAATGGCTTTATTTCCCGGAGAGCCTGATGACGCTCTTCTGGCAGTTCTTGATATGACTCATTTATTAGCTAAAATGAATGAGAAAAGAAAACATAATGGACTATTTCCTGTTCAAATTGGAGCGGGAATAAATACCGGTCGTTGTATGCTTGGTATTATTGGAGAATCTGAAAGATATGAAGGAACTGTTTTATCAGATACAGTAAATCTATCAAGTCGTCTTGAAAGTTTAACCGTTTATTATGGAGTAAGTGTTTTAATCGGTGAAGAAACAATTAAAGGTTTGTCAAAAAAAGATCATTTTCATATAAGATTGATTGATAAAGTAAAAGTGAAGGGAAAGAATAATGCTACTTCAATTTATGAATTAATTACACCAATGGACCCTGAATATAAATCTAAAATACATTTGATACCACACTATACGAGAGCATTTTCATTGTATGAGGAAGGTCGATTTATTGAAGCTCAAGATTTATTTCAGGAAATTATAACAACAGCTCCGGGAGATGGTGCTTCGATTCTTATGAAACAAAGATGCAGAAAGTTTTTAGAGACAGGTACACCAAAAGACTGGAATGGAGTTACTGTCTTTAATGTGAAATAAATGAGTCTTTTTAAAATACCATCAAAAAATACTTTTAAAATCTTGAAATTCTCGAATGAACAGTAACTTTTTTCATTTTCCGTAATAAACAAATGGTGCCCAGTAATATGGATGAGAGTATTGTGTGCTATGTATCATATTGATTTTTACCTTTTGTAATGCTGCTTTATAGGTATATTTTTCATTGAATATATAGTTATAAAAATCAGACATGAACTCACCGGTTGCTTTGTCGGAAACTTTCCACAATGATACGGCAACACTATTTGAACCTGCTACAAGAAACGCCTGGGTTAAACCGCTAATACCCTCATTACCATAATCTTTGCCAAGACCGGTATCACAAGCGGATAAATTAATAAAATCAGATGCAATGTTAAGTTTTTTAATTTCCTTAACGGTCAAATAACCATCTTCATCCGGTTCTGAACTCTGATTCTGTGACATAACGATCGCAGAAAGATCGGGAAGAGAGTCGATAGTGACGCCGTGAGTAGCAAAATGAATGATCCGGTATTTCTGAAGTTCCAATGAATCGGACATATTTTTAATAGTTGTTTCAGTTGCATTTTTGCCGGTTATAATATCAGCTTGCACTTCGATTGATTTAATACGGTTTACTTCATCCAATGTCCCGGGTAAGGCTGTCCATTGTTCAATACCGTGCATATAATATACCGGTGTGAGATCTTTATTCTCATCAATATAATCATAGAAATAGTGAGTATAATAATTACTGAGTATTTCTGAATCTTTCCTGTCAGAGTCTGCATTAGGATTTGATGTTGTATAATCCGCATTACCGAAAGCAAGTATTTTTTTATTGTTATTAGTGTAGTTCCGGTTATTTAAATAAGTCTGAATAGAAAGTGAATGAATGTATGAAACCTCAATTTTTTCACACAGATACTTTTCAGACCTGTCCATAAGTGTTTCAAAAGGTAAAAATGAAAGACTGCCATCCGGGATGATATGGATTTTTTTCTTACCTGTCAGATATAGGGAAAGAGGTCTAAGGTAAAAATCATACATCTTTCGTGAAATCTGTTTTAAACGGATGCTATCAGCATCTGATGCGTCGGGTTGTGTAAGGAGTGTTCTGTAATAAGAAATGAGATTTGAAAGGTCGGCAACTATAGGTATTATTTTTTCGTTATCTGATTTCAGTTTAAGACTTCTCGTTTCTTCTCTATTTTTATTTGTAATTACTCCAATGGACTTTTGTATATCAGTAAGCAGTTTATAATGATTAAGTAATATACCTGTAATGTTATTTTTATCTATATAATATATAATTGGATTTTCATATTTTACATTATTAAAATAAAGTACTGCTTCATCAGGTGAAAGTGTTTTCTGATAACCTTTAAGACTTTCTGCCGTTATAGTGATGTCGACACCCATTTCCTCTTTCATAGAAAGAACCCGGGATTTTTCAAGACACTCGACAGCTTGCTTATATTTTCCGGAAAAACCATACGCATTAACTAACATTTGATACGTTTTCATTTCTGCAGCTATGAAGTCCCTTTTGGATGAGTTATTTGCAGTTCTCCGTATTGATTCTTTTAATGCAATTGATTCTTCAAGATAGTGTATTGCTTTATTATATTGTTTTTTTCCGGTGTATAGATTCCCCATATTTGATAGACAAACAGCCCTGTCTGCAATTTGACCGGAAGCCTTAAGGCCGGCATCCGCTTTTTTATAGTATTCTAAAGCAATATTAGTTTTATTTAGTCTTTCATAGACGCCGGCTAAATGAACAGAAAGTCGATGTATCCAGAAATGATTAATTGTCTTTACTGCAATTGTATACGCTTGTTTATAATAGTTGAGAGACTTTTCATAGTCTTTTTGATATAAATATATAATCCCGAGACTGTTTAATGCACTAATTATATATTCAGTCTGACCGGTTTTTTCAGCAGATTCATATATGTGGTGTATATAGGTAAGTGCATCAGTATAGTTTTTTTCGATTATGTAGAGGTTCCCGATATCAAGTAGTACTTTCATATAATAATTGTAATATTGATATTCTTCTGAAACATTTTTTGCATTCAGATAAAAACCCAATGCCCGATTATAATCACCCCATATTTGATAAATATCACCACGACCGATAAGTAAACCAATATATAAATCAATACTCTTTGAATCTGATGCACTTTCTACCATATCGTAATATTTCATTGCTTCATTATACTGAAAATTCTGCTGAAGACTCACTGCTGTATAATAAAATACCTGAGTAAGAAACGCAGAGTCTGATTTACTATTTTTTAATGTTTCAACTGTTTTAATTAATACTTTACTTGAAGTTGAATAATCTCTCAGTGCATAGTATGATAAACCTTCATAGAAGTAGCTAAAACCTGCTTTGTCATGATACCCCGATAAAATATATGTATCTCCTGCTGATTTGAAGTAATCCTTAGCTTCTAAAAATAGCCCCTGATGATAACTGCATATTGCCAGATTATTAAGTGATTCAGCTTTATAATAAATAGAATTGAGATTTTCAGAATTTTGTAGTGCTTTTTCATAATAAACCCTGCTTTTTTGTAAGTTCTGTTTGTAGAGATAAACACTTCCAAGCATATTCGATATTGTCCATGAGAGATCATTCGTCGTGTCGGCTGTTTTATTTAGTAAATTATCGGCGGAAAGAAAGGTTTTCTCTGCATCATCAAGGTTCTGACTTTGTAACTCTGAAGTTCCCTTGGTAATAAGCTTTTGAATATCTTCATTTGATACCGGGAATACATGTGAAAAAGGTAGTAGTGTCATTATACCAATAAGGCTTATTTGTAATAACCCGGACATATAGTTTTTCATATTTTTTCCAGTTGATGTACTTTGTATTTCAATTATTCAACAAATATCTATAATTACTCTTTTTATCTCGAATTTTTGCAAGAAGCTACCTATAATGCGATTATATCGCATGTGGCGGAAGCGAAATCAAGTAATCTTGATTTTTGCAAGAGCCTCATACATAATTATTTGATTTTTGAAAAAATATCAATTAAAATAAAATTAAATTGAAAAGGAATATTGTATGAAACTAAAACTATCTCTTTTAATAGTATGTTTAATGATTTTATCATGTAAAGGTGGTGAAAAAACTTCACAATCAGATGAAAAACCGGTTCCTGTACGACTGTTTAAGGTTCAAAAAGAAAAAATCAATACTACTATTGACATTTTCGGCCGTTTTTCACCGGAAAACCAGGTGATGGTTTTTTCTAAAATACCGGGTAGAGTAAAAAAAATATATGTTAAAGATGGTGACTCAATACAAAAAGATCAGTTACTCGCTGAAGTGATTCAGGAGATACCCGGACAGGAATTCGCAGCGTTTAAAGTAGTATCCCCAATTGACGGAACTGTTTTACGAAATAATATTGAAACGGGTATGAGTGTTACACCTCAAACGGTTTTATTTGATGTAGGTTCATTACGTTGTTTGATTTTCAGAGGACAGGTATTCGGTTCTGACAGAAATAAAGTTAAAACAGGTCAGATTGTTCATTTATATGATACTGACAATAAAAATAATTTATCATTGGTTATTAATAAAATATCGCCCGTAGTTGATGCAATTACCGGAGGATTAACTATTGAAGCCGAAATTTGTTTTGTTGATAACAGACCGGTTTTTGCAGGTCAGACAATCAACGGGAATATTGTAATTGAAAGCAGTGAAGAAATACTGATACCACCTCTATCTCTTGTAACTTTAAATAAACGGGGAACCGGTGTTTTTACCATTGATAAAGAGAGTTGTGCACATTTTAATAAAGTTACCGTTATTCAGAAGAGTGAAAATAGAATTGCTGTAAAAGGTTTAAATGAAGGTGATTTTATTGTGACTGAAGGAAGTGGTTTTATATCAGATGGTACAAAAGTTCTCGTAATTGATTAATGGAGATAAACTATGAATTTTTTTATACTTCTTATAAAGAAACCGGTTGGTGTTTTTTTAATACTTTCTGTTCTTATTATTACCGGTGTGATTTCATCAAATAATTTACCGGTATCATATTACCCCGATTTCACTGTTCCTGCAATTTTTATTAATACACCGTTTCCCGGAGCTGATCCGCAATCTGTTGAGCAGGACGTTACGCGGGTTATTGAAGATTCAATCAGTTCTGTTTCCGGTTTGGAGTCTGTGACTTCAACAAGTCAGGAGAGTTTTTCACTTGTTCAAATAAGTTTTGATTACGGTGTTGATATTAAAGAAAAAACTGATGAGATTCAAAAAGAAATTGATACGATTAAAAGTACATTGCCCCAGGGAACCGGGGTGCCTGAAATAGTTACGATAAACGATTTTGTTGCATCACCTGTTTCACTTATTATCTATTCAGATCGACGAAGTGAGGGGGAGTTAAAACTTATTGCCGAAAAAGCTATTGCACCTGAGTTATCTAAATTACCGGCATGTGGAAATATAATAGTCAATGGAGGTTTGGATACCATTGTCCGTGTTGAAATAAATCCTGAACTGCTTATTGAAACCGGTATATCAATCAGTCAGATTGCACTGGCGATTAATTTTTCAAATACTGATTTCCCGATCGGGGATATTAAAGGTGACGCACAAGCATTCTCACTGCGTCTTGAAGGGAAGTTTAAAACAGTTGAAGATATTGGCAATGTAATTATCGTGTATTCGGGTAATAAAACTATTTTTTTAAAAGATATTGCAGATATTTCAATCATTGAAAAAACTCAGACACGATTTTCAAGGGTTAATGAAAATCCGGTCGTTTCTATTTCGATACGAAAACCTCAGGGGGGCAATACCATTGATATTTCAAATAATGTTAATGCCTGGCTTTCACAGAATAAAAACAGATTTCCTTCAGATGTAAAAATAGAAATACTGAAAGATGAATCAATTGTAATAAAAAAAGCAATACAGAATGTTATAAATTCTTTGCTTTTAGGAGCTTTGCTTGCAGCAATTATCATTTATTTAATACTTGGCAATTTTAAAAATACACTGGTAATAATTGTATCGATACCTGTTTCTATCATAATCTCATTTTTGTTTATGAAAATATTTAATTTAAGTATTAATACCGTTTCACTTGGCGGACTTGGTATGGCAACGGGGATGGTAGTTGATTCGGCCGTCGTTGTTATGGAAAACGCCTATCGCTATCTTGAAGAAAATAAAAATGGTACTTCAAAATACAAACTGATTGCTAAGGCCTCAGCAGAGGTTGCATTACCGATTTCAGCATCAGTTCTGACAACCGTTGTGGTTTTTCTTCCTTTAGCTTTTACATCGGGACTTGCAAAAGTTTTGCTTGGCGAGTTATCACTTGTTATTGTTTTTGCACTCCTGACTTCGATACTGGTTTCGGTAACGATTATTCCTGTGTTAAGTTTTATATTATTAACAACAGATTATAAACCTTCCTATCCATCAGTACTTTTTAATAAATTTCTTGACGGTATCAAACAAATCTATTTGGATATTTTAAAGTTATCTCTAAAGTATCGTGTTATTACAATGACAGTTTTTACCGGGATAATGATAGCCGGGTGTTCATTAGTGAGTTTTATAGATACAGGGATGCTTCCTGATTCAGATCAGGGCGAATTTCAAATTTCAATATCATATTCTCGTGGAGTTACTGTAGAATATACCAATCAGGGAGTAACTCAGATTGAACAGTCATTATTACAAATGAAAGATATTAAAACTGTTAACAGTATCGTTGGTGAGGATGTATTATTCGGATCACTTCAACCTTATTCTGCAACAATCAATGTATTTACAACATTAGCTAAACCAACAAGGGAAGTTATTTCTGATATCAGGCAATATCTGTCAAAAGTGCCGGGTCTGTCTTTTTCTATAAGAATTATTGATGCCACAGCGGGTATCAGGGGAAATGATATTGAATATGATATATCGGGAAATGATCTTGAAGTACTTCGTGAACAATCAGACCGGTTTCTTGATGTCGTATCAAAAGTCAGTGGTGTTATCAATATGAAATCAGGGCTTGCAAAAGGAATTCCTGCTTACATTTTTATGCCTGATAAAAAAATGATTGCTGCAACGGGATTATCTGTTTTTGATCTGGCACAACTGATTAGAAATGCAAAAAGCGGTCAGGTTGTCAGTAGTTATAAATGGAACGGTTATGATATTGATATCAATATTCAACTTAAAAATGCTCAACTCATTTCATTACGGGACCTTGAAAATATGCCTGTCGTTACAAAATCCGGGGTTATCCCTTTAAAGGTGTTAGGCCGGTTTGTTGAAGGCATTGCTCCTGCTGAAATTAAAAGAATTGATCGGGTACGGGCTGTTAATATTACCGGTGACATGGATAAAAATTATTCAAAAAAAGATATCGAAAGTGAAGTTAATAAGGTTGTGTCTTCATTCAATTTACCGGAAGGGTATCGTATAACTAAAAAAGGTTCATCAAGGGCAATTGCTGAAAGTTTCAAAACGCTCGGTATCGCATTACTTATTGGAATTATGCTGGTTTTTATGGTTATGGGTATACAATTTAACAGTATAAAACTGCCATTTGTAATTATAGTTTCAATTCCATTTTCAATGCCCGGTGCTTTTCTGGCATTATTACTCACTAATTCACAGCTGAATCTTCCTTCTTTTCTAGGTATTATAATGTTAGCCGGTATCGTTGTTAATAACGGTATAATTCTCATTGATTTTATAGTTAATAATCGATCCGATGATAAAACCTTATCAGATTCAATTATCGAAGCTGGAACTAAACGGTACAGACCTGTTATGATGACAACATTAACAACAATACTTGGTATGTTATTTCTGGCGTTGAATATTGGTGGCGGTGGTGAAGCGTTAGCGCCTCTTGCAATTGCTGTCATTGGCGGATTATTGTATAGTATATCAGTTTCTCTTATTTTAGTTCCTGTTATATATACATTTTTTGATGCTAAAAAACGGTAATTTATTCTATTTGTAATCATTCCAAAATATCTTTAAGTTAGTTGACTTTTAGATTATTTTGTTTTATATTCAAGAATCGTTTATATCTATTGGTTCATTTACATCCATGTAGTTTATAATAATCATTTAATAATAATATTGAGGTATTCGTATGAGAATTTTTGACACACATTGCCATTTAGCTTTACTTTATGAAGATCCGGTAAGTCAGATACGAGCAATTGATGAAGCAAAAAGAGAAGGGGTCGTTGCAATTGCAAATATAGCTACTAATCTTTATGATTTTTTCACTTGTTATAAAAACACTAAAAATGTTCCTAATGTTTTCCATACAGTTGGTTTAAGTCCTTCGGAAGTAATTAATCCGATTAAAGACTGGGAAGAAAAAATTGAAGAAGCATTAACATATCCTAATGTAATCGGTGTTGGTGAAATCGGGCTTGATTATTTCCATAAATATGGTGATAGAAATTCACAGATTGAGTTCTTTATCAGACAGCTTGAAATCGCAGACAAGTTTAATAAACCTGTTGTTCTTCATAACAGACAAGCCGGTTCCGATATGCTTGATATTTTGAAATCAAAGGTTCCTTCATCAGGCGGTGTACTGCATTGTTTCAGTGAAGATACCGATTTTGCATTTAAGATTATTGATCTTGGTTTATACATTTCATTTGCAGGTAATCTTACATTCAGAAATGCTAAAAATCTTCATGATGTTGCACGAGCGGTTCCGATTGAAAATATCCTTATTGAAACTGACAGTCCGTTTTTAACTCCTCATGCGTACAGAGGTAAACGAAATAAACCTGTTTTTATTCTTGAAACATTCAGATATTTAGCTCAGTTAAAAGGGATTCCTGAAGAAGAATTGGCTACAATTCTTTTTGAGAACAGTTTAAAAGCATATAAAATCAAGTCGTATGAAATTTCCTAAGTCATGTTAAAGCCTCTTTCTATAGGTAAACTACAATTAAAATGCAATATATTCATAGCTCCGCTTGCCGGTTATACCAATCTTCCAACAAGGCTGGTATACCGTGAGCAGGGAGCCGGTATTGCATATGCTGAAATGGTTTCTGCCCAGGGTTTACATTATAACTTTAATAAATCAGTTACATTAATAGACAGTGGTGAGAATGATTCTCCGCTTGGTATTCAGTTATTTGGTTCATCACGCGAAACAATAGTCCGTGCATTTGAAGTAATAAAAAACGAAAAGTTCGATGTTGTTGATATAAATTGCGGGTGTTCGGTAAAGAAAATAATCAATTCAGGCTCCGGCGCTTCTTTATTGAAAACCCCCGATGAAGTATATAAGATCATTAAAGGTCTTAAAGAGTTAACTGATAAACCGGTAACGTTAAAAATCAGAAGCGGATGGGACCATAATTCAATTAATTATAAAGACATGTATTATGCAGCAGAATCTGCCGGTGCAGCTTTGATAACATTACATCCGCGAACGAAAACAATGTTATTTGACGGTAAGGCAGACTGGTCTCATATTACCGAACTTAAAAAGATTAGCACAATTCCTGTAATCGGTAATGGTGATATTTTCACGGCCGATGATGCTGTTGCCATGTTTAATCAGACACAATGTGATGGTATCATGCTTGCCCGTGGAGTGATGGAAAATCCTTTTTTAGTTGAAGAAATTATAGCAAGGCTTGAAAACCGGCTTTATATCCCGCGGACTCTTAAAAACAGACTCTATAGTGCAACTCTTCATTGCAAAGCATTAATTGACTATACCGGTGATGAAGTTAAGGCAATGGTTGAGTTTCGAAAGTTTTTTAAAGGCTATGCAAAAGGCGGCAAGGGCATTACTCATCTTCGTCAGGCGGTTAATCAAACAGTCAGTTACAGTCAGTTTGTCAGTTTAATCGCTCAATATCTGGAATATAGTGAAAAAGAGGAGGTTGAAAAGGAATGATAAAGAATATTATTTATTTTGTACTCATTAATTGTGTTCTTATAAGTTGTGTTTCAGGCAGTAGTGAAACGAAAGATTCTATTAATAATCGTTTTGTAAAAGGTGCTGATATTTCATGGTTGCCACAAATGGAAGCTTCCGGGTTTAAATTTTACAATTTATCTGGTAAAGAAGAAGATTGTCTTACTACTCTTCATTCGAACGGGATTAATACTGTCAGGCTTAGAACATGGGTTGGTCCTTCAGATGATCCGGTAAATGGTCATTGTAGTTCTAAAGAATTAGTTTTCATGGCTGTGCGTGCAAAAAGCAAAGGCTTTCGGGTTATGGTTGATTTTCATTATAGTGATACCTGGGCAGACCCCGGCCAACAGGTAAAACCTGCCTCATGGGAGTCTTTAGATTTTATTCAGTTAACTGAACAAATTCATCGTTATACAAAAGAAGTACTTATAGAGTTAAAAAATGCGGATGTGTATCCTGAGTGGGTTCAAGTCGGTAATGAAATTAATCCGGGTATGTTGTTACCTGATGGCAGTTCACAAAATATGTCAAACCTTTCTCAATTGATTAATAGTGCGTACAATGGAGTTAAAGAAGTTTTTCCTGATTCTCTTGTGATTATTCATTTAGCAAGCGGTACTGATAATGGTTTATTTCGCTGGTTTTTTGACGGTTTAACCCGATATTCTACAAAGTATGATGTTATTGGTTTTTCATATTATCCATACTGGGATAAAAAGAAATATACAGAAACTATAAACAGGCTAAAAAATAATATGTATGACATGATTTCACGATATGACAAAAAAGTTGTGATTGTAGAAACAGGCGGACTTGACAGTGAACCTGATGAAACATACGCAATGGTTTCTGATCTTATCACATTAGTTAGAAATATACCTGATGAAAAAGGACTTGGTGTACTCTATTGGGAGCCTCAAGGTGCTGCAATCTGGAGTAAATATCGTTTAAGTTGCTGGGGAAACGATGGTGTACCTGAAAAACCAATTGAAGCTTTTAAGAAATAAAGCCGGGAGATATGATGATTACAATTGTCGATATTGCAAAAGAAGCGTCAGTCGGGGTTGGTACTGTTTCAAGGGCAATTAATGGCGGCAAAAATGTAAGTTCTGAAACTATGGTAAAAATTGAAGCTGCAATCAGAAAATTACATTATATCCCGAATAAATCAGCACGAAATCTTCCAAAAAAAAACTATGCCCGAACCACAATCGGTGTTGTGGTTCCTGTTATTATTCACCCGTTTTATATGGAAATTATTAAAGGAATATATCAATTTCTTCAGACAGTCGGGTTTAATCTGCTGATTTTTAATGTTGGCCGGGATGAAGAAGATTTATTTAAGCATATTGCCGGTGAGTCTCTATCCGGTATAATTGTTATAGCAAAACAAATTAGTCAGATCGAAAAAAAAATATTGTCATTAAGTAATACACGGTTTGTATATGTGGATCATCATGAAGATGATGTGACTTCTTTTTATACTGACAATACCAAAGGCGGGTATATTGCAGCGGAATATCTTATTTCAAAGGGAATAACTGCAATTGGTTATATTGGTGAGAATTCGGGAAGTATTCAGCAGAAAGAAAGAGTGTGTGGCGTAAGAAAAGCACTGGAGAAACATCATATTTCACTGGTTTTTGAGGAGTATATACCGTTTAGTGAAGACGAGTCATATATGTTGACTAAGCAGTATATTGAATCTGGCAGCGTTAATGGTGTCTTATATTTTTGTGATAGCTTTGCTTATGGAGGGTTACGGGCAAAAAAAGAATTAGCATCTGATGTTGAATTAGTCGGGTATGATGATTTGGATGTTTCTAAATATGTAAATCTTACTACAATACATCAGCCGGCATCTGAAACCGGTAAAAAAGCAGCAGAATATCTGATACGTAATAGCACTTCAGGACAATGGAGTAATGAAACGGAAAAAATTGAGCCTGTTTTAATTATCAGAAATGGTGAGGCTCTTGCAAAAATCAAGACGGAAATTTAGAGTGCCAAATATTCCCACTTGATGAAAAAAAGAGTACTTTTTTTATGCTTCCGCCGTTACGCAATTTAATTGCGTTATAGGAAGCCTCATGCAAAAATTCGAGATTATAAGGGTATTTTTGCAAGAGGCTCTGGCGGATAGTTTTATTTACTAAATGGCTGACTTGACAATAATTCAAACATAAGTTAACATGACTGATATGATTGTACAAACTTCAATATTAATTAATGACAATAAAACAATGCTTGATGTGTGCGGAGTCAATAATCGTAATATACGACGGATTGAAAGTCTGACTGATATTGCAATAGAAGCATCAGGTGAAGAAATTATTTTATCCGGTAATGATTTTGAATTGGTTGAGTTATTAATAAATAATCTTATCGATATTTCAAAAAATAATGGGATGATCTATACAAATCTTATTGATTTAATGGTTAGTGAGTTAAAACATGATTCATCAACTAATTTTAATGATATGATTAATTCCTCGATAAATATTGTAAAAGCAAATAAAGTTTTTAATCCCCGGACTGTTGCTCAGGGACAATATATTAATCTTCTTAATAAGAAAGATGTTGTTTTAGCCTATGGTCCTGCTGGTACCGGTAAAACTTTTTTAAGTATCTGTTATGCTGTTAATCAATTATTAAATAAAGAAGTTGAAAAAATTGTAATTACCAGGCCAATTGTAGAAGCCGGGGAAAGTTTAGGTTTTTTACCAGGTGATTATATCCAAAAAATAAATCCTTATTTAATTCCGCTTTTTGATTCATTGAATCAGATAGTATCACAGGAAATGTATTTAAAATTAACGGCTAAAAACGCTATTGAGATTGCTCCATTAGCATATATGCGTGGTAGAACATTTGAAAATGCGATTGTAATACTGGATGAAGCTCAGAATACAACATGCAGTCAGATGAAAATGTTTTTAACACGTCTTGGAAATGGTGCAAAATTAATAATAAATGGCGATATTACTCAGATAGATTTGCCCTATCGGGTTAAATCGGGTATGGTTGATGCACTTTCAGTGCTACGAGGCATAGAGGAGATCGGTTTTATGGAATTTAGTGAAAAGGATGTTGTCCGGCATCCGATTGTCAAGAAAATAATTAGTGCTTACAATAAAAATGGCAACTAATAAAAATAGATCCATTTTTAAAAAATTATTCTTAAATCAGAATTTTTTTATATTAAAAATTCTGATTGTTTTTTTTCTATTTATTGTCAGTTCATTTGTGATTTTTATCGATACATATAAAGGTGATGTCAAATTAAAAATAAATGATGTATTAACCCGTGATATTATCGCTGAAGATGAAATCCAATATGTCGATGAAGATGCATCATCAAGAAATGAAGAAATTATAAAAATGACAACTCCAACTTATTTTTATTTTGATAATAAGATTACTGAAAAAAGAATTTCTTTGCTAAAGACTATTTTAATAAATATTGCATCAGAGATTACTTATGAAGAAATAAAAAAATATGCCGAAGAAAACGATTTTTCTTTAACTATCAATGAATATAAATTACTTAATACAATTTTAAATCAGAGTTCGAAAGATATGGATAGAATTGTTGCATTTGTTTCAGATTTATATAAGCGAGGTGTGTCTAAAATTGATCAAATTCAATTGTCCGGGTATGAGGTTTCCGGGATAATTTTGGCAAGTTCAGTTAATTTTGAAATGGTGGAGAGTTTTTATTCTATTAATGAATTTTCATTATTTACTATTAATGTAAATGATATACGGAGTATTGTTAATGTTTCATTAAGTAAATATAGTGATTTTGATAAAAAAGTTTTTGAGAATTTTCTGATTAATTTTTTTATTCCAAATATAATAATTGATAAAGAAAAAACTGAAACTATATTAAAGAATAAATTGAAATCAGAACGGAATGTATACAGGAAAATGTTAAAAGGTCAGATTGTTGCTCGAAAAGGTGATCTTATTGATAAAGATAATATATCCAAGATTGTAGCAGTTCTTAATTATAAACATAATAAAATAAATTATCAGACTATTATTTCTTTTTTGCTAATAAATTTCTTATTAATCGTTTTTACCTTCTTTTTTATACGAGTCTATGATGTTACATTCTTTTTTGATGTGAGAAATCTTATTTTTATTTCTGCAGTTTATTTTTTATATATTATTTATCTATCATTGCCATTTAATTTTGATAAAACGAGTTATTATCTTGGAATTATGGTGCCAATCTCAACTATATCAGTGACATTTATTTTTTTATATTCAAAGATTACATCTATATCAATTACTATTGTTTTTTCAATAATTTTTTATTTATTATCCGGTTATAATTCATCTTCATTTCTATTCATTTTATTGTCTGGATTGTGTTCAATTTTTACTATTAAACCTGAAATCAGAAGAAGGGTTGAGTTGTTAGTTGCAGGTTTTTATATTGCAATAATTAATTGTATTATAGGTTTTTCAATAGCATATTACGATGGGCTTTCTTTTGCTGATGTTTTGAATTTTACGTTATATGCCGGGATCAACGGAATCGTTTCAGGTTTTTTCAGTGTTGGTTTAATTGCTTTCGGTGAATTTATTCTTAATATACCAACGGTGTTTAGATTGCAGGAGTTAACAGATACTTCATCTCCCTTGTTAAAAAAGCTTTTTGATACAGCAATCGGTACTTATAATCATTCAATAAATGTGGCTAATCTTGCTGAAGTAGCTGCAAATGAAATTAAAGCAAATGGGTTACTTGCAAAAGTCGGCGGGCTGTATCATGATATTGGTAAGGCAAAAAATGCCGAGCATTTTATAGAAAATCAGGGAAAAAATAATGTTCATGATGAAATGAACCCTTTTGTAAGTGTTAATATTATAAGGTCTCATGTAAAAGTTGGGGTTGAAGAAGCTATTTCAGCTAAATTACCAAAGAAAGTAATTGATATAGTAAGTCAGCATCATGGTAAAAGTGTAATTAAATATTTCTATAATAGAGCACTTGAGGAAAGAAAAGAAGGGAATGTCGTATCTATAGAAGATTTTCAGTATAAATCAGAAAATCCTGCATTTCCCGAATCAGCTGTTGTAATGTTAGCAGACCAAATAGAGGCAATTTCCAGGGTTCTTTCAGATTATAGTGTTGAGAGCTTTACTTCTCTGGTAAATGCTGTTGTTGATGAGAAATTCAAAGATGGGATTCTTGATGATTCAGGATTGACATTTAATGATATTACGAATATAAAAAGAGTTTTTATAAGAACGTTAACCGGGATGTATCATTCAAGAATTGAGTATCCTGAAATAAATAAAGAAAACAATGAGGTAATTAAGAAATGAAAACTGAATATATGATTGAATATGATGATAAGGAATATAAAAAAAATATACCTCAAAAAGATGTGGTTGCATGGGTTGATTCTGTGCTTAAAAAATTAGATAAAAGTGATTACTTTTTATCGGTTGTTTTTACTGATAATGATAGAATTAGAGAGATTAATAAAGAGTTTCGTGGTAAAAATAATGAAACAGATGTTTTATCGTTTTCTCAAATTGAAGGTGATGATTTTGGTTTTGAAAACAAATTTCTTGGCGATGTTGTTATTGCCGTGCCATATACAGAAAACCAGGCTAAAGAATTGGGGCATGATTTATTTACTGAAGTAAAATATCTTATATTGCATGGAATTCTTCATTTACTTGGCTATGATCATGATGAAAATGAAGAAGGAGAAATGAGTATGCTGGAGAAAAAAATTTATAACGAGTTAACCGGAGATATAATAGAATAAATGAAAATAGGTGATATTAAGTTTGGTGATTCAAAAAAGAATATTCTTATAGAAAAAATTATAGAAGAAATGAAAGAAGGCGGTAAAATACTTTCTGCGTATGAAGAAAATATGATTTTGAATATAATAAAATTAAGTAATATTTCTGTTCGGGATATAATGGTTCCTCGGGTAGATTTACATTCAATTGATATAAAAGCGTCGATTGAAGAAGTTGTTGCTATGATACAGGAAAAAGGAGTTTCCCGAATTCCTGTTTTTGATGAAGAGTATGATAATGTAATCGGAATTCTTCATGCAAAGGATCTGATGAAGTATGTTTTTAATAAAGAACAGTTTCTCATTAATGAGATATTACGGGAGCCTTATTTTGTTCCTGAAATAAAACCAATAAATGATTTATTGGTTGAATTTAGAGAAAATAAAATTCATTTATCAATAGTTGTTGATGAGTATGGCGGTATTTCCGGTATTGTTTGTCTTGAAGATATAATTGAAAGAATTGTTGGTGATATTAAAGATGAATTTGATAAAGAAGGAAGTAATATCATTCAAATTGATGAAAAAAGTTATCTGGTTAATGGAAGAATAAATATTGATGATTTAAATGAAGCTATTGGAACTGATTTTGAAGAAGATGACATAGATACTGTTGGCGGTTTGATTTATATGATTCTTGGTAGAATACCGAAACAAAATGAAGTTGTCAGGTATCAAAATTATATATTTACAATTGCAGCTATTTCTGGTAGAAAGATAAAGTTAGTTAGAATTGAAAAAGAAATTGATTCCGTTCAGGTTACAAAATGATAAATAAAAAGTTTTTCCTGTTTCTCTTAATAATTAACATTTCACACTTGATTTTTTCAAATAATCCTATCGATTTATATGAACAGGCCCGGTTACACTTTTTTAATCAAGATTATAATAAAGCTATTGATGTATTGAAAGATTCATTGCAGGTAAATCCACATTATATTGATGCAATCGAATTGATTTCCAGAGTGTATTATGAATCAGGTAGTTTTGAATATGCTTTTACATATATAAGTAAAGCACTTACCTTAGCACCTCAACGTTCAGATTTAATTATTTTTTCAGCAGATATTGAAACAAAATTAAAACGATTTAATATTGCTGAGAGTAAGTATAAAAGTATTATTGCAAGTGATCCGTTAAATATGGATGCTTTTAACGGATTGGCAAATGTTTATTTTTTAACTGAAAGGGAAATTCTTGCGAAAGATACTTTGTTATCAATTTTAAAATCAGATCAGAAAAATGTGCATGCTTTACTCAAACTTTCTCAATATTATGAAGATATTGACATTGTAAAAGCTGAACAATATTATCAAACAAATTTACGATACAATTCATTATATAATGATTTGTATTTTCAATATTCAAAATTCAAATTTAAGCAAAGATTAATTAGAGATGCATTAGATATGATTAATATTGCTTTGGAAATTAAAGATTCTTTAGAATATAAAATATATAAAGCAAAATATTTGCTTTATATAAATAATCCTGATGAGGCTTTAGCGGTTTATAAAGATGTTTTAAATAAAAAATCAACTGATAATAGTATTTATTATAATTTATCACATGGATATAATAAAGTATCTGATATTAATAATACTGTTTCCAGTTTAAATAAATCAATATCATTACGACCGGATGATGAGATTGCTGCTTTCTTTCTTGATTCTATTCTTTTAGAAAAATTTCCTTTATCCGCTTCTTTAAGAATATCAAGATCATTATATTATAATCAGAAATCATTAGAAGCCAAGCGAACTGCTAATTTTGATTTGTATTTATTTAATTTACGAAAATCAATTATGCTTAATCCTGAAAATGCTGATTCAAGAAGTGAATTAGCTGATTATTATAAGAGCATTAATTTCCCCGAAAGATATTTTAAAGAATTAAAGCTTATTTATGAAATTACAAAATCAAAAGATATTAAAGATATGATCGAGATGCAGGGACGGAATTTAGTATATCGTTTAGGTGTCGATTGGCAAGTAAATCAATATAATATTGATAGTGAGACTTATACAATTCCTGTTTTTATTAATTATAATATTGAAAATTATCATTATCAGGTAGAATCTATGTATGCATTGTTACTTGAGAATTTGAGCTATGGAAAATATAAGTATGAACTTTTACCATTTATTGATAAGGAATACTCGAGAAATGAGAAAATGAGTATTTCTCAAGGGAAAGAGGCATACTTTTACATTGATTTGTTTGTAAAAGAAATCGATACAATAGTTGAGGTCGATTTAAAATTGCATAATACAACAAATTCTGATTTGATTCATTCATTTGGAACGTATCAGTTTGGAAATGATAAAATGGTTATTACAAGTGCAACAATTTTAAGAAAAATTGACTCAGTTATTCCATTACGGGCAAAAATTATAAAATTATCAGGGAATACTGCATTAATCAGTGCAGGAAGAAAGCATGGTGTTAAACTTCGTGATGGTGTTTATATTATTAAAAATAAAACATACAGTCTTGAACAGAGTAAAACAGATTTTCTTATTGATAAATCTGATATTAAAGGTACAGGAATTCTTGTAAAAATTGATGAAAATATTAGTGAAATAAAGTATAAAGATATTGATTCCTATAAAGATATTGATGTTGGTGATTATATTGTGTTGATAAAAAAATAAAAAATTATTTGAAGGGGCGATTCATTATGGATAGTGTAAAATATATTTTTGTGTCAGGTGGCGTTTGTTCTTCTTTGGGTAAAGGAATTGCCGCTTCATCAATTGGTGCTTTATTAGAATCACGAGGATATAAAATTCAAATGCTTAAAGTAGATCCGTATCTGAATATTGATGCTGGAACTATGAGTCCATTTCAACATGGAGAAGTGTATGTAACTGATGATGGGGCTGAAACAGATCTTGATTTAGGTAATTACGAAAGATTTACATCAACAAAAATAACAAAACTTAACTCAATAACAACCGGTCAGGTATACAAGGAAGTTATTGAAAGAGAGCGAAAAGGTCATTATCTAGGTAAATGTGTTCAGGTTATTCCACATATCACTGATGAAATTAAAAGAAGAATCAAGTTAGTTGCAAAAGATGTTGATATAGTTATAATTGAAATTGGAGGAACAGTAGGGGACATTGAGTCGGTTCCTTTTCTTGAAGCAGCACGACAATTTATTATTGATATCGGTCGGGAGAATGTTTTATTTGTTCATTTAACGCTTATTCCTACAATAACAGCTGCAGGTGAATTGAAAACAAAACCTACACAACATTCTGTTCAGAAATTAAGGGAAATTGGTATTCAGCCTGATATTTTAATGTGTAGAATAGATCAGGAAATGTCATCGGATATGAAAAAGAAAATTTCATTATTTACCAATGTTGAATCAAGTGCAATTATTTCTGCAGTTGATATAAAAGATTCAATTTATGAAATACCGGTTGATTATGAAAATAAAGGGTTAACTGATGTAATAATAAAAAAACTTCAATTACATAAAGATAAAGTGACTGATTTAACGCGATGGAATAAGCTGATTAAAATCTTGAAAAATCCTGAAACTGAAGTTAGAATTGCTGTTATCGGAAAATATATAAAACTTCAGGATTCTTATAAATCAATATATGAAGCGTTAAATCATGCAGGATATTATAATCATGCTAAATTGAAAATTGTTAAACTTGACAGTGAAGATATAACGAATGAATCGGTAATCACCTTATTAGGTGATGTTGATGGTGTGCTTATTCCAGGTGGTTTCGGTGAAAGAGGTGTTGAAGGTAAGATAATTGCTGCAAAATATGCCAGAGAAAATAAAATTCCATATTTTGGTATATGCCTAGGTATGCAGATAATGGTTATCGAGTACGCACGAAATGTATTAGGCTTTAATAATGCAAATTCAAAAGAGTTTGATCCTGATACCGAATATCCTGTTGTTAATCTTTTAGAAGAACAGGAATACGTTGATGATAAAGGTGGTACTATGCGTCTTGGTGCATATCAGTCTGTTATAGTGCCAAATACGAGAATGTTTGCCGCCTATAAATCTGATTCGCTTAGTGAAAGACATAGACATCGATATGAATTTAATGGGAAATATCGAAAAGAGTTTGAGAGTAAAGGTTTAATTATTTCATGTACCACAGAAGGTGAAAAGTTAGTTGAAGCAGTTGAATGGCCTCAACATCCATTTAGCATTGGTGTTCAGTTTCATCCGGAATTTAAATCAAATCCCTTTGATGCACACCCGATTTTTCGTGATTTTATATGTGCTTCGATTAATAAACGGGGTAAGGTTTAATTTGTGAGGTATTTAAAAAGTATAGTATGTGTAATTGTGAGTATTAATATACTAAGTTGTGTTTCTGTTAAAAAAAAAGTTGCTGAAGTGGTAGTTGAATATCCTGATGTTGTTCAAACAGATTATACACATTATATATATAAAAGTGGCAGATTATTTCTTGAAGCTCACATAGATACAGGAAAAACTTTTGAAAAAAAGAAAGAAATAGAGTGTGTTGTTATTTCAGCAAAGGTATATAATTCTAAAGCTGAGATTACTACTTTAATAAAATCTGATAAAGGTATTATTAACTCAAATAATAGTGAATTGATTTTTTCTGAAAATGTTGTTATTGAGAAACTTGATGATAAAATAAAATTAGAAACTGATAGTTTAGCATTAAATTATAAAAATAATACGATGGATTCCAAAACAAAAGTTTTAATTACAAAAGAAGATGGTTCTATTTTAATTGCCGATTCAATGCAATCAGATTTAACTAATCAAATTACAACATTTACTACTATGGATTTAAATTATTTTTATGAAGATGAGGAGAAATAATAGAGTGAAATATTATTGTTTGCTATTAATTTTTTCATTTTCAATTCTTTATGCTGCAGAACCAGCAAAAAAAAAAGATGATGTTAAAAAAGTAGTTATATTTAAAGCTGATCTTGCTACCTATCGTGAAGTGCGCGGGGGGAATATGTTTCTTGGTCAGGGGAATTCATATTTAGAAATTGATGATAATAAAATATATTGTACAGATATTGAAATTTATTTTTATAAAGATGAAAAAAATGAAGACAAAATCGATAGAGCAAAATTTATTAAAAATGTACGAATATTTAACGAAAAAGATGAGGTTCAAATCGGTGGAGAAGCGGCTGATTATTATAGAGATGAGAAGAAATTTGTAATCAGAGAAAATGCTTTTTATACCGATGCAAAAGAAGAAGTTGCAGTGTTTGGTGATACAATTTATAATTATGAAGATGAGAGTATTACAATAATACAAGGTAATACAAGAATTTATCAAAAAGACATTTTAGCTACAGGAGCTTTTGTAAAGTATACAAAAAAAGATAAGCTCATGTCTATCAGCGGATTCCCTAAAGTCCGTAATCAGGGGTCGGAATATTCAGCACGAAAGATTATTGTTGATGTAGAAAATAATACATTTATACTTCAAGGCGATCTTGATGCTGAAATAATTAACTCAGATAAGTAGAGCCTCTCGCAAAAATACATTTCTTTTCTTAATTATTTTATATAATTTTTCTTAATGAAAAAAATAATAAACCGATATTTTAAATGTATGATTAAACTCAATTACTGTACAGAGTTTTATACAAAAAAAATGGAATATGGTGGTTTAATATGAAGAGATTGGTTATTTCTTCGGTTTTTATTTTGTTACTAGTAAGTTTGTTTTCCAGGGAAGAAGTACTTATTGATTTTAGTAGTCTTAATGATACTACGGTTGACTTTAGTAAAGATGTTGATAATGGATGGGGCATGAATGATGCTCAAGGAGAGATGATAGCAAGTCTTGATCCTTCAAATTGGAGTGCTAAGGTACGAAAATCTTCACAAATCCCGGTAGCAGTCAATAAAACATATGTTTTAAATGTTACAAATTCGATTAATTACTCAGGTAGTACGGTTTTGGCCGTTCGGTCCTATTTCCCTGAAAGAAATGCACATTCTGATGTTGAAATTTATCCTCCTTTTGAAATACCGGCGTACTATGATGATCCGGCTAATCCGGATGGTATGGGAACTTATTTTTTAAATAAGGGTGTTATTAGAAATGTCGGTGTTATGAGAAAGTTATCAATCAGGATACTTGGAAATAACTTTAATTTCGGGTTATATGTACGGGTAAAAAATAATAGTGGAGAAGAACGGGATATATACATGGGAACGCTTAATTTTCTCGGTTGGAGAACATTAACATGGATTAATCCTAATTATGAAACAGAAAAAAAGAATCGAGATAAAACAAGATCTAAAATACCTTATTATCCTGATGAGTATCCATATTTAAAATTTATCGGTATCATAATACAAAGGGATAAGACAGAACGAACGGGTAATTTTACAACTATGATTAAAGAAATTACAGCAGACTTTGATGAGCATTTTTTACGATTGGATAATTATGAGTATCTCCAGGAAGATATTTTCGGGATTTATAAAGAAGAACTTTTGAAAAGGGCGCGTTTTGAAATGGAACGTGTTAATAAAACAGTATATTTACAGTGGCTGGAAAGTCAGAGAATGCATAGTTCAACTACTGGTTATTAAAAACGGGGGAAACCCCGTTTTTTTATTCATATAGATTTATATGAATGAAATTGACATTAAAGAGTTTTTTTTATATATTATTTTTGCTGTAAAATCGTTTTTTATTTTAAATAATAGTATTGTAAGGAGCATATCTTGTCAGGACATAGTAAATGGGCAAATATTCAGCATAAGAAGGGTGCCAATGATAAAAAAAGAGCTTCAATATTTACGAAGATAATAAGAGAATTAAGTGTTGCTGCAAAAATTGGCGGAAGTAGTGCAGAGTCAAATCCAAGACTCAGAGCTGCTATTTTAAAGGCAAAAGAAGCTAATATGCCTAAAGATACGATGGAAAAAGCTATAAAGAAGGGAGCCGGTGAGTTGGAATCATCTCATTATGATGAATTCACGTATGAAGGATATGGGCCTGATGGTGTAGCAATTTATATGGAAATAATGACTGATAATAAAAATAGAACATCGTCTGATGTTAAATCATCTCTCGCAAAAAATGGCGGTAATCTTGGTGCTAATGGTTGTGTTTCATATATATTCCATAAAAAAGGTGTTATTTTATTTGATATCGCAGTTATTTCTGAAGAAAAGGCATTCGAAATAGGTATTGATTCCGGTGCTGATGATGTTGTTACTGAGGATGATAATATTATAGTTTATACTAATCAGGAAAATTTTGAAGCAGTTCTTAAAGCCTTTGACGATAATAACATTGCTCATATTTCAGCTGAAATTACCATGGTACCTGATACATATCAGGTTGTGTCTGCAGATAAAGTTGATAAAGTAATCGCACTTATTGATAAATTAGAAGATCTTGATGATATTCAAGCTGTATATACTAATCTTAAAATTCCTGATGATTATAACGGTTAGATGATAACCATAGGCATTGATCCCGGAATTGAACGGGTCGGAATCGGAGTCGTTCAATATCGGGATTCACGATTGAAACTTTTAGATTCTAAATTGATAAAAACATCATCAAAAGATTCTGTCGGGAAAAGATTGCAAATTATTTATGATGAATTAATTGAAATGCTTGGTAGTTATACCATTGCATATGCTTCTGTTGAAGAGATTTTTTTTGCTAAAAATGTTAAAACAGTTATTAATGTTGCACAAGCCCGCGGGGTAATTTTGCTGGCATTAGAGAAATCGTTAATTCCAGTATATGAATATACCCCTTTGCAAGTAAAACAGGCTTTGTCAGGATATGGTCGTGCAGATAAAGGAATGATGCAACGTATGTTACGCATGATTATTGGTGATGAGGTGGCAATTTTGCAGGACGACGTGGCTGATGGTATTGCACTTGCAATAACACATATAAATACAAATAGAATTTATGAAAAAATAAAAGGATAATATGTACGATCATATACAAGGGAAAATTGATAGAGTTAAAGATAATACAGTTATACTGTCAACATTTGGAATCGGCTATATTTTATATTTACCTTTAAATGATAGTGCAGAATTATCAGAAATGATCGGAACTGAAATCAAGTTATTTACTCATTATATTCATAAGGAAGATAATGTAACGTTGTATGGTTTTATTAAAGAAGAATCAAGGGACGGGTTTAGAACTTTAATCAAAGTTGACGGTGTCGGTCCTAAAACTGCTCTTGCAATGTTATCACGCCATGATATTGGCGTTATTTATCAGTCAATTGAGAATGAATCAGTTGATGTTTTAAAAAAGACTCCGGGGATTGGTGAGAAAACGGCTAAGAAAATGATTTTAGACCTGAAAGGAACAATTAACTTACTGACCATTAATAATTTAAATCAATCTGACAGTGATTTAGTTTCTGCTATGATTTCGATGGGGTATAATAAAAATGATGTTTTGAAAATATATGAAAAAGGTAAGCCATTTTCAGGTGTGTTTTCTGATGATATAAAAAAATTATTAAAGTTGATGGTATAGAATGTCTGTTAATCAAAATAATAGTGATGATGATTTAGATATTACACTTCGCCCTAAAACTCTCAGTGATTTTATAGGTCAAAAACATTTTGTTGAAAACCTTAAAGTGTATATCAATGCTGCAAAACAACGAAATGAACCATTAGATCATATTCTTTTATCAGGGCCACCCGGACTTGGAAAAACAACATTATCCAACATCGTTTCAAGAGAAATGGGCGTTGATTTTAAATCAACAAGTGCACCTGTTTTAACAAAAGTTGGTGATTTAGCTGCTGTTTTAACTGACATAAAAAAAGGTGATGTTTTCTTTATTGATGAAATTCACCGGTTAAATAAAAGTGTTGAAGAAGTGTTGTATTCAGCGATGGAAGATTATACGTTAGATATTATAATAGGGCAGGGCGTTGCTGCAAAAACATTAAAGATTGATATTGAACCATTTACATTAGTTGGTGCAACAACCCGTTCAGGTCTTTTATCCTCACCATTACTTGCAAGATTCGGCATTAATGAAAAACTCGAGTTTTATAATAAAGAAGAAATTATCACGATTTTAAAAAGATCCGCATCGATACTGAAATTTGGTATTACTGATAAGGCAGCTCACATTGTTGCTGCTTCTTCACGTGGAACACCACGAATAGCAAACCGGTTGTTAAGAAGAGTTCGTGATTTTGCTCAAATGAAAGGTGTTAAAGAAATTGATGAAGAAATTGCAAAAGATTCCCTCAAGAGATTAAAAATTGATCATTTAGGTTTAAATAAAAATGATATTAAACTTCTTGAAATAGTAATAGACCATTATGACGGCGGGCCTGTCGGGTGTAAGACTATCGCGATAAGTTTAGGTGAAGAGGTTGATACCATCGAGGATGTGTATGAACCGTATTTAATTCAAATTGGTTTTATTAAAAGAACCCCGCGAGGTCGGGTTGTTACTCAAAAAGGATATGAACATATCGGTCGTGTTTATACCGGAGGAAATGATAATGAAATATCTCTTTTTACTTCTTAGTGTTTTGTTATTGTTTTATTCATGTAAAACAGTTCCTGAAGTTGCATTTGAGAAAACTCAAGAAAAAGCAGTCGACAAAAATCCTATACAATCTGATTTAATACCTTTATTTAATGATTTATTTAATACCTATTCAATAAAAGTTAAAATAATAACAACTAATGAGGTGTGCCTTCGAAGTGATTTTGTATTAAATACTATAGATTTTATATCCGGTAAGCAAGTAAGTTCATTTCGTGATAAAATGATTACAATATTGTCTAAAGATAAACTGTGTTATTATAATGATATGGTCTTTACATCTCCATTGGTAATTAAAACAGATGATTTTTTTCCTTTGTATATTAATAATCAAATGTATTATGGTGAGATACGAATTTATCCGAAAGAAAATGGTTTTGATGTAATAAATATTGTACCGTTAGAAGTATATTTAGTTTCAGTATTACCATCTGAAATGCCTTCATTTTTTGAAATTGAAGCTCTTAAGGCACAAGCTGTGGTTGCAAGGACCTATTCATATTATTTTATCAGTCGTTCTACAGTTAATCGATCGTACGATGTTGATAATACAACCGCATTTCAAGTATATAACGGGTTTTCTGATATTGTGGCAAGTCCCAATTTGAAAAATATATTAGAAGCCATTAGATCAACTGAAGGGGAAGTTGTTGTATTTGATTCCGCTCCAATTATTGCTTATTTTCATGCTAATTCAGGGGGGTATTTAACATCCGGTCTTGATTATTTTGGTGAGGGGTCAAACTTTCCTTATTTAGTTAATAAAGTTGATCAATATTCAGTTGATATGAAAGGTTATAAATGGGAATTTGCAACAACAAAAGAAGAGTTTTTAGAAATATCAGGAATTGATTTGAATAGTGACAATATTATTGTTAATCGCACTGTATATGGGCTTATTGATTCTTTAGTCTTTAACGAAAAAAAATATACTCCAAAGATGATCAGACGCTTATATAATTATAAAAATATTAAAAGTGAAAAATTTACCTATGAAATAAAAGATGATAATACTATTTTATTTATTGGATATGGTTTTGGTCATGGTGTTGGTATGAGTCAATGGGGGGCACAGAATATGGGGATGCAAAAGTTTACTTATAAACAAATTATAGACTTTTATTATCCGCAAACTACTATTGTATTATATTAAAACCATAATACAATATCAAAGTTCAATATGATATTTAAATAAGGATTACTATGAAAACAGATAATTTTGATTTTGAATTACCGGATGAATTAATTGCTCAAAAACCTGCTGATATTCGATCTGATGCAAGACTTCTTGTGTATTATAGAAATACCGGAGAGATTGTTGATTCCAAAGTTTTAAATATTACAGATTTTATTGATGATACATACCATTTAGTTTTTAATAATTCAAAAGTTATTCCATGTCGTATGAAAATAAAAAAAGTTGATTCTAATAGAGAAGGTGAGTTATTAGTTTTAAAAATTGTTGATAATACAACCATTCATTCATTAACTGATAGTAATAAAAAATATAAAATAGGACAGAGGATCGTATTGCCTGATGGGACTATGGCTATTTTCAAAGCAAATATAGATGATATATCCAAAGTTATTGTATCTGATAAACCTGTATTTGATGTTGATTATTTTAATACGTATGGCTCAATTCCATTACCACCGTATATAAAAAAAATACCAGACAGTTATGATAATGAACGGTATCAAACTACATTCAGTAAAAAATATGGTTCAGCTGCAGCGCCAACTGCCGGTTTACATTTTGATGAGAAAATATTCACTATTCTCAATGATAAAAAAATTGATGTATCCTTTGTTTCTCTTCATGTCGGTTTAGGGACATTCCAACCAATCTATTCTGATGATATTGAAAATCATCAAATACATGAAGAAGAGTACGAAATTGATAGAGAACAGTCAGATGCGCTAAATCAGGCAATTTTCAATAAAAAAAAAATAATACCGATTGGAACTACTTCTTTAAGAACGATTGAATCAGCATATACCAGTGATGGTATATTTCCTGGTGTAGCGAAAACAAAACTCTATATAACTCCAGGATATCAACTAAAAGTCGCATCTGGTCTATTCACTAATTTTCATACACCAAAATCATCATTAGCAGTATTGGTTGCTTCAATTATCGGGTATGATAATTTTATAAGAATATATAAACACGCAATAGAAAATAAGTATCGTTTTTTTAGTTATGGTGATGCAATGCTAATTTTGTAAATAATTTCTTGCATTAACCAAGTAATAAGATATAATACTATTTTAAGGAATATTATGAATAATAATATAAAAGTAAATGATTTAGAATCTTGTACTCAAAAACAGTATGAAAATTTTATTCATACAGTTCTCAATACAAAATCACCTCCGGAAAAAGTTTTTTTTAAGAATATAATAGATCAGGTTAATCACGTTTTAGATAATGAAGATTGTGAATTACGACCTACGGCAAAAAATAATTTACCGGGTGGTTTAATTGATTTACGTTCTTTTAACAAAACAATAATAATACCTGATTTACATGCACGTAGAGATTTTTTCAAATCTCTTTTATTCTGGCGTCTTGATAATAATAAAACTCTTCTTGATTTATTAGAGAACGGTGATTGTACTCTTTTGTGTCTTGGTGATGGAGTTCATGCAGAAGGAGATCTTGCAAAAAGATGGGTTTTGTCGTATAAAGAATTTTTAAACGGATATAAGAAACATACGATAATGGATGAAGAAATTAGTGATTCATTCAATTTGATGATTGTCATTATGAGTATGAAAATAAGATATAAATCACGATTTAACTTTTTAAAAGGAAACCATGAAAATATCCTGAATGAAACAGGAAATGGAAACTTTTCATTTGCAAAATTTGCAAATGAAGGGGCGATGGTTATTGATTATTTTAAAAAATTCTATGGTAATGATATAATAAAATCTTATGCTGCATTTGAAAAAAAATTACCCTTATTTGTCGTTGGATCTCATTTTTTAGCAAGTCACGCAGAACCGTATTTCAAGTTTGACCGGGAAAGAATTATAAACTATCATAATGATTCGCAACTTATAGAAGGATTAACGTGGACTGAAAACTTTTCATCTGAAAAAGGTTGTATTGATGCATTATTTGAAACGTTCTTAGATAACTGCCACAATTGTTTTTATTTTGGTGGTCACAGACCAATAAAAGGGTTTTACAATCAAATTAATAATGACCGGTTTGTTCAAATACATAATCCTTATAAATGGATTGCTGTTACAATTTCAAAAGATAGCGAAATTATTTTAGAAAATGATATCGTTGAAGTTCCACAGGAAAATGATCAAACTGAAATTTCAACAATTTTTGATGATAATTCAAATGCAATAGATTTTTCAGAACATTTTAGTAAGGATGAGTGATAAAATATGGGATCAGAAATCAAAGGGTATTCTGTTTTGGGTAAAATAGCTAAAGGGGGAATGGGTGAAGTTTACAAAGCCGTTCATTTAGGTCTCGGTAAAGAAGTTATTCTAAAAAAACTTGCAGCTAAAGCACCTTCCTCATTTTACGACAGATTTAAGCGGGAAGCTACAATAATGATGGATATTTCACATCCGAATATTGTGCATATGTATGATTATTTTAAGGATACCGGTTCCTCTTATATTGCTATGGAATATATAGCAGGGTATAATTTATCTGAAATAGTTAAGAAAATCGGGAAATTACCCATATTTATGGCATCATATATTGCCCTTGAAATTGCAAAAGGATTAGATTATGCTCATAAAAAGGGTGTGATTCATCGTGATATAAAACCCGGTAATGTTTTGATTTCAATCGAAGGGAATGTTAAATTGACTGATTTTGGTATTGCATTTAAAACCGATAGTCATACTGATGATAATATGACTAAAACAGGTACTGTTTTAGGCACACCCGCTTATATGTCACCGGAACAAATTAAATCTTCAAAAGATGTTGATGTAAAATCTGATTTATATTCACTCGGTGTTTTGTTTTATGAAATGCTTTCCGGTAAAAGACCGTTTGCAAATGAATTTACCATTGAAAATTTGAGGGTGATTTCTAAGGGAAAGTATGATAAAATTTCGAAATATAATAAAAATGTACCTGACGCTCTTATTAAGATTATAAAAAAATTGATGCATCATGATAAATCAAAACGATTTAAAAGTGCGCTAGAGTTCATAGAAGCAATCAACAAATTCATTAAGTATAGTTTTCCTGACACATCTATTATTCAAACAACATTAGCATCAATAGTAAATGATACGTATAAAGATGATGATTTGTATATTTTAAATTATCCAACTTCACGTTTGATGGGTGACTGGTCTATTAAAATTTTTATAGTATTATGTATATTCTTTTTTTTGTTTAATTTTATAAAATTATTAATTCCCGATTTATTCTTTTTATTTTTACCTTCACATTCGTATGGTATAGTTAATTTTGAAGTTGAAAAACCAAAATATCCGGGTTTACTGGAAATCTATATTGTATCTGATACCACTAAAAAAAGTTATAAAATCAAATCAAATAATTTACTTTCTACGTTTCTTCAACGTAATAAAATCTTTGTGTCAGATTTATACTCTCTTCATATATATTTTAATAATACCGTTTATACAAAAAATATAACTATTAAACCATACTCTATTATTAGAAACAATAAAATACCACTTAAAATTGTTGCTCCTCCACAAGATGAGATCAATTATTTTATTAATGTTTTTGATATAGAAACAAGAAAGTCTATTAAAAATTACCGGACATATTATCGTATTTCAGGTACTGAGAAATGGATATTATTAACTGAATCACTTACATTGGAAAATGATTATTTTTATGATTTTTACACAGTTTCTAATGGATATAATACTGCTTATTTGCATAAAGTTGAAGTTTCAAGATTTCAACATAATTTAATTCTAAATTTTTCATTAACTCCTAAAGCTGCTTTAATTACTATTAATGTACCACCAATTGAATTTCAATTAAAGATTAATGCTTTCTCATTGGTGTATGATGATAAAAATTTCACCAAAACAACAAATCTTAGAATTAAAGAAAGTATTAAGACATTGTATTTACGACCGGGTGTTTATCAATTTGAGTTTTATAATAAAAAAAAGAATATTACACTGAAGAAAGAATTGAAAATTAATACCTATAATGATATTAATATTCAATTCTCTGTTGATAATGAAAAAGATATTTTTGTAATAATTAAATAAAGAGTATTTTTGCAAGAGGCTCTAAATAAAACATATTTCAGGCAATAAAAAACTTCTTTATTGCCTCTTTTAATGCCGGAATGCCTTCTTTTGTGATAGTTGAAATTAGAACATCTTCCGGCTTTGTGGAAACACCTATTCCTGTAATTTTCCCGGGTAACAAATCTATTTTATTAAATATTTTTATAATTGGTATGTTTTCTACTCCAATTTCTTTTAATACCTTTTCAACAGATTCTATGTGAGTTACAATTCGATCACTAGAACTATCAATAACATGCAGGATTAATTTTGAATTTTTGATTTCATCAAGTGTCGATTTAAACGACGCTACAAGTGAGTGGGGGAGCTTATTGATAAATCCTACAGTATCATTTAATAAAATGGTTAATTCATCATCTATAAAAACTTTTCTAATTGTTGAATCAATTGTTGAAAACATCATGTCTTCAGCAATGAGATTTTTTTTTGATAATAAATTCATAAGGCTTGTTTTTCCGGCATTTGTATACCCTACTAAACTAACGGTATAACTTTCTTCTCTGCTTTTTCTTCTTGTTTTTGCTTGAACATCAATTTTTTTCAGTTTTTCTTTTATGCTTATTATTCTTAATTTAATAATTCTTTTATCTAATTCAAGCTGTTTTTCACCTTCTCCGCCTCGTATTCCAACAATACCTTCAGATCGTGAGAAATGTGTCCATAAATGTTTTAAACGAGGTGCCATGTATTCCATGGCAGCCAATTCGACTTGAAGTTTAGCTTCATTAGAGCGTGCTCTTTTATTGAATATTTGCAGTATGATACTTGTCCGGTCTAATATCTTTTTAGTAAGGTATTTTTCTAAATTTCTTTCCTGAATACCTGATAAATCATTATCAAATATCACAACATCAATTTTATTTTCATTTACAAATTGTGATATTTCCTCTAATTTTCCTTTACCAATAAAATATGCAGAGTCAATAATACTTTTTTGTTGAATAAAAATATTGATAATTTTTATTCCTAACGTTGTTGACAGTTGTCTGATTTCATCAACTGAATGAGTAACCTCTGTTATTGTAACAAGGGGCTTTTTAAGTGCAACGATTACTCCGGTGAGATTTTGTAAATCAAAATTTAAAGGAGTTTCAAACATATTATAATTTAATCTCCGACCATATTTTTAGTGTTGTAAAAGTATTTTGATTACCAATAGTATCATTCATATCAAGATTGATTTTAGGAGAGTTAACAGAAAAACCGGCTGTCATATTTGGAGTAAAATTCATCATAAATCCAAACTCACCAAATAATACATTTGATTGTGCTAATTTCTCAGTAGAAACAACCCGAACATTTGAATTATCAATTTGAACAAATTTTTCATATCGTGCGTCTTTTGCAAAAGCATAACCAATATCTGTATATAAAACAAATGATTCCATTGTAACATACGAACCAAGGAATGGAACATTATAAAAATAAAATTCATTTTTTAATATATTGTGCATAAAAAATTCTGCTTCATTATCATATATTGTTGTGAGGTATGTATTATTTGTTATTTTATATTCAAAATTATCAGAAAAGAAGTTATTTGATTTGTAACCGGTAATAAATGCAACATTAAAAATATGTTCTTCCTGTATTTGTGTATAGGTAACACCACTAAAGTTTTTAATTTCCTGCAAACCACCCTGACCATCTTTATACCAGTATTGGATAGGTATATTGATAAATAATGAATTTTTTAAAATAGAAAGTTTAGGGTTTAATGAAATCATAAATGCGTTATCGGCTAAAGCAATATGTCTTTTATAATTAGTATTTAATTCAATAGATGCGTAATCCATATCATTGATTTGAAGTTTAGCCGGTAGTGAAACTGCCAGGTTTAATGAAGACCAGTCCGCGCCGATATCATTTACTGTTTGTGTTTGAAATGCAAAGCCAAAATGAATTTTCGGGGCTAATACTATTTGTTCAGTTTTAAAGGTAGGTTCACATTTTAAGAAAAAACCATAATCAATGATATTGTCAGTATTTTCTATCGGATCAAAATTATCTTTTGATGCAATCCCTGCTTCTATAAAGAAATCAAACTGGTTTGTTATACTGTTATCCATTCCTAAAGAAAAACCATGAGGAGATTGTGTAGGAGATAGTTCATTTGATGACCAGAACTCTACTGCTTCTGCAGTATAGGCTTCCGGTTCGTAATCTGAATAATCAAATGAGTACCATAGATTGTTTTTGCCATAAAACTTATTATTAAAATAATCATGATTAAGTTTAAGGACATCAATAATCGGTTCAATACCATAATAGGTGTTAACATTTGTTACATCAGCATAATTTATAAAAAAACCGGTTCCGAGAAGATTCGACAATCGAGCTTGTTCAAGAACAAATTTAAAGTTACCCACAACAAGGTCATTACCGCCTTCATCATTTTTCGGGAAATATATTTCCTTTGGGTTTCCATCCTGATCTTTAGCTTCAACCACATAGTAATCACCATCGAGCGGTGCATAATCATAAGGGACAGGACGGATCGTTTTCATTTTAAACTTAAAGACTACCTCTGAAAAGTCATAATCACTATTTTTTTTTGTAACAACATTATTATTAAGATTTAAATCAAGTTTGATATTGTTTTCAAAATCAAATCCGTGTATCGGCTGTTTTGTACTTGCTGCATTGCCGAGGAAGCCAAAAGGATTGTCATTAAAATTGATTCCCCATGTTATTTTTGTTCCTCCGGATAATTTGAAGTCTAAAAATGAGGTTTTTGATTTTAATTCCTCGATTTCTCTTTTTAATATTTCAATATCTTTTTCAACTGAAGTCTTTTCATCCTTTGTGTCAGTGTTTGAAAAATTCAAAATCTCTGCATGAATAAGAGCTGTTGTAAGTATTGATAGTAAAACAATAATTTTTTTCATTTATTTCTCCAATTTAAAAATATATACCAACCATAGAAAGAACAAAATCAAGATTAGGTGAGTTAGGAGTGTTTCCAACCCATTCAAAACCACCGTTATAATTAACTTGAAATCTTTTTACCACATAAAAACTAAGTGGTAATTGAGGAATTGTTAATTGAATACCAAGGCCTACAGAACCATACCAATTTTCAAGACCATACCAGTCAGTCATTGTATTATCATAGAATGAATTAGATTGTTTTTGCTCCCACCACATCCATGAATTAGAACTGTCATAACCATATAAGACTTCTCCATCAACAGTTATTGTATCTCCAGTTTTTTCATCGGTAAGTATATATTTTCTTTTTGGCCCTTCGATAAGATTAACGATATCGATAAAAGCTGCAATCCAGATAAATTGTTCGTGAATAGGAATTCTATATTCAATAGATCCGTCAAATCGGGCATACCCTGTTTTATTTGTTAATTTTCCTTCATAACCGGATGTAGTTCCTATTGATGCACCCCATCCTCTACCTATAAAAAAACCATCGACATACAGTGAGTCAGAGGGATATAATATCGGTCCTTTTCCGGCTGTATCTTTTCCGTTAAGTTGTCCGCCAAGATTTCTTAAACCCGGAAATAAGAATGATGCACCTGCATTAAATACAACGACATTATTAAATATCCAGTTATTAAAATCAATTTCCATTAGTTTTAAATAGTAGGTAAAATAAGACGAAATTGAAATTGAATCAAAATGCCCCCATGTATATGCTGTTGTTAATGAAAATCTGAAACCATCATAAGGATTAATTCTTCTTTTTGTTGTTGAAATTGAGAATGTTGTTCCAATTCGTGATTTAACTGACCAGCCGTCATTGTTTAATAATAATGCTCTATATGATTCACTATCAATTTCATTCACTTTTGTTGCATATTCTTCCGTCGATAAACTTGAAACTGTCGGTAAGAAAGTATAAATGGGTGACAATGAATAGTTTGCAGAAACTGAGAAATAATTTAAGAATCTGTAACCTGCTCGTGCGCCAATTTCAAAGTTAATGTCATGTAAACCCATATTTCCCCATGAACCATCACCTTCTGCACCAATATAATTTTCATTAAAATGAACATTGGTTCCTGCAGATTCATCATAAGAATCTCTTAAATCATTTTCTGTCGGGTTTGCTACATTACCTGAATACTCAATATAATCATCTGGTGTCAATTTTCTTAAAACTTTTTGTGTCCAATTGTGATACACTTTGACTGTTCCACCGAGATTTATTGGTGAGTTTAGAAACCACGGATCATCAAGTTTAAAATCAACACCCTGTTTAAATATAGATAAATCCAATTTACCACTCATTGAAAGTTCTCGGCCAAGAAAATTCTTTTCTGATATCTCACCAAAAAGTGTTACATCCGGCGGTATTTGACTTGTTGTTACCTGAAGACCGAATTTAAAGTCGGCTGTTAGTCTTTCTTCTAATATATAAATAACCCTTAATAGTCCCTGTTTTGAACCCTGTTGAATTTCGTAGGTAACATTACCGAAGAAACCGAGGTTCATTAAACCTATTCTTGATGCTTCAAGATTAGATTGCTCAAGAATATCACCGACTTTAGTAAAAACCGAACGCTCTAAAACGTAGGTTCTTGTTTTTTCATTACCTCTAAAAAATACAGACTCAATATAACTTCTTTTTGATTCTATGATATTAATTTTGTATGTAATTGTATTATTTTCTTCATCAAAATACGGTATTTCAGTAATTCTGGTTTCAATATACCCCGCATTTCGATATTTAAGGTTTAGAGCGTATAAATCAATCTGAAATTTTGTAAAGTTAAATGTCTGATCTTTTCTTAATTTTAATGCATAAGTTAAGTCTTCATCAGTAAATATTTTATTTCCTGAGAGTTCTATACCGCCGTAAATGTATTGCTTTCCTTCAGTGAGGAGTAATGTTATTTTAATTGATTCTTTTTTTGTGTTGTTTTCTTCAATTGTAAACCGATTGATTTCCGGTTTTTCAATATCTGCTTTTATATATCCCTGGTCTCTATAAAATGCTAAAATCATATCTATATCTTCATAAAATAAATTTTCCTGAAATGCACCTTTTTGAATACCAAAGTATTTTCGTTCTTTTGTTTTCATTTTAGTCTTTAGAGTAGAATCAGTAAAGCGATCATTACCTAAAATCTCAATTTCTGAAACAAAAGTCTCAGGACCTTCAGTGATATTAAAAATTAACTGGACTTGTTTTTTTTCATTTAACAGTTCATTCTGATAAATTTCATAGTCAACTTTAGCGTAATTAAAACCTTTTTCTTTGTATTTCTTTTCAATTGCTAAAAGGTCAGTTACAATTGCACCTTTATCAACAATATCACCATTTTTAACCGTTATGTCACCGAGTAAAAAGCCAACGCCAATATTTTTATTCCCTTTAAAGAGTATTCTTGAAATAGTAGGTTTTTCCTGAAACTCAAGAACTAAATCGATTTTATCTGAAACTAAAATACCGTTTTCATCGAATACATCAGAAGTTGATATAATAATATCTTCAAAATAATTAAGTTCCATTAATTTGAGATAATCCTGTTCAACCAGAGATAAATTTAAATTCATACCCTCTTTTATAATCATTAGAGTATCAATTTCCTTTTTTTTAGCCTTTTTATTACCTTTCAAAATAATTTTATTTATTACTTTATTTTCTATAGAATTAGTAGTTAATTCTATATCGCCCTTATCATCAGTGGTGTCAATCTCTTGAGAATAAGAATATACAATCATTGATAGAAAAATAAAAATTATTATTTTTTTCATTATTAATAGCCCCTCTTAAAATTTAAAACTTGTTTCAATTGAAATTTTTTGTTCTGCATTTGCAAAATTATTTATATCTGTTGGTTTGTATGAATAACCCAACGAAATATACGGTAACTCCAAAAGAACCTGGAGCTTGAGGTTGAATCCATAATCAGTTTCCGATAAAGGCATAAAATTTCCTCCACTTATACCACTATTTTTATTAAATGTCATTAAAGATTCCAAATAAAATCCATCCGTTATGTACTTCCCAATTGATAGACTTGTGTTATCAAGCATATCCAGTAATGTTTTATCTGACGTTAATACGTTACCGAATATATATGAATTAAATGAAAAAGCGTCCAAGTTTAACACTCTTTTTACATAATTTTCAATTGGATTAAATAAAAATGTGTTTCCCAGATAATTTGTTGTATTTTGTATTGATTCAAGACCCCGGATTCCGGAAACTAATTCACCTTCTACATTATCTGTTGAGTTATATCCAAGACCAAGTAATTGATTGAGTTCAAATTCTGATAATTGTGGTGTTGAATAAAAAATAGTCTTAAAAGAGAATAACTTATCAATAATGTTTAAAAATATTTCAACCTTGTTTCTATTGTTATCACGAGTTTGATATGATGATACGATATTTACATCCGGATTTAATCCTTCAGTGTTTTCGTCAAATCGAATAGTAGCTTCTTTTATTTTAAATATTTTATTAAGATAATTAATTTTTCCGCTTCGAAAATTAAGTGTACCTAAAAAACCTAATTGATCATCAACTGCCGAATACTGAACCGTTAGTTTGTTGCCCTTAGCAATTATACCGTTAATTAAAGGATATGTTACTTCAATCTTTTTTCCTGTGGTAAATTGTAATAAAACAAATAGCGGTATTTTTTTTTGATCAAGTGGTTTTTCAACGGATGGTGCATTGTTAGAAAAATTTGAAATATTGATATTTGCTTTGTCGACAAAAATATCACCAATAAATCCGTAATGTCCCGGTCTTCCTTCAAAAATGAATGAGTTTACAAGAGCCTCACCTGAGATATCAATAACACTATATTTAAATTGAGCAGGAACAGTTTCTGAATTCACTGTGAAATGATAACCGTCAAACCGGTTTTCTTTGTTTAAACCAATATCTCCATATCCGTTAACCAGCCCGCCTGCAGAATTTCCTGTAATATTTATTACATTAAGTTTTTTCCCGTTAGCATTAATAATGCCACTGATATTTGAAATTGGTTTTGATAAATAATCAGGAATGGTAATTTCGCCCTCATACAATTTAATTTGACCAAAAATTTCAGGATTATTTATTGTCCCTGATGCTGTTAATTTTCCCGATATATTACCTTTATAAAAATTAACATAGGGTTTTGTTATGACATTAAAAATATTAATAGGAAAATCATGCAGTGAAATATCTCCAAGTAAATTTTTATTCTCATCTTTTGAAAGATTTACTGATAATGTTCTTTTGTCATTAATAAAAATATTACCTGAAATTGAGTTGTTATTTATATAAAATGTTACGATATTCGAATTCACCGATTGCAATGTAAAAAGATCATCTGAGGCACGAAGTGAAAATAATAAATTATCAATTTTATCAATATCAGATATTTTTCTATTTTTCATGTATGCTATAGAAGTTGATACAAGATTTAAATCAAGTAAATAATTGTTGATAGAATTTATTTTTCCTGCTAATTTAAATGTACTTTTAATTTTTTTATCAATAACATTGATATAGACATCACCAAAAAGATTGATATTATTTAATTGAGTGTTGTCAAGAAGAAAAGAAGATTTATTTAATTGTAAACGTAATTTATTCCCGGATTCAATAATTAAATTGTCGATTTTAAAAAGATTTTTTTCTTTCTTTACAATAAAGAAAGCCCGTATTTTACTTTTATTTAAAACAGCCTGTTTTGTATCTCCTTCAATAGAAATATCCGGATTGGTAATTTTACCATTTGCACTAACCCGGAGGTTAATGAAACCGGAACTTTTTGCTCCTAGTAACTTATTTAATTGCATGTTTGTTATAAAAAAACGGGATGAGATATTACCTTCGGATAGTTTAAAGTTGAGTGAATATGATTCGTTTTGTTTCTCATCAGTTAATAAAGACGTACCTTCAATAATTGTTGATTCCGGATTTTTTATTATTGTTCCAGATAGTTGTCCCGTAATTCGATTGTTAGCATTAATAAATTCAATTTGGGATAATGTAAGTGAATTATTTTTTATTTCAAAAAAAGTAGAAAAATCAGCCTTCTTATTATTAAAGCCGGGAAGTCCGGTAATTATTATTTTATTTTTTACAATATTACCTGTTTTAGTGTTTGCAGAAATAGAGCAGCTCATTTTAATTGTATTTTTAATTATTGGTAATGTAAAATCTGAAAGGTATAATGATAATGTGTCATTGAAAGTGCTGAAGAAAAGATTATTGTTATTGCTCAATGTAATACGACTATTGTTAAAAGTGAGTGCAAAATAATGTGTTATTGAATTAGAGTATAATACTATACTGTATCCGGGAGATTCTTTTAATTGATTAATTGATAGTTTATATTCAGTAGATTTATTTTTAATCTTTACATCATAGATTTTTATTGTTTTCTTTAGAACAGCAGCAGAACAGGAAAATAGGTTGTTATTTTCTGATTTTAATAAAAAATATAATTTTTTAGCTAGTATAGTATTTTTAGAAAGAAGTAGTTCAATATCGGAATCAAGTGAAAAATCCTTTGATATTATTTTAGATCCCAGGGGTAAAAAAGGGGTTATTTTAAATGATCTGGCATTAATACTGAATGAATTATTTTCTGATGAAATTATTAAACCGTTAAATGGAATGATTGTGTCAGTTTTATTAAAATTTTTAACCTGATAGTGAAATGTTCCTAAATTGACATTGTTTGATATAAAAGAATCCGATTGGATATTGATTAATGACTCATCACCGGTAATAGAGATTTTTGATGATATTTCAGATGAAAAAACTTTAAATTTATCGGCAGTTATGGTTATCAGCGGTATATTTTGTTTAAAATTATATATTCCGGAAATTAAAAGATGCCCATTATTATTGAGAGATTGAATAGAACAGTTTTTTATATTGATAGTATTCTTTGATAGTGAAATATCATACAGAATCTTTGTTGCGCCTAATGAAATTATTGTGTTAAATATCAGATTTCCTTTCAGATTAGAATCTATTTTTTTTGTTGTAATGTTGTATTCAAATGATAGTGTGTTTGTAATGAAATCAGGAAGATTTTTTATAGGGTTTTTTGTAAAGAGTTTTGCTGTTTTTAAATTCTTTATATCAAGATTTGCATGTATTATTTGATCGATTTTCGATATTGAAAATTGTATCGGTAATGGATCTTTAATTCTTTTTAGTTCAAAGTCAGAATTGAGTGATTTGAATACAATTTTCTGGTCTACTAATTCAATCTTATTTAGTGTCATATTCTTTAAAACTATAGAAAAATCTGATCGTAATGTTTTATTGTCCGTTTCAATCTTTCCTGTACTTACAATTGTTGAAGAGTATAACTTTTTTTCATTTTGGATGAAATTGAACGTTGCAGATGTTTTCAGATTTATTTTATTTTTTACAATATTTATTTTTATAAGATTTGAATATAAATCGATATACTTATTTTTATCTAATGTATATGTAATATTAGAATTTACAAACTCTATTGTTAAGTTATTTATTACCGGAAATGGTTTGTCAGGTTTACTTTTATTATTAATTTTATTCTGGAAATCAATTATCTGTTGCTGTGAAAGAAATGCATTTAATCGTTTTATTGCAATCTTTTTTAAGCCGTTTATAGGGGAGTTATTTGATCGTAAGTATGAAATAATCGAGTATGTAATTACTATATCACCAATTTCTATTGTTTTAAAATTTATTGTATCGGTTAGTGTCAGGTTCTGAATCCTTATGTTTCCAAATAGTGTTGGTGATATTTTTTTATAATGTATTGAATATCCTATTGTATTTTCAATTTCGCTGATTATTTTTTGTTTATTTACTTGAAATAATTTGAGTAGCGTTATATTAATAAATATAATCATAAAAACACTAAGGCTTAGTATTAATAGAAGAATAAAGATGTTGAATGTAATAATTATTTTTTTATTAAATTTTCTCATTTTAAAAAATATTTTAGCTTCAAAATACCTCTTTGTAAATTTATACCTTTTTCAAATCGCCATGTGCTTATTATGTTACTTATTTTCCGATCATTATCCATGTCGCCGGTTGATTCAGTAATATCAATATTTTCAATATGTCCCTCTGAATTAATCGTTAATAATAATGTCATTTCATTATCAGATACAAATTCAAAACTTTCCAGTAAAGTTGTATCATACGCTATTAGTTTTCTATATTCACCGTTTGTAAAACTTATACCTTCACTATAATCATTAATATCCCAATTTGGTTCAACTATGTTATTTTTATTGAGAATATTTACATTTTTATCAATTTTAAAGGTTTGTAAAGAATTGTATGAGCTTATTGAATAGTTAATTGTATTATTTGGATTAGATTGCTGATTATTAATACTATCAATTTGAATCGTATGTGTGATGATGTCCTGCAATCCTTGATGTCCGGTTCCTGTACTCTCGATCTGTGAGTTTTTATGCGTAGCAAAATCAGATTTTTTAATCATTTTTATATCAATAATTTTATTTTCTTCTTTTTTGAATGTGATTCTATTTTTTATATAAAAAGAATAAAATAGACAACCTGCAAGAATATGAAGAAAAAAAGAGATAATCAGAAAAATTCTGAAACCTCTATCCATATCATAATTCCTTTTTAATATCAGTAACTAATGAGATTTTTTCAAAGCCGAGAATTTTTATTAAGTCCATTACATTTATTATTAATTTATACGGAACAACTTCATCCGCCATAATAAATATTTCTGTATCAGTACTATTAGTATGAGAAATGATGTTATTTGAAAGTTCGTTTAAAGTAACCCGGATGCCATTTACGGCAAGATCGCTTTTACTATTGATTTCTATAAGAATTCTATTTTGTGAAATGGTTCCTTCTGATGAAAAGGAACGAGGCAGATTCATATTCAACGCTCTATTCATTTCAAATGTTGCTCCGACCATAAAGAAAATAAGTACTAGAAATATAATATCCATCATCGGTGTCATATCAATACCGGAAGATGGTTTTCTAAAATGCTTATACTTCATTTTAAAGCACCCCAATTTTTACTTTTATCTATAAGTGTTGATATTAATTCAGAACATATAATTTCCATTTTTCTGATTTCACCATCAATTCGATCGTTAAAATATTCATAAAAGAATGTTGCAGGAATTGCGATAATCAGACCGGCTGCTGTTGTGATAAGTGCCTGAGAAATACCTGAAGCGACTATCGATGCTGTACTGATACCTTTTTCGACAATGCTGTTAAATGAACTTATCATACCGGTTACTGTTCCAAAAAGACCGATAAGCGTTGACAGTTTCGCAAATATACCAAGTAAGTTGATTCTTTTGTGGTATATAAGGTATATTTCAGTAAATTGAGCGTCTAATCTCTCCCGCATTTCAGAACGATTTATTACCGATGATTTAATAATACTGAGTATAATTGTTTCAAAAGGAGTCTTTTTATTTTTTTCGGAAATAGTAATTTTTAAATCAATTATTTTATCAGGAAACATTGATTTATATCGATTGATATTAATTGTAAATCTGTTTAGAAATATAAATCTTTCAATTATTATAGAGATTGAAATAATTGAAAAAAAAGCAAGTAATACTATAATTGAAAATGTCAAAATTGAACCTGAGTTTATTGTATGTATATCGAACAATGTGATACTCCTCATTTGTTAAAATGTAAACAAACTGCCAATTGTAAAAATAATTTTATTCGAAAAAATTTGCGCAAATTCAGTTGATAGGTTTGCATCAAAATAGAATATACCAAAATAATTTAAACGGTAACTAATTTTTACATTATTGTCAAATCTAATGAAATAATTAAAATTATTAGAAATAAGTCCGTTTGAAATATCAAAAGTAAAATTAAAAAAATGTAAGTCTTTTATAGCGATTAAAAATGAATACTCAAATGTGTTGTTTAACGAATATAAGAAGTTAAATTCACTTGAAAATAGAAAATATGAATTATTATATCCGCCTTTTGTTTGGAGAATAATGAAGGGGACATCCGGTTTAAATTGATCTGATGTTAATTCAAGCGGATTTTTTTCGCCCGTTACTCCGGTTGTATTGGAAATAAAAAAATAATTATATTGAATAGTATAGTCAATCCCGGAATAATAATTTTTTTGAAAAAATAAACTACTATGATTAAATGAGTATTTTAAATTACTTCTTGTTTTGCTGAATAATGAGATTGTATGATTTTTTATGTAGAGTGATATTGAAAATGCAAAGAATGAATAGATTTTGTTATAATCATATAGGCTTGTATTATTATGTATTCCGGTAAATAAAAAGTTATTTTTGTACATGATTTCAAATTCATTTTTAAGATATTGATCACTAATGATCATTTGACCGTTAAAGTAAAAATTGTCAATTCTATTATACGATGAGGTTATGACTTGGGGTTTGAATGAAGATACAGGTGAAGCCAGTAGAAGTTGATGGTTTAGATCAATTAATTTTTTTTTAAATTGAAAACCGATTCCTGATGTTGTTTTTTGATTGGCATATAATAATGGTACACCAATTGTTATTTCCTTTGCAGGTTTAAATGAAAAAGTTGTATCAGCATAGGTATATGCCGGGTTTGCTTCTATAATGCTGTTTAAGCTGAAATAGTTTATATCAATAAATGATGTATTTTTAATTGATGGTATATCAGTAAAAAGTATTTTTGTATGAGTAAATAGTGCATTTAAAATCTGAATATTGTTGGCATAATTGTCTGTTTTTATTAAAGTGAAGAATATCGGTTTTGTAGCAATACTTTCGTGTTCGTTGAAAAAAAATGATATTTCATTCGATGAAAATGAATAATCAATTTCATCAAAAAATGAAATTGAAGGCATAAAATCGGCTGTATTGTCTTCAAAATATTTGATTATTACAATTTCCTCAGAACCTGATATTTCTAATGAATAAAGCATATCCATTTTGAATATTAGCTGAATAAATATACAAATAACAACGCATATAATCTTACGATAGAAATAAAAAATTATTTTTTCCACACAAACGATTTAAAACTGATTGAAACTGATAAATCTATATATAAACCACTATACCAGTTTTCAGGGAGTATACTGAATTTATCTATATCAGCCTGAAAGTCATCGGGAATAAGAGGAACTGTTGTTATTCCTGTTTTTAGCATTGGTGTTATTTTAATAGTGCTGTTGGGAATAAAAATATCATAAGCAATAAAAATTGAAGGCGTTGCAAAAAATGCGAATTGTTCTGATTCTCTCATTAATATATTCGAGTAATTTGGAAACATAAAATAGAAGTTTGAACCAAACCCCCATTTTAAATCTAATTTTGGAAAAGTCCCTCCTGCAAATACATCAAAATCAAATCCTGTATACATTGCACCGTTGCCAATATCAAAATTAGTCATGGGATTATTATACAGTATATCATCCTTTGTGGCGCCCATATAATTTAAACCGAGGAAAACGAGATCAATACTGCTTGTAAGAAATATCCTTGAACCTCTTTTAACACCAATATCCCAGATAACCCATTCTACGCCAACTCCTAGTGAACCGCCGGTTAGGTTACTCATAACTTTTCTATTACTTAATGTATTATCAGATGAAATCTGTCTTTCCCAGAATTGTGCATTTGTAAAGGAAGTTTTACCAAATAGATAAATATTTTCTGCAAATAATGACCCGGCCGTCAAAGAAATAAGTATAATTACTGCCGATATTAGTCTATTCATGTTTTCTCCACTATTAAATGTGTTATTTTTTATTTAAAAGTTATAATTTATTTGAAATGACTTGTCAATAAAATAAGACTGTTATAGAATGAACTAGTAATAAATGTAAATTAAGTAGGAGATGGTATGTTAAAAAAAGTTTTTTTTATGTTTGCAATTTCGTTATACTCAATGTTTTCAATGAATGCAATTTACAGGAGTCCTGAGGGGGGGC
>MIAY01000012.1 GCA_001829315.1 Spirochaetes bacterium GWE1_32_154 | reverse complement strand
AAGAAGGGAGAAGACATTCTCAGGAAAATAAACAAGGCGAGAAAAATGCTTGGCTGGGACGAGTATAATGTACCCATTTAGAATTCATGACACTAGGTTGCATGGCTAATATTGATGAATATAATATAACAAGAAACCAATATTCACCAATGGCTTCAAAAGGGTGGGGAAGTGATTTTATGACAGTTCTTTTCGGTCCGATGGCTTTTTTTGAACTTCCTAACAATCTGTATGCTATTTTAGTTTTTAATTGGCAAAATGGTAGAGTGTATTCAAATGAAACTGTTGGTAATGCTGATTTTACAAAAAGAGAATATGAAGACTGGTATGTTTATTATAAAAAAATAGCTTTTGTTTTTGGCTGGAATTTTTAATTTTATATTGTTTATTTTAAAAAAAGGGTTATCTTATACATATATTTTAAACCTTTTAAGAAAATAATGTATCTAAATAAGTAAGGAGAATAAGATGAAAAAAATTATTTCAATTGTATTGTTTGTTTTTGCTGTTTCAGTAATATTTGCTGATACGATTTATTTTAAAGATGGTAATACTATGACCGGTGAGGTTTTAAAAACAACTGATACTGATGTCATTATTTTGTCCCCGCTAGGCACAATGACTATTTCAAAACAAAATATTGATCGGGTTGTAACAGATGTTCAAAAGAATAATCAGGTTATAACAACTTCAAATATAAACCTTGTCACAAAAGATGTGTATAAATATGATCCGGATTATCAAATGTCACGAAAAACTTTTGGCCTTGCTTTAGCTTTTTTTATACCGGGTAATATTTTATTTTTTGGTACAGTCGCTATTGGAACCGCATTTGTTCTTAACTATTATGGTGTACCTCAATATACTACTGAGTATATATATGATGATTCTACGTATACATCTACATCAAAACAAGTTTTAATACCCCATAATCCTCTTGGTGGTGCATTTTATGCATCTCTTATGGTTACTGGTTTACTTGTAACCGTTATATCGATTCCGTTTTTTGTTCAATCAAATAATTATAGTAAGAATTTCAAAAAAAGGACTGATTTATCAATGATTACCGGATTTTCCGGAGATAGAATGTCATTGGGGTTAAAATTATCTTTATAAATAAGTGGAGTACTGTATGAAAGATATAAGTTTGTTTTTTTTTGTTATCATAACGCTTTTTTTTATAACAGGTTGCCCATCATTGCCTTATAATTCGTATAATTCGAGTTATAAGAGTGTTCCTTATTATGGTCGTTATGAAATTTCCGGGACGGTTACAAATAGTGCAAACCAACCGGTTAAAGATATTCTTGTTTATGCAGTAATTAGAGGGGATCAAACTACTGATATGTTAATAACAAACTATTCTGATACAAGGGAAAATGGTCATTTTTATCTTTATTTTGATATTGATAATTACGCACAATATAAATATGATGCTTCTTCAGATAATTATGTTTATATACCTTTTTCTTCAGACAATATGTATATTAAAATTGTTGATATCGATGAAGGATTAAATGTTTCATATCAGAAATCTGAAGATAAAGTGGATTTTAATGTTGGTACATATAAATATATTAAGAATATTATCCTGGAAGATTTATAAGAATGGGAGTTATTATGTTAAAAAAGATTAAAATTCTAATTTCAACCTGTATCATTTTGTTTTTGGTGGGTTGTTATGATTATCAATATATAGAGCCGGTTAAACTTTCAGGGTATTTTGAAATTAATGTAGATGTAATGGATAATAATACCGGTGCTTCGATATCTGATATTTTGTTGTATGTTCTTGATGGTACTAAAAAAATAAGCCCATATATGGTTTCAGAGAAAACCAGTTTACATTTTTATGATGAGAGTTTTACTACTACCAAAGAAGTTACAATAAAAGCCGTTGATATTGAAAATGGTACGTATAAGAACGGTGAAAGAAAATTGATAATCAATCCTGACAATAGATATTATAATGTAGACATTAAGCTGGAAAAAAAATAAATTTGGGAGACTATTATGAAAAAATATATAATGTTAATGATTTTACTTGTGTGTTCATATTTGATTTCAGCAGATACAATCTTTTTTAAAGACGGTAATACTTTAAGCGGTGAAATATTAAAAAAAACTGATGATTCAGTTGTTATTTTTTCTCCGGTTGGTATTATGACTATTCAACAAAATACTATTGATAGAATTGTCAGTGAGAAACAAATCAATAGTTCAACAGTAACTAATATAAACATGGTAACAAAAGATATTTATAAATATGACCCGGATTATCGAATGTCAAATAAGGCATTTGCACTTGCAGTTGGTTTTTTTATTCCGGGGAATATTTTGTTTTTCGGGACTTTGGCACTTGGAACTCCCTTTATTTATAATTATTATACAACGCCAATATATGCATATTTTTATAAAGAAACGTATGATGAGGAGCAACAAGTTGTAATTGATAATTATGAATATGTTGAAGTTTCACACAATATGTTATATGCAGGGTTTTATGGATCAATGATTGCAACCGGGGTGGTGTTATCAGCGATTTCTATTCCATTTTTTATAAGCTCAAATCATTATCTCAATAAGTTCAAAAAAAGACATAACTTTGCAATGACAACAGGTTTTAATACAAATAGTTTTTCGTTTGGTGTTGCTTTTTCGTTGTAATAATATACATGCAGATATCTATTAATGAATTGAAGGATACCTGCATGTTACTATTAACTTATAATGTCTTGGAGTGTTTTTGACCCTAAATAGTCCGTTATGTGATTATTTAAATCTACCCATAATTTATTCATAATGCAATCATCTTTTTTCTGGCAGAAGTCGGATGATTCAATACAATCGGTTAATACCAGATTTCCTTCTGCTGCAGTAATAATTTCAAGTAGTGTTATTTCCTTAGGAGTGCGTGATAATGTATATCCGCCTTTAGCCCCTCTTGTGACTTTAACAAGACCCGCTATTTTAAAAGACATTGCAATTTGTTCCAGATATTTTGATGAAATTTTTTCTGATACAGATACTTCGCGTATTTGAACTAATTTTATGTTATAGTTTAATGCAAGGTGAATCATAAATTTAAAGCCGTACCTTGCCTTAGTTGATACTTTCATTTTAACCCGTTTGTAACAATATCAATCATTTTATTTAGAGCCGCCGCAGCATCCTTTTTATAGATTTCAGGAACAGATATAATATTCATTAAAGGAATTGTGCCATTTGATGCAATGTGTTCATTGATGTTGATTAATGAATTTAAAACTAATTCTGTCGTGGTTTTTTTCATGTTTATACATTCTGAAACCTTTAGTGGAACAATAGTTTTATTCTGATTAGCAGCAAACAGTTTATCAACAAAAATTGTTTCAGTCCCAACACCCCAGATTGAACCGGCTGGTGATGCATTGATTGTATTGAGAATAAATTCCGTTGACCCTATAGCATCTGCCTGGGCAGTAACTTCCTCAGGACACTCAGGATGTACAATAATCTTAATTCCAGGATAATTAGCTTTTAATACGCTGATATCACCGGGCGTAAATCGTTTGTGAATGGGGCAGAATCCATCCCATAAAATTACCTGTTCATCATTATAGTTGTCAAGCTTTTTAGTTAGTATCATATTTTTGTGATTAAGACCTAGTTTAAATGCTGTATTCATACCAAGATTTGCATCAGGGAAAAATAAAACTTTTTTACCCTGTTTTAAGTAATGATTCATTATTACATGAGCATTTGATGATGTGCAGACAGAACCTCCGCGTTCACCACAAAATGCTTTTAAGTCAGCATACGAATTCATATATACAATTGGTACGACATCAGTGCCTGCCAAAGTTGTAATTTTATTGAATATTTCGTTAACACTTGTTAAATCAGCCATGTTAGCCATCGGACAATCAGCATTACTTGCCGGTATAATAACTTTTTGAAACGGTTTTTTTAGAATATCAGCCGACTCAGCCATAAATAATACACCACAGAAAACAATATATTCAGCATCACTCTTACTGCAATCAACTGCAAGTTTATAAGAATCGCCGAGAAAATCAGCTATTGATGAAACTGCCTGATTCTGATAATGATGTACAGGTATAACTATCTTGTTTCTTAATTGATTTCTCAATTGCATTATTTTTTCTATAACCGGATCATTCATATATTGTATTCCTTTATTTTAATTTGATCGGACTGATTCGTCTTAACGTTTCAACCACTTCTTTTACTGTTTTAATTGTATATTCAATATCGTCTATAGTATTTTCACGACCTATTGAAAATCGTATAGATCCATGAGCTTGCTCTGCTTCTACACCGAGTGCCATTATAACATGACTCGGGTCTAAACTACCTGAAGAACAGGCACTCCCTGTTGAAACTGCAATACCCATTAAATCGAGTCGAAGTAATATTGACTCACCTTCAATTGCATCAAACGATAAATTCAGGGTGCCGGGAAGTCTTTTTTCAGGATGCCCGTTTAATCGCACATGGGATATGTTTTCTTTGATGCCTGTTTCGAGTCTATTTCTCAGGTTGATTAAATGAGGTATTTCAGTATTCATTTCTTTCTTTAATTGACGAAACGCTTCTCCAAGAGCAATGATACCAATAGTATTCTCAGTTCCGGCACGAAGTGAATCTTCCTGATGACCACCGGTTATAAGCGGACATATATTTTCATGAGTACCTTTTCGTCTGAATAATAAACCAATTCCCTTTGGAGCATAGATTTTATGACCTGAAACAGACATAAAATCAATCGGTAATGTACTTAAATCAATATCAACTTTTCCTACAGCCTGAACTGCATCTGTATGAAATTGAATTCCTTTTTCTTTTGCAATTGAAGCAAATTCGGCAATTGGTTGAATTGTTCCAATTTCATTGTTAGCAAACATAATAGATATTAATGATGTTTCAGGCCGTATTGCTGCTAACAAAGATTCTTTTGAAATCATACCGAATTTATCAACCGGTAAATATGTGATTTCTGTATTTTCGCCTTCAAGACATCGAAGGGTATTTAACACTGAAGGATGTTCAATCACTGATGAAATAATATGTTTTTTTCCACCCATACTGCAATGTTTACTGCAGCAACTTGAAGCACTTTTTAATATTGTATTGTTTGCTTCAGAGCCTGATGCTGTAAAAATAATTTCTTCTGGTAAACATTTAAAGAAATCAGCAATAGTTTTTCTAGCTTCATCAATATAGGACTTTGCTTCTCTTCCAATTTGATGTGCAGAACTTGGATTTCCATACAAGTCAAGAATTGAAACTATTTTATTTTTAACCTCAGGATGAAGAGGCGTCGTAGAATTATTATCAAGATATATCATAGTTTACCCCTTGTATATCGTATCTTTGTAGTATTTCTCAACCATTTCAGTCATAATTTGTTTAATTTCTGAAACACATTTACCACAACCTGTTCCGGCTTTCGTTCTTTTTTGTAATTCATCAAAATCTTTTACACCCTCTAATACTTCCATTTTTATATCATGTTCAGTTACATTTAAACAATGACAGACAACTCTTGATTCTTTGTCATGCGGTATTAAGTCGACTCTGCCCGATTTTTTATAGTAATCATTAATTGCTTCCCGTAGAGCCTTGTCACCAAGAACAGAACAGTGAATTTTATTTGAAGGTAGCCCGCCCAATTTTTTTATAATATCTTCCGGTGTAATGGTATAGGCTTCCGATAAAGTCATACCGCCATTTTCGGTTACCATATCGCTTAAAACTGAAGTGGAACCAATTGCGCTGGCACAACCGAAAGTTTGCCATTTCAAATCAACAATTCTATCATTTTTAACTTTAATAAATATTTTCATCATATCACCACAAGCAGGAGAACCTACAAAACCAACTCCGTCGGGTTGATATTCGCTTTCCTCTATACTAAGAACATTATGCGGTTTTAAAAAGTGATCTTTTACAGTATCTGAATAGTTCCATCCCATTTTTTCCATAGTGTGCTCCTATATGTAACAATTCCTATTGTTTAAGTAGAGTATAATATTTGAATTAATTTAAGTCAATAGAGCTTTTTGTAAAAATACTATATTTTACAAAGTTTTTGCAAGCGTCTATAGTATTTTAATTCTTTTCAACCGGATATCCAAGATTTTGATATTCATTAAATCCTGACTGCATGTTATATATTCCAGTAAAACCTTTATTTTTCATTATTTCCATAGCCTGACCACTTCTATTTCCGCTACGACAGTAGAGCATATATGTTTTTGACCTGTCAAGTGATTCAATAATAGTATTAAAGTTTGATGAATTGAAGTCAATTAGTAAAGCATTTTTAATATGACCGCTTTGGAATTCTGAAGGAGTTCTGACATCAATAAGTACATAATCGGGATTATTGATATTATCATTTACAATGGTCATAAAAGACTCTGTAGGAATCGTTTTGAAAAAAGTAATTTCATTAATCGGTTCTGTATCTTGTGCAGATTCGGTAGTTTGAGTTTTTAAACAAGAAATTAGTAATACAAAAAATAATGCAAAAATTAAAAAATATTTCATAAATGCTCCTTTTAAATAATATGTTTATGTTTGTTTTTAGAAATCTCTGACGGTTCCTGAGGTAATCGATTAACTTTTGGAAGATTTAATTTAAAAATCATTGCAAGAATTCTTGTTCCGGTAGTTAATGAAAGACCTGAAATTAAAGAAACCGGTAGTGATACATGAAGTTTATAGCAAATGTAATAACATAGACTACCCATAGCAGCTGCAGTTGCATAAAAATCAGTTCTAATTACGGCCGGTATTTCCATTACAAGAAGGTCACGAATAACACCCCCGCCTACGGCACTGATTGTTCCAATAAGAACTGTTCCAATTGGCCCCAATCCGGATTCTGCACCTTTCCATGCTCCAAGCACAGCAAAAACACCAAGACCGATAGCATCTCCTATTTTAATTACCGGCCAGTTTTCTGCTATTTTTGGAGCTGCAAAGAAAACAACTAAACCACCAATAATACAAATAATAAGATGTAATTCGTTCTGAAAAACAGCAGGTGGTGTTTTTCCGAGAATAATATCTCTTAATATCCCCCCGCCAACACCCGTAAATGTTGCAAGGACAAGAACTCCCAATATATCGAGTTCGTGTTTTACAGCTCTAAATGCTCCGGTTATTGCAAAAATCAGAGTGCCTATTAAATCAAGATATATAAAATATTCCATTTCAATGACCTTTTAAATTAAATGTTTTTTAAATTATAATAATAAATCAGTATAATTAAAATACCATAAATTAAAAAAAATTGTTAAATAATCGAGCTTCTTGCAAAAATACTCTTTTTATCTCGAATTTTTGCAAGAAGCTACCTATAATGCGATTATATCGCATGTGGCGGAAGCGAAATCAAGTAATCTTGATTTTTGCAAGAGCCTCAATCAATTAAAATTTTCTTATCGAGACTCTATAGGATTGATTAAAAAAGTTTAATTATGTAAAAATATTATATTTTTGCTTAATTTTTATAAAAAATAGTTGCATTGAATATTTATAATATGGTAAAGTATAGGTAAATTTTATATAGGAGATAATTTATGAGACTTTCAAAAAAACATGTAACTGTAATCAAAATGCTGGCTTATACGGGATCCAGCAAGAGAGAAGTTGCGCTTACTAATGGTATTTCAGAACAGACCTTGTATAATTGGCTTAGAGACGAATCGTTTAAATCTGCTTTAGAGGATTTTAGAGAAAGATATGTTAAATCTATGAGAGAGTATAGTGAAAATAATATTGATAGAGACCGATTATATAGTCTTCTTGGTATAGGTGAAGATGAAGCTTGGTTAATCCGGGAAATTGTTGATGAAGGCCTTGCAAGACCGGGTCTTTCAAATGAATTTAAAGTCCGGATGGATAAATTATTAGAAAAATCTCTTGCTATCGTAGAAAAAAGAATTGATGATAATACAGCAGATAGTACTCTTCTTAATTTCCTTCTGGAAAAACTTATTAAGTAATTTTTTTAATAAGAATCAAATACAAAAAGGACTATTTTATAATAGTCCTTTTTGTATTAATCGAAATACCTTAATGAAATAACTATAAAAACTCCACTGAAAATCAGAAAAAATTATTATTATCAGAATTGTTGTAACTTGTTGTTATATGACAAATTAGATATTGGTTAGTTAAAATTTGATTTATGTCGTAATAAATGAATGATTTTATAAATCATTTGATAGAAGCAATTTATAGAATTTAATAGTATGGCATAATAAATGCTATGTTTTAGTAATTCTAAAATTAGGAGATATAATAAAATGCGAATAAAAATCAAAACGTTAGGTGTTTTTCTAATACTGATTATCTTATCTGTTTTTTCATGTACAAATATTAATGATCCGGGTAATACAACGGATACTCCACAATCGTCAGCTAAAGGTTCTGCTGTAATAAAAATTATAGGTGATTCTGAATATCCTGTTAGTGTTTCAGGTAATGGTTATATCAGTTCTATACATTTTAAAGCAAACTTTGGTGAACTAACTGTTGAACAGACTATTTCAAGTTTTTCTGATTATGTTTTATTGGAAAATGTAAATATTGGTGAATGGAATTATGAAGTAAATGCATTAGATGATTTTTCTTCAGTGTATCAAAGTCAAACGGGAACGATTACAATTGATGCGGTATCCGAATTAAAAATTCTAAAAATTGTATTGAAACAGAAAAAAGTCACACCGGTTGCTGTAACACCGACATCTGAAAAAATATCGATTGATAATACAATATCCTTTGAAACCAAAACTAATAATGCTGTTTATTATTATTCTATTGATGGTTCCGACCCGTTAACCGGTATTGAATATACGGAACCATTTTCATTGGAAGCCGGGACATATACATTAAAGGTTATTTCAAAAGCTGATGGAATGGATGATTCAGTTGTTTTTGAAAAAGAGTTTATTGTTAGTGAATCAATTGCAACACCAATTATTAGTCCTTTAAGTGGAAGTTATAGTGTTGAACAGGCTTTTACTATAGAATGCGGGACTCAAGATTCTGTGATATATTATACTTTGGATGGTTCTGTTCCATCAAAAATCAGTAATCAATATTCAACTCCATTTCAGATTGACACAATAGGAACATATATCGTAAAAGCAGTTGCTTCTTATAATGGTCAATTATCAGAAGTTGCTTCTGAGACTATTGTGATTGAAGGAAATGTTGAAAAAGCTAAAACTCCAGTTATTTTACCCGGATCAACTAATTATACGGTATTAAATTTTCCGGGGTTAACATTTACCTCAGAAGACGCACTTGCTACAATTTTTTATACAACAAATGGTGATACTCCGGATATAAATTCTACATTATATGAAGGAAGTGCTGTTTCATTATCAGAAGGAACCTATACTGTAAAAGCAATTGCTTTTGTTGAAGGTTTTGAAGAATCCGATGTTGTCAGTACATATTATTCGATAACAAATTCATCTTTAACAATTCTGCCTGAATTAGAAAATTATACAGAATCTGATTTCCCCGGATTGTCATTTTCATTTGAAGATCAGTTGGCTGAGATTTATTATACAACAAATGGAACTACACCGAATAAAAATTCAACAAAATATACCAGTGGTACTATTTCTTTAGCAAAAGGTGATTATGTAATAAAAGCAATTGCGTATCTTAATGGAATAGAAGCATCTCCGATTGTTACTTCAAATTATTCAATAACAACATCATCATTGATAATTTTACCTGAATTGACAACCCAAAAAGAATCAAATTTTCCTGGTTTAACATTTAGTTGTGATGATGCTGAGGCCGAGATTTTTTATACAACAAATGGAAGTACACCAGATATGAATGCAACAAAATATACAGGTGTTCCTGTTGCATTATCGAAAGGAAATTATACAGTAAAAGCAATCGCATATTGTGATGGAGTTGAAATTACTCCTGTTGTCAGTTCTAATTTTATAATAACAATTGCTACATTGACAATTTTACCCGAATTAAGAACACAAAAAGAATCAGATTTTCCGGGTTTAACATTCACCTGCGATGAAACAGGAACTGAGATTTATTATACAACAAATGGTTCTTTACCTGATAATACATCAACACAATATAACGGTGTTCCTGTATCATTGCTTAAAGGTGATTATACAGTAAAGGTTATTGCATATGATGGTGCTGTGCCGGTTTCTTCTGTAACAAGTGCAAATTATACAATTACCGGAGAAACAATGCCGGTTCTTACAAGTGTTATTGTTAAATATGGAAAACCTGCAATGACTGTTGGTGAAGTATATCGATTTACCGGTGAAGCAAAATATGATACTGGTATTAGCAGTGAAGATGTAAATTGGGAATTAAGTGATACAACAATTGCATCAATTACTTATGACGGTACTCTAACCGCTTTAAAAGAAGGAACAGTGCTTGTCTATGCAGAAAAATCAGGTATGAAAAGTACTGCATATAGCTTAACTGTTAGTCCTGCAGCTCCTGAAGGCATTAAAATATTTGTGGATGAAACATTTGGAAATCAATTATACGCATGGCTTGACGGTAACATTGCATTACTTGGAGCATGGCCGGGTAAAAGTCTGGCAACGCCTGTGACACTTACTGCCGGTGGTGTTGAAATAGTTATTGGAAAAGAAGCTCATTATTACACTGTTTTATTTGTTAATCAGACAAAAATCAATTACTTAGTATTAAAAGACGGTACAAAGAAAACAGCTGATGATCAGTTGGCTACTGAAACTACTACATGGTATGCAGATGGAAGTAAAAAAGCAGGTACACCTGACGATGTCGGTCCGCAATTACCAAAAGTTTCAGCAACACCTGCAGGTGGTGTTAAACCGGCAGGTACCTATTCAGTAACCCTTAATGTTAGTGGTGAAAGTGTTACGAATTCTAAATATACAATAAATGGTTCTGATCCTGCCGTATCGGGTATTGCATTTACTGATGGAACTTCTATTTCAATAACATTGAGTACAGGCAGTACTGTTGTTTTAAAAATGTCAGCTGAAAATGGAGAAGGGGTAGCAACAGAATTATATACCTTTACAGAAGGTATTGCTCCTAAATCAGTTTTTTCATGGGATAATATTAACTGTTATTTTGTTTTAACTGATAGATTTGTTAATGGAACAACTGCAAATGATCATTCATATGGAAGAGAATCAGCTCAGAATGGAACTCCAATATCAGGTTCTAATTATGAAAACAGACCGGGAACATTTAATGGTGGTGACTTGAAAGGTTTAACGTCAAAAGTAACCGATAATTATTTTACTGATCTTGGTATAAATGCAATCTGGTTAACTTCCCCGTTAGAACAGATTCACGGATGGGTTGCCGGTGGCGGACCTGACGGCTCATTTAAACATTATGGTTACCATGGTTACTATGTTTTGGATCCCACAGAAATTGATGCAAATATGGGAACTGAGCAGGAATTCAAAGATTTTGTTGCTGCGTCTCACGAAAAAGGAATTAGAGTCGTTGTTGATATTGTTATAAATCATCTTGGATATGAAAATATGAAAGATATGAGTGAGTTCAATTACGGCGGATTGAAATCAGGGTGGGATACATATTATTTCAATGCTACTGATGCAACTGCGTCATGGGATACAGGACTTGCACCAAAAATGGATTTTACTACGTCTAATTGGGCTCAATGGTATGGTCCTTCATGGGTTAGAAAAAATGATGTCGGTGGCGGATATGATCCAATGGGGTCAGGTGTATTAGGACAGTATAACTTTAATTTACCCGATATTAAAACTGAGTCATCACAGATCGTTGATATACCACCTGTTTTAGTGACAAAGTGGGGTGGTACTGGAAGTGCTAAGTATATAAAAGAAAAAGCGGAACTTGATGCTTTCTTTTCAAGAACCGGTAAAGCACGAACTTCAAGAAATTATATGATTAAATGGATGACTGATATGATCCGTAAATACGGAGTTGACGGGTTCAGACTTGATACGGTTAATAATCTCGATATTGCATCGGTAAGAGATTTAGCTGAAACATGTAAATCCGAGTTTAATTATGTAAAACAGACTAATCCCGGTATTTTACTTGATCCTACAGCTGAATTCTGGATGACCGGTGAAGCGTATGATCATGGTGTAAATAAATCAAATTTATTTACAGAAGGAAAACTTGATTCAATAATCAATTTTCAATTTCCAAAAGACGGAAATCTTGGTTCTATCGGAAGTACATGGGCATATTATGCGAATGCTATAAATAATGACAGCACTTTTAATGTGTTAAGCTACATTTCTTCACATGATAAAGGTTTAGGTAGAGGGGATATGAGAAACCTTGGAACAGCGTTAGTTTTGTCTCCGGGTGGTGTTCAGGTATTCTATGGTGATGAAACAGCAAGACCTGCATCAGTTGGCGGAGAGCCGGGCTGGAGAAGCAAGATGAACTGGAATCAGAATCCTGATACTCTTGTACACTGGCAGAAAGTCGGTAGTTTCAGAAGAGATCATGTGGCAGTCGGAGCCGGTTCACAAACTGATTTAGGTAATAGCACATATGGTAGAAGTTATAGTAAAAATGGTGTTGAAGATAAAGTTGTTATAAAATTAAATGGTGGCGGTTCAATAAGTGTTGCAGGTATGTTCGCAGACGGCACACTTGTGCGTGATGCATATACAGGAGCCACAGCTACAGTTTCAGGTGGTAGTGTATCATTTACTGATGGTGGAGCCAGTGTAATTATTATAGAAAAAGCAGAGTAGATAATACTGGAAACCGGAATAATAAAACCGGCTGTTTCAAAATGAAACAGCCGGTTTTTTTTTGTTTATGGAATTCAAAAAATATTAATAATTTCACAATTTTTAAAAATTTAATTTTGTTCTATAATTTTTGAAAAAAGTTTGATAGAATATTATATACTACAATGAAAGGAGTGTGTAATATGAAAAAAAATGTATTATTATATGTTTTGTTAATCTCATTATTAATTATTAATGCATGTGTATCAATAGGAAATACCGGTTCGACTACAGACAGTTCTGTTACTGATATGCCTAAATGGATTGAAGAAAAAGAAGATGTCTCCGGGCCTTTATCCGCAAAAATTATTATAGATGATTATAAATGGTTGGATGGTAATAATAACGCAATAGATTTTAATACCAGTTTTAAAGGGGCTGGGTTGACAAAATATTATACACCGCTACCTGTATTATTTCAAGGATGGAATTCATCGCCCCGTTCTCTCATTGCAGATTACCAGTGGGATTTTGGTGATGGTTCTCCGGTATTTCGTGGATTTAATGCAAGTCATGTGTATGAAATACCCGGTACATATACAGTAACATTAACAGTACGTGATGCATCGGGAAAAACTGATACAGAAACAGTTTCCATTGAGGTTTTAAAAAGAGATGGAGCCGTTTACTATGTTGATGCTATACTTGGTGATGACAGTTATGACGGTCTTTCACAGGTTCATTCCGGGGGGGCAAATGGTCCGTGGAAAACAGCAAGCAGAGCATTTTCAGAGATGGCTACTGACCTGTATAAATCAGGTGATAGTATTCTTTTTAAACGGGGGCAAACATTTGATTTGAATGTCTCAGAAATAACCCCCGGTGCCTGGCCTGCATGGGGATATATGTTTGGTACTTATGGTGATGGTGCAAAACCTATTATTCAATATAGCGGAGAAGATGGAGCTATTATTATTCATATGTATTCAATCGGACTTGCACATATATCGTTTGTTGATCTTGATTTTCGATTTGATGATTATAAAGGTCATAAGGCCGGTGTATTTTTCTTTGCTCAAGGGGGAGGTACCAGGAATGTTCTTTTTTTGAGGGTGGATTCATTGGATTTATATTCTGATCTTTTTGTTATGGGACAATATTCAAAAAATGAGATATCAACCGGTACATTTGTCTTTGATTGCTTTGTCAGAAATACATTTATCGATCCGGAAGAAAGTGTTACATTATTCGCTGTCTGGGGCTCGCGATTTGCTTGTATTAATAATACTTTTGATTTATCAGGAAATCATATTGGTTATACATCAATTGATAAGGGAGTGCTTGCCGGGAATACTTTTTCCAGACCGGCATTTGGCAGGACTGCATTGAGAATTTGCGGTTTTCAGGGAGAAGGTGCACCATGGGATGCAGAACTAACCAGTAATAATATACAAATATCAGAAAATAAATTTCATGGCTAGGTAGACCCGGAAACTGTTGGTTCGGCACATAATGGTGGTGGTACGAGGTATAATTACAGACTGGTTCAACTATCACCAAATGGTCCCTGGAATCAGATAATTCGTGATATTACGTTTGAGCGAAATATTATAACAAACGCTGAAGGTATGATGAGTATAGGGGCAGCCGAGAATATAATTGTCCGGGATAATATATTGATTTCAAATGATTCCTCAGGAATTAGTTCTTATATCAGTATAGTAGATGCTAATAAACCAAGTAGAAATATTAATATTACTGATAATACGTTTGTTGCCAGAAATTCACAGTACACAGGTAATAAATTTGAAATGAGCGGTTTAATAAATGTGTTCAGCAATGTGACCAAAGTATCCAATCCGTTTACTTATACAAACCATCAAAGTATCAACATAAGTAATAATATATTCTACATTTATGGAGAAAGCTATGGTTCACGTTTTTTCTATGTTAATAATATTAATGAAGTTTTGCCTCAGGTAAAATCAGACAATAATTTGTTTTTTGTAAGCAAGGGCACTTCTGATGGAGAGTTTTTTCAAATTGGCGATGCAGCCAGTGACACGCCAACAGCACAGTATTTAACATTACAACAATGGCAGACTGCGAATAGTCAGGATACATCAAGTATTTATGCAGATCCTGAGTTTGTGAATCTTTTGGGAACTGATGGAGCATTTAGTGGTTTTGGATATGATGCAGATCTTCGATTGATCAAAGCGAATGGTAAAGGGGCGTTTTCAGACTGATTTTTTCAGATTGTATCAAAAATGATAATTTTGAAAAACAATAAAAATTATTCAATATGGCAGACTCTGTTTCTGCCATCATTTTTTGCCTTGTATAACCCGGCATCAGCTTTTTCTATAAGCCATTCTATCTCTGGAATAGGATCACCGACTAATAATGTATGAACACCAAGACTTACAGTAACTTGTATTAGTTTATTTTCGACTTGAATTTTACTGTTTTCAACAAGTAATCGTAATCTTTCTGCAACTAATAAAACATCTTTACTTCCCGCTACCGGACAAATAATAAGGAATTCTTCACCTCCGTACCGGCCTGCTATATCAATTCTGCGGGTACCTGATGTGAGACAGGCTGCTACTTGCTTGAGTACAAGATCACCGGTGTGATGGCCGTATGTATCGTTAACTTTTTTAAAATGATCTACGTCCACCATAATTATACCTAACGGTGTTTTGTTTCGTTTTGAAACCTCAATTTCTCTTCTTCCTGCTTCCATAAGATATCTTCTATTATAAAGATCAGTTAATACATCATAAGTTGCCTGATGTTCAAGTTTTTTCATGAGAACTCTCATTTCAGTGACATCACTGACTAATATTGCAACACCTTCAAAGCTCTGCGGGGTTTTACTGACGCGGTACATTTTTATTTGATAGTAACAGTTACCGGTATGGCTATTTTGGTGCATAAATTCAAATTTATTTTCGTTATTGAGAAGAGCATGTAAGATCTTTGTAGAGAGTTCTGATTCTTCAGGTAATTTTTTACCGATTTCAGGTTTTATTATATGACATAAGATAGAAATAGCACTGTTCATATCTTTAACGACATTAAATTTATCAAGAACAATAAAAGCTTCCTGAATTGAATCAACAGCCATTTCACGGGCTTTTGGTACCAATTCAAAGAGCCCGAATTTAAATATTGTTATGCTGAAAATTATACCAATAACTGCAGAAGAAAATGGATTTATATCAATGTCAGAAGGAATAATCCCGATGTAATAGAAAAAAACGAGACTCCATGGAATGCAGATGCCGAAGAGCATTGAAATTACTTGAGCCTTTCTTTTTTTATCAACTTCAGGTAGATGAAAAATAAGTAAAGCAACTGCTCCAACAGAAAGTATTTGTTGATAAAAAAAACGTACCATATAAAATGGTCCTTTTTCAAAGGTTAAGACAGGGAAAAATTTCCCGGCTACTACTCGCGGGTTAATATAAAACAGGGTGTGATACGGCATCGTATATACAAGTATAGTTGATAGTATTGGAATGATAAGAAGTAATACAATATATAATGGTTTTATTGCATGGCCGGTTGTAAATCTGAATACAAATAGAAGTAAAAAAAAAGAAACATACGGTATGCCGGTATATTCAAATTTGATTGCATCGAGTATTCCCGATAAGTCACTTCGTGCAACCTCAAGAGCATATCCGAAAATATAAATTGAGACTGAAATCATAAAAAGTCCGAATTCACCTGCTCCATTAACATTTCTTCTGAAAAAAGCCCATGATGAAAGAAAGACTGTTATTATTCCTGCGATGACAAGTATAATACTTAATAAAAGAGGAGCTATTGGCATTATTAATTTTTCCTCACTGATAGATGCAGTATAGTCTGTATAAGTGACTTATGTCAAGTAGCGGGGGGAAATAATAAATAATGCATATTTCCTGTTAAAAACAATGCCCAACGTAGGTGGTTGAGATTAAAGAGAATACTTTTCAAGGGGCTCATTTATCAAATTTTTTTGCTTTTATTTAATAATGTGCTTATAATTATACTATAGAGGTTCTAAAGAGTTGTTTATTTTCTCATAAAAAAAGGGGGATGATATGGATTTTATCGATGTAGCGATTTTAATGGAAATTGAAGGCGAAAATTTTTATCGTGATCTTATTTTGAAAACAAGTAATGCAGGGTTAAAAAGTATTCTGACAATGCTTGCTGATGATGAAGTTAAACACCGCATACTTTTTGAAAAAATGAAGAAATCTGAAAAGATTGAAATAACCATCTCTCAAACAGGTATAAAAGCAATTGAGATATTTAAAGAAGAAAATAAGAACGATTTTATAAAAAGCATTAATCAGATTCAAGTATATGAAAGTGTGCTAAAACTTGAAAAAGAGTCAATTGATTTATATACCGCTGAAGTCAATAAAGCAAATAACGCAACACAAAAAGAGGTAATAATTTCTATTATAAATGAAGAAAAAAAACATTATGAACTTATTGAATATATAATAGATCTTGTTTCTAAACCTCAACGCTGGGTTGAACATGCAGAATTCACAATTAAAGAAGAATATTAATTTGAGGAGAGTAACGCGATGAAATGTAAATTTATTCAATTAATTTTTTTACCATTATTGTTGTCAGGATGTTTTCCATATATGTATCATGACAGAGGTAAAGTACTTTTAAAAAACATAGATATTGATCAGACATTGAAAATTGCAGAAATAGAGCTTGAAAGTGATCATTTTAATAATATTTTAACCTTGTGGGCGATAAGAGATCAATTGATTAATTCCGAACAGGCTACTATTATTTCAGAACTTTATTTCAAGCATATTGATCGAATCAAAAGCGATTTTGGAATATGGCATATAGCCTGGGCTATATCAAATTTTTATAGACTCGGTGATGATTCTGTAAAAAAAATATTACAAAATGCGTATGATGATGCAAAAAAAAGACCGGAAAAATTAAAATCAGTTAAAAAGATTGCGGATGAACATATTAATGGCTCAAAAATATATATGGGCGATGTACATTCTCTTGGAAGGTTTTATGCAAAAAAGCATATCGTAATTCCGGGTAATAAAAAATATGTTCAGTCCTTTGATGATTATATGAAAAAGAAATAATAGTATATTTCATACATTGATGAATATAAATATTGACAAGCGTAAATGTTTATAGTACCTTTCAATCAGTGAGGTATTCTATGAATAAATACGAAGAACTGTCAAAAATATTCAAAACACTCTGCGAACCAATTCGATTACAGATTCTTGATATTTTATCATGTGATGAAATGTGTGCCTGTAAAATTTTAGAAGGTTTGTTAATCTCACAATCAACGTTATCTCATCACATGAAAGTGTTAATCAATAGCGGTCTTGTAACGAGTCGAAAAGACGCAACATGGATATATTATTCAATTAACAGAGAAAATATTGAAAAACTTCATGTTTCTATTGAGGAACTGACAAGTCAGAAAGATAATTGTATATGTCAAAAAACAGATAATAACTGTAAAAAAGCTTAATAGTAAGAGGATATTCAGATGAAAATAGTAATAATCGGTTCAGTTGCAGCGGGAACTTCGGCGGCATGCAAGGCAAGACGAAATGATATCAATTCAGAAATTATTATATATGAAAAGGATAAAGATATTTCTTATTCAAGTTGCGGACTTCCCTATTTTATTGGAGAGGATTATATAACAAGAGACAATATTGTTCCACGAAATTGTATGTGGTTTAAAGAAAGGTTTGATATTGACATACGAACAGAGCATGAAGTCATAGCGATACATCCTGAAACAAAAGAATTAACAGTTAAAAACCTGATGACTAATGAAACATTTAAAGATACGTATGATAAACTGGTTTTATCGACCGGAGCGCGATCTTTAAAGCTTCCAATTGAAGGTTTAAATAATCCAAATGTGTTTTATCTTCGTAATGTTGAAAGTGCAGATTCTATTAAGAGTTTTATTAAACAATCCAATCCCAAAAAAGCTCTCGTTATCGGTGGCGGGTTTATCGGACTTGAGCTTCTTGAGAATCTTTTTTTATTACAGATTGAAACAACAATTATAGAAATGAATAATCAGATAATGTCTGGAATTGATAATGATGTTACTGTCTATCTTGAAGAGTATTTAAGGAAAAAAAATATAAATCTATTGCTTGGAGAAAAAGTTATTGAAGTAAAAAATAACGGCAGGCTTGTTACTACTTCAAGTGGTAAAGAAATTGAAACTGATTGTATCATTGTTGCTGCCGGAATAAAACCTAATACGGAACTTGCAAAAAATTGCGGTATACAAATCGGGAAATATGGTGCAATTTGTGTTAACCATACAATGGAAACAAATAGTGCTGATATTTATGCAATTGGTGATTGTGCAGAATCGTATTCACTTATTACAAATAAAAGTATTTATGTGCCGCTTGGGTCGACTGCAAACAAAATGGGCAGAATCGCAGGTGATATTATAACCGGGATTGATAACAGTTTTAAAGGGATTCTCGGAACCGGTATTGTGAAAGTTTTTGATTATGCTATCGGTAAAACAGGACTGACGGAAAAAGATGCGATTGAGAACGGGTATGAAATTGAAGTTGTTCATAACTTAAAAGAAAATCAATCTGTTTATTTGAAAGAATCGAGAGAAATGGTTATTAAAGCAGTCGCTGATAGAAAAACCGGAAAACTTCTTGGTGTTCAGATAGTTGGAGAAAAAGGCGTTGATAAACGAATTGATGTTTTTGCAACGGCAATTACATTTGGGGCAAAAGTATCTGATTTATTCCATCTTGATCTGTGTTATGCACCTCCATTTTCGACAACAAAGGACCCTGTTATGTATACGGGAATGATACTTGATAATGCGATTAACAGAAATAGAAAAATAATGACTGTTCAGAAACTTGTAACAAATCGCAATAATTATAAGGTAATCGATGTCCGTTCAGAAAAAGATTTTAATGCAGGGCATATTGAGAATGCTATTAATATCCCGTTTAAGAAACTTAAAGGTAAAATAACAGAATTTGACACAACGGAAAACATAGTCGTTCACTGCAACAAAGGTGTAACCGGAAATGCTGCACAGAATTTATTAATTAATTGTGGTTTTAAACATGTATACAATTTATCAGGCGGTTATAAAAACTTCAAAATGACTAGTAAATTATTTCAGAAAAAGAATACATAAAAACGGGGGGATTATCAATATGAAAAATTCAAATACAAACACATTAACCTGGCTTTTGCAGAAATCGAGAGTACTCAATTTTGCGTACGCCATATGCGATAAAATCGCATTAGAGGTAACTTCATGCAAAAAATAAAGATAAAAAGAGTATTTTTGCAAGAAGCTCTAACGATAGGATTTTTTGAAAAATATTTAACATTGTGGGTTATCCTCTGTATGATTGCCGGAATATTAATCGGTAAATTTCTACCGGGCATTCCTGATTTTCTAAGTAAATTTGAATATGCAAAAGTATCTATTCCTATTGCAATTTTAATCTGGTTAATGATTTATCCAATGATGATGAAGGTTGATTTTGCCAGTATAAAAAATGTTGGAAAGAATCCGAAAGGTTTATTTGTTACCTGGATAACAAACTGGCTTATTAAACCTTTTACAATGTATGCAATCGCCTGGTTTTTTCTGTTTGTTATATTTAAATCATTAATACCTCCGGCTCTTGCTAAAGATTATTTTGCCGGTGCTATTTTACTTGGTGCTGCTCCTTGTACAGCGATGGTTTTTGTGTGGAGTTATTTAACAAAGGGAAACCCGGCATATACGGTAATTCAGGTAGCGACAAATGATTTAATAATTCTAATTGCATTCACCCCGATTGTCGTATTATTGCTTGGTATCGGTGGTGTGGTCATTCCATGGGATACACTTATTCTATCTGTTGTTCTGTTTGTAGTAATTCCTTTAGCAGGCGGTATTGCAACAAGAGTAACTGTTATTAAAAATAAAGGTGAAGAGTACTTTAACAAAAAATTCATTCCGAAATTTAATAATGTCACAATTGGCGGATTGTTATTAACTCTAATTATTATTTTCTCTTTTCAGGGTGATGTGATAATTAAAAATCCACTTCATATACTTTTAATTGCAATACCGTTAACAATTCAGACTTTTCTGATTTTCTTTATTGCGTATCTTGCAAGTATGAAACTGAAATTAAGTCATGATATTGCAGCTCCTGCCGGAATGATTGGAGCCTCTAATTTTTTTGAATTATCTGTTGCTGTTGCCATATCATTATTCGGAGCAACATCTCCGGTGGTTTTAGCAACAATTGTCGGGGTGCTGGTTGAAGTTCCGGTCATGCTGACTTTGGTGAAAATCGCTAATGGAACAACGAAATGGTTTCCTGCGAAAAAGGATTTGTAGTGACTTATGCAAGAGCCTCAGTTGTAAGGTTATTTTATTTCTTCTTAAAAAAATAGTCTCCGCCAACAGAAATATTATAAGCACATGATACTCCAATAAGTCCTAACGATGCATTATTATTGAAACTGATATTTGAGCTTATACTAAATTCATGACGAGTAATAACCTTTCTATTTATTTCACAACCAAAAGATAGACCTAAGTCTAAATCAAATAAATATTCATAATTTTGATTATATTCAAAATATACAATATCTTTCTTAAATTGAATAATTGAGCCAAAATATGGAGAATTTTTAAATTTATCATTATACCCGCTTACTAAAAACTTAAATCCCGTAGTCGGCCCGGTAATTGGCCTGTTACCATTACCACCAAACCAACCGGAATAAGGTATAATAGCAATATTAAATTTATCTTTCTCATATAGATTAAATTTAACCCCGAAATCTGTATATGAAATAATTTCAGGTAATGGAAACATTAAAATTATATCGTGCTTAAACTGCAATTCAATTAAATCAGTTAAACCAAATCGTTGTTGATATCCAAGACTAATAAAAGCATCTCCAATATACGGCATAGAATATGGAGACGGATTATAAATAAAGATGCCACCAACATTAGGAGTAAAAAGAGATTCTCCCTTGCCTTTTTTAAGATTCTCAGCAGTTTGATTTAATGACATTGTACGACAACTTAATAAAAAAATTGCTATTAAAACAAGTAATGCATAAAGTATTTTATTTTTCATATAGTCTTTTCCTTTTTAAATAGTATCAAACATCTTAATTGAAATTGAATAAAATATCAATGACTGTTCATTTTTAAATGCTATATTTAATATACTTCTAAAAGAATTTATTTTTTGAAGACTTCTGTCAAGAAGCGTAACGGTTAAAATATTTACTTGACATTTTTCAATAACACTTGTATATTTGCACGTATATGCAAATGATTGTTAAAAGGATATAGTGTGAAATTATATATTAAACGTTTAAAAGCAATTTCTGACTTAACACGTGTTCGCATTATTAAAACATTAATAAAATCAAAATTAGAACTCTGCGTTTGTGAAATTGTTGATGCATTACAACTTCCTTTTTATACCGTATCAAAACAAATAAAAGAACTGAATAATGCTGATATTCTTGATGAAAATAAACAAGGGAAATTTGTTATGTATTCAATAAAAAAAAATCCTGATGATGTTTTTTTAAACGAGCTTATATCACTAATAAATCTTATACCGGATGACTTACTGAATGAGGATTTTGAAAATCTACGAAAACGGCTTATTCTTCGAGAAAACGGGAAATGTGTCATCGGTGCAACAGAAATTAACTCATAGTTGAGGCTCTTGCAAAAATCAAGAGTACTTGATTTTCGTCCGCCGTTACGCAATAAAATTGCGTTTAAAGTAGCTTCATGCAAAAATTCGAGATAAATAAGGGATTTTTGCAAGAAGCTCAGTTTATTAGAAAAAATTATTTATACATGGAGGCTTACAATGAAAGTACAAATTTTAGGAACGGGTTGCCCGAAATGCAAAATGTTAGAAGCAAATGCAAGAGAGGCATTAACGGAAATTGGTCTTGATGCAGAACTGGTTAAAGTAGATAACATCGATGATATTATGGATATGGGGGTTATGGTAACACCTGCGTTAGCGATTGACGGGGATGTAAAAAGTGCCGGTAAGTTATTAACAAAAGATCAGATTATAACAATTTTAAAAGAGGTGAAGTAATATGGCAGGATGCAGTTGTGCCGGTTCTCAAATTAAATTAGTGTACGCCTGTTCAGGTGCAGCAAATACAGGTTTATTATCAGATCAGGTTGCGAGAAAACTTCGTGATCAGGGCTTTGGAAGTATGACGTGTCTTGCAGCTGTTGGTGCTGATTTATCAGGTTTTATTCAATCCGGCAAAAGTGCTGATAAAAACATAGTGATTGACGGATGTCCGGTTGGTTGCGGGAAAAAAATATTTGAAAAAAATAATATACCTTTTGAACATTTTATAACCACAAATTATGGTGTTGAAAAAGGTAAAACAGAAATAACTCAAGAAGTCATAAGTCGTGTTACTTCAGAAATATCTGTTAAAATCTAAACGGAGTTTTATATGTCAGAAAAGAAGATTTCTAAGAATATCAGTTTGCTGATAGTAACACTGATATTTTTATTTGCCTATTTTGTCCCTTTTGGTAATCCGCGAATTGCAGGTTCAATCAGTGAAGCATTTTTAATGCTTGGTGAATATGCACAGCAGCATGTGCTTCTTTGTTTAATTCCGGCGTTCTTTATTGCCGGAGCTATTATGGTTTTCCTGAACCAACAAGCTGTTATACGGTATCTTGGTCCTAAAGCAAATAAAGTTATAGCATACTCGGTTGCTTCATTTTCAGGAGCAATTCTTGCCGTATGTTCATGTACCGTTTTACCTATTTTTAAGGGTATCTATAAAAAAGGCGCCGGTTTAGGCCCTGCAATTTCATTTCTTTATTCAGGTCCGGCTATTAATATACTTGCGATTGTTTTAACTGCAAAAGTTCTGGGCTGGCAGCTTGGCCTTGCTAGAACAATCGGAGCTATAGTATTTGCATTCGTTATCGGTTTCTTAATGCACTTGATATTCAGGAAAGAAGACGAAAAACGATTAACCGATGAAAGAATGTTTGCCTACCACGGTGGAGAAGGTCGTAAGTTATGGCAGGATTCACTTTATATGTTTTCAATGATTGCTATACTTATATTTTTGAACTGGGCACCATCAAAAGGTTCCATGTCAGGCTGGGATGTTATATTTAATTATAAATGGATAATTTCAGGTTTCTTCGGCATACTTTTAATAACTTTTCTTATTCTCTGGTTTACAAAAGAGGAAATAAAAGACTGGGTTATCGCAACACGGGATTTTGCTGTACAAATTGTTCCATTATTATTTGGTGGTGTATTGGTTGCCGGTTTTCTTCTGGGGCGCCCGGGACATGAAGCGTTAATACCCATGAAATGGGTTGCCGGTTTAGTCGGTGGTAATTCACTGTTCTCAAACTTTATTGCATCAATATCAGGTGCTTTTATGTATTTTGCCACTTTAACCGAAGTTCCTATTTTACAGGGGTTAATGGGTGCCGGTATGGGTAAAGGTCCGGCTCTTGCATTATTACTGGCAGGTCCTTCATTGTCACTTCCTTCAATGCTTGTCATTAATGGAGAACTTGGCTTGAAAAAAACGTCTGTGTATGTAATATTAGTTGTTATTTTGTCAACATTAGCAGGGTGGGTTTTTGGTTATTTTGTCGGGTAAATTATAAACTAAAAGTGAGGTTACGATGTTATCTATTATTATTTTATTTTCTGTGACTGTTTTTATTTTTTTAATTCTTTTTTTGATAGATAAATCAAAAACTATGAAAGGTTTAAAAAAAGGGGCATTAATGTTTATTAATGTATTACCTCCATTTTTAACGATATTGATTTCAGTTAGTTTTCTTCTATTTTTATTGCCTGATGAGATACTTATAAAATATCTGGGAAAAGATTCCGGAATAATGGGGATGATAATAGCTGCTTTGATCGGTTCAATATCATTAATTCCCGGCTTTATTTCATATCCGCTGGGTAAGATATTACTTGATAATGGCGTTCAATATAATATAATTGCTATATTTATTACAACCTTAATGATGGTGGGAATTGTAACTATGCCGATTGAAATTAAATATTTTGGTATTAAAGTCACTATAATCCGTAATTTTTTAAGTTTTATTGCAGCAATTATTATTGGTACACTGATAGGAGTAATACTATGAATTTCATTTCACAATTTGTAAAAAAAAATAAAATTGATCTCATTATTCTACTTTCATTTATAGTTTTTATTATTATATCGTTCGTATTACCTTTTGAATCGGGGAAAAAAATTACTGCCAATTTTAATAGCTTTTTGATGGAAATGATAAGTTTTATTCCTTTAATATTTATTTTAATCGGATTATTTGATGTCTGGGTGCCTAAAGAAAAAATTCAAAGACATATTGGTGACGGTTCGAGTCACTGGGGTATTGTATGGGTTATTTTGTTTGCAATGCTTCAAGCAGGACCTTTATACGGTGCATTTCCTGTGACGTATTTACTATGGAAGAAAGGAGCAAGCATACGAAATATTTTTATATATTTAGGAGCTTTTTCAACATTGAAAATCCCTATGTTAGGTTTTGAAATAGCATTTTTAGGTATTGAATTTACACTTCTAAGATCACTTATTTCATTGCCCATATTCATTGCAATCGGTTTTATAATGGAAAAGATTTTTAAAAACACCGGTTTTGAAGTAAAAAGTCCACAATAATTTTATATACGAGGGGGTCTTGAATGGAAGGTATATTTACATCACTGTATGGTTTTTTAAGTACCAATATATTACTTGCCGTTTTTTCGTCTTTTATCTGGGGGGTGTTCAGTGTTATTTTAAGCCCGTGTCATCTTTCAAGTATTCCACTGGTTATTGGTGTAATAAGTAACAAATCAATATCAATCAAAAAATCGTTTTTGATTTCGTTTGTTTTCTCATCAGGCATACTGGTAACATTAGCAGCAATCGGGATAATTACAGGGATTTTCGGACAGATTTTAGGTGATACCGGGATAATCGGCAGTGCTGTAATCGCTATTCTATTAATTCTCATGGCGTTATATTTTTTCAATGTAATACATCTTAACTTTCTTTCCGGTATATTCAGTCAGCCACAGTTTGATAGAAAAAATCTTATTACAGCATTTGTAATGGGATTATTCTTCGGAATCGGTTTAGGCCCATGTACATTTGCTTATCTTGCACCAATTCTCGGTGTTGTTTTCACAACTGCATCAGTTGATATTGTAAAAGCGGTATTGTTGCTAACCGCATTCGCACTTGGTCATACATTAGTAATTATACTTTTTGGTACATTCGGAAAAGTTGTTGAAAGTTTCATTAAAACATCCAATAGCAATTCAATACTTAAAGGTATCAGAATAGTATGCGGGATCATACTTTTATTCGGGGCGGTGTATTTTATTATTGATATATTTCACAAATTACAATTAGTATAAGGGGATCGTATGAAAAAAACAGCTATTATTGGAATAACAGTATTATTTGTCCTGTTCTTTGGATGTAAAAAAGAGGCATCGGCAACACAAAAAGTAACTACCACAAAAGTGAGTAGTTCAAATCAGACAGCGAATGCTGACAAAATCACATTCATCGAATTAGGCTCGGTAAATTGTGTTCCCTGCAAAATGATGAAACCGGTTATGGAGAAAGTTCAGGAAAAATACAAAGATCAAGTTGAAGTTGTTTTCTATGATGTGTGGACTCCGGAGCAACAAAAATATTCACAGGAATATAAAATCAGGGTAATTCCAACTCAGGTTTTTCTTGATAAAAATGGTAATGAATATTACAGACATGAAGGGTTTTTCCCATACGAAGAGCTTGAAAAAGTATTACTGATGAAGCTTTAGTTAGTTCTCATTGACCGCGATTTTGGTATTTAGAAGAGCCGGCGTCCGTGCCGGCGAAGATGAATGACCTGATATCCTTTCTTTGGTAGACACACCGGCGCATCCGGACAGTCAAGCCGGTTTCCACCAAACCGGTGAACTATTATAAAAATCTTCGACATTTTCAAAAAGCTCTATTGTCAATTTACACTCAAAATTGTACTATATTAAAATGAATGAAAAAAAGATAACTGACCCGCATGACACCATATTCAAAACATCGTTTTCAGATAAAGCAAATGCAATAGATCTCATAAACGGAACATTTCCGAAAGAAATAGTAGAAAATCTAAAACTTGAAACATTAACACTTGAATCTACAACATATATTGACCGGAAACTTAAAAAATATTATTCAGATTTAGTGTATACATGCAAATATAAAGAATCAGATATTTTGATCACATTATTATTTGAACATAAAAGCTATTTGCCGGAATTTCCACATGTGCAATTGCTTCGATATATTCTCAATATTCAGGAACATAGTATAGCTAATACTAACAAACTTATATTCACCTTACCGGTAGTTTTTTATCACGGTAAAGACACATGGAAAAAACGATCTTTTTCTGAATATTTCAATATTAAAGATGATTTTTTACTTAAATTTATTCCGAATTTTGATTATTTAGTGATAGATTTATCAGGTTATTCAAATGATGACATTAAACAGAAAATTACCGGACAACTTCTAAAAATTCTCATGCAAATAATGAAATACAGTTATAATGAAAATATTCTCAATGAAAACCTTGAAAAAATATTCAAAATTGGTAAATTATATATAGAGGAACCGAAAGGACTGATATTTTTTGAAAAGATTATCCGGTATTTGTATGAGATAGATGATAATCTTGATGTTGATAAATTGATGGAGATTGTAAAAGAGAATGATGATAAAGCAGGAGGTGTGATTATGTCTACAGCGACGAAGTTGATTGAGAAAGGGAAGATTACTGAAAAAAAAGAAGTTGCAACAAGATTACTAAAAAAAGGTGTTGATATTTTAATTATATCAGAAGCAACTAATTTATCCATTTTAGAAATTAAGAATTTGAAATAAATTCGCCATCCATGGCTTAGATTGGGGTATTCCAGCGGTCAACGAAAACTAACAGTCCATAAGACTCCGTTCGGATTACCTCACTGCGCCCTAGCGGGGACATTTTTTTCTTTGCCTGGCATCCGCTGTCGCTCCGCCTTTTTCGGCAAAGAAAAAAACGTCAGATACGAGCACAACGTTGTGTGAATGGCATTTTCATACTATTTTCGGGAAATAGTATGAAAATGTCCTATAGCGATTTTCTTGAATTCATTCAATGGTAACAAGAAAAGACCTGCGAAAGTTCAATCCTGAAAATTTTGACTTCTGTTCATCAAACCATTCTTTATCAATGATATAGTATGAATCTTTTTTAACAATTATATTCGATCTGCTATATTCAGAAAACAGCCGGCTTACTTAATAATTATATAAAATCTTCTTCACAACCGCGGTGAAAAATTAGTTTTTTGGAATTAATAAGGCATGGAGTACTCTTTGCTATATAACCAGAAAGATACCAATGTTATACAAACAATTCTAAGTGAAAATTACACTGATTTTGAAAACTCGTAGTATTGGTTTATCAATAAATCTGATGCGGATAATCAAGAGATTGTTGTTGAGAGCGAAGTTTCTTGTAAATCACCAAAACAGGCTTGGGCAAAGTTAATTCAGAAAGTGTATGTAGTTGATCCTTTAAAATGTCCGAAGTGCGGGAGTGTAATGAAAGTGATTGCTATTATACAAGATAAAGTAGAAATAGCGAAAATTATTGCTTGTCTTGAGAAAAAGAATAGAGCGCCTCCACAAGTTAAATATTCATGAGTTATTATTATTATTTTTGTTTTTTGAAAATTAACGGGTTAGGTCTGTCTTTTTTCATGATTTTAGCGTTTTTGAGGGGATTTTATGTTGAAAGAAGGATGGAGAAGCTTACTGATAGTGATAATAGAGTAATTCCTGGTCTGTAAGAGAGCATTTTGAACCGTCACTCTCAGCCTTTTTTTTGATATCCACTCTATGATCGATAAATATATTTTTACCTGAAATATTGAATATATTGGGTAAAAAGTGTAGAGTTCAGAAGAAGCATAAACTCTAATGAATAGTGTTTTTGCAATCAAAAAATTATTTCTAACAGATCATACTTTTTTATTATTAATTGAGGAGAAACGAACAACTATGAACTTCCTTACCAAACTCGGGGCTTCACTCATAACGATTGCTGTACTCATTTCATGCACACTGGGAGTACCTAACCATACTACCGATGATATAAAACATGCAACCTATAAAGTGACATTTAATAAAAATCATTCTGATGCATCAGGAACGATGAGTGAGTTAATAGTGAACTACGGAGCGAAAGAGAAACTTCCTGCATGTACGATGACAAGAGTGGACTATGTGTTCTCCGGTTGGGCAACAAGTCCTGAGGGGGATGTTGCATATCCTAATCAGGCAGAGTTGACTATGGGCGATGCTGATATAGAGCTCTTTGCGAAGTGGGTAAATGGAAAAACTAAGGGGATCGTGACTCACTTTGCGGGGAGTATCGGAGGGGCGGGGGATATTGACGGGACAGGAAGTGCCGCTCGATTTAGTTCTCCAGGCGGCATGACAACTGATGGTCTAAACATCTATATAACGGACGGTAATGCAATACGAAAACTAGTAATAGCGACCGGTGAGGTAACGACTATAGCTGGTTTAGCTTTTGTTTTCGGTTCAATAGACGGGACAGGAAGTGCCGCCCGATTTAAGTTTCCAAAGGGAATAACTTGTGATGGTCAAAACCTCTATGTAACTGATAATGGTAATCATACTATTAGAAAGATAGTGATAGCAACTGGAGAGGTAACGACACTAGCTGGTAGTTGGAGGGGAACAATAGACGGGATAGGTAGTGCCGCTCAATTTTATAATCCAAGTGGAATAACATGTGATGGTCAAAACCTCTATGTAACTGATAGTGGTAATTATACTATTAGAAAGCTAGTGATCGCTACCGGTGAGGTAACGACCATAGCCGGTTTAGCCGGTAGTGACGGTTCAACAGATGGGACAGGTAGTTCCGCCCGATTTTATTATCCAATTGGAATAACAACAGATGGAACAAACCTCTATGTAGCAGATACTGGTAGTCATACTATACGAAAGATCGTGATCGCGACCGGTGTGGTAACGACCATAGCCGGTTTAGCCGGTAGTGGCGGTTCAACAGACGGGACAGGCAATGCAACACGATTCGTATCACCACGTGGAATAACAACTGATGGAACAAACCTCTATGTGGCAGATACTAGTAATCATACTATACGAAAGATCGTGATCACGACCGGTGAAGTAACTACCATAGCCGGTTTAGCTGGTTATTTTAATTCAACAGACGGGACAGGTAATGCAGCACGATTTTTCTCTCCAGAGGGAATAACAACAGATGGAATAAACCTCTATGTAGCGGAAAAATGGAATGATACAATAAGAATGATAGGGATCACTACCGGTGAGGTAACGACTATAGCCGGTTTAACCGGTAGTTACGGTTCAACAGATGGGACAGGTAGTGCCGCCCGATTTGATACTCCAATTGGAATAGCTTGTGATGGTCAGAACCTCTATGTAGCAGATACTAGTAATCGTACTATTCGAAAGCTAGTGATCGCTACCGGAGAAGTAACAACGTTAGCCGGGGACGGTTATGATTCCGGCTTTAATGACGGAATAGGCAGTGCCGCCCGATTTAATTCTCCAAAGGGAATAACAATAGATGGAATAAACCTCTATATAACGGATCAATATACTATACGAAAGCTAGTAATCGCGACCGGTGAAGTAACGACATTAGCGGGTTTAGCTTATAATACTGGTTCAACAGATGGAATAGGTAGTGTCGCTCGATTTAGTTCTCCAGATGGGATATCAACAGATGGAACAAATCTTTATGTAGCAGAAAGTAATAATCATACTATACGCAAGATCGTGATCGCGACCGGTGAGGTAACGACCATAGCTGGTTTAGCCGGTAGTGACGGTTCAACAGATGGGACAGGTAGTTCCGCCCGATTTTATTATCCAACGGGAATAACATGTGATGGTCAGAACCTCTTTATAACAGATAGTCGAAATCATACAATAAGAATGATAGTGATCTCTACCGGTGAGGTAACGACTATAGCCGGTTTAGCTGGTAGTGAGGGCTCAACAGATGGGAGAGGGAGTTCCGCCCGATTTCATTATCCAAGTGGAATAACTTGTGATGGTCAGAATCTATTTATAACGGATAGTTGGAATGATACAATAAGAATGATAGTGATCTCTACCGGTGAGGTAACGACTATAGCCGGGAGTGCTCATAGTTTCGGTTCAACAGATGGAATAGGTAGTGCCGCCCGATTTAATTCTCCAGAGGGGATTGTCTATACTGATAACGCCTTCTATGTAGTAGATACGGGTAATCACTGCATCCGTAAAATAGAATAGCACTTTTGTGCTTTACCACGCGTAGTAATTGCGGAAAACAGGGCTGACAGGGTGGATTTAACCGTCTCTGTCAGCCCTGTTTTATTACTATGTTCAGAGGTAGGATGTGATTAATCGTTTATATATCGTAAAATAGTCATTTTCCGCTGTTTGAAGAAATTGATTATCTCTGTTTCTTCGTCCATTTCTGCTTCACCGGTTAGAAGCCGGTAGTACTGTGGGTATATTTAAACATTTAGGGGAAATCCGCCACAGAAAATAGGTCTAATTTGTTATAAGAAATATGATTACGTTGAATTTTCTTCTCCCATTTTTGACAATATTTTTTTTATGAAATAATGGGTTAAATTATTTAACTTACTGATAATCACCCTTGATTTATCCATATAATAATAGTAAACTGTATATATACTGCAAAAAGCAAGGTCAATATGGGTGTTCACGATAAGAGATACAAGAAGATATTTAGTAATCCTATTGTTATGGAACGATTTTTAAAATCTTTTGTGCATGAAGATTTTATTGCGAAACTTGATTTTTCAACTATGCAAAAAATTGATAAGGAATATGTCTCTGATGAATATGTTGAAACCGAATCAGACATTGTATATAAAATAAACTTTGAAGGTAAGGAAATATACATCTTTGTCTTACTGGAATTTCAGAGTACAATCGATAAGTTGATGTGTTTTCGGTTTATGAATTACATAAGTTCTCTTTACCTGGACTTTAATAAACCGGATACAAAATCAAAACATCCGGCGGTATTTCCATTATTGCTCTATAGTGGAGATAATAAATGGAAGTATAGTAACGAAATTGCTGATTTAATAGAGGATACTATACCGGGTGATTACATTCCTCATTTAAAATATTATCCTGTGCTGGTTAATTCTTACGCGAAAGAAAAACTTAAGGATATACACAATGTAATATCGGCGATGTTTTATGTTGAGAATTCGGATCCCGATGAACTTTTAAAAGAAGTTGATATATTACTTGATTTGATTAAAGAAGAGAATACGGAAGTATTGAATGCTTTTGCATCATGGGTTAATAGTTATCTTTCGTATCTTGGCAATGATGATAAAGAAGAAATACAGGATAAAATAGAAGATTTACAGGGGGTAAAAACTATGTTTGAAACCAGATTAAAAGAATATGGTGGAAGGTTAAAAAAAGAAGGTAAGAAAGAAGATGCAATTAAAATGCTTAAAAAGGGATTTTCTATTGCCGACATAGTTGACATAACAGACCTTTCCATAGAAGAGATTAAAAGCTTGAGAATCCCTGAAAAAGTATAAAGCTTACAAGGTAAAAACTATGTTTGAAACCAGCTTGAAAAAGTATTATTGATTAAGTTGTAATTGTTGTATGGCATTTTTTTTGAATTCATTCTATGGTAACAAGAAAAGACCTGCGAAAGTTCAACCCTGAGAATTTTGCTTTTTGTTCATCAAACCATTCCTTGTTAATAATATAGTATGAATCTTTTTTAACAATTATATTCGATCTGCTATATTCAGAAAACAGCCGGCTTACTTGCTCCCGGCTTACATTTATTGTAGAAGCGATTTTTTCATGGGTTATCAAACAATGATTAATTGGCACCATAATTATATCATCCAAAACTCTGCCGTATTCAATAATCATGTAATATAAAAAACTGTTAAATTGTGCTTTTGAAGATGAGAGACTTTGTTTATAGAAATTTTCTTTTACTATATGACTCAATGTTTTTATAACATACTGATTTATTACGGGGATACTAAGTTGCATAGGAATAAATTCATCTTTAGTAATTGTATAGAGTCTGCAATCAGATAACGCACGGGCATTGAGATAATAATTTTCAAAATACACTTCACCAATACCAAATGAATCGCCCTTTATCAGAGTTGCAACATGCTGATCTTTTTCAAGATATTCATTATAATATGATAACTCGACAAATCCGTCATCAATAAGATAGAGAAAATCCGAAGGATCATTAGCATAATATATAACCTCGTCTTTTCTATAGAATCGAATATTCAGATAGGATTTAATAAAATCCAGTTCATGTTCATTACAATGTCTGAATATTGCATACTTTGTTGATAATTTTTCATCTGAAACCATACTTTTTTCCTGTTTATGTTTTAAGCAAGTAATATGCCATTTTTACTGCACCCTGTTTTATCAAAAATCATTTAAAAAACTGTTACAAGCTTCTCATTTTATTAATATTTTCAGAAATCCATTCTTATTTTAAGAATAGAACTATTCTGTGATCACCGTCACAGAAGTTAGAGGAAATTATATTATGTTCTATAGTATGAGTCATTTGCGCTCAAAAAAAATTAAACTGAATTAAAGGGGATAAAAATGTACAGAAAAAACGTATTACAAAATGTAATGAAAATCACAAGCATCCTATCAACATGTCTGCTTATGACAGTGTCATGTTCTACTGCTTTCAATGACAAAAGTCAGACAACACAAACAAGTATTGAAAAACCGGTAAAAGGTAAAATAACATTAAACGCATCCAATCCGAATCTTGTTATTTCAATTAAGTCACCGGAAATAACCCGGGCTATTATAACAAAAACATACGAAGTTACGCGACTGGATATAATCATCAGCAATACCGATACCAAAGAAGTTCTTGCAGAAACCACTTGGGCAATCGTAGAGGGGGATAGTTACTTGAATGTAGAATTATCTGAACCGGGAAATTATACTGTTTCAGTAACTCACACTGGTGTTAATGGTAATGATACGGTTACAAGAACAGAAACTAAAGATTTTTCAATCATAAGCGGTTTTATTACAACACTTCAGATTATACCCGGTGGTTTTGCAACAGCTCAGGTAATTGAGGCTCGTGAAGACGGATTAGTTCTTTATACGACACTTGATGATGCAACATCAGTTACTAAACCTGTTTTCGGTCTTTCAGGAACAATAATAAATGACAATTTTACAACTGGTAAAGAAGGCGGTGCATACCAGGTAACGGCAGGCAATAATAATGGTATCACTTTTCCTAAAGAAGTAGTTACATCAGATAAGGGAACAATAGAGTTCTGGGCGAAACTTGAAGGTGTTGCTGATAGTGATGCTATTCTAACTTTGGGAAACCCGGCATTTCTGATAGCCGGCGATAGCGAAGGTTCAAATTATTCATTAATGATAAATGGAAATGATGGTTGGGGCGGAGCCGGTCTTTGCGGATGGGGTGGTAATGGAAATGTTGCTTCCGGTGAATATACTAACTCATATTCGTATGGTGAGGTACTTGGTGATGTTACGGCGTGGCATCATTTTGCTTTAGTTTGGAATATTGACGGTGTTGATGGTACAAACGAAACAGTACAAATCTACAAAGACGGTAATCCTGTCGGTAGCAGTCTGATATGCAATGAAACAAATCATACAGCAACAAAACTTGACGCATTAGTGGATGGTGAACTTTCTATCGGGCAAATAAGTTCTGCATTTACAGGAAGTTTTCTTATCGATGAACTAAAAGTATGGAATTATGCAAAAACAGAGTTCGGTTTTACTCCGGTTGAATATCCTGTAAAAAATTATACGATTGAGGCTTCAGAATATGGCGAATCAATTAATTCAATACAACTTAATGAAAACGATACACTTACTCTCATTCTTAAATCAAATCCTACAACCGGATACTCATGGGTATTTGAAAACCTGAATTATGAAAGTACTCTTGAATTGATATCAAGTGATTATGTTGGTGATCTGGTACCTGAAGAAATCTGTGGAGCAGGTGGAAAGCAAATATTAGTTTTTAAAGCTATTAAACAAGGTGTATCAGATATAAACATTATTTATGTACGACCGTGGGAGAATATTTCAGAAATTGCACCGATTGGTAAATGTTTCGTGAACGTTTTAGTTGGATTTAATGAGATTATGAAACCTCTTGAAGTTCCGGTGGCTAAAGAATAGAAGTAATACTCTCATTTTCTGTTTTTATTGAGGGTGTCAGGTTAGAAGTAATCTGACACTCTTTTTAATTATATGAAGGGTGTTGACTCAATAATAAATTAGTTTTAAAATGCAATGACAACGTCGTAGCGAGGAAAAAAAAATATGAGAATGCCCGAAAAAATAGATGACTATTTTTTTGCTCCTTGCGGGGTAAATTGCTTTGTATGTTATGTTCACTTAAAAGTAAAAAAACCATGTAATGGCTGTTATGGTTCGGATGATAACAAACCGGAAAGATGTAAAAACTGCACAATAAAGCAGTGCGTTAGTAATAAGTCATTACAATACTGTTTTGAATGCAATGATTATCCATGTCAGTTAATAAAAAATTTAGAAAAGAGTTATACGAAAAGATATAATGTTAGTATTATGGCGAATTCTGAAATGGTTAAAAAATATGGAGTTTCTGAATTCCAGCAAACAGAAGTGGTTAAATGGAAATGCTCTACATGTGGCGGTGTTATTACACAACACGGAATGTATTGCTCTGAGTGTGAATAATTCAAAGTACTTTTTATCTTGTTTTACCAATACTAATGCTGAAATCATAACTATATTTATCAATCATAATTAATTGTTCATAAAGATTTTCAAAACTAATTTCTCTAAATTCTGGAAAATACGGTTTATCTAAAGTACCGAAATTGTCTGCAGCTATAAATGTTTTATTATTAAAATCATATCCAATAAGAACAAAACTATGCGTAGCTTCTTTCCAGTAATAATAATTTTTTGTATTAATTATATTAAAAACGATAACTTTTCTACGTTGATAACCACCAACAATACCATTACATAAAATTACATTTCCCTTTTTTATTTCATTTGAAAAGTAATTCACCATATCATTTATACTTCCTGTTTCTGAATAAAACTGTTTGATTAATATACTATTATTTTTAAGATATTGATTGAAAATCGTTAAAAGTAATTTAATATCAATTCCAAATCCAATGTTTTTATTATAATATAACTCTAATTTTGCATTATCCAAAAATCCCTCTTTATCATAAATCGGTTCTTTGTAACCACCAGGAGTATATAGTAATAATCTATTTAAATCTGAAAACCGTGCTAATTGAAAATTAAGTCCTCCAATACAAAAATCAAATGGAGAGGCAATCTGATAATTATTTTCCTTAGTAATCTTTATATATTTATTTTTTTTGATTGGAATTTGATTAATAAACCATTCTTCATTTGGTAAATCGTCAATATAATATTGTAATGCGTAATATAAACTATCTACTTTACAACTTAAAAACGAATATTGTTTATTAAGATGTTTCTTTGGTAATATAAATTTTTCATTAGAGTATAATTCATAAGATATAAAAAAAACTATAAAGTAAATTATTGTTTTATTAAAGAAACGACATATATTCATTAATATTCTTCCTTAAATAGATAATTAAAAGAAGAATGATTATACGGTGCAAACATTGTGTTAAAGTAATCTTCATCATACTCGTTATAAAAGCCTGCCCATTTCTTATAATTATTTTTATCAATATTTCCCCATGATGGATCAACTTTATACCATTCTTCTTTTCCATCAATCTTTATAGAAATAAGATTCCACATATGCCCGATTTCTTTATATTCATTATAATATCCCCAAACTTTTTTTATTTTGAAACATAGTGACCTCATCATCGCTGCATAAAGTTCGGCATAATCATTGCAAACACCGTTTTTTTCGGATAATACTTGTGATGCTATATAAGTGACGTGAAAGTCGTATTCGCCATACACTTTATAGTTGCTTTTGTATTGCTTAAAAGAAAAATTTTTACTATTGTTTTTATTAAATATTAAAAATTCATAAACCATTTTTGCCTTATCTAAATCTGTTTGTGCATTCTTAACAATATCTTTACTTTGTTTAATAATATTTACATTACCGCAATCAATATTTTGTGTAGGTAATAAATATAAAAATTCTGAAGGTATTGCTTCTAAAACATTGACAATCAAACCGGAACTGGCTCTCGTGTTAAAATTATTGATCTTATCTTCACCATAATACGAAAGATAATCATAAAACTTATGAAAATAAACTTTATTTATACCGCTCTTTTTAAAATATAAGTATCCGGAAAATCTTCCAAAGTTATCAATTGGAAAAGTGAAATATTCATTATAATCATCTTTTATTATTTGAATTATAATTGATTTAAAATGATTTTTCAAAAACTTATTTTCTCTATATTTAACAATACCTGAAATTAACAAATATCTTTTTACATTCTGTTTTGATCTTAAAAATGAATCAAGCTGGATATCACTATATTTTTTATTTTTATATTCATTAAAATAATAGGGGTCACTTTTATAAGATGAATCCTTTTGAATACCACCATTTTTAATTTCAATGTGAGGTATAATAATTTCATTATTTTCAGAACATGATAAAAAAATAATTAAGATAAATAAAAAATAAAAATAATTCATAGATTTAATTTACATTTTTGATACCATTTGACAAGAGAAATTAAGTAGATTATGATTACAAAATAATTTTAGGAGATAAAATGAAAAAAATACTTACTTTATTAATAATTATGTTTATTAGTTTATCATGTGAAAAAAAAAATGAAAGCATAAAAGCTATTAAAACAGTTTCAAATGAAATTAGTAACGATGATAATATGTATGATGAAGCAGATACTGAAACTGAAGAAGTAATAAATTCCGATGATTTAGAAAATATCCTTAAGAAACTTGAAGATGATGACATTAAAATAAAAAATAAAAATATTAAAACCGGTAAATATACTATTGATAAATCTTATCTTAAAGACGAACTGGATTTTAAATCAATTGATTCAAGTAAAATTACAGGTTCTTTTGGAGTAATTTCAACAAATTATGTTAAGATGTATAGTGATTTATCAGCTGATAATGTAATTACTGAACTTCCTAGAGGAAGTGTAATTGATATAATAGAAGAAATTATTAATAAGAATCCAACTGAGGACGAATTTGGAGATACTGTTGACTTTTTTCAATTTCATAGTGAATACAATTATTGGTATAAAGTAGCATACCAAGGTAAAAATGGGTATGTATTTGGTTCATATATTCTGACAAGTGATAAAGTAAAAAATCTTATATCTAAAGAATCTTCAAATATAAAATACGAGGATAGTAAAACAAAAAACCTTTTAAAAGTTGCTGATTATTATAAATATGATACGTATAAAAACGATAAATTTACTGATTATAATGGTCAAAGATATATCCCGGATGATATAAAAAAATCTCTTATACAGGATAAGTTTGCTTTAGAATCAGTAAATTATTATGAATATCAGGATCAGCTTAATATAGAAAATCCTGATGATATGGTAGCTTTATATAAAAATTTACATGCTGATGAAATGGTAAATACATACATTACAATTGATTTTTTAGTACACAGCCTGCATCTTTTATTTGACAAAATGCTTCAGGATACTGAATCAAAAATAATGTTTCCAACATTACAGAAGCTTTGTATTGCTTATTATCAAAAACTTGAAGAAATGAAATCATCATTATCTGAAAATGATATTAAATTAAAAGAAAGTATAGAACTCATGCAAAAATATTTTTTAGTTGGTGGAAACCTTGCAGGCGGGTCAGTTGTTACATCTCAAATGAATGGCGGGGATTTAACAGGCGATGTTTTAATTGAATTAAATAAAATAGAAAAAGCAGAAGGTTTTAGTGAATCAGAAATTTTTAAATACATGGAAGATTATTCACAATTTAAACCAAGAGGTCATTATACTAAAAATGAAAATTTAAAAAAATATTTTAAATCAATGATATGGTTTGGCAGGCTTCATTTTTATGCTCAGCTTACCGGAACTCCTCAAGATATTGAAAATTCTGTAAAATTAACACGAGCTGCACTTTTACTAACAAAAATTACAAAAGATAATAAAAATATTTATGCAATGTGGAAGGCATTATTCAATCCTATTACCTATATTATTGGTGAATCCGATGACTACAATTTAAACCAATATTTAGAAGTATCAAAAAATGTCGATTTTGATAACTTTGGCTTATGGATTGATAATGAGGATAATGTGAAAGAGTTTATTAAATATGCTAATACTAATATTGCCCCTCCTAAGATTTCTGGAAATACATTATTACAGCAAAAAGATTCAGAAAAGAAATCTTTGGAAATACCAGGAGGATTCAGACTTTTTGGTCAAAGATTTACATTTGATAGCTTTATACATAATCAGTTATCTGCGCCAAGAATAATTGATAGAACCATGGTTAAGGGACTTGATATCATGGCTGCATTCGGAAATAAATTCTCCGAAACACTGCTTAAAGAGGATAAAGATATATACGGTGGATATGCTCCTAAACTGGCTTCCCTTCAAACACAAGTTGAAGGTTTTGATACAATGGACTGGCGAAAAACATTTTTTAACAGTTATTTGAAAGTTATAAAAGAATCAGCAAATTTTGGTGAAAATAGAAATTTTTATTTTACTCAAAGTGAAAAATGGAATAATAGAACGCTTATAACCGCACATGGAGCATGGGCAGAATTAAGACATGATACTATACTTTATGTTAAACAAAGTTATGCAGAAAAAGCGGGAAAAGGACCAGAAAAAACATGGGTATATGATGCTATAGACAAACCTATTGGTTATATTGAACCTAATCTTGATGCACTTTACTGGATTGAATCAATTCTTGAAGACACAGTTGATATAATATCCGAATCAGGATTTATGACAAAAGAGTATAGCAGTAAATTTGAAGCTTATAAATCAATAATTTCAGATATAGTAATAATTGCAGAAAAAGAAGCTGCAGATGAACCTATTTCAGAAAGAGAAAATGACTTAATCTATGATATTCCTTATAGATTAGCAAATATTATTATCCCATCAGGTTCAAGTATGGGATACACAGAAAGAAAAGACTTTCAGATGGCTCTCGTTGCTGATGTTCATACTGATAGTGATAATGGAGTAGTTATAGAAGTTGCTGTAGGAGTTCCTAATAGAATATATGTTGCTATTAATGATAAACAGGGCGGAAAAAGAATAGCCGAAGGATATACTTTCAGTTACTATGAATTTCCACATCCTATGAATGACAGACTAAATAATGATCAGTGGAAAGAAAAAGTTTATAATAATGGAAACGAAAGTTATTTAATGGAGAGAATGCCCCAATGGGAAAAAGATATTCTCATAAAATAGTGATTATTATTCTGGTGACGCTTTTTGGGTGTCACCGGGATATTTCCTTTTTCCCAACAACATCTTATTATCGGGAAAAAGATTTTATTCAAACTATCAATAAAAAAAATCCTGATAATATAAAAATTGAATTAACAGATGAAAATATATTTCCTGTATCCGGAACGGTAAGTCATCATCTTTTAGTAGGCTCAATAACGAATCAGTGGTTTAAAGAACTCAAAAAATTAAGAGATATTAAAACATTTATTATATTAACTCCCAATCACTATAATCAAGGTAAGGAAATTATATCTTTATCAAAAAAATCCTGGTTAACGAATAATGGAATTGTAAAGGTTAATAAAAAATATGTTTATACAATTTTAACAAATCTTAAACTGAAAGAAGATGATAATGCATTTCATAATGAACATGGAATCGGAGATATTGTTCCTTTTATTAAATTGTATTTTCCAAAAGCTGATATTGTTCCTATATCATTTGACCAATTCAATAAAAGAATCAAAAAATGTAATGATCTTGCAACTCAATTATCTACAATAATAAAAAAAAATAGAAATGTATTTATTTTAGTTTCAACTGATTTTTCTCATAGAGCAGATATTCAAACTACTTTATCAAGAGATTTATATTCTGAAAAAGTTATTAATTCTTTTGATCCTGTTAAAGTAAATACAATACATTCAGATAATACAGCAGGACTAATTACTCTTTTCTTTACATTAAATGAAGTTGGAGTATATAAAACTCATATTTTTAGCAATACTAATGCAAAAAATTTTGATATAAAAACACCAGACGATGACATAACAAGTTATTTTTTTACTTATCAATATTAAATGGTTCTTTATAATATAAAGAAGTTGCTTTATAAATTTTTGTATATTTTAATTTATAACTACTTTCATTCAACTTCGCTTTTCTACAAAGGGCTTTTAAAAACTGAGTTTTATTATAATTCTCTTCTATTGCAATTGGAGCCTGCAAAATACCTCTGTTTGAATAATCATCAATTAACAATGAGTCTTTCCCAATAATAAATTGCTTTTTATTATGTAACTCTTCAAATTTACCCACTATAGTTAGTTGGATTTCTATTTTATCAAGTTCATTTTCTGTAAGTTCAGGAAATCTTGGATCAAAAAATGCTGCATTTATAGCTGATTTTTTAATTGCTTCATCAATTGAATTTATATTTTTAAAAAAACCGTAACAACCACGTTCTTTTCCATTTTTCAGTAAACGGACAAAAACCCCTTGGTTGTTACTAATGTAATTAATTTCCTGAAATTTCTTATTTTTATTTGTTTCAAATTGCAGATTAATTTCTTCTCTAGCTATTTGTATATATTTTCTTAAAAGTTCCGAGTTAGTAGAAGAATTCATATCTTGTTTAAAACAGGATATATTCAAAGTAAAAATTAAAAGAATATATATCCGGTTGGTTTTTATATAATTAATCATGTTTATCCAAATACATTATTTTTTATGATTTGTTAAGTAATAATTATTATTTGATATTGTTCTCTGGTTTCCATTTTCTTATCTTTTCATTCCTTTTTTGCTGTTTAAGGCGATAAGTAAAATATTTTTTCCATCTTTCGGGAAGGTTTTTGTTTTTTGATAATAAGTTTGTATATGAAACAACTAATCCATCTTTTTGGTTTAAATAATTATTTATCCAATACGGTTTAATTACCTTAATAAAAGTTGTATTTGATTTTTTCTTTATTTTCACTTCCCAAAAGACACCATCACCAGTAGCAGAAAACTGATTTTTTAAATCTGGCATTGTATCGAAATCCAATTGTCCTGAAATTAAATTTCCGGTTGAATATACAATTAGACCATCAGTTTTTTTTAAATGCCCTCTATCTACTATCTCAGTATTTTGAACACTATGTGAATGATGTCCCCATATAATATCTGCACCATTTAAAACTAACTCGCGAAAAATTTTTTTTCGAATTTCCTCTGGTTCTTCCTGATATTCTAAACCATCATGAAAACTGATAATTAAGAAATCACATAAAGATCGCATTTTACGTACTCTTTCGAGAAATTTCATACTTTCTCTATTATCTATTTTATTAAACGTTTTATTATGATAAGAAACTATATCTACGTATTCTTTATCTCTTTCAGTATTAACAAATCCTGTAACTGAAAGAAATCCGATATTCAGATTTTTTATTTTTATTATTTCTAAATTAAAGTTTTCATTTTTATCCTTTCTTACTCCTGATAAAAATATCGGTCGTTCATTAGTATTCCCTATTGATTCTTGAATGCTATCGAGTATTCCAATAATACCTTCTTTTCCAAAATCATTAATATGATTATTAGCAAGAGAGAACACACAAAAGCCTGCTTTTATACAAGCATCTAAATATTGAGAAGTTGCATTAAAAAAAGGATATCCCGATTTTGGAAATAATGAATTAATCGGGAATTCTATATTAATAAATGCAAGATCACTTTTCTTAATTTGACTTTGTATGTTTTTATATATTTTGTCATAATTCGGCATATTATAAGTAATTTCATGATGCATTAAATCACCGGTGAATAATAATGTTATTTCGTTTGTTTTTTTCTCCTCATTCTGAGAGGAAGATAATAGGCTAAAAAGAAGTAGTAAAATAGTAAAAAATATTATAACAATTATTGTTAATACGATTTTGAGTTTATTCATATTAATATAATAATACCATAAAAAAATATTTTGTCATTATTAAAAAAAGGATTACTGCTAATATTTCTCAAAACGTAGTTATTGTAATAAAACAAAAAATGAACTAATTTAAAGTAAATACTGGTTCATTCAGGAGATTTTAATGCCACAACAAATTTGGAATGAAATAATACATGACGTACAAATAGCTAAAATAAATGAACCTTTTTTGACCGGTTTTTTAACAATGACCATTTTGAAACATTCAAATATTTTTGAAGCACTTTCATATTACTTAGCTGAAAAACTGGAGAACAATTTCATTTCGAGGCTCTTGCAAAAATCAAGATTACTCGATTTTTTCTTCCGCCATATGCGATAAAATCGCATTAGAGGTAGCTTCTTGCAAAAATTCGAGATAAAAAGAGTATTTTTGCAAGAAGCTTTTCTAAAAACGAATTACAGTTATTATTTTTAGAAACAATTGAGAAATCAGACGATATTAAAAAATCAATTATCGAAGACTTGAATGCTATTCGACAACGCGATCCGGCTTCAAGAAATTATTTAAATCCATTTTTAAACTATAAAGGTTTTCACGCGTTAGAATCTTACCGTGTTACTCATTTATTATGGAAAAACAATCTGGTAAATAGTGCCTCACTATTACAAAGCCTGATATCAGAAAAATTTGGAGTAGATATTCATCCGGCTGCAACAATAGGAAATAGAATTTTTATAGATCATGCAACAAGTATTGTTATTGGCGAAACAGCTGTCGTTGGAAATGATGTATCCATGCTTCATGAAGTAACTTTAGGTGGAACCGGTAAAGAAACAGGAGATCGTCATCCAAAAATCGGAAATGGTGTATTAATTGGAGCGGGAGCTAAAATACTGGGAAATATAAAAATTGGTGATGGGGTTAAAATTGGTGCCGGAAGTGTAGTTCTATCAGATGTTGCACCGCATACAACCGTTGTGGGAATACCGGCAAAAATAGTCGGTAAACCAAAAACAAATTCACCGTCTTTCGAAATGGATCAAAGTATTGAAAATTAAATACAATTTTTTTTATATAGATGAGTGCTTATGAGAACGAATCAACAATTAAGCACCCACTGTTTAATCTAACTTGAATTTATACCCTATTAATAGTATATACTCAGTATGAATATTGATTATATGAATTGGAGTGTTACTTATGGAAAATAAAAATATAACCGTTGTTGTAGGTTTAAGCGGCGGAGTAGATAGTTCGGTTGCGGCATTTATTCTTAAAGAACAAGGATACAATGTCATCGGCGTAACGATGAAAGTGTGTGACCCGGTAAAATATCCTGAGGCTAAAAAATCAGCATGTTTTGGTGCCGGGGAAGAGGAAGATATTGAAAAAGCGCAACAAACAGCCGATCTTCTTGGCATACCATACCATGTAATTGATTTATCATCACAATATGAATCCATTGTCATTGATTATTTTACTGCCGAATATCTTGGTGGTAAAACACCTAATCCGTGTATCCGCTGTAATGCATTGGTGAAATTCGGGTTACTTCCTGAAATGACGAGAAAATCAGGTATTCCTTTTGATTTCTTTGCTACCGGTCATTATGTCCGGGTTGCGTTTGATGAGAAGACAAAACGGTATTTGCTGAAAAAAGCTGTTTTTACAAAGAAAGACCAGTCTTACTTTTTATCACTGTTAACGCAGGATAAACTATCCAATGTTATTTTTCCGCTTGGTGAACTGACAAAAGAAGAAGTTCGCGATATTGCACGTAAAGCCGGGTTGCCATCCGCAGAAAGAGAAGAAAGCCAGGATTTCTACGGTGGTGAAATCAGTGATCTGTTTAAAGGCAAAGATGCATCAGCCGGGTCAATCAAAACGCTCGATGGTAAAGAAATCGGAAAACACACAGGTATTTATAATTATACAATCGGAAAAAGACGCGGTATCGGTCAAACGACAGGTGAAAAACTCTATGTTGTCGGCATAGACAGTAAAACAAACACAATAATCGCCGGGGACGAAGAGCAACTTTATGGTAACAGCTTGACCGTTTCCAATATCAACTGGATTGCTATTAAAGACTTAACAGAAAAACGTGAATGCAAAGTTAGAATTCGATATAGACATGATGAGGCTGAAGCTGTTATTACCCCACTTGAAAACAATCAGGTCGGAGTGGTATTTAAAGAAAGACAGAAGTCTATTACTCCAGGACAATATGCGGTTTTTTATGATGGTGATGTAGTTCTTGGTGGCGGCGTTATAGAATAAAGCAAATTTTTGCAAGAGCCTCACCGGGAACGCTGATAAAAAAACTATAATTTTTATAATATATACAACTCAATATTCAATTTTTAGATTAACACAATCGATATATTATAGAGACATGAATAAGGATGTGCAATGATAGAACCTAAAATTCTAAAAGGTTTCAGAGATTACTTACCTGAGACAATGATTCCAAAAAAAAATATTATGAGAAAACTTGAATCTACATTTGAAAGTTTTGGTTTTTCTCCGATCGATACACCGGCACTTGAATATACAGAAATTCTTCTTGGAAAAGGAAGTGGCGAAACGGATAAACAGATTTACCGGTTTAAAGATCATGGTGACCGTGATGTTTCGTTACGTTTTGATCTTACCGTTCCTCTTGCACGATTTGTGTCACTTCATTATAATGAATTAGTGTTCCCGTTTAAACGATATCACATAGCACCGGTTTGGAGGGGCGAAAATACTCAGAAAGGTCGATATCGCGAGTTTTTTCAATGCGATTTTGATATACTCGGCAGCAATGCATTAACTGCAGATTATGAAATTTTACTATTGATTATGGCAGGTTTTGAATCCATTGAATGTGAAAACTTCCTTATAAATATCAATCACCGGAAACTCCTTAACGGGATTATTGATCATTTCGGACTTCTTGATAAATCGCAGAATATTTTACAAGCTATTGATAAGATATATAAAATTGGAAAAGATGAAGTTGTCAAAATATTAATGGAAGAAGAAAAAATTGATGCTGCCGGAATTCATGGTATTTTAAAAACATTACGTCTTGATGGTGATTTTTCTAAAGAAGGTATTAAAGGGGATGAAATCTTTACTGTTTTACATTCAATTAAGGACATTATATCAGATGAATACACAGTGTATGCTGATGAATTGTTAACAATTTTCCAGTACTTACAAGATGCCGGAAACCTTCACAAGTTTGCTTATAATCCTGCAATTACACGGGGACTTGATTATTACACCGGTATTGTTTTTGAATCGTTTATTACCGACCGGATGAATTTCGGAAGTGTTTGTTCAGGTGGTCGATATGATAATCTGACCGGTTTATATTCAAAAAATCCTGTTGCAGGAGTTGGCGCTTCTTTTGGTTTAGACAGATTGCTTGCGTTACTTGAAGATAAAGAACAAATTGGTAAAAAACAAACGGTAAGTGAACTTATTATATTCAATATGAACAATGATTTTATTCCATTATACTATAAACTTGCAGATCAGTTTAAAAATGCAGGTATTAAAACTGAAGTGATATTAGACAAGCAAAAGATAAATAATCAATTTAAATATGCAGAAAGAAAAGGTGTAACCTGGGTAGTGATTGCTGCAGATGAAGAATTCAAAGCAAATACATTTAATCTAAAAAATATTATTGATGGTACTGAAACAAAAGCACTGACTGTAGAAGAAATTATTCATACTATAAAAGGATAAATATGTTATCAGAATTGTTAAAAAACATTCTTAACGAACACAAACATTATATATCGCTTTCAGAACTTGAGTCCGTATTGTATAATAAGAAAATGAAGGTAAAGATAAGTAATTATCTTTCACACTCAAGTCTGTATACAGTCAGTGAAGGATTTGTTTTTATGAAGAAAGCTCTCATTGATATGAAAACAAGTTTTCTTAAAGATTTTGAAGATCATATTGCTTCCAAGTCAATTGATAGAGAGGCTGTAGAAAACCTTAAATCTTTTTACTCACAGTTAGTCCCTGATTCTTTTTATCCTGAGTGGTTTAATACAAACCTTGAGAATAAACTTATTATTTTTGATTTATTACTGTCATTAATTGTTAGAAATAAAAACAGTAACGACCCGTTAAAAAAATATTTTTCTGAACTGCTTGATGTGTATTCTTTACTCACTGTTTATTCAATAATTCTTGTGAAATCAAATGATGAAAATTATGAAAAACTAACCGGATATCTTCAATCTATTGATCCTGAAGAAGAGTTGCTTAAAGACATGGTGTATGAATTATTAATTAATCCGCTTGAAATTCTTGATAAACTGCATGATAAACAAATATCTCTATCTGAGATTTCTGATTATGTTGACAAAACCGTCGATGCGTCATTTCGTGTTTCGATTAACTATTCACAACATCTGTTTAAAAAAGTTATCACCAATGAACTTTCAAAGTTTGAGCCTGTGCATATTCTTTCGCGATATAGTTTTGAATCATTATATGAATGGGTATTAGCACTTATAGATAGTCAGGGGCTTGAAATATCAGATCGATTAATTGAAGACTTAGATTTATAACTGTATATCAAATATTAGAAGAGCCTCAGAATTGAAATGAAAATTCAAGGTTGACTGCAGGCGTAGATATCATGCCTGTTTTGTTTTTATTTTCAAGCCATTGATTATATTTCTCAACAGGTTCAACAAATTTCAGTCTTGTATGCAGTCTTCCGGCTACTCCACCAATAGTAATTCCGACTCCGGTTAAAAAAATACCGCCTGAAACACCTGCTCCATACATCATAACCTGATTCGACATTTCGAGATCAAACCCTGCAGGTCGATCAATAATATTATTTGATGCCAACGCGTAAATACCAAAAACAGCACTTGTTACACCTGAAATTAAAGAAATTGCAACACCGGCTGATGCAATATTTGAAAAGTGCATATATTTTTTGTATAACGATTCATATTCTTTCATCGCTACCCGGTATTCCTTTAATGCTCCAATCATTTCCCGTTTTGTATTAATTCGTTTTTTGAACTGATAAAATTCATACCCTTCGCTATCTGAATAACGAACTGTAATAAACGGGTCATCAGTTATGGTATCAATGATTGACTGTAATTTCTTCGCTTCATTTTCAAGCTCTAATAAAAGCTCTAATGAATTTTCATTTTCTTCTTTATATTTTAAATATTTTTTTTCAGTACTGAAAACATCAATAATTTCATCTTTGGTAAATGTCTTTAAAGAACCATCAGTAGTTGTCAGTATATACTCACCTTTTTTCTTTTTGACTTTACCTTCAATAACAATAGACTTTCCGGTAACCGGATCAATTTCTTTTAAAAGAAGAAAATCAGCACTAATAAAAAATACAGGCAGTATAAATAAAAGTATACAAAAATGTTTCATACTAAACTCCATAATAGTGGAACAGATTCAAATTATAATACAAAAAATTCAGTAGGAATACAACATATCATAATAAATTTTTCAAATTTTCATATTCTGTCAGTACAATTGCTGCAACGATTTTCAAAACATATTCTCTTGTTTCTAAGGGGATCAGTTTTTCTTTGTAGAGATAAAAAAAAGATCTGTCTGCTTTAACATTTTTTATCTTTTTTAACGCAGCTCTTATTGTCCCGTCACCGCAGTTAAATGAAGCGGAAATTAACAGAAAAGATTCGTAACCGAAGATTGCTGCCATATCAGAAATATATAAACAAGCTGCTTCAGTCGAAGCAACTAAATCGGTGCGTTCATCAACTTTTTTATTTATTTTTAATCCATACGATTTGCCGGTTGCAGACAGAAACTGCCACATTCCCTTTGCACCGGAATTTCTATTGTATGCTTTGGTATCAAACCCTGATTCAACAAAAGCGATAAAAATATAATCATCATTCAAATTGTGTGAACTTAAAATATCATACATGACTGCCTGATATTTTTTCATTTCTTTCATTCTTTCACGGTATGTTGTACCTTTCTGATAAATTTGAACAAATTTTTCAACACTATTAACAATTTCATCGTCAATATATTCTGGTTTTTCTCCAAGTCTCACTAATGTCATTTTAATTAATTCACGAAGTCCGGGAATCTCCTGAAATGTTTCAATCGTTTGCGGTATGGTTTTTTCATGATTATCAGATCGTTTCATAGTAAAAAAAATCATGCCGATTATCAGAATACAAATGATGCCGGCAATCGCTATTTTCATTCGATGGGTAAGGAAAAATTCCCCGGGTTTTACTTCATCAGCGGTTTCAAGCACTACAATACTGAAGGTGTTTTCGGGGGCTCCAAAACTTATTACATCCCCGGTCTGTAATTGCGTTTCTTTTACAACAATTTTCTGATTAACCAGAGTTCCGTTTTTTGAATGTAAATCTTTAACATAAAAGTTCTTATTAGCTATAAAAAATTTACAGTGAAACCGGCTGATAAAGTTTGAATCAAGAATTATTTCATTTGTTTGATCTCTTCCAAGAGTGCTACTGCTGTTTATTTTGAATGTTAAACCTGTAGTATCGTCTGTCAGAATTAATTCAATCATTGTTTACCTCATCGAGTACCAATGAAATAGTATACACCATTTTCTTCATTCCAACCGCGTTCTTTACCAAAATATTCTGATAATACTATATTGTATGTATCAACTGTTTTGGCCCGTTTTATATTTTTGAGTAATTCATCACCTTCTTTAAGATGAACTGCAAGGTAAATCCAGATTGATTTCATTTTATCCATTAAATGCTTTCCGCCATACAAAGAATTTTCGTAGGCTGTATATAATTCATCATGAAACTGTTTGAGTATCGTTTGTTTTTTTGAAGAATCGATATGTATTCCTTTCATTCGGGATGGAAGAAATGGATTTGACAATGCACCACGCCCGAGCATAAACGTGTGGGTATCAGGAAAATGTTTTGTTAATAATTCATAATCGGAGTATTCAAAAATATCTCCATTATACACTGTTGGTATGGTAGAAAGCGAAAATGCTTCTGCCATTTCATTTTTATGTATAACCCCTTTATACGCTTGTTTCCCCGTTCGGCCATGAATAATCAATTCACTAACCGGGTACTCATTAATAATCGGAATGACAGTACGAAAGTCGGCAATGTCATTCATTCCAAGTCGCATTTTGATACTCACCGGACATACAGGATTATTCATGACGATATCAAGAAATTGTCTGATTTTATCAGGATGAGCCAGAATCCCGGCACCTTTGTTCTTTCTCGTTACTATTGAAAATGGACAGCCGATATTCCAGTTTACTTCTTTATATCCCAGATCAATAATAGCTTTTGCCATTCTTTTAAAATCATCACCATTATTACTGAGTATTTGCGGAACTAAATATTCTACACTATTTCTTTCAGGCATTAAATCTTTTAAAAGTGTCGGATTAATTATTTCAGCATTAACACTTGTAACAAAAGGTGCAAAATACTTATCAATTCCACCAAAGTATTTAGTAAAGAGATTTCTATACCGATAATTGGTCATCCCTAAAATCGGTGCGAGATAAATTTTCATCGTTAACTCCAAATATGAAAAAGCCTTCATTAAATTAACTTTAATGAAGGCTTTTTTTTATAATAAATAATTACATCGTAACAATCTTAGCAACTTTTATAGCTTTAATTTTAGTTGTAATATCACTCAATAAGTTAGCAGGTATCGCTCCGTCTATTTGAATAAAACTAACAGCTTGTTTATTCTTGTTTCTTCCTAATTCCATGTTGGCGATATTAAGACCTGCTTCACCGACAATTGTACCAAGTTTACCGATAACTCCCGGAACATCTTCATTGACTGTGAATAGCAAATTACCGGCAGGTATAAAATCAACAACAAAGTCATTAAAACCAACAACTCTATGAATTCCGCCCTGGAAAACAGCACCTTTAATCACTGTTGTTCCTTCGTTATGAAGAATTGAAACGGTAAGTTCTGAAGCGTAATCATCACCTTCGGGAATTTTTTTCTCAATTATTTTAATTCCCTTTTCAGTTGCTGACATTGCGGAATTAACAAAGTTAATTCCTTCAACAGAGTCTTTTAATAAACCCATTAAAAATGAATTCATTGCCATATTCACAGGATACTGATAAATTTCACCGGCGAATTTCATTTCGATTTCTTTTATATTTAAATTACCTGTTTGTCTGTATAAATCACCGATTTTTTGAGCTAATTCTACAAAAGGGGCAACCTTTAATGATGTTGCAGAATCAACACTTGCAACATTCACTGCATTATTAACAACGCCTTTCGTTAAATAATCACCAATCTGATATGCAATCGCTATAGCAACATTTACTTGTGCTTCAACGGTACTTGCACCTAAATGAGGAGTACAAATAACATTCGGATGCATAACTAAAGGATAATCAGCATCAACAGGCTCTTTATTGAAAACATCAAGACCCGCACCGGCAACATGACCGGAATTTAACGCTTCTAATAAATCATCTTCATTAACGATTCCGCCACGCGCACAATTTATAATATAAACACCTTTTTTCATCTTAGCTATTGTAGCTTTATTGATTAGATTAAGTGTTTTTTCATTTTTTGGTAAATGTAATGTTATGTAATCTGCAAGTGGCCAGATATCATCAAGATTTTCTATTTTTTTAACGCCCATTGCTAATGCCTTTTCTTCAGTAAGAAAAGGATCATACACAACAACATTCATTTTAAGACCGACAGCTCTATTTGCAACTATTCCACCGATATTACCTGCACCAACAACAGCAAGCGTTTTATCCAATACTTCAACACTTGTTTTAGCCAGAGCATTTTTATCCCATTTATTCTGTTTCATTGTCATAGAAGCTTTAACAATATTTCGTGAAAGAGCCATAATCATTGTTACAGCAAGTTCAGCAGCAGCTTCAGAATTACCGCCCGGAGTGTTCATAACAATAACACCTTTTTTAGTTGATAATGGAACATCAATATTATCTACACCGGCACCTGCTCTTCCTACAACTTTCATTTTATTTGCAGCGTCAACAACTTTACCTTTGAATTCTGTCGCACTTCTAACAACAAGACCATCATAATCACCTATTATTTCGCATAACTCATCAGGTGATAAGCCTGTTTTTACATCAACCTGAATTTCAGGATATTTTTTAAATACATCAAGACCTTCTTTAGCACATGAATCAGCAACAAGCACCTTATACATAATCTACCTCCGAATTCGATTTTATGTGAATAAAATAACAAAAAATATTTTTTTAGTCAATAGAACATCATTGAAAAACACGACATTTAGGTAGTTTTTTCTTAATATTTACTAATTAGTTTCTTTGAAGAGATAAAATGAGTATTTTTGAAAGATGCTTTGGATAATTGAATAAATAGAGTCAAATTATTGACATATTTATCTATATAATATATTAATAAAAATCCACTTACATATTATTCTTCGTTATTGTGAATAATTGTAAGAAACTCAAATGACATAATTACCGGCGGAAAAAATGCTTTCAGATTTTAAGTCTCTAATAGTTGAGTTAATAGATAAAAGTGACGAATATAAAATATATGGAAGACTCGTAAAAGCTCAGGAAGAATTGGTTTTATTAACAGATCAATCAAAACTTGATAACTTTTGGGATGATCAGCAGCAGGCAGGAAAGGTATTAAAGCAACAAACAAAATTAAAACAATTTGTTGAGCCCTGGATTGCATTTTTTAATGAAGTTGATGATTTAAAAACTTTTTACGAAGTTGCAATTGAAACAAATGCAGCAGAATATGAACAGGAGATTTCAGATTTAATAAAAAAGTTAAATGCTGATTTACAATCTCTTGAATTTTTAGAGCTTTTATCAGGCGAAAATGACCGTTGTGATGCTATTGTAAATATACACCCCGGAGCCGGTGGAACTGAGGCTTGTGATTGGGGTATGATGTTGTATAGGATGTTTACCCGTTGGATTGAACGAAAAGGGTTTACTTTTGAAATACTTGACTGGTTGGATGGTGATGGTGCCGGAATAAAAAATGTGACTATATTAGTTAAAGGTGAGTTTTCATACGGTTATTTGCAGTATGAATCCGGAATTCACAGACTGGTACGAATATCTCCATTTGATGCAAATGCAAGAAGACATACTTCTTTTGCATCAATTTATGTAACACCCGATATTGAGAATGAAATTGAAATTGATATTAAACCGGAAGAGTTACGAATTGATACATACCGTGCAGGCGGGGCAGGGGGGCAGCATGTCAATAAAACTGACTCGGCTGTACGAATGACTCACCTTGCAACAGGGATTGTTGTTCAATGTCAGAATGAACGGTCACAAATAAAAAATAGAGCCACTGCGATGAAGATGTTAAAAGCGAAACTCTACGATCACTATAAAAAAGAACAGCAGGCTGAGGCGGATAAAAACAACCCCGAAAAAAAAGATATCGGGTGGGGGTCTCAAATTAGAAGTTATGTTTTTCAACCGTATACTATGGTAAAAGATCATAGAACAAAAGTTGAAATAGGTAATATTCAAGCAGTAATGGATGGTGACATTGATGAGTTTCTCACGGGAGAACTTAAAATGTTTAATATAAAATAATAATTTTCATATTTCACTTGAAAATTATTTAACTTATGTATAAAATAGATCAAAAGAAAGAAGGCAGGATATTATATGGGAGCAAGAGTACTAATAGTAGATGACTTAGCATTTATAAAACTCATAATAAGAGATACTCTTGAGAAAACCGGCTTTGAAGTTGCCGGAGAAGCGTCGAACGGTATCGAGGCAATTGAACAATACAAACGATTAAAACCTGATATAGTATTAATGGATATAACTATGCCTCGAATGGATGGAATTCAGGCATTACAGGAAATTATTAAATTTGACAGCTCCGCACGAATTATCATGTGTTCTGCGTTGGGTCAGCAAAAACTTATTATTCAATCAATACAACTTGGGGCTAAAGATTTTATTGTAAAACCATTCAAACCTGAAAGAATCGTTGGTGCTATAAAAAAAGCTTTAAACATGGCATAATGTATGGTTTCAAGAAAAATCACTATTGTATTCATTGTATTTTATTTGATGTCTTCTTTATTATTTTCACAATCTATTCCTAATCAATTCTTTAAAAATAATTCTGTTAAAGAATTATCTGATTTATTTAATCTTAATGTCTCAATAATGCGTTTTAGAAATCGGGGTAATATTAACGATATAAATCCTGTTGACTCTGATAATCTTGTTAAAATCATTAGAAGTACTGTTGATTCAATTAGTACAGCTGGAATGGATGAAAAAGATTCTTTAGTAAAAACGATCACTTATTTGTCAGAGAAAGATAAATCAAAAAAGATACTTTACGACTCTTTAAAAGAAAAAGTTCAAAATACTCCGGTAACTCATTTAAAAAAATACGAAAAAGATATTTTAACATTTATGTCTTCAATAAAAGAGTTGAGCGAGATTAGAAATAAATGGTATGAAAATTATAAAAAACCGGTTTTTTCTATTAAAACAACGGATATTATTGATTATAGTATAATTGATTACAAGACAATTTGTGAAAAACAAACGCCTCAATATGATATTTTAATTACCGGTGATATAGAAAAAGTTCAGGATAAATATTTGATATCAATTATTTTTTACTCTCTTCATAGAAATAAAATTATTCACAAAACAGCATTTATGACAACAATTGATAAAATATCAGAAAATATTGAAAAACAATTTAAAGAAATTGCAAAACAAATTTTTTATATCAATTATGCAGAATTAAAGATAACTACCGGAGAAAACACAGAGATTTATATTAATTCAAACTATATGGCGAAACAAAATTTATCTGTACGATATGTTAAACCTGATAGTTACCTTATTACGCTTCATGAAACAAATGCAAAACCATATAATGAAGTAATTGAAGTATATGACAATGAAAATAAAATGATTGATTTGACTCCCGACTTTTTCAAACAAAAACAACCATACTTATTTAACATCGAACCTCATGGAACTAAAGTATTTATCAACTCACAATATGCAGGAACTACACCGTTTAGAAAAGAATTACCTCAAGGTAATTTTATCATTAGTGCAAAGAAAAGTGATTTGTATGAGGATTTCAGATACTCGCTTAATGTTAATGAGATAGTTGAAGAAGAGCAAGCAATTCAATATCATTTAATGACGAGAGATCTTTCTAAAACGTTAAAAATGAAACAGAATCTGTATTATACTGCTTTCTGGTCATTTACTTTTTCTCTGGCAATTACAGTACCGACAACTATAATTGCGGTTCAGTTTTACAAGATACCTAACACATTCGGCAATAATGCATCAAGCTTTCGTAATCCCACAGAAAAAGATCCTGTGACAGGCGAAATTATAAATAAACCTAAAGATTCTGAAATCAGTGCAACTGACCAACGTCAGGCCGAATTAAAGCTTACTGCTGATATATTACAATTTACATCAATCGGATTAGCAATAAATACAGTTTTTAATTTAGGCTGGCTTTTTTATTCACTTTTTGATTATCTGAATACATTAGAAAAAAAAGATTTTATACCAATTCTTAATTTCTACAGCTCACCGGAAGAGTCAGGTGTCATTATTGGTGGTGTTATTTCAATTCCCACAAAGTAAGTTTGTTAAAAAACAATCCCTATACCGCCTCGTATTGATGGTGACGATAGCGAATAACCCCATGTAGCAGCAAATTTTTCTTTTACTATAAAACGGTAACCGCCTTCAATAAACAATTTTATTTCAGGTGAGACTCGTGCGCTTATGCCACCAAATGTATTAAAGAAAAATGAGTCAGACATGAGAATGCCATCTGAATCCGGTGAAAATAATGCACCGATACCAATTTTATGATACATTGTAATAAAATAAATGTCAAAAAAAGCTTCAACACCGGTAGAGACGAAAATCGGAACAAGAAGTCTGTTATCAGAAACGGTGAAAATAAACGAAGCATCAATAAACGGTTTTAAAAATTGGAGTGCCGGTATATACAGTGAAAATAACAAATCAGGAACAGGTATAATTTCAGTATTGTTTTTAGTTAAAAAAGCACTGCCAAAACTTATTTTAAATTCAAAATCTGATTTAAGTAACTTGTGATATTGAACTGAGTCTTTTTTTGAAGGAGTAATCACATATCCACTGGAACTGTCATCTTTTACTCTCGTCAGTTTAATTAGACCTCCATCTGAAGATCTCAAGTAATCACCATTTTTAAAACCTTGTATAAAACCGGAATTTATTTGTATCAAAAAAAGTTTTTGATCGGTTATTTCAACATAATTGCTCTGTAATTCTATTTGTTTAATAAATTTCCTGAATATAATCACTATTTCATTTAATGCATTTTGTTCAAGCACAGAATTCTCTTCTCTTGATATTATATTAATAGAAAATTTCTTTGAATCAGTAATCATATTGTTTTTAATTGAATATATATAAAAAAAACCTTCAATACGGACATTGTTTTCGATGATTTCATAATCATAAAAATTAGGTTCACTCTTTATTATAAATCGATCAATTGAAGTTGAGATGCAGTAATCAAGATCTTTTACTTCAGGATATGTGTTAAGTTTTTTGAGATTTGAATGTAAATCATTATGTAATAAATTGACTCTTGAATATTGGATACCATCTAATTCGGTTAATTCATAGAGTAAAATATCATTTAATAATGAAGAGAATTGATCAGCTACATTGGACTTAGGTGCTTGAATTGTAGTAAACCCGACTGAAACAGCATTAACTTTCAATATTGGTAAAATGAACAATGCTATAATAAAAAAAATCGCCCTTACATGAAGGGCGTTTATAAACTTAACCAAGAGAAACATGACCTGCTTCATCTATTTTTAAAATAGTTTTACACTCAGAACATCTAAACCTGCCTGGTTTTGATGCTTTTAAATTTTTCTTGCATATCGGACATTTAAATATTTTTGGGAAAATATCTGATTCTTCTTTTTTTGCCTGGCCTAATAACATTCCCCGGCCTTCTTCAACTGATAATGCAATATTAAAAAATTTTGAAAAACCCAGCAATTGAAACACTTCAAAAACTTTTGGCTGTAAACACGATAAAACGACATCGCCACTTTTTTGTTTTAATGTTTTCAGAAAAGCAGTAAACGCACCAATACCGGTAGATGATACATAATTTAATTCTGTGCAATTAAAAAGTAATTTTATCATACCACTATCAATTATTTTATTAACTTCTCTTTGAAAATCGGATGAGTTATATGTATCAAGAAAACCTTTTAAATTTAAAACTAAAATACTTGACTCTGAAGCATCCTTTTCTATGTAAATTCTCAATGAATCTTTTATTACAATCACATCCTGGCTCATATTTTCCCCTGCGACTCTCGTATTTTTTAATATATCATACAATTAAATCTAAAACAGTATAATACTTTTTATATAAAAAAATCAATATTTTTTTATCTTTTTTTCTTTTCCAGTTCATATTGTGCAGCAGCTAATCGTGCAATCGGTACTCTAAGTGGTGAACATGATACGTAATCAAGACCGATACCTGCAAAAAACTTGACAGAAACTGCTTCTCCGCCGTGTTCTCCGCAAACGCCCACTTTTAAATCTTTTCTAACACTTCTACCTTTATCGACTGCCATTTTAACCAATGCTCCAACACCTTTTTGATCGACAGACTGAAAGGGATCATCATGGAATATTGCTGCTTTTTTCTCATCAACATAATCAGGCAGGAATCTGCCTGAATCATCACGTGACATGCCGAGAGTCATCTGGGTAAGATCATTCGTACCGCATGAGAAGAATTCAGCATGCTCTGCAATTTCATCAGCTAATAATGCAGCCCGTGGTATTTCGATCATTGTTCCGACTTTATATGGAACTGTTACCCCCATTGTCGATATAATAGATTCGGCAACTTTTCTAACCTGTTTTTCAAGCAACTCAAATTCTTTTTTATCAATAATTAATGGAATCATAATTTCAGGATGAACAATGACACCCTCTTTAACGCATTGACATGCTGCTGTAATAATTGCAGTAACCTGCATTTCAAGGATTTCCGGATACGTTACAGCAAGACGACAACCTCTATGACCTAACATGGGGTTTGTTTCTGCAAGTTGATCAACCCTTGATTTTACAACATCAAGGGTAACGCCAAGTTGAATTGCAACCTTTTTCTGTTGTTCTTCAGTATGTGGTGCAAATTCATGCAATGGCGGATCTATTAATCGAATAGTTACGGGCAAATTATTCATACAAGTAAATATGCCTTTAAAGTCAGTTATTTGAAACGGTAATAGTTTATCAAGTGCTTTTTTTCTATCTTCAAGTGTATCTGCAATTATCATTTCCTGTATTGCCAATCGTCTGGGTTCGGTATCAAAAAACATGTGTTCAGTTCTACAAAGACCAATTCCTTCAGCACCATGTTTTTTTGCTATTTCAGCATCGTAAGGAGTATCTGCATTTGTCCGTACACCGAGCTTTCTAATTTCATCAACCCATTTCATTAATGTAAAGTACGATTGTGGTAACTCTGGCATCGAGAGTTTTAATGCTCCTTTATAAATAAAGCCATGTGAGCCATCCAACGTAATAAGTTCACCTTCTTTAACAACAGTTTTCTTTACCCTCATTTCTTTTTTCTCATAATCAACTTCAAGAACGCCACATCCTACGATACAACATTTTCCCCACCCTCTGGCCACAACCGCAGCATGAGATGTTTTACCGCCGGTTGCTGTTAATATACCTTGAGCAGCATGCATTCCGCCAACATCTTCAGGAGATGTTTCTTTTCTGACAAGAATAACTTTTTCACCTCTTTCAGTCCATTCTTCGGCATCTTTTGCATTAAATACCACCTTGCCTACAGCAGCACCGGGAACGGCGTCTATACCGCTTGCTATATATGAAGATTTTAATTGTTCTTTCTGGGATGAATCAATGACCGGATAAAAAACGCCTTCAATATCTTTTGGCTTAATTCTCGATACAGCTTCTTCTTTTGATATTAAACCTTCGTTAACAAAATCAATTGCTATGTCAAACGCTGCTTTTGGAGACCGTTTACCCGACCTGCATTGCAGCATATATAATTTACCTTCTTCAACTGTGAATTCAAGATCCTGCATATCGCGATAGTGATACTCAAGTTTTTTTCTTACTTCAATGAGTTGTTGATATACTTCATGATTTTTTTTATCAAGCTCTTCAAGTTTCATCGGGGTTCTAATTCCGGCAACAACATCTTCACCCTGTGCATTTACAAGGTAATCACCGTAAAAAATATTTTCCCCGGTACTTGGGTCTCTTGTAAAACAAACACCTGTACCGCTTGTATCACCCATATTACCAAAAACCATCTGTACAACACTAACTGCTGTTCCGAGAATTCCTGTAATTTTTTCAACTTCTCTGAACTTGACCGCTTTATCTCCCATCCATGAGCCGAAAACAGCATCTATCGCACCCCACAATTGTACTATCGGATCTTGAGGGAAATCTGTCCCAAGTTCTTTTTTATATAATTTTTTAAATTCCTCTACTGTTTCAACTAATTCATCAGTATCGGTGTCGGTATCATTGATTTTTATATCTTTTGCGATACCAAGTCTTTTTCGTGTTTTTGTATTTTTTATTTCATCAAATATTTCATCAAACTTTTCTCTTTCAATATCTTTAGCTGTTGAACCGTACATCATAATAAATCGTCTGTATGCATCATAGGCAAATCGTCTATTACCTGTTTTATTCGCCAATCCATGTACCGATTTATCATTCAACCCTAAGTTAAGAATTGTTTCCATCATACCCGGCATGGAAATAGAAGCCCCTGATCGAACAGAAACCAGTAAAGGATCATTAGGATCTCCAAGGGTTTTGCCGACTATTTTTTCAAGGTTTTTTAAATTTCTATCAACTTGTTCACCAACTTCTTCAGGATATTTTTTATTATTTTTATAGTATATATCACAAACCTCTGTTGTTAAAGTAAAACCACCGGGAACAGGCAACCCGATTCGCGTCATCTCAGCCAAACCAGCACCTTTCCCGCCAAGGATTTGTTTCATAGATCCATTACCTTCAGCAATTTTATTACCAAAAAAATAAACATATTTCTTATTCATTTAGTTCTCCCGGTTAGTATTTATTTGTAAGTATAGTATATTATACTAAAAAAAATCAAAAATTTTTTTTATTTTCATTTTTTAGCAAGTTTCAATGACGTTTTTCTTAAATTGCAATTCAGTAATGACCGGAACCAAATTATTCAATATTAAAATCATAGGGCTTTTTATCAACCGGCAATTTAATAATAAATGTTGTACCCAGCCCCTCTTCCGACTCAACACTCATTTGACCGCCATGATTTTTAGTTATAATAAAATATGATACTGACAAACCTAATCCTGTTCCAAGACCGGGTTTTTTAGTGGTGAAAAATGGTTCGAAAATTTTATTTCTATTGAGAGCGTGAATTCCCATTCCATTATCTGAAATGGTTATTGTTAAAAGCCCGGTTTTACTATCAAGTGAAATTGATATATTAAAAGTTGGTTTATATCCCGAAGTGCCATCTGAATCACACAATTTTTTTTTATCCTGCATTGATTCAGCACCATTTCTAAAAAGATTTAAAAATACTTGTTGAATTTTTGTGACCTCACATTCAATCAATGGAAGATTAATTTCATAATGTCTGTTAATTATTATATTTTTAAAATCAAATTCTTTTTTTATGTCATAATCGGTTGCTGCAAGGTCAATTGCCAGATCAAGAACCTGTGTCATATCAACACGTTCAAATGAAAAGTCACTTTTTCTTGCAAAGCTGAGCATGTTTTTCACAATCTTTGAAATTCTTAAACCGGATTCTTTAAGTCTTCTTAAAATAGTTGAAATATCCCTTTTTTCCATATAACTTTTGATTGCTTCAAATGACACACCAATTTCATCTGCTACCTGAGTGTTTTTATCAATTTCTAAACTTAATCGTCTCGACAAAACATCAACAGATTGAATCATCCCGGATAATGGATTGTTTATCTCGTGAGCAAAGCCTGCTGCAAGCCCGCCGACAGAAAGTATTTTATCAGATTGAATCATAATTTCTTCAAGTGCAACCCGTTCAGTCACATCGTCAAGTCGTATAACAGCTCTATTGATACCATCTGATGATAAAGGATACATAGTCAGATTGTAATTGAGCGTTTTACCATTAATTCTTTCTACAACTTTCAGGTCAACCAGAACTGTTTTTTCCCGAACTGCTTTTTTAAGCATTGATACATTGCTTGTTAATAAAGGGAATAACTCAATCAGTTGTCTGCCTTCAGAAGATTTTTCTATACTGCCTGTTTTCAATTGTGCTATTTTATTTAATTGAATCACTAATAAATCTTCATTTACAACAATTAATGATGAAGGCATTGAATTTATTATTTCAGTTAAATAATTTTTCATAGAACTTAAATCTTTTTCAGCTTTTTTTCTCTCAGTAATATCAAAAAAACTTACAAGACTTGCCCAGATGTGTCCATTATCATCAAAAATCGGAGTCCCGTAAACTTCAAGAAGAACCTTACTTTCATCAGGTTTTAAAACCTCCATATCATCAATGTGAGATGAGAGTCCCTTCATCCCCAGTAAAATAGGCATTTCATTTTTTGGATATAATTTATTTGTTCCAGCTTTATAAGCGCTGTAAACTTCAGATAAAGTATCAGACGAAACATCCGGTAAAATTCCCCGGCCGAGTAGTTTTTGAGCCGGTTCATTTGCCAGAAGTGGTTTTCCGGTTGGAGCTTCTACCATAAAAACACCAATTGGCAGCACTTTTAAAAGTGCAGAAAATAGTCCATTCTGTTTTATCAGGTTATCCGTTTTTTCCTTTAACATTTTTTCATTATTCAATTCTTTAATATGAGATTCAAAAACTCTGAATGCCATTTTTATAGAAACATCAAGAACAATTATTTCATTATTTTTTACAACATACCCATATGATGAAATATTTCCAGCCTCTTCAATAACATCAGCATCTGTGTGTGATGACAGGAAAATAAGTGGCAAATCATGATTTTCCAGAATGGTTTTTGCAGTTTTTATACCATCAATTCCGGAACCAAGATGAATATCCATTAATATCAAATCAATTTGTTGTGTGTTTGAATCTATGAGTTGAATTGCTTTTTCACCACTTGAAACATGAATTACATTGACATAACCAACTTTTTTTAAATTTAGCATTTGAAGTTCAGTAGTAACTCTGTCGTCTTCAACTAATAAAATATTTTTATCAAAGTAGTTTTTATTATTCATTATCAATCCTTACAATTTAATTATAAGTCTCACTTCCAAATTATATATATATACTAAATTTTTGCAAGATATTTATAATAGGTATTGAGAAACAGCAAAAAATGAATTATTATTTGGTATACGTTCTATATATGAAATAAGGAAAAAAATGAAAATTATCATTCTCAATGGAAGTCCAAAAGGCGAATATAGCGTCAGTTATCAATACACAAACTATTGGCAGAAAAAAGATACTGATAATTTGTTTATGACATTTCATATTGGAACGCTCATTCATACAATAGATTCAAATGATAATGAACTTTATAAAATAATTGATGAAATTAAAAGTGCCGACTGTATTATCTGGGTTTATCCTGTTTATACGTCGCTGATTCCTTATCAATTAATGCGTTTTATTGAAATTATTATAGAAAAAGGGCTGTTTGATGCATTTAAAGATAAATTTACAAGCCAGATTGTAACCTCACGGCATTTCTACGATCATACGGCATATAATTATCTCAAACAAATTTGTGAGGAATGGGGTATGAAAACCATACCGGGTCATCTTGCAGATATGGAAGACCTTTTGAAAAAAGAAGGTCAGAAACGACTTGATGATTTCATTAAAGAAGTTGACTGGATGACACATTATGATGAAATTAAAGATCTTCATACAACAAAAGATAAATCAAAACGCAATGTAGTCAGTATTATTACAAATTCAACTCATGAAGATATTAGCCTTAATAATATGATTACATGGTATTCTGAGAATGTTGACGCCGAAGTTCAAATTCTTAATCTTAACGACATCCTATTAAAATCAGGATGCCTTGGTTGTCTCCACTGTACAATTGAAGGTCGATGTGTCATAAAAGATGATTTTCAGGAGTCATTTGTCAAATTTTTTAAAGATTCTGATGCAATCATATATGCAGCAACAATCAAAAACCACTGGTTTGGCAGCATCTGGAAACAGTTTGATGACAGACAGTTCAGTAATGGACATAGAATAAGTCTGATGGGAAGACCGGTCGGGTATCTTATATCAGGAAAATTATCCGAAGAACCTAACTTATTACACGTTATTGAATCAAGAGTTGAAGTAGGACATGTTTATTTACTTGATATTATTTCAGATGAAAAAGACAGTGTTACTGTTTCAGAGAGCATAAAGAAAATGGCATTAAAAACGTCATGGGCTTTTGAAAATGCACCTGAAAGACCGGTGAATTTTCTTGGTGTCGGTGGAATGAGAGTATTCAGAGACCTTATTTATGTCATGCGCGGTATGATGCAGGAAGATCATAAGTTTTATAAACAGCATAATTTGTATGATTTTCCGCAGAAGAAAAAGTTTGCAACTTTTCAGGCATATTTAATCGGGTTCATGATGAAATCAAAAAAAATAAGAGGAAAAATAATACCGCAATTAAAACAAATGATGCTGAAACCGTATCAGAAAGTTATTGACCGTATTATGAAATAATAAACGCAAACTAATTTTATGTGAAAGTCATGCATGATTAAGTACTCGGGGAACAATTTTGCTTTTTATCAAAAATGATAATTTCTGTTATTTTAGTTTTGATTTGCGATGTAACCTCTACATGAAATAATCATCAATCACCCGTCAATAAGAATAGTTTCCTTAAGTTTATCAACATTCTTTTTATTATCCGAAAGTGCATTTTTCATTGCATCGAGTGAAACGCTGATAATTTTCTGATTGGTAAATTGAGATTCAAGAAGTTGAGAAGTCTGGTTAAAAGAATTGTTTAATTCGGACAAGGTTATTTCAATTTTTTTATTTTCATTATCCTGCACACATGATAAATCTTTGATAGTGTTTGTATCGGATAAAAGTTTTTTAGAGGAGTCAATAATAACCTGATACTCAACTTTCTGATCGCGAACCATATTGGCAATCTCACTAATCATTTCTGATGATAACTTTGATTTTTCGATAATATCAAAAAGTTCTTTTGTTACGTCATTTGAAAGTTCGTTACTTTGATTGATGATAACAAACATTTCATTAAGTTTTTCAAAACTGTTTTTCAAATTCACTTTTGATTTATTACTCAGAGTTCTGATTTCTCCGGCGACAACCGAAAAACCTTTTCCCTGCAAACCGGCTCTGCTTGACTCAATTGATGCGTTAATTGATAATAAATTAGTTTTTTCCGCAATATCTTCAATTGATTTTAAAAGTTCACTTAAAAAGATTGATTTTTCAGATATTTTTTCAATTGATTCTTTAGATTTTACAACGATATCTTTACTATTTGCAGCAATCTCAGCAAGATCTCTGGCAAATCGATCGGTTTTTTCGGAAATACTTAGAATTTGTTCTATATTATCATCCATTTTCTTTATGCTTGCAGAAGTTTCTTTTAAAATTTGGGTTTGATTAACAATGGTTTGCGGTATTTTCTGGTTTTCTTTCATACAAAAGGATATATCATCGATTACTTTTTCAGTATGACTTATCTGTTTAAGAATTTTTTCAGTAATTTCTTTATTATTTTTATCGTATTCTTTTAGAATTGTAACTGTTTCATGTATGTTTCTATCAAGTATATCACTTGACGCAACAAGATTATTTGAAATGTCACTCGTTTTTTCAAATAGTACATCCATAGTTTTATTTTTACGGGCCAGTTCATCTTTACTTTTAATCGAAGCAAAATAGGTAAGCGACTCTTCATACGACAGGTAAAAAAACAGACATAAAATAAGAAATAAAAACCCGTAGGGTACCAACCAGCAATACGGTATTATACCTGAATTAAGATTTCCAATATCAATAAGGCTTGTTATTATGAGAACAATCAACCCTGCTAATATCATTAAACTTGGTTTGTGTTTATTTTTTATAACCGAAATGAGTGTTAAAATAACACTCCCAAGTAATAACGGTGTCAGTACAACATTTGTTACAATACTGAATGCAAACGTTAATTGCTGTTCCGTTGTCTGCATAAAAAGGATAAGAGATGTAATCAACGACATCCCGGCAATGCTTATTTTAGTGATTTTCTTTGAATTAGAAACTCCGGTAAATTCCATGATAAAAAAGAGTAAAAAAACCGATGCGAAAATTTGCCAGAATCGTGAAATCTTAGTTAATAAAAGCATATTTACACCTTCATATGTAAATGCCACACTTAAATAACCTAATGGAAATGAAAGCCCGATGAGTGCAAAATACAGATATGACATGTCTTTCATATTTTTTGCAAAAAACATAAATATAAAGTACAGACAAATAATTAAAGAAATTGTAGATGCTGCCTGAACCAGGTTAGTACTAAAAAAGTTATTCCAAAAAACATACTGTGAATTTTTAATAAAATTGGAAATCATTATTTTAGGGATCGGCATCGTTTCGTAAGTCGTATATATCTCAATTGATAATACATTTATTTCAGGTTCTATGAGTAGTGAATCTTTAGATAAATATATATTATATGAATTAGTTATATTAGCAGTTAAATCATTATTTTGTATAACACCGGCTTTAAATAGAATTTTTTTATTTAAGTATATTGCATATGGATAGTCTGCCGGTCCGATAACTAGTGATAGATCAGTATTGTAAAGATTTTTTTCTACTATAAAATCAGATTTGAATGTAAACATCGTTTCTTTTAATTGCTTTTTTCTTTTTAGACTTGTGCCGTCATACGGCAAAAATTCATCATTCGTATCGATAAATTTCCCTGGTTCAATTGATGATTCTAAAACTTTCAGATTATTAAGAATAATTGTATCATTTGAATTTGAAAGTTTTACCGAAGGAAATAGAAGTGTTATTTGAAATAAAAAAGAGACTGCAAGACACATGGCAGAAATGATAAATCTCATAGTTCAATCCTTTTATGATGAATAAAAACCATTTTGTGAATTATAAATCATAGTTAATTATTCTGCAATAGTATAATTAACTATTGTATAAAATCAGTTAATAGTGCTGCCATGAAAATTGGTCGTGAAACAATGGATAAGTGACCGGTATTTCGAAATACCATTACCCTGCAATCTTTTATCATCTTTACCATTTGCAATGACTCTTTTACCGGGACAAGAAAATCTTTTGTGCTGCAGACAACTAATACCGGGCATTTGATTGAATCTACCATAGAATTATAATTTGAATTACTAATCACATCGAAATAGTTTATTACTGATTCTCCATTATTTAATGCAGTTACTTTCTTTGATGTTTTCAGAAGTTCTCTGGTGAAATAACGATCTTTCAGTATCGGTATTGCGATATCATTTATGGTTCCAATGAAATTATTTCTAAGGGCATTCCCAATTCCTTCAAAATATAACGTTCTTGCCGGTGATGATTTAAAATAAGCAGAGGTATGAAGTAACATTATTTTTTTCACTGATTCACTATACGATTGATAATAATCAAGAGCAACAATACCGCCTAAACTATAACCGGCTACATATACCGAATGAATTCCTTTTTGTTCCAGTAAAGAATGTACATCACGATTAAATGCTGAAATATCAAAACCGTCTGATTGGGGTGAATATCCGTGACCGGGATAATCAACAACAATAATGTTATATTCATTTTGCAGGTTTGCAATTAAACGTGTCATCATTATGATGTTGCCGGAAAATCCGTAGAAAAAAAGGATTGTTTTTGTATTTTCCGGTCTTTCTACATGCCTGAAAGCAAGTTTACCTGTTGTTCCACTATAATAATGTATAAATGGTTCACCTTTTAACGGTTTCCATTCTGAATAGATATTAAGTGACATAAAAAAAAGCAGAATGACATTTATTGTAATAATGTTTATTTTAAAACTCAAACTTCAGTCCCATTGCAAACCGGTCTGTTCCAAGTGGTTGGGAAAAAAAAGTCATTTTTTTAATATAGTGATTGTGTACTTTGACCATACAAATAAAAGGAATTGAAATCAAATTTAAAACGACACCAAAACCAAGACTGATACCGCCACCAATCATTGTAAACATACCGGAAAACATAAATCTACTTGCCAACTGATATTCCGGACTGCTGTAATCATTTACTTTACCTTCATAATATGGTGGCATGATAGCACTGCCATAACTCCATAGCACCCCCCCAGCCATAAGAGTTGGTATGCCAATTGAAGAGAAAACAATACCCGATATAAATAAACCACGCCAAATTTTATTATATTTTTTTACAGTATTTAATTCGTTACTCACATCAAACGATTTTATTTCCGGCTGAGTATTTTTTGTATTATTAGGAGTCAATAACTCAACAATTTTGTTTATTTTTTCTGTTGGTGTAAGCTGTTTTTCAACGATTACATTGTTGCCGATTATTTTTGTAATCCCGCTAAGCCATTTATTAATTTCTACCCTGTTTGCATCCTGATTAAGACCGACTGACAAATTTGAAGATAAATAAAAACGATTTTCAAGTCCCGCTGTATGTAGTGTCAACCGGTAGTTATCTCCGGCTTGAGAAAAATCAGGTATGATAACCAATCGGGCATTATATGAACTTCGTAAACCGGCTATTACATCGTCAGGCAACCGGGAAATATTTGATTTATCAATAATCGATTCAGTTATTATTACAACAGAAATATCAGCATTTTCATTTAAAATGTCAGTAAAAAACTTATAACCGGATGGCACTGTATATGTTGTCTCCGGAATTACTATTACAAGTTTATTAGAAGTTGGAAAGGCACTTATTGTAAAACACGCAATGATAAGAACAATTATTTTTTTATTCATACAAACCTCATTTTTTAATCAATCGATCAGACCTTTTGCAAATGACTGAAATGATAGTAAATTTTGAGATTTTAGTCAACACCAATAAAAAAAGTACAGCAAACCATCAGGTTAGTGTACTTTTCCCGGCAAAAGTTCATTATTACGCTTCAACAAAATTTCTTAATTTAACACTTCTTGTATTATGTCTCATTCTTACTAAGGCTTTTTTCTCGATTTGTCTGATTCGTTCTTTTGTGAGTTTGTAGACATTGCCTATTTCTTTTAAACTCATCGCTTTATTACCATTTAAACCAAAACGTAATACAATTATTTCTCTTTCTTTTTCTGTTAACGTATCAAGTATTCCATTTATAGCATCAGATAATGAAGAACTTTCAATAGAGTCATCCGGTGACTGGTATTTTAAATCAGTTATAAAATCACCTAAAAATGAAGCACTATTTGAACTTTGATACACCGGTGTATCAAGTGAAACTGTTTCTCTTGATATTTCCATTAATTGTCTTACTAAACCATGATCCATTTTTAATTCATTAGCAAGTCTTTCAGAAGTTGGTGATTCATCTTCTTTCGTTTCTATTTCTCTTTTTTTACGTTCAATTTGTACGAGTTCATTAGCTCTGTTTAAAGGAAGTCTGATTGGTCGTGACTTTTCACAAATTGCTTTGAGAATAGATTGTTTAATCCACCAGACAGCGTAACTGATAAAATGATACCCTCTGTCAACATCATATTTTTCAATAGCTTTCATTAAGCCTATATTACCTTCATTAATTAAATCTGAAAGTGATATACCTCTGCTTTTGTATTTTTTTGCAACTGCAACAACAAATCGTAAATTTGCTCTAATTAAACGCTCGCGGGCGATAACGTTTCCATTTTTTGCTTTTCTTGCTAAATCTTCCTCTTCTTCACGAGTCAATAAAGGTATTTTACTGATCTGGTTTAAATAATATGATAATGAATTGGAATATGAATCGCTAAAATTACTTATTTTTTTTAAATCTGCCATGGTACACATCCTTTTCGTATTTTTTTGTAAGATACTAGTTGCCTAATTACCCTTCTCTTATTATTAGCAAATAATATGCCAAAAACATAAAAAAACACATAATTTATTGTTATTAAACAAATTACGAATATCAATTAATTCGTTGTTAACTGGAGATATTAATCAATAAAGTTACAAATTTACCCATATTTACAAAAACCTTAATTTAGCGGGTAAAATTTACTCGATTATTTCCCGTGAATACAAAATATACACGATTTATTTAATAATACACTTGTTCTTCGGTACAATTGAATACTCAACGGGTGAAATATTCTCATCAACAAAACTAAAAAGCCTCTTATAATACACACTATCCTGATACTCCTGTAAACTTTTTTCTTTTGCATCATAATAGATAATATAATCACATAACGTGCCACTATAATCATACAACACAATTAAACCGCATTTATTTGGTATTCTATTGGGTAAAACAGTATGAAATTTATTTTTATTATAATGAATTACGGGGCTTGCTGTTACTTCCTTATTATATTCAACATTGATTTCAAATGCATAATTGCCTTTAATTTTTACCGGGCGAAAAGGAATCTCTTTCATAAAGCGGTTAGTGAATAATTGGATAGTAAAACCCCGTAAATCACCACCGTTTTTAGTTTTCAACCCGATTGTTTGTTTTTGCTTCTTTGTATACTTTAGATTCACATGTGAAAACGCCAGATCTGCCGGATTGAGATTAATATATGGAATAGTAAATTCCTTTGATGTCACATTACCGGCAGTATCCATTGCAGAAAATGAAGCCTTTTCATTCACTTCTGTTTTTGATTGATACGGAGCAAATAAAGACTGTGGCAGATAATTGTTGGCTACCGGTGAAATAATTGAACTGGTGATTACAAAATTATCAGGCATTATAATGGTAAATTCTTTGACCGGTTCATTAAATTGAATTAATAGATCACTTCCCTGATAAAAAACACCTGTCAACTCCGGAGCATCAAAATCAACAAGAACAGGCGATTTGTAGGAGCAATTCAGAAAAAAAATACAAATAAAAATAATAAAAATGTTTCTCATACTAATATTAAAGCGAAAAAGTTGTAAAAACTCCACGAAATTTTAGAAAAAATTATTAATATTTAAACTTTAAAGGCTATTGCAAAAATAAAGGGTACTTTCTTTTTGCTTTCGCTAGGGATTTTTCAGTACTCTGAAAATATCCATACGCAATAAAATTGCGTTGGTCCCTGGTCGTGCGCTATCGCTTACTGCTCGGGCATGCATCCTGAGTAGTCTCATGCAAAAATTCGAGATATAAAGAGTATTTTTGCAAGAGACTCTTTACAATTAAAACAATTTTTTATAGTATGAGCCACTTAAAAGAGGTACATATGGGAATTACAATATACAACACGCTATCCCGGGAGAAAGAAGATTTTATACCTTTAAACCCGCCTTTTGTTGGAATGTATGTCTGTGGCCCAACCGTTTATGGTGATTCACATTTAGGTCATGCACGAAGTTATACCGTATTTGATGTTCTATACAGACACCTCAAATGGTCAGGTTACAAGGTTCGTTACGTACAAAACATCACTGATGTCGGTCATTTAACCGGTGATACCGATGACGGTTCTGATAAAATCGCAAAACAGGCTGTATTAGAACGAAAAGAACCGGTTGAAATTGCATATAAATATGAAGTTTCTTATTTTGATGATATGAAAAAACTCAATATTCTCAATCCTGATATTAGCTGCCGTGCTACCGGTCATATAATAGAAATGATTGAACACATTCAGGCGCTGATTGAAAAAGGGTATGCGTATGTGACCGATCAGAATAACATATACTTTGAGGTTAGAAAATTTAAGGATTACGGTAAACTATCCGGTAGAGTTCTCGAAGAAACCAAATCAGGTGAACGGATTAATATAGCAGGCGACAAGCGTAACAGTGAAGATTTTGCGTTATGGAAAGCAGCTGATAATTCTCATTTGATGAAGTGGAATTCTCCATGGGGCGTGGGGTATCCGGGTTGGCATATTGAATGTTCTGTCATGTCTAAAAAATACATTGGTGAAACCCTCGATATTCACGGCGGTGGTATTGATAATGTATTCCCACACCATGAATGTGAAATTGCGCAATCTGAAGCGTTAACGGGAAAACCATTTATTCGATATTTCATTCATAATAATATGCTCACTGTTAATGGAACTAAAATGGGTAAATCGCTTGGTAATTTCATTATTCTAAAGGATTTATTTAAAGAAATTGAACCGATGGTACTTCGTTTTTACATTTTACAATCACATTACCGGAGTGTTTTAGACTTTTCAAAAGATTCTATGAATGCTGCAAAAGTCGGGTTTGACAGAATGCGAAATTCAATATTCAGCTTATACAAAAAAACGAAAGACCGGAAATCAGAAGGTACGTTTAGAGATGTTGATGAAATTTTCAGCCAATTCATACAAGCAATGGATGATGATTTTAACACACCGATTGCAATTTCTGTGATTTACGAGTTATTGAAATTAAGCAATACAGAACTTAATAAAACCGATTCAGATATTAATAAATTAACATATATATCAGAAAAAATTACAATAATGACTGATGATATACTGGGAATTCAATTTAATACTATAGAAGCCGGTGTGAAAAATCACGAAGATCAGCTGATTAGTTTTCTTATAGAAATGAGAAAACAATACCGGGCTGAAAAAAACTTTAAAATGTCTGATACAATCAGAGACAGTCTGAAAGAGATGGGTATAACTCTTAAAGACGGTGCTGCAGAAACGGCATACACAATTGATTAATGACGGGATTGGAAATGAAAAAATATTTTTACATACTTATCGCTTATCTGACTGCACTCTCATTGAATGCAGTCAAACTTGAAATTGAAAATAAAGAAGTTTATTTTAATTTCGGAACAGGAATCGCATATAATTTTAATTTAAGTTATGAGGTTTTATCACCTAATGATCTTGCCTTTTTTGACATACCATTGTCATTTGAATTTGATTTCAGACCGCGAAGAGACATTTCGTTTACAACCGGTTTGGATTTTTCGTATAATTTTCATTTGTATAAACTGAATGGTTTTACCATTGAAAACCATAATCTCTGGATTGATATTCCTTTTAATGTGAAGTTTTATCCCGTTGCAAGTCGCGAAGAAACTCATTATTATTTTTACTTAGGTGCGGGTGTGTTTTTTAGAGCATGGCCTTTACAATTCTATACGATGAAATCAGATTCTACGGTATATTCAGGTAACGGATATGCACCGGATAATACGTATATTCAGCCGGGAGACAGTTTTATGCCGGTTAATATCGGGACAACTTTTTTCATCGGGAATATATTTAAATTCAGTAAAACAGTCGGGGCCGGACTTGAAATTGCAGGGAAATATCTTTTTATACCATACATCAATGGATATATCTCAAAATCTTCTTTTAATTCTACAAATGATAAAGTATATTTAAACTTTTGGGGTAGTGTCGGTATAAAACTCTACTTGCATTTTGATTTGACAAATAAAAGGTTATAGAGCGCCTAAGGAGATACCCTTTGGAAACAATGTATATAATCGGGCATAAAAACCCGGATTCTGATTCTATTTGTTCTGCAATTGCCTACGCATACTGTAAAAATCAAATGGGTTTTCAGGCAATCGCAGTTAGAGCCGGTGAAATTAATCGTGAAACTGAATTTATTCTTAATTATTTTAATATTGACCCGCCAAAATATCTGACTTCAATCAAAACAAAAGTGTCAGACCTTAAACTTGATAATTTGGAATGTATAAAACCGGTCAGTTCAATTTTTGAAGCATGGTCGATTATGAAAAACTCGAAGATTCAGCTTTTGCCGGTAGTCAATGACTGTGAAAAATTTATGGGGCTGGTTTCACTCGTTGATATTACGTCAATTTATTTTGACAGTACAAATAGAGATATTTTCACAAAGTGTAAAACACCGATTATTAATATTATCAAAACTCTTAATGGCAACCTGATATTTGGAAATAATGAAAAAGTTATCGAGTCAGGGAAAATTATTGTCGGTGCAATGATGAGTGATGATATGAAACAGTATATTAATGAAGGTGATATTGTTATAACTGCAAATCGTTTTGAAAACCAGAAAGTTGCCATTGAATCGGGTGCGCAACTTCTAATAATTACCGGGAATTCTCAGATTCACCCTGATATTTACAACCTGGCATTCAACAGAAATTGCTTTATTATTTCAACTGCGTTAGACACATTTACTACAGCACGTATAATTGTGCAGTCAGTACCAATCGAAACTTTGATGAGTACAGAAAATATTGTCAGTTTCAATGCTGATGATTTAATAGAAGAAATTAAACCGAAAATGATAGAGAAACGACATAAATTGTATCCTGTAGTCAATAACGATCAAAAAGTTATTGGTGGTTTAGCACGGTATCATTTGATTTCAAATGAAAAAAGAAAAGTCGTTTTACTTGATCACAATGAAAAACTGCAATCAATTAATGGTATTGAAGAAGCTGATATTATAGAGATTATTGATCATCATAAAATTGGTGATATTCAGACGAATCATCCGATTTATTTACGAAATGAACCTGTTGGAAGTACTGCAACAATTATAACGTCAATAATGATGCAGAATAATATACTGATTCCTGAGGCGATTGCCGGTATTTTATGTGCAGCAATAGTATCAGATACGCTCAAATTTAAATCGCCAACCTGCACTGAAACGGATAAAAAATTAGCATATTATTTATCAGGTCTGGCTAAAATTGATATAGAAACATTTTCAGATAAAATGTTTAAAGCCGGATCAACATTTGAAGGTAAAACTGAAGAAGAAATTTTATTGAGCGATTTTAAAGAGTTTAAAATCAAAGAATATCATATCGGAATCAGCCAGTTGATTACGATGAATCTTGAAAATATTACTGATATTAAAGAAAAGCTCATGGCTTACATTAATAATATTATTAAAAAAACTGAATACGATGCAATACTTGTGCTTATAACGGATATTAATAAGGAAAGTTCTGAATTATTATTCGCAGAGAAAAAAGAACCGATTATAAAGAAATCACTTAAAATTGAAGGTAACAGTATTTATTTAAAAGGGGTTGTTTCGAGAAAGAAGCAATTAGTACCGATGATTGCAACGAGTTTATAAATTGCAAAGGCGGTCAGTACAATCACTGACCGCCCGGGTATACAATTACAAAATTGTCGCGATGGCTTGTATAAAATCTTCAGAGTTTACAACCTGTTTTGCTTTCGGGTTGCAAATTGCTGCTAAATCACCAGTCATAACACCTGATTCAATTACGGTAATAACCGCTTTATCCAATCTATCGGCGAATGAGCATAACTCATAGATACCATCAAGTTCGCCTCTTTTTCGTAATGCTCCGGTCCATGCGTAAATCAAAGCAACGGGATTGGTTGATGTTTTTTCACCTTTTAAGTATTTATAGTAATGTTTCTGAACGGTCCCATGTGCTGCTTCGTATTCAAAATAACCTTTCGGAGACACAAGAACACTTGTCATCATTGCAAGACTGCCGAAAGCCGATGCAACCATATCGCTCATTACATCACCGTCATAGTTCTTGCAAATCCAGAGGATTCCGCCGTCACATTTCATTATCCGGGCAACAACATCATCAATGAGTGTATAAAAATATTCGATTCCGGCTGCTGTAAACTTTTCTTTATATTCAGTTTCAAATATTTCTTCAAATGTTTTTTTAAATGTCTGATCGTATGTTTTTGAGATGGTATCTTTTGTTCCAAACCAGCAATCGACTTTCTGGTCAAGGGAATATTCAAAACAAGCCCGGGCAAAACTCTTAATGGAAGAAATTGTATTATGAACACCCTGAACAATTGTAGTTTCGTTAATATCAATAATAGTTTCGCTTTTTACATTGCCATTTTTATCGGTAACACGGATTTCTAATTTACCGCCGTTTTCAGCAAATATTTCGGCATTTTTATAAATATCACCATAAGCATGTCTTCCAACGATAATTGGTTTTTTCCAGGTCGAAACGGATGGTTTTATGTTGTTCACTAAAATTGGTTTTCTAAATACAGTTCCGTCAAGTATCGCTCTTATTGTGCCATTCGGGCTTTTCCACTGTTTTTTCAATGAATATTCTTTAACTCTCGGCTCATTCGGTGTTATCGTTGCATTTTTTACACCGACACCATATTTAATAATAGCATTTGCAGCATCAATGGTTATCTGATCGTCTGTTTCATCTCTTTTTTTCATACCGAGATCGTAATATTCTGTTTTCAAGTCAACAAAAGGCATGATAAGTTTTTTTTTTATTATCGGCCATAATACTCTTGTCATTTCATCGCCATCTATTTCAACTAATGGTGTTTTCATTTGGATTTTACTCATTGTTTGTACTCCTCGCTGATTTTTTGTATTTTTAGCATTTTATTTGATTTTTTTGAACTGTTTTTATGGTGAAATTTACATTTTTGGCAATCGGATCAACAGAGTGAAATGAAAAATTATTTTTTATTTTATAACGGGCTTTCAATTTTTTTTACGGTACAATCAGCGATGTGTAAATAAATCATTGTTGTTTTTACTGAGGCATGTCCGAGATGTTTTTGAATTGAACGATTACCGACTCTGATATTTACAACTTCACTTACTCGTAATCCGCTTCCATACAATATGGATATAATGAGTGTATGTTTTACATTGGTGATTTTAGAAATAATCAATTCAACCTCTTTTTTTGTTAAAACCTGAGGCAATCGTTTTCTTGTTTTTATCAACGGGCAAGTTTTAAGAGAAGGAGAAGGACGCACATGTGTCAAGAAGCAGAAGTTTTGAAAGCCCCCTCCCAAGCACATCATATAACCTACTGGGTTCTTTGCGATGTTACCCTCAAGAATTAAACTGACGAAAAATCAGTGAATACATATGAAAAATTTGATTCGAGAAAATCAAGGTAACATCGTAAAGAATTTGTTTGAGTACAAAACTGTAAATACGGAGTACCGATTTGCATAGGTGAACTATTATTATAAAAATACTTCCATATTTTCAAAAAGCTCTATTGTCAATTTACACTCAAAATTGTACTATATCAAAATGAATGAAAAAAAAATAACTGATCCTCATGATACCATATTCAAAACATCGTTTTCTGATAAAGCAAATGCGATAGATCTCATAAACGGAACATTCCCGAAAGAAATAGTAGAAAATCTCAAACTTGAAACATTGACACTGGATTCTACAACATATATTGACCGGAAACTTAAAAAATATTATTCAGATTTAGTGTATACATGCAAATATAAAAATACAGATATACTAATTACATTATTATTTGAACATAAAAGTTATCTACCCGAATTTCCACATGTGCAATTGCTTCGATATATTCTCAATATTCAAGAACATAGCATTTCTAATACTAATAAACTTATATTCACCTTACCGGTAGTTTTTTATCACGGCAAAGATACATGGAAAAAACGATCTTTTTCTGAATATTTCAATATTAAAGATGAGTCTTTACTTAAATTTATCCCGAATTTCGATTATTTAGTGATAGATTTATCCGGTTATTCACACGATGACATTAAACAGAAAATTACCGGACAACTTCTAAAAATTCTCATGCAAATAATGAAATACAGTTATAATGAGAATATTCTTAATGAAAACCTTGAAAAAATATTTAAAATTGGTAAATTATATATAGAGGAACCGAAAGGACGGATATTTTTTAAAAAGATTATCCGGTATTTGTATGAAATAGATGATAATCTTGATGTTGATAAACTGATGGAGATTGTAAAAGAGAATGATGATAAAGCAGGAGGTGTGATTATGTCTACAGCGACGAAGTTGATACAAAAAGGTAAAACTGAGAAGCAAATTGAAGTTGCTAGAAGATTAAAATTAAAAGGTGTTGATCTTCAAATTATAGCTGATGCAACAGATCTTTCAATTAGTGAGATTAAGAAATTAAAGTAATTGCTCCATCTTTGGCTTCGATTGAGGTATTTTACATAAAAGCTACTAAAAAATATTTCGCTGGAGGTGACAAAGATGGCAACTAAATTTGACGATGAAGAACTATATATCATTTCATCCTTTAATTCCGGTAATTTAATTCAATCAGACAACGACATAAAAGATATTGAAATGGTAGTTCAAACAGCTAAAAATACATTAAATAAATCTAAACATATAGAGCCTCTTGCAAAAATACTTTTCTTTTCTCGAATTTTTGCATGAGGCTACTCTGGTTGCATGCCCGAGCAGTAATGTACCCATTACGACCAGGCTCTAACGCAATTTTATTGCGTATTGGCGGAAGCATAAAAAAAGTACTCTTTTTTTCATCAAGTACTCTTGATTTTTGCAAGAGCCTCTATAAGTATTAGACTAACAGAAAAAGATTTGAACAAACTTAAAGTAAAATCATTAGAATCAGGTATTGCTTACCAGTCTTTGATTGGTATTTTAATACATCAGTACGCTGAAAATAAAATTAAAATTGAGATTTAATATAGGTACGCTCCCATATTATACACCTTCCTGAATTCTTTGCGATGTTACCCTCAAGAATTAAATTGACGAAAAATCAGGTGATATCGTAAAGTATAATGTTGTTACTTGAGCTTCTTGCAAAAATCCCATATTTATCTCGAATTTTTGCAAGAGCCTGACTTGTTATTTAATTGATAAAAAGCTGTATTGCTCTGTTAATGAATTATGGTTTGTAGTACAAATAGTTATGGGAGGATTATATATATATGAATATATTAAAAAAATTAAGTATTTTTTTTATCATAATAATAATAGTAAGTATAATAAAAAACAGTTGCAACTGTTTTAAATAAAATAAAATCTTCTATTGAAACAATTACTCGTTCAATAGAAAATGTATTAAGTAAATTCGCTAGTATAGAAAGTGAAATAAAAACAGTAAGAGAGCAGGAAAGTAGCATCAGATCAGCTATGGAGGAACAGTCGGTTGGAAGTAAGCAGGTTCTTGAAGCAATAAGTCAGCTTAATGATATTACCCGGAAAGTAAAATCAAGTTCGAGCGAAATGTTTACAGGAAGTCAGCAAGTAGTAAAAGAAACCTCTATTCTAAATAAAATTACACAAGAAATTACCAACGGAATGAATGAAATGGCTACTGGAGCAGAGCAAGTAACTGTGGCAGTAAACAAAGTAAATGAGTTGAGTGAGGAGAATAGAATTAGTATTGATGAATTAGTGAACGAAGTTGGAAAATTTAAAGTAGATTGATATGGCAAAGACTATCAAAGTTCCTACAGGATTCTGTGCGATATTAAAGAAAAGGGGAGGGGATATGTTAAATACAAAGGAGATTTTTGTGAATAAAAATTATTTTATTATTCTTTTATTAGTTTTTTTTACTTTTTCTATGTTCTCAAAGACAAATGATGAAGTTACTGCACCTAAAAATGTTAAATTGATTTCTCAATCATGTACACAGCTTGCTTTATTCTTAACAGTAATTGATTTAGATAACAAAGAGATAGTTATTCTGGAATATCAATACAAAGTTAATGGCCGAAATTATTATCTTTCGCAAGTTATAAGAACCGGGATGTTTGCAACACCTGACCAAATTTCATTTTTTAAGGGAACAGATGCACCTTATTTAAGTGACAACGAAGGCTAATTATTTTTATCCTCCCCTTTTTTTTAACATCGCACGACCTGCTGAACTCTGTGTGATGTTAGCCTTAAGAATTAAACTGACGAAAAATCAGGTGCCATCGTAAAAGAATTTATTTGGGTACAAACAGCAAATACCGGGTTCTAATTTGCATATTAATTAGTCTCATGCAAAAATTCGAGATAAAAAGCGTATTTCTTTAATAAACAGCATTTAACAATAGTATTAATGTATAAATTGTTTTATTAATATTTAATTAATAAATACAGGGAGAATTGTATGACTGCTCAGTTTAAACTTAATGCCAATGAAATTAATGAAACACTGATAAACTATGTTCATGAAATGTTTAAAGGAAAAGAAATTGAAATTACAATTTCTGATGTATTTGATGAAACAGATTATTTAAATAGTTCTGATGCCAATAAAATGTTTTTATTAAATAATATTGCTGATATTGAGAATCATAAAAATCTTAAAGTAGTAAAAATCAATTAAATGAAAAGAAATATTTTATTTCACATTAGGTCATTCGAAGATTATTTATATTGGCAGTCTACGGAGGAAAATTGGAAGTAACTTACAAATATTTGAGAGATGCTAAAATTGTAACTGCACTTTTAAAACATAACCAGCAATCTGTGGCTAATCAGTATCCAAATATTTTTAAACCCTATAATTTTGATGATATTTTTGTTCTTAATGATAATGCTCTTTCCAATCCAATTTATCACTCTATAGTTGCTTTTTCAAATAATCAGCCCATAGGTTTCATTTTGTTTGGAGAAGCTGTTTATCCTGAACCACTTTTTAAAGCGAATTTAAAGTATATTAATATTGATTCTATTACAGTTTTACCTGAGTTTTGTAGAATGGGAATAGGAACAGGATTATTAAATAAACTTAAGTCATTTGCTTATGAAAAATCATATAAAGAAATAAGTTCTGAAATATTTGAGTACCAGGAAAGTAATGTTAATTTCTTTTTTAAAAATGGATTTAAAGATCATATTTTTCAAATGAGTCTTGATTTTTTATCATATGATCCTAACATAATTAATAGTATTCCTGAGTTAACTTTTCAAGTAAGTAAGGATTCTATAATTGCTTTACAACTGTTTAAAATAAATTATCAAATAATGGAAAAAAATTATCCTGCACATTTTGCGGAATACAATGAAAATATTTTGCATGATATGATTGATCGATTACTTAAAAGAGATAATTTTGTATGTATTAATGTTTGTTGTAATTCAGAAATAATTGGAAACGCAATAATTTATGAAGTGAATGCTTCCGGCGGATCAACATTTCAAGATGATTATCAATATATTTCCATTTATGATTTTATGATTGTTCCTGAACACCAGAATAGAGGATACGGAACTATGTTAATGGAAAGAATCAAAATGTTTGCATTAGAGAAAGGATTTAAGATAATAAATTTACACGTTTGGGATTATAATATAAACGCTATACGCTTATACACAAAAACAGGTTTTGAGAAATACAAAAAGATTGTAGACCTTTGCATTTAATATTGTATACTGACAACTACTGTAATACCAAGTGGTAGCCGAAAAATTGTGCCCTTAAAGGATATATATTATATGAGTAGAATTATTGGAACAACAATTATTTTAAGAGAAGTTATAAATGAAGATCTGGCAGCAATTCATGAGTGGACAAAAAATACAGAAATTACTGATAATTTATCGGAAGTATTCTATCCGCCACAAACATTAAATACAACTGGTAATTTTGTTACTGCAATTTTAGAAAACAAATTAGATAATCCTTATTTTTTTATAATTGCTGATAAAGAATCCAACAAATATGTCGGGCAAATTAATTTTATCAAAATTAACTGGATTCATCGATTTGCAGAATTAGCAATTGTCATAGGTGATGTAAAAAATCATGGAAAAGGAATCGGGAAAGAAGCAATTACATTATTATTAGATTTAGCATTTTATAAACTTAATTTAAATCGTATTGAATTAAGAGTTCATGATTACAATATTCAAGCGATTAATTGTTATAAAAGTTGCGGGTTTAATGAAGAGGGAAGATTAAAAAAAAGTTTTTTTATAAATAATACATATACTGATTTTGTGTTAATGAGCATTTTTAAGGATGATTATTGTAAAATCGAAAAAAATCCATCGTGCGACTAAAATTTATTTTATTTTACAAGGATACTATTATGCCCGAAAGTAGTTTGTTAAGAAAATCAGATGGATTTAATAAATTATATGATGCCTATCAAAAAACATTATTAAATTGGCCGGTTAAATATACAAGTCGTACAATTACATCGAGCGAAGGTGAAACTCATATAATTGAATCCGGACATCACAATAAAAATCCTTTACTATTAATGCATGGAATGGCTACCAATTCATTAATTTGGTTAAAAAATATTGAACAGTTAAGCGAACATTTCCATGTTTATGCAATTGATAATATGTTTGATGGTATCGGTTTAAGTTCTCCTGCAATTACCGCATATAAAAATAGAAGCAGCACACGCTATATAAATTGGGTAGAGAATATAGCAAACGAGTTAAAATTAGATACATTTAATATTATGGGAACTTCCAGTGGCGGTTGGCTTTCTTTGTATATAGGCTATCATTTACAGGATAGAGTTTCAAAAATATGTGCCTTAAATCCTGCTTTTGGATTAGTAAAACCAGTTAAGTTACAATTTAGTTTGAAGACTCTGCATTTGGTGACATTTCCAACAAAAAAAAATATACTGAATTATTTTCGCTACTGCAGTCACCCAAGCTGTGAAGATCAGGATGATGACACTATAAATTTAGTACATACAGCGCTGAAATATCAAAAACCTGCCATGCCTATTAATTATCATCATTTTACTGATGAAGAACTTACAAAAATAAATAAACCGGTTTTTATTACCTACGGGGATAATGAATCGGCTGTTAATGTTCATAAAGCATTAGAAAGGGCAAAAAAATATATACCAGATGTTCAATTAAAAATTATAGAAAATGCGGGGCACTCGTTATTCTTTGATCAACCGGCTAATATAAATAAATTATGCATTGATTTTCTTAATGAGCATCATACTTAAGAAAATGCAATATTGAAACAATACCACTAGATTCTATGTGAGGAGCTCTATTTGAACAACATACATATCAGCAGAGTCAATAGAACAAAGGAAGAAGCGAAAGCTAATTACAATAAAATTAGTAAATGGTATGATTTACTAACCGGTTTGAGTGAGAAAAAATATCGCGATGCCGGCATTCAAAAACTTGATATTCAGGAAGGTGAGAACGTTCTTGAGATCGGTTTTGGTACCGGAAATTGTATTTTGAATTTAGCAAAATCAGCTGGTAAATCAGGTAGAGTATATGGAATTGATATATCAGAAAATATGGTTGATATTACCTGTTTAAAGGTTAAAAAAGCAGGATTATCTGAAACTGTTATATTAAAATGTAGTGATGCTTCAGTTCTTCCATTTGAAGCGTGTATGTTAGATGCAGTTTTTATTAGTTTTACATTAGAATTGTTTGATACACCGGAAATCCCGATTCTATTGAACGAGTGTAAAAGAGTTCTTAAAAAAGGTGGACGAATTTGTATCGTTGCTATGTCAAAAAAGACAAATTCAGGTTTGATGATTACACTGTATGAATGGTTTCATACAAAGTTTCCAGTTTTGGTTGATTGCCGCCCCATTTTACTTCAAAAGGAATTAGAAGAAACCGGTTTTCAGGTTAATAATGCATCTGATCATTTTATATGGGGATTACCCGTTGAAATTGTTCTGGCGAAAAAAGATTAGTAATTTTACATTGTAATTTTTTCGGGGTTGATTTTGCAGATAGAATCGTTTAAAATAATTTCATATTAGTTAAGGTGTCATTCACGCAAAAAAAAGGAGAAATTAAATGCTTTCAATTTATTTTAACATTTTTTCATTAGTATTTGTCGTTCTTGTATTCGGTTTGTCAGTTATTCTTAATATAAAAAAAACTGATAAATTTAAACAAGCCGCAAAATTAACTTTTATGTTTGTTTTTTCAATAACAATGTTTTGTTTAGTGTATGCTTTAGCAGATTTACAAAATGCAGATAGAGTCGGAAAAATCTTATCATTTATAATTTTGTCTAATGCTTATGCCGGTACTATAAAAACAATTGAACTGATTCTTTCAGGATTAAAGAAAAACTGATAATCCTGTATTTCTGCCACTAACCAAACTCGCTGAAAGAATATTTATATTTATTATCATAATAAACCTTAATTCATCGTTGCATATTACATAATTATGCATTATTCTATCTATAGATGAAAAATGTATGAATAGAAAAGCTCAAAGAATTTAATTCTCAGATGGAACTTCGATGTACAGGAAACTACAGAGCCCGTTCTTAGAGAGTTATTAACTCAGTCAAGTGTCGGCAAAAAGAGATGCTTCACTGGAACTTTTGCTATCGGTTTACAGGAGTGTGTGTATGTTTGATAAAAAAAGTATTTTAGCCAGAATTGTAAATGTAGATAAGGATAAATGTGTTAATTGTCATCAATGCATTTCCGTATGTCCATCAAAATTTTGTAATAACGCATCAGAGGATTTTGTTGAAGTTAATCCGGATTTATGTATTGGTTGTGGGGCATGTATTGAAGCATGTTCCCATGAAGCCCGCTATGGAATTGATGATTTTGATTCTTTTTTAGATAGTAAAGATAAAAAGCAGATTGTTGCGATCGTAGCTCCAGCTATAGCTGCAAATTTCCCCGATAAATATTTGCATTTTAATGGATGGTTGAAAAGTGTAGGTGTAAAAGCTATTTTTGATGTGAGTTTTGGTGCTGAACTAACGGTTAAAAGTTATCTTTATGAAATAAAAAGTAAAAATCTTAAACATACCATAGCACAACCTTGCCCTGCTATGGTTGGTTATGTAGAGGTACATTATCCGGAACTAATACAATTTCTTGCTCCAGCAGATAGCCCCATGATGCACACGATAAAAATGGTTCGGGAATTCTATAAGGAATACAAAAACGCAGAGTTTGTAATCATATCTCCGTGTTATGCAAAAAGGAGAGAATTCGATGAGGTTGGTATCGGTGGGTATAATGTTACGTATAAATCGTTAGATAACTATTTTAGAAAAAATAATATTGATCTTGGAAGATACGAACCTTTGAGCTATGATAATCCGCCTGCCGAAAGGGCTGTTTTATTTTCAACTCCCGGCGGTTTATTGCGAACTGCTCAGCGTGAACTTCCCGGTATAGAAAATATGACGCGTAAAATTGAAGGGCATCATACAATCTATAACTACCTGGGGCATTTTATGGAGTCTGTGAATAAAGGGACGGCTCCTCTCTTAGTTGACTGTTTGAACTGTGAAATGGGGTGCAATGGTGGTCCGGGAACTCTCAATGTTGGAAAAAATGTAGATGAAATTGAAAATCTTGTTGAAAAAAGGAGTCTGGCTGCCCAAAAAAACTATCTGAAAACAAATGGATTTTTCAGTAAAGTAACCGGAAAACATACATTAAAAAATCTTATTACGAAATACTGGAAAAAAGATCTCTATATCAGAAAATATGCGGACAGAAGTTTTCTAAAGAAAAAATGGATAAAAGAACCTGATCAGAAGCAAATAGATGAAATTAATAAAAAGATGTATAAAATTGAAAAACAGGATTTTCTAAACTGTAGTTCTTGCGGTTATAACGATTGTGAGCAAATGGCAATTGCAATTTTCAACGGATTAAATAAACCCGAAAATTGCCGTCATTACCAGGAATTAAGTATTCTTAAAGAAAGTGAATCAAAAGAAATATCAAAAAATAAACAAATTCAAGATTATACCGGTATTGTTAATAAATTTACTAAAATAACAAACGGAATAGAAAATTTAAATAAATTAATAGATACTCAATCAACAAGTGTTACAGAATCATCCTCGGCAATTGAGGAAATGATGGCAAGCATAAATAATGTTACACAAACACTTATAAGAAATTCTAATAATATTAAAAAACTTTCTGAATCATCAGAATCCGGGAAAAGTGATCTTAATAGAATTGCGAGTGATACCCAACAGGTCGCAAAAGAATCAGAAGGGGTTCTTGAGATTAGTAAAGTAATACAAAATATCGCAAGTCAGACAAATTTGCTTGCCATGAATGCAGCTATAGAAGCTGCACATGCAGGTGAATCAGGAAAAGGTTTCACCGTTGTTGCTGATGAGGTCAGGAAACTTGCCCAGTCATCCACTGAACAGGTAAATACTGTTGCCTTAGTGTTAAAAAAAATAAAATTTTCGATTAAAACTATTACACAATCAACTACGGATGTTTTAAATAAATTTAATATCATCGAATCTGAAATTAAAACAGTTAGTGAACAGGAAAATGCAATAAGAGAGGCAATGGAAGAACAAATAGTTGGTAACAAACAAATTCTTCAAGCAGTTACACAACTTATTGAAATAACTCAGAAAGTCAGAGACAGTTCAGGCGATATGATGAAAAATAGTGAAGACATTATTCATGAAATTGTGAGACTAAAGGAAAGTAATTCATAAGCATTACTGAATGAACAAAGAATTAAGTATTGAAATCAAGTAATATTATTGGTAGCAATTCCGGAAGATAAAAATGAATCCGGAGATTAAATTTCCGGCTTCACTTCTCTATATTCATTTTCCTTTTTATCAAAAAAATACTTTTTTTATTGAGTTTTTTTCAATAAATCTATAATATATGAAATATTAAACAATGAATCAGGTTCGCTTGCAATAATATCTCAATAGTATAAACTACAGCAGTATTTCTCGATTGAAATCGTATCATCTGTTCTTTACAGGAAAATTTTATATGGAGTATTTTGAAATTGTTTTTAAGGCAATAGAGGATATTGAAAATAACATAACCGAAAAAATAAATGTTGATTCAATATCTTCAGTCTGTTGTATGTCGCCATTTCATTTTCATCGGATTTTTAAATCACTTACCGGATATTCCATCATGGCGTATGTAAGAAAAAGAAAATTACATGAAGCATGTAAAGAATTGATTCAAACAAATAAAAAAATAATAGATATTTCATTTGAGTATAACTATGAATCAAACGAAGCTTTTACAAGAGCAGTAAAAAAAGAATCCGGTTTTAATCCTTGCGAAATAAGAAAACAAAAAATTTCAAATATCGGTATCGATAAAATGCCTGCATGGGGTATGCGGTATAAAAAATTATATGGGGACGAAACGCTCAAATATGAAATTATTACACTCGAAAATCTACTGTTAGCCGGAATAACGTCCCCCATGACATTAGAAGATGATAAAAATTATGATGAAATTGGTAAAATAGTCGAAAAACTTCATAAGATAAAAAATACGATAGATTTCTTGAAAGATTTGAATATAAATAGAGAGTTCGGAATAGCTTCAGAATCAACATTAGATTTAAAAAATCCGTATTCAAATAAATTCAATTATTACAGAGGATATGAAATTTATAAATACACCGGGTTTTCCAAAAATGTGATTATAAAAAAGATAACAAATATTCAATGTGCAAAATTTTATGTCGGATCAACCTTCGAAGATCATAAAAAAGCTCTTGATTATATATATGGTGTATGGCTTCATGAAACATCCCTTGAGCTTAACAGAGATGCTTTCGATTTTATGGAAGAGATAATTGAGTCTCAGGGAGAGGAAAACAAAATATTTTTTTATATTCCTGTCAAATAGCAAGAACTATCAAGAATATGTTTTTATTTTATGGTAATTTCATGGTATCTTTAAAAATAATGAGGACTAAAAATGAACAAAACTATTCTTTTATTCACCATGCTTCTTTTTGGAGTGTTTCTTCACAGTCAAGTCACTTTTGTTTCGGAAACTGTAATAAACGATCAGCAGATAAAAATCGTCTTAAACTCACCGGAACTTTCACAAACAGAATTGCACAACTCTCCTGAAGTTACATTATATGTAGTTCTTCCAAAAGATTATCACACTTCACAAAAAAAATATCCTGTTGTGTATTATCTTCATGGATTCAGCAGTATGGCAGCGGAAATAAAAAATTATGCAAATCAGTTTAATAATTCATTTACCGCTGAAAAAAGTTTTATTGTAGTAGGAGTAGACGGCAGAAATAAATACTATGGAAGTTTTTTTGTAAATTCACCAGTAAGCGGTAATTATGAAGATTGGCTGACAAGAGATGCTGTGGGCTATATTGAATCGCGTTTTAGAACATTAAATAAACCTGAATCGAGAGGACTTCTCGGATTATCGATGGGCGGTTTCGGTGTTCTCCATAATTCTTTAGCACATCCTGATATATTTAAAGTTGCCTATGCAGTTGCCCCGGGCGTTTTTGCTCCTGAATCAGGTTTACAAGAGGCAATGATTTCATGGGATAATAACCTGAGTTTTAAACGTGCCTATGGTTCGGCTTTTGCAGGAAATTATATTGTATTTCCTGTTTTTAATAGTTCTTCTGAGGATAATGAACTCATTAAAAAGTGGGAAGGCGGTTTCGGTGGATGGGAAAAAAGGGTTGATAGTTACTTAAAAAAAAATGTAAAGTTACAGGCTCTTGCTATTGAGTGGGGGGCTAGCGATGGATATAAATGGATACCTTCGGGTTCTGAATGGTTAGCAGGATATCTTACATCTAAAGGTGTAAGTGTTCAAATTGAGAAAACAACACTTGGTCATGACATGTATCCGCAAAGAATGAATTCAACGATTATACCTTTTTTCATGAAGTATCTTCAATTTCAATAGTGTTTAAACAGATCGGGCATTTTCCCTGATAAATATTTACAAAAGATATTTATCAGGGAATTAAAGTACAATTTGCAAAGGTAACAGGGAAATTATTTAAACTTCTTTTGTATTGATTTTGTAGTGGAAATCGTTTAGAATAATTATCTTAGAGTCAGGTGATATTCCCGGCTTTTAATACAAATCTCGTCAGTCCATGACCTCAAAAGATAAAATAAGAAGGATTAAAAAGTGAATCTGAATGACATCTGAAAGACAAATAGAAGAATCTTTAATCAATAAACTTAAAGACCTTAAATATACATACCGTGATGATATTCGGGATAAATTTTCGCTTGAATCAAATTTCAGAGAGCACTTTCAAAGACTCAATAAAGTTAATCTAAATGATTCTGAATTTGCGCGACTTAGAGATGATATTATAACTACAGATGTATTTACAGCAGCAAAAGCCTTACGGGAAACAAATACTTTCAGCCGGGATGATGATACTCCTTTGCAATATTCACTGGTTAATATTAAGGATTGGTGCAAAAATGAGTTCGAAGTTATCAATCAGCTACGAATAAATACTGAAAATAGTCATCATCGTTATGATGTCATTATATTGATTAATGGTGTACCGGCTGTTCAAATTGAGCTTAAAAATCTTCAGGTTACACCAAAACGGGCTATGGAGCAGATTGTTGAATACAAAAACGACCCTGGAAATGGCTATACCAATTCTTTGCTTTGTTTTATGCAGCTTTTTATCGTTACTAACGAAAGTAATACATACTATTTTGCTAATAATCATAAAGACCATTTTGCATTCAATGCTGATGAAAGATTTTTGCCTATCTACCAGTTAGCCGATGAAAACAATAAAAAAATAACTCATTTACATGATTTCACCGAATGTTTTCTTCCTAAATGCACACTTGGACAAATGATCAGCCGGTATATGGTATTAGTGGTCAGCGAACAAAAATTAATGATTATGCGACCATATCAAATCTATGCGGTCAAAGCTATTGTGGATTGTATTCATCAAAACAGAGGAAATGGCTACATATGGCACACCACAGGAAGCGGAAAAACCCTTACTTCTTTTAAGGCATCAACACTATTGAAAGACAATCCCGATATCGAAAAATGCTTGTTTGTTGTTGACCGTAAGGATCTTGATAAACAGACACGTGAAGAGTTCAATAAGTTTCAGGAAGGTTGTGTTGAAGAAAATACCAATACAGAAACACTTGTACAACGTCTGTTATCAGATGGCTATTCTGACAAAGTAATCGTAACAACAATTCAGAAACTTGGACTTGCCCTTGATGAAAACAGTAAACGAAATCAAAAGAGTAAAGAAATAGGTAGATTAACTTTTAAAGAAAGATTAATACCGCTTCAAGATAAAAGAATTGTAATTATCTTTGATGAATGCCACCGTTCGCAGTTTGGTGATAATCATAAAGCTATCAAAGAATTCTTCCCAAATGCACAGCTTTTTGGTTTTACAGGAACTCCTATATTTGAAGAAAATGCGACTTATAAGCAAATCGATGGTGAAAATAAAACACTTAAAACAACCAAAGATATTTTTGAAAAACAACTGCATGCCTATACCATCACTAACGCTATTGATGACGGCAATGTTCTGCGTTTTCATGTGGATTATTTCAAACCGGATAGTAAAAAAAAGATTGATACTGCTGATACAACCAGTAAAAAAGCTGTTGTGGATTCAGTTCTCAATAAACACGATGCTGCCACTAATTCAAGACGGTTTAACGCCCTATTGGCGACAGGATCAATAAATGATGCTATTGAATATTTTGAACTCTTCAAAGATATACAGAAAAAGCATATACAAGAGAATGAAAGTTTTAGCCCCTTAAATATTGCCTGTGTTTTTTCACCTCCTGCCGAAGGGAATAAAGATGTCCAGCAGATTCAGGAAGATTTACCTCAGGAAAAAGCAGATAACGAACAGGAACCTGATTATAAGAAAGAAGCTTTGAAAGCAATTATTGCTGAGTATAACAAACAGTACGGAACAAACCATCGTATAAATGAGTTTGATTTGTACTATCAGGATATACAAAAAAGAATTAAAGACCATAAGTATTCCAATGCCGACTATCCGCATAAAAATAAAATTGATGTGGTTATCGTGGTCGATATGCTGTTAACCGGCTTTGATTCAAAATACTTGAATACCCTCTATGTTGATAAAAATCTAAAACAGCATGGATTGATACAGGCTTTTTCCAGAACAAACCGGGTATTGAATGACACAAAACCCTATGGAAATATTCTTGATTTTAGAAATCAAACCAAAGAGGTAGATGAAGCGATTGCACTATTTTCCGGACAGGATAGCAATAGAGCTAAAGAAATATGGCTGGTAGACCCGGCTCGAGAGGTTGTTAAGAAGCTTGATGATGCAGTCAAGAAACTGGAAATATTCATGGAGTCTCAAGGGTTATCCTGCAAACCTGAAGAAGTAAATAATCTAAAAGGTGACCAGGCACGAGCTGGATTTATTAATAAATTCAAAGAAGTACAACGTCTTAAAACTCAGCTTGACCAATACACCGACCTCTCAGAAGAAGATAATGCTAAAATTGAAGAACGACTCCCCGAAGATTCTTTGCGGGCTTTCCGCAGTGCATACATTGAAACTGCACAGCGCTTAAAATCCCAACAAGGAAAAGAAAACACCGACAGACATCACGATGTTGACCAGCTGGATTTTGAGTTTGTCCTGTTTTCCTCTGCGATTATTGACTATGACTATATAATCTCACTCATATCCAAGTTCACTCAGAGTGAACCGAAAAAGCAGAAAATGAGTCGTGAACAACTAATAAACATGCTTTGTTCCAGTGCTAATTTAATGGAAGACCGGGAAGATATTGTTGCTTATATCAACACGCTCAAGGCAGGTGAAGCCTTAAGCGAAAAACAGATTAAAGAAGGTTTCCAGAAATTCAAAACTGAAAAAGCAGCTAAAGAAATGGCAGAGGTTGCCAGCAAGCACGGACTTGAACCGAATTCTCTTCAATCATTCGTTGATGAAATAATTGATCGTATGCTTTTTGACGGCGAAAAACTCAGTGATTTAATGGAACCTCTTGAACTGGGATGGAAAGAAAGAACAAAAAAGGAACTGGAATTGATGGAAGACTTGATCCCATTGCTAAAAAAACTTGCCGGTGGGCGTGATCTTGCGGGGTTGAAGGCGTATGAGTAAAGAAAACCAACAGATTCATACGCAAAAAGATTTTAATGATCTGTTAAATCTGATCCAAAAGACACGACAAAAGGCATATAGTCATATTAATACGGCACTTATTCTACTTTATTGGCAAATCGGTAAACATATTAGCGAAAGAGTTGCATCGGCTACATGGGGTAAAAGCGTAGTTACTGAATTGGCAAAATTTATATCTCATAATGATCCGGAAATTAAAGGTTTTAGCGATAAAAACCTTTGGCGTATGAAACAGTTTTATGAAACATATCATGAAAATAAAAAACTTTCATTACTGGTAAAAGATTTACCATGGTCACATAATCTCGCCATTTTTTCACGGTGTAAGACGGACGAGGAAAGAGAATTTTATCTAAAAATTTCAATACAGGAAAAGTATAGTTTTCGTGAACTTGACCGGCAAATTTCAGCAGGTTACTTTGAGCGTACAATGCTTAGCAATGTAAAACTCTCAACAGCGTTGAGAGTTTTACCCCACAATCTCACCAAAACCTTTAAAGATAGTTATGTACTCGAGTTTTTAGGTTTGCCTGATAGTCATAGTGAAAGCGATTTGAAAAAAGCACTTGTTAACAATATGAAGACTTTTATTCTTGAGTTAGGTAAAGATTTCATATTTGTTGGTGAAGAATATCGCCTGCAGGTTGGTAATCAGGATTTTTTTATTGACCTTTTGTTTTTTCATCGCGGACTTTGTGCATTAGTTGCCTTTGAACTTAAAGTTGGAAAATTTAAACCTGATTATCTTGGACAGCTTAATTTTTATCTGGAAGCTCTGGATAGAGATGTTAAAAAAACTCACGAAAATCCTAGTATCGGCGTGCTATTGTGCCGCGACAAGGACGAAGAAGTTGTTGAATATGCACTTTCCAGAAATATGTCCCCTGCTCTTGTAGCTGAATATCAACTGCAATTACCGGATAAAAAACTAATTCAAGCCAAGTTGCATGAGTTACTTGCCAATGAACCGTGGACGGATGAAGAAGAGGAAAAGCTATGAACCATGAAAGTTACGAAATGAACGAAAATAGTAAGGGATTGGTGCCAAAGTTTAGGTTTCCTGAGTTTCGAGATAGTGAGGAGTGGAAAAAAATGCCACTAAGTGAATTGCTCACTGAAACTAAACATAGAAATCGAGATTTAAAATATAGTCGTGAACAGGTTCTATCTGTATCTGGGGAATATGGTTGCGTTAATCAAATTGAATATCTTGGTCGCTCATATGCTGGTGTTAGTGTAAAGGATTATCATGTAGTTGAGACCGGTGATATTGTTTATACAAAAAGCCCATTAAGAAAGAATCCATTTGGAATTATTAAAGAGAATAAAGGTAAGCCAGGTATTGTCTCTACACTTTATGCTGTTTATCGTGTTACTGATAAGGGAAATTCAACCTATTTAGACCACTATTTTTCGAATGATTACAATTTGAATAGTTATTTACAGCCAATTGTTAGAAAAGGAGCAAAGAATGACATGAAAGTAAACAACTTTGCTGTTTTAGGTGGGAAAATATTTGCACCAAAACCAACAGAACAACAAAAAATTGCAGATTGCCTTACATTTCTTGCTGAACTCATCACCGCCGAAAACGGAAAGCTCGAAGCCTACAAAATCCATAAAACAGGGCTGATGCAAAAGCTTTTCCCCGTAGAAGGGGAAACTGTGCCGGAATGGCGGTTTCCTGAGTTTCGGGGTAAAGGAGAATGGATAACAACGACTCTTAGCTCATTAGCAAAAAGAAGAACAGAGAGAAATACTAAAAACATTATAAAACGTGTTTTGACAAATTCAGCGGTAAATGGAGTTGTCGATCAACGAGATTTTTTCGAAAAGGACATAGCAAATCAAAATAATCTTGATAATTACTTTATAGTAGACTTTGGGGACTATGTCTACAATCCACGTATATCCAAAAATGCACCAGTCGGACCTATATCAAAAAATAAGGTAGCCAAAGGAATTATGTCCCCGCTGTATACCGTATTTGAGTTTATTGATTTCAAAAATGATTTTTTTGAACAGTATTTTCAAACAAATTGCTGGCATAAGTATTTATTTCAAATATCAAATACTGGTGCAAGGCATGACAGAATGAGTGTGACACCTAATACCTTTATGAAAATGCCATTAACCTATCCTGAATTACCAGAACAACAAAAAATCGCCGATTGCCTCACCTCCCTTGATGAACTCATAAATGCCCAGTCTCGAAAAATTGAGGCTCTCAAAATCCATAAAAAAGGTTTGATGCAGGGACTTTTTCCGTCAGTTGAAGGGGTGGATGTATGAGTACAATAGAAAAATTTAATAATCTAGCTGATATAGCCAGCCATTTCAGAAAAGATTTAACTGGCGACCATAGACCCATGAAAGATTTAATTCTTTTCTTTGCTCATAATGGAACAGGAAAAACAAGACTTTCAATGGAGTTTAATCAAGCTGGTAAACAGTTTGATGTGGATGGTAATGTTGCTGCACGGGATACGTTGTACTTTAATGCTTTTACAGAAGATTTGTTTTCATGGAATAACGATCTGGAGAATGATACGAATAGATTTATAAAACTAAATTCTGATTCAATATTTTTTAAAGGATTACATGAATTAGATTTGGACGTTAAGATTGAATCTTTTTTTCATAATTATACTGATTTAACATTTGATATAAATTACAAAACTTCCACGGTTACTTTTTTAAGAAGTATTGTTATCGATGGCACTGAGCAAAAAGTAGAAAACATTAAAATTTCACGAGGGGAAGAGAATCTATTTATTTGGTGCTTTTTTCTGGCCATTTGTCAGTTGGCAATCGATAAAGACCCGGCATACGATTGGGTTAAATATATATACATTGACGATCCTATTTCATCACTGGATGAAAACAACGCAATTTCTGTGGCCTGTGACTTGGCAAACCTAGTTACGAGAGAGGATAATGAAACAAAAACAGTGATTTCAACACATCACAGTTTGTTCTTTAATGTTTTGTACAATGAGTTTGGAAGAAAGCTAAAAAATAAACGTTATTTTCTACATTTCAAAGATCCTGACGAATATTCTTTGCATGATACTGGCGATACACCTTTTTTTCAGCATATTGCAATACTCAGCGAATTAAAACAAGTAGTCGAATCCAATAAAATCTACACGTATCATTTTAATGCTTTGAGAAGTATATTAGAAAAAACAGCAGGCTTTTTTGGATATGATAAAATTGATAAGTGTATTCACGGTTTAGAAGATGAAATTCTTTTTGAACGGGCTTTACAGTTATTTAGCCATGGTAAATATTCAATATTCGATCCTAAAGAAATGGAAGATGATAATAAATCATTATTCAAACGAATTTTAGATGGATTTCTATCAAAATATGAATTTTATTTTCCTGATATTTTTAACGAAGAAAACACCGAGGAAACAACATGACTGATACAATGCAAAAACAATTAGGCGTAACTCTCTGGAAAATTGCCGATCAACTACGCGGAGCTATGAATGCCGATGACTTCCGCGATTATATGCTCTCTTTCCTATTTTTACGCTATCTTTCTGACAACTATGAAACTGCTGCAGAAAAAGAGCTTGGTAATGATTACCCGAAGTTAAAAGGAGATGATAAAAGAACGCCTCTTGCAGTCTGGTATGAAGCAAACAAAAGTGATACTCAGGTATTTGAAAAGCAGATGCGCCGTAAAATCCATTATATAATCAGACCAGAATATCTTTGGAGCAGTATATATGAGTTGGCAAGAACTCAAAGCGATGACCTCCTTAAAACATTACAAGCCGGTTTTAAACATGTTGAAAATGATTCATTTGAAAGTACTTTTCAAGGCTTGTTTTCAGAAATTAATTTGGACTCTGAAAAACTAGGTAAAAATTATTCTTTTCGTAATGCAAAACTCTGTACAATTGTAACAAAAATAGCTGAAGGGCTTTCTGAGTTTTCTACTGAAAGTGATATTTTAGGTGATGCCTATGAATATCTGATTGGACAATTTGCTTCAGGATCAGGTAAAAAAGCCGGAGAATTTTATACACCGCAGCAGATATCAACGATACTGTCCCGCATTGTTACCCTTGATAGTCAAAACCCGGCTTCAGGGAAAAAGAAAAAGCTAAAAAAAGTCCTCGATTTCGCCTGTGGTTCAGGTTCACTTCTTTTAAATGTTAGAAAGCAACTCGGGGATAATAATATTGGACAGATTTATGGTCAGGAAAAAAATATTACCACCTACAACCTTTCGCGGATGAACATGCTGCTCCATGGATTGAAAGATTCGGAATTTCAAATCCATCATGGAGACTCACTTCTCAACGACTGGAATATATTGAATGAAATGAATCCGGCTAAAAAGCTCGAATGCGATGCCGTGGTTGCTAATCCTCCTTTCAGTTACCGTTGGGAGCCTAATGAAACTTTAGCTGATGACTTCAGGTTTAAAAGTTATGGACTGGCTCCAAAATCTGCAGCCGACTTTGCATTCCTATTGCATGGTTTTCATTTTTTAAGTGATGAAGGAACCATGGCTATTATTCTGCCGCATGGTGTTCTTTTTCGTGGTGGTGTGGAAGAACGAATTCGAACAAAGTTACTAAAAGACTGTAATATTGATACTGTTATTGGGTTACCGGCAAATCTATTTTTTTCAACCGGCATTCCTGTATGTATCCTCATACTTAAAAAATGCAAAAAGTTTGATGATGTTCTCTTTATCAATGCAAGCGAATACTTTGAAAAAGGTAAAAGACAGAATTTTCTTTCAGAAGAACACATTGATAAAATAATTGATACATATCAATATCGAAAAGAAGAAGAACGGTATTCTCGATGTGTCACAATGGAAGAAATAAAAAAGAATGAATACAATCTTAATATTTCAAGATATGTGAGTACAACAGAACAAGAAGAAACTGTTGACATTAATAAAGTTAATAAAGACTTAACTGAAATTGAGAAGACAATAATATTGGCTAAGAATACTCATAACCAGTTTCTTAAAGAACTTGGTTTAAAAGAATTGCCATGAAAAATAGGAGCTACACATAATATATGAATTGTATAAACAAATTTTATCACTTATGGTATTGGCAGGATCAAATCTTTTTGACAAATCCGTCTTCATGAGCGAGCAACTTAGGTTTTTGCCCCTCATGAAGCCGGATTAAATACCCGGCTTCATTACTCTATAATCTACCCGATTTTTATTTCGATTTCCCTTGTTTTCTGTTCTTCTTTTTTTGGAAGGGACAAAATCAAAGTTCCATCTTTATACTCAGCATTAATACTATTTACATCAATCACATCATTCAAATTAAATGACCTTCGGTACCCTGTATATTCAAATTCCTCTCTGATACAAGTATAATCGAGATCAGGTTTTCTGTTTGATTCTGCCGTAACTGTTAAAACACCTTTTTCAACTTTCAATGAAATATCATTTTTATCAATTCCCGGCATATCAAAAATAATTGTATAATTAGCTTCATTTTCAACAATGTCAGTTGCCGGTTTATAATAGTCTAAACCTCTTTTTGACTCAACATTTCTATATTCATTTTCCTTTTTATTTAAAAAGTTCATACGGCACCTCCTTAATTAATTGTAATCGCTTTCGGTTTAGCTTCTTCTACTTTTGGAAGCTTTATCAATAAAATTCCATCCTTTAAATCGGCTGTAATTTTATCCGGATTAATTTTTTCATCAAACATAAAACTTCTTTCAAATTGACCAAACACCCTTTCGTTAAGGTAATACGTTTTACCTTCATCATCTTTTGTCCTTTCAGCCGAAATTTTCAGTGCATTTTCTTTTGTTGTCAATTTAATTTTGTCTTTTTCAACACCGGGTATTCTGACAATAAGAGCGTATTCATCTTTATTTTCATACACATTTACTGCCGGAAAATCACGATATTGCCCAACATCACCACTTTTTAAAACCCTGTCAATTTCTCTGTTTAATCTGTAGATATCATCAAAAACATTGTACAACATATCTGACCTCCTTGTAATAAATATTTTTTTGTAGAGCTTCATGCAAAAATACTCTTTTTTCTCGAATTTTTGCATGAAGCTACCTCTAATGCGATTTTATCGCATATGGCGCAAGCAAAATCGAGTACTCTTGATTTTTGCAATAGCCTTTGTATATAAATAATTAGCAAATGTCGTGCCAATTTTATTGTTAATTTACTTTTTTTATGAATAGACACTTTACTTCAATCTGCGTTAAAAAGCATTTTTGTGCTGTAATAAATTTATTTTCAGACCCAATGATAATGGTAAATGATGGTGTTGTGTAATTTTTAAACATTTTTAGTAAGTCCTCAATATTATTTGATTAGACAACCAATTTTTAGGGTTTACTAAAAATCAAATAGAGCTAAATACTGTCATAATGTATATTTATGAATTCAAGAAAAATCGTTACGATATTTTTTTTAAGTATTTTTGGTATGACAGAAAGTAAAATGTGTAAACTTTACACATTTTATTTGGGAACGGACTTATTTTTGTTTATTTTTGACAAAAATCAAACTGCACAACATTTCGTTGTGCTTTGCTAAAGACAATACCCAGTTCAAAAATATTTTTTCCTGTGATACCACGATATTTTTCTGCATAGTTCATTTCTTGTATTTGCCGAAGAGCAGAGTTTTCATTACAATCACTTACTTCATTTGGAATTAGTTTTATTTCCATGATATAAATGTTATCACCAAGCATCACTGTCATATCTGCTTGCCCGTGATTGGTTATGTCTTCCGGTATAATATCACAATTTATTGCTGCAAAAAAAGCATAGAGAACAGAGGCGTAATACCCCTCTGATTCAAGCAGGTTGTTGTTGGTAAAATTGCGGTATGGAATTGCTG
>MIAY01000011.1 GCA_001829315.1 Spirochaetes bacterium GWE1_32_154 | reverse complement strand
ATAAAAAGTCAAGTTCCTTTTTAAGAACCTGCTATTTTTTTCTTTACTTTATGCTGCTCCCTTATTCTGATCCGGTAGACCATTGTGAATATCATCACATATTTTGTTTACCTTATCTTTTTTATATTCCTCATCATTTGTCAGCATAGTCCAAATGATTTTGGTTAATTTTCTTGCGGTTGCGACTATCGCTTTTCCGCTCCCTTTATGTTTTTTCAAATTTCTGTATGCAGTCATCAACCGATTATTCTTTTCATCCTTACAACGAACCATACCCATAACCATTTGTATTATCGCAGTCCGTAGTTCTATCGGTCCTCGTTTGGTTATTTTCCCATAATGCTTCGTTTCATCAGAACATTGAACCCAAGGGACTAATCCGCAATACGCAGAAAACTTGTTGTAATGACTAAATCTCTGTATATCATCAATGTATCCTGCAATAGTCGCAGCTGTTATCAATCCCGTACCAGGTATTGATTGTAATATTTCAACTGCACGACTGTTTTCTGTCATTTCAATAAGTTCATTCTCTACAGCTTTAATTTCTACCGTAAGTACTTCAATAGACTTTATTATCCGGTTTATTAGCACTTTCTTATCTGATCCCCCAAGATCAGCAAGTATTTTTGCAAGACCTTTTTGACTATTCAATTGTCCTGCTTTTGTCTCTATGCCGGCGCTTAGTAATATGCCGTGTATCTTATTTTTCAGTCGTACTCTTGTGCGTACCAAATCTTTTCTGATACTTATCAGCTGTCGTAAGTTTTCACTCTTTTCACTGGTGAGTTTTACGAGTGGCAGCATATCCTTGTGCAAAAACTCAGCGATAACCTTGGCATCTCTTTTATCTGTCTTATTCACAGATTCATTCACTACTTTAAACTTCAATGTATTCACGATGAATGTCTCAACACCAAGTGCTGCTATTTCGTTACAAAAGTACCTCGTATTACCTGTTGACTCAACTGCAACCCGAACATGAAATCCTTTATCGATAAAAGACTTCACATCTGATTTAAACTTATTTAATCCATCTTTGTCAGTTGCATATTTCGAGTGATATGCATCCGTTCCTGAAAAAAAACATACAGTTAACTGATGTTTGTGTAAATCTACGCCGATACTTACATTGTGCATAATTCTGCTCCCTTTAAAATAATTTTTAAAAAAGCAGACTCTTACAATGGTACTTAAGGTTCAGATAAGTGCCAGTCTCCTATTCGACCTTTTGCTTTCGCATTGGTCATGGTATTGATTCGGTTGGGGTTCGTCAATCTCCTTTACGGCTTCTATGAGCCACTAAAAATGTCGAACTTCAACCTGATCTGCTTTTCGATTATTTTCGGCAGAAAATCATCGAAAAGTTCACATATCCGAACATTGACTTTTTATCATACCTCCTTTAATAAAAGGCTCACAACATTCATTGTAGTTTAAACCGGATTGACAAGGGCATTTATCCATAAATTTCTCCATTTTTTCTTTTTGTTATAATATTTTAAGCGTTTAAATGCAAAGTATTTTCGCAAGAGATTCTTGAGTATTATTTGAATACAAACGCACATTGCATAATACATAAGATTTATGTGATACTTTTCACATATTACAATTCAAAAATATATTTTAATGCGTTATCTATAACAATACATTTTTATTATACCTTGATTTTACAAATAAAGTGTGATAAAGTTTTCAAAATTTTAATATAATTGGAAGAATTCTATGCAAAAAAAAGGTATTGATTTAACAGTATTAAATCAGTTGATAGGGGAATATAAAGACAATAAAGGTGCACTGATCCCTCTACTCCAAAAGGCACAGGAACATTACGGTTATCTGCCGGAATTAGTGATGAGTGAAGTCGCTAAAGCACTCAACATGAGTAGTGCAGATGTATACGGCGTAGCAACATTTTACAAACAGTTCAGATTTAATCCAATGGGAAAATATGTAATAAAAGTATGTCACGGAACAGCATGCCATGTTGCCGGAGTAAACATCCTGGACACAATGTTTGACCAGGTGTTAAAGATTAAAGCAGGCGAAACCACAGAAGACGGACTTTTTACCATACTGTCAGTTGCTTGTCTCGGCTGCTGTTCATTAGCACCGGTTATTATGATTAATGACGAAACATACGGACACTTAAATACAGATAAGCTGGTTAAGATAATTGATTCTTACCGTGCGAAAGAGGGTAAATAAATGGTAAAGATAAAAGTAGGAACTGCTACGTGCGGAAATGCAGCGGGTGCTCAAAAAACACTTGAAAAACTTGAAACCCTTATACAAGGTCAATCAGACATTTCTCTTTCACAAACGGGTTGTATCGGTTTATGCTACAGAGAACCTATTATTGAGCTTGAGATAAACGGTACTAAGTTTTTATATGGTGATGTAGATGAAACCAATGCAGAAAAAATATACAAAACTCATATAAAAGATAACAAACCAATAACAGAATTATTAATAAATCAATCAAATCAACACTACAGCTTTGAAAAACAAAACAGAATTGTTCTGAAGAACGCCGGTGTCATTAATCCTGAAATTATTGAAGAATATATTGCTGTCGGCGGTTACGAAGGTTTAAAAAAAGCATTACAAATAACAAAAGAAGAAGTTATTGCGACGGTAAAAGATTCGGGTTTACGAGGTCGAGGCGGTGCAGGTTTCTCAACAGGTATGAAATGGGAATTTGCAAAAAATTCAGTGAACGATAAAAAATATGTAATATGTAATGCCGATGAAGGTGATCCGGGTGCATTTATGGATAGATCGGTATTAGAAGGTGACCCGCACTCTGTTATTGAAGGCATGATGATTTGCGGTTATGCAATCGGTGCTAATGAAGGTTACATTTATTGTAGAGCAGAATATCCTTTAGCAATTGCACGATTAAAAAATGCTATTGCACAGGCCGAAAAAAAGGGAATTGTCGGTAAAAATATTTTTGGTTCAACATTCTGCTTTGATATCCATATAAAAGAAGGTGCCGGTGCATTTGTCTGCGGTGAAGAAACTGCACTGATGGGTTCAATTGAAGGTAAAAGAGGTATGCCACGACTTCGTCCTCCATTTCCTGCAGTGAGTGGTCTTTGGGCTAAACCGACAAACATTAATAATGTAGAAACTCTTGCATCAGTAGGCTGGATATTATCAAATGGTGCTTGCGCATATAATAAAATAGGAACTGAAAAATCAAAAGGTACAAAAGTTTTTGCTTTAGCCGGGAAAATTAAAAACGGTGGACTTGTTGAAGTTGAAATGGGTATCCCGTTAAAAGAAGTAATATTCGGAATTGGCGGCGGTATTAAAAACGACAAAAAGTTTAAAGCTGTTCAAATGGGTGGTCCTTCAGGCGGTTGTATTCCTGCATCATTAATTGATACACCCGTTGACTACGAATCAATTACTGCAACCGGCGCAATTGTCGGTTCAGGTGGTATGGTTGTTCTTGATGAAGATTCATGTATGGTCGATGTTGCTCGATATTTTGTTAATTTTACTCAAACCGAAAGTTGCGGTAAATGTACATTCTGTAGAATAGGAACCAAACGAATGCTTGAAATCCTTACACGAATTACTGAAGGCAAAGGTGTGGAAGAGGATATTGACTCACTTATTGATTTAGCCAATAAAGTAAAAGACAGTTCGTTATGCGGTTTAGGTCAGACTGCTCCTAATCCAATATTAACTACTATAAAATACTTTAAAGATGAATACATTGCACATATCAGAGATAAAAAATGTCCTGCCGGTGTATGTAAAGAATTAATAACATTCAACATCACCGATGCATGTATCGGCTGTACCGCATGTAAAAAAGCCTGCCCTACAAAAGCAATATCAGGTGAAGTCAAAAAACTTCACGTTATCGATCAATCGCTTTGTGTAAAATGCGGAGCTTGTTACAATACATGTAAATTTAAAGCAATAACTAAATAACAGGAATAAATTATGGCAAATATAGATGTACTATTTAATGGCAAGACAGTTGTAGCTGATGACAGTATGACAATCCTTGATCTTGCTCAACGAGAAGGAATTGAAATACCGACAATGTGTCACGACCCGCGATTAGAAGCATACGGGAGCTGTTTCGTATGTGTTGCTGAAGTTAAAGGTGCCAGAACGCTGGTTCCTTCATGCGCAACAAAATTACGATCCGGGATGGAAATATTAACAAACTCCGAAAGAGTTGTTTCTTCAAGAAAAACAGCACTTGAACTTATTGTTTCAAATCACTATGGTGATTGTGTCGGACCTTGTAAACTTACCTGCCCTGCAAACTGCGATGTTCAAGGGTATGTCGGTCTGATTGCTAACAAAAAATACAAAGACGCTTTGATATTAATAAAAGATACTATTCCATTACCGGCTTCAATCGGTAGAGTTTGTCCGAAATTCTGTGAAGATAAATGTCGAAGAGAATCTGTTGAAGAACCTGTTGCAATTGATTACTTAAAAAGATTTGTTGCTGATATGGATTTAGCATCCGGCAACCCGTACATGCCTTTAAAAAAACCTTCAATTGGTAAAAAAGTTGCTATTGTCGGGGGCGGACCTGCAGGTTTGGCGGCAGCATATTATCTCATACAAGATGGGGTTGATGTTGAAATATTTGAAGCGCAAAATACATTGGGCGGTATGCTTTTGTATGGTATTCCTGAATACAGACTGCCAAAAGAAGTGCTTGCTAAAGAAATAGCAACAATTATTGATCTTGGTGTTAAGGTTCATTTTAACAAGTCACTTGGTAAAGATTTTACGATTGATTCATTAAAAGCAGATAAATATGATGCAATATTCTTAGGTTTTGGTGCATGGAAAGCCTCTAAACTTGGCATTCCCGGTGATGATGCAACCAATGTTTATGATGGTATTGAATTCCTTGAAAAACTCGGTAAAAAAGAAAAAATCACTCTATCAGGAAGAGTTGCTGTTGTTGGTGGTGGTAACACTGCATTTGACTGTGCAAGAACAGCATTGCGACTTGGCGCTGATGAAGTCGTGATGGTTTATCGAAGAACAAAAGAAGAAATGCCTGCAAATGAAATTGAAAAAGAAGAAGCTCATGAAGAAGGCATCGAATTTATGTTGTTAACTGCGCCACTTGCAGTTAATAAAACCGGTGTTAAAGCAGACGGTTTAAGACTTCAGAAAATGAGACAGGGAGAACCTGATGCATCCGGTAGAAGATCGCCTGTTCCAATTGAAGGCAGTGAATTTGATGAAAAGTTTGATTATATTATAACAGCTGTCGGTCAGGGACCGGATCTTGAAGTTCTTGGTAATTACAAAGACAAGCTTGTTCAGGGCAGAGGCATGAAATACAATGCTGATACCGGAGTTACCGCTGTTGACTTCATTTTTGCCGGCGGAGATTGTGCATTGGGTGCAAAAACGGTTGTTGAAGCATTAGGCAGTTCAAAAAAAGCAGCAAAATCAATAGTGAAATATTTAAACGGGGAAACAATCAGTTATAAAAAAGAATTTTTCAGCGTTCGTGAAAAATCTGACGGTACAATTGATCCTTCATTTGCAGCTCAATTTAAAAAAGAACCACGAAATACAATAGCTGTTTTATCACCTGAAAAAAGACGAAAATGCTTTGATGAAATCGAGTCTGCATTCACCGAAGACAAAGCAGTGAAAGAAGCATCACGATGTATGGAATGCGGATGTATGGATGTATACGAATGTTCACTCAAGAAATACAGTGACGATTACAATGTAAACGAATACAAATATGAGGGCGAAATGAATACCTCATCAGTTGATAATTCAAGCCCTTATATATCACGCGATATTTCAAAATGTGTATTATGCGGAAGATGTATCAGATTATGTTCTGAAAAAGTTCAACTTGGCGTGTACGGATATGTAGATCGTGGTTTTGAAACAGTCGTCAGTCCTGAGTTCAGAAAAAACCTTAAAGATTCAGATTGTATCAGCTGTGGTTTATGTATTTCAGGATGTCCGGTTGGAGCGTTAGTACCAAACACAATGAGTGATAAAAAAGTTCCTCTTAATCCGCCGAAAGTAGATGGTTTTTGTTCACATTGCAGTATCGGTTGTATGACTACTGCAAGTGTATTAACCGATTCAGTGTATGAAATTAAAGAAAACGGTAAATACTTATGTAAAAAAGGCCGGTTTAATTTCCCTGAGTTTATTACAGAAAATACAAATATCGATTATTCACAACTGCTTGCAATAAAAGATGCTGATGTATATCCTTCTGCATCATTAAGCGTTGAAGATTATGAAGCGTTGAAGAAATTTGGTTCATCAAATGGCTGGAAAATTCATAATTACTACTCACAATCATCTTTATTACAAGCGTATTCAACAGCACAAAGTTATCCATCTCAGTCATTTGCTAAAGAAGGTTTAAAAAATAATTCTCTTGTTATTATAGCAGGTGATATTGAAACAATTAACCCGACTGCATTAAACAGATTGTCTGATATTGTTTTAGCTGATACAAAAATTGCATTCTACGGAAAGAATCCGGGTAAACGTGTTTCCCGCTTCCAGCCAATTATCGCTGATAAAGCTGATAAACTTACAGGTTTGGATATTAAAGAAGTTGTTTTATTGATAAATGCCGTTGATTTTGATAAAACATTCGGTTTTGAAACATCACTTTCATTATACAAAACACTTGAAAAAGCGTACGGATCAGTTAAAGTAACCGTTTTCAGTGAAACTAAGAACTTATACTCAATTATTGATGCAGCTAAAATCGAAGATGAGAAAAAGGCTGTAAAAATATATATCGGTACAGGTACATCGTCTGAAATCTCAGATTACAACATTACGATTGTTGAAAACGGTAAAGTTTCTGCTTCACTGCAATATGCAGGAAACGCAGTTTCTTCAGGCACATATGTGTCTTCGATGGATAAAATGTATACTAATGTTCCATTGTATAAGACAAAACTCAAATCTCTTAAAGACATACTTTCAGTTGGCTCTGTTGCAATTACTGATATTGGTGCAATCCAAAGGGAAAAAACCGGGATTGTTATAAAAAAAATTTCAATGGATGTAAAAAACACATTTGTAGAACGATGTTCTAAGAAATAACCCTCGGGTGCTTCTAAAAATGCTGCTTTACGATTGTAAAGCAGCATTTTTTTTAATGTATTTTTATATAATTCATAACAACAAAATACAGAAGCTCCTGATTTTTGCAAGAAGCTCTATAATTTTTATTATAAAAACCGATAAACATATAATAACGAGGCTCTTGCAAAAATTCGAGATTAAAAGAGTATTTTTGCAAGAAGCTCTAGCGATATTACATTGTATGGAGTCGTAATTGAAAAAATCGATAATAAAAAGAACGTATAATTTATCAATAGCCTTTGGTCTTGCCATGGGAATTGTGTTTCCGATATATGCCAATTTTTTTGTAAACTTTAAATCACCTGTTCACAAATACATATTTATTGCCGGATGTTTAATTGCAGGTTTTATTGTTGGGGCAGTCAGTAATCTCATCACAAAATACAACATTGTCGGCCTTTTGAATAAAATTGCAAAAGATTTTGACTGTTTATCAGCGAATAAACTCGATTGTGTTGAAATAATAAATAAATCGTATAATGATGATGTCGGATACCTTATTATATCGGTGAATAAATTCATTGATTATTACCTGAAAAAAAACACCTTATTTGATAATCTTATTACTGAAATTGGTGCATTAAGCGTAAGTCTTGAAAAACATATCAACGATGTTCAGGAATCAACAAATAATATTACAGGATTAGTGGGAAATGTTAATCAGTTAATCTGGTTTCAAAACTCTGAAATTGACATATCCGACACAAACTGGGATACACAAAATAAGTCTACATTAATTGCAGTTACCCATATTGTTGAGTTATTTACCCAGATAGATTTATTAACAAAATCACTATTTAATCAGGCTGAATTTATATCATCAATAAGCAATGATATTAAAAACATAAACACGATGATTTCAGGAACTCATGATGATAATGACAATTCCCTTTCATTCAAGAGTAAAATCCTCATTGATCATACAAAAAAAACACTTACCAAATACAGTTCTGATTTATATACTATAGAAGAATCTATAAAAGCAATTGCTGATATTTCTGAAAAAACCCACATTCTTGCTATAAATGCATCGATTGAAGCGGCCCGTGCCGGTAAAGACGGAGAGGGGTTCTCTGTAGTTGCAAAAGAAATTAAAAAATTAGCAGCAGATGTTCAATCTATAACCAATTCAATAGCAAATGTAATCAGCAATGCAAAATCCGATTTTACCAATTCAAATCAAAAATTAGATGAAACGATACAGGGTTTCGAAGATAACTTTGTATATTTAAAAGACGCTTCGGGTAAAATTATTTTAAGCATTGCAGATATTAATAAACTCTATGAAGAAGTTAAAGAAAATCATAAATATCTGGCAAATACACTCAAAGGTTTAAAAAATAATATTTCATTACTGCGGGATGCTTCGACAACATCTAAAAATTCTATTGAAATTATCAAATCAAACTCAGATAATCTGACAGAAAATATGGAGTTTATTCAGCATGATGTTAATTCTATAAACGAAACAGTCTCCAACGTTGTTGATTTATCGTTAAAACTTAATACTGAAATTAACAGTTTAATATCAAGTTCTATTAAAGAGGAATAACAGTATGAAAAAAATCGGTGAATTATTTATAGAAAATAAAGTATTAACACAAAAAGAACTTGATTCTGCTTTGAAAATTCAGAAATCACTCGATGTCAAAAGACCTCTTGGTGAGATTCTCGTTGATTTAGGATTAATCACGTATGATAAACTCATTAATTATATTGATATCCAATTAAAAGCACTTGAAGAGTCAATTCGATAATAAATTGTGCTGCTGAACTATTTTCTTATTGCACAAAGTATCCTTTTTTACTATAATCAAAAAAGTTAATTCCATTCAAAAATACGGAGCACTCATTGAAGACTTTTATTCGAAATACACTGATAATTAAACTTATTATTCTATTATTTCTTATTTCTTTTGAAATCTCATTGAGATTTTCAGGGTATGGAATTAATACAGATATATTTTCAAAAATTACAATAAACGGAACAAAATATTATAAAGACAACACACAATTTATTAATAAATATTATCCGCAGGCTTTTACAATAACCACATCTGATGAAAAAAATCTTTTTACCGTCAAAAAAGACCCGGGAACAATCCGGGGTTTTATTCTCGGCGGATCAGCTGCTGCGGGTTTTCCTTATAATTCAAACCAGAGTTTTGGCACAATTGTTCAAAAAGCACTGGAGAATTCCGGCACTTTTTCCAAGGTGGATGTTATTAATGTGTCATTTCCGCTGATGAGTTCTTATTACATCACTGACGCTGCCCACAAATTATTACGATACAAACCCGATTTTTTAATTATCTATACCGGTGAAAATGAATATTATGACATTGTGCGGGGAGATATTAAAAACAGTCACTTGTATGTAAAAACCAAATTATTCTTAAAAGAAATTAAACTGATTCAATTATTTCTAAACCTGGTAAAAAAACCTGATGTTTCACTCGAAAACAGGTATTCATTTATCGATACACAAATAAATGATTTTGATTTCACCGACAAAGGTGAGAATGATCTTGATGTCAAATCAAGATTTACAAAGAATATAAACTCAGTTTTGCAATTGTATGAAAATAAAAAAATCCCGGTGGTGCTTACTGAAGCATTATCAAATATATTTGACATGCCTCCGTTTTCAAGTGAATATGAAAGTGAAGCTACCGATTTTATTACACGCTATAAACGTGCACTGGATAGCAGAGATTCTTTAGCGTTAAAATCGCTTTTTCAACAATCACAATCTCTTGAAATGTTCAGGAAAAATGCCTCTGTTAATTTTCTGAACGGTGTTGCGTCAAATTATCTTTTAAAAAACAGCCCTGAAGCACTAAACTACTTTCTAATAGCCGTTGAGCAGGACAAAACCCCTCTTCGAGTAAAAAGTTCACTTTTTACAACATTAAGTTCATTATACATAACGAAAAAAAAAGAGTTTAAATACATCAATTTCCTTTCACTGAAACAAATGATATTAAGTTTAAACGATTTATCTTTGCTGGGTAACAGACTTTGTGCTGATCATACTCATTTAACTCAGGAAGGTAATAGAGTTGCAGCATATTATATTGCACTGAATCTTTCAGAATTATTAAAACTTGATGTGAATAAAGTGCTGTCATTATTCAGCAAAAAAACAGAAGAATTAAACTCTTTGTTACAGATTTCTGATATTGACAATTTTGCAGCATTTCTTAAAACATTTGATATTTTTAACAGTAAACCATATCAGAACCTCGTTATTGATTACGCAATTGAACCAATAATTGACCTTGAAAATTCAATTGTTTCCAACAAAAGATTATATAACACTTTAAAAGAATTAAGCGGAAAGAATCTGTATCTCGATGCCGGGTATTTTTATTATGAAAATGACGATATACAACGTGCTTTGGAAATAGCCCGGTCATTTGTTCAAAACTATCCCGGATATGATGGTGCACGATATTTGTTATCTCAAATATATGAGCAAACAGGGGAAAAAGAGAAAGCAAAAAATGAAATTATTTTTGCCTATTCATTGTCAAATAGAAATAGTAAAGTATATGAATTAGCACAATCGATATTAAATGATGATGAATTAAAAAAAATGATACAAATTAATGGAAAACCTGCTTCAATGTAGTATTGTAAATACAGGGTTTATTTTAGAACGCACCTCAATATTAACTAATTTATTGACGATATTTTATTACTGGAGAAATATATGAACAACGATATTGCAAATATAGATAAAGTAACTGAACTTCTTAGTATAACAGAAAAATTAAATCATATAAAAGATTTGGACTCCCTTTTAGATAATATTCTGTTTAATGCACGGTTATTTACCAATGCCGATGCAGGGTCGATTTACCTTAAAGATGGTGAAAATCTCATTTTCAGTTATACTCAAAATGAAACTGTCGCTAAAAGAGATAAATCACACAATCGAATGATTTATTCCAGTTTTAAAGTCCCTATGAATACATCATCAATTGCAGGATATGTCGGTTCGACCGGTGAACCTCTTAATATCGACGATGTTTATGAAATTGATACTTCATTACCATACCAGTTTAACAAAAAATTTGACGTAATTTCTGACTATAGAACAAAATCAGTTCTTACAATACCATTAAGAACGAGCAGACAGGAAATAATTGGTGTAATGCAAATTATTAATGCTAAAGATAAAGATGAACAAGTCATTCCATTTGATGAAAATGATAAATTATTTGTTTCTTTCTTTGCAAATAATGCCTCAATTGCAATTGAAAGAGCAAAAATGACGCGTGAGATTATCCTTCGTATGATTAGAATGGCGGAGTTACGGGATCCCAAAGAAACCGGTCATCATGTAAACAGGGTCGGAACGTATGCCATAGAAATTTATCAGCATTATGCCGAAAAAAAAGGTTTTGATAAAAATGAAATAAAAAAATATAAAGATATTTTAAGAATTGCAGCAATGCTTCATGATGTGGGTAAAGTTGCAATATCTGACACAATCCTTAAAAAACCCGGTAAGTTAACTGATGAAGAATACAATGTCATGAAAACCCACACACTGTCAGGTGAGCAATTATTTGATGATAAAGTGTCAGAACTTGATGTTATTTCATCAGAAATTGCAATTAGCCACCATGAAAAATGGGATGGAACCGGTTACCCGAAAGGTTTAAAAGGTGAAGAAACATCATTAGGCGGAAGAATAGTTGCTATTGCCGATGTATTTGATGCATTAATATCCACAAGAGTTTACAAAGACGCATGGACTGAAGAGGATGTTTTACTATACATGAAAGAACAGGCGGGAAAACAATTTGATCCTGAACTTATTGATTCATTTTTCAGTATACTTGATGTCATAAACGCAATCAGAAATAAATATAGAGAATAAAAAAACCGTGAAATGGTTACGACTTACAATTATTCTATTGCTTACCGTCATTGTATTAACTAACTGTGCAGGCAGAGAAATACTATACCCCGGACTGACGTGCAGTTTATTTTCAGACTTACCGGAAGTTATTGCTTTCGGCGATAATGAGACCGGTAAAAACTCCGGGTATGGTCATATTACGTATAATGCAGACGGTGCAGTAACCTACCCCGCTTTATTTTTATCAAATAACGACGCAATAACAGGAAATGCGATTATTCTCATAACTGACTATACAATAAATAAAAAATACCCGTCACTGCATTTTCAAATGTATCTCAATTATGCAGAAAAGAACTTAAAAAACCTTGAAATTGATGTAATCCCATTACTAAAACCGGTCAATGCCAATAATTTATCATACGATTTACTTATAAATCACAATTATCTCAATACAGACAAAAAAGTTACATTCTATTTTACTATTGATAAAACCATAACTGATTATACAATTTCGTCAATTCCTCTTGACAGATCAAACCGTTACTTACAATTTAATCTCAAAGAATTACAAAATGATATTGAATATGGATTTGTTTTATACACCCCGTTTATCAATGAACCGGGTTACATCACCTCTGAAAAAGGTATTGTCACGCACACCGGAACACTGGAGTTTGCCTCAAACACCTGGGAAACATGGAACGGAACGGTGCCTGATTCTTTCACCGTTGAAGAATACAGATGGAAAAATATTAAAAATGAAGGATATAAAACTAAAAAGTATTCGCCGGCTTTAATCGGTTCATTTTAAATAGCCATTATCTAATGAGACAAAACGAACATTACGGTTTTTTAATTCATCGGGATAATGAGTGATTATCAGAGCCGGTATTCCGCGGCTTACAAATAGTTGAAAAAATAAATCCCACAATTCGTTTCTCGAAACAGCATCAAGATTATTAAATGGTTCATCTAGAATAATAAAATCAGGATCAAGCAGTAATGCACGTCCAAAAGCAACCCTTTTTCGCATACCGCCTGAGATTTCATCAATGAAATAAGTATTAAAATCGGCCAGACCGCATAATTCCAGTGCTTTTTGAGCTTTTAATAAAGCATTTGTATCGTTAACAGCACGAGCGGGAAGTGAAACATTTCCTATAAGATCAAGGTGTGACAATAAGAGATCGTCCTGATATAAAATCGCCGGTTTATTCGTTCTGTGCACAATACCGCTATCTGTTTTAAGAAAACCTGACAATAACCTGGCCAATGTAGTTTTTCCGCTTCCTGATTTTCCGGTTAACACAACCACTTCATTTTTCTTAATCGATACATTAATTGAATTAAGAATCTTCTTTTTTCCGTAATGAAATGAAACATTATCTAATGTAATTTCTTTTGGTTCTTCTGTAAGTACCAAAGAAAAATCATTATAATGTGTAACAGGCCCAATTATTGTTTTTTTCCGTTTTAATAATGGAGCAGTTATTATTTTCAATGCAAAACTGATGATTAGAATCAGGAAAATAAATACAACTGAAACCGCATAAAAGGAAGTAATATTAAAATTGTAGAAATAAGAATTAATCAGTTTCCCTACCCCGCTTTTAGCACCAAACCATTCTGCAATCACAGAACTTTTCATTGAAAGAACAAACCCCAATACAATTATGCTTCTATAGTATGGAAATAAAGCCGGAGCAATCAGCTCTTTTAAAATCATACGTTTTGATGGTGCATAAATTCTGAACATGTCAAAAAAATGACGGTCTATTCCTTTAACACCTTCTGTAATATTAATAATAACTAAAGGCGTAACAATTAATGTTGAAACAACAATAACAGAGACATCACCAACATTAAATAATAATATAACCGGAACAATCCACAATAAAGGAGGAGCCCCCTGCAAAATGACGGTTGGTATAAAAAAGTATTTTTCAAGAAAACCTGATAAACCTGATACGATACCAATAATTGACCCAATCAATACAGCAATGGCAAAAGCAATAAAAGACCGGTAAATTGTAATAAAAACTATTGAATCCAATCTCTCATTAATTAACAAAAAAAATATCTCTTTTAATACTTTGTATGGTGATGGCACTAAATAACCGGTAAAATATAATGACAATACACTCCATAAAAGTAAAAAGCTAATAATTCCTAATGAAAATGGTATTGCCTTTTTAAAAAATGTACTCACCGTTTTATTCATTCTTCAGTATAATAAAATGCATCGTCGGGTATGTTCTGATAATGAGTCATTATCAGATAATTCTGTGAAATTGCTTTATTCTCTTCCGGTGTATTAATTTGATATACAGTCTGATGTAATGCCTTTTTAAAAAGCTCCTGTGACATGGAAAATTGATTGCTGTATTTTTCAATGACTGCTGAATCTAAACTGCTTACTAAAGTAGTCGATTCTTTTAATAATTCCAATATCTTTTGTATAGCATTCTTATTTTTTGAAATAAAATTATTCGTTGTGAATAATGAGACTTGCGGTGATCTGCCGTCGCCATTATTTATCTCAGACCAAATATCAAACATTGTGATTAATCTTTGTGCGTTTCCTGATTCCTCAAGTTTAGAAGCTATAGGCTCAGGTACAATAACAGCATCTAATGAACCATTATTCATAAACCCGAGAGCCTGCTGAAACGGGAAATAAAGCAGTTCAAATTTATTTTCAATTCCTTTTGCTGATATAATACTTTTAAATTGAATATCAAGAGGACTTCCTTGAAATGGCAACGCTATTTTTGTATTGTCCCTGTTAAAAATTGATTCAATATTTCTATCTTTAACCATTATCGATGAAATACCCCATACTATTGTTGACAAAATAACTATTTCAGGATTTTCCTTTCTATTTGCAACACCTTGAGTAAACCCGGTTAGAATAATTTGAGTTGTACCATTAATAAATTCAAGCATAGCCATACTATGATCAGAATATGTTTGAACTTGAATTGATTTATTATCAACAATTTCTCCATCCAGCTGATAAACCGGAATAGACGATAAAGTATCAGGAACCGAGATTATTATTGAATCTGAAACTACTTTATTTTTGCAGGATAAAATAAATATAAAAAATACCAGTAGACCGATTACTTTTTTCATCACAATTCTCCGTATACTCACTTAAAGATAACTATATATACCATAGTATTTAAATTTATTTAAGACCTAAAATTGTATATTTTATTTTCGTGAAACATTCACTCTGATATTGCTAAATTCAGTGAATACAAGAGAATATATACCATAATAAACAGATATTGATAAGTTATGAATAAGTTATTAACAATCTATTAACTTTATTTTTTTATTTGATTAAATAATTTGAATTCAAAATTTATATAGTTTTCTATTGACAGACCTATATCTCATATCTACAAAACAACTTAGAAAAACAACACAAAACTGTATAATTAAAATAACGTTATAACAATCTATACACTCAAAATGTTATTTACAATTTATTAACAGGCGTAATTATAACCGGGATAAAATGATGTCAATAAGAAATTAAAAAATATTTTCAAAATAGTATTAGAATATAGTTGGCTATTTATATGAAATATTCTATACTGTATACAACGATTGTTTTGAAAACACTCAAGTACTATTTATTTTCGGAGAAATATAATGAAACAAAAGGTTGCCGTTCTTGGTGCCGGTTCGTGGGGAAATACACTGGCGATTCTGTTAGCAAGCAAATATACTGTTACGATGTGGGAGTTTGATGCTAAAGTTGCAGAATTATTGAACACTGAAAAAGAAAATAAAAAGTTTTTACCCGGCATCAGATTTCCTGATAATTTTACCGTAACGAATGATTTAGGATCCGCAATAAAAAATGCCTATTTAATAATTTTTGCAGTCCCTTCTTTTGCCATCCGCTCTTTATCAGTAAATGCTGCACAATTTATTAATAATACTCAAATTATTGTATCTGTTACAAAAGGAATTGAAGACGGCACTTTTATGAGAATGACTGAAATAATCGATTCAGTTGTCCCTCACAAAAAAGGTGTTGTTGCATTATCAGGACCAACACATGCGGAAGAAGTAAGTAAAAAAGTACCTTCAACTATTGTTGCTGCCTGTAAAGACATTTCTGTTGCTGAAGAAGTTCAAAAAGCATTTATGACTGAATATCTTAGGGTATATACAAACGAAGATATAATTGGTGTTGAGATTGGTGCAGCAGTAAAAAATGTCATTGCAATTATCGCCGGAATTTCAGACGGTATCGGTTTTGGTGATAATACCAAAGCTGCATTAATGACGCGAGGTATGGCAGAAATTATAAGACTGGGTAAAAAAGCCGGTGCAAATGAAAAAACCTTTTCAGGTTTAGCAGGAATGGGTGATCTTATTGTTACCTGTTGTTCTAAACATTCAAGAAACAGACATGTTGGTGAGCTTCTTGGTAAAGGACAAAAAATTGATGAGATTACATCTTCAATGGCGATGGTAGCCGAAGGTGTTAAAAACTGCAAGTCAATTAAAAACTTTGCAGATAAATTATCCGTTGAAATGCCACTCACTGAAGAACTTTATAAGATTATTTATGAAAACGATTCTATTATGGATTCTTTAAAAAGACTCTTTAGCAGAAAAGAAAAACATGAACACTGGGAATAAACAATATTATACAATTGGTGAAATTTCTGAGATTACAGGTATAAAACAAAGTGTCTTACGGTTCTGGGAAGATCAATTCCCGGAACTTTCACCGATTAAAAATAAATTCGGACACAGGGTTTACACTCACAATGATATTCAAATTATTACAACTATAAAAAAATCACTGTATGATGACGGCATGACTATTAAAGGTGCAATAAAACAATTACATAAACACAATGACAAACCCGGTAGTTTAAGAAATGAATTAACAGAAATTCTGATATTGCTAAGGAGTTTAAAGCAATGAACTATACAATACGAAATGAATCAGATTCAATCGCCATAGAAAAAATGATTTCATCAAATAATGAACATATACTTTTTTATTGGAATGAACTTTCGGATATAGAAAAGGACTCTTTAGTACATACTATTCATTCGATTGACTTAGAACTTGTTGAAAAATACTTTAATGTAATGAACGATCAGGAAAATAATAACAATTCTGTTTACACTCCGGCACAATCACTTAGTATTGATGAAAGAAATACAACATACAAACACGCAGGAATCAATGCATTACAATCCGGTGAAGTAGCGTTTCTAACAGTAGCCGGCGGGCAGGCATCAAGACTTGGTTTTGAACAACCAAAAGGTTGTTTTGGAATATCACCTATAAAAAAACACTCGTTGTTCAGAATATTTGCCGAGAAAATATTATTTTATTCAAATCATTATAAACAAAGTTTTCAATGGTATATAATGACTTCAGAAGATAATTATACGGATACAATTAATTTCTTTATAACTCACAATTATTTTGGACTAAAAACTGACAATGTACATTTCTTTAAACAGGGAATGTTACCGTCATTAACAGCAGATGGTAGATTAATTCTAAAAAACAAGTCAACCATTTTTATGAATCCTGATGGTCACGGAGGAATTTTGACAGCTCTTAATAAATCCGGCTTAACAGACTCAATGATAGAGAATAAAATAAAGTACCTATCGTATTTTCAGGTTGATAATCCTGTATTAAATATGGCTGATCCGTATTTTATAGGCTATCATATTCTTAATCAGTCTCAAGTGACAACAAAAGTAATTAAAAAAGCATATCCTGATGAGAAATTGGGAACAATAGTCAAGGACACTGTAACCGGTACACATCAAATAATCGAATATTCTGATATGACACCTGAAATGATGAATGAAAAAGACAATTCCGGCAGAATAAAATATCTAATGGGTTCAATCGGTATACATATTTTTAATGTAAATTTTATTAAAGAAATAACGAAACGGTTACCCGTTCACTGTGCAAATAAAAAAATAAACGGCATTGATTTCACTGTGGATATACCATCAGAAACCAGCTTATCGGCGACTAAATTTGAAACATTTGTTTTTGACACTATACCATTTGCTCATAATGCAACTTTTTTTGAAACACTACGAACAGAAGAATTTTTTCCTTTAAAAAATACTACAGGGCTTGATTCAATTGAAACTACAATTGAGGGGCAGATTAAATTATACCAATCATGGCTTAAAGATAATGGTTTTACTGTGAATGATACTGCGATAATTGAAATATCACCACTTTTTGCACCTGATAGAGAATTCTTTAATAATGAAGTTAATTTAAAAAAAGCCGATATTGTAAAGGTAATAAACCTTAGCGAGGCGGCGGATGGAAAGATTTACATTAATTAGCATATTATTCATAGTATCAGTATTTACAGCTTTTTCTAATTCAAATCATGACCAATATTATGATACGGTTAATGTACGAAAAGATTTTTTCTTCGATAAAAACCTTGATTTTACCGTATTAAAAGAATTTAGTGAAATTGTAAGTGATGACGGTAGAGATGTCGGGATCATCTTCTCAAAATGGGATAACGGATATGATATTGCATTTTATCCGGCAACCAATGGTAAAAATAATTATAAAACATACGGTAGAATTGTCTATCGATTTGATACTAATAAAAAACTTCTTCTTGTAAAAGTTTTTTTCCTTGAAAATAACGACTCTTATTTACTTTTTAAAAATGTTCAAAAGAAAGAATTTGATGTTATTTTACTTGGAAAGGTTTTTAAATCCGGGATAAAATACTATTTTGACATTGAAAAACTTAAATTTCTTCCATTTTATTCAATTATATCAATTTTAGATGAACAAAAACTGAATGAAGAAGTACTCATCAAAGAAAACGATTATGACATAAAAATTAAGTTTATCAATCAAATAATAATTCCATCTCTATCACCTTATTCAAATGACGGTGCAATAAATGACTTTAATGAATATGTAAGTATAAATTCTTTGGAACCACTTAAAGAAACTGAAAATGGGCTAAACTGTAGCGGTTTTATCAAAGAGATTTATGACCGTTATCTGATGAAAATAAACAATACTGATAAAAGATCTCAAATCGATATATTAAAAAAAAGAAATTTCAGTGATGAAAATTACTCACGAATTCAAAATGCACGATACGAATTTACAGAAGATCCTTACTTTGGCAAGGATTGGATGGAAAATCTTAATACCCTATTCAATAACAATACACCATTACTTTCTGATAAAGCTATTGAAATAAAAGATGATTTGTACTCGCCATACTATAAAAATCGAGGCTTTGGTATAGATGATATTGCACATATTTTATTTCGGGACCAGCTTAAATATCCTCATTTTTTTTATGTCATTGTGTTCAATAAGTACGCTTCATATTCCAGTTTGATACCCAAATTTTATCACATGACAACAATAGTACCTTACTCAAGAGGTAAAAAATTTATTTTACGGGTATTTGAAAGCGGTGAAGAAACAGATTATGGTAAACTTGTTAGAAATCATCTGACTCAATCATTTACACGGGATACCTTTGAAAATGAAATACTTATAAAAAAATTGGCTTTACTGGAAAAGGATGATGTTGCATTATTGAAAAAAAATTACATTCAAACCAAAAATAAAAGATTTTACAATCTAAATATATCAACTTCTGAAGATGATATTTTTAAAATATCCAGAATTTTTTCTAAAATTGATCACAATGAAGAAAAAGTTCTGATTTATAAAATCCCTATATCCTATCACTTTTACTAAAAACGGAGAATAAAATGAGAATTGGTATAGTTACCATTGGCAATAATCCGCAATTATTACAGTTCAGCAAGGATGTACATAGAAAACTTGTTGAAAAAGGCCATTCGATCAAGGTTTATAATGAAAATACGGATATAAACGAAAGATTCACAATAAATAAACATCTAATTTTCTTTGTTGATGCGGGTACTTTTTTTCAAAAATCTGCACTACCTGAACTTAAACAATTCCTCAAGGTTCGAGGTGATCTTAACGTTAAATATGGAAGTCTGATTATTAACAAAAAACCATTTCCTGATAAAATTTTTGTAAAAATCATGGCGACTTTAGAAGAAAATGGTTTAATACTACAATATACAAATATTATTAAAAATACGAATGAAATGAATAACCTTATTTCAACCATGCATTTTGAGGAGAAATAATTCTAATGAGTTCAGATACAGAAGACATCATTTGTGCACGAGCTACACCAGCAGGTGGTTCTGCTATAGCAATAATCAGAGTGAGTGGAAACGGTTGTCATGCACTTTTACACAAAATATTCAGGAAAAAGTTCAATCCCGGGTTTACTTTTAAAAGTCATCATGCCTATTATGGCACTATCTTTGATAATGAAGAAATTATCGATGATGCTCTAGTTATTACATTCTCTGAAGGAAAAAGTTTTACCGGTGAAGAGAGTTTTGAAATCAATTCTCATGGCAGTGAAATAGTAATTGCGCTAATTCTACGAATTATTTGCAAAACCGGTGGAAGACTTGCTGAACCCGGTGAGTTTTCAAAACGGGCATTTTTAAATGGCAAAATCGATTTATCCGAAGCCGAAGCAATAATGGATGTTGTGAATGCATCAACAAAACAAGCAGCGAATATTGCCGTTAAACAACTTAATGGAACAGTAAAAAATGAAATCAATTTTATAAAAAATCTTGTAGCTGATTTACTTGCTGAAATTGAAGTATATATTGATTACCCTGAAGAGGATTTATCGCTTGATACTGCTGTCTGGACCGGTGCTATTGATTCAATAATTAATCAAAGTAACACAATGCTCAATGGTTTTACACGGGGTAAATATATTAGAGAAGGTATTCAGGCTGCAATTCTCGGTAAAACCAATGCAGGGAAATCAACTTTATTTAATTACCTTCTCAATGAAGATAAAGCAATTGTATCAGATATTCACGGAACGACAAGAGATTATCTGGATGGTGTTATCAATATATCAGGGTATGGCGTTCGATTATACGATACTGCCGGCTTAAGGAAAACACTTGACCCGATAGAACTCGAAGGGACTAAAAGAGCAATCAGCATTTCTGATAAATCAGATATTGTATTGTATGTTTTATCAGGAAGTGAAGGATTAACTGATAATGACAAAGTTAATATTCAATCAATCAGCTCTGATAAAAAAACCATTATAATCGTCAACAAAATCGATTTAATTCAGGAAAAAAAGAATCAATTAATCAATGAAATAACTAATTTTATTGAAAATCATTTCATAAACTTTAGAATTATTGGAATGAGTGCCATACAAAAAACCGGTATAGAAGAATTTAATACTCAATTTATAGAACTGGTAACCAATACATCAATCACAGAAAGTACAGATCCGATTATCACAAACGAAAGGCATGCAAACAAACTGCTTGAAAGTATCAATTCATTATCGAATGCTAAAACTAATATGCATAATCAAATACTTGATTTAGCCGCTTTTGATTTGCGACAATCACTCAATAGTCTTGGGGAAATAACCGGAGAAATAACACCCAACGATATACTTGATAAAATATTTTCTACATTCTGCGTTGGGAAGTAAGTAAATCAGCATTAACCATATTTTCAGATATATCTGAAATAGTTTCTGCACCGGTTAAAATCATGATTCTTTTTAATTCATAGTGATATTTATCAACCAGAATTTTAACGCCGTCTCTTCCCCCGCCTAATATTGAAACAGCAAATGGTCTGCCTATCATACAATAATCAGCACCAAGTGCAATTGCTTTAAAAATATCTTCACCGCTTCGTAATCCGCCATCTAAAATGATTTTACATTTTGAATCAACAGCTTTTTTAATTGCACTAAGCATTGAAATAGAAGAAGAGTGACTGTCAGTAATCCTTCCGCCATGATTACTGATAACGATAGCTTTAGCTCCTGCTTCTACAGCACAATGTGCATCTTCAACAGTCATGATACCCTTTACTATAAAAGGAAGGTTTGTTGACGATATAACTTCTTTTAGTTCATAGACAGTTTTAGTAGAAACAGCCTGTCCCATCATTTCCATTGTCAAAAAAGCTGCTGCATCAATATCAAGCCCTACCATACGAATATTAATATCTTCAGCCTCTTTAATTCTTTTTATGATATCAGTCTGATTTTTTCGAGGTTTAAAAATCGCACCACCAAATCCATCAACTTCTTTTAATGCCTCAAGACCCGTTCTATAAAGATAAGGTTGAGCGCCATCTCCAACAAAAGCAAAAACACCTGATAATTTGGCACCATGCAATAATTCCTCATCATATTCCAACTCGCTGATTTGACCGCCTAAGTTAATATCAGCCCCTGTAATTGGTGCAATTAATAAAGGAATCTTTAAATCAATACCGAAAAAGTTTGAACTCGTATCCACCGTTTTTACGTTATGTATAACTCTTGTATTTATTAAAACTTTTCGTACATCATCGCAGTTTCGTATAAATGATGCGCCACTCCCATATCCACCCATTCCGGGGATTTTCCCCTTACACTCAACTCCATTACATTCAACACAAGCATAACACGCTCTATTGAACCGTTCACGTGCTTTGTGATTTATTTCCTGAAAACTTACACGTTGCTTATCATCGGTAACAACTGCAAGAACCCTTTCAACTTCTTCTACGGTTTTCCAGGCTTCCTCACGATTTTCACGAACAACAATAAAATTTAATGGTTTTTCTACATTACTTTTTGGTTCAAAAACCTCATCTCCAATAGAAACATGAACAAAAACATTTTTTACACCATTAATACTATAAGCACTATCAATGCCTACAATACTTTTAACTATACCGGGATTAGGAATTATTGCCCGTTCAATTGCTACATGATTTCTTGTGGGAACTAAATTAGATGGTTTATAGCCAAGTGATATATCAATTGCGTTTCTAATTAGATTAACACCGGATGAATAAGGATAGGTATATGCCGACATAAAACCACCGGACAATCGAGCTGCGATTTCACCAATCTTTGCACCGGTTTTAGTTATTTTTATATCCCCTTTTGCAGCACCAATTGTTAAACCTAATGCTTTTATACCAAGTTTAAAAACCCTTACAGCATCATCTAATAATGCCTGATCTAATGCAGATGGCATTACATGACCAATTTCTATAAAATACGGTTCTCTTTCAATAATCCTGTCTGCAATACCTGTTATGTATATTTCATTATTATATATCAAAGCGTCAATGGAAAGCTCAGGTCCTGCCATATATTCTTCTACTATTAATTCTCCGGACGGGCTTGCACTTTTTGCATTATGATATGCTTTTTCCAGCATCATTTCATTTTCTATTTTCATGACACCACGAGCACCCATATTATCAGCTGGTTTTAATACTACCGGATATGTTAATTCGCTTGCTGCAGAGAATAATTCATCAAGACTCCAGCATTTTCTAAATTCCGGTATTGGAACTTTTTTTTGCTTTAAGCGTTCTCTCATTTTTATTTTATTACTTGCTGCTTCAGCATCTTCGAATTTGATTCCGGGTAATTTTAATGCGTTTGAAACTGCCGAAACTGTCATTGAAGCATCAGTACCAACAGTTATAACACCATCAATCTTATGTTTAGCATTAAATTCTTTTGCTTTCCTTACGGTGCCATCAATATCTTTAGTTGACACAATAATTGGAAAATCCGCAATTTTCATACCGGGGGCATTGTCATTATAATCAGTAACAACTGTCGTTAAACCCATCTCTGATGCAGTTTTAATTGCCGGAACTTGTAATAAACCAGCCCCAATAATTAAGACCGATTTTCCAGAATATTCATTCATTAAATGCCCCCATCAAAATACATTAAATCATGTTTTATAAATTTAGTAGATACTATATAAAAAACGGTATAATATATCATTAAATATTTTTTTTTAAAAGTTAATTATTAAGATTATTTTTTACTATTTAATAATTAAAAAAAGTTGTATAATCCTATTCAAATATCTTAACTTTGAGGTTATCAAATGGGTATGAAAGCTGAACGAAAACATATATTAAACTATAAGTTTGTTTATGATAATACAAAAATTACCAATGGAAAAAGCTCTTTCAGACTTAAAGGAAAGATTGAAGAATGGGGGCATATTGAAATTCTATCCAGAATTTTTTATAAAAAACTTGAGCGTTTATTATATGGCAATGAAATCACAGACATCATGTATGAAAGTTCTATAAAAAAAGTTCTTGATGAAAATGACCTTTTAGAAGACACTTTTTTTAATGTGATAAAAAAGAAAGAATATCAATTTGAAGCACTTAATACCATGCTTATTAAAATATTTGATTTTGTTTACTTCAATGTCAAAAAAAAATTACCATATACTAAAGAATTAAGCTTAATCGCAAACGCAATAAGTGAGCTATTAGAAAATACATTTAAATATACAAACCGAGATTTCTCTCTTACAGCCGGTTTTTTCTCAGGTGAATATCCGCTTATAATAAAACTTGAAAATAACTATGCCGACAGAAATTCAAAAGAAACAACTGATCAAATTGAAAAGTTACAAGCAGGAATTAAAGAAATTAATCAATTTGAAGACCCTGATGAAGCATATCTGGAAGTTATGAAAAACCGGATTGAAACAGGGGAGGAAAACCTGAATGGTGAAAAAGAAAGTTCGCGATTGGGTTTTGCTAAAATGCGTGCAGATACAAAAGCGAATATAACATTTTCTCCCACATCTAAATTATATGGAGAGTCAGGCATTACAATTACACTTAGCATACCGATAGAGATATCATCTGCTGATGAAATGTTAAAAATCATTAGAACATCATTATAAAAAATGAGCTGAATAAATCAGCTCATTTTTATTTATTGTAGTTTTATTTAAAGCACATTACCAAGAATAGTATTAGCTCTGTTTATATATTGCACCAGTCGTTCACCTTTTAAATTATCCTGTGAAAGTAGAGCCAAATCATAAACATTTTGAACCATAGAATTAATAATTTCCTTCTTTTCTGCATTATCTTTATTATCATAAATCTTTTTGATAATATCATTACCGGCATTAATTATTAAAGTATGATCTCCAAATAAATCAATATTCTGATCTCTATTATGCATGAAATTCATTTCTTTAAATCTTCGTAAATGTTCAGAGAAAACAATCATTGCAGGAATACTGTTATCCTTCATATTCTTTACTTTAATTTCGACTTTATATTTTTCATCTTCTTTTAAAATTGATTCAAAAAAAGTTTTCATGTGATCATTAACAGTCTGATTATTTTCATCAACAACTTTTGTATCATCTTCACCATGTAACATTTCATTAGAATCACTGTCTATTCTAATAAATGAAATACCCGATTCCTTCATTTCTACAAATTGAATAAAATGTACATCTATCATTGAATTGAAATAAATAACTTCTAAACCTTGTTTTTTAACCATATCAATTAAAGCAACTTGTTTTTCAGGGTCAGAAGAATAAAGAATTATTTGCTTACCGTCTTTTTCTTTATTAACACCCTTATTTTTTTCTTTGTATTCCTCAAGTGTTTTATAAACACCATCTGAAGTTTTAAATAAAATCATAGGTTTAACTTTTTCATTAAACTTCTCATTATTCATCATACCGTATTTAACAAAAATACTAATATCATCCCAGAAACTTTCAAACTTTGTTCTATCACTTTTAAATAATTCATTAAGCTTATCAGCAACTTTCTTTGTTATATGCTCTGAAATTTTCTTTACATACGGATCATTTTGTAAATAAGATCGAGAAACATTCAATGGTAAATCTGCTATATCAAGAGTACCTTGCAACAACGTTAGAAAATCAGGAATAACCTCTTTGGCATTATCTGTAACAAAAACATTATTACAGTATAATTTTATTCTGCCTTTTGAACTATCTAATTCATGCTTAATTTTAGGAAAATATAAAATACCTTTTAATCTGAACGGAACTTCCACATCAAGATGAATCCAGAATAAAGGTTCATCTTCGTATGGAAAAAGTTTACCATAAAATTCTTTATATTCTTCATCTTTAACATCTGATGGTCTTTTAATCCATAAAGGACTATTTTCATTGATTAACGAACCATTTAATTTAATTGGATAAGGAAGAAATTTACAATATTTCTCTACAATTTCTCTAATCTTTGTTACTTCAAGAAACTCTGCGCTGTCATCACTGATATTTAATATAATCTCAGTTCCTCTATCTTGCTTATCAGAACTATTTAAAATAAATTCTGTACCACCATCGTTTTCCCAATGAACAGCACCTTCTTCTTTATATGATTTTGTAATGATTTCTACTTTATTACTTACCATAAATGCTGAGTAAAAACCTAAACCAAAGTGACCGATTATTTCATTAATATCACCTTTTGCCTGATGAGATTTCATAAAATCTTCAGCACCTGAAAATGCAATCTGGTTGATATATTTCTTAATTTCATCAGAAGTCATACCAATACCATTATCTTTGATTGAAATTGTTTTCTTCTCTTTATCTACAGTCACCTCAACAACCAATTCTTCAAGATTAGTAGTATATTCTCCCGATAAAGCAATATGCTTTAATTTAGTATTAGCATCAACGGCATTAGATATAAGTTCCCTTATAAATATTTCCCTATCTGAATAAAGCCATTTCTTTATAATAGGTAGAATATTTTCGGTATGAATTGAAATATGACCTTTTTCTTCGTTAGTTTCTACAGACATTCAAAATCCTCCATAATGATTAAAAATAAAATATATGATTTTTTATTTGACTACGAAAATATAATAATAAAATGTGATAGAGTCAATAAAAAAAGGGGCTTTTGCCCCTTTTTTTTTAACCTTTGACAGATCCACCGGTTAAACCTGATATAATCTGATTTTGAAGGAGTAGCCATAATACAACAATCGGTAAAGAACCGATAAAAGATGCAGCACTAAAAATACCAAATCGGGTATTCATTGCACCTTGAGACTGAATAAAAGCCTGTAACCCAACCGGTAATGTAAAATTGTCCTGTGATGTTAAAATAACAGCGGCAAGAACAAACTCATTATACATACCAACAAAAGAAAGAATTGTAACAACAGCTAATATCGGTCGGACAAGAGGCAAAATAATTGTGACAAATGCTTGCCACGGAGTAGCACCATCAATCATTGCAGATTCTTCCAATGCTTTTGGAACAGTATCAAAATAACCTTTTACAAGCCAGACATTAAAAGGTATACCGCCACCAAGATAGATTAAAATCAAACCGACTTTACTATTCAACCCCAATATTGGAGTGATCCTTCCAAGATACAATAGCAATAAGTATAAAGCTACCATTGCCATAGTTCCGGGGAAAACCTGAATAGTTAAAATCGTCATCAGACCAACTTTCTTACCAACAAAATTAAATCGGCTTAAAGCATAACCGGCCAAAGCAGTAACAATTAACTGTAAGATTGCTACAGAACCGGAAATCAATATAGAATTAAGAAACCAGGTAAACATAGGAAACTTAGCTGTGGGTGAATCAGGAACACCATAACCGGAAAAAAAGATTTTGAAATTATCAAAAGTGAATCGAATATCATAAACAAATTTGAGTTGATCACTATATGAATTTGTAAAAAACATAGTTCTGACATTTTCAACACTTTTTGTAGACGCAGTTGATTCCCATTGCTTAAGACTGCTGATAAATGTATCAAGTAAATCAAGCTTTCCATTGCTGTAAATATAATTTTTGAAATCTTTTTTGACAACATTGCCATCAATATTTAATTTCAATTTTTTATTAACTTCCATATCCATAATCTCTTCAAAAGAAAAACCATCAATTGCGTTAGTAAATCTTTTCACAATCATTGATTTTTTAATGATATTTGATCTTCGATCAGGATTTGTAGAGTCAATCCAAACATTAGTATCAATAATTGGTACCAAACCAATATGAGGCCCGAAAATAGCCTGATTCTTTCTAAAACCAGAAAGAGCGACTTCTGTAATAGGTAATAAAACAATAAATGCAACAACAAGCAGAACAACGTGCTGAAATACTTCTCTTACTACTGAAGTTATTGTATTTTTTTTATTAAGCATTATCAACCTCCTTGAAAGTACCTGTAAACTTAAAGTTAAAGAAGGTTATAGAACCTATGATAAAAAATACTATAATACCAATTGCAGACGCTAAACCATAATCGGTTTGATTAGGACCAAAAGCAAGTTTATACGTATATGAGATAAGAATATCAGTATGACCAGGTAAAACACCACTTGCCATAACCGGACCACCGGCATTTAACAGGTAAATACCTGCAAAATTATTAAATGCGAATGCAAACGAACCAACTAACATCGGACCTAAAGCAATCAACAGTAATGGAAGCGTAATCCCCCAGAATTGCTGAAACTTACTTGCACCATCAACATCTGCGGCCTCATACATTGAATCATCAATTGATTGTAATGCACCTAAACTTATTATCATCATATAAGGAAAACTTAACCATAAATTAACCAGAATACAGCTTATTTTAGGCATAATTCCACTTGGATCCTGTAACCATGGTATATCTAAACCTAATGCAAGATTTATAACACCAAATTCATCATTTAGAAAACCACTCCACATAAGTACCGAAACAAATGAAGGAATAGCATACGGTAGAATAAAAAGCGTTCTGTAAAAAAATCTGCCTTTTAAATCACCTGCATTAAAAACTAAAGCTAAAGCAAGCCCCACTGCAAATGCAGTTACAACAGAAAAGAAAGACCATAATACTGTCCATAAAAAAACTCTCATAAATGGTGCTGTTATATTTCTTGTTGCAAATATCTTAGTAAAATTTCTCATTCCTATTGTAGCAACAAAACCAGGCTCGATATTCTGTTCATAATCAACATTACTTGCTACTTTAACAACCAATTGAGCTTTATTCAAATAAGGAAATTGAATCTTATTTAACTGGGTTTTTCGCCCGCGTATTTCTTTCTTCTGTTGCCTTACTTGTGTTGTTATAACATTTAATCGGATAGTAATATTATTAATATCCATATAAGTCTTATATGACTTTGGCAACTTTTTAAGTTCTTTCATATTTTTCTTAAGTTCAATAACTTCTTTTTCTAATGTATTTATCTTAGAATTAGCTGCTTCATCAATCTTTGAAAGCTCAATTTTTTTCATTTGATAATAATCTTTCTTCAACTGAGAATTTCTTTTATTAAAATCATTTACATATTTGTTAACGTTATTAAGTTCCAGTTTGATTTTTTTAATATCAGAACTGTTAACTTCATCAATAGGTTTACCAACAACTGAATCACCGGTAATCGAATTAATTTTTTCAAATATGCCTTCATTATTTAATATTGAAGTTAAATACCTTTCTACTTCAGAATTACTTGAAATTGAAAAAATTCCATAATTGAAATCAGGTGATTTTATAGCATATTCTTTCCAGTAATTCACATCTTTATCATCTTTTGTAACAACAAAACTACCTAGATAATCATCTTCAAATACTCTTTTTGAGTATTTATATAAACCATTTCCATGATCTACAAGCATATAAATTTCATTATTAATGAGAGTAAATCCTTTCATCTTTCTCATAAATTCATTACCGATACTATTGAGAAATCTCTTGTAATCTCCAATTTCTTCAACATATAAAGCTAATGGAATATTCTCTCTTAAATTATCCAGTAAATTTGAAAAATCTCTAATATTAAACGTATAGGATTCTGCATAAAACTCGTCTTTATACCCTTCGTAACTATCAAAAGAATCTTCAGCGGTATCATTATCTTTTATTGTAGTATCAACAATTTTTCTTACTTTATCACTTATCAAAGTCATACCGGAAACAAAACTATCCAGATTATCAAAACTTTCCGGTTTTAATTCAAATATTTGCTCTTTTGTATCTTTTAATATTGTATACATACCAGTATACGCAATTATCTCCGGTTTTTCAGTTACAACAACTTCTTCATCAGTTTTGCTTTTCTTTTTTAAATCAACATCTTCATCAGCTTTTACCTGAATCTCAACTTCATCAGAATTATATGCTATAACTTTAAAATCTTCGATTTTTACCTTCGATAACATATCATCAATAATTTTTGGTTGCGCAACATCATACCATCTATCTTTAATATCAAGCACTTCCTTAATATCATCTTCAATAATATCATCGGGATTAGCCTTCTGACCGGATGCAGCCAGGTTCTTGAAATAATTTTCTTTTGCTTTTTCAACTTCCTTAACAAATTTTGCTCTTTCGATATTCCAGACCTTATTAAATTTTTCAACATAATCGTCTGAAACAAAAAATTCTGCATACAATGGTTTTTCATTGTAATCAATTATCCACTTACCTCGTAGAATCTGCGCTTTTGCATCTTCTTTTACCATTAAATGACCAGTACCATAATTTGTAAATGCAATAAACACGGTATAGCCAATAGGATATACCGTAAAAACTAAAATTATAATCATTGCAGGTAACAAATACCTGTAAATATATAAGCCATCAACCCAAATAGTCAATAAAATAACACCTGTGACAAGAATAATTAAAGTTGGTATTAATAATTTATTATACTGATGAAAAACTGAATAAGCAAAAAAAGCCCCAATCAGTATAAAAAGCAAACTCCCGAATATTTTACCTAAATAACTCTTTTTTACATTAGTGTCTGGATTAAATTCATTTTTGTTACTACTCATTTCAACTTCCATCCCTATTTTTTAAACTAAAAATAATACCCTGCGATTGCAGGGTATTATAAAAAACATATTACTCAAATCTTGAAGGATTTCCTGATAAATCTTGTTTAATAGTAGAAACGGCTGTTTTAACTGCATTTTCAACAGTTTGTTCACCAGTTTTATATTTATCAATCATACCAGCTGCATAATTCCAAACAACAGACATAGCTCTAACATTTGGCATTGATATCCCGTCTTTAACAGACTCAACTACAGTTTTAATAAATTCATTTTCTTTCATAGCAACATCACACGCTTCTAAATGTGCAGGTGGTCTTCCGCCTGCTCTATACATTGCTATCTGACCATCTTTTTCACCGGCGAATTTAATTATAAATTCTCTGGCCTCAGCCTGATATCTTGAAGCACTATTAATCATAAAACCTCGAGCACCAACAAATGGTACACTTTTTTTACCTTTTAATGTTGGAAGTTTAGTAGCACCAACAACATCAGCACCCATACTATTAACAAAGTCTAAAGTATTCCATGGGCCATCCATGATCATTGCAACTTTACCTTCTTTGAAATTAGAAATTACTATACCGTTATTTGTAGAAGCAGGAACAACACCTTCCTGAACAAATCTATAAATAAATTTATTAGCGTCAATTGCTCCCGGAGTATCAAGACCAACATCAAGAATATCATATTTCCCATTTACCCATTTAAAAATATAACCACCTTGAGAACCAATGATTGGAAAGTTATTATAGAAATTATTATCAATTCCATATAGAAAACCATATTTTCCATCTTTAGTCATTCCTTTAGCAACAGACAAAACTTCTTCCCATGTTGAAGGAGGCGTTTTAATTAATTTCTTGTTATAAAACAATACCAATGATTCAACACAATAGGGAACACCATATAATCTTCCATTATATGTAAAACCATCAATTGAAACAGGAAAATATTTGTTTTTATCTTTATCAGATAAGTTTACTTCAGCAATTACACCATTTTTCGCTAATTGACCAACCCAGTCATGCGCACCAACAACAATATCGGGACCGGTTTTCGCTATTGCAGCCTGCATATATTTCGAACGAACTTCTGCTTGAACTACAATATCAACTTCTACCTTGTTAGTTCTTCTAAATTGTCTTGCAACCGGCTCAAGTCCGGCAACTTCTTTATCTGTACACCATACTTCAATCTTTTTTCTTGAAAAAGATGGTGTTAACAGAACTAAAGTCATCAATGCCATTACAGTCATAGATGCAATTTTCCTCATAAAAATCTCCTTAAAAAAATTTAATCATCATTTGTTATATTAAATCATATTTGTAAAGTGTCAATTACTTTTTTTACTTTTTTATTATAAAGCGAAAATATTGTTTATTTTTTAGATTTCTGAGTAAATATCAGGTAAATCATTTTCAAATAAAACAACATCACCAGGTTTCAAAAGTTTTGCCAATACAACTTGAGAATCAGCAAGAGAATCAACTGTATAAATATTTTCATACGATTGTCCACCGTTTAACAAACCGTCTTTGATTGAGTTTGTTTTTCTTGCACCGACTAAAATTGCATGTGTAATTTTGTCTGCCATATACTCACCAAACATTTTATTATAACGATCTTCTTCATCACCTAACTCAACAAAACCCGGTGTTACAATTATTTTTTTCCCGCCACTAATTTCATTAAGTACATTAACAGCTTCAACAGCACCGGTATAATTTGAATTAAACGCATCATCCAGAACCAGGATTCCTGTACCCGGATCAATTCGTTGCAAACGATGTTCAACACTTTTTATTTTTGCAGCTCCGCGAGTTATTTCTTCATTTGTCAAACCGTAGTATTTAGCAACCAGAATTGATGACAGAAGATTTAAAACATTATGACGACCGAGTAACTCTGTTTTAATAAAAATTGAGGACGAATCTTTAAAAACAGCACAAAATTCAAGACCATTCCGCGTATGCTTTATCGTATCGGCATACAAATCAACATATTTCTTATGAACCTCTTCTGCAGAATAGGTAAGAATTTTTTGCGAATAGCATTTTTCAAGAACACCATTTTTCAGCATCGAACTATCATAATTATACACTAAAACACCTGAATCCGGGATACTGTCAAATAACTCAAGCTTTGTCTTTAATATTGCTTCAGGGGTTCCAAATGTTTCAAGATGTTGAATGCCGACTGCAGTAATTACCCCGGTCTCCGGTTTAACCAATTTAGATAAATAGTGTATGTCACCCTTATGATCCGCCCCCATTTCTGCAACAAAAAAATCATACGCCGAAAGATCAGAATCATTTATAACCTTCGACAACCCCATCGGTGTATTAAAAGATGAAGGAGTGGTTAATACTTTATATTTTTCAGCAAGCAAAACACTTAAAAAAAATTTTGCCGAAGTCTTCCCGAAACTGCCGGTTATGCCAATTCTTTTAATTTTTGATGATTTCAATTTACGCACAGCTTTTTCAAAATAGATTTTATGAATCATCTTTTCAATGGGGAAATTTATAACATTAGCGAGTAAAACAAAAAGTGGAGTAATTATACTGAATAATAAAATAAATGCGTTAAACTGAAAAAAACTCCATGATTTTAATGAAAAATCATCAAGAGGATACGCAGTAAAACGAATCATTAAAATAATAGAAAGAAAGATAATCGTTGATAATGAAAATAACAGTCTTTTTACCCGCGAAGTAAACACTAATTTTTTTTTAACTAAAGCTCTGGGACCTAACCACCCGGCCATGTACGGATGAATAATTTTCCATATAAAAACAGTTACCATAATAACACCCGAATATGTTTTATAGACTTTTATATCTTTTTCCTGCCAGAAATAGAAAATAAGAATAAACAATAAGGGAATAAAGAGTTCAAACAGATTCCATATCAGGATTTTCCGGTATTTTATGCCGTCAAGCCATTTTATAAACTTATAATTAATATAACTTAATTGTTGTAATTTATGAATTAAAAAAACGCCGTGAATCATAAGTTTAATAAAACACAATAAACTTAATATTGATATAAATACAATTGTCAGCATAATTTCTCCTATGTTTTTTTACAAGAGCCCCATCTATATAAAATTTTGTATGATGGAAACAATGCGATTATCTTCTAAAAATGGATAGTGGGAACCATTTTTAACAATAAATAAACCTGAATCCTTAATTAAATGAGAAACTTTTTTCGCCATCCAGACAGGTGTTGCATCGTCGTTTTCACCCCAATATAAAAACACCGGCAATTGTAACTGTTTTAATACGTGACTCAAATCTTCATTCACAACTTTAACAAGAATATCCTGCATTCCTAAAGAAGATCGATAATCACCAGAACCTGATTTCCTTTTAAATTTTTCAACTATATCATTCCGGTTAAAAAATCGTATTAAAATATATTTAATAAATTTATATGAATAAACTTTAAAGTACCAATTGAGTCCTCTTTTGTTCCTGAGACAACTTGCAGCAATAAGAACTAGCTTTTTTACTTCATCAGGTTTTTTATAAGCAATAATCGACGCTATTTTACCACCAAATGAATGACCGACTATTGAGTATTTTTCAATACCAAGACTTTTTAGAAAACACGAAATTTCTTCAGCATACTCAAATGAACTCCAGGTATCTTTCGGTCTTGTGCTTCCGCCAAAACCGGGTAAGTCAATAGAAATAATTCTATAGAAATCAAATAACTCCCTATACACACCAATAAGATTATGTAAATCAGCTCCCCAACCATGTAAAAAAACAATAACCTCTACATCCGTTTTTTTAGTATCTATATAGCGAATTACACGATTATCCGGTCTGGCACTAAATAACATTTCATACATTAAATAAAATCCCTATACTCGATTTTCTGCTGTCCGCCCATATATTTACCGGTTATCATAATATAAAGACCAGTTGTTATTGTATTTATAAAAATCGCAACTCTTGAAAATAACGGTGCTACTCCGATAAACAGAAGATAACTATTATCTTCAAAATTAAATACCGGTTCTTTTAAAATCATAGCAAGCAAAACAATAAAGCCTAACTCAGTAACACCATCAAGCCTGAATGAAAATAACAAAACAAATAAAAAAATTAAAACCTGAAGTTTAAGTGTAAGGGTGCTTGGAGCTAAACTGATAATAATACTCATTAAAACAATTGTTGAAACGATTACAGTTCCGGTTTGATTAAGCAACACCCCGATTGGTACTAAATAATCAGTAGTATCATCATCAATATTAATGTTATTTTTCAAATGAAGATTAAGCGGAATAATTGTTGCAGATGTGTTTCCGGTAATAAAACCTGTTAATCCGGCACCTAATAACCCGGTATAATAATGAAAATGATCTTCTTTAAAGATAAATTTCAGCATAATTGAAAGCAAAATAAAAAGTAAAATGATTACCACAACAATGCTTACAATCGGTCGAAACAACGAACCGGCTGTTATGGTATTTTTTAATTCACTTATAGATGATGCAACAATAAAAACAGCCAGAAGTGAAAATATCTCAACAATCTGTATAACAATTGTATCTAAAATATCACCGAATGATTTAATAGAATCGAAAAAATGACCACCTTTTTTACCTGTTGTTATAGTTCCATACGCAAAAACAACTGCCATAAAAATAATTGGCAATAGAAATTTTAATGGTGAGACCAAATAAGAAAATGGATTTCGTGAAATCATATTTCTTAATAAATCAGATATTTGATAACTTTCAAGCTTAATTGCAGTACTTTGAAAAAGTTCAAACCCCTTATCAGGCTGAAGCATACTGACATTCATTACAAACATTGATAAAATGATTGATATAACCAATGACGTCATTACCGTAAAAATAAAAACCAATGTTATTTTCCAGATTTTTACTTTAGTATTCTTCATTGAAATGATACCGGTATACATTTTTACAATTACATAAGGTACGGTTAAGTAAAGTAACAAACTTACAGAAATAGTGGATGCAAAATCAAAAAACTTCTTTATATTTGTCATTTTTTCAGGAAAAAACACACCGGCAATTCCACCTATAATTATACTAATCAGTAATTTAACCCATATTTTCAATTTAGACCTCCGAAATTCGAAGCCATATTACATTATTTATCATTAACTTTCAACTTTCTTAGAAATTTATTCTGCAATTATTTTTATTCAGTTGATTTTTTGATCTTATAATGATAATTTAAATAACATTAAATATAATGCTCTTCAAATTGCTTTTATTTCCAAGTTAAGGAGTCGATATGTCTGTTTTTTTTCATTATCCGGATTGGCTTAAACCCGAAGTTTTTCACGGAATCAACTTCCCTCCGTTTTTAAATTTTTTATCTGTAATACGATGGTATGGGATGATGTATATTCTTGGTTTATTCATTTTTATTACACTTGCCAAATACTTAATTAAATCACAAAAAGCAACACTGAAAACAATTAATGAGCAGACACTTGATGATATTTTCTTTCCCGGTGTTCTTGGTTTAATTTTCGGAGGAAGAATTTTCTATTGTATTGTATACGAATTTTCATACTTTGCTTCAAGACCTCTTGAAATTATTTTACCGTTTAATTTTTCAACAGGACAATTTACCGGTTTTTCAGGAATGTCGTATCATGGAGCTGTTATAGGCATTTTTATAGCATGTACAACATTTATTGCAATCAAAAAACTTGACTTGCGGGAAATCACTGACATTATATTTCCGGCAGCACCTCTTGGTTATTCCTTAGGAAGATTAGGGAACTTTATTAATGCAGAATTATACGGCAGAGTAACGGCAAGTCCGGTTGGAATGATTTTTCCAGATGCTCAAAAACTGCCATTAAATTTAAATGATGTACAAAATGTTATTACGAAACTCGGTTGGCAAATAAACGAAATTACCGGCATTGTAACAACTAAATCAGGTGAAATAATAGACGGCGTTATTGGAAGGGTTATTATAAACAGTTCAGTAATGACTGCAATAAACCTGCCAAGACATCCCTCTCAGCTGTATGAATTTTTATTTGAAGGGATAGTTTTATTCTTTCTTATGTGGTTTGTTTTCAGAAAATATAAACCTTTTGCCGGTTTTCTAGGCCCTGCATATATTGCCGGTTATGCTTTTTTCCGTTTCTTTATAGAATTTTTCAGACAACCCGATTATCAGTTCAGCAACTATGAAGCCGGTAAATTTGTCGGTACTATTGCAGGCGGATTATCAATGGGGCAAATTTTGTCTATACTAATGTTTTTAAGTGCAATCGCCTTTGGAGTATATCTAAAGTACCTGTACAAACCAAAATCTCTCCATTATCTTGAGACTGCAACTAAAAAGAAATAAAACAATTATATACCCCTGAGATTTTACTCCGGGGTATATATATATAAACCGTTGGGGTATACAATTTTACACAACACTATAGATACATTATTAAAAGCATCCGGGATTGAACCGGAAGAAAATAATCAGGTACTCATTTCTTTTCTATTTGCATTTTTAATCGGTGTTATCCGGCTTATAACTGCAACCGTTGCGTTATCATTATTTTTAAATAATTTTAAAGCTGCAGATCTTTCAATTGCACTTATACTGTCAGGTCTTATCATCCCGGTTTTCGGGTTTGCTTTTATTAGATTAGATCATTACTCATTCAAACTAAGAACAATTGGAACACTTTCAATTTTAGCAGTATTAAATCTCATGTTTTTTTTTGCATTTAAAACATCAGACAATAATCAAATTATTTACCTTTACTTATTACTTTTCTATCTTGAAGAAGCTCTACTTAACTCAATCGTATGGAGTGTTTTAAATAAACTATTTAATATCAGACAGGCAAAACGCTTATTTGGTATATTGGGTTCTGCGGATAGCATTGCAACCTCTATTTTAGGGTTGGTTATTGCACCGGTAGTTTTAATTATAGGAACAATAAATCTTATCATTATAACTATTTCAGTGTTTATCATAACAATTTTTCTTCTATTATATATGTTTATTCAATTTAAAAGCAACTTAAACTCAAATACAATTGTTACTTCTAAAAATACAGATTCATCCAATAAATACAAAAACATAATTGACTTCTTCAAGAACAAATACTTATTTCTCATATTTTCTCTTGGTGCTTTATGGATTTTTACGATGTATTTTATTGATATTATTTATTTTACCAATATTCAGAAGGTTTTCAGCAACGATCAGCTCTCAGCCTTTATTGCACTTTTTTCATCAGTTACAGGTATTATTACTATTTTATTTCAAGTAGTATTGTATAATAAAATTATGAAATCCGGTGGAATGAAAATCGCCTTAATTGTACCGGCAGCATTAACTCTTTTTTTTATAGTCGGATTTGGCATATCACTTTTTACACATCCGCTTGTACTTTTAATACCGGTTATTTTTATAATTTCAGCTAAGTTTATTGAAGTTTTTTTAAATGATTTCCTGACAACTCCGGCATATTACACTCTGTTTCACCCCATGCCCTCATTTATTCAGGAAAAAGCAATCAATATTACCGAGACAATTTTTCTGCCTTTTATCACAGCGGTAGCCGGTTGTATCATTTATATATTAATAGATTATTTTAAATTACCCCCCGAGATTCTTGTTGTCCCTTTATCATTTTTATTACTTCTTTGGATATTTATCGGGAATAAGACAGCAATAAATTATGTTGAAACTTTAAAAAAAGCGCTATACAGACCGGGGTTTTTATCAGATAATTTTCATATAGACTTGGATAATTCACTGGAATATTTACGAAAAGGCATTAAATCTGAAAAAACAGGTTTAATTCTAAGCTCTTTAGAATTACTGAAAAGAGTCAAAAATATTAATTATCTTGATGAAATAATCGGCCTGCTTAACAACTCTGACAATACAATTCGATTAATAATTTACAAAGAAATAGAACAGAAAGTTGATAGTACCTATATTGATTTATTATATGAAAAAATTAAAACTGAAACAGACTCGCAAGTAATTGGTGCAATTATCCTGGCTATTTCATCGATACAAAAAGATAATGCGATTAATATACTACTTGAATACAACACTTCAAATGATAGTATTATTTCATCAAGTTGCGTTTTGGCACTTATTAAATATTGTTCTGTAACAAATAATCAAATCGGATTACAGAAATTGGGTGAGTTAATTAATTCAAATGATGATGCACACAAAATTGCAGCAATCAGGATTCTTGGTGCATTAAAACTGCAAGGCTTCCAACAGAAACTACTGGAATTATTGAACGACTCAAACAAATCAATACGGATACTGACAATTCAATCGATTAATAATTATCTGGATGAAAAAATTGCTCAAGCGCTCATTTATTCGCTTAATGATTACCGGACAAAACCTGTAGCAATATCCATTATACTATCTAATTTCACTTATTTCTCTCCACTTTTAGAAATTACGTTGATGCAAAACATTTCAGAAAAATTAAACATTCGCATAATTGAAATATACAAAAAAGTAAAAAACAACCATTCATTCAGTTTATTATATTCAATACTTACTACTGAAAACCTTACTATCCGCAATGAACTTCTTAAAGCGCTTAACGAATTGCAAATCGAAAGCAACTATTATTACAAACCGGATGAGTATTTAGAAAAATATGTATACAATTCAATCCTGCAATTGTATAAAATTATTAACTATGAAGAACATTGTAATTCAGTTGATATTCTTTATAAATCATTAAATCGTGAAGCTAAACTGCTTAAAACAATATTATTCGGATTTATTTCCCTTTATTTTAAATCACCAACAATTTCCATGCTTTATGAAAATTATTTTACCGGATCATACTACGATACATCGGTACTTCTGGAAATTTTAGATTCAACTCTACCTTTGAAATATAAAAAAATCATTATCCCGATTTTTGAATGTAATAACAATAATGATCTGATTGTCACTCTGAATAAAGAATTACAAATACCTTCCGCAAATTCATATACAATTGAAAATCTCATCCATGAAAATAATGATGTATCTTCATGGATTAAATCTATTGCAGAAATTCAAATGTATGAAAATGATGCTGTACGTCAACATATTAATAAAGTTGAATTACTTAATAATCTGAGCATACTACATCACATAGACAGTGTTGATCTGATTGAACTTGCTGACAAATTACATATCAAAACATACAATGCCGGCAATGAGATTTGGAGTAAAAACCATATCGTTAATATAGTATGTATAGTAATAGACGGAACTGTTTGTATTGAGGAACAAGAAAAAGATACTGTGTACCTGTTAGAAAATGAATATTATGGAGAATTATCAATACTGACAAATGAAATAAAACCAATACACATTACAGCAAAAACAACATCAACGTTATGTTATATTACTAAAGAAGAATTTGATGATTTTATTGGTGAAACACCGTCAGCTGCAAGACAAATCCTCATTGAGTTAGTAAAAAAATTAAGAATTATCCTCAATGAAAAAGGAAATAAACATATTCATCATGAAACAATAATTAAAAAAATTGATGAAATTGACAGCGAAATTACTGATGAAGGTTTATCTACTATTGAAAAAATATTAATTTTAAAAAGCACTGCATTATTTCAAGGTATTTCAGATACAGTAATTTCGGAGTTATCAGAACTGGTTACCGAATTAAGCATTAAAAAGAATAAAACATTATTTTACAAAGGTGAAACAGGAAATTCTGCATATATTATTGTAAATGGTTTAATGAAAGTACATGATAATGATTTTACCATTGCTCAACTTGGAGAAGGAAATATCGTTGGAGAAATGGCAATAATATCATCTGAACCACGAACTGCGACAATTACCGCATTGAAAGACTCACTTCTGATTAAAATTGAAAAAAAAGATTTTTACGGATTACTCAACACACAAAATATGGTAGTCAGAAATAGTATTGATATACTAATAACAAGAATCAATAATATGAGTTAATAAGGCCTTTAGATAACTTTAACAAGACCTTTAACTGGTATTTTTTAAAAACGATACTTGACACAGTATAATAATTACATTAAATTGCAGTATATTTTTTATAGTAAGGAGTTTTTATATGAAACTTGATGATACAATTATGAAAAGAATTAATGAATGGACTCATAAACCGTACATGGATGATTGCATTAAAGATATTACATCACTAGTGGATGAAAAAAATGAAAATGAACTTAACGAAAGGTTTGGTGCTGAACTCGAATTCGGAACCGGAGGACTGAGAGGTATCATACGAAATGGTACAAATGGCATGAATATCTACAATGTTGCCAAAGCGACTCAAGGTATTGCTAATTACATAAAAAAATGTGGTATACAAAACCCTAAAGCGGTTGTTGCATATGACTCAAGAATTTTTTCTAAAGAATTTGCTGATGAAACAGCATTGATTTTTGCATCGAACGGTATAAAAACATATTTATTCTCTGAAATGCGACCGACCCCGACACTCAGTTTTGCTATAAGACATCTTGGATGTGCAACCGGTGTTGTTATAACAGCCAGTCATAATCCTAAAGAATACAACGGGTACAAAGCATACTGGAGTGACGGTGCCCAGATGATTAATCCTCATGACACAGCGGTTATCACGGAAGTTCGAGCAATTACATCAATGAATGATGTGAAAAAAGAAAACTTTTATAACCTTGTTGCAAATGGTATGATTGAAATCATCGATGAAGAAGTTGATAATGCATTTCTTAATGAAATATATAAATTATCGATTAATCCTGAGATCGCAAATGGAAGTAATGTAAAAATTGTTTTTACACCAATTCATGGAACAGGAGCAACATTAATACCGAAGTTATTTAAGAAATTAGGTTTAAATAATGTTTTGTATGTAAAAGAACAAATGATACCCGACGGAAAATTTCCGACGGTAAAAAAGCCCAACCCTGAAGAAAAAGAAGCACTTCAACGCGGAATAAACCTTGCAAAAAAAGAAAACGCTGATATTGTTATAGCAACTGACCCCGATGCAGATCGAATGGGTATTGCCGTTAAAGATAAAAATGGTAATTTTAATATCATTTCCGGGAATCACATCGGTGCAATTATTGAGTATTATCTTCTGTCAGAACTCAAAAAGAAAAATAAATTGCCAGCTAACGGTGCTGTTGTAAAAACTATTGTAACAACAAATTTACAGGATGATATCGGAGCATTTTTTGGCGTAAAAGTTTTTAATGTTTTAACCGGTTTTAAATATATCGGGGAAAAAATAAAACATTTTGAAACAGACAAAAATTATCAATATCTTTGTGGAGGTGAAGAAAGTTATGGTTTTCTCGTTGGAACACATGCTCGAGATAAAGATGCGATTGTTGCATCAATGCTTATTGCTGAATGTTGCGCTGTTCTGCAGAAAGAAGGTAAAAATCTCGATGATTATTTAACAGAGATTCTTACTCAATTTGGTTTTTATGATGATAAAACAGTATCTATTGATATTCCCGGTTTAAAAGGTCAGGAAATAATTGCAGGCATTATGGCTCATTATAAAGCGACACCGAGAAAAGAGTTTGCACACATTAAAGTAACCAAAGCCATTGATTTTAACACCGACAAAGTTGCTGATGCTGCAGGTAGTACTTATATTCTACCGCCTTCAAATGTTATTCAATACCATCTTGAAGACGGAAGTAAGATTTCTTTACGACCATCCGGAACAGAACCAAAAATTAAGTTTTACTTTTCCGTTAAAGGTAAATCAAAAGAAGATGCAATTAATAAACTAAACGATTTCAGCAAAGACTTGCAAACAGAAGTTGAAGGGTTGATAAAAAAAGCATTATAAGACGAGGCTCTTGCAAAAATTCATTTTTGATCTCGAATTTTTGCAAGAGACTTTATTGAAATCTTACGGAACAATTATTTACACTTCAAACTTTTAACTTCATCAATAGTCAACCCTGTGACATCGGTAATAAGTTCAATTGTAAGATTATGGCTAAGCATCTTTCTTGCATCTTCTAATTTTCCTTCTTTAATCCCCTTCTCTCTCGCATCCTCAATTGCGGAAAGCTTATCTCTTAAAAATATTTCCCTACGCAAGTAAAGATCACGCATTTCTTCATCTGAAGTAAACTTTTTATACTGATTATGAGCCTTGTTTAATAATATATCTTCCCCTATTAAAGTTGCAAGCACAGCATCCTCCTTTCCTTCATTTTTAATAAAGTATAAAAATTTTTCAAGTGTTGAATGTATTTGATGTAATTTAGGTAATTCTATGAAGTGTAATGACAAATGGTCTGTTAGTATTACATCAATGTCTTTTTCTTTCAATATAAATAATGAATGAAATTCTTTTATACTTTCAAAAAGAGTAAAATTCAACATATTTATCGAAATAACAGGCTTTAGTTTACCATAAACCTCTGTTTCTTTTAGTTGTGACGCATAAACTGTTGACCAGTAATATAATATTCTATTAACATAACTACCTGATTCGCTCGATTGTATTTCGATATCATACATCCTTTTATTTTCATCTATTGCTTTCACATCAAGAATGGATTCTTTATCAAGACTAAAATCTTTAATACTAAAGGGATTTACAATCTGAACGCTAACGATCCTATCATAGCCCTTACTTGTTAAAACAGCATTAACAAATGCTAAGAGAATCTCGTTATTCTCAGGGGTTCCGAATAAATATTTTATGAAAATGTCAGACCATGGTTTTATATATTCCATAGGTATATTATACAATTTTAATTATGTAGAAACAAGCTCTTTAATTGTTAAATTTTTTGTTGTCATTTTAGAACACCAAATTGAGATATTCCGATCAGCGATATTTTAAGACTTCTGAAAAATCGATGAACGGTCAATTTTAGTTCATTGTGAGGTATGCGAGCACTTGAATCGTAGTTAGAAAGACGGTGTGGTTTAGCCGGTGTTTTTCTTGTGTTATCGTGCAAGTGCCAATCCAGGTCGTTCACTACCATCCCTGGTACTTTATATTCACAAAAAAAGTGAGGATACACTATTTTCCGTTTACCTTAAATTTATTACAAATTGTTATAAATGCTAATGCTTGTATTTCAGTATTAGACACCATCTCTTCTAATGGTGAGATATATAAATTAAGCAAAGTTATTGATGTACTTCCAATAAATACAACTTTATCTAAATAGATATCATCAGGTAAGATTCCTGGTAATTTATTTTCAATTTTTTCTTTATTCAGTAAAAAGTCTTTAACAGACAAGTATTCCAGATATTTTTTATCTTTAAACCCTTTAAATCCGTGCCAATTCAATTTTATGTTATCAACAGAGCCTCTTGCAAAAATACTTTTCTTTTCTCGAATTTTTGCATGAGGCTACCTCTAATGCGATTATATCGCATGTTGCGGGAGCAAAAATTATGTACTCATGATTTTTGCTCCCGCAACATTATAATTATTTTTATTATTCAGCATTTGATATGTTTTAAATGCAATTGATGGTAAATATCCATCAACAGTATCAATACCCAATTTATATTTTCTTACAATCCCGTTATTTTCAGTAAAAATTGAATTAAAACCAAAATTATTATTCATAATAAAAAGATCTTTTGGGTATCTAACTTCATATACGTTATTTTGATTACTGACAGTTACAGGTACAATAACTTTATTAGATTTTATAGTCTCAGACAATGCTTTATCACTTTCAACACCCATTATGCCCCGTGTCTTTCGATCATAATCATTGTGAAATAAATTATCATTTAATATCACGATTTTTGCACCTTTGGCTAATAAATATTCAATAATTTTTGAATAAATTAATCGAGGCCAAGGATATAGTATTCCTTTTTCTTCTAAATAATTCAGACTACTATCGTCAATAGTTAATACTAAAACATCACAATTAGATGAATTTGATTTCGTCAATAATCCTTTATCCAGCTTAATATTTTTAATACCTTTCAGAACAATTTTATTAGACGGTATTATAAGAAAGACTATAAAAAAAAATAAAACTACTGAAAAAAGAACGATGCTAACTATTTTAACTTTTTTAAAAATCAACATATTACTCCACCTTTGTTTCTTGAATTACTTTATCAACAGCAGGATGTAAATATTTATTTATTTAATTATTAAACTTATTCGATTTTACCTGATACAAATTATTTCCATGGTAAAATAATATCTTACTTGGTATCGAAAGTTATCATATTCACTCTGTAGCGATAAAACTCTATTTTCAGAAAATCTGAAAAAACTAATACTACCTTATCATTTCTTCTGAGTGATCAAAGTCCGAAAATAACTCTTTATATGTTGAATTATTTAGATTTATACCACCTATTACTTAACCGTAAGGTTATACACCCCGTCCCATGTTGATGGAGGAGCGCTTGTAATAAACTTCTTACACCGGTCAATATACACAGCGGTTGTTTTATCAAAAAAAGGATTTACTTTAATTTCAGAAAAAATCTTTAATGCTTTTTCATATTGCCTCAGATCAAATAATTCAATAGCACGGTCAAATAGACTGACAGCCTCTTTCAGTTCCGGGTTAACTTCACTCTTTAATCCGATAAGTTCATAGAGCCTGATTGGAGTATTAATATTGACAACCCTGACACTATCCAATTTTCGAACTAATATTTCATTTGCAACTTTTGAATACGTAAACTCACTGATCATCTGATAGGTATTATATTGCTTATTAACACCTTCTAATCGGGCAGCAAGATTTACCGCATGACCAATCATTGTATATTCCAGTCGTTTATATGTCCCCATATTCCCGACAAACATATCACCGGTATTTATTCCTATTCTTGTATAAATTGGTTTTTCTATTAAACATGAATCCATAAATTGCTTATTAAGCGACTGCTCTGCTTCTTTCATTCTTATTGATGCTAAACACGCTTTAAAGGGGTGATCATCACTTTGCATTGGAGCACCAAAAAACGCAATAATTGCATCCCCTTCATATTTATCAATCGTTCCGCCATTATCCATAATTATATCACTCATAGCAGACAGATAACCATTTAACAAACTAACCAGACCTTTTGGATCATCCATAAATTTCTCAGAGAAAGAACTAAATGATTCAATATCAGTGAACATAGCAGTACAATTGCGTCGCTCTCCACCAAGATCTATTTTTTTCCCGCCCTTAATCAGATCGTTAATAACATCAGGGGATAAATACCTGTCGAATGTTGATCGAATAAACTTTTTATCCCTTTCTGATAAAATAAACTTCACCATGAGTAAAGAGATAAAAGTGATAATTCCAAATAAAACAGGAATTACGGGGGAAATATATATATACCAGAATCGATATGACGGCATTGTTAAAAGATAAATGGAAAGAATTGACACTAACCCGGTCAGAGCTGTACTTATAGCATCTTTCTCAGATAAAAATAATACAACGGTCATATAAAACAAAATTGAAAAGATAAAAATGATCCATGATGGAACTGTATAAATAAATTGTTTGTTAATAATAGTATTAAAAATCGAAGGATGTGTACCGACATTTGCAAATTTATTATCAAAAGGTGTTGCACCAATATCGTGTGTTCCTGTAGCAGTAAGGCCGATAAAACATACTTTATCAAAAAGAGATTGTTCAATAATTTCTCTTTGTTCAATAATTTCATGTGCCACGGTTCTTGCATTAAAAAGAATCGTATCAATCGAGGAAAAATCAATCTCTTTGCTCATCCCTGCTTTTTCGATTTCATCTTTCATCTCTTTAGCCCGTTCTTCGCTACAAACTGCAACAACTTTCTGTAAAAGCATATCCATAAATTCACTCATTGACTTTCTGTCTTCCTCAGACAATACAATACCTGAGTCAATCATAACTCTTTTCTGTTCTTTAATAAGAGTATAAGAATTATACATTGAATGAAATTCTTCATCATTTATTGTAGAAAGATCTTTTAATGACATTTCAAAATCTCTCAGTAATACATTTCGATACTTGATTAATCGTGCAAAAGAAAAATGAGTTTGCTCACCATTATTAGCCATTGAAGAAACAAAAATGTCCTTGTATGCACCCTTAGGCCAATTAATTTTCATCATACCTTTATGTAAAGGTATAACAATATCTGAGGACTTTCCGTCAATTGATACATTTTTAAATATAACTTTATTTCTTTTTGATAAATCAATGTCAGAAGATTTAATATTATACATATCCATCAAAGGAGATAATGAAAGTTGAGGTATCAATATATCATCTTTTTCCATAAAAAGCGGTATACTTCTAATAGATGAATCACTATCTCTAATTACCGATGTAAACCCCACTTTCTTAAATTCCTTAACAATCATTTCTTCGGGAAATTCTGCAGTATCTCTTTTAAATATCGCAGAATGATCAACTTTTTGTCCGGAAAGACCATCTTTATTGATTCCAAAAGTTTGAAGATTTTTCAACTCGGATTGATACTTCTCTGAATTTATATCCTCACTATACCCTGAAACACGTGCCATATTCACTGTCCCATACGCTTTACCAAAATATGCAAGTCTTTTAGCAAAATACGCATCATTATCCTGTACCATTGTATTGAAATAGCGATCAATTTCGAAATAATATTGGGTAAGTTGATTTTCAAAACCAAACACTAAAGGTTTTGTGTCCTTTAAAAAAGAAGGGTTGTGAATAACAGCCTGCAATGCAGAGTTAAAATCACCGGCAATTGATTGGAATGCATTAGCAATACCTATTCGCGCATTATCGACTTCATCATTACTGACACCGGCAACACTTCGACCTAAAAATTCAATATCAAAGACGGCACCTTTTACACCGAATTCTGCTAAAACTTCAACTGCATCACCAAACAAATACCTCGGCCAAGGCCAACTGTAATTAATAAATGGTTGCAACATCGTATTATCATCAATATCAATTAAAACAAGCTGACTATCCTGTTTGACATTTTTTCTAACAACTCTCATATATGAATCATAAACAATATTATCAATGCTACCGTAGAAAAGAGGTACAATATTTAATAAGAGTGTTAAAAACGTAGCAATAAAAATAACTAAAAAAAGTTGAATGAGTTTCTTTCTAAAAATTGACTGACCGTTTTCCTGTAATAATATCTTTTTTAAAATAATGTACTCTCCTCGATTGAGGCTAAACCATAATCAGTTATAAAAAAATAAACTCCATCTTTATACACAACATCTTTTATATTTGTAGTAAACTGTTTTTTATATTCACTATAATTTAACTCAGGCATACTGCTATATGTTTTCAAAGGAATAAAGGGCAGACCATCGAAAACAGTTATTTCTTTACTTTTACCATTACTATTTGTAAAAACAACTCTATTTGGTGTAGCGACAATTAAAATAATTTCACCAGCTTGATTTGTAATTGTTTTTAATGTTGTAATACTTTCTTCTTTACGAAACTCATTTACTTTTTTTATTGCAGAATTATCAAAAATGATAAAATCATCTGATTTTATATTGATAAAATTGTTCCATTCACTACTTAACTTATTAATCTGATACACCCCGAGTTTTGTCCCGAGATAAATTATGTTTTCAGTATCAGCAACTTTTGTAATAGTAATTACTTCATTTGCTCCATTTTCATTTCTAACTACAATACTTTTCTTCATCTGCGATATCGCATCGCCAACATCACCATTAATAATATCATTAACTAACGTATCTCTTATATAAAACAAACCGAATTTTGTAACAAAATGAATCCATTTAAAATCTTTGTTATCCTGTGCAATATCATAAATAAAAGGATCAAATACATTTCCCGATGGTAAAAAACTAAAATCAATATCCCCTAAATAACTCCATGATGAAGTAGCTTCCTGATCTCTAACTAAATGATTTAAAGAAATATAACCTGTTTTATTGGTAAACAGATAGTAGTATGAGTCCGGGAGATCACCATCCATATCAATTTTAAAACTTTTAAGATCAATTATCCCTGTATATTTCTCAGAAGTTATCGCTTCATCATAACGAATAAGATTTGTGGGTTCAATATCAGGATTTGACTCAAGATATATTCCTTTATTATTTGCTATAAAAACATTTTTTCCACTTAGAGGAGTATAGTTTGAATGAAAAATTATATCATCTGTTTTTCTTACAGATTTAATTGATCCATTCGTATAATTAATAATTTCACCAATTTCACGATTTCCGGAAAAATGTTTCAACATTGAAAAATAAACACCATTTTCACCAACAGCAGAACCTGTAACTTTATTAAAACTGTACTCTTTATAAAAGGTAACAAGGTTTCTTTCTTTAAGATTCAGAGTTAGATCAATAGTTTTTGATTCTCCGGACATTAGAACAACACCGGTTCTCTTAGCATAAGAAAGGTATACATTATATTCCTCTGCATTCGTATTTTCACCTTCAGCATAATATAAGGCTGCATACACATCAATGCTAATACCTGATGGAACAGACATAACTTTCTCCGTATCAGGATCCATAGAAAAATTACCAATCAAAGTACCATCGATAAGAACAAACAAATTAATCTTAAACAGCTTATCATTATCAAGAGCTACAAAATCACTGGATGAATCAACAATAGACCGGGTGATATGACTTAAATCTGATGGTGATTTAATTACTAAATTACCTTCACTAGTATTAAAATCTGAACACCCTATAAAAAACAAAACTGTAATAGCGATATATATAAATTTTTTCATACTATTCTCCTATTTAGTCACAGTGATTTTAATAATAAGTTGAGCCCCACCTGCATTCCCGGTACCAGCTACATACCCCTCAGGTAAATCATCAGAATCAGCTAATCCTAAAGGTTTTGCTGTTAATTCATACCCGGCAACTAAAGTTTCGATATTCTCAACAATGGAATACAAATACTTAGCATATTGATATTGTTCGCCACTCTGGGCTAAAGCATTATTAAATAAGGTATCCTGGTATAAAACAGTCCCATGTTCCACCAATAAAACATCATTTCCAAATGTAAATCCGGTTCCACGAACAGAAGCTGTAGTATTAGCTGAACGTACTTTAAAATCAGTTTTAACTGTATCAATTCTTTTGACATCTGCTTTAATCTGACCATACTTTAAATAAACATCCGAAATCGTTTTATTTGAATCAGAAAACAAAGAAGATATTTGTAATTGGGATAATGGCTTAACTTCAATTTTTATTGTATTATACTCTAAAATTGCATTACTGTTAAAACCGGTAAAAATAAAATTCCCTGCTGTTAGCATATCACCTGCTGCAACTTTTACCCATGATTGTGACAGATTCTTCTTAGTCTGAACAACCCCCTGTATGGAAACAACCTTGATATCACCATACATAGCAACAACAAAAAGAACATAACTTATAACAATAATTTTTTTCATACTATTCTCCCTTAGAACGACATATTAATGCTAAAACCGACTTTCCAGAAAACCCTGTTTTCAGCACTAATCAAACTATTAGGAATTAAAAATCCACCCTGAATTTCAAAACCTAAATCACTAAAAACCTGGTACCCTGCAATATAATTAAACTCACTTCCTAAATAAAACTTATCTCCACTCTCATATTTATCAGCACCGACCACCGAATACTCGGCTTTTTCAGTGTAAATACCCGAACCTTTTAGTACAGGTCTCATTAATAATAATAGCTCATTTTTCAAATAAAACCCTGATAAATAGATATTTTTTATATATGCACATGGTGTAATACCACTTCGTAATGAAATAATAATTAAGTTAGTAAATTCCGGGGATAAAACAAAGCCGGTATAATGTGCCGTTATTCCTTTAAACCCGTTATCTTCACCGAATTTATTATTCACCGTTCTATCAGAATAAACAGCATCAGTATCACCATGTGCATAATTGAATCCAAGACCAACTAAAGGCTTAAGTTTAGAATTAAAGTAATAGGTAATTTGAGTATTAATTGCAAATGAATTAATTAATGCGTTATAATATTTAATTTCTGTACCGGTATTATAATAGGACGCATTTGACCCTGTTTCATACACAATATCAAAATTATAGTATAATCCCGAAATAATTCTGCCATCCATTCTCATTCCAAAATAAAAGGAATTATAACGACCTGCAAAAGTATTTCGAACATCAAGAATTGCCGATTTATGAGTAAGCACCAGATAATCAGGAATTAAATCAATATTAGTTGTAAAATATAAGGAAATATTCTGGTAAAAAAAACGCCTCAATGAAAACTCAACTCCGGAAAAGATTCTTCCGGCTAATGAATTAATACCACGAAGATTATTATATTCTTTAATTTCCTCAGAATTATAATCCGGACTGTTTTCAGGGTCAAGGTAGAAATTATAACCAAGACTTTCACGATCTGAAATAAAACCACTATTTTCTGTATTATTACTCAGTTCATTTAGATTTGGAAGACGTTTCAAATCCCACCTGGTAAAAACAGTTTTTTGACCTGAACCGGTAAAATTCAATAAAGGAGTATAATCAAGACTATTTGTAACACCAAAAATATTCACGGAAAAATTACCGATTGAGAAGTCAATAGCCATACCATCAGCCTTATAATTATTGAAAAACAATAAACCGGAACTTACCGCTATTCTTCCAATTTTTAATTTAAAAAAATCAAAATTTTTCCCGTCGTCTGTAAAAATATTTGTCTTGATATACGAAATATCTCTTGATCCTGATGTTTTAAACTCAAAAAAAGCAAGCTCAACTAAAGGTATAACACCTAAACCGGATATACCATTTCTTCCAGTAAATTTTGCGTCATAGGAAGCCCCCGCCGATAACCTTTTGTAAAATCTGACATGAGGATTAATTAATGCATCGAAATAGAATGCAAGAGAATCAGTAGTTATGAAAGAATCTGCATTAATTGTATTATCTGAAATAAAAAAACCGCCAAAATAAGGAGCTGATGAAATTGAAAAAATAATCAGAAAAAATATACTGACAAAACTACTTTTTTTCATAAGAAGCCACCTTATTCATATATCTCAAAAAATCAGTACCATTTATCTTTTCAAATTCTGACAAACCGGTCGGTAATAAACCGATATACGACAATTCTCTTACAGCATATCTGCCATTCCCGGTTAATAAATAAAAAACACCTGAAGTATGATTAATGTATTTAGCAATTACTTCACTGAATAAACCGGCTGTTAAAACCCGGTCTTTAGCATATTTAGAAATATCAAGACCAATACTTGTATGTAATTGAGTTAAATTAGCTTCATAGGTCTCATCAGGTACACCACCTGACATATAAATAACCATTTTCATTAAATCAGAGAGATATACTACTTTTGAATCAGCTAATTGATCAATATATGCTGCATCCTGACAAAAAGCGGACATAGATGAAATAAAAAGCACAAAACTACATACTATTACTTTATATATCATAATGACTCCTTAACGGTACTTTTTATTGTATCCTTTTTTTGTTTTTTCTTTGTAAAAACTTCACTACCCAACTGAACTCTCATATCTATTGATGCCATTAATAATCTTGAAACAAAAGCATAAGAACCGCCTAAACCAACCCTGAATCCTTTAAGATTAAACTGAAACCCGGTAGATATAGTAAATTCAGTTACAGGAATAATTACCCCCCTGCCATCTTTACTTATATTACCGACTCTGATTATGCCATCACCGAAAAAATTCTTATCACTTACAGACATATCTTCGGTAGCTAAAAACAAAGTAAACTCAGTTGCATTATAGTAAAAAGACTGGGAAAATCTCATATCAAAATATGGTTCAAAGAAAATAAATAATTTGCTGATTGTTAAACTTGTTGTTAAGGAAGGAACTTGAGTAAGATAATTAAATGAAACATTTCCATTTATAGAACTTGTACCGATTGAGAGTTTACCAATATCATATTCATCAAAAATAATTTTTTGTTCTGAAAAGTCAAACCCGACAGTCGCTGCAATGCAGGGCAAAAAGGCTTTGCTATTCATTATTGTATAGCCGGTTCTAAAACCGATTCCCCAGCTAAGAAAAGTTTGCAATGGAATTGACGGAACACCCAAAGACGCTAATGGAATTCTCTTGTAAATTTCGTCACGTGAAAATGAAAAAAAGGTAAAATTACCGGCAATTAAGAAACCTTTTGGTAATCCGACTTCGAAATGATATGCAGGCACCGGAACCGGCAAAAAATAAGCATCAAGCCAATTAATCGGATTTGTTTCTCCATCCTGGCTCATTACATTAAAAATCTTATAACCCGAAATATCAAGCTTTTTTAAAAAATCAAACGGATTTGTAAAAAAAAGAAGACTTATTGAGGTACCAATACTGAATGACGGGAAATTACCGGTTGACGCACTCCCTTTTAAAACTCCACCTGAACTTTTAATCCCGGCCATTTTAGAATAGCTTTCATTCATTAAATTAACAGTGGTATACACTGATTGAAAAAAGCTTCCCATAAAGACATCATTATCATCTGCAAATAATTGAGATGAAAGAAGATAAAAAAACAAAACAACAAAACACATCACTTTATTCATATTAATATCCCTTAATTATAAATGTCCTGAAAAGTTACATATAAAAACTTATATTATACTATAATCCTAATATTTGTAAAAAACAAGTAAATTATAATTATCAACAAAAAAATAGTCCAACTTTTTAAGTCTTTTTTTATAGTTAATATAATTTAGAAATTGAAATTAATATCTTGCTTTCAATAAATAATGGATTTATAATCAATTTTGTTCTATTATATTTATGTGGAGTTTTCATGAAAATAATACACAGTTTATCTTTTTGTTTGATTATTCTGGTATCCGGTTGTTCACTGTTCATCGGAAATGATTCCGATGTTGCACAAAAATTAAATGTGGAAGTTTCAATCAATGGTTCAATTATTGAAAATAATGCACATTATAATGTAGGCACTGTCACATCAAATCAGCCCATCCCCTTGGAAATTACGATTAAAAACAATGGAAACAATGATATTCAGATAAACAATATATATTTTGATACAACAAATGGTGTTAATTATTACTTTACAGATTATCCGCCAGACAGAATAATTTTACCATACCATGAAAGTATTACACTTCATTTTAATTATAACTCAAATATTCTTGGTTTTAATGAAACGCCATTATATATTAATATAACTCAATCAATTGAAAGTAATTTTATTATCAACTTAAATTCAAATGTTATAATGAAGCCAATAAGTGGAGTTGATGTTCTATTTAATTATTTAAGAACTCATAATCAGGATACAATTAATCTTGGAAGTGTCATAAAAAATACACAACAAGCATTTAATCTCATTATTTCGAACCCGGGCAGTAACCCCCTTACCATTTTTAGTGCAACAATTTCGGGAAGCCCGTCTATTACTTTAAAGAAAAATATAACAGCATTAGAATTAGCTCCTGGTGATTATTTTGAAACAGAGATTATATTTTCACCATTTTTTGCATCTAATGACATTCAATCAACACTGACGATATTAAGTAACGATATTGAAAATTCCAATTACGTATTAAACCTGAGAGGTTTTTCTACAGACTAGAGAAACGACAGGCTCAATTACTTTTTTTCTTTAAATCATATAAAACGGTAAGTGCCTGTAACGGTGTGAGTCTGTCCAAATCAAGAAACTTTAGAATATCAACAATTTCTTTATGTTTATTAACCGCTTTTTTTTCTTCTGTGAAACCAAATAAATCCTGTTCGAATGACAGATTAACTTTAACGTCATCCGTCTTTACGCTATCCTGTAAATTCTCAAGAATCTTTTCTGCGTACTGAACAACATCATCTGGAATACCGGCTAATTGCGCAACGTAAACACCGTAACTTCGTTCTGCCGGTCTATCGATAATCTTGTGAAGGAAAACAAAACCATCATTTTTCTCACTAACGGCAACCGAATAATTTTTAAAACCACCTTTTTTTTCAAGTTCTGTTAATTCATGATAATGGGTTGCAAAAAGTGTCTTAGCACCAATATTCCGTTTATCCCGTATGTATTCAAGAATAGCCCATGCTATTGCAAGACCGTCGTGCGTACTCGTTCCCCGCCCGATTTCATCCATGATTATTAAACTTTTTGAAGTTGCATTATTAAGAATATAAGCAGTTTCGGCCATTTCAACAAAAAATGTTGATTCGCCACGGGATAAATTATCAGAACTGCCGATTCTCGTAAAAATTCGATCAATAACACCAATAACCGCCTGTTTTGCAGGAACAAAACACCCAATCTGTGCCATTAGTACAATTATTGCATTCTGTCGCAAATAGGTTGATTTACCCGCCATATTCGGTCCGGTGATTATCATTATAAAATCATTTGCATTAATTGCCGTATCATTAGGAATAAACTCATTATAGTCAAGTTTTGTTTCAACAACAGGGTGACGCCCTTCTTCAATAGAAAGTTCATAGCCATCATTCAGTAAAGGTCTTGTATATTTATAATCCGCAGCAACCTCGGCAAATGAAGTAAAAATATCAAGTCGTGAAATTATATCAGCATTCATTTGGATTGCATCAAGACACTCTACAACTTTATTTCGCACCGTATAGTATATTTCTTTTTCCATTTCATTAATACTGTCACGTGCAGTGAGGATTTTTGACTCAAATTCGCTTAACTCTTTATTGGTATAACGACAGGCATTAACCAGTGACTGTCTTATGATAAATGAACTGTCAAGTTGTACAGACTGCAATTTTGAGACTTCAAAATGATATCCGATTATTTTATTGTATTTTATTTTAAGAGATGGAACTGCTATTTTTTCTTTAATATTCTTTTCCATTTCAGCAATATATTCTTTACCCTTTGTTGCAATATCCTTCAACGTGGACAATTCCTCAGAGTAACCGTCACGCACAATATTTCCTTCATCAATAAAAGTTGCAGGTTCATCTTTAATCGCTTCATTAATGAGAGAAACAACATCTTCAAGGGGATTTATTTTTGAAACGAGATCATGTAAAACAGGTATATTGTTTAGCAGTTCTTTAAGAATCAAACACTCTTCCAATGAATTTTTGACACCTATTAAATCTTTAGGTCCGGCTTTATCAGTAACTAATCTACTTGCCAGACGCTCTAAATCGATTATATTCTTTACAGACCGATTCGTTTTTTCAAGAATAAATTGTTCTCTATAGAAAAACTCAACCGTATCAAGTCTTTTTGTAATTACTTCAATATCGGTTAACGGGGTAACAATCCACTTCTTTAATAAACGCGCACCCATAGAGGTTTTTGTTCTGTCAAGCACTTCAAGCAGTGAGTTAACTATTGTTCCGTCATTCTGATTTCGTAATAATTCAAGGTTTTTTATGGTCGACTCATCCAATTCCATAGTACCAATGTTATTGTTATATCGTAACCGTCTGACATGGGATAAATCGCCTCTGAAATTATCATTTAAATATCGAATTAATGCCCCGGGTGTAGTGATATCTGTTTTTTCGCCACCAATCCCCATTGCTTTGTATGATGATATTTTAAAATGTTTCAAAACGATTGCTGTTGTTTCTTCTTTATTAAAAAACCATTCAGGATAACGATTAATGAGAACATTTTCATTCTCTGCAATCAACTCTCTAAGTTTAGCATTTTCTTCCCAGATATTCTCGGGAATTATTATTTCTTTCGGTCTTACTTTAAACAATAAAGCTTTTAAAACATTAAGATCACGAGTAAACTCAACTTCAGTTACCTCAAAATCACCGGTAGAAATATCAATATATGAGACTTCACACCAAAGGCCTTTAATATTTAATGAAAGAAGATAATTATTCTGCTTATTTAATAAATGCTTTTCTTCAAGCACAGTTCCCGGCGTTATAATTTCGGTTACCGCTCTCTTGACAATACCTTTTACCGATTTAGGATCTTCCATCTGCTCGCAAATAGCCACTTTTTTACCGGCTTTTATCATCCTGTTAATATAAGTATCTGCAGCGTGATACGGAACACCGCACATTGGTATTTCATTCTGCCTTTTTGTCAGTGCAATATTTAATATTTTAACAGCTTCAACTGCGTCGTTGCCAAATAATTCATAAAAATCACCACATCTGAAAAAAAGAAAAGCATCAGGATACTTTTGCTTAATCTCAGAATGTTGTTTCATCATCGGTGTATCATAACCATTACTCATAATTTTTAGAAATCTCCATAATAAAAGAATCAATATTCATATCTTTCAAAACAATAACTTTCTGATTAGCATCTTTTCGATCGACAAAAGGACCGGATAATACTTTATAAAAATAACTATCCTTTCCGATACCGCGGTATATCACAAGACTTTCAACTCCACGATTTTTCAATTTCTTTAAATGTTCTTCTGCATTTACTTCATCAGAAAAATTACCTAATTGAATATACGTGCCCGGATTCAAAAAATATTTATCACCCGATACCGTTTCTTTAACATCAATTGTTTCAATCATTTCAGATTGAATCAAATCAAGCAGAGATGTTTTTTTTTGTTCATCTAATTGAAAACTAATTAGCTCTTCCGATGCAGAAACAGCATCTTTTTTATTAACATTGGTAATCAGTTTAACAGCCTCATTATATTCATAAGAATCTGGATATTTTAAAGCGATTATACCGCCATACATTTCTGCTGAAGCACTATCCCCGGATTGAGAAAATAACCGGACCAGTTCAAGCAACGCCCCTCTGCCCATGTAGGAATCAGAGAAATTACCGGCACAGATAAGAAAATACTCAGTTGCTTCTTTTAGTTTATTTTTTTGGAAAAATGCCTTTCCGGCAAGAAAATAACACTCTGCAGTTTCTTCATAATCTTCAACTGTCTCTAATACGCGATGAATAACCGGTATTGCACTATCAGGCTGATTAGTATTCAAATAAATTGAAGCTATAAAAAGATTTGATTTGATAAAATATGGAGTGCCGAATGCTTGAGAAGCAAGAATAGAAAATATATTAATGGCTTTTGATAATTCATTTTTTAAATAGTAGATAGTTCCTAATTCATAGCAAACAAGATAGTAAAATCTTGATTTATCATTATTCTTTAGAAATTTCTCATATAAACCGGTTTTAATCGCATAATCTTCTGTAATACGGGCTATTTTCAATTCAATCTGTTCTTTCATAACTGAAGTAGGAGCGATACGGTACGCATTTTCATACTCATTGATGGCTATAAACAGCTCACCCTTTCGCTCACTGATTAATGCATTTTTATACATTTCCGAAAATGTCATACCATGTGAAATCATTGCAGAAAAAAAAACAGAAAGCAGAAGAAAATATTTCATACTTTCACTCCGACTAATGATGAACCATTTGCAGCAGTTGTTTTAACATTAACAATTTTCCCGAAATCATCTTCGCTTCCATCATATAAAACCATAAACTCTTCCCGGGCAACACCTAAAACTTTACCTGAACCATCCTGGGAAAGCCGTTCAGGAATTACTTCATAAACCTTACCGACCCGTTGCTCTCTTCTTGAATGATTAATAACCCGTTGAATATCAATAAGTTTACTTAAACGCGCAACTTTTTCTTTATCAGGAACATCGTCAACCCACTCTTTATGAGCTAATGTATTGTCTCTTTCATTATATTTATACATAAACGCATCATCAAACTGAACAAAATCAATCATATCAAGGGTATCATTAAAGTCTTTATCTGTTTCGCCGGGGAACCCGACAATAATATCGGTTGTCAATGCTATTTCAGGAATCGAACTTTTTAGTTTTCTGACTATTTCTTTAAAATCACCACTGGTATATTTTCTGTTCATTAACTCTAATATTCTATCTGAACCCGATTGCAATGCAAGATGAACCCAGCTTGCCACACGATCTTCAGTTGCCATTACATCAATAAGTTTATCTGAAAAATCTTTCGGATGACTTGACATAAACTTAATCCATTTTAAGTCCGTTTCCTTTACGATCATTTTCAATAAATCAGGAAAATCGATATCATGTTTATCAAGTCCATACGAATTAACATTCTGTCCTAATAAAGTCACTTGCAAAACACCAAGTGAAGTTAGTCTATTAATGTCTTTTATTATATCAGCTGAATTTTTTGAAACCTCACGGCCACGAAGATATGGTACAATACAATATGAACAGAAATTATTGCATCCGTGACTGATTGTTACAAATGCTTTTGCAGGATTTGATTCTTCAGGAAATGGATCAGGGAAAATAACAGTGTTTTCCTCGATAAATAACCCTTTCTCACCCTTTCTTTTATGTAATAAAAGTTCAGGTATTTTTTCTTTATTAAAATTACCGACTACAAAATCAATGCCGTAATGAGAATTAATAAGTTGTTCACCTATTCTTTGCGACATACACCCCATAACAACAATATCAAGAGGCCTGAACCTTTTTTGCCTTTTAAAAAAACCTAAACGTCCAAAAACTCTATTTTCTGCTGTTTTTCTAACAGAACAGGTATTGATGATTACTATATCAGCTTCCTGATAATCTTTTGTTTCACAAAACCCCTTTTCAATCATTAATGAAACAAGAGTTGAGCTTTCTGCTTTATTCATCTGACAGCCGTACGTCTCTATATAGAACAATGTCATTTAACACTACTTGGAGAAACCATTTGAATTTTTTGTTTAATTCTGAATTTGTAAACACCGGCTTCTTTATAATCTTCTAAAACGGCAAAAGCTCCGTTTCCAACATAAACAATACGTTCATTCTCACCTAAAGTACATCTTTCTTTTACTTTATCATAAACACAATCAAAATGTGAATAATTTTCATTTTCTTCATCAAATATTACTGTTGCCATATTTGTAATATTTTTATTACAAATACTACATACCTCACTTGCATGACTTTGAGTTAAATATGGTGATAATTTTTTTCGATCCAGATTTGATTTAATTGATTTCTTAACTTTTGAAGTAAATAATTTCAATTGTTCTGACTTTAAAAAACCTCTTTTGAGCTCTACTCGAGTAGCTTCAGTATAAATATTCTTAGCATTAATAGAAACACTATGTTTTGGTTCGCCTTGTCTTTCGTTGGTTTTGTCTTTAAAGTTATCACGATTATTCATCGGACGTCTTTTGTTTTTACGAATACCACTAAAACCGGTATCATTTTCTGATTTAACATCCTGTGAAACTATTTTATTGGGAACTGTTTCCTTTTTTTCTACATTTGTAGAAACAGATCGTAGATTAGTATCACGAAGGTCACTTGGCGGCCTTTTGCCTTTGTATCTTCTTTTTTTATTGCTCAAAGTCCTAATATCTCCTCTGCAATTAAAACGGCAATTCTTGAAATTGCCACCCCAAGATATGAATCTTCACAGATTTTAATTTTTAAATCCCTAATCCGCTTTGGGTTTCTCGGTCTTGCTTTTTTTACCATTGTATAATACCCTCTAAATTAAAATTAATCAATTAAATTCTTGATTTTTAAACCAAGTTACATTAAATATTTTCAAATCCGGTTGCGTATTTATCGTAATAACATCAAATCGGTAATTATTATCAATATTATTATTTATTAAATAATGATCAATGGTTAATCGTAGCCGTTTTTCTTTCATTACACTAATAGATTCTTCTGCTATTCCAAAACTGTTTCCTGTTCTTAGTCGAACCTCAATAAAAATTATCGTCTTTTTTTCAATTCCAATTAGGTCTATTTCACCAAATTTTGTTCGATAATTTTTACCGACAATATCAACGCCTTTATACTCAAGAATTTCCGATGCAATCATTTCACCAAGTCTTCCCTTTTCCACATTTGACAGCACTATTTATTATTCCTTTTATAATCATCCTTATTAAGAACCAATGCGATGTATAACGACTGGTGATTTTTTAAATCCAATAAAACTCTATCTTTGATTTTATTTCCATCCTTATCAATAATAATTCTTAAAACCGGTCTTAATGATGCATCATTATTAATCGAATCAACCAACCCTATTGAATAATCATTTAATTGAACAAGAGTTCCCGGTGGATATATTGACAATGACATTAAAAAAGCCTTCAAAATATGTGAATCAAATTTATTATTGGCATTGGATATAACTTCTTTCATTGCATTGTATGATGATTTTGCTTCACGATAGGTTCGTTTTGAAATTTGCGCATCAAATGAATCGGCTATAGAAATAATCAGGGCAAATTGATTTATTTCAGAACCTTTTAATTTTCGAGGATACCCCCGTCCGTCAAATTGTTCATGATGCTGTACAATTCCATCCAGAACATCCTTATCAAAATTCAATTTACTCAATAATTTATATGCTAAAGCAGTATGATTCTTTATTGAGGTAAACTCATCATCTGTTAATTTACCGGATTTATTTAACAATTCTTCTGGCAATAAAAACATACCAATATCATGAAGTAATGCAGAAACGGCAAGTTTCTCAAGTTGAACAGTATCATACTTTAAATTGATACCACCAATCAAAGCTATTAAAGTTGAATTTATACCATGCAACACCAAAACCGGATAATCAGGATTATGAACACTTATATATCGAATAATGCTATTTTTAAATTTATCCGCTAAAACAATAAGTTTTAATGCAATCATTTTTAACACATGAGGACTCACTTCTTTCGTTGCAATAAACACGGATACAAAATCATTATATTTTTCTAAAGCCTCATTATAAATATCAGGATAATCATCCTCTCCGGGCATTTCACCTTCTAGTTTCTTTATAATTTCATTGGTATACGGTACTATATTAGCATAGTACTTTTCTGTTATTGTAATAATCGATCGGGTTAGCGTTTCTCTTTTTTTTCTGCTTCCCAGTAAACGGTATATATTTTCTAATGAATGCTCAAGAATATCTTTAATTTCATGTAGATCTTCATTAATTTCAGCAACACCATTACGTCTTAAAAAAGAATTCAGCTTAATTATTAACTCATTATAATTTGCCATTTGAATCACCTTGTTTCAGTCTATTAGTTCGTATTAGATATGATAATATTTTTGCAACTACCTGATATACCTCTTCAGGTATTTCACTACCACTTGAAAGCAGCTTTTCGTAATTAAAAAATTCATTATCTTTAACAACTTCAACACCATTATTAATCGCCGTTTTAATAATCATATCGGCAATTTTCCCCTCCCCTATAGCAGTAATGACAGGAATTAATAAATTACCTTTACAATATTTAATCGCTGTTGCTTTCTTTTTATCATGCATAAAAATCTAAACCCTCTGCTGCAATCATAACACTTTTCCTGAACTGCTCTTCTGAATTAACAAAAGAAACCTCAATTTTTCCATTAACGATTTGATTAAGCTCAGTAATTATTCGAGTTTTAAAATCAGAATCAGAATTGACATCATTATAAAATAAAAAAACTAATTTAACAAATGTATCATTTGAAATATTAATGAGAACTTTTGAATCCATCTGATAAACAGGAGTATTTACTATAAATAAATGACTGCCGGTTTTTTTACTTCTAATATATTTTTGTTTTTTTAGAAACTCAGTTATATCATAATCCTGATTTTGCTTAAATAGAGTAAACAAAGAATTAATTATTGAAAAAGAATCATTTTCTTCTTGTTGATTTGTATTAAAAACAGCATCTAAATTCTTTGATTCAGACGATGTTGCCTCGGGCTTACTCAATTCTTTTATAATTACAACATCACCATTTTTATTAAATCGTGCAGAATACTTTATTGTATCGGATAAAAAAAAAGGGACACTCAATCTGTGCCCCTTTATATCAACTATCGTTTGATCTTTTGAAGAAGAAATAATCTTTACAGGAAATCTTAACGTATTTCCTATAATTTTCTTCAGAAAATCACTATTTTTTAGCTTTTGCATTTGCTTTTTTATAATTGATTCTTTCAACTATGTTAGCTTTCTTACCACTTCTTTCTCTTAAGTAGAATAATTTTGCTCTTCTTACTCGACCTTTTCTAATTACTTCAATAGAATCAATATTCGGTGAATACATAGGAAAAGTTCTTTCTACACCAACACTGAATGCAATTTTTCTAACTTTAAAAGTTTTGGTAATACCGTGCCCTCTAAAAGATATAACATATCCTTCAAAAAACTGTATTCTTTCTCTCTTACCTTCTACTATCTTTACAGCAACTTTTACAAGGTCTCCAATATCAAAACTTCCGACTCTTGATAAAAAATTGTCCTTAACCTCATCGAGATTAACTTTTGTTGTTGCAGGATCTTTACCTTTAATTATAAATTCTGATAAATGTTTAATATGTTCCTGTTCAACCGTTCTAATTATTGACATCATTTAACTCCCGTTTAATTATATTAATAAGTTTACTTATATTTTCATCTTTATTATTTTCTAATAAGTCACTACGATATTTCATAGTTTCCCGTATAGAATCTGTCGTTCTAAATAGTTCAATTTCCTTATGATTCCCTGAAGTTAAAACTGCAGGAACCGTCATACCTCTGTAAACAACCGGTCTTGTATATTGCCTGTGTTCAAGTAAACCATGTGAAAAAGATTCATCCTGTAAAGAATGTGTTTTTATCACTCCGTCAAGTTGCCTTGCTACTGCGTCAATTAAAGCCATAGCAGGAATCTCACCACCGGTTAAAACAAAATCGCCAATACTCAACTGATCATCAACAATACTATCAATAACCCTTTGATCAACACCCTCATAATGCCCACAGAGTAAAACAATATTTTGGTAATTTGTCAAGTTAATTATATATTCATGATCTATTTTTCTGCCTTTAGGAGAAAAAAATATAACCTTTCTCCCCTCTTCAGGTAATTGTAAAGATTCAAAAGCTTCAACAACCGGTTCGGGTCTCAACAACATCCCGGCGCCACCGCCATACGGAGCATCATCAACCTGACCATATTTATTTATTGCATTATCGCGTATATACTTTATTTTATAGTTAAATGCTTTTTTATCATACCCTTTTTTTATAACACTCGTCTGAAAAAAAGACTCAATAAAATCTGGAAATAAAGTTAAAACAGAAAATGTAATCAATCGAAAAAACCATCATATTGAGAAATTTGAATAATTTTATTGTTTACATCAACTTTCTCAAGAAAATCTCTATGAAAAGGATAATAAACAGTTTTACCGTCATTCATTTTAATTTCAATATTATCATTCGCACCAAAATTCTGCACGTCAACAACAGTGCCAATTAATTGTTCCTGATAATAAACCGGAAGATCTATTAAATCCTGAGTGTAAAACTCCCACTCATCAAGCTCTGCTGCTTCTTCACGTTCAACATAGATATAATAATCTCTATATGTATCAGCACAATCTCTATCAGATACACCCTGAAATTTCATGACGACTTCATCATTCATACACTTTACTGATTCGATAGAAATGGAAACATACTCGCCATTTTTCTCAATAAGAATCTTCTTTAATTTTTTAAACCTTTCAAAACCATCTGATAAAGGGAGAACTTTAAGCTCCCCCTTAATACCGTGAGGTTTCTTAATAAAACCAATTTTTATGTAATTCATATTAATCGATTATATCCAAAAGAACTCGTTTGTTACTTTTATTTGATACGGCACTGAGAATGGTTCTGATAGCCTTAGCTATTCGTCCATGCTTGCCGATTATCTTTCCAATATCAGCCTCATCCACAGATAATTCGAGTATAGTTGATCTTTCACTTTCGACCATATTAACCTGAACTTTATCAGCATTATCAACCAATGATTTGGCAATAAATTCTACCAATTCTTTTTCACTCATTCTCATACTCCTCATCAATTTCAGAACAATTATTCTTTTGCAAGCAGATCTCTATCAAATCTGAAGTTTTCTTTATTTAGAAGTTTTCTAACAACATCTGTAGCTTGAGCTCCATCTAAAACCCATTTCTTAATTTTTTCTCTATCATAAGAAAGTTGTTTTCCCTCAATAGAAATCGGATGATAAATACCCACTTGCTCAATAAACCTTCCATCTCTCGGACTTCTTGCATCCGCAACAACAATTCTGTAGTATGGTTTTTTATTAGTTCCCATTCTTTTTAATCTGATCTTAACCAAAGCCGCCTCCTTTTTTTTTAACGTATCTGTTATGTATATTCTTACGGGTTTCAACCCAAATTTAAGCCATCAAACATGCCTTTGCTTTTAGTCATTTTCTTCATCATCTGTTTTGATTTTTGAAAATTTTTAATTACCTGGTCAACTTCAAGAATTGAAGTTCCTGACCCCATGGCAATTCGTCTCTTTCGTGTTCCGACAATAATTCTGTGATCATTACGTTCACGTTTTGTCATTGATTGAATTATTGCTTTCTGTCTATTGATTTTTTTTTCATCAATATTGATATTTGCCATTTTATCTTTCATACCCGGTATCATTTCCATGATACTTTCCATAGACCCCAATTTATTCATCTGTTCAAGCTGATCTAAAAAGTCCTGAAGAGTAAAATCGGCTTCACGCATTTTCTTTTCAAGTTTTATAGCTTCTTCTTCTGTATAAATCTGCTCCGCTTTCTCTACAAGTGAAACTATGTCCCCCATACCGAGAATTCGTGATGCAATTCTTTCGGGATAAAAAACTTCAAGCCCATCTATCTTTTCTGAAACACCAATAAACTTTATAGGCTTATTGATAACCTTTTTAATTGAGAATGCAGCACCACCACGAGTATCAGAATCAAACTTGGTTAATATAACACCAGTTACTTCAAGTGTATCATTAAACTCTTTTGCTATTTCAACGGCATGCTGACCCATCATTGAATCACATACAAAAAGAATATCATCCGGTCGTAAATCCTTGGATATTTTTTTTACTTCCATCATCATGTCTTTATCAACATGAAGTCTTCCGGCTGTATCTATAATCAGAACATCATAATTACCTGACTTTGCGTGTTTATATGATTCTTTTGAAATTTTAATTGCATCTTTTTTATCACCGACAAAAACATCAACACCGGCTAATTCACCGACTCTTTGAAGTTGCTCAATAGCTGCCGGACGATAAACATCACATGCAGAAAGAAGAACTTTTCTATTATCTGAATTTTTTATATACCGCGCTAATTTTCCGGCTGTTGTCGTTTTACCGGCTCCTTGCAAACCTGCCAATAAAATAACTGTTAAAGTACCTTTAGGTTTAAGTTTTAACGCCTCTGATTTGCTACCAAGAATATCTACAATGCCGTCATTAACAATTTTAATAAATTGATCTTTCGGATTAACAGCTCTAACAACCTGTTCACCAATAGCTTTAGCGGTTATTTCATTTATAAAGTCTTTTACAACGACCATATTAACATCGGCTTCGATTAAAGCCGTTCTAATATCATTAATTGCATTACCTATATTTGTTTCAGTAATTCTTGCATTACCTGTCAAAACTTTAAAAGAATCACTTATCGCTTTCGTAATACCATCTAACATTATCTACCTCATAGCTTTTAGCACATTATACAATAAAAAATAACTTTCCTAAAATAAAAGAATTGTGGTTTTTTGTCAATGTTTTTTTACTAAGTCTAACGCTGTTCTTACAAAAATAACATCCGGATAATGAATTTCTATATAAATTCTAAAATATCACTTTTCTACTGATGAAAAATCACTTTTTTTGAATAAATAATACCGTTGCAATTATTAAAAATATAATTTTCTTTCCCATCACATTTTTCCCGAATTATTTAATTACTCATTTTTTAACAACTATACATTACACAAAAATGTTCCGCCTGCACAATTATTGTTAAAAAAAAATCAATAATTATAGAAAAATCATCTACATTTTTTATACTAAAAGACGATTTTTTCAGTATTTTATTCTTTTTCAGGCTCTGTATGAATATTAATAATAATATCATTACCGTAGTCGGCTTTAATTTTACATTCAATTTCATCACATACTTCATGGGCCTCAACAATATTCAAATTATTCGGTACCCTGATATGAATATCAATAATGATTTTACTGCCATTTTTTCTGGTTTTATACTCATGCGGATCGATTACAAACCGGGTCTTTTTGATTAAATTAAAAATATCATTTTTAGTTTTTTCATCAATTGAGACTTCAAGTAACTCTTTAAGACTCCCGAGTGATATACTATATGCCACTTTCAATATAAAAAAACTGACGACAACAGCTGCTATCGGGTCTAAAATTGTCCATTTTTCACCAAGAAAAATTGCTCCACCGATACCAAATAATGTACCGATTGATGAAAAAGCATCAGAGCGATGATGCCATGCGTTTGCAATAACCGCTTGACTTTTTATTTTCTTTCCAACACCGATTGTGTATCTATACAATATTTCTTTTGCAATAATTGATACTAAAGCAGCAAAAAAAGCAATTAAACCTGGTGATTCCAATGTTTTTTGTAGAAAAAGTACAGAATATATATTTTTTGCCCCTGAATACAATATACCAAACCCGACAGTAAATAATGCGGCTCCAATAATTGTTGTGGCTAATGTTTCATATTTACCATGACCGTAATTATGATCAGCATCCGGTGGTTTTCTTATTATCCTGAAACTGACTATTACAACAATATCAGTTGCAAAATCAGATATTGAATGAATCGCATCTGCAATCATAGCGTTACTTTTTCCAAGTATCCCTGCACATAATTTCAAAATTGTAAGAACTACGTTTGTAAAGAAACCGACCCAGGTAACGGTATTCGCCTGATTTGCCCGTACATCATCATTAATAATATCATTTTTTTCCATATCTTTTCTCCATATGTGTATTGTTTAATTTTCAGATTAAATGTAAATGATGTTTTCAATGTCGTGTTAATATTGTTCTATGAGAAAAGTTCCAGATAAGAATATTAATTTCTATAATATAGAGGCTCTTGCAAAAATCAAGATTACTTGATTTTGCTTCCCCACCATGTGATATAATCGCATTAGAGTCTGGTCGCTGAATACAGCTGCCCGACCATGCAACCAGGGTAGCTTTTTGCAAAAATTCGAGAAAAAAAAGTATGCTTTTGCAAGAAGCTCTATATATATGAATAATTGGTATAGAAAAAACAAGCATTCTTTGAATTATCGATAGTGTATGAAAAAAATCAAATTTTAAAAAAGACAAAAAGAAATTTGTAAAAAGAAATGATGAAATAAGAAAAAATACTTTTTTTATAATAACAAACAAAATCATCTTTATGGAACTCCCCTTTAAAAGAAAATCACTTTTCTTTATGGAAGTCCCGCAGAAGATAAACTGCTGCCCCTGACGGAGCCCGGCACAAGACCTGTTCTTCCTATTACTTCTTTTTTATTCAATTTTATCGGTAAAGTCAAGAGTTAAAAAAAAAGAAATTACAAACTTATTGACCACCCAAATACTACTTTTTCATTTGTCAAAGCAAAAACAGGAACAGTATTTTCCAAAAATGAAAACTTAGTTCCGGTAAGTTTTCTATAAATAGTTTTTATTTTACCAGCTTTACCAACATTAACACCTCCGGAAATCATAAGAGGTAATGCAACTACAAGTGATATTGCCGAAGACCCCAAAAGAATTAAACCTAAATTAAAATTCGTATTGAAATTCGAAGAATCATCATCAATCAAGGAATCAGTCGTAGCCAACAATGTAAATACATACCCGCTGAGCAAAGAAACAACAGTATACCCCAAAGTAACACCACCAATACCCAACAATGTCCCTCCAATTGCATTATACATACCGATTTCTTTTTTCATAAGCATTTTTTTATCAGGAGAATTAATACTGTCAAGAGTCGGCAAAATACCGAACTTTATTTCAAAAACCTTTGAATAAAAATCAGACTGCTTATCCGTTAGATTAAAAAAATTCAATCTACCTTCTTCTTTTACTTCTATAATCTTTTCCTGTATTACAATTTTTTCCTGTATTTCAACTCTGGGTTTTTCATTTGCAGCTTTTAAATCCTCTTCATATTCATTTTCATTAAAATATGTTTTATTAATTTTACTTCTATCAATATACATTTCACCAAAATCAGTTATAACGGTCAGACTGTCTTCATTCATTTTAATAATTTTACCACGAATCACCTGACCATCTGATAATGTTAGTATTTCTGCATTAAGAGCAAATCCACATACAAAAATTGATAAAAACAAAATAATTTTTCTCATATACATCAATCCTCACTTTAAATAATTATATATTTAACAGTAGGAAAATTTGTATTTAATGTCAACCATAAAACATAAAAAAACCTCTTGCAAAATTGTTCTTTGGGGGTACATTTTGCAAGAGGTTTACAACCGATTTCTTCTATATTAAGGAAATCTATACTTTTTTTTTCATTACAAATCAACCATACGGTTTTCTTAATAATACAATACAACTAATATCATTTAATAACCATTAGAGCAATATTAAAAATTCATTAGAACAACATTAAAACTATATTAATTCATTACAGAGGCTCTTGCAAAAATCAAGATTACTTGATTTCGCTTCCGCAACATGCGATATAATCGCATTATAGGTAGCTTCTTGCAAAAATTCGAGATAAAAAAAGTATTTTTGCAAGAAGCTCAACATTATCAGAATTTTTTCTGCAAAAAAACTCTATACATTATCTAAAATACCATGTATTATTCTGCAATACAAACGAGGTAACATGCGCGTTTTAATAATAGAAGATGAATTAAAAATTTCGAATTTCCTTATGAAAGGATTTAAAGAAGAAGGTTATGCGGTTGATGTTTCTTTAGATGGCGAAAAAGGCTATGAAATGGCTTTATCCGATCATTTTGATTTAATCATTCTTGATTTAATGCTTCCTTCAATGGATGGGCTTACAATTTGCAAAAAACTTCGTGAAAATAATATAGAAATTCCCATTATAATGTTAACAGCAAAAGCTTCAGTCGATGATAAAGTCACCGGCTTTGATACGGGTGCTGATGATTACCTTGTAAAACCGTTTGTATTTGCAGAACTCCTCGCCCGCTCAAGAAGTTTACTGCGTAAAAACAATAAAGATAAAATAAGTAAATTAACAGTTGCCGATCTTGAACTTGATCTGACAACACATCGGGTTTTCCGTAGTGGAAAAGAAATAATGCTCACATCCAGAGAATATGGCTTGCTTGAATATTTCATGAGAAATGAAGGTTCAATTATAACAAGAACTATGATTACAGAAAATATCTGGGATATTAACTATGATTCATTTACTAATGTAATTGATGTTTATATCAATTATTTACGAAATAAAATCGACAAAGATTATGAGATCAAATTAATACATACTATACGGGGACGTGGATATATGTTCAGCGGTGCACAATGAAATCATTACGAATAACCAATACAATTACAGCGATTATCTTTCTACTAATCATATTTTCTATTTTTTCCTACATCATGTACAATAATCAAAAACAAATGCTCTCGGCTGACATTGACACATTTTTATACGCAACATCACTAAGCGTTGCTGATTCAATTAACATCCTGCTTGAAGAAAATAAAATTGATGTATCAGAATTTAATCAAAGAATAAACCAGTATTTTCAAAGAATAATTAAAAGCTGGATATCAATTAATGGTATTGAAGACCCTAAATTATTGAATATGCTCGTACAAATATACGACAGAAAAGGCATAATTATTGCAACATCCCGACAAGGTCCTAAAATGATTATGAAAATATCACCCGAAGAATTTAAAATTTTAGCATCCGGAACAAACTATACCGGCACATTTGATATCGATACAAGCAATAAAAAAACATTATCACTTCGATATATATCAATTCCGGTTATGAATCAGAATAAAAAAATTGTCTACATAATACGAGTTGCATTATCATTGCGTACTATGACTTTTTCAATGTATAATTTAAAAATAGTTTTATTCATACTAATACCTTTTACAATTATTTTAAGCGGAATACTTGGTTTTTTCCTTACCGGTTTCACCCTCTCCCCGGTTAATAAAATAATTGTTTCCATTAATGAAATAACTGCGATTAATCTTAAAAAAAGACTTAATGTCTCAGAATATAATGATGAATTAAAAATCCTTGCATCAACATTCAATGATATGATTGAAAGGCTTGATAATTCTTTTCAATCACAAAAGCATCTTATTGAAAATTTATATCATGAATTAAAAACACCTCTATCAATAATTCGAGGTGAAATTGAAATCACATTAAATAAAAAAAGAGATGCTGATACCTATAAAAATGTTTTATTAAGTAATATTGAGGAAATTGACAGAATTACAAGAATCCTGGAAAATCTGTTACTTATTTCACGATTTGAAAGCAAACTTGAAGTCACTGATTTTGGAAAAGTTGACATCATAAAAATCGTTTCAGAAATTGCCGAACGTTTTAAAATTGTTTGCGACCCACGATCAATCATACTAACCATGAACTCATGTCCAAAAGCAATAATAAAGGGCGATGAAAAACAAATAAAATCAATGATTGTCAATCTTATCGATAATGCAGTAAAATACAACATCGATCGCGGAAGCATTAATATTTTTATTTCATCTGAAAATGGTAAGATTACAATAACAATTAAAAATACCGGTATCGGGATTCCTGAAGAAACGATTGATTATATTTTCGATCGCTATTATAGAGCAATAAAATCGTCTGGTACAAAAGGTGCCGGTTTAGGTTTGAATATTGTTAAAACTGTTGTTGACATTCATAAGGGAAATATTACTGTGCGAAGTGTTGTAAATAATTGGACAGAATTTGAAGTCGTTTTACCGGAAGCTTAAATCTTTCAAAACTAACGGATCAACCGGAAACCCATGCACTCTCATTTCCCAATGTAAATGCGGTCCGGTAGATGCACCTGTCATACCGACAGTGCCGATTTGTATACCTGATTCTAATAATGTTCCAACATCAACGATTATTCTGTCAAGATGACAATAACTTGTATACACGCCCATACCATGATCAATAATAATCATATTACCAAAATATTCAACAGATCCGGCGAATGTAACAAATCCATTTAACACCGCATAAACAGGTGCTCCTTTTGGAGCTGAGTAATCAATACCCAAGTGAGTATCTTTTGAGTTAAGTTTATTATTTGAAAGACGCCATTCGCGGACCATTCCAAGACTCGATGTCATATACTGCATAGTATCTATGGGATTTGAAAAAAAACCGTGATGTTTATATTCATTAACCGTTGTCCATATTTTCCAGCGATTTTCCTGCTCTAACCGGTATTTCGACCTATCCGCAGAAACTATTTCCTTTGATTTTTTTGGTGAGAAACGAATCACTTGCGTTTCAAATTGTCTATCAACAACTTTATTTAAACTATATGCTCTCATTGTTAGATTACCTGTGAAATCAATTGAAATATTAATTTTAATTGATTTTACTTTCCATAAAATATTATAACCAATTACAAAACCATACCGTTTAAAACCGGCAATTGTATCTATATATTTCAAATCAAATTCGTGATAATATTCATCATTATCATTATAAAAATATCGTGCTGAAACGATGCTTTTTTCAATTGAAAGACTATCGGGAATATTAACTACATATACATTAATACCGGCTCTTTTGCTTTCCAAATATTTACTGATAGTTATATCACTGATAATTTTTGTTTTCTTCTTTGGAATATAACCGGAGAACTCTGCATATAAACCATTATTAAGAGTAATATCATTATTTAAATAGTTGATAGATGTTTCAGGAAAAATTGTAACATATACATCACCTGATTTCCTGTACTGATATGTATTGTGACCGGTTTCAATTATTTCTTCCGTAGTAAAATCAATAATACGAGGTAATAAACGATGTTTTTTTATATCTCCCTTACAGGATAAAAATAACACTGTAAAACAAAAAAATACAAGATTTATATAAAGTTTCTTAGAAAAATAATTAATAACTAACTCCCCATTTTTCTTTTAAATTTTGCCATATCTTCCAGTTTATCAATGTAATTATTAATTATTGATTTGTATTCATAGGGAACTTTCTCAGCGTCAAACAAAACCCCTAAAACAAATAAGTCCGACCTTCCGGTCACCTCTTCTGCTCTTTTAACAGTTCCTTCAATAAGTATGGGTTCAACACTATCTATATGATTCAACACGATACTGACCTTTTTATTTAACACAAACTTGGGATTACACAACAACAGTATAGCACAGCCGGAAGATGACACATTACGTAAAATACAAGGTCTTTTAATATTATCAATCAATGCAAAACCATTATTTGAATTGAGCCCCATTAAAGCAAGAACTTTCTGATCAAGGCTTATTCGTAACTCACTACGCTTTTCAAAATTCTCAATAGATTCAAATATTCTTCCAAGAGTTTCAATCAAATCATCAGGCGGTTTCTGACTAAACTCCAGAGACATAAGAAATGATGACTCATGTTGAAGTTTAAAAACATTAAACCCTTTAACAAGTGAGGACACAAAAAATGTAATCGGTGTTTTAGTGGTTTTCGGGAAAAAAGATAATTTTAAACTTATAATATTTTTAGCTCTTTTAATTTCTTCAAAACCGGTATTATCAAGTGTAACAATAACTTTAGCTGATGTCATTGAACATGAATATAACACGCATGGCCATTGATCACCACGTATTTTAATACAAATTTTTTTTGCTTCCAAACCAGTCACTGATCGAATCGATTTATTAAAAGCAATCTCTTTTGATTTGTATGATTCAAAATAGGTATTAAGTTTCTGACTAGGTAATGACGCCATAACAATCCTGATATATTAATTTAATATAAGCATAATGCAAAATTTTATTTATAGTAACAATTATTATTGTAATAATCAATTAAATTTATAAAAATATTAAAAATAAGTTGACTATATTCTAATTTAGTAATATACTTACACTATAAATAATTATTGTATTGAATAATTATACAATTAAACACACAAAGAGGTGCAATTATGGAATTTTTAACAAAACAGACTTTTATTGACAAAGTTTTTGATTACGAGAATAATAAAGAATGGACATTTAAAGGTGAAAGACCTGCAATCATTGACTTTTATGCAGACTGGTGCGGACCTTGTAAAATGGTTTCTCCGATTCTGGATGAGCTTTCAAAAGAATACAAAGGTAAAGTTGATATTTATAAAATTGACACAGAAAAAGAACAGGAACTTTCATCAATATTCGGTATTAGAAGTATTCCAAGTATATTATTTGTTCCTATGGGTGAAAAACCTCAAATGACATCCGGGGCACTTCCAAAAGATCAGTTTATTAAAGTCATCAAAGATGTCTTAAAGGCATAAAAACTGATAAAATAGTGAGAAATTGTATTTGATTGGCTGATGCGATATAATCGCATCACGCAGTATTTCGGGATACCGAAAACTGTACCTGGTCATAATGAGTCGCGATATTTTGGGGTACCAAAAATCGTTACTGCTCGGGCAAGCAACCTGTGTAGCCTCTTGCAAAAATTCGAGATATAAAGAGTATTTTTGCAAGAGGCTCTTGACTATGATTAATATTTTTTATACTATAGAAATTGCTTTTATTAAAAAATATATGTGGATTAGTATGAAACGATTTCTCACTATTCTTATAAAAACATTTGAATTTCATTTATTACGGGAACATTTTTCGAGTTCAAAGAAGAATTTCATTTACACAACCAGATTTTTTCTTATATTTCAATTTTCCATTTTTTTCACTTCACTCCTTATAGCAATCTTTAACAAAACAATACTGCAGACAGTTTTATTATCAGTATTTGCATCAATATTATGTAATCTGTTTTCTTTGATGCTCATTAAAAATGCTGAAAAAGATAAAGAAGAAACAGAACTTAAACTGAAAGAATATTCAAAACTTGTCGATGAAATCAATCGAATGATTACCGGCAGTTTCTTTGCAAATGTTTTTTTATCATTTATTATAACTCTTTTATTAGTTTTTATTCCTTTTACCACCGGTTTACTCGGTTTAAAAAATTCAAAACTTCTTTTTATTATCATATTATTTTCTTCGATTTGCATTTTCATTTCACTTTTGGTCTATCTGTCAGTTCGATTTTTCTATAAAAAAAATAAAAAATCTTCATTACGTTTCGATGAGATTAAAAAAAACAAAGGTTTGACGATATCTAATAGAATTTTCTATAATAAAATACTCTTTAATCTGAAAAGTTATTATGAAACCTCGATCAAATCAAATAAATACACCTCTTTTTATCAAAAAAATTATCTTTTGATAAACGGATTACTTGCCGGTTTTATTATTTCACTCATTATTGCCGTTAAATTCAAATTGTCATTTACTTTTATCATTACTTTTACTCAAATTTCAGGATGTTTATTTTCTCACAAGATTTTTGAAAAATTTAATAAATATAAACGCGAATCTCAAAGACCATTCATTTTTGCTCAATTTTTATTTGCAATTATTCTTTTTTTAAGTGTTTTTTCCTTTATACGAACAACACCTCAAATTGCAGAAAAAACTCTTCTTTTTGCAATAAAAGACATGATTATTCCGGTCACCTCTCTTATTGATGCTATTTTACTATTTTTTTATACTATAGTTCATTCTAAAAATGTTCTTACAGCTTTATTACCGGTACCACTATTTACCATTCTTTATTTTTCATCACTTATGGTTAATAACTTGATACACATTTTTGAAGATTATTCTGACAGAAAAATCAAAGCCGAATTAACTGCAGAACCTCAGGCGTTAATTTTTGGTGATAATCTTTCATTATATCCATTTACTTTGCGATTTATTGCTGCAATTATTTCTCTGGGCATTTTGTATGTTGAACTTCCGTTTATCAGCAACCTTATATTTTCCTTAATAAATACACTACAAGTTTCAGAAGTGTTCAAAATTGATATTTTCACCCAATCAAATATTAAATTTTTTTTTGATAGTATATTCTATATTTCATTAATCTATATAGCTTATATTTCACTTATTGATTTTATCGGAGCAATGTTCAGCCATATAATGCTGTTTTCAGGTGAAGTGGTATTTGTAAAAAACCTTTTAATCACAAGAAATATTACAAGAGTTCCTATAACAAGAATAAATCATCTTGTTATTAAACAAAATTTTATAGAGAGATTCCTTGATATTGGATCATTACTCATTGAAACTTCGGACAGAGGGTTAGTTATGTCCGTAAAAGGTGTAACCAGTATTACAGAAAAAAACAGAAAAATAATGGATAAGGTTAAAGTTGGTTTACAAAAAATTAAATAAAATTGAACTTTTCATTATTTTATTAACTGCATTGCTCATCTCACTTGTATACGCCTCATTAAATTTTAATTATTTATCAAATTGGATTGATGAAAAAGGCGATGTTCTAACGTATGATTATTATGTCAGACTTGGTGTCCCTCAGTTTTTATTTAATCCGCATCATATCGGTTTCGACTGGGCCGGAGAACAATTATATAAAACTCTTCTTAAAAATGGTTATACCGGAAAATCAATGATTGTTCTACAAATTAGAAACCTTCTTGCAAGCAGTATCGGACTCGGTGTAATATTTTTTCTTTTTTATTCAATTTCAAAAAAATACTTTTTATCATTATTAGTTGTTATTTCATATTGTTTTACAGCAGCTTATTGGATGTATTCACAAATTAATGATACACCAATAATTCATTCGATTCTCGTCTTCGTTCTGTTTTTATCTGCACTTTATTTTCCGCAAGCAAAAAGAAAAATGCTTTTTGCACTCTTTCTGGGAACCTTACATGCTATAACTATTTTTTTTCATCAATCTGATTTAATTATGATGCCGGTCATTCTGTTTATTATGTTGTTTCACAATTTATTTTCAAATGATAGAGAACAAAAACTATTTCAATTGCATTTAATAATATATATCATTGCATATCTTACTATTTTTTCAATAATTGTCATAACTGCATATTATTATGTAGGTATTATACTTGTTGGTTTAACGTTCGATTATGAAAAAGCAACTGATTTTAATATGATAAAAAAAGCATCGTATTTTTTTAACTGGTTAATATTATATTCAAAAATCGATTACTGGGGTAAAGGTTTTGAAGATATGTCACTTTTCCAGAAAATAGTTCATGGGATAAGCACGTATTTTTACCAGCCTCAAAGTTTTAAAGGTACACCTCTTGGTCACAATTTTCAAAATTTATTTGCTCCTTATGCAATATTGCCCAATTTAATTGGCATTATATTTGTTACTGTATTAGGTGGCTCAATTGTATTTTTTAAACACATTTTCCAAAAATACCGGTATGCATTTATCGGATGTATTCTTTACATGGTAATCTACACAGCTTTTACCTGCTGGTGGGAAGCTGATTACCGCGAATTCTGGGTTGCACCAATGTTTTCATTCTGGTTTTTAATGTTATTGTTTTTCTCCGCTATTCTTGATAGCAATAAAAATTTTTTACCACTTATAAAAACATTTTCATATACAACACTTTTCCTGCTTGCTTCACTTTTATTTTATTTCAATTTCACCGGTTTTATTAAACCGAATATTGGCAGAACATATACTACCTATGAAATTATTCGAAAAAAATAATACCTATGCACTTCCATTTTCCCAATCAATATGATACAATAATGTGTAAAAAAAGGAGTTCATAATGCAAATAAAATTCAGACCCTTAAACAAAGCGGCAAAAATTGTCGAACTACTCGGTTACTCAATATCATATTCTTATGACGATTTAATATTTCTTGATAACACAGCTTTACTTTTACAATTTGATGATACGGTTGAAAACGGCCTTATCTATCATTTTAACAAAGACGCCACAACAGAATTCATAACTGATTTTGAAAATAAGATCCAATCTATCTGCAATAAAAATGGAATGACTGTTATTAAAGGCAGAAAATTTCAAATTATTCAAAAAATCGACAAAGAAGAAATTGATTTGTTATTTATTTAATAAAGTCACCCCCTCAACTTATTGACGTTTTTGTACGAATATATAATCGGGGGTTCTCAAATGAGTTTTTATACAATTAAAAATGAGCTTGAATTATTTTATGATACTCTGTATGAATATGAAGATCTTATTCTACAGATACCAAAAAAAATTATTGATTACAGACCCGATACTGATAGTTGGACTATCAGAGAACATATTGCTCACACTGCCGATAAAGAACTGAGTGAATACATTACATTTATCAGTTCTATTACTATCCAGTCAACAGTTGATAATGATAATTTTCTTGCATGCAGAAAATACGACCTAAATAACATTTATAATATATTAGATCAAATCAGAAAAACAAGGTCATTATTATATAAACAGATAAAATGGATTAATCAAAATGAGTGGGATTCTATATTCATCGGGAAAACCACTGGTCTGAGAAAACCGCTAACAGTATGGCTCGATAACTTTTCAAATCACGGACATGAACATCTGGATTATATAAAAAGAAACATTAAAATCTGGTATGAAAAAAACTTCAGTGCATGAAGTATAAAGGCTCCTGCTAAATCTAAATAACAATATGAAAGGCGCGAAGAAAAAATGTACCACATCATTTCTCCGCGCCTTACTTTATCAATTAATGAGGCTCCTTTATTTTTGCAAGAGCCTCAATTTATAAACTAATAATTAATACCTTTTGTATACCAGCCAGCTTCCCAATTATCTGTGCCGGTTGTTTTTTTCTCACCAGGATTAACCACATTATTATTACCTTCCTGCCATCTGAATCCATTTGGACCTGCAGGGTAATCACCCTGATAACCGCTGATAGCTTTAAAATAGGTCAATACATTAATCTCCCAGGTTACAAACTCCTGATTAGTATTGGATTTTCTGACCTTATCATAAAGATTCGCTTCCCATGCTATCGGAAATCCCGGTGCACTTGTCGGACCACCAGTATTATTTGATCCCCTGTACCATGTATCATTACTTGGTTGATTTGCTACACCACAATCCATAACAGTCTTGAATGCTTTTTCCTCAGCTATATCAGAATCGGTTAATGAAGCCCTTGTTGCATACGCTTTCAAATAAATTTTATTTCCTGCTGAAGTTGAACCATCACCAATAGATATCTCTGTATTATTTGTTGTTGAAGTACTTACTGATCCTGGTGCATTTCCCGAAGTATCACCTTTTCCATAAAAAAGAGCAGCACCATTTGTAGCACAGCTAATTTTTATATTTGTCGTGCCTGGTTGAGTTGCACCGTTTCCACTTTGTTTGTTAATTCTTATAATCGGAGTAGCAACCGCACCTGTTACAAATGTACATGTTGTAGTATTAGCAATTCCAGCAAAATATTGTCCGGCAACATCCCTTAATGCAGTTGAAGATATATTTACATAATAATCAGTACCTATCTCGAAATTTGAGTTAGGATTGATAGTTACCACATTTCCTGCAATTGACACTTGTGTTGACTGAATATCTATTGACAGTTTATTATAACCAGCTTCAGTAAATGCTGTAATTAATGATAAATCATCATCATCGTACGAATATTTTAAAACAAATTTACCAACAGTATCAGTCACTCCACCCGGTGCTCCATTTGTTCCCAGGGTATAATAATCATCAAGTGATAATCCTGTTACTCTGTTTTTCCACTCATTATATTCATCTATAGTCATTATAAGAGGAAACTTATTATATTTTTTGATAATCTCAATCGTCCCTGTTTCTTTATAAACATCTTCAGAGAACGTCAGAACTATATTTGCAGACTTTGAAACATTATTAGTGCCAACAGCCGGAGAATACGTTGTGATACCCGGTGCAGTCGTATCAACAATAATATTCTTGTTATACGCAAACGCTCCGGTAGTTCCTGATCCTGTCAATAATGTAAGTATCGCATTATTTGCAGAAGCATCCTTAATAGTTCCGCCATTCAGACTAAGCGCTGAACTATTATTCACATCAAGCCTTGAAATATTCTGACCGGCACCAATTGTATAATTTCCTGTCATAGTTGATCCTGTTGATGCACCAAAGGTAATGATACCACCGGAATTTAATGTTAATTGAGGAGCCCCTGTAACGGTAACAACTTTACTGAATGTAATCGATACAGGAATAGAACCTGACTTATAAATACCATCCGGTGAAGATGAATTTATATTAATAATTGTTGGTTGTATTTTATCGATTGTGAATGAAATCGGAGATGTAAAAACAGACTCGTTACCGGCTTGATCACGTTGTTTCACCTTAAAGGTAAAATCTTTTTTTATACCTGCAAGCACAGTAGCAGGTGCGGGTGAACCGGTCCCCGTACTAAGTCCATCATCCAATGTATAAACGAATACGGCACCACTCTCACCGGTAATTGTAATATTTTTATCAACATTATAAGTTGCCCCATTAGTAACCCCTGAATATTCAGGTGCAACAGGAACTGTTGTATCAATGACAAAGTCCTTATTAGCACCAAGAGAACCTGCTGTTCCCGGGGTTACGAGAGTTAATGCAGCATTATTACCAATTGCATCCTGTATAACACCACCATTTAATTCTAAAGCGATTGTTGATGAATAATCTAAATCTGTTGCTGCATCACCTGCTTGTACGGTATAACTGAATGTTAATGTATTAGAACCTGAACCTAATGCATATGCAGCATATCGTGTTGTATTGCTATTTAATTTTAATCGAGGGACACCGGTTACATAAACAGCAGTGGTAAAAGTAACGCTGACGCCGATTACTTTATCTTTATTGAAATAACCATCAGATGTTGATGATGTTACACCGGACACCGACGGCGGTGTTTTATTAATAGTTACAATAATCGCTGATGAAGAATCAGAAATATTACCGGCTAAATCAGTTTGTCGTGATAAAACCTGATATGTTCCAGCAGCTGAAATCGTTACAGCAGCTGAATATGAACTCCATGCAACTCCATTGTTTATTGAATATTCAACAGACGATTCGATTGCTTGAATAGTAAATGTCTGGTCTGTACTATACGTACCCGCATAAATACCCGCAACAACCGGCGGTGATGGTTTTTGCTTATCAACAGTAAAAGCAATTCCTGTACTGACAGGTGACTCATTACCTGCAACATCTGTTTGTTTTGCTAAAACATTGTATACTTTACTTGAATCTGCATCTGTAACTGTTGTAAATGAAGTACCGGGAAACCAAGTTGAACCATTATCAAACGAATATTGAACGATAGCACCGGCTTCTATTCCTATTAAAGTAACTGTTTTATCTGCTTTATAAATTCCTGCATTAGTTACTCCTGAAATTCCCGGTGCTGCCGGTATTCCTGTATCAATTATAATGTTTGCACTTCCGCCTAAAGAAGACGCACTTCCAACTGCCGGAAGCGCAAGAACAGCATCATTTGTATATAAATCACGTATTGTACCTGAGTTTAATTCAAGAGAATTGGTTGCTGAATAATCAAGATCCGACGATCCATGCCCCGCACCGACAATGTATGAAAATGTAAGTTCGACTGTTCCTGTTCCACTAACAAAATTTGCGTAAGCAGTTGAATGACTATTTAATTTTAATCGCGGTGCACCCGTTACATAAACAACTTTATCAAAAATTACTTTTAACGATATAACTTTATTTTGGTTGTATGAACCATCATCAGACATTTGCTGAACTTCAGTTACACCAGGGCTTGTCTGATCAATCGTAACAGCAATTGCATTTGACAATGCAGACACATTAAGTGCTTTATCTGTTTGTCGTACCCGTACATTAAAAGTTCCAACGGTATTAATTGGTATTGCCACTCCCGAATATGAAAACCAGGTACTTCCGCCATCAAGAGTATATTCAAAAGTTGCATCAGGTTCACCATTAATAGTAAATGACTGTGCTGAATTATATGTTCCTGCAACCAGACCTGAAATCACCGGTGCAGCCGGTGGCGTTTTATCAATTATAAAATTGATTGTAGGATTTGTAGCAGTTGACTGATTTCCGGCAACATCTCTTTGTCGTGCTGTTACAAAATAATACCCTTCACTACTTACTGTAAATGGTGCTGTATATGTGATCCATGTTGAACCACTATTTAAACTGTATTGAACAACAGCTCCGGGTTCTCCACCCGTTATCGTTATTGTTTTATTATCTTTATAATTACCACCCGTTACAACTCCACTAATTCCCGGGATCAATGGAGTCGTCGTATCAATTATCAGATTTTTATTAAATCCTAAAGAACCGGCAACTCCCGGACTTACCAGAGTTATTGAAGCAGAATTTCCTGTTACATCTTTAATTGTACCACCATTAAGCTCTAGTGAATTGACTGAAACATAATCCAGATCACTTGCCGTATCACCTGAGAGTACTGTATAACTAAATGATAATTTAGTCGTACCTGAACCTATTGCGTACACAGCAGACCGGTCAGTGGTACCGGTTTCAAGAAGTATTTTGGGATTTCCCGTTACATACACAGGTTCACTATATTCTACTTCTACAACAACAACTTTTCCTTCATTAAAACTACCGTTTGAAGTTGGTGATGTTACATTAACAACAGTCGGATTTGTGGTGTCGATTGTTATATTTTTATTAGCCCCAAGAGAACCTGTAGCTCCGGGTGCCGGTAATGTGGCATTTATTGTGTTGCCGGCGATATCGGTTATTGCTCCGCCTTCCACATCAAACGAAGAAACAGATACATAATCAAGATCGTTACTAGTATTTCCGGCAACCACTATATATTTAAATAATAACGATGAAGTTCCCGAACCACTTTGATATAATGCTTTTGTATCAATTGTTCCGGTTTCTAACGATAACGAAGGAATCCCGGTCACGGTAACAACTTCTGATAATTCAATAGATATTAATATTTCATTCCCGATAGTATACGATGTATTTGCATTTCCTGAGTTAACCGATAATATCAACGGTTTAGTTGTATCAATTCTAATATTTTTATTACTTTTCAATGAGTTCTCTTCATCCGGTGAAGGTAGATCTAATGCTGTAGGCCTGTCAAGAGAATCATTAATAGTTCCGCTATTAAGAGTAAGAGCATTTGAATCAGTATAATTTAATATTCCTGCAGTGTCTCCTGCTTGAACAGTATAATTAAAAACTAACAAAGAAGTACCTGACCCCGAAACATAGAGTGCATTTCTATCTGTTGCACCGGTTTCTAATAATAATAATGGAGTGCCGGTAACAACTACATTTCTTGATAACTGAACAGATATGGGAATTACTTCACCTGTTGTATATGAACCATTTGGTTTAGATGAGGTTACATTTTTAATTGTCGGTAACGTAGTGTCTGCAGTTATAGTCGATATTGTTACTTCTGAAAAATTACCTGACTTATCCATCTGTCTTGATGCTATATTAGTTGATTCCTTGAGTGGAATATTAACCTTACCGGTATATTTCAGCCAAACACCATTATCAAGTGAATACTGAATAAGATCTTCAACTGCGGTTATAGTAAAATTTTCTTTGTCCACTTCTACGATTATCGGCGAATCCGGTTGTTCTGTATCAATTACAATATTTCTGCCACCACCAAGAGACTCGACTGCGGTCAATGCAGGCAAGGTAATAAGTGCCTCATTACCTGATAAATCCTTTATTGTTCCTCCGGATAACTCCAAAGCATCTATTGATGTATAATTTAAATCAGGGGCATTATCATCATTAATTACAGTATAATTGAATGTAAGTGTTTTTGTTGAAGACCCGAATGTATAGGATGCATAACGATTCGTACCAACATTCAACTTCAACTTTGGGGTACCTGAAATTGTAACCGGTTCATTAAATTCCATTTGTATCGATATTAATTTACCGGCATTATAATTATCATTCGTTACATCAAATGTATTGGAACCAACCAATTGTACAAAAGGTTTTTGTGTATCAATTGTAATATCTTTATTAGCCCCAAGAGAACGTGCTGTACCGGGAATAACAAATGTTTCCACAAAACTATTTTGTGCACTATCTTTAATTGTTCCGCCATTGAGCTGAACAGGATGATCACTATCACAATCAAGATCGGTTGTATTATCACCGGAAGCTATAGTATATTTAAATAATAAACTTGATGTTCCTGTACCTGATTCATAGATTGCTTTTGCAGAAGCAGATGAATTTAAATCAATAGAAGGACCCCCGGTAACTATTACATTTTTACTGAATTCGACATTTATAGTAATAACATCACCACTATTGTAATAACCGCTTTCATTAGTCGCCGTTATATTATTTATTACAGGAGTATTATTATCAACTATTACAAATCGTCTACCCATTGTTGTATTACCATAAAAATCTTCAGCGATTATTTCAAAATTCTGAGATCCCCCGGTAAGACCAAAAGTTTCAGATGAAACAGACCAGTTTCCATTGATTACTACTGCATCAACATTTATATCACCGGCTATACTTTTCCATTTTACAGTAACCTTTTTTACTTTTCCCGTATTATCAGTAACAGCCCCCCCGATAACAAACCGGTTACCATCAGCATCCTGCAAATACAGACCATCCGTAGCAGGAGAACTTATTGTCAGTACCGGAGAAACCCGGTCCCCAAAAAGAGAAAATCGCTGTACTGAAAAATTACCTTCATTATCTTCAGTATATAAAAACAATAATTTATCTTCATATTCAGTAAAATCAGTATTTACATTAAAAGTATGAGAAAAACTCTTTTTCCAGCGTCCGCCATATTCTTTCATTATTTCAGAGTCAAATACCGCAATGCCCAGGTCTTGTGTTATTTCCCAGAATTTAATATTATTTGCACTCCATTGGATTTGTGAAGCTTCGTTACTCCACGTACTTTTTTTTAACAATGAATCCTTTATTACATCATTTTCACCCCATGCAATAGAGAACCTTTTAATATTTATATTATCATAGCAATAACCGGAAAAAACAAAATCACCGGCGCTATTCCCGAACTCTATCTGTTGATCAGTATGTGAAGTTATAACTGTAACAGGATTATCAATATCAGGAATAACAAAATGAACAACTTTAAAATCCGTATCAATCGCACCATTAACATCATCAGTTACCACATATAGAGTATACAAACCGGCTTTACGAGGTGCATGTATCATCCATGTATACATTCGTGTTGCATCAGAACTTTTATCAATAACTGTTTCTGAAATTATATCACTGGAAGAATCTGTTTGAAAATTTTTATAGTCTGCAAAGTCGACCGCCTGATCAGCCGGAACTATTTTTATATACACCTTTCCAATACTATCATCATCATAGGAATTTCCTGAAATAACTCCTGAGGCAGGAACAATATCATTCTCAGTTAATGAAACTGCATTCCATGGTATATCACTCTGCTGATAAATACAAATAGCACCATGAGTATCATTATCTTCATTACCTGCCATATCTGTCGTAACAACACGGACATTAAAATAATATTTCTTTTGATAATCTATTCCGTTCTTATATAAAATATCATGAACTGTATCAATTTTGAAATCCCAATTCCAGACAGACCCGGTAACATTTTCAGGCAATACAGCACCATGCTCAATTTTCTTATTAAAAACAATATCACCCGATTGATCTGCTAAAATAAGATTAACCGTTTTAATTTTAAAATTTTCATCAATAAAACCTTTGATATTAAAAACCCCGTTATGAAAATAATCTATGTTTTCAAAACTATGATTATCCATTGCCTGCAATTCAGCAAGTGTTTTTATTGCCGGAGTACTTATAGTTGATAGTGGTAATGCGGAATCAACAGTTAATGAAATAACCTGAAATGATTTACTTGAACTGTTTCCTCTGGCATCTAAAGCAAAAACATTAAATTCATATTCGCCATCAGGAAGTGTAATAGTTGCAGACCACTTTGTATCTGAAAGATTTGCAGTCCATTCTTTTTTTATTCTATTTTCTTTAACAATGACATTGGTAACTTGAAGATTATCAGTTGCTATACCGGATAATACAAAAGTACTGCCTACAAAATCCATGTTTTTATGTGATTGTATTTCAATAAAAGGCGGTTCAATATCTATCGAATTACCCACTCCGATAAATGGATTCTGACTACACGAGATAAGTACCTGGATTGCTATTACTATTATGAATAATGTTGAAAAAAACCGTCTTTGCTTGTTCATTACACACTCCAATTTTTAATGTAACGAACAATCAAGCAAAAAGTATACCCCTAAAACATACAAATAGTTCATTATTTGACAATTGTGATATGCTTTCAATAGGGATTATGGATTTTCTTACATAATCGTAAGAATTATTTTCTTTTTTTCAGAAAATAATTCTAAAAAACAGAAAATAATATTCTAAAACGACCGGGCAGCTCTGACTTTATAGACATTTTTTTTATCCAGAAAACTTTTATTACCAATAGAAAAATCGAAAAAATATGAATAACTATCAGAATTTTCTGTTGAACTCCAATATTGTCTATTTTCAAAACCTCCGATTCCGGTTAATTTCAATGCGGTATACATTGCAGACAATTCATCCAATGAGGGTAAAAACCAGTCATCAAAACCATTGTTAATATAGTCATCACACAATAGTGCAGCACTGTCTTCATCAACCGGTTTTTCAAGCACCATAGCAGTGTTACTCTTACCTTTTCCAATTGAAGATTCTGTATTCCCGACTAAATGATCACTACTACTCCACACAGAATCAATTCCATAATCACTCGACGAGGCTTCTAAATATCGCCATCCATCAGTCTTATAATTTTCATTAATGTAAAATATATATCCCAATGCCGGCCCTATATCTCCAATACCATAAATGCTTGTATCATTTCGCCATTTTGCATACAATTTGACTTCTTTGGTAACTACATCTTGTGAAAAATCCCACATATCTGTATACAACGCGTCATTAAACCAACCTGAAAAATCATATCCGTCTTTCAGCGGAAAAGAAGGTGGTAAAGGAATTAATGAACCATAGTTTATTTCCACTTTTTGAGGTGTTTCACTATTCAGAGCATCAAAAATCACTTGAACTTTTATTACATCCCATAGAGCAAATAATTGAATATCAGATTCAATGATAATTGTACCAGTATAATTTTTTCCGCTTCCATCAACTTTTTCATTCCAGCCCACACAATAAAACCCATCCCGAAGGGGTTTTTCCTGCTGATCAAAATTGAATGAAGTACCAAAATCGACTGTTTTTGAAACCGGAAGATCGGTACTGCCTTGATAATTTGGATTAAACGTAATTATACATTTTTTTACCCGCCATTGGGCATACACAGTTATATTTTCTTTTATTATTGTATTTATAGAAACACTTAAACCGCTACCGTCAGATTGTGTATTCCATCCATCAAAAATATACCCTGTTTTCTCAGGTGATTCAGGGAATGATCCAATAATAGTATCAAAATCAATATCAATGTGAGCAGGAATTGCATCAGTTTCACCGGTATTTTTATCAAAGTTTATTCTATATTTGTTTGGCGTCCATTGTGCATAAACTGTCATAGAAGCATATACCACAGTATTTGTAGTGAAGTTTGTACCACTCCCGTTCCGTGATGTATTCCATTCTAAAAAAGTGTACCCGTTTCTGTCCGGTGGCACAGGCAGTGTACCAGCTTGAGTTTTATCAGGCACAACAATTGATGACGGAACAGGTTTACCATCCCCACCATTTTCGTCAAAAATAACAGTATTTGGCAGTATTATTTCCCATCCTGCATATACAATACTATCCTGGTTTACAATTGAATTTTCATTAAAAATAGAGGTTAACGTGCCACCATTATCTTCCGATCTATACCAGCCGAGAAAACGAAATCCATTTTTTAACGGGGGTATTGAAGGTAATGTTGCAGCAATCCCTCCTTTAACAATATTCAAAAAAAGAGGAACAGAATCAGTATCTCCACCGTTTTTCTCAAATGTAACAGTACAAAATTGATGTACTTCAAAAGGATTATTAAATGAACAGTTGAGAATTATTATGAGTATAAAACATATTAAAGTATTTTTCATTACATCACCTGCTTTGGGATTTTCGTATGATCTCAATTACTTTTATCTCGACTTTTCTATTATCCTGATTAACCTGCCCTAAAACACCGCCCAATGAACCATATCCAACAGCCTTCATTCTAAAAAGCTCTACTCCCCGACTATAAAAATATGCCACAACTTTTTGTGCTCTTTGCAACGAAAGTTGTTTTTCTTTATCGGGAAAACCGGTTGCATTGGTATAACCGCCAATTTCAAATAATAAATCAGGTCTTTCAATGAGTGATTTAGCAATAGTATCAAGAATAAAATAAGACTCTTCCAATATGACATCACTGTCAGGTGCAAACCGTATATTGGTAAATGAAACAATATCTCCCTTTTCAACCTGTTTTAACTGATCATATTGATCCATTTTTTTAAATACAGCCTGTCGTTTATTGTATTTAACAATTTGTGCCTCTCTAATAATATCTCCCAAAGTCACATCAGTTTGAATACCAACAGCGAAAATAAACATACCGGAAACAAATGAAATATCATTACTCGAATAAACAAACGGGACACCACCTGCTTCAATGTACAAGCTAAACCACTCAAGGTTCGGATTGAGCATAATGCGTGCACCGCCATAGAATTGAGGTGTATAATATGGATGATGTATAAAAAAATCGATCTGACTTAACAATTCGATTTTACTAAGATATTTTAATGAAGTTTTTAAAACAACAGTTTGACTTATAAATAAACCTGCTTCCTGTTTCAGGATATTTATAGCATTATTATATACAAATGATGAATTAAGTAATGAAACACCTGATTCACTTTGCAATTCCAACCAGGTATTTACCCGGATATAAAAATCAAATGCAAATCTGAGTGTATTTTCTGCACCATAGAAAGAAGACTGGTTAATAATTCCAAACGATCGATAGGTATCATGTATTGAGAGTCCGAAACTAAACCGTTTGTAAGAAAACCCGGCCATAGTTTTACCGGTTAATGCAAATGAGTTGCTTGTATGTAATGACTCATAAAAAAAAGGTTGAGCATTGAAATCAGCAACAAACCGGAATGAAAAATCATCGATTTCCGGTTTTGCCGAGATACTGAAGAAGTGAATAAATAAAAATAAAAATATCCAATATTTAATGTTCATTTATGTATCTAAGCAAAAAATGTACCGTCTTTAAAACTTGCTTTAAACTCATCTAATGATTGTGAACTTTCAATTTTTTCTAAAAATTGTTTAGCCTGAACTAATTTTGCAACAGCTGCTAAAATTGCAAGATGCTTTTCAGGAGACTGTTCTTTTGGTGCAAGAAGCATAAAAAAAGCATGAAATTTTCCGGGACATGACGGGAGATCAAAACCATTTTTGTTCACACCAAAAAAGATTCTGTACTCTTTGATTTCTGATACATGAGCATGAAGTAATATAACACCATCACAAAGTTCAACAGGCTCTTCATTAGAAACACGAACCATCTCATTGATTAATGCTTCACAGATACTGCCTGTATACATTTTGGATAAAAGGGTTCTGATTCCTTTTTGTATATCAGAACTTTCTATATTAAAATCAGCATAATCAATTGCATGCAATATTTCAGGAATATCAGTCATATTACCGCTTTGCAATTTATTTCTAATAGTTTCAGGATATATCAATACAAAGTTATTATCCGGTATTTCAGAAACGATTTTTTTCGGCAAACGGTCTAAAGCCGGCTGCCACCCGATTTCCCCGGTTCTTAATGAAATGAATGCAATTAAATCATCTTTCTTAACAATCTGTTTCAGATAGATAATTGATTTTTTCCAGTCATCACTTTCAAATACATCAACCTGAACGGTTATTTTCTCTTTCTTAATAAATTCATTAACTGATGTAATAATTTTCCGGTTTGCTATCAAATGAATCGACGCTGTTATCTGAACACATAAATTACAAATTCTTGAAATAATTGTAGTAAACCCGAAATGTTTATCTATTAAGGCAGGAAGTATTACCACAATACGATTTGTTACATTAATCGGACTTCTTAGTTTTGTTATGAAAACAGATTGCCTGATCTGCTTAACAACACGTTCTGTTACCCCGCCCAGAATTGATGAATAAAAGCCGGCTTTATCAGACCATCCCATAATAATATCAGATATTCGTAAGTCACTTACCGCTCTAATTATGCCAACAGACGGATTACCATCAGCCCGTGTTACCGGAGTAACAGGAATATCAGCCGAAATTGCCTGAACAACAATCGGAGCGAGCATTTTTTCACCTTTTGCAATCTGTAAATCAATATCATCACTATTATCAACAACCAGTATCGGGTAAACCGCCTCAACACTATTTTTCGTTCGTAGCAAAAATGCAAAATTCATCAGTTCAGATGCTGTTTTATTATTACTTACCGCAATCATAATTCTTTGAAACTGATTATCAACTAACGCCGGATTTGCATCATCTTCAATAACGATTTTTTTTGCAGTATGCGCAGTAACCCACGCACCAACCATGCAGGTAAACAATATCATCATGATTGTGCCAGTTATAATTGTATCATTAAATAAGCCTATTTTATATCCGACAAGAACAGCAGCCAAGGTTGCTGCAGCCTGATTGACAGACATCCCGAATAGTAAAAGTATATCATCAGGTTTAAATTTAAGTATTTTCCCTGAAAAATACGCTGCAAGAAATTTTGAAATAAGTGCAACAAAAACCATTACTGCAGATACAATTAAAACATCTTTACCCTGGAAAATTAAAACCGGGTTTATCAGCATCCCCACCGAAATCAGGAAAAAAGGAATAAACAGTGAATTACCGACAAATGTTATTCTATTCATTAAAATACTTTTTTCAGGAATTAAACGATTTAATGTTAACCCGGCAAAAAACGCACCGATTATCGGTTCCAAACCTGCTAAACCAGATACTGACGCTGAAATAAAAAGAACCGCCATAATAAAAACATATTCACTAAAACCATCACTATTAATATTTTTAAAAAACCACTGACCAATTGAGGGAACAATTGTAAACATACCAATAATAAATAACACTGAGAAACCAATCAGTTTAAACCAGAAAAGATAACCGCCACTACCTGTAGCCTCTCCTGCAATAAAAGCAAGAATCATAATGGCAAGTACATCCGTTATTATTGTCCCGCCGACACCGGTTACTACCGAATCGCGTTTTGATAGACCAAGTTTACTGATTACAGGAAATGTTAATAACGTATGGGATGAGAACATACTGGCTAACAGAACTGATTGTTCTAAATTCAATTTCAACAAATAAAGCCCTGCCAGGGTTCCAAGAACAAGGGGTATTGCAAATGTTAAAATACCAAAGATAACACTATTATTCCGCTTTCGTTTAAACTGTTCAAGTTCAATCTCAAGACCCGACAAAAACATAATATAAAGAAGTCCGATTGCAGCTAACAATTCAATTGCACTATCACGTTCAAGCACACCAAATACGTGCGGGCCAAATAAAATCCCCGCTAATATTAACCCGACAATTGAAGGGATCTTAAGTTTTTTTGATACAATCGGTGCAATAAGAACAATCAGAAGAACCAAGGCAAATATTGCAACGGGATCTTTAAACGGCAATGTTAATTCATGCACTTATAACTCCTTAGAAAAACTAAAGATCATTCATATCAGGTTTACCCGGCATAAAAACACACCCCAACCCGATTTTTCTGAAATAATCAAGCATATTCATGCACGCCCATTTCTCTGTTGAATAATGAGTCGCTCCGATTATATTAATAGAATATTTTTTTGCTATTTCGTGGAAATCAGCGGATGGTTTAAAGCCTTCAAATATTTTTGTTACACCGGTAACATATGTGTTTATACCACACTCTTTTAACGCTTCAAGAGCTTCCGGGACATTTCCTCCACCGGCAACAATCCCGATTTTACCACCGGTAATTTCAGCATCACCATACGAAAATAATTTTAAAGGATGACCAACTCGTGATGCAATATAATCAGAAAGACTTGCTGTTGTAGTATATTCTGTTGCGGCGATTACCCCGATAGATTCATTTTTATACTGAAAGAAATTACCGGCGTACTTCATACGAAGAGCCTGCATAAAACCCAATGAAGTAGAATATTCTCCATATACATCAAGTGGTGAATGAAGAACAAAAAATGAGATTCGTTTTTCTTTCATGAGTGATACCAGACGAACTGGAATATCAACAAAAGGAATGCCACTTTTCAGAGATGACCATATCATTGGATGATGTGAAAAAATAAGTATATCAGAGTTGTTATTTATAATAGTTTCAATTAATGCTTCATCAGGAAATGTAACAATAAAAACCCGTTTTATAACTCTGCTATTATCATAAACAAGACCGTTGTGCTGTTGTTTGAATTCGTCACAGACAAATTCATTCAATGTCATAAAACTCCAGTCATCATGAGTTTCTTCAGTAATGAAATCAGACCTTAATCTTTCATACACATTTTTTGCTTCCACGATTATTCTCCTGATTTTTCACTACTTTAATACAAATAACAAATAATTAAAATATTTTTTTAAGAATTTTCGTAAAAAGAGGCTCAAAAGAAATAGAATTGTTTGTTATGGAAAATAATTTTTACACAAAAAAGACAGGTAAAAAAAAATGGGACAGAAGGGACTCGAACCCTCACTACCTTACGGAACTAGCACCTCAAGCTAGCGTGTCTACCAATTCCACCACCATCCCAATTTATAAAATAATATATATAATATCCGGTACATCTTGTCAAGAATACTTCAAAACATTTGAATAATCGGGGGGGGGGGCGATTGTTTTTTTACAAAAAAACCCTATACTTTAATAATTGATATATTAGTTGGATCAATGATTGAAATGGTTGTAATTATAGATTCCTGCCATAAAGAAGAGCGGTCTGAAACAAAACATATTGCATATTTTTTATCAGGCGGTAATAAAGAGACCTGAATAATCCAGTCTACAAGTATTTTTATACCTGACGAATTTAAAAATCTAAGTTTTGATATATTTATTTTAACTGTTTTATAGCCATGGGCAAGAACATCATTATGTGCTTTAAACAAAAAATCTCTTAAATAGTCACCGGGATTTTTTTGTGTTAAATGACCGGAAATATGAATTTCATCGAGATCGAATTTACAAATGACATTATCAACCATTCCGGTATCAGTTTTAAATTGTAACATAAGTATATTTATATTCCTTTTTTTACATTTAGTAAATAGAATTTCCAAAAATGCACTGTTTTATCTTAAATTCCTGTTAAAAAGCTCTAAATATTTTTAAATACGACTTCTTTCAACATATCAAATGTATATGGCTTGGGTAATCTGTCATAGAAAAAATATTTCTTATAATTCGCCATTACATCATCATTTGAATACCCGCTTGATACAATGGCTCGAACATCAGGAAATTCGTTATGAATTATATCAATTGCCTCTTTCCCGCCCATACCACCGGGAATCGTTAAATCAAATATTAAAAGATTATATACATTTTTTTCAATCACACTTTTTTTATATAATTCGATAGCTTGAGCACCGTTAGTTGCATAATCAACTTTATATCCAATTTTTGACAGCATTTTACCGGTTGTTTTTAAAATAGCCTCATCATCATCCATCACTAAAATGCGACCGATTATAATTTCGGTCATATGTAATGGGTGCGTATTTTCTATTACCGGCTTAGAAACCGTAACCGGCAGGTAAACAGTAAAGGTAGTACCTTTACCATATTGAGAAAAAAGCGTGATCGTTCCTTTGTGATTTTCAACTATTGAAAAGGAAGACGCTAAACCAAGCCCATTTCCATCTTTTTTTGTAGTAAAAAAAGGGGTAAATATTTTTGACATATTGTCATGCTCTATTCCGCTGCCATTATCATGAATGGCAATTTCAATATAACTGCCTTTTACCAGATTTTGTATATCATTATCATCAAGATCAATTAATTTTGTAAATATATCAATAACACCGCCATTTTCCATCGCTTGTTTTGCATTAATCACTAAATTACTTATTACCCTCGATATTTGTGACTCATCGATTTTTGCAATAATATCAACATTAGTAAAATGAAAATTACATTTAAGATTAGACCCTCTTAATGAAAAAATTGATATTTCTCTGATCAAATCATGAATTTTCTTATTTTCTTTAAAAACAACACCTTCTTTAGAAAATGTAAGCAATTGTTGCGTTAAATCTTTTGCTTTATATGTAATCTTTTCCGCCTCAACTAAATACTCCTCGCAATCCCCGCCGGATCGTATTGCTAATAATGATAATGATACATCACCAATCAATGACGTTAGTATATTATTAAAATCATGAGCTATTCCGCCTGCAATCAGACTTAATGTCTCAATCTCCTCTAATTTTTTCAATCGTTGCTTTATTCTATTTTTTTCTGTAATATCACGACCCATGACTAATAAATGGCCGGATTGATCAATAAATAATTTCATTATATTTGAATCACTGATAATTTGATTTCCACTCGAAGTAATAAATGTAAGCTCTAGATTATACCCCCGATTATAAACTGAAGTTGTAATAAATGAAGATAAATAATGTAATGATGCATCGGTCAGAATAAGATTGGCATGTAATTGATCAATATTTTTATTTACATAATTAAGAACTGTTTTTCCGAATTTATTTATTTCAGTAACAATAGATGGCATTCCATGTTCATCAAGTTTAAACAATATAATAATATCATTTGCATTATCAAAAAGTTCTTTGTATCGTCTGTTTGAATTATTTAATGCAAACTCTACATTTTTTTCCTTTGTAATATCTTTAATAACACCCTTAACAGATTTCAAATTTCCTTTTGCATCAAAAACTTTTTTGTATTTATTATGTGTCCAAACAACACTTCTGTCTCTTTTCGTAAGACGCATAATGAATGTAATATCAAAATCTTTAGATACATCAACAGCATACTCAAAAACAGGATAATCCTCTTTATGAACAATATCACGCCTGATAATACCGGGATGCTCACAAATAAACGGTACAGTAAACCCTAATATTTCATTAATGTTCGGACTTAAATATAAAAATTTATTATATTGCATATCGAAATTAAACAAAATGTAATCACTGCTATCCATAAGTAAATCAAATAATTCATCAGTAGGGCTGTCATTTTTCTTAAACCCTAATTTATTGGTATAAATAATTGTTATGTTTAATAGTGAAAAAAATATAACTAACGATTCAAGAAAAATTAATTTTCTGGTTACTTTAAAAGCCAGTGTATTTATCAAAAAAATAATTAATAAAGAACTGACTACTAATATAATAATCATACTGATTTTTTTTAATCTCATTACAACAATTGTATATATAGAAGTCAAAACGATAAATGAAATAAAAATAACACGGTCAAAATATTGATTCTCTTTTGTCAGATAAATAAAAATCATTGATAGAAAATAATAATAGATTACAGGTGATGGAGTAATAAATTTATTAATTAACGAAAAAGCAACAATAAACAGGAAAAATAAAGTAATAAATAAAAAATCAATAATTAAAGAACTTTCTTTATAGAAGAATAAAATTGAGATTAAACAAAGATTTGCAAAAAACAGAACAAAATACTCTATTGTAGAATGATTGACTAATTCTACCAAAAGAAAAATGAATGATATTGTTAATAACAATAAAAATTGATTTGAAAAATAACAATGCAATATAGAAAATAAATTTACCATACATCACCCATAGTAACTTTTTTTGATACTATTTATAGTTTAGAGCAAAAACTAAATTTTTACCATAGTAAAAGAATAAAAAAGCCGGTTTTCTTCTTTCCAGATATTTCCAAATGCAGATTCTGTCAAATCATTTGAATATTCATTTGAAACTATCTCAAACCGTTTCTCGTCATGCAGTAAATCAATACACCACTGATAATATTCCTCATGATCGGATATAAAAATAAATTTTCCGTTAACCTCTAATGTTTTACAAAGTGTTTCAATAAAATCTTTTTGAAAAAGCCTGTGTTTATTATGTCTTTTTTTAGGCCACGGATCAGGGAATGTCATATAAATCTGATGAATTGAAGATGGCTCGAACATTCTTTCCAATGCTTTCTGTGCTTCAGCATTTATCCAGAATACATTGGGGATATTTAGACTAAGTTCTTTCATTCTGCTTTTTACTATTCTATAGTCTTTAAGATCAATTCCTATGAAGTTTTCATGTGGATTATTAACTGCCTGTTTTGTTAAGAAATGTCCGTTTCCGCACCCGATTTCAACAACAAGAGGATTATTGTTCCCTGTAACAGCTACCCGATCAAAAGGAGAATACTCCTCAGGAAGTTTAATAGTCACATCAAGTAACGAATAATCAAAACCTTTCTTTTTATACTTCATATATAACCCGATTGTATTGTAAAGTTTCGAAGATTAAAATCTTATCTTAGTTTTTGCAACATTATACTTATCTATAAGCTTTTTTTTATATTCATTATATGAAAATAAAAGCCCCTGATAAGTCATAAGAAATTCTTCGCCGACGGACAGTATATCATCTTCTTGAGGAATAATCAATCTCATATTTTGTGGAGTGAGTTTTAAAAACTCCAAACGATATCTGACATAAAACTCTTTTTTCTTTAAAAGAGTAAAAATTTCCGATGCGTCAATAAACCGGTATACTTCCATACATTTTATAGTATCAATTATATAATTTGTATGAATTGCCGAATCTATACTGATTTTAAGTAAAAAATCAATAACCTCAAAAATTTTATCAAGATTCTCGGAGGGATATGACTTAACAACGAAATTTGCCCGCATTCGATAATCAACAACTGAATTCTTTTTTAAAAAAGCCTTAAAATCATCTTCTAAAGTATAAAATTCCATGTATAGCAAAAGTTGAAGTGATTGAAGTATCTTAATCATTTGCTCATGTATTTCAGTGATCCATTTTGATGGACATTGCGTATGATCGTATTTTCTTTTATAATATTCTTTACCGGACTTCCATAATAAATACGTATTCCAATCAAAATTAGTATTTCTATTTTCAAGAAAATGTTTTAACCAAAGCTTATCCTTTGTTACAAAAGAATAAATTTGCTCAATCATTTGTATCATTGGATAATGCTTAGGAGAATGCAAAAGAATTTCATCAATTGAAATTTGTTTGTAATTATCTAATAACTCTTTCTTATTCTCAAAAAAACATTCAATTTTATTATAAAAATACTTAATTTTTTTTCTAATCTCATTTAATTGCTCTTCATCAATCGTTCTTGAGATTTCAATTTGCTTAGTCATTATCACTCCAGAAATTATTTTGTCTGATCATTTTTTGATTTCATTTCTTCTTTTTTTTTATCAAAAAATGACTTTACCCCATTAAATGATTCTTTAGAAACGAAATAACCTGCTGCACCAAGATTTTTTAATACAGAACCCAATGAAGAAAACAAAGATTTAAAATGATTGTTATCAGCCGAGGCAGATTCTTTTACCCCTTCCAGAACGCCTGAAAAAGCTGCCTGAACAAATTCAGCCGAACTCTTGCCAACATTTTTTAAATTAGCACCTATTTCAGAAAAAAGTTCTGTTGTTGATTTCTGTAAATCCTCGCCCTCTATTTTTGACTTCTCAGCAACTTCTTTTGTTATGTTTTTAATAACTTCTTTCATTTCACCAACTGCGTCTTTACCCGATTCCATTGCATCTTTTAATTTTTGTTTAGTGTTTTCATCCATAATAACCATCTCCTTTATTATATATTGTAACTATTTACTAAAATATAGCAATTATTTTAGTATTATTTATTTAATTCTTCATTCCCGTATTTAAAAACCGGTAACACATCAATCGGTGTGTCTTTAACAACATTAAGTATCGTAAGCAATACTTCGTCGGTATATGAATATTCATTAATAAAATCGCGAGCTTTTGCATAATCACCTTCACCTTGAATTGTCAAAATAGCCGTTAGAAATTTTTCAATAGATTTTTCAATCTTATGAAGATTTATTGTAATTTTCACCAAATCAGGGTTAACTATAATAGCCCCGTCTCTTATGAGATAATTCCACTGCAAAACACTTGAAATACCATGTGCATTATCTTTTCCAAATCGTATAGCTCGAATTATACTGACAATATACGTATATGCAGATTCAATAAAATTTGTATCGATAATTACACATTGTTTTACTAAATAAAACTGAGCAAATAACCCCATAACATCAGATTTAGTTTCTTCTATAATAGAATAAAGTTCTTTTAAATAATATGAAACATCAAAATAAGCACCATTATCGTCTTTAATCAATCCGATACCAAGACTATGACTTATTTCGTGTAACAATATATGATTAAAATAAGCAGCAAAAGTAACTTTATTTTTATCCGTTTCAGAAAGAACTAAAGCACCGATTTCAGTCATAACACCATCAAATTTAGCTTGAATAATATTTTTTAAAAATACTTTCTTACTGCCGAATTCTGATCTTATTTTTTGAGAATTCGGTAAGTTAAATGCTGCTGTATGAATAGGCCCGCTACCGTCACCCGAACTATAGATTAAATCAACAATAAGCATAGTGGATGATTTTTCACTATTTGATTTCTTATAATGTACCGGTACAGGTAAAATTGATTGAATTATACCGGACATCTTTAATAATTCATTCAATTTTAAATGTTCTTTTTTATTATTTACGCAAATAAAGGCTGTAAATGATGCTTTATATCCAAGAAAAGTATCATCGTATAATTCATGAGGCCCAATTAATGGTTCAATATTATTATCGGTTAACTGAATCCATCGTATATTTGCTTCATTGTAATCATTGCCGGTAAAAGCGTTCGCTTGAGCATGAAGATATGACTTCAGATAGAAATTGTCTACATATTCAGAAGCCTTGTATAAAAGGGCTGCTGCTTTAGCAAGATATGCTTTATACGCTTCAGAATAGGAAATCGAACACAATTCCTGCTTTTTATTTCTTTCTATAACCGTATAAGGTGATATAAAAGAATCTTTAACTTCAGGATGTAACTCAAGAAAATTATTCCATTCTTCAATAGTAATATCCTCAGGATAGAAACTTGAAACAGCACATCTTTCAGTATTTTCAATAAAATAACTATCATCAAACTGATTATAGGTATCATTAAAAATATGAATTAATTGAAGCAACTCTGATTTATTTTCGGACTTAAATCTACTTATAAGCTCTTTTGTATGTTTATTCTTTTGAAAAAAATACAAATCCCTTATTATATCAACTACTTTTACTAAATACTTAATAACCTTTAATTGATTTTCTGATAAATAGGATACATCCGGATTGATCAAAACGGGTTTTAATTTTTTATTAACATCTTCAATTGTTAATGGTTTATACATTTATTTATTCATCCTTCTTGAAAGCTCCATTACTATTTCATTAAACGGTATTCCTTTATATACTAAGTAAACAATCAAATGATAGAAAACATCTGCAGCTTCATAAATAGTTTCATCTTTTGAATTTCTGGCTAGAATCAATTCTATTGCTTCCTCACCAAATTTTTTTAATATTTTATCCTCTCCTTTAGTAAAAAGATGAGTTGTATATGAATTCTCAGGCATTTCAATTTTTCGTTTGATTATTAGCGATTCCAGGTTTGAAATAACCATATTTAAATCAATTTCGGATTGTTTATGTATATTATCAGTTATTGCTTTTATAACAATAACACCATCATCCATAACTGTATCTTCTATCTTTATTGAATAAGGAGCAATATTTTTTTCTATTACCCTCTCATTATCAGGAATAAATTCCCATATCACAGAGTTCTCTATGGTCTTTAACCATGATTTTTCATTCATCATCCCGTTACATAGTATTTCTTTTTTTTCATTTAATACTGAATATGGAAAAACTTTATTTACTTTAAAATCAGGAGTGTTCATACAACCTCTTTTTTTAATTTATTTTACATTTCATTATATAAAACTCTTTCATTTTTAGCAAATAGTATTTATAATATGTAATAACAATTTGATTCTTTACTTAAAGGCAAATATATTGTAACATTAATTATTGAATAGTTTGGAGTTTTTAATGATTCATGAAGAACCAAGTAGTGCCGTTATACATTTTTATCAGAAAATGATTGATAAAACAGTTTTAATACGCTTCACAACAGATTTTATAATGAGAATTTTCGGACTCTTTTATAAAAAAAAACACAAATCAAACGATGGTGATTCAGATAGAATTATCCAATCAATTCAGGCTACTTTATTTGCAAAAATTAATGAATATGCAAAAGATATAAAAGTTGATGAAGATAATATTATTGAAATCATGTTTGATAAAAATGATTTAATTCCTGTTGTTCAACATTATAACGGTGATAAACGATCAGATGTCCTCTTAAATGTATTCTTTAAAAAAATCGGCTGGGACGAAATAAATGTTTTCAGGTTTTTCTTTGTACGTTATATGGAATATTATTTTAAAAAAATAAATATCGGAGAATCCGGAAAAAAAACGGTATCTGATTTATCATATATTGTTCAGGAATTACTACAAAATGCAAACGCATATAGTACAGGTGAATTTGATTATGAATTAAAAGTTAAACATAAAAATGGTTTTATTTACATATCAGTTGAAAATTATACCGATGAAACTAACCTTGCAATGCTTACAAAAATTATAAATGATATTAATAATACAAAAGATCTTCAGGATTTAATTTTAAAATATATGTTAAGCCAGGACAAGCATCTTGGTTTAATTTCTTCTGTATTTAACAATAATATTGAGAAAATAAATTATTCTGTCAGTGAAGATAATCGTGTAAGAGTTGATGTTATTGTTAAAATTTAATTTTTTTCAAATTTTAGTTGAATAAATGTATAAAATACTATTAAATAAAAAAGATATTTATTAAAAAATATAATTTTAAGGAGCTATACTATGTATAATGCAGAGAAACTTTCAGCAATGAATGTAAAAGAATTACAAGAGGAAGCAGATAAAAACAAAATAAAATATACGAGTAAATCAAAAAAACAGGATTTAATTAATTTAATTCTTGAACATAATAAAGTTAGTGAAACAATCTCAGAAAAAAAACAGCAATTAAAAGGGTCAAATGATTCAAGTGGCGCTAATTCTGGTACAGTTGCAAAAAAATCCGAGACTAAAGGTAATCCTGACTTCAACAACACCCCTGAGATTCCAAATCACTACGGAAGAAATAAAATTGTTTTTCTTGTTCGAGATCCTTTTTGGGGTTACGCTTATTGGGAATTATCCAGTTCTTTAGTAAATGAACATTCATTACAAACAACTGAAAAATATTTACGAATTTATGATATTACAGAAACAGACAATCCCGATTCACCTTCAGGTTATTTTGACATTCGTTTAAATAATGAAGCATCAAGCTGGTATATCAAATTTCCTCAAGCGAACAGAACTTTTATTATTGATTTTGGTTATTTCAAAGATGGCGTTTTTATAACACTTCTTCGTTCTAATAAAGCAGCAACTCCACGGGATGATGTTTCTGATCAGGTTGATGTGGAATGGATGACAAGCGACATTGATTTTAACAAACTTCTTCAAGCATCCGGTGGAGATAAATTATTCGAAAGAATAGGCAGTCAGGAATTAATGAAATTTATCGCATCAAATGTAAATGAAGAAAACTCAATGTTCAGTGGAAATATGGGATTAACTATATCGAGTGGCGGTTTGAATTTATCCAGCATGTCAAGCAGTTCACTTGCATCAGGAAGCGGTAGAATATAATTTTTTTAGTACTATATAGTACAAATGGAGTTACAATGGCTAATGGTTATTTATGTTTAATGTTACACGCGCATCTTCCATTCATAAGACATCCTGAATATGAATCTTTTATGGAAGAAGACTGGCTTTTTGAAGCTATTATTGAAACGTACATTCCTTTATTAAAAACATACGATACACTTGTAAACGAGAATACTGATTTTAGAGTGACAATGTCAATAACACCACCATTATGTGAAATGTTTGCAGATCATTTATTACAAAACAGATTCGTTGAGAAATTAACAAACCTGATTGAATTAGCTGATAAGGAACTTGATCGAACCAAAAATACTGATTTCTATGCAACTGCCGTTATGTATAGTTTAAAATTAAGGGAGTGTTATGATATATTTGTTAAAAAATATCATAAAAATCTCATAAACGGGTTTAAACACTTTCAGGATATCGGTAAAATCGAAATTGTAACCTGTGGTGCCACTCATGGTTTTATGCCACTCATGAATACAAATAAAAATGCGATTAATGCTCAGGTGGAAATTGCTGTCAATAACTATAAAAAACACTTTGGAAGATACCCTTCAGGTATCTGGAATGCAGAATGTGCTTATTATCCCGGACTTGAAGAATATCTGAAAAAATGGGGTATAAAATTCTTTTTTGTTGATACTCATGGTATTTTATATGCCGAAAAAAGACCAAAATATGGTGTATTTGCTCCTCTTTACTGTCGCAATGGTGTTGCAGCCTTCGGTCGTGATATTGAGTCAAGTAAACAGGTATGGTCAGCCGAAGAAGGTTACCCCGGTGATGCAGATTATAGAGAATTTTATAGAGACATTGGTTTTGATTTACCTGTGGATTATATCGGACCATATATACATAGCGATGGTATACGGGTAATGACCGGTTTTAAATACTTTAGAATAACCGGTAAAAACGTTGAGAAACAACCATACAATCCTGATTGGGCCCAAAATAAATCGAAATCCCATGCAGCCAATTTCAGATACAACAGAGAAAAACAGGTTGAATATTTATCTTCCATTATGGATAGGGAACCAATTATTGTTGCACCTTATGATGCTGAATTATTTGGACACTGGTGGTATGAAGGTCCTGATTTTATACGAAATCTATGCAAAGAAGTGTCTGGTTCCGGTACCGTTAGTATGATAACACCATCCGAGTATCTTATTAAGTATCCTGTAAACCAGGTATCGACACCTTCAATGTCAAGTTGGGGAAATAAAGGCTACATGGAAGTCTGGTTAAACTCCGGTAATGACTGGATTTATAAACACCTGCATGAAATAGCGGATAGAATGGTTGAATTAGCAAATCGTTTTCCAAACGAGTCAAATGAAATGAAAAGAAGAGTTCTTAACCAAATGGCGAGAGAACTTGTTATTGCTCAAACCTCATGCTGGGCTTTCATTATGACAACTAATACAACTGTAGAATTTGCAGTAAAGAAAACTAAAACACATATGAAAAGAGCATTGGATTTATCTGAAATGATGTTATCCGATTCCATTAATGAAGATTACCTTAAAGAATGTGAATGGCGCGATCCAATTTTTCAGGAAATGGATTATATGGCATACTCTGATGATCATACAATAAATCACTCTTTGAAAAAATAAAATAAGAATGGACACTTAAAAGTGTCCATTCTTATTTACACCACAAGGAAAATATGAAATCATTATCATTTTTTATCATTGTTATTTTAAACATTTCATTTTTTGCTCATTGTTTTGTAACTGTAAACAAAATCAATGACAAATGGTTTTTCATCAATGAAAATGGTGAACCTTTTATTTCAAGAGGAATCAACCAGGTTAATATTAATGGTGATATCGATAAAAAAACATTAAAAGATACTTATAATGAAACAATTAAGTTAAAGTATCAGGACTACAAAGCATGGGCTCAAACAACTTCAGACAGAATGTCTGAAATGGGTTTTAATACAATTGGTGCATGGAGTAACTATGAGTATTTTGACTCTATGTATTTCATATACATTCTATACCCCGGTTCAAATGATTGGAGTTCAGGAGCTATCGATGATTATTTTTCACCACGTTTTGAAGAAGAATCCCGTAAACACATAAATCAGGAAATAACCGACCGTAATTTAATCAACAACAAAAAACTTATCGGCTATTGTATCGGAAATGAGTTACGATGGGGAATTGATTGGCGAAGTATGAAAACCATTGTTTTTGATTACCTTAATATGAATGAAAATGCCTATGGAAAAAAAGCGATCATTTCATTTTTCCAAAAATATTATAATAGTGATATAAAAAAATTTAATTCAGAATGGTTTGTGAATCTAAAAGACTGGGAATCTGCTCTTAGTTATCAAAAATTTAAAAGTAATTCAATATATGGAAAACGGGCAGAAAAAACAATACTAACCCACATTGCCTCAAAATATTATCAGGTAACAACAGATATTATTCGTGAAATAGATAATAATCACCTTATTTTAGGTTCCCGATTTATTGGTGCAGTAACACCAAAAGAAGTTGTTATAGCATCAAGTTACTATTGTGATGTTATCTCAATCAATTATTATCAATTGATTTTAGATTTAGATAAAACTTTACCTTATTTTCTAAACTATACCAAAACTGATAATTATTTAAAAGAATTTTATCAACTATCAGGTAAACCTTTGTTAATAACTGAATTCGGTTTTCGAGGTAAAACTAAAAATGCCCCATCAACAAAACCATTTATTTTCCCCGTATATTTCACTGAAAAATGTCGTGCAAAAGCGTTTGAAAAGGAAATCAAATCTTTTATGTCTACTGACTACATAATTGGTTACCATATCTTCAAATGGATGGATCAACCAAAAAACGGTAGAAATATGGCTGACGGAGAAAATAATAACTGCGGAATAGTTACTATTTATGATGATGTATATAAAAATCTTAATTCATCATTTAAAGAATGCAACTTCTAAATCAATAGAAAATACATTATTTTTGAAATTACAATTTGAGACTTTACTGACAATAAGTTTTCCGGAATCAATCTTTGAGGTTGAGGTAAACTGCTTAACTGCATCAATCAGTGCATTTCTATACGCAGATTGCAAAGTTTTTGAAGCGCCAGTTACGTTTATTTTTGAATTTTCAATAGTTTGAAGATCTAATGATTTATGTTTAACTTTTATTTCTTTAAAAAAATGACCATTACTAACCGGAATATTTTTCTCTTCAAATACTATTACATTATCAAAAAAATTATCCCTTTTAACGGAAACCTTGCCATTAGAGATAGTATATTTTGAAGAAACGATCTGATCATATATCATATCATTTGCTTTTGACATAGCAAATGCCTGATTCTTCATAGTAAAATATGAATACCCTGTAGCTTCCTTAACAAAATCAGAAACATCCATCTTTTGTTCAAAAACAATTAATTTTTCATCGATTTCATGAGTAGTTTTTTTACAGGAAAAAATTAAAAACAATAAGAAAGTGACGACTAAAAACAATTTTATTTTCATTATAACCTCAAAACTGATAGACTAAAGGATAAACCATATTCTTCTAAATAATATCTTTTAATTATTTTAATACCAGAAATAGATGCCCTTGATGACTGAGAACTAAATAAATTATATAAATTTAAATATCTACTGTCATAACGATTAAGTTCATTTGAAACTTTAATCGACAATGTATTAATTGCATCAACCATTGAACGATAATCAGACATTTCAAACTTTTTTTCTAAATTAGACATATCATCCGAAATTCCTAATCCAAAAATATAGCCCGACTTAGTTGGTAAATTATAAAACCATTCCGGATAATTTGTGTTAACAAAAGAAATAATATCGCTATAATCAGGATAATTACTTGAGTTAACTTTATTCCATAGTTCATTAATACTTGAAGTTGATATTTTTACAGCTGAAACGGTTCCAAAATCAAGTTTCTTTGGTAATGTCACTTTAATATAAGGTAAAACCTCAGCAATTAAATCTGTATTATAATCAACAAAAATTGTATTATTATTTAAATAAAAAGACCCTATCGGGTATGCAGAAGAATTATATGCTAAATCAATAGATAAAAACTTAGCAACTTCCTTAGCTGCATTAAAAATCAATTTTTCGTCTTTATCTTCTCCTACATAAACAGGATTCAAGACAGAAAAATAAACAAATCCATCTTGATACCCAATTGTATTAAACAGTTCCAAGTTATTTATTTTTTCAGTTGAAAATAGAATAACAACAGCTGATATAAAACAAACAATCATAAAAAACTGTTTCGGATTTTTCATTCTTATTTAACCCTTGCTAACCTTCTTTGAGTTTGTAATTTATATTCGTTCATGCTATCAGCATTTAAATTATTAAAAACTTTACCTAATGCAGATGCAAGATATTTTCGTTCTATTCTATATCTTCTTAACAACTCCATAGAAATATCATCCGCCTCAAATTCCTGAATATCATCTCTAACTAAAGCAGCTGCTTTTAATGCATCCCCAATAATATCTTCTAAATCTTCAGAAATAGCTGCATAATCTGAATCTAATGACTCATCAAGTTCATCAAATGATGCTTCCATATTTTTTCTTGCCTGCTCTAATGCTATATCTCTTATTCCATGACGCATTGCTATATGTCCAATTTCATGACCTATTACAGCAATAACTTCTTTATCATCATTTAATAGTTTTATCATACCGTCACTTATAAAAATAGCACCACCAGGTCCTGAAAAAGCAAACGGTTCTTTATTTCTAACGATCCAGACAAAATATTGTTTATCATAATCTATCGTTTGACGGCTTAAAACATTAGCAATAACATTTACTTTAACTGATTCAGAACTTCTTACCAGTTCATGTTTACTAACTGCATTAAGTACTATCGCACCTGATAAAGCTTCCATTGATTCAGTTATATGAGTTCTATCTAAACCTAATAACTCGCCTCGTTTTGGAAAATATGATAAATTAACTTTACCTTTTATCTGGAAATAATCTTTGTTAGTGAAGCTGGTAAATGAATATATATCTTCATAAGAATATGTTGTATATTTATTTTTACTTGAATAATTTTGTAGAAAACCTTTTATGGCCGCTGTATATGAACCTGGAGCAATTTGATTCTTAGCACTACCACCGGAAATAGAATCGCTTCTTAATGAATCAAATGGATCTTTTGATGCTTTTTTTTCGGATATTGACAATCTTGAAAGATAGCCTGTTATATCTGACTTTTTGTTATCGACAAGTCCTTTAAAAGAAACTTTTAACCAACCGTCATCTTCACTTGCAGGACCAAGATTCTCAACCGTCGTATTCAATTGTAAAAAAACGAGATTTTCATAAAATGCACCGGGACCATTTTTTAATGGTGTTTTATCCCTATTTATCGTTATTGATTCTGCAAATAAACCTGCCGTCACCAACATTAGTAATGTTATTAAATAAATTTTTTTGTTCATAATATCCTCCAATTATTATTTTTCTGTAAACTTTATAGGCATACCAAACTCATCAGGCTCTGTTAAATAATGTTCAATATATATATCAGCCGGCTTAAATCTATTAACTTTGTAATACTCCATTAATTTTTCAAAACCTGCTTTATCTTTATTATAATATACATCTAAAAAATTAGAAAATCTGTCTTTTTCCTCCTTTTCGAGATTATAATATGCATAAAAACGTATCGGAATTGCTTTTCCTTTAACACAAAATCGACCTAAAAATAATATATTTGAAATATGTTCGCTGTTTTTCAAACTATCATACGAGTTTTCACCAAGAATTATCTTTGTACCAAAGAATTTATTAGCCCCTTCCAAACGACTTGCCAAATTCACATTGTCACCAATTGCTGTAAATTCCAACCGTTTAGCACCACCCATATTGCCTTTAATCATTTCTCCGGAATTTATCCCAATTCGTATATCCAAACCAAATTGAGGATTTAATTCCTCTGTTTTATTTAAACATTCAATTGCAGAATCCAATGCTAAATCTGCATGATTTTCTAATGGAGTTATTGTTCCAAATAAGGCCATTAACCCATCACCAAGAAATTTATTAACAAATCCGAATTTATTCATAATATATTCTGAAAAAACATTTAAATACACATTTAATATTTCAACGACTTTACTTGCCGTGTTTTTCTCGGAAAATGTTGTAAAGCCTGCAATATCAATAAACATCGCCGTAGCAATAACAGATTCTCCGGTTATAGCTAAAGGTTTGCCCGATGCTGTGATTTCACGTTCAAGTGCGGGAGATATATACATTCCAAGTGCATTTTTAATTAAATTTCTGTTTTTACCAACAATGATATAATTGAGCGATAAAGCAAAAATAATTGAAAATAGTATAAGCAACATAAAATATGTTGTGTTACAAATCATATTATAGTTTTTGAACAAAATAAACTGCATAAACAATATAACAAACAATACAAACAATACAAAAAAGATATGCACCTTGAATGTTTGTGACTTCAACCCGGTTAATGAAACAAGGAAAATCGGAATAAGATACAATAGAATTTCTAAATAAAAATTTGGTATTTTCATATAATCATTATAAAGCATATTAATAAAACCAGTTGCATGAATCTCGACCCCCGGATATGCTGTTCCTCCGGCTGAAAAAGGAGTATTTTTTTGATCTAATAATGCTTTTGAAATATTACCGACAAAAAACACTCTATCTTTTATATCTGAATCAGGAATCTTTGATTTCCTCTTCATAATAATTTCTTCTCTTGCAGCATCAAATATATAATGTGCCGAAAAATAATCAAAAGTTGTATTAGTTTTCTGATTTCCTTGAGAATCAGTTGTAATGCCACCCGGACCATACCATTTTAAAATAAAATTTCCTTTTTTTGACAAAGACAGATTTTGCGGCATTTTTTTCTCTGACACTACATATGCGGCTAAAGCAAGGGAAGGAATCTTTCTTTTATTGATCGAAACAATAGGCTTATATTCACGAATAGTACCATCCCTATCGGTATAATTTTCAACGAATCCCATGTATGGATTATTTTGAGCATAAACTGAATATGGAAATCGTAAAAAATTATATTTTGAAATATTTTGTAGCTGATAATCAGAAATAATTTGCGTCGGATTATAGAAATATGGAGAACCATTTATAACCATAGATAACTTTTTTCTATTTTCGTCATCACCATTTAAAAAAGATGCATTTACCGTGAAAAAACCATAATTATCATCAAATTGATACGCATCTTTTATAAGTTGCTTATTTTCATCATTTTCTGAATTATAAATAGCAAGCAATGTCTCCTGAGTAATTGGATCAGGTATTGTATGACTCTCATATGAATCATCTATATTTAATGCAATAACAATTTTTCCGGTTTTGTCGACAACCGATTTAAAATAACTATCACTTCCATAACCGGTCATACCTAGCTTCTCTCTGTCATAATCAGGATTATTGAATACAACATCAAATACTACCGCTTTAGCACCTTTACTTATTAAAAAATCACTCATTAAACCATACACTGATCTTGGCCATGGCCATGTATACTGGTACTTTTCTTCCATATAATTTAATGCTAAATCATTAATAACTACAATTCCGGCACTTTTCGTTCGTTTATCACCATTTTTAGTTATTCTAAAAACAGCATCATAAATCCCGTTATTGATTCTGTCATAAATATCAGACATGCTGAATAATTGCGTTATTGTATAAGAAAAAAGTAAAATTAATAAAGCCAATAAAATCTGTGTGTATTTTTTATTCATAGTTTTCTCTTTTTTTTAAAATCGGGGTTAAAAGCCCCGATTTTAAATTGTATTACTCAGCTCTAACTTTTGATGTTTCTACATCATCACCTTTTAAGCTTTGAAGTTCTTTTGTAAGATCTTCAAATCCTTTATTAGCTCTTAACTGAGAATAAGCAGCAGCTTGTTTTTTCATTAATGCGTCAATTGAACCTGACATATCAGCAAGATTTAATTTAACAAGAACATAAACTGTTTGTGGTTTAGTTGTGTTGTCGATAAACATTTTTTCTCTTTGAGAACCTGATAACGTGTTATCAGAAATTTGTTTAGAAACAGTTTGAGAGAACTCAGTATATTGAGATTCTTCATTAACACCAGCTTGTTCCATAAAGTTTTTAATCATGTTAGAAACTTTAACGCCAACAACTCTAGATACTTCATCTCTTGCAGAACTTGTTGCAATATCCATAGAAAGTTGCATCGTAGCTTTTTGTGCAATACCAATAGAATAAATTGCATCAGCAGCTTTTGGAGGCGTTAAAAACCAATCAGGATAATTAACTGATTGATCTTCATTTGCAATTGTTTTTTCTTTTGGCTCACTTGTACCACCACATGAAGAAACAGTTAATACAGTAAGTATTAACATCATTAAACCTAACACTTTTGTCATTTTCATAAAATACTCCTTAAAATTATTTAATTTATAAAAAATTAATTTTTACCTAATGAAAAGAAACCCATTATTTCATTTACAAAATCTGTATTGTAGCTTGAAATATATTTTTCGATCGCAGTTTGCATCGCTTTTACTTCTGAAATATTTCCACCCTTTATTTCCGGTGTAGATTTAGAATAAATCTCTTCATTCTTTTTTGTGTCTATTATAGTAACTGATACTGTCAATCTTGTAAAATATTGTTTTGACAAATCTGATAATGTTGTTGTTGATAAAACCATTACTTTAATAGTAAAATCAGCACCTTTTTCAGTAAATTTAGCACCGGATACTTTTTCAAATACATTTTTAAATTCGGAGAAAGCAACATCAGCTCGTTCTTTATGTTCAGCAATGCTTCCTGATAATGAAACGGCAAGAGAGAAAACAGGAGGTTTAACATCCAATGTTACTTCCTGTGCAGGCATACCAAGACCTGAAATCATTGTTAAATATAAAAAGGCAGTTTCCTCATCTATTGTATCTTTCATAAATGATAAGATATCCGGCATAATTTTAACTGTTTTTAACCCTGTTCCTTTACCCGGTGAATTAATAATTGTTCTTACTACACCCTTTCCATCAGTAACGCCTCTTGTTATCATATCAAGATTACCGTTTGTATTTGAAAAAGTAAAAGGTAAATATTTCATCGGTTCACCTGAATATGAAACATTAAATTGAATATCCAACGGAGAAAAATTGATTAATCCTGACTCAAACTTTGTCTTTTCAGTATTTATTTGAATATTTTGCATCATTTTCTGAATTCTAGTCATAAGTTCATTAGCAAGAATAACTTCATTATCTTTGTATTGAACTCTAATATCTTTTGATATAAAAGGTGCAATAGTTATATATGCTATTAATAAATGTTTTAATGCAAGAGACGCATCTTTTTCAGTATCAGTTCGTTTCAGTAAATCAAATGCCTTGTCTTTGGCAAGCCTTTCTTTCTCAGCTTGTTTTCTTTTGTACTCGGCAATATTTAATCTGTAATATGAATAATAAACAGAATCAGTTTCTGAATAAAAGGCATCGATATATTCAATATCTTCAACTGTTTCCATAAGGGACATTTTAATTACCTGTGAAAATGATTCCTCAGTAGCCCCATTCACCTCTTGCATAAATGTTTTCATCTCTGCTTGAACTTTTGCTCTGATTTGAGAAATAATCATTGTCATAGCCCCGTCCTGAGCTGTTTTTATAGAGTTTCCCTGGCCTATACCAATATAAAATTCTGTGGATGTCGGAAATTTCGTAACCCACACCGGTAATTTTTTACCTGATTTTGGTTCAGCCTCTTTCATTACCGTTTTTGCAGTAACAGGAGATGACTGAACAGAACTGTCCTTAGCGACAATACCCTGTTTATCAATACTATTAATCGCATCACCTGAACCGGATAATAATTCTTTAGCGCGTGCATCAGTTAATACAGAAAAACTTGCTTTTAAATCATTTATTGTAATAGAGACCAATACATAATAAGTCGGTATTTTTGAGCTTGTATCTTCATAAACCTGAGAAATCTTCGCACCTTTCATAATTGATTCTGACAACTGATTAGATACTGTTTTTGAAACAGAAGATGATATGCCTTTAGAATCTTCTGTCATATTAACGAGTTGATTCATAACACGAACTGAAATGACTCTCGACAACTCGGCTCTTGCCAGATTGGATGCTGAATTTATACCCATTTGTTTGTTTTTACTGCTTGCAATGCCTATAGAAAAAATCTCATTATCATTTACGGGAGGAGTTAAAACCCAGTCGGGGTAACTTTGAGCTGACAAAAAAAACATTGTATTTAATAAAATAATTATCACGCTAAAAAGAACTTTCATATACAAAAACCACCTTAAATTAGTATTATCTTATAACCCCAATACCAAAACAGTCCATAATAACTTTACATTGATTATAATACAAAAATCGTAAAAAACAATTAATTATTGTTTATTTTTGAGAGCAAAACCTTTGCTTCTTTTATAGAATGCGATACGGCTTCTTTTCCGGTTCCACCTGAAATTTCCCGATTCGATAAGAAAGTATCAATAGTCCCCCAATCATCCCCGATACTAAAAAAAAGTTCTGAATAAACCATTAACTCTTTTTCTTTCAAATCTGTTAATTTCTTACCATTATTTATACAGTCTAAAACTATTTTACCTACTATATGATGAGCCTCACGGAATGGCAAACCTTTTTTTGCAAGATAATCAGCAAGTTCAGTTGCAAATGATAGCGGATCTATACTATTTTTCATTCGATTTTTATCAATTTTTAAAGTTTCAATCAATAAAACAGTTACCCTTAAAACATCTATTATACTATCTATAGAATCAAAAACAGACTCTTTATCCTCTTGCAGATCTTTATTATATGTTGAAGGAAGTCCTTTTAAAACGGTAAATAATGAAACAAAATTACCAAGTATCCGACCGGTTTTACCTCTTGTTAATTCTAAAGAATCTGGATTTTTCTTATTTGGCATAATTGATGAACCTGTCGTTACTTTATCACTAAGAATCAGAAATCCATACTGTTCAGATGAAAAAATTATGAAATCTTCTGCAAGTCTTGAAAGAGTAAGGGATAATATAGAAATATTTGACAATGTTTCCATCAAAAAATCCCTTGCCATTACAGCATCCATTGAGTTTTGGGATATTTTATGAAAACCAAGATCCTTTTTAAGATTTTCTCTGTTTAAATGATATGCAGAACCTGCTAATGCAGCACTTCCAAGAGGCATAATTGAAATTCTTTTCAATGAATCGGTAAACCGTTCAAAATCCCGCAAAACAGGATAGAAGAAAGATAAAATGTAGTGCGAAAACGAAACCGGCTGAGCTTGTCGTAAGTGGGTAAAACCCGGCATAACAGCATCCTGATTATCTTCAACCAACTTTAATATTGTAGAAAGAAGCGTTTCGAGTTCATTTCTGATATTTTCAACCTGACCTGTTATATACAAACGGATATCTGTTGCAACCTGATCATTTCTACTTTTCCCGGAATGAATCTTTTTAGCAGCATCACCAATTTTTGCTGTTAACAACGATTCAATACCCATGTGAATATCTTCTGTATCTTCAGGAAATATAAATATACCTTTTTCCTCAATTTCTGTTTCTATTTCATGTAAGCCGGCATGAATCGATTTTAATTCATCAGCTGTCAGTATATCAAGTCTGTGTAATTCCTTCGAATACGCTTTATTTAATGCAATATCGTCTTTAAAAAGCCTTATATCAAAATCTAATGATCTATTCATTTTTTCAAATAACGGGGAATTTGATTCTGTAAATCTTCCACTCCATGCTTTACCACTCATTTTATAGCTCCTATTATTTTTTTATTTCATTGTGCAATAGTTTCATACAATAATAAATGTAACTGCTTTAGTCAATAGGTAAAAGAGATGTTATTGAAAGAGAGTAAGGAAAATAAATTGTCAGGGCCTCATAATGTTACCAGATTAAAAACACACTTCTGTCTGGTATATCGAATATTCATTTTTTGTAGAGTATAATAGACAAAAAAAATGAAGTACCGTGTATCAATATCTATCCCCGGTCAGTGACAGTATTATTTTCAAAGATGTGGTTAGGCGAAACAATATACGTGACGCGGCGTTGCTTGAAAAACTGATTATTTTTATTACTTTAAATACAGGGAATATATTTTCAGCAAAAAGTGTTGCTGATTATCTGAAAAAAAAGATGGCATGACGTGTGTATCGGTAAAATTGACAAGTATGAAATAGATTTTATTGTAGAAAATAATCAAGGTAAATTATACATTCAGGTTGCATATTTACTATCAGATGAGAGTGTCAGAGAAAGAGAATTTCGTCCGCTTTATAAAATAAATGATAATCGAGCCTCTAGCAAAAATTCGAGATAAAAAGAGTATTTTTGCAAGAAGCTCAATCATCAAAAATATGTACTTACAATGGACAGAACACCAACAAACAACACAGAAAGGATTATAAGAAAATACATTCACGACTTTCTGCTTGAGGTGAAATAATAACTGCAAATATATGGAAAGCAACAACTCAGGTTGTAAAAGTTACCCGCTAATAATAAAGCATTTAACTGCATTAGAAATTCAAGGGGCTTCCTTATACCCGGAAGCCCCTTTAAACTTAAAAAACAAACTATTGAGGCTCTTGCAAAAATCATGAGTACATTATTTTTGCTTCCGCGATACGCAATATAATTGCGTTAGAGGTAGCCTCATGCAAAAATTCGAGATAAAAAGAGTATTTTTGCATGAGGCTCTATTACTTCTGGATTTTTGCTTCAATACCAAGTTGTAAACCAAATAAATTGATAAAACCGGCTGCATCTTTGTGACTATACGTTGTACCTGTTGTAAATGATGCAATATCTTCACTATACAATGAATACGGTGATTCTTTGCCGGCAAGAATTATGCTGCCTTTATAAAGAGCAAATTTTACTGTACCGGTACCATACTGCATGATTTCTTTTGTGAAATTTTCTAAGGCAGTTCGTAAATGAGTAAAGTATTTACCATTATATACCATATTTGCATAGGTTTTACTAAGATCCTGAAGCATTGCCATAGAATCTTTTTCAAGCACCATTGATTTTAACTGATCGTATGCCGCATATAAAATTGTTCCACCCGGAGTTTCATAGACACCATGACTTTTCATACCAACTAATCTGTTTTCAAGAATGTCAGACCGGCCGATGCCGTTTTCTCCGCCTATTTTATTTAAATATTTTAACAGTGACACACCATCTGTTTTTTTACCGTCGATTGAAACAGGAACGCCTTTTTCAAAACCGATTGTCACAAAAGTTTCAGTATCAGGCGCATCTTTTGGTGATTTTGTTAATACGTACATACCTTCATTCGGTCTGTTTATTAAATCTTCTAATTCACCGCCCTCGTGACTAATATGCCAGATATTTCTATCCCGTGAGTAAATTTTCTTTTCTGAAATTGACCCGAGATTAATATTGTGTTTTTTAGCATAATCGATACAATCTTCCCTTGATTTTAAATCCCAAATTCTCCAGGGAGCAATTACTTTCAAATGGGGAGCTAAAGCTTTATATGTTAATTCAAAACGAACCTGATCATTACCTTTACCGGTACAACCGTGAGATAACGCATCACATCCTTCTTTCAATGCAATTTCAACTTGTGCTTTTGCCTGTAGCGGTCTTGCAATTGATGTTCCTAATAGATAAATATTCTCATATCGCGCACCAATCATAGCCATAGGAAAAATATAATCTTCCACCAGCTCTTTTTGTAAATTTATCAGATAAAATTTAGATGCACCTGATTTTAATGCTTTGGCTTCCAACCCGTCAGTTTCTTCTTCCTGACCGACATCGGTACAAATAGCAATAACTTCACATTGATAAGTATCTTTTAACCATTGAATAATTATTGATGTATCAAGACCGCCTGAATATGCAAGTGCTACTTTTTTAACTTTGTCCATTTGAAACTCCTTATAGCTAGAATTAGGGCATTATAGCAAATTATTTTATAAATGAAAATGAACATATTATACTATTTTTATAAAACAGGGCATTTATTTCACATCTCAGTTTTCACATGATTTTATTGACAGTAACAGATAGAAATGATATAAGTCAGTTTAAAAAATCATTAGGTTGGTGTTATTATGACAAATGACCAGATAGAAAAATACAAAGAGATTCTTCTCATTGAAAAAAAAGAAATAGTTAACGAACTTTTAGAAAGTGATGCAACGGCTCGCGATTTATTAGAAAATGAAATGCATGCAATCGGTGATAGTGCTGATGAAGCATCGGTAAACATAACTCAAAATTTATTAAATGTAACAAGTGCAAAAAACAGACAAACTCTTATGGGTATTGAGGCTGCACTTCGACGAATTGAAGAAAAAAGTTTTGGTTCTTGTGTATCATGCGGATGTGAAATTAACACAGAAAGACTTGATGCGCTTCCATGGGCTTCAATGTGTATTAAATGTAAAACTCAGAATGAAAAAGCTCACAAATAATACAACTTCGAAAAACAAAAGACTTTCTGTTTTTAAACTTATTCAAATTATGACAGCAGTATTATTTATACTGCTGTTTTTATTTATAACAGCAATTATCATAAATTATAATTATATTATAGAAAAATTATTACAAAGAAATGTCCACATTGAAAAGTTTACATTTAACATAAAAAACCAATCGATTGAATTATCAGATTTTGATTTCAGAGACCTTAATAAAAAATCACTATTTAAAGCAAAACATGTATCACTCAGTTTTGATATTTTCAAAACAATTACTTTTCGACCAACAATTAAAAGCATATTACTTGAAAATCCTGAAACGCACATTATTAAAAATAAAGCAATATATCAGCTTCCGTATTATTTCGGTACTCAAAACGGTTTATTAAATAACAAAAAAATACCATTTAAATTCACCATAAACGAAATAATTGTTACCGGAGGAAAAATAAAACTTCTTGAAAACAAACAGCTTTCAAATTTTATCAGTGACATAACAATAAAACTACCTGCAATTTCAACAGAAACAAATAAGATTACACCTGAAATTACCGGAAAAATTAACAATAAACTATTCAGTTTTAAGGGAATCAGTAAATTTGGACAGAATAAAGAAGTTTCAAATATTTTTAATGTATCAATAACCGGACTCGATTTGGTATCCGACAAATTAATTATACCGGTTATGCCCGGTTTTACATTGGACGCGGGAATAATCGATATTAACGCACAACTACGATATGACATCAGTCAAAGCAAAAAAACAAGCATATCTGTTAACGGGACTCTTAAAGCACGAAATTTAACTGTATCCGATGAAACCGGGAATAAAATTATACAAAGATTAAATGGCAGTATAAAAGTGTCACATTATGATATTTCAGGCGGAAACATTCTTATCGACAACCTGAGTGTTAATTCGGGTATATTTACATTTCCTGCAATTACAAAGAAAAACAAATTATTCAAAGCACACATTAAAACACTCACTTTTAAGACATTAGATTTCAATTACGATGATATAGCAATAAAAAATGCAAGCGGAACTATCAAAGAAACCGGATCGGATATGAGCCGGTCGATATTTGACATTCAAGGTGCTATTCAAAATACCGGTACTTTCAAATTTAAAGCAGAAAATAAAATTGATACTTTGAATATTACCCGGCTTTCACTCAATTCAATAAATCCACTGCTTATAAAACAATTTTCCGCTATTAAAAAAATTGATTCATTATTTATCAATCGATTTAACGGTTATGGCACAATTTCACAAAAAGATTTGAACATATCAGGTGAAGGAGTATTTGAAAACCTGACGATAAAAGAAGATGCTTTTTCCGTTGAAATACCATCAATTAAATTTGATATAGTCAATTTTGATAATAAAGCACAGTCGGTTTCTGTGAAAAAAGTTATAGTTTCAAATGCCACGTTTAAAAATAAATCAGATTTGGATATTTCTAAAATTAACCTGTCTCTGGGTGATGGTATTTCTGAAATCAAAGTTCCACTCTCATCTCAATTTGTTTTTGAAAATACAATTCCTGTAAGTAATCTGTCTTTTTCACACAACTCGTGGGGTTATCCATATAATGCATTTATTGAAAATACAAAACTCACAACGTCATTGAAAACGGATAAAAAAGGAATATCGGGCTCTGCACAGTTTTTAACGCAATCAATAAAGATAGTAAACAACAAGGGTGTTGACGGTCTTATTATTAATAAAATTGCCGGTACTATTGATACAATTACGACAGAGCCATTTACCATAAATTGCGACACAATTTCATCTGAATATATGTATGCACGAATGGATATTGCATCAAACATGAATATTCTTTTTGGCGGTATTATTAATCCTGATTCATTAACAGGTGAGACAACTGAAAATAAATATTTTCACCTTGCAAATCTGAATATTACTGATGGAAACCTTGCATTATTTGACAATCATTTAACCAATCCGCTTTTCTTTGATTTCTCAGGGATTAATCTGAATATACACAATTTTCCGTCATATATTTATCCTACAGGTACACTATCACTATCAGGGAAAGTTGATGCGATTAACCCGTTTAGCATGAATATTAAACTTTCTAAAAAAGAAATAACCGGTGATTTTAAAGGGAAAGATTTCCTTCTATTCAGGACATCACCGTATTTAGAACACTACTTAGGACATAGCATTTCTTCAGGCCGGCTTGATATCGATGTTCCATTCACTACAAACAATGCTGTTACAACAATGAATATTGCAATTTCTATGAAAAACCCGGTAATTCAGAAAATTAATTCATCATTACCGATAGACTTATACAAAGTTTTCAATTCCATCCAGGAAAAAGACGGGACAGTCAAACTTAATTTACCGGTTGAATTAAAAAAAGATAAAACAAAAGTTGATTTCTTCGCAGTTATTTTTGAGATAATGCAAAAAACTCTCAAAATTACAGCAGATAAATTTATAAATCCGACTTCTTCAGAGATTATTAAATACAACCCGACTTATTCGATCGTTTACTTCTCAAACGGAACGTCAAATATAAACGATACTGAAATACTTGATGATACAATGAAACAAAATATAACCAATAAGAACTATATTTTTTCAATATCATCATTTATTGAAAAAAAGAATGACAGCGAATATATTAAACGAAATATCATCAAAAGGTTTGAAAAAAAATATCAGAATTTATCAAAAACAGAACTTTACCGCTCCATTGCTATAAAAGATTATAATCTGGACATTTCAGAAAACACTTCTGATGATGATATATTTGGAACGCTTCTTGAAAGAACCGAAGTTAAGCAGGAAGATTTTTTTGCATTATCGTATGAAAGAAGCGAATCAATTAAACAGCTTCTTATTTCCCGGTATAAAGTTCCTGAAAACCGTATATTTATAGAAGAAACTGATATTTTTTCAAACCCGTACATTTCCGGCATCAGTAATGCGATCGGAATAATCAGAACCGGTACGATAAAGAACTAACATTCGTTCAGAATCTTCAAGACAATTTCACTTATAGAATAAAAATGGATCAATCCACCTGGAAAGTTCTTTTTTCGTCTGCACATATCCTTTTAAATTAATACGACCTGCATACAGTATACTAAAATGAAGATGCTTCCTTTCCCCGTCAGTTTCAACAGAATAACTTTTGCCAAGAACACCGATTTTATCACCTTGTAGTATTTTATCCCCGACATCAGGCAACGAGGCAGGTCGTAAATGACCATACAAAACATGATAATTCATACCACCCGATGATATGTGCAGAACACAAACCCCGCCATATCCACTAACATATCCTGAATATATAACATCACCATCAAATACCGCATAAACCGGGACTTCAGCTGATATATCATCATACTCAACATCAACTCCTGTATGATACCCTGTAAATCGTTCCGGATTAACCGGTGAGACAGCCGGAGAGACATATTGACCGAACACTTTTAAATTGGAACGCTCCTTAAATTCAGCTACAGGTAGAGTAAGTTTTTTCAGTTCCCCGAATATAGTGGATTGAGGATATATTTTAATTATTAAGCTGATAAACAGAATAGATATAATTATATTTTTTGTACACAAAACAATTCCTCTAACTATTTTTTCTATGTTTTATTACAGCACATAAACATACAAAACTACAACTCTAATATTTTTGTTATTCTTGCGATAAGTTCATTTTCTTCAAAAGGTTTAGACACATAATCAACTGCTCCATGTACAAAACTTTCCATTATGGTAGTTTTCTTATCTGCACCTGACAAAATAATAAATGGTGTTTTAGCATTAATATCGATTTTTTTTGTTTCACTGATTAACGTAAAACCATCCATAGCCGGCATATAATAATCGGTTATAATCAAATCGTACTTCTTTTTTTTAATACATTCAAGTGCGTCTAAACCGGTTCTTACTGTTTCAACCAGATACCCATTGGTTAAAAGCGTGTGTTCTGTAATATGCAAAGCTGCTTTTGAGTCATCAGCGAGCAAAATTAATGGTTTTTTCCCCATCGAATATTTTACATCAAGTTTCTTTGAAATGATTTTCGTCACCTCGGAAGGATCAAAAGGTTTGGCAATATATTCTGAGATTCCCAGTTTAAATGCCTTTTCACGCAATGCGTCATCAATTCTCGTTGTAATCATATAAACCGGTATTTTAGAAAACTCATCATGTTTTCTAAACGCTTCAACAAACTCAAGACCGGTCATAACCGGCATTTCAATATCACAGGTAATTATATCCGGTTTAAATCGCAACGCTGCTTCATATCCTTCTTTTCCGTTTTCAGCCTCTGTCACGGTAAACCCGGATGCCTCAAAAGCCCGTTTTAAAATACTTCGTATCATTTTTGAATCATCAATAATTAAAACCTTCTCTTTTCTTTTTGGTTTGTTATCAGTTTCAAGAACAAATATCATTTCAAAAAGCCGTTCTTTATTAACCGGTTTAAAAAGATAGCCATTAATTCCCGATTCAAAACCAAGCTGAACATCATGAGGTCTGTCCATAGCTGACGCCATAATTACCGGTATATTACCATATTCTTTATCCATTCGTAACATCTGAGTAAACTGATAACCATTTGATTTTTCGAGAATATTATCAACAATAATCAAATCAATTTTTTTTGATTGATACACATTCCGTGCATCCTCAATTGTAGAAGCCTCATACAATGAAAATTTGTCTTTGAGAATACTTGTCAAATATTTTCTCTGGAAATCAGAATCATCAATTATCAATATGGTACTAATCATGTATAACTCCCGAACAGAACTTTTATTTCTTCGTAATTTTTTTAATAGAAATATTTACTTTATCAATAATATCTTTTTTCACACCCTTACTGAACATAATATATCGTAAGTTCCCCTCCGGCGCATCTTTCACCGGTAATAATGTGAGATTAGCAGCTAAATTCTTATCTGATTGCAATGCCCACTCACCTTCTTCCTGACTAATAAATGTATAATGACATCTGTCGCCTGCCATCATAGAAAGAAGTCTTAATTGATCTACGACTGCACTCTCGATCTTTGGTTTATTTTTTTTAATACCATCATCAACCCATCCACCATAGGAAAACCCTTCAATAACACCAAGAGTTAGTCCGCTTGAAAGTATTTCAACCAAAGTTGGAGCTGCCGGTAAAACACTTTTCTTTTTTATTTGTATAATTATATTCTGTTTGTTATCACGATAAACCGGTTCAGAAAAAACAGCAAATTCTTCTCTTTCAGCTTTTTTAAACCAACCGATACCGCAAGCATTATCACCAACTTTTAATGATTCTTCAACTCTTTTTGAAGGAGCTTCCATAAACACATAAGAAACTTTCGCATCTTCAAATACTTTTTTAACAATATCTGTAATAATACCGCCCACATTTCCTTTACTGTCAACGGTATACAAAGGTGGTCGCGGGAAATAATACACCTTAATCGCATCCTGTGAATTAATAAAGAAAAAACTTAAAAACAGAAAAACAAGATGGAATTTATTCATACAATTCTCCTTAGAATTAGATATATTATATTCTAAGCTGAAATATGAATAATTGCAATTTTTATTTATAAAATTTTCCGGCTGCCATATCAAAGCTTAATGCTCTACTGCCATCCTGAAGAGAGAATAGAATTGCCGGATCAGATTGTTTGGATATTACTCCCGGTTTACCAATCGGATCCCCGGATTTAACGACCATATCTTTTTTCAGATAAATTTCTGAAAAACCTGAATATGTTGAAACGAGTCCATTAGCATGTTTAATGAAAACAATAAGACCATATCCCGAACGCATATCAATATAACTAACTACCCCGTCATCAACAGATGTAACAACAGCGTTCTCTTTGTCGGAAAACACGACAACACCGCGATAATGAGATTTAACATACGGTACAACCCGACCGGCTAACGGTAAAGAATAATCGATAAATTTTCTTGTGGAACCTTGAGGAATTTTCAATCGTAATCCCGGCATCAAAACTGTTTTTTCTGTAAGATTATTAGCAGCCTGAATAACACGTATTTCTGTTTTATATTTTTTGCTTAACTGATAGAGAGTTTCGCCCTTTTGCATTAAGTGATAAAAATAAGATTGAACGACAACCGGTCTGACACTATTTTCTTTTTTTACAGGATGTATAACTGTATCTGAAGATTTATATATCGTTTTTTTATCATCATCATTTGCAGGAACCTGTATAATTTTCCCGGGATATAAATTAACAGATTCATCAAAAGCATTTATTTTGCATAATTTATCAACGGTAATATTATATTTTAAACCGATTCTAAAAAGATTATCTCCCTTTTGAACGGTATATTTCTGCAATGCACTACTTGTAGTTGTATTGGGAACTTTTAAAACTGCTCCCTTTTTCAAAACTGAATTCTGGTTTATATTATTAACTTTACAAAGTTCTGTTACCGGAATATTGTACTGTCTTGCAATTCTATATAAATTATCACCATCTTTGATAGAATGTTCTTTAAATTTATCAGAAAAAGTCGAGAATATAGAAAGAATTATAATTATTAAAATAATTGTAGTTTTTTTTCTTTGCATAATATTAAAATTCGACTGAATACCTCATAAACTTTATTGCAGCAGTAAATACTCTTTATTATTCATATGTGTATGATACATAACTCTTTATACTACTGTAAATATTCATTAAGTTATATATAGTTTTCTTGACATATTTTCAATAAACAAATATATTAAACTAATCTTATCGATGGAACTCGAAAAATTGATCACACCGGTATTTAAAATCACACAGGAAGGTTTATGGAAAAACTTAAAAAATTTAAAGAGATGGGACTCTCTGAGAATATCCTCAATGCCCTTAAAAGTAAGGGATTTGAGGAACCGACTCCTATACAGGAGCAAACAATACCGCTTTTATTAAGTGGTGAAAAAGATTTAGTCGGACAGGCACAAACAGGAACAGGTAAAACAGCTGCATTTGGTATTCCAATTATCGAAAAAATTAGCGAAAATTCATCAAAAGTTGAGGCATTAATACTCGTACCTACTAGAGAATTAGCTCTACAGGTTGCTGATGAAATACAATCATTAAAAGGTAAAAAGAAAATTAAAGTTCTACCTGTATATGGCGGACAAGGTATTGACATTCAAATTCGAAACCTTAAAAGAAATGATGTTAATATTGTTGTTGGTACACCGGGTAGAATAATTGATCATATTAATAGAAAAACTCTTGATTTATCAAGCATTAAATACCTGATTCTTGATGAAGCAGATGAAATGTTAAATATGGGTTTTGTTGAAGATGTTGAGAAAATTTTAAAACAAACGCCGACAGAAAAACAGGTTCTTCTTTTTAGTGCAACCATGCCTCGTGAAATTATGATAATTGCAAAAAAATACATGCAAGATCATGTAGTAATTAAAGTAAAAATGGAAGACATGACAGTAGCATTAACTGATCAAATCTATTTTGAAGTAAACGAAAGAGATAAATTTGAAGCATTATGCAGAATACTTGATATTGAAAATGATTTCTATGGTATTATTTTTTGCAGAACAAAACTTGATGTAGATAATATTTCAGTTCGTCTTGTAGAAAGAGGTTACGCTGCCGAGTCAATTCACGGAGATATAACCCAGGTTCAAAGAGAAAAGGTTTTATCACGATTCAAAAACAAAAAACTTAATGTTCTTGTTGCAACAGACGTTGCTGCCAGAGGTATCGATGTAAATGATTTAACTCATGTTATCAACTACTCATTACCCCAGGATCCTGAAGCGTATGTTCATCGAATTGGTCGAACGGGAAGAGCCGGTAAAGAAGGAACTGCAATTACGTTTGTAACGAACGAAGAATACAGAAAACTTCTCTACATTCAAAAAGTTGCTAAAACTGACATCAGAAAGAAAAACATTCCTGAAGTTGATGAAGTTATTGCTGCAAAAAGAACACGAATCAAAGAAGATATACTGACAATACTCAACGCAAGCGGTTATAATGAATATCTTGAACTTGCTAGAGAATTATTGGATAATGCAGGAAGTGCAGAAGTTGTTGCATCCGTATTAAAATATTCACTTGAAGATGAACTTGATGAGCGAAATTACAATGAAATCAGAAAAGTTAATGTTAATAAAGCCGGTAAATCACGATTATTTGTGGCACTCGGAAAAATTGATAATATGACTCCGGGAAAACTGCTTGATTTAATTAAAGAGCAGGTTAATGTTGATCTAAGACAAATTAGAGAAATTAGAATATTTGAAAATTTTTCATTCTTAACTGCTCCTTTTGAAGAAGCAGAAATGATACTTGAAGCTTTTAAAACAAAAAGAGGTGATAGAAAACCTATTATTGAAAGAGCCAAAGAAATGAAAAGACAATAAAAAACAAAAAGGGTGTTTCTAAGAAATTTGAAACACCCTTTTTTATCACCTCACACTAAGGTAGAGCAATCATTTCAACCCAGTTATCATCATATTTAACTTTAGTTATAAACCCTTTTCTACCCCAATGATTAATAGACACATATGGAGTACCCGCCTGAGTTCTATTTGTTTCCCACCACTCAGTCGTTCCTTGTCTCATAAATGCTTTAAATTCATACCAGTCACCTTTTGCTCCGGTCATTGATACATCAAATTTCCACCATTGGGGACCAAATGTATTTTCAGGATCCTGGCCATATCCGGCTGTACTATAAAGAGGCTGTCCGGCTGTACCCATCGGGCACGTCCAGTCAAGAGCGGATTCTGACCCCCAATCTAATGAAGCATCATTAGCTTTGATTGCAGATGTAGTCGTATTTTTTGTATTTAAATACGTAATAGGTTCAGACATACTTGCATAATATGCCGGAACGAGTGTAGCATCATGACCGCCTTTAACAAATATATCCTGTCCGACAACAGTTGGCTTATACATAAATATAACCGTTCTTACACCATTAACAGGCGGAGGAACAGGTGTAACATCGGTAACTGTGATATTTTTTGAAATATCATCAAATCTGATTTTATACATTTTATTATCAGTAACAGGAAAATCAGCATTTAATGGATAATTTTCACCCCATGCCCCGGTTTTATCAATTTTAAATCGTGGATTAGCAACACCACTGAAAGTTTGTGTAATTTCCCATGTGTTAGCAGCTACTTTAGTCATAGCAGTAGCACCCCAATTATTTGGTGTTCCTCTAAAATATGCATTAGTCCACTCAGTAACAGGTGTACTTGAACCGTATAACCATTGAGTATCAACTCCGATTTTACCCGGTGCAGGAGACAATGTCGTATTAAGTACATACACTCTCATATTACCTTTTCCAGAACAATCTGCATAAAGCGTACCATTTGTTACTGTTTTAACATCACCGGTAATAGCATCTTTATATGTTCCATTTGGAATATTTCTAAAATTCGTACTTCCGGAAATCGTAACAAGAACAAAACTGTCGGTATTTGAATCTGTAAATCTTCGTTTAAACTTCAGCCCGGTTCCGTCCATATCAGCAGTTGAATATTGTCCTTTCTGTAAAGCAGGAATAGCCCGTCGAATCAAATTCAATCTTCTTATATGCTGTGCTAATGGTTTATTGAGTGTATTTGCAACAGTGCCGCTTGCAGAATATACACCAAAATCAGAAGCAGTAACTGTACCTTCAAGATTTCCACCAAAATATGCACGTCCTGTTTGACTCAATGGAGCATTAGGACCGACATCAATTGGTTTTCCTTTCTGGAATTCAATTTCACTACCATAGAAAATAGTAGGAATACCTCTAAATGTAAACATCAGTGATAGATTTTCAGACCAAACATCAGTAGGAAGTGCAAATCGTTGATTTTCTGGTGCTGTATCCGGTGCATAATCATGTGAATCTACATATGTGACATTGTAGGTTGCATCAGAATAGGTATAATCATTTCCAACTGCGACACCAAAAGCGTCATTAGCATTTGCAAAGTTCCAATGCATAGGAAAATCAATAACATCAAAACCTGATCGTAATGAATAATCAACAGCTCTGTACGAATTCCCATTGAGTAAATGGTTTGCAGAACTTGGTTGATTAGCAGTAGTACTATTATCATCCCAGTGTTTAGCAACTAATGCTTCATTCACAAGTCTGTCTGTACTGCTCCATGCATAATTTGTTCTTTCTTTCCATGTAAAAAATGGTGTGGAAATTGCCGGTATACCATTATTCCATACTTGTCGATATCGTGAACATACTTCTCCGAAAATAAAAAAATCATTACCGGCATACGCTTTAATTGCAGGAATTAATGTTTTATTAAACGTTAATCGTGAAATATGTTTAACAGTATCAACTCTAAAAGCATCGACACCAAGACTGATATACCATTTAGAAGCATCAGCAAGATAATTATAAACTGTTGGATTTTCAGTATTTAAATCAACACAATCTCCGGCAATTTGTCCTGTTTGAACAGAATAACTTTCCCAGCTCATAGACTTTTCATGATGATAAACGAAATTAGTATCTTTCGTATTTTCTTTCATTGCAGCAATACGGGCAGCGTATTGAGCATCCGGTGTCAATGTACTATAATTTGCAGGTAATTTTCCTGCTATATCTGTTTTTTGAAGAGAAGCAATCGTATCATTTAATCCTAAAGGTGCATTTCTTTTAAATAAAGGATACAAATTCTCCTCTCCAAAATTTCCTGAATGGTTATATACAACATCTTGAATGACTTTTAAACCTTTAGCATGAGCAGCATCAATAAACTTTTTATATGCATCAAGAGCGGAAGTATCGTATGAAGTTTTATATCGCGGATCTATTTCTTTGAAATTGATCGCATGATATCCATGATAATCATATCCACTTGAATTTTTAACCGGTGGTGTTACCCACACTGCAGAAAAACCAAGTGCTTTAATATAATCCAATTTTTGTGTCAATCCTCTAAAATCACCTCGCCATGCCGGATCGGTATCAGGATTCTTAGCCAGTCCATCATCCCAGCAATGAACATTTGTAGTCGAATCACCATCATAAAATCTGGTAGGCATAACAAAATATATCGTTTCACCTCTAAAATCTGTTGAACCGCCCGTTATTGCATTTGCAGGTTCATCCAACCATTTATCAGATTCTTGTACATCAGACTCAACGGAATCAGTAGCGGAGGTCGTAGCTAAAGATGCATTAGTACAACTTAACGTTATAACAAAAAAAATAATGCATGTGAAAAAATATTTTAAATATTTGTACATTTTAAATCTCCTTAAAAACTTTTATTATTAAAAAATTACTTTCTATTTCCTGTAAGTTTAATAGCATCAGTTTACGCATAATCATTAGTTGCAAATCGATTATGAACATTCTTTTCATATAGTTTTATCCATTTTTAAATTACAACCCGATTTATAGCTGATAAGTTATTGCTAACTTGTTGACACAAGAATAAATCTTTTGTCCTTACCCGGTATTTTCAGCTAATATTAAATAATCAAAAAAAGAAATGGTTTAATACAGAGCAAAAAAGTAAAATAAAACGTTTGGACTGGAATATATCATTTCTTTCTTTCGTTCCATAAAACACCTCCTTACTGTGATTGTAAAAAAATTGTATTATTTATAATTTTTACAGTCAAGAAATATTTTATAGAATATAAAGATATTATGTTTTTTGTAGTTTAGTGTTTCTTAAAAAAAATGCGACACCTCTTTTGGTTGGAATTTCTACAAGGTTCTTAGAGGTACCCTTAATATAACTGTATGGTCTTTTTATTGTCAGATTCAGAATTTAATTGAAAGAAAGTAACATTATTTTTGTTTAAAAATATAATCGAATTAGAATAATCATCATAATAAGCACAATCATTGGGTTCATTCCCCATAAGAATATTCTTTGAACTAATAGTAAACAATGTAATTATTAAATCACTATTTAATACTATTTTATCACTATTTTCTGATAGCTGTAATGAATTCTGATCAACAGGAAATGTATCCAATAATTCATTTTTTTGAAGATTTATATCAAATAACATTAATTCTTTATTACTTTTTAAATAATATATAACTCTATTATCGTGATCAATATCATAATCGGTGACATTTTCCAGGGTATATACCAATTGTATTTGTCCGTCAAACCTATACAAATCAATTTTTGAATTATCAGAAAGAATTACAGTTGTTTCATCTACGAAATAAACTTTTGTATAAAGACGGGGTAATTTAATCGTCGATTTTTGCTGATTTTCTATAACAGTCAATTTTTTGCCATTCAGAATTAATTCTTTACCATTAAAAGTATCTCTAAAAAAACCTTTACAAATAAATTGTGAATTAAGGTTTTCATCCATTTGAAATAGAGCATTGTTTTTTCTATAGAAATATCCGGATGTCTTTAAGATTTCTTCAACACGAGGGATTTTTTTTGAATTAATAACTTTATTGCCTGATATTAAATAAAATGTCTGATTTGAATACATTATATAATGTGCACCCGGTAAAGCTTTAATATCATAGACTTCATTTAATGTACTTTGACATGAAATGATAATTAATAAAACCGGTATAATTTTTAATATAGTCTTCATACCGGCAATTATATTCAATTTTTTCAGAAATACCAATAGTTTTTCCTAATTAAAGAATTTTATTTTTTACCAACAACGAGAAAACGGCTTATACCCATTCCGTAATGCCAACCGCTTCGGTATACTTTCATAGCGACACCAACTCCGTCAATCTGTATAAAATCAACCGCTTTGAAATCAAGTAATTTTTCATCAGGCATTGCAAATGAATCAGGTGCCGGTGTAAAAACAGCCCATCTTTTTCCGGTATTCGATGAATTATTAAAATCGGTTAGTTCAAACCGTCCGGGTGATGCGTCTGTCCATTTCTTCTCTGATAAATAATAATGAGTAACGCCACCTGAATCTTTCGTACGAATGACATACCGCATCAGAATAACATCTGCATAAATACCGTCACTTTCCATAATAAGACTTGATTCACCTGAACCTGAACCAAAAGAAACAACTTTTTCAGGTGACGCTTCCATCTGATCTCTTCGCCAGATTAACAGCATATCAAAAACAGTCGGTACACCAAAACGATTTGTATCAGACAAATCAAGACTTGAACCTAACCAACCCGAAAATGCTTTATTTCGTAACCCAACCCAGAGAACCGGAGCATTATGACTGTTATCCCAGGTGACAGTATTAGATTCGTTAAATTCACCGGTTAAAAATGTAAGTGAACAACCGATTGAAGGTGCAAAAGGGGATGTTGGTAATACTGTAACTGAACTATCAATATAATGTTCCTTAAATGATGGTTCATCAGCATTAAACGGAACATATATACGCGGTTCGGTTCCCGATGTATCAGTTATTTTTGCTCGATTAACATCAAATCGTGTTGTATACCCCTGATCATTTTGAGATTTTTCAAGACTTGCTGCCGGAAGAGTTTGCGGATCAAAAAGTAAAAGTCGCCCGGTTGTCGTTCCTGAAGGATCAATATTGACTCTAAAAACACCATAATCAGGATCACCCTCCTGATCTGTTACACGAATTATAAATCGTGCTACTTCCAGTTTACCCGGAGTTCCCGTAATACTTATTCCACTATTTGTTGAAGATGATTTTGTTTCCTCCGGCAAACTGCCACCAATTACTGCATATTTAAGTTCCCCGTCTCCTTCTAAAGCAGTTATCGTTGTTTCAAAAGGCAGATTTACTTCACCGCGAAATAACCTGGTATCCTGTAAATTTGGTTTTGTTCCCAAAGGCTCGTCAAAAGCTCTCACCCCTTTTTGTAATGATTCAAAATCCTGTGCAGCCTTCCAGCGGGGTGATTCATCGGGGTTTTCAGTAACATCTTCTTTTGCCCCCCAGTATCCGTAAAACCCGTATCCGCCAATATCAACAAAAAGACTTGCAGTCCTTCCGCCGGCGGTTGACCATAAAGCCCAGTGTTCAAGATACAAATCTCTCATTACAGGATGCTTATGAAGATTTTCAAGAAAGTTCATAAATGCAGCGTGAGAAGGATTATCCCAATCACCATAACCTGATGCAAGAACATGCGAACCTCCTTCATAAGCAACCATCCCGACTTTATATGTATGACAAAGATTTGCATTCGCCTGCCATGCTTCATAATCACTATATATTGAACCTCTTAAACTCTCTTTTGCCTCAAGGTAAACAGATTCATCCGGATTACCATCGCCATACGGTAAATTATATAATTTATTGGTTAATTCTGAACCAAAATACGTCGTAATAGCAAAAACCTCAGCTAATGTTGATGATAAAGCCCCCACACCCTCTAGTACTTCTGTATTATATCCAGTAGATATGGCAAAACCGGCAATAACATTTATAAGCCGATCATCAGAACCGCCATTTTTATACCAGGCATTTTCAAAATACCTGACTGCCTGTGCTTGAAGATTACCACTTCCCCACCCTTGAGATTTTCCGAATGATTCACCATGTTTTTTTGCAGCATTATACTGAGGCAGATAAGGAGAAAAAGTATTCCATAATTCATTTGAAAATTCAAACCATACACGATGACTTTGATTGAGTTTTGAAGCTGTTAATGTTGCTAAACCTTCTATATGGCCTTTTGTAGCAACATGTGGCACTTGCAACCACGCATCCTTTTTTACAACATTGCAAAGATCGAGTATCCATTCATAAGGTATACGGCAACGACCGCGAAAAGATGAAACAGGATACCTGAAATAATTTTCAGGATCAATACCGACAAGATTTGTTACGGTATATATTGAAGGCATGGAATCAGCCCATTCCAATGGTGGTTCATCGGCGGGCAAACCATTTATATTCAAATATCCCATAAACCGTATCACCCCGCTCGGGTCATCGGTAAGATGGGCAATATATTTTGGATGCCAAATCGGCTCAATTTCCCCGGGAGCAGGTTCTGTACAATACAATGATAATGTACCCGGACCTAATGTGACAGGATTGTATGTACTAATATCAACATTAAGACCCATTCCATGATCATTCGGTGTCCATATTTTTATATCCCGTATCGGATCAGCAGGATCCGGTAAACGATATGAAACATTAACACCTCTTTTTGAGTCACGAACTTTTGCGATCACTCGATTTTCACCGGCGACACAAAACTGTGTGCCATAAACCGGATCGCTATCATTTTGTATGTCAAGTATGCTAAACTGTGATTTCCCGTCGGCAGCAGGTAATGTTTTTCCTTTCCATGTTATTACATAAAGCCCGGTAACAGCTTCTGATCCTTTTGAACGCAATTCACCCGGTTTAGTATCTTTTTTATGTGAATAGTATGTTGATAAAGTCACTCTCAAATCAGCAGGCAGTTGTTTCGGCCAACCGGTTTCAGTAATTGGAATAGTTTTTAATATATCATTTGGTACAGGTCCAAGTGAACCTTCAATCCAGACTTCACCGCCAAGAACTGCATTTGCATATCTCCATTCAAGATCAGGAGAGCCTCCAAGATTTGTTTGAAGTACAGGAAGTGTTGATTTTTCAAGGACAGTTTCCCATTCCGGTGGCATTGCAGGAAGTCCCGGGTCTTGAGACGTTGTTTTTGTATCATTATTTGCTTCTTCTATCCCATTTGAAGTGCAGGATATTACTAAAAATATCATACAAATGGTAGAAAAAATAATTTTTACTTTCATGGAGCCTCCAAAATCAGTTATAATTTGCGCGAATTTCTGTAACAATGCCCTGTTGTACACAAAAAGATTTCATTTCTTCAATATACTCTATTGGATATGGTTTTACAAATGCAAACGCATTATCAAGTGTATTCATTGGTCGGAACTGACTGAGAACATAGTTTTTTGCACCTTGAATGTGTAGTGCAATTTGTTTAATATCATGTAAATCAACAATACCGGGAACAACAGTCGTTCTCAATTCATACTCGTTAGTAAAAATATTCATAACATAATCAAGAGATTCCTTGATTTTATCAACAATATTTTCGCCGGTATAACCAATTTTATGATAATTTTCGAAAGAAGTTTTAATATCCAACGCTATATAATCTACATCAAGTTTTTTTAACACATCAGGAAATGAACCGTTTGTATCGATTTTAACCTTTAACCCTTTTGATTTTACTTTATCGATAAAATCAATAAGATGTGCTTCATACATTAACGGCTCACCACCACTTATGCAAACGGCCTCCAGGATGCCTTTTCGTTTTTCAAGAAACTGAAAAAAACCGGCATCATTAATAACCGGTTCATTTTTGGAAGATTCTACTAATTCAGCATTATGACAGAACGGACAACGCATATTGCACCCGAGTGTAAATAAAATGGATGCAATATGTTTTGGGTATTCCAAAAGAGTTGTTTTGTGAAAACCATAAAAATTCATTACGCTATGGCTTCATCAAATTTATTTGTGAATGAAATAAGTTCTTCTTTTGAATGTAATTTTGCGATTACCTGATTGTTTGTATCAAGCATTATTACAGTGGGTGTTGTCGTTACATTATACTGTCGGGCAATATTGAGTCCCAAGTCAGAACCAACATCAACTTTTTCACCTTCAATTGCGATTTGATCAATGTAATCTTTAACCGGTTTACAATTTCTGCAATATTCACCATAGAAAAATACATATTTTGAGACATTACCATATGTGGTAAATGAAAAATCAGTTTCGTTTCTCATTACAATGTTTGATGAATGTTTATCAACGATTTCATTTGATAACCATTTATCAGCATCAAAACAAACCCGGTGATTATACTCTTCTCTTTTACCTTTGTTCCAGTTACTTAAAGCCCTGTGATACCCGACAATTCGTGTGTAAACCTCAGTATCCGTTCCTTTTACGGTTAGTAACTGTGCCTCCAAAGAAGCAATTTCCCCATCAATCTCATTAATAAACCTTTCCATATCCCCCCCCCAATTATTTATTTAAAGCAATGAAATTGTCTTTCTTTGCCTTTAATTCTTTTATTTTTAATTTTAACTCTTCTTTTTTTTCTAATTCACATTTGTAACAATTAAAATGCTCACCTTTTAAATATCCGTGTTTCGGACAAATTGAAAATGTTGGACTTATTGTAAAATATGGTAATCGATAATTATACGCTATTGCTTTAACCATTTTCTTGCATGACTCCCAATCAGAAATTGCTTCACCAATAAACGCATGAAAAACTGTTCCACCGGTATATCGTGTCTGCAATTCATCCTGATGGTCTAATGCCTCAAAAATATCATCGGTATAATCAACAGGAAGTTGTGATGAATTGGTATAAAACGGATCTTCTTTACCTGATGTTATAATATCAGGAAAATTCTTTTTATCCTGTTTTGCAAGTCTGTAACTGGTACTTTCAGCAGGTGTTGCTTCGAGATTGAATAAATCATCGGTTTCTTCCTGTAAGTCAGCAAGTTTTTTTCGCATAAAATCAAGTATTTCAAGTGCAAATTTACGACCTTCTTCTGAAACAATATCTTTACCCAGAAAGTTTAATAAACACTCATTCATCCCATTTACACCGATTGTTGAAAAATGATTGTTGAGATGTTTTAAATAACGTTTTGTATATGGAAATAAGCCATTTTCCATTAGTCGATTAATTACTTTTCTTTTAATTACAAGTGATTTCGCTGCAAGATTCATAAAATGTGTTAATCGCTTGAAAAACTCATCCTTCGTTTTAGTTAAATAACCAATTCTCGGAAGATTTATTGTTACTACACCTATTGACCCGGTAAACTCATCAGCACCAAATAAACCACCGCCCTTCTTTCTTAGCTCACGTTTATCAAGCTGAAGTCTGCAACACATACTTCGAACATCGCTCGGATCCAAATCACTGTTTATAAAATTCTGGAAATAAGGTGTTCCATATTTTGCAGTCATCTCAAAAAGCAATTTAGCATTTTCACTATCCCAATCAAAATCTTTTGTTACATTATATGTCGGTATCGGATATTGAAAACCACGGCCATTTGCATCACCATCGAGCATAATTTCAAGAAATGCTTTATTTATCATATTCATTTCATGTTGAAAATCACCATACGTATAATTTTTGTATTGTTCACCACCAACAATTGCAGGTTTATCACGCATATCTGTCGGAACGATCCAATCTAATGTAATATTAGTAAAAGGTGCCTGACTCCCCCATCGCGAAGGAATATTGACACCAAAAACAAAACTCTGAACTGCCTGTTTTACTTCAAGATAATTTAAATCATCTGCTCTCACAAATGGTGCTAAATACGTATCAAAACTTGAAAATGCCTGAGCCCCTGCCCATTCATTTTGCATTATACCAAGAAAGTTTACCATTTGAAATATAAGTGTATACAGATGTTTGGATGGTTTAGAACTGATTTTACCTTCAACACCGCCCAATCCTTCTTCGGTTAATTGTCGCAATGACCAACCCGCGCAATAACCGGAAAACATTGATAAATCATGAATATGATAATCAGCATTGATATGCGCTTCTCCAATTTCTTTAGGATAAATATTATTTAACCAATAATTTGCGGTAATTGTTCCGGAATTATGAAGTATTAAACCACCTAATGAATAATTAACATTTGCATTTTCATTGACCCGCCAATCGGTCTGAGCAAGGTAGCCTTCCATTGTTTCATTTATATCAAGAAATAATTCTTTAGTATCACGAATTGACTGATGTTTTGCCCGGTACAAAATAAAAGCCTTTGCAATAGCAACCTGTCTGTCTTCAATTAAAACTTCTTCTATCATATCCTGAATTTCTTCAATAGCCGGTGCAGAATTCTGGTGTCTTTTCAGCATCAATTGTTTTATTTTCACTTCAGTGTTATCAGTGAGTCTGTTAACCAAATCAACATCCGAGTTATCAATTGCCGATGCAGCATTCATTATTGCACTAAACAACTTTTCTCTGCTGTACATTTCAAGTTGACCGTCTCTTTTAATAATGTGTTTTATTACAAATTTTTCACCTGCTGATTCTACACCAAGCACCTCTTTTCGCCATCGACTCATGACATCTCCCCCCAATTAAAAAGCCATACAAATTTTATTTATTTATTTTCTTTATTTCTTTTATAAATTCTTTTACATCATCGAATTGTTTATAAACACTTGCAAATCTGATGTAAGCTACAAGATCAAGCTCCTTCAGTTTATCCATAACAATTTCGCCAAGTTTAATACTGTTTATTTCATGAGTATCTCCTGCCATAAAATTAGCCTTTTCATGAATTTCTATTACCGACTGATCAATGGACGGTTGAGAAACGGGTCTTTTCTCGCACGCTTTTTGTAACCCTCTTGATAGTTTATCACGAGAAAATTCTTCACGTCTATTATCTTTTTTCACTATCATTAATTTTTTTTCTTCAATATGCTCATATGAAGTGAAGCGGTATTCACAACTATTACAAACCCTTCTTCTACGAATTGAGCTGCCTTCTGCTATCTGCCTTGACTCTAAAACTCTATCATCTGTTGATCCGCAATTGGGACATTTCATTTTATATCCATAACTTATACATTATTTATCGGAGAAGACACAAAAAAAATAACACTACAGATAGTGTTATTTTTAAATATATTTACTCGTATGCACTAAATATAACATATAGTTTTTTTTACTGCAATAATATTTTTGATTTATTTTTAATCGATAAAAAATATTTAATTTATTTTAATTGAAAAAACACTTTTTCTGATTTAATAAAAGTGGAGGTTATTATGATTAAATATCACAGGTTTCATGTAAAGATTGATAGAAAATTATTAGCTGCTATTGATAAACGTGCTATTAGTTCATGTGTTAGCAGGTCAACTTATGTTAATCGAGTTTTGGGTAGAATGACTGAGTTAGTTAATGAATTTGACTTACATCCTATAGAGCATATTTTTATTAAGGATGGGGTTAATTTTTCATGTGATGTTTTTATTGATATTAAAGAATCTATGTTTGAACGATTGAGATATTTGCATTATCGGTTTGGGACTTTTAGTATCGGGTCAGTTTTGAGGTGTATTTTGAGATTTTTTCTGATTAAATGTGAAAAGAGTATTTTTAAGTTGATTAGGATGGTTACAGAATTTAATAAGGATGTATTGAGGTGTTATTCAAATATCAGATCACATATGGTGGATGAAAATATAAAAACAACCCGATGCATCCATATCAACACTAACTATAGAATACACTTTCTTGCCGGATATACATAAAAACAAAGAATCCCTAAATCATTCTAAACACTATTTAGATTTTCATAACTAATCATATAATATTGAGTACATGAAGAACATACCCCGAAGTTACAGTTCTTAACACATTTTGCAAGAGGCTCAAAAGTAAACAGAATAAAATTCAATGTGATGTCCACATCATTTAAACCAGTATATCTTTAGAGATACTAATACCCCATTACACAAAGCAATTCGGCAACTTTATACTTTTCTGCTATTTTTCGTTTTATTTCGTTTGTCATAAATATAAAATCTTCTTCTAAATCTCTTTCAATTCCAAGCTTCTCCCAAAACATGAGTATTGAAAAACAGTTTAGTGAACTACTGACATTTTCTCGATCCTCTATTGGATACCCGCAATATACAACTATTTCAGGTAATTTTTCAGTTCTTAAAAAATAATTTGAGTCTACACATTTCAATAAATCATCTAATTCATCAATAGTTTCTTTTGAAATTTGTAAACCATCATAACATTTATTTATAAAATCAGCTAGAAAACTAGTGTTAATCAAGCTTTTATTTTTATTAGTCGGATGATTAGAAACTTCATTCCAGAAGTTTTTTATCATCTCTTTTATTTCATTAAAATACTTATCTTTTAATTCAAATACTATCTCCTGGTAATAAAATGTTCTTTTGAAATCACCAATAGAAGTAATTCTCTCTCTCTTTTTGGAATATAGCAATTGAAAATATGGCTTATATTTATCTTCTAAATAGTCATCAGGTGAAAAAAGTTCTTCATCTTCACCGATTGATATCGATAATGCAATTTCAAACGGCAAATTAACATGTAAAAATGCCCCCATAATAACACCTCTTTAATATTTTTAGGATACCTATAGACACATCAATCAACAATTTACTAATCTTTTCAAGATTATCTCAATAAGAATAATTCATTTTAGTAATTTTTGTCGATAATTATTTAAGCCAGGAATAAACATTTGTCTATTAAATATATAACAAATATTACATTTTTTCTTAAAAAACATCTTTTAAATCTAAAACATAATCATCTAAATGCTTTACTAATATTTTATCGTCCATTCCGTAAACTTGCGGAATTCCATATTTCCTTTCAGTTAAAATATAAATCTCAACTATTTTTTCACCGGGATATACTATCCAGTATTCTTTTACTTCATATTTTTCATACAAATAAAACTTCTCAATTTTATCTATTAAATACGCCTTTATAAAAAAAATAAATCACCTGAAATCTTCTAATAAATTCTCATAGGAGCCGGGCTTATATTATAGACGACCCCGTTTATGAAGTAAAATGACCTTCGAATTTACAGTTCTTTTTATCGTTTTCTTGAAACATTACTCTCATTTCTACAGAAAACCTCTGTGTATGCGTCTTGAAAACTTATTACTTCTTATTTTTCACATAATTTTGCCATGAACGATCTAATTTATCAATCACGCTCTTTGTATTTAAATTACTCTTCACCATATCTTCAAGTATTCGCTTAGATTCTTCAAGTACAATTTTCGGTATTTTAGGATGCCCCCAGGTAACTACTTTATCATTTTCAATATATTGTATCGCATCCTGATAAGCAACTGATTTATTATTTTTTAATGGAATCAGTATTGACGCATCTTTCTCCCATTCAGCCATACAATCACTCGTAGTTAAGTATTCAAGAAACTGAACTGCCATATCAATCTTTTTTTCTGAAATAGTATTGGATAATGCAAAACCAAAATCAACATCAGCATATAAATCATTATTGTCACTATCTGAGACAGGAAATGGAATAAATCCGGGATTAAAATCCTTATTTCTTCTTTTATACGTAGCGATTTCTGATAAGGAACTAATTATCATCGCTGTTTGACCATTAACAAATGTATCCATATGTGCAGAGTAATTAGTAGTCTTAAATCCTTTATGACCGTTTGATATATAAAAATCGAATATTTCAAATGCATTTTGAGTCACCGGTGTATTAAAACTTGATACGTTCGCATTCATTCCATTTACCCAATGATCAAAATTATCACCTGCAGTCTGAGAAATAAACATGTATAACACATTAGCCATAACCCAGCCCTGATTTCCGGATATTGAAAAAGCATCAATATTATTTTTTTTTAGCGTACTTGTAATATCTCTTAAATTATCCAGACCGGAAGGAGGTGTTAATTCATACTTCTTAAATATATCCCTGTTATAGAAGATTCCATAATAATTAGCTTTGTAAGGCAATGCATAAACCCTGTTCTCAAAAGAAACACCCGGCTTGAATACAGAATATATTGCTTCAGATGCTTTATATTCAGTAAGGTCACGTAATAAACCTTTTCCTGCAAAATTTTGAATAGTTTTGTAGGACGGCATCATCATCAAATCCCACGCCTTGCCTTCTATAAGCCGTTGCTCAAGAATTATATGAGGTTCATATTGAACCGTTTCAATATTTACAGTAAGTTTTTTATTATGTAATGTATTAAATGATTCTACAGATTTTTGAATGATTGTATTATACACAGGTTCATATGAAAATAAAGTAAGTGTAACGGGTTCTTTCTGAAAATTCTTACACCCGCTTATAGTTATCAACAATAAAAAGAAAAAAAAGACTCTCAAATTATGCCTCCGTTTAGTTAGTAATTTAGTATTTTTCATTCGTGTAAAGGCATTACCATTTTCGAATGACGATTGTTTCAGACACTTTATTGCGTTATTCCAGATTATACAAACACTTCTTTCACATCAATAACCAGATCACCCAGATATTCTACCTCAATTCTATCATCCACTCCGTACACTTCCGGCACATCGTATTTTCCGTCAACTAACTTGAAAACTTCAATCATCTTTTCACCGGGATACACAATCCAGTACTCTTTGACGCCGTGACTTTCATACAGATTGAATTTCTCTACCTTATCTTTCTTGAATGAGTTGGGTGACAGTATTTCGATAACTATATCCGGCGCACCTTTACAGCCATAATCATTAAGTTTTATTTCATCACAGATAACTACAATGTCGGGTTGCACAACTGTTTCTATCTGATCGTCCGGCTGATCTTTATACTCAATAAAGGTAACATCAAAAGGAGCATCATAGACTTCGCATGATTTACCCTTTAGATATCCTTTAAATATAAAAAATAAATTTCCCGATATCTTCTGATGCACCCGTCTCGGTGCAGGACTCATGTTATATACTATGCCATTAATAATCTCCAACCGTTCTTCATCATTCCATGTTTTATAGTCAGCGTAGGTATATTTCCGGTCAGGTTTTATTGCAAAGTTTGACATGGTGAACTCCTCTACAGGGTAATAGTAATGCTTTTGAAGATGATTGTCAAGATGAGGTGTATAAACGAATATTTATTGGAATGTTCATAACACGAATGATAAAAAAAACACAATTCTCAATGAGCCGGTTTTCAAAATAAGTTTTATTTGAGTGAACACGCTTTTTTTAGAAGTATTTCACGCAGAGTTTGTGAGTTCGCAGAGATGAGAGTTTTAACTCTTACACCCGCTTATAATTATCAACAATAAAAAGAAAAAACCGATTCTCATATATTCCTCCGCTAAATTACCTTTTTTTATATCATAATTAACATTATAGTTTTAGTCAAGTGAAGAGTGTCCTTTTCAGGAACACTCTTCACTTGTAAACTTAATGAACTAATGGTTATGGCAAGTATGTTCCATATTCAACCAAATCTCCCTGATAACCAACAATAAGATCTCCGGCAGTTGTAATACCATTACTAATCCTATATTGTTTTGGTACTTCACGGGCTGGTATAATTGATACTTCCCAATTTCCGGTAAACAATTCACTTGAATTGACACCCGCTACTGTATTATCAGTCCATGTAGAAGGAGCAGTTATTGGATATGCAACTTTAGCACCTAATTTTGTATCTGCATTTGACATATTATAATATGTTATATACGGGATCTTTGCGCCTGAGACATCTTTAATATTTATGTCAGTATATTGACCAACCTGACCATAACTATCAACGGTTACAACTCGTATAGCCCCATCTGCACAATCATAAGTCGGTAAATAAGCATATTTCAAATCACCATTTGCAGTCTGCTGATATGCAAGATGTATACCACCTTTTGCTCCGCCATCTGTTGTTATAGAAACAAATTTACCTGCACCGTCAGTATCAATTGATCTTTCAACCCATGCAACTCCTGCTCCAGCTGCTTGATTAAATGCACCCATAGCAGTAAGTAAGGAATTCGCTCCTGTAGGAGCAGATAATACAACTCTCGATGTTGCTCCTGTTTGAAATGATCTAAAAATTAACCTGTTAGTAACTGGATTAACTTCCGCAAAACAACCATAATTCTCAGTTAATATTTTATTCAACTCATATACAAGTTGATGTCTATTGGTACCACCTGTTGGTGCCGTAAAAGTTACAGCAATATCATTACCACTATTTACCAAAGTTCCATCAACACTAAGTTTAAATCTATAAGTATTTGCTACCGGAACAGCTAAATTATTGCTGTCAAATTCAAAATAACCAGAATAACTTGACCAAGGAGAAGTATTATATTTAATTTTTAGTGAAGTACCAACAGAATCATACCATGCTACTATAGCAGTATTATCTGCTGTGTAACCAACGGCTGCAGTATTACTATTTCCATTTGCTCCGGCAATAGCAACAAATCCCTGTCGTTTAGTACCTCCATTCCTATGAGCACCTACTACACCTTGTTCAGTCTGATTCCATTGAACCCCTCCATTTCGATAAGGAACCAATGTACTTCTGATCGTACCCGTTGTATCAAGTGTTACATAATCAACATTGACTGTTCCTCCAGTTGTAATCGCAGCATCAGTTCCGATTTCAAAGAATCTGAATTTCACTAACTTTTGGAGAGAATCATAATAAGTCATATATACTCTGGAATAAGCATCATCTCCACTTATCTTCATGTCAGGATTTTGTACTCTATCCAATTTATTAACATCTGCACCATTCCAATTGGACTCTATATATACCTTCCTGCCACCAGCAGCTGCACTGTTGTATTCCCATGACGCACCGGGAGTATTTCTATAATTCAATCCAAACTGAGAAGGTCCGCTAGTCCAAGCCGTTACAGGAACCCCCAAAGTATCACCACACTGTGAAACAAAGAAATAAGAATTACTTGTATTAAATGCTATTTTATTATCAAAGTATCGTGTATATGATCTTCTCAACTCTACAGGTGCAGCATTATTCACAGAGACCCCTGCTCTATTATCTGTATACCCCATACCCCAGTTAATATTATTATTAGTACTTAGCTCCATATCAACCATTCGAGCCTCTGTCACACCTGCTACCTGATTAAATGTCCATAACTCAAGCCATCTGTTATCCTTTAACAAATTGTTATTCATATTATTTTTCTCTTCATTCTCGGTCGAATAAACAGATTTAACATTATTCGTTGTTGATATCCAGCCGGTTGCATTAACTACATTAATATAGCCTGACTGTACTGCGTTTTCAACCGAAACACTATATTGAGAGTTGGCAACAACGGTTGTTATACCTCCAAGCTGATTTACACCGGCTTCAAGCCCATTATTTGTAGCATTTATACCGTCAGCATCCTTACCGACTACTATATAATCCGGCACAAGATTATATCCGTAGACATTTATAACTTCGTATAAACCTCTCGTCAAATCTTTATAAACCGGATACCTGCCTGTTGATGTCCTGTTATACACACTCTTTCTGTCAACTACTGATGTAGCATTCCCTAATTGCGTGTCTATCCTCGTAATATACGGCACCACATCCAACACAAAAGCCACCGGCTTCGCATTACCAACACCCATCACAGTCGCACTATTATATGTATCATATGTAGCAGTCTCTATACCGGCATTTGTTCCCGCCTCATCAGTCAAGTTACCAACCCAGTCAGTTGCAGTAAATTGAAGCGATTTGTTGATACCTGCAACACCAGTTAAGTTTGCTGTATTAAACTCAAGTGTAAAAGATACATAATCACTGTCTGCTCCAAGACTTATCGCAACATCTTTCACTGCAAAGTAATTAAGATCTCCTACAACTCCTCTTGATGCTGCAGTTCCCCATGCACCTGTAATATCTCTTTCAAGAAGAACTTTTGCGGTTCCGTCACCGTTACCAAAATTATAATTTTCAAGACTTACGCTTACATTCTTTAAAAGATAATTATCCTTAACTTTAACCCTTGTTTTAACAACACCTGAAATAGCATCAGCAGTAGTTGTGTATCCTGTTCCCCAATCTCCATGCTCTGCATCAATATGACCAAGTTTTGTTGCACCATCAAGCACGTAATCGGTGTTTTCAATCTTCTTAACCCAGATATTCGGTTTCGTATTATCAACGATGAAATACTTCTTCATATTGATTTCGGCAGTTCCCTGCTTCAATTCAGCTTTATATGTATACTCTCCATCAGGAATACTGCTATAACCAAAACTATCTGTTACTTCGGTCGTATTAATGGTCATACTTCGTGTTGTTTCAGAATGAGTTGTGCCATCAGACTGCTTTAACCCTGTTATAACAAGATCAGCATCTGTAAATGTTACACCATCATCTATCTCGGCAACAAATGTACTTGTAGCACCTTTTATCATATAAACTTCATTTACTGTTATAACTGAAGAATAATTAGCTATAAATGCTGCATTCGTAAATGCTGTACTGCTTGCATTAGCCGTAAAATTCGTCCATGTAGGAGGAGCACCTTTTGATATCGTAATATCAGGGTTGGTTGTTGTATTACCGGCTTTGTCAGTTACGGATATACTTACTGTCGCACTCTCACCCTGTGTAAATTCCGTTTCTGCACCAAGATCCCACGCTTTACTCCATGCACTTCCTGTAACTCCGGTTGTCCAGCTGTTTGAACCGCCCGGATAGGTAACACTTATGGATATACAATTTCCTTCAAATGTCTCACCGGTTGTTACAACTGTTCCTGTGAATGTAAACAAATCTCCCTTAACAACCTGCGCTGCAGTCGGCTGGGTTACAGTTAATGAAGGTGCTGTATTATCAATATACACATACTGTTTCTTAACTGAAGTAACACCTGTTTTATCCCTTACCTCAACTTCAATCAGATAATTACCGTCTGTTCTGCCGGTTGTAGCCTGTCCGGAAGCAAACTCCCATGCTACAGAAGTATCGGTTGCAGTCGGAGACACTGAAATATCCGCTATGGTATTTATAACCTTGGCTGGTACCACATTATTATGTGCAGCATCAGCTACAGTATCTGCAGTTTTCGATGTATAAATTGCATGTGTGGTAGTACCATTTTCACTCTTCACATACACTCTTACTCGTTCAATTCCCGGACTTGGATTTGTTACTGCTGTGAAATCACGAACTGTACCACTCATCACAAGATCACCGCTTATCCATTTTCTGCCTGCTGTTGTTTCATCAGTTACAGTCTGTTTATCAGCTGCATGATTCATCGCTGCCCATGATAAATAAGTGTTCTCATGTGATGGCGGATATTCTGAGAATGTATGCTCATAGAACTTCCTCAACTTATTACCCGCATTATCAACAATCTCAAGACAAATCAGTTTTTTACCGTCAGTTGGTTCTGTACTTCCGTATTTTGTAGAAACACCATAATATGTTCCCGGCTGTCCGTCCGCATCTGTAGGATTGGCATTATTTGTGTAAATTTCCTGAATTCTCCATCCGCTCGATAAATATTTATGAGTTCTGATCCAGTAGTTCGGCAAATTATTATTTGTATTTGCAGGAAGAACATCACCGGATGAAGAAGTTACACTACCTAAGTCTTCAGGCATTGTTATTTTATGTGTTCCACTTGGAACATTTGCCAAGTCATTTACAATGAGTAATCCTGCTCCGTCTTCATTATAATCCGGTGTATCATCAGGGCTTGATGCCTGATTATTCCAGAAGTATAGATTTACATATCGCACACCGGCAGAACCGACATCAGCAAGATCTCCACCTATGAACTGATGATTACTTGTTTTACCGAAGTCGTAGTTTTCATCCAGGCTATCAATACCCCAATTCTTTATGTTACCTGAAGGAGTACTGTTATCAACATTAATCCCTACTGATGCAGTTGTTTCATACGATGAAGGTTCGTTATTATCAGCTGCTGTTATTCTTAAAATAGTACTTGAAGAAAGTTGAGTTGTGTCAATATCAACAAAGAAATACACCCAATCTGTCTGAATATCGGTTGCTGTTGACATATCGTTATAGGTAAAATTAGTATATGCAGCGGTCGCGCCGTCATTCATAACACCTACTTTAACAATCGCAGCACTGTTTAATACACTACTGAACGTACCGATTGCACTAGCTTTACCGCCTGACCATGTTATTTCAGCAGCTGCATTCTGTCCGCCGTCAACACTAACTTCTATATTGTTTAACCGGCCGTTATCTTTTGCTCTGAAAATCATTCTATAATAATTACTTCGTGTTGAATCAACAGCATTTGAACCAAATATATTGAATATTGCTTCACTTAGATCATTGTTCCAACCCCAGTTTCTTCTGTTACTGTCATCATCATGGTAAATTAAGTTATTAGAGTTATCATTATCCCAGTAAATATCATCTTTAACATTTGAAATTACAGTTCCATACATATCCACATTTGTCGCTGGTGAACCATCAGGATCATATATTGAAGGTGAAATAATAGTAAGTTCCGGCGCTTCATTAGATACTACAAAATATGAAGTCGCAATCAACCCTTTAACAGGCGGAGTACCATAATCAACCGGTCGTACAGTAACTTTATAAAAACCTCCAGCTCCATTTATGATGTAATCCTCCATCTGATATGTCCAGTTGGTTACCTGATCCCCAAGTATCATTGGTTCTGATGATGATACATTGTTATAACCGTCTCCACTGTCACCTATTGTATTCAGCGGATATATATCGCTGTTTTTAGATCCATCAGGGTTCATAAGATCAATGTCTATTTCAACATTTCTGACACCTTCACCATCTCCATCTTTTACTGTTCCCATCATTACATACGTTTTAGGAATTTTAACTATACTTGTATACTCTGCTACCGGATCAGTTATTCCATTTAATGACGGATTAGTTATAGTAACAATCGGCTTATCCTTATCCTGGTCAATAGTGTATGTTTCAAAATCATAGCTCACATTACCTACCATATCAACAGCTGCTACAAATAACTTATAATTTGTATGGCCTGCAAGGTCATCATACACTTTTGTTGTGTTAAATGTGTAATTCCAGTTAAGAGAAGGATTTGCAACTTTAAACCATTTATTAATCGGTGTCGCTGCAGCACTTACGTCTGCGACAAGATTAGCTTCAAATTCTGCTTTTGTATCATAGGCAGCTACCATGTCAGGCTCACTTGCTGTTGTAAAATACCCGAAATATAACGCATCAACCTGAGCCCAATCATTTGCTGTTCCAAAAATTATCTGATTACCATTTATAATTTCACCGTTGACAGGACCTGTTATTTGTACAGTTGGACCTTTATTATCCGCCTTATAAATTACAACTGAATTTTGTGATGTGTTACCCTGACTGTTTGTTGCCCATATAGTAACAGTAATATCATAATAATCATTTACATCTGTATATTCGGTTGTATCAAATGTAACATCCCCTGTCCATGTTTTTGATCCCGGAGCAACAACTACACTTAATTCACCGGAGTTTTTAAAAGATGAAACTATAGTATACTTTATCGATGTAATATCGAGTTCTAAACTTGTGTCAGTTGTTCCACCAAGAACAGATATACTTACATTTTCAATACCACTAAGAGTAGCAACCGGTGCTGTTAAATTTGTAACTGTTGGTGTAGTAGAAACTTCCTGAGTGAATGTCTTTATTAAATTATTATCATAAGCAGCACTGAAATCTGCATCAGGAAAATACGATCTTTTACCATCTATGTCTTCAACTACTATCCATGTCTTAAAATTACCAATTTCATTAGGTGATGTAAGAGTAAAAGATGCGTCCCGCGGATTAGTCGCTGTTAAGTCTATTGTACCCGCTTTAGTTTTAGTATTTATAGCATTTTCAGCAGCCCATGTCGTTACATTTACCGGAGGAGTAACAGTAGCATCCCCTATATACCAGTATATTTTTGCAACACCGTCATCATCACTTACCATCCCTGAAACTACTGTCTGCGGTGAAACCACAGCTGCTGCCGGACTGAATATCTGACCTGTCGGGATATCTTCTCTTTGATCAATTTTTATACTCAGAGTATTACCGGTAGTTCTTACATTACCCATCATATCAACGGCAAATACATAGATAACAGCAGCATTTTCAACAGCATTATATTGATCGTATAACTTTGTTGTATCAAAATCATGTGACCATGAGGCTGTTGGTGAAGCTATCTTAAATAGGTGCTTAGCACCTCCATCGGTAATATCACCAATTACTGTACTTGCTTTAGCTTCAAGCTCTGCCTCTGTATCATAATTTGTTAATGTTGGAACTGATGTAAGATATGCGATATAAATTGATTTAACCCCTGATGATCCGTCACTGACTGTACCTGATATAGGAGTAACCCCATTCAATACACTTCCTGCTGATGGCGATATATATCCAACTGCAGGAACACTATTATCCACAATAACAAATATTCTCTCTGTCGAACTGTTTCCAAGATTATCAGTTGCAACCACATCAAATGATGCATTTCCTTCTACAACAGTAAACTCTGTTGAAGATATACTCCAGTTTGTACCATCAAAACTTGTTGCTGATTTTGTTGTTCCGCTATATGTAATAGAAACACTTGAGACAACTCCGTTGGTAACATTATCCTGTCTCTTATCAGAAACTGTACCACTTAATGTAAAACTACCGCCCGATGTTTTCTGAAAACTTCCACTTGCAGGCAGTAAGTCAGCTATAACAGGAGCTCTTCTATCTCCGATAAGCGTTACTGTTGCCGGTCGTGAGTTACCCTGTGCGTCAAATGCTGTTACAGTAAACATCTTGTCGGTATAGGTATTACCAAGATCACCCGCTACTGTTAGAGCCTTACTCCAGTTGCCGGTCTTTGCTGTAGTAAACGTAATTCCATCCTGTAATGCATCAGCTGTATCCCATGTACTGCCACCGTCAAGCTCAATAAGAATCCTTGTAACTGCGATATTATCACCAAATGTTCCCTCAAGATTAAATGATGCAGGGAGTGCCGAGTTGTTTGCATTAGTAATTGTAATTGTATCCGGTTTCGCTATATCACCGGTAAAATTTCTTCTTGTAACAATAGAGTTATTATACTTATCAAAAGCAGTTATTGTTACACCTTTGTTGGAATATCCGCCTAATTCACCTGCAATATCAAAAGTTCTTGTCCATGTTTTATCTATCGTTGTCGAACCCGGCTCTAAAGTGAATAAATGAGCACCATTAGAACTGTCCCATGTTGTTCCGACACCATCAAATGTGATAGTTATTTTATCAATTTCGGTGTCATCACTTGCTCGAACTGACAGATCAAATGTTGCATTGTCACCTATAGAACCACCTTCAGCAGGTGTTGTAGAAACAACAGATGGTGCGACTTTATCACCTTTCAAAGTAAAAGTCTTCGTACTTGCATTGTTTTGTGCATCGTAGGCAATAACATCTATTGCCTTATCTGAATAATTTCTGCTTCCCACATTGATAAGCGATGCAATTGTCAACGTCTTTGTCCATGTCCTGCTTGTTGTTCCGGCACCAAGACCGCTTCCAACATCGATCATCGTTGCCTCAAGAACATTATCTA
>MIAY01000010.1 GCA_001829315.1 Spirochaetes bacterium GWE1_32_154 | reverse complement strand
TCGTAACTTGCTGATCAGTACATCAATCCCTCCGTCAGAAGGACTTGAACCTTTTATATGATTTCACCCCTTTTGTCAACAGGAAATTGATTAATTTTAAAAAAACTCAAAATATCTTCATTAATTTCTTCTACAGACTTATTTCCATCAATCTCAATGATAGTATGACCGATACTCTTGAACTTCTGAATACCAATTCTATATTTTTCACGAATTTTATATTGGAGTTCCTTTATCTCATATATCTCTTTTTCTTTTCTCGTATCAACTCTTCTACAACACTCCTCTACATCAGTATCAATAAAAAAAGTTATTGCAGGAATTGGAAATGAACTATTTATTGAAATAATAAAATCATCATCAACATCTAATGACTGATATGCATACGAAGACAATATATACCTGTCACAAATAATTGTATGAGCATCGGATATTTTACTGATTCCATTTACACCGTACATATGATCAGAGCGGTCTGATGCAAATAATAAAGCCAATGTGTGTTTATCCACTTTAACAGAACCGGATAAAATTTCACGAATCATTTTGCCGATAACCCCTGGTGTTGGCTCGCATGTAAAAACGGAGTTTTTAATTCCTGCATTAAGCAATTTACATTGCGTTGTGGTCCCGGCACCATCAATACCTTCTATAACAATAAAATTATTCAATATATTCATAATGTATTAAAACCTCATATTCCAATCTCTGTTATTTCTTAATAATTCAACTAATCTTTCTTTACTGATAATTTTCTTATCAACAAAATACCGACCTATCGGGGCATTATATTTCCGTTGACTCCCAAGCAAAACAAACAATTTATACAAATCAATAAAACCAAGCCTTATTGCTGCATCACCAAATTTCTCTGCAGGTCTTATATTTTTTATTATTATCGACAATTGAATATCATCGATATAATCTAATGAAACTGCTATCTGACCAATTTTAGGACGTTTGCTATTCTGATATACTATTGAAGAAATCAATTGATTCCATGTTATAATTTTACTATAATAAAGATATTCTGACAGCCTTAACCGTCGATTAGGCAGGTTTAATGCATATTTAAAATCATTTTTAGAAGAATCATCATCCGGTTTTGTTTCTTTTCTTTTATAAAGATAATCTTCTTTTTTTGCAAAAACAGGTTTTACAGTAACTTCAGAATTATAATAATGAAGAATCACTTTATATGCATCATTTACTTTTTTAAAATCATCTTCCAGGTCAACGAAACTTCTGCCAAGAATAACTGCCCGATCAGGATGGGTTAACTTTACTTTTTCCCGATACACTTTTTTCAAATCAAATTCATTCAACTTATCTAAAGATATATTTGTATTTGCGAACATTGTATCATTAAAAAAAATTTGAACGGCACTGTCTATTCCAATCATCCTGTCCTCTTATAAAAGAATGTCTAATGATATTATCGTAATTTTTTATTTATAACATTAAGAAACTCTTAAGACATTTTTTCCCATAATTGACCTTTGATTCCCCTTTTTCGCATTCGCTCAAACAAAGCCATATTAACACCTTTATCCAAACCTGGCACAATCCAGCCACGACGATTTTCTACAACTTCTTTAAGATAATCAACTAAAGTGTCCTGAACATCGGGAGAAACATAAAATACAGGTTCTATACCAACGTCATCCCACCCAAGTTCTTTTGCTATAGGTGTATTAGGATACACTCGAACACCAATAAAACCAATAACTGATGTCGGATTTGAAAGATCAATATTTCGAATAGTTTCTTTCAGAGTATCCATTGTTTCACCGGGTCCGCCAAATATCATACTGTGATTAAATTTAATACCTTTTCTTGTACAGATTTCACAACTTCTAAAAATATCATCAACGGTAAAAAACTTATGAAACCCTTTTAATGTTACATTTGAAAAAGCATCTGTTCCAAGATCCATCGAAGCAAGTCCGGCACTTAAACAGGCATCTACGAAAGTTTCCGAAAAAATCGGTGCAAAAAAACCTGACCATTTTATATCAAGTTTTCTTTTTACAATTTCATTTATTACTTCAAGAGCATACTCTTCGGGATGATTAAAAACACTGTCAACAAAAAAATAATGGGTTACCCCTTTCGTTTCATACCAGTACTGAATTTCATCAACAATTTTCTTAGGCTCCCGCATTCGATAACAATGACCTTCAATTGAGGGATATGTGCAGTATGAACAATCAAAAGCACAACCTCGTTTCATTTGAATATTGATACACCCGCCCATCTGAAAATATTTTTCTACATCAAACCCGTTTCTCGATGGAAAATGCTCAAAATTTATATCTTTAATTGAATCAGAATAAATAACTTTATTTTTCTCAAAAACTCCCGTTTTGATTTCATCAAGCAATTTTAGAAAAGCATACTCGCCCTCACCCGAAATGCCAAAATCAGCCTGTAATTCCTGAAGAAAATATTCGGGAAAAATAGTAAAAGCCGAGCCGCCTACAACCAATAGTGAATTACCCGTTTCTTTAATTACCTTTGTCATTGATTTATAATAATCAAGATAGCTTGTTGCTTTTGGGAATGCATTATTATCAACATTTCGTATAGAAAATGCTACCACTTCAGGGTTAAAATCAGTAAGTTTTTGTTTTAAATCATCCTGCGGGTTTTCTGAAAAATTTGCATCGAAAATATCAACTGAATATCCGGCCAGTTCCAGGGAATTTGCAATGTATGATGCACCTAATGGAAATACAGGATCAGGAAATTTCTCTCTATTTGCAGCTACTACTAAAATTTTCAATTATTGCCTCCAATGTTTTTCATTAAAAATACCATCTGACCCGATACCGTAAAATCTGCATGGATTAATATCAATACCGCCTCTTCTTGTAAAAAAACATTTTACAAATAAATATTCAGGATTTAATATCGTAAATAGATCAGTAAATATTTTTTCACAACACGTTTCGTGATAATCGCCATGTTCCCGATATGAAATTATATATTTCAATAACGATTGTGGAATCACTTCGAAAACACCCTTGTATTCAATTTGAACTGTTGCCCAATCCGGCTGTCCGGTTATCGGGCAATTCGTTTTTAACAGATTTGTCCAATGTGAATACACTGCTGATTCTTCATGTTTTTTGCATGACAACAATGACGAATCTACCGTATAGACATCACATACAACATCCAGATTATCCAATAGCTGATTTGAAGGTATCGGATATATAACTCCGGTTGCTATATAATCAAATAACTCAACTTTAACAAAGGATGACAAAAGGATTTCCTGCAAATCAGTTTGAATTATTTTTTGAACGGATTCATCACCATCAAACTGAGTCATAATAAAACTTCCGAGATACAATTTTAATGATTTCGACTCAACAATACACACCGAATCAGATGGATAAACTATCCTGCATTTTCGTACCTGAGGTACACCATTACGATTAAGATAACTTAATTCATAACAATTCCAGATATCATACCCGGTAAATACAGTAGAATCTATTTGCGCATTTGCTCTATTTACATCCCGTTTAATTGGAAATAATAAAGATTTATCATAATAAGGTTTATATTCTGTTTTATTTCCTAATGGATTACTCTTCATAAACGACACCTAATTGTATTTTTTTCTAAACTCATCATACCCTTTTTTTCTTAAAAGACAGGAAGGGCATTCACCACACCCCTTTCCATACTCATTCATTGTCTCAACACCATTATAACAGGTTAGTGTTTCTTTAAGTATTAAATCAAGACACCCGATATCAGCTGCCATTTTAAATTCTTCTGCTTTTGTTAACCACATAAGCGGTGTATGCAGTACAACATTTTTATCTTTAAAGTCAGTGGCAAGATTTAATGTCACCTGGGTTGACTTAATAAAAACATCACGGCAATCTGCATACCCTGAAAAATCAGTTTCACATACTCCCGTAACGATATGTCTTGCACCAACTGTCCCTGCCCATGCCGAAGCAAGCGTTAAAAATAATAAATTTCTATAGGGAACAAAACTGGATGGAACTGAGTTTGATGATTGATGTTTTTCGTTTAAATCACCACCACCTTTAAAAAGATTGGAAATAACAAGATCTTTCATAAATGAAATATCAACCAATTTAAAAGGAACAGACAGTTTTTCGCATATTCGCCTGGCAATATCATTTTCATTTGAATGTTTCTGATTATAAAAAAAACTAATCGCATGAACCTTTCTGAAATTTTGTAACGCCCACACTAAACAAGTTGTTGAGTCCTGACCACCGCTGGTTAAAACAACCGCATCTTCATTCAAATAACACTGCTCCATATCAAACCCCTCTTTGTTCACCCCATATTATTTTATGCAACTGTAACGATAATGAAACCGGTAATTTGTTATCAATAATAAATGACGATAATTCTACAAATGAAATTTTGCCCCATTGAGGGGATAGGTAAACACCCAAATCCGGATTAACCTTTTTTATTATTTCAATATTCTTTAAGACCACTGACAAATCATCAAGTGATGTAACAATTTTTATTACATCAATACCGGGCCTTAAACTTCCCAGATTATTTAAGAAAAAGGAATTTCCATACCCTGATGACGGTGTTTTCCAATCAACAACATAGTGAACATTCTGTGCAGTAAAATCACTAATTTTAATGGCACCATTTGTTTCTATATAAAATGTTGTTTGAAATAAAACCGATGCCAGCTTTATTAAAGCCTCCTGCCTGTCATCAAGAAGAGGCTCACCGCCGGTTAACAGAACAGAGACAGACGGGTAATTATGTATGGCTTTTTGTATATCAGAAACTAAATCATCAAATGATAATGTATAATTAATTTCATTTTTATACTCAGTATCGCAGTATGAACAATCAAGGTTACATCCCGTAAACCGGATTAAATAAACCGGTGCACCGGCATTTGGAGCTTCTCCACTTATCGTATAGAATTTTTCTACTATATTAAACAACAAAACTATCTCCCCCGTCACAATATGACTGTTTCGATACAACACTTTCATACACTCGAACTTTAAAAAGCAAATATGAATATTCTTTTTTTAATTGTTCATATATGTAAATAACGAGATTCTCAGCTGTCGGATTTACCGGCAGAATCTCATTAAGATTATGATGATCAAAAAACTGTATTATTTTCTTCAAATTGCCAAAATCCCATAAAATACCCTTGCTATCGAGCATATCACGTGTTCCACGAATCCATACGGATACTTTCCATGTATGACCGTGCAATAATGCACATTGTCCTTCATGATTTTTTATGAAATGGGCAGCATCAAAAAAACCCTCTGTGTATAAAGTCAAATCCATACATAGCTCCCGATAATTAATACAGGGTAACTTTTAAGCATAATGCTTCATAAGTTACCCTATATATATCTTATATTGAAATAAAAATAAAGTGATTTAATAAAACATACTAAATAATATCTGCTATCAAAATAGCAATATCATCATCATGAGGTGTATTATTTTTAAATCGTAAAATATCATCATAGAGAAACTTCACAAATTCTTTTGGCGTTTTATTTTGATTTTCTTTAATAACTTCAATAAATCGTGCACTATCATACAGAGTACTTGTTTCATTTCGTGCCTCTATTACCCCGTCAGTATACAAAACAAGTCTGTCACCCTTTGATAATTGCATCTGAATTGACTGATAAGGAACATCTTTTAATACACCGACAACGGGACCTGTTTGCTCTAATGAATCAATTGTTCCATCACATCGAAGAATATAAATATCATTATGAGCAGCATTTGTAAATTCAACAGTTCTTTTTTCAGCATCAACGATACAATAAAAAGCGGTTAAATAATCACCTGACCCCTGAATTGCCTCACAAAGTTCATTATTAACTTCAAGCATAATTTCATTGGTAGTTTCAAATTTCTTACAATTTGAATTAAATGATATCTTTGCCATCGTTGTAATTAAAGCAGCAGGAACACCATGTCCGCAAACATCGAGAATAAGAATACCCATTTTTGTTTCAGATATCTTATGAACATCATATAAATCGCCACCTAACGCTTCCATTGGAAGATACATTCCCGAAAAATCAATATGATCTGAGTCCGGAAAAATTGTTGGTATCAGTGAAGATTGAATTTTTTGAGCAATAGCCAGTTCTCTTTTATTTTCATCATATGCATCCTGAAGAGAATTCACAGCTTTATTTAATTCTTCTGTTCTCTTTTTAACCAGCTCTTCCAGATTTTCACTATATTCACTAATTGTATGAGCCATTAAATTAAATGATTTACCAAGATTAATAAATTCACCAAAAAAACCTTCAGTGTTAATTTGAGTTTTATAGTCGCCTGAAGTGATTTTATAAGAACCGTTAGTCAACAAACTAATTGGTTTATTTATTTTATAACTAAGAAAATAACTTATAATAACAATAATTATACTGACTAGCAAACTTATAATTATTATCCAGAAAATTATATTATAAATTGGTTTGTATATTTGTTTTAAAGGATGAAAATATATTAATTTAACACCGGAATCCTGAGCATATTTTGCCAGAAATAAATACTCAACACCACTATATGACAATGTTCTTATAACACTTTTTTCCTCATAACCAGGATCTGATATTGCCGTAATAGCATCTTTAACAACCGGATGGTTTAATATTGCGCTATTTGTATTTAATAACCTGTAATCGGCAATTCCCATATTTTCATCCTTTACATAAGGGTCATCACCATTTAGCATATAACGTTTTTTTGTTTCATCAAACTCGTAATAATCATCTTTTGAAGGATGATTGGCATTAATTGTATTATTATACTTATCAAGAACATACAAAGTCCCATACTTTATACTATCAATATTTTTATAAACATCGGTAATAAAATCTTTATTGGTGATAACAATCATGAATTTATTACATTCATTTTCACCTTCTCTAAAATACGGATAAAGAAACATTGTTGCTAAATCAGCTTCAAAACCTTTTAAAATACCATCAGATGGTTTACCAAAATTTAGTCTGGCTGTTTCAGGACTTTTTGCTACATCAAGAAAAAACCGGTCTTCTCTAAGTTTTGCAAAATCAATAACATAATCAGTAAGACTTAAACGGTAATATAAGTAATCGGTATTTAGAAAAAGTGACTTTTTGTCAGTTTCAGCGATAAAAAAAGCACCTTTAAACTTAGCAGAAGCTACTCGTGTAATTGAATTGCCGGTACTCTCACCAATTGCTTCGCCAATACTTTCTAAAAACCCCCGTTCATCATTCATAGTACGAAACTGAGGGGCATTAATAATTTTATTGAAATTATCCATCTTTGTTATATCTACAAAAGACATAGCATTTAATGAATATATAAAATCAATATTTGTCGATATTTGTGTCAGTATCGTTGAATAAAACACATTCCCCTGTTCTTTTAATTTACCGAATAATCTGTATGCTGAAAAACTTGCAACCAAAATAATCGGAATAATTGCAATCGGCAAAATAGTCATTAAAACCCTTTTTCGCATTGTTATATCTTTCATGTAAACTCCAATTTAATTTAAAGAAACAGTTAACCCGTTTCTATTTTATTATAATAATTACTAAAATTCAAATTAATATTTTTCTTTTTTGTATTTTTTATAGTTTCGTAATAATTTATTTTAGAAAAAATGCCATATTATTAAATTATGTGTTAAAATATTATATGATTACAAATAATAAAAATAGTAATAAATATAAAATTATATTCTTTCAAACAAATATTGATAATGCAATCAGTTCAAGAATTAAAAACACTTTTTCACCTTCAGAAAACCATATAACAGTATCATTTATTAATAATACCGGCTCACTAATTAATCAGTCAGGAAATAAAATAATAATTACCTCTATAAAGCACTTGAAACGAAATATTATTTCAATATGCAATAACTCACCGGTTATCTTAATCAGCGATACGTCAAGTCGTTTAATGTACAAAAAAATCATTCAAAAAGGCTACTATGACTTACTCAACATCAATACCAAAGAATTTGAAAAAAAAATCATTGCTTCTATTTCATCAGCAATAGCAAAATATGATAGTTTTATACAAAAAAACATAATTGAAAAAGGTTTATATTTCGCAAATGTAATCCATGAATTAAGATCTCCTCTTAATTCTGTTATCGGATATACCTCAATCCTTGGTGAAAACGAACAGGATCCTATAAAAAAAAATAACATAAAAATAATTTACGATTCAAGTAAATACATGCTTAATATCATCAATGATACTCTCGACTTTACCAAACTACAATCGGGAAAACTTGAAATCAATGAAATACAGTTTATACTAAAAAATACAATCGAATATATTACAAATATCTTTAAAATAAGAGCAGTACAGAAAAACATAACTTTTAATCTAATCTATTCAAATACCTGCCCGGTTATTGTAGAAGGAGATGAATTCAGGTTTACACAAGTTATATTAAATTTATTATCGAATGCATTTAAATTTACACCAGAGAATGGAACTATTACCTTTCAATGTGATTATAACGATAATGCTTTAACATTAAAAATTTCTGATACAGGAGCAGGCATTGAATCTCACGATCTTGACAGAATCTTCTTACCTTTTGAACAAAGTTCAAATAAGATTGCACAAGCGTATGGAGGCACCGGATTAGGGCTAGCGATAACAAAAGAACTTATACAACTTATGAAAGGTACAATATCAGTTTCATCAATAAAAAATACCGGCACTTCTTTTACAATTACAATTCCCTTTAGAATAGTAAACGAAACAGACACCGTTGCATCACTTGATAAAGATGAAGAAATGATTTTCAGATGGTTAAATAAAATGGGAACTAACCCCAGACTACGCACACTGATTCTTGAAGCTATTAAAAATCTGCCGGAAAGAATTAATATTCTTAATAATGCTATTATTGCAAATAATATTGATGAAATTAAATTTAATGTCCATAAATTAAAAGGATTTACCGGTAGTTACGGATTTACAGAATTGTATGATGTTATTAAATTATTTGATAAAGATTGCAAAGAGGTCATAACCCCAAAAGAAACATTCGGGCAGTATATAAATAAAATCAATGCAATACTTCATGTAATTCCGGATAAATATCTGAATTATAAAACAGAATCATTTCACAATGAAGTAATAATTGAAAACACTATTAAAATACTATACATTGATGATCTTCCTGAAAACAGAAACCTGTTTGCATATTATATAAATATTTTAAAACTTAATTGTGATCTTGCTGAAGGAAAAAATGATTCAATAGCACTTGTAAAAAAAAATAAATATGACATAATACTACTGGATTTACAAATGCCTGATATTTCCGGATTTGATTTACTTACTATTTTAAAAAAAATGGTACCATGTGCTTATTTTATTGCGGCAACGGGAGATACTGACAGATTCATTCTTAGTAAAATAAAATATTCCGGCTTTAATTCGCATCTTTTTAAACCATTTAACGAAATAAACTTAAAAAACGAACTTATTTCGTATACTAAATTTACAAAGCAACATCCAAACAATTTATTGGAGTAACATAATGCCTTATGAAGATAAAATACTAATTGTTAATAATTCTGATTTATTAAATAATTTTCTAACCGATTGTTTTAAAAAATATAATATTGAATTAATCATTGTAAAAAACCCATTCGATGCAATTATTAAACTAAAAAACGAATTACCGGATCTTGTTATTATTGAATATCAACTTGTTATGGATGAAAAAATTGATTTCTTTAAAGAAAAAAAGGAATATAAACCGATTTCTGAAATACCAATCATTTGTCTGTCTTCAAAAGTCGATATGAATTCAATACTTAAAGCAGGTAAAAATAAAGTTTATAAATTTTTTGAAAAACCAATTAAACAGGATTTTCTTTTAAAAGCAGTCAGTGAATTATTAAAAAGAGATTTAAAATTTGATGATACCCCTTCTATTATGGAGGTATCACTTAATAATGATATGTTATTTATTGAAATAGGCATGGGGATCAATTATGAAAAACTTAATTCATTAAAATATAAAATCATTGAACTTATGAAATTATATAAATTTAATAAAATAAAATCGCTGATTATGTTTAATGATGTCACATTCAATGAAGACAGACTATTTTGCCTGATTAAGACGATTTTAGAAACGACAAAAGCAAGTCCGACTATGATAAAAATACTATCAACCAATGCCTCAGTTAAATTAAACCTTGAGAAAAATGAAAAATACAGTAAAATTGATGTTTTTAACGATTTATCATTAGCGATGGATTCTATTGGTACAATTAATATTGAATCACTTGTATCAAACTCAAACATTGAAAATTCAGGTGAATTTTCATTAGCAGATTCAGAACTTACCAGTAAATATTTTAACAAAGCTACCGTTGCGCTGGTTGATGATGATGAATTCGTTATAGATCTGGTTGAAGCCTCACTTCAGCCACTCGAATTAAATATTATCAAATTTACAAACGGAAACCTCTTTCTTGATGAAGTTGCAAAAGGCAACATTCCTGATTTAGTATTCCTTGATTTGATGATGCCATCAATAACAGGATTTGAAATCCTTGAAAAAATGAAAGAAAAAAAATATACTATTCCCGTGATAATTTTTTCATCATTATCCCAAAAAGAAACGGTAACAAGAGTTTTAAAATATGGTGTACGAAGTTATATTGTTAAACCGATTGATCCTGAGTTAATTATAAAAAAAGCAAGTGAAATATTGAAATCTGATTTTTAAGTCATTTAAACTATCAATTTATGGAGATAATATGGATACAAATATTACCATTACAATAAAAAATTATAATAAAACTGTCGTAATACCATCAGGAACAAAGATCTTCAATTTATTAAAACCGGAGGACGAAGGTGCATTTATTACTGCACGGGTAAACAATGCAATAACATCATTATCATACTCATTAAAAGTAAAAAGCATTGTCGAATTCATCACCTCTGATTCTCATGAGGGCATGGAAGTATACCGAAGATCACTTTCATTTTTACTTGCCAAATCCACTTCTGTATTATACCCCAAAAGCAACCTTGTTATCCGGCATTCTCTAGGTCCGGGTTATTACTATGAACTTGATAACCACATCGTAACTGATCAGGATATATTAGACATTAAAAAACAAATTACCGGAGAAATACGGGCTAACAAACCGATTTCAAGAGGGAAAATAAGCCACGCCGAAGCGGTTGAAATTCTAAAAAAAAATAACGCCCATGACAAAATAAAACTGATTGAAACACTTAACAATCCGGTATTAGTGTACTATAAATGCGATGATTATTTTGAAATACTGGACGCTCCTTTAGCGTCATCAACCGGAATACTTACAGTATTTGAACTCATCAAATATGAAAATGGTTTTATTCTTCAATTTCCCAAACGCTCAAACATGACAATTCCTGCCCCATTTACTGAGCAAAGAAAAATTTTTGAAGTTTACCAAAAATATAAAGAACTTGGTAAAGCATTAAATGCTGATAATGTAGGGTCACTCAATAAAATAATCAGCACAAAACACATTAAAGACTTTATACAGGTTGAAGAGGCATTACAGGAAGGACAAATAATAAAACTGGCTACTGACATTCTGAATAAATCAGATAAAATTAAAATAATAACTATAGCAGGTCCCTCATCATCAGGTAAAACAACATTCTCAAAAAGACTTGAGTTGCAATTAAAAGCTCACGGTTTGAAACCAAAAACAATTTCAGTTGATAATTATTTTGTTGATAGAAATAAAACCCCTCTTGATAGTGACGGCAAATATGATTACGAATCACTCGATGCACTGAATCTCAATTTATTCAATGAACATATTGATGTTTTATTAAATGGTAAAGAAATTAATCCGCCACGATATGATTTTATATCCGGTCTTTCTGTTCCATCAGATAACGCAATGAAGCTTGCTGATAATGAAATTATCATTATAGAAGGGATCCACTGTTTAAATGAAAAACTAACATATTCAATAGCCAGAGACAATAAATATAAAGTTTACATTTCCGCCTTAACCCAGATGAATATTGATAACATCAACAGAATTCCAACAACTGACAATAGAGTTCTTAGAAGACTTGTCCGTGATTATAGATACCGGGGACATTCAGCAATTAAAACACTGCAAATGTGGCCTTCTGTACGAAAAGGTGAGGAAAGAAATATATTCCCGTTCCAGAATGATGCTGACGGATACTTTAACTCTGCACTCGACTATGAATTATCAATTTTGAAGTCATACGCAGAACCTATATTGCTGCAAGTTTCTCCTGACGATCATGAATATGGAGAAGCACGAAGATTGTTACGATTTCTTTCATATTTTTTAAGTGTCCCGGCAGATTATGTACCACCAACATCATTATTACGTGAATTTATTGGCGGTTCGTTTTTCAGTTATTAATATTTTTACTTGAGATGCTCTTGCAAAATCAATAGTACTTGTTTTTTTTCTCGCATTACTCAATATAAATGCGATTAGCTAGCCTCGTGCAAAAACTTTGTAAAATCATGGTATTTTTGCATGAGGCTCTTGACCTAACAGATAGTTTTTGTTACTTATTAGATTGACGTATACTCAGTATCAAAACATAGCATAACAGGAGAAATCATTATGGCCGGTGACGGATTTGAAGCAAAGGACATTTTCAATCAAATGACAGGATATACCTATAATGATATTATTCTGATGCCACGATACCTTGATTTCAGTGCCGATGAAGTCGATTTAAAAACAAAACTAACACGAAATATCACTCTTAATTTACCTTTTGTTTCATCTCCAATGGATACTGTTACAGAAGACAACATGGCAATTCACATGGCTTTACTTGGAGGAATCGGTATTCTTCATTATAATAATACTATTGAAGAACAAGTTGAAATGGTTCGCAAAGTTAAAAGATATGAAAATGGGTTTATCAATGATCCGGTGGTTCTATCACCAGAGGACACTATTGAAAGTATATATAAAATAAAAACTACTTTAGGTTTTTCGGGAATTCCGGTTACAGAAGACGGAACACTCAATACAAAAGTTATTGGAATCGTAACAAACCGGGATATTGACTTTGAAAAAGATACATCAAAAAAATTAAAAGATGTAATGACAACCAATCTTGTAACAGCTCAGGAAGGTATAACCCTGTCTGAAGCCAACTCAATTTTAAGAAAAACAAAAGTAGGCAAATTACCAATTATTGATAATCAGGGAAGATTAAAATCACTGTTATCACGAACAGATTTAAAGAAAAACCGTGATTTTCCACTTTCTACAAAAGATGCTAATAAACAACTACGGGTTGGAGCAGCTATATCCACGCATGAAAAAGATAAAGATCGACTTGCAGAATTACACAATGCCAAAGTTGATGTTATCGTTATTGATTCTTCACAAGGTTATACCCGATGGCAAATTGAAATGATTAAATTTATAAAAAAGACATATCCTGAAATAGATGTTATCGGCGGGAATGTTGTCACTTCAGAACAAGCTGAAGCACTCTTAAAAGCAGGTGCAGATGCACTGCGAATTGGTATGGGACCGGGTTCCATTTGTACAACCCAAGAAACCATGGCTACCGGCAGATCACAAGCAACAGCAGTATATCATACTGCTAATACGGCAAGAAAATACGGTGTTCCAATTATTGCCGATGGGGGTATCAGTCAAATCGGTCATATAATGAAGGCATTATCCTTTGGTGGCGCAGCTGTTATGATGGGCGGTTTATTAGCCGGAACCCATGAATCACCGGGTGAATTTTTTTACAAAGACGGTATCAGATTAAAAAAATATCGTGGGATGGCGAGTCTTGAAGCTCAAAAATCAGGTGGTGACAAACGATATTTTGCAGATAACTCTAAAATAAAAGTTGCTCAAGGAGTTGTCGGTGCGGTTGTTGATAGAGGCAGTATTGATAATTTTATTCCATACCTTTCACAAGGGCTAAAACACGCATTTCAGGATACCGGTTTTAGGAATATTAAAGAACTTCATGACGGTTTAGTAACGGGCAGTTTAAAAATGCAAATACGAAGTCAATCTTCAATAATTGAAGGTGGCGTTCATGACCTGCAGGCAGTAGAGAAAAATCCTATTTAAAGGTATTTTTATTAAATTATAGTTAAATGGGAAGAAAATGTATACATACCCTATTGTAGTGCAATTTGAAGACATTGACAGTTATGGAATTATTCATCATCCGAAAGTATTATATTATATGGAAAGGGCGAGGGTCAATTTTTTTAATGACAACGGCATTTCTATTAAGACAGAGAAAAACGGTCTTGTTTTACGAAATATTAATATTCAATTAAAATCTCAAATACTCATGTTTGACACTCTAATTTTAGAGCTTACAACAAAACATATTGATACATACCGGTTTACATTTCATTATGAAATAAAACGCTCTGGTAAATTAATGACAGTATCTGAGACAGAAATGGTAATAATCAATCTAGAAACAAAAAAACTTATACCAATTCCCGAACACATTCTAAAAGTCTTAAAACAAATACAGTCTGATGCTCAATAATACAATATATGATTTTGCATTAGTCAATTCAATTCTGGAAGATGCATACAAAAAAAATAATGCTCCTTCAGTAACCTTGATAGCCTCATTAAAAAAAACGCCCTATCACATACTGATTTCAACAATAATCAGTTTGCGAACGAAAGATGAGGTTACTCTAAAAAGTTCGATGAGACTATTTGAGGTTGCAGATTCTCTTGAGTCATTAAACGAAACAGATGAAAAAATAATCGCCCAATTAATATATCCATGCGGTTTTTACAAAACTAAAGCAGGAAATATGAAAAAAATTGCCGGCATAATTTTAAATACATATAACGGAATTATTCCTGATGAAATTGATGAATTATTAAAACTTCCCGGTGTCGGTAGAAAAACAGCTAACCTTGTTTTAATTTTAGGATACAACAAACCCGGAATCTGCGTTGACACACATGTTCACAGGATATCAAATCGCTTAGGTTGGGTACAAACTAAAAAACCAGAACAAACAGAATTCAAACTTCGGGAATTACTACCCCCCGAATACTGGCGGTCAATTAACGATTACATGGTCAGTTACGGACAAACTGTATGTACCCCTCTATCCCCACATTGTTCTCTATGTAAACTATCAGACTTTTGTCAAAAAAACGATGTACTGAAATACAGATGAGGCTCTTGCAAAAATAAAGAGTACTTTTTTTTTGCGTCCGCCATATGCGATATAATCGCATTACGCAGTATTTCGGGGTACCGAAAACTGTACCTGGTCGTAATGGATACATTACTGCTCGGGCATGCAACCTGAGTAGCCTCATGCGAAAATTCGAGATAAAAAAAGTATTTTTCCATGAGGCTCAGATAAATACTATTTCCTCTTGAATTTAAAATGTTATTATTGTAAAAATTAAAAAAAGATAAATATGGCGGGGTTTGATTATTAATGAAATATAAGATTGTCTTTGTATGCTTGGTCGGAATTGTATTCAATTATAACCTTTTTTGTTCTATAGATGATGAAAGTTCTGATTTGAATAAAAATAGCACGTTAACAGAATCTGAAGATCCATATTTAGTTTATAATCCTGAAAAGTTCGGTATTGATGAAAATTATATCAAAAGAATCACCCGGATTAAAAACCTGAAAACATATAATGATGAAATAGATATTCACAACATTACTTACAATACCAATGTTTCTCTTCGTTTTCCATTTACATTTATCCCTTTTGGCGGTGTTAATCTCGGATTTAATAATACCTCACATTATGGCTTTAGAGGTTTTGATATCGGGTTTCTTTATAAAATGGAAACCTTATTACGAGGGACTGCTTCATTTACAACATTAAACTCATTTACCAGCACAGGTAGTTTTATAACATTTACGCAATTTGATATATATCCCGATTTTAGTAAAGACAAAAAAATAAAAATCTACAACAATGCATCAATCTATACAACAGCCCCTCAATTCTCATTTCTAAAAGATTTTCACGCCTCTTCAGGCGGATATATCGGAAGATTATTTAAAAGATTAAAAATTGACCAGACAAACTATAATAAAACAGGGTTCTCGTATGGTGCCGGAATTGAAGTTGTTCTACCTTTCAAAGATATAGTTTCTGACACTTCTATTGCTGTTGATTATAATTTTACTGATACAATACTAACAGATCCTTACAGAATTATTTACCCTGCAGATGAGAAAAATATTCAAAAATCGGAATTATATATAAATATAATGGAAACTCTTACATTTTCAATGCAAAAGCAGGATAAAGCACTGCTTCTTGGTGAAATCGTGAGAGTTTATGGGATGGCCTCATTTCCACTATTAAAAGATGGTTTTGATCGCACACCGGAACTTAATCTGAAAATCAGTAATGTATATACAAAAAAAATATACAAGGATTTCGCTTTAAAAACAAGAATTTTAGGCGGTCTTAATTTTAATTCAAGAGAAAACCTTTCCGGTGATGGAATGGTTCGAGGTCTTAATAAAGGTGATTTTACCGGCTTCACATATCTTTTGGCAAACATAGATTTATTGTTACCAATGGTTAACATTAATATTAATAGTGCAGCTGATGTTGTTTTTAGACAAAAAGTCAATTTCATTATGTATTTAGCTTTATTTATTGACGGCGGTATTGCACTAAACAACGATACATTAAGTATAAATAATTGTGAATTTGAGTATACTAATAACTATTTAAAAGAGTATCGATTATATTTTCCTGATTCAGATAATTATTTCAATTACAGTTTTACTGCCGGTGGCGGATTAAGAATTTATCCGTATTTCCTTCACTTTATGGTAAGACTTGATATTGGCATTAATTTACTTGATACAATTATTTATAAAAACGCACCACATGTGGAATTAACCATATCACTTAATGATGTTTTTTAATCCGGAGTAAGTCATGATAAACATACTAAAAATATTCAACATATATAAAAATACAATTAAAACATTAAATAACTTTTTCACACCCTTTATTATTTATTTTATTTGTATAATTGTATTGCTTAATATTTCCGTAATGAAAGATCTTCCAATTAGTTTAAATCAGAATAAGACAAAAAATTTAATAATAGAAAAATGTTTATCCAATGAAATACCTGATAAAAATATTGTTGAAAGTATGATAAAATTATCAAATGAATTACATTGTGATCTTTATTTACTCTTTGGAATAATCAAAACAAGCTCTAATTTCAATCCTGAGCTTATTACTGAAGTTGCAGATAAAAAATATTATGGTCTATTTCAATTAGATCCGACTCAACACTACTCATATCGACCTAAAAGTTTATTAAAAACGGAATTAAATTTACAATTAGGAATAAATGATTTTAAGAAAAAATTAACACTTTCAAATGGAAATGAAATCAAAGCATTAGCATTGCTTAAATCAAGTAATACCAATGTAAATAATAAATATGGTAAAGATGAACTCAATTTTATTGAGAGTATTTACACAGAAAGAAATAGATTTAAACAAATAGTTGACAATTTCATCAAACAAAACTATGATTTATAAAAATAATAGCATGTATAATTAAAATTAATTATGCAGCTTTGATAAATAAGTGCATTATTTTTTGAAAACTGCACAAACAGATTGGGAGTATACTTATGAGTGAGGGTTTTGATGCGTATAGAGAAATTTTTACAGTGGTCGAAAATAATTTACAGTTAAAAATACTGCCAAAAATAAAGATTAATATGAGAAGTGCATCGGCAAATATATCAAACTTAATTGATATACTTGTACGAAAATCTTTTATCAAAGAAGATTTATATAAATATGATGATGCCATCATAAGCAAATTTGAATTACCTGAAGAAAAAGCATTTGAAACTACAAAAAAAAGTGAAGATTTATATATAAGATTAAAAGCATTATCCGGTGCATTAAATTTTCTTGCTGACTCTACTCCTAATACGATAGAAGAAATGAATGATCTATATTTGGAAAATATTATAAAATGTACAGAATATTTTGCTTTTCATAATTTGAGTTCTGCAAGTAATGTAAATACCAGAACTATTAAAGAAATTACTGATAAGGCACAAGGTTCAGGAGATGAAATATTTAAAAGAGTTATGTCTGATAATTTAAAATTACTGATTGACTCATTTCACATGATAAAAAACACAATTGAAGAAATAAATAAAATATTAAAATCACTTTACAAAGCTCAAATCAGATTTGAAGTAATGCCTGATATTCCTAGCACACAATTTACCGAAGAACTTTTTAAATCGAATATGCAAAAATATTTAGATAACTTAAATTTATACCTTGCATCAAACTGTCCAGGTGTTTCATATAAATCAAAATGGATTACTGAAGCATTAAATGACTATTACACTATCGATGAAGTTGAAATGCTTTCAAAAATGCAAAAAGATTTAATTGGCGAAACTGAAAATAAAACAGCAAATGACAAAAGAACATTATCACCGAGAGAACGCTTAATCATATTAATTTTTGATATTGCCGGTACAAAAAAAATACTTCAAGACATATATTATGATCTGGATCACAATGTAAAACTAACAAAATCTGTAGAACTTTCATTTATGGAAAAATTTGTTAGAACTCTGAAAATTATGTTTAATATTCAGGATGATTCTGATTTTTATCATATTGAGTATATAAACCCGAGTACAAAACGGGTTCAAAAAGATATAATTAAAATTGATGAGTTTTCACTATCTATTAAAAAGAAGATTCAAACATTTGATGAAATCGTAAAACCCAATAGTGATGCAAATTATAAAATAAAAAATGGAACGAATGAATCTTTGTTAAAATTTCTAGATACTACATATTTCAATCTGGTTTTATTAAAAGAAAGAATCGTTAGCATTAATACTGAAGTAAGGTCAAAAGCTCCTGCTACAATTAAGAAAAGATTTAGAGACTTAACGAACAATGCCCAACAGCTTGAAACAATATTAAGCAACATTGGTGCATTACGAAGAAAATTTATTATTGAACAGGAACAATTTTCAAAGCATAAATAAATAAAAAATCGTTTATTTATTTACATTAGTTAATTTTTCATTAAGCCATTTGAGATTTATTTTTGCAAGGCGATTGCCATTCTTAACTGCTATTTCTAATAATTCTTTTGCTTCACCTAATTTATTTAGTTTAATCAGACACAAACTTGCTTTATAGAATAAATCACCATCTCTTAATGTTCCCCTATCCTTTGAAAGTGCTTTTAAATAATCATTATACGCAAGATTATATTCTTTTAGATTATATTGTATTTCGGCAGACAACTCAAAACTCATAGACTGCAAGTTTAAATCATTAACAACAGTTTTTGAAACAGCCAAGTATTTATTTGCTATATCAAAATCTGATATTTTATAATAACAGTACGCTAAAGAATAGGTTGTTGAATATACGTCATAATTATAGTAAAGTAATTTTTCAAGTATTGTAATAGCAGTACTGATAGTATTAGATTTAATACTATTTTCTGCCTGATTAAAAATGATGACACCTAAATCATCTTTAATTTTTAAGTCACTTGGTATAATAATGTTGTTGCTTCTCTTTAATTTCGGATAAGCTAAATAAAAATCCTTTTCACTATCCGGTAAGAAATCAGGCATTTCATAATCAGTTTTATTATCATTTTTAGTACTTTTTTCATATCGTAAACCCGGAGCAGTTCGCTGCAAAGCGTCAGGTCTGAATAGAATTAAATTACCAACAAATTGCGGGATTAAATCTGATGTTTCATCTAAAACAATATCGGCTTCTTCTTTAATAACTAATCGTACCGGTTTACTATCTGTTGTCGGATCTTTAGATACCGGGTTTTCATCTTTTTCCTGAACAACAACCGGCTCTTCTATATCTTTTACAGGTTCTTCAACAGTCTTTATTTCTTTTTTTAGTGGTTCTTCAACTACCACAGGTTCTTCAATAATAACTTCTTCTGTTATTACAGTATCAGTTGTGACTTCAAGAGTTGCTTGTAATTTGATATCCTCTTCATAATCTGTGGCTTTTGTTACTCCGTCATAACCGAAAATGAACATTGTATTTATCAACAAATATAGTAGGAAAAAAATGTTTTTCTGCAAAGTAACCACCAACTTTAATTTAAATTTGAACACAATAAAATCGCTCTGTATTCATTTAAGATAGATAATACAATAATAACATATTATAACATTTAGTAAAATAAAAATAAGCATTTCTTTATTTTATTATTAAAATATGTTATAGATCAATGATTCATGTAAAACCCCTGAGATTTCGGGGTACCAAAATCATGACATTTTACCCGTACATTTCGGGAAGTCTCTTGCAAAGATTCTATTAACGTATGGTGTTTTTGCTAGAGACTAGTAAACGCTTAATTATTTAAAGAGGTATACATTGAACGCAGAAAGAATACGAAATTTTTCTATAATTGCCCATATCGATCATGGTAAGTCAACACTGGCAGACCGATTAATACAGCACTGTAATCTCGTTGCAGACAGAAATTTCCAGGATCAGATATTAGATAATATGGATATTGAAAGGGAACGTGGAATTACTATAAAAAGTAATGCTATTACTCTTCCTTACAAAGCAAAAGATGGTATAACATATAATTTAAACCTTATTGATACACCGGGGCATGTTGATTTTACCTACGAAGTATCAAGAGCATTAAATTCCTGCGAAGGAGTTCTGTTATTAATCGATTCAACACAGGGGATTGAAGCTCAAACACTGGCAAATCTATATCTTGCCTTAGAGCATAATCTTGAAATTATTGTTGTCATTAACAAAATAGATTTACCCTCTGCAAATATTGAAGAAGTAAAACGGCAGATCGATAAAGACCTTGGTTTTGATTCGGATGAGGCAATTCTGGCTTCAGGAAAAGCAGGCATTGGAATTGATGATATTTTTGAAGCAATAGTTAAAAGAATACCGCCTCCTGAAGCTGCAGTTGCAAAACCGCTTCGGGCATTAGCATTTGATTGTCATTATGATGAATTCAGAGGTGTTGTTATTCATGTCAGAGTTTTTGAGGGTGAGTTAAAAGCCGGAGATCAGGTATATTTAATGCATACTGATAAAGTGTATCAGGTTGAGGAAGTTGGTTACTTTAAACTCGGGCTTGATAAAAAAGATAAACTTGAATCAGGTGAAGTCGGGTATATTATTGCAAATATTAAAACAATATGTGATATAAATGTCGGTGATACAATAACTCTCAATACTAGAAGAGCTAAAGAACCGCTTAAAGGTTTTAAAGAAGCAAAACCGGTTGTTTTTTCATCAATATATCCGGTAGCAAGTGATGAGTATAATGATTTATTAACTGCATTAGAAAAATTGAAATTGAATGACGCATCTTTAACATACGCCAAAGACTTTTCTCAAGCCTTAGGGTTCGGTTTTCGATGCGGTTTTTTAGGTTTATTACATCTCGAAGTTGTGCAGGAACGACTGGAAAGGGAATTTGATGTTTCCATTATATTAACAGCTCCTTCGGTGCAGTATGAAGTAACCTTAAAAACCGGTGAGGTGCTGATTGTTGATAATCCGGTAAATTATCCGGACCCGATTACAATCGAGTCTGTAAAAGAACCATTTGTAAAAGCAACTATCATAACACCGGATACTTATTTAGGTTCACTTTTTAACTTATGTCTTGATAAAAGAGGAACTCAGGAAAACCTGACCTATTTAGATGAAAAACGTGTTGAATTAATATACGAATTGCCATTATCTGAGATTGTATATGACTTTTATGATAAATTAAAATCATACAGTAAAGGATATGCCTCATTCGATTATGAGTTTTCCTCATCGCAGGAAACTACCGTTGTAAAACTTGATATTCTTGTTAACGGTAATATAGTAGATGCATTATCGATGCTTGTTCATAAAGATAAAGCAAGGGAAAGAGCACTGGTTGCCTGTGAAAAACTGCGGGAAACCATACCAAAACAGCAGTTTCAAATTGCGATTCAAGGGTCAATCGGCGGAAAAGTAATATCCCGTGAAACGATTTCTGCATACCGTAAAGACGTTACTGCTAAATGTTATGGTGGTGATATTTCAAGAAAGAGAAAACTTCTTGAAAAACAGAAAGAAGGTAAAAAGCGAATGAAAATGGTAGGAAATGTTGAAATTCCGCAAAACGCATTCTTATCAATTTTGAAAACAGGTGATTAGATAATAGAATTAAGATGTCGCGTCATACTTAATACTATAAATTATATTAAATTCATACTCAAAATAAACAATGACCTGCCGGTGAATACAATTCACTAAGGCAGGTTTTTTTATTATGAAGAGTCTTCTTCACACTTCAAGTGCAAAGTCAAATCCCAATCCCTCACTTTGATGGTTATAATAATCTACAGCTTCTTCAAACTCTATCTGAGCAATTTTTAAAAAACTTATTTTCATATAGTATCAACCATTGTTTATGCCCGCAAAAACATCATCAACAGATACCCTTTGTATTTTTCCTTCTTCAAATGCTTTTATTCTGGATTCCGCCTCTATTGCCCATTTTTCATCAATTTCTTCTTTTGATGAAAAATCAAAACTCGAATATACCCGTTCAATTAATTCTGCTCTATCAATTGGAGATAAACTTAAAGCCTCTGACAGAACCTTTTCTTTTAAAGCAACCATTAAAACCTCCAATCAAATAATACTTTACATTAATATACTGTACTCCATAGCAAATATCAATCATTTTTTTAGTTTACTTTAGATTTAACATCATAGATCGTCCCGTATACTCTAATGATTCTCTGGACAATTTTAGCTAATTGTGAAGTTTGCGACGCGAATCGACGTCACGATGACGGAGATTGGGTTAGATGATTAACAAGGGTTTTTCTTGTTTTATCGTGCAAGTGGCACAGACACTTAACACGTTCCCCTTAAATCAATCCCTTTTTCTTCATCGCTTTAATAATACTTTCATCAAACTTTATCTGGTCATTCTTATCCATAAGAAACTTGAAAAATTTGTACTTCCTTTCCATTGTAAAAAGCCAGAATACCATATTTTTGCCAGAATACTGATCATGGTAATCCATAAAATACATACCGGGTATAAACCTATTAATCGCTTTAATATTATAATAATAATTCTGGATCGGAATTTTCATACCAAACCAGATGATCTGCATGTGATCATCGTAAAGTTTGTATTTGTACGTTTGATTAAATGCAGGAAGTAAAACAGAGAAAAACAAAAAAAAGAATACACCAAATAATGCTATTGATTCCTTGGTTTTACTATACATATCTAAGCCGACTATTACTACTAGAAGAAAACACAAAGAAAAAAATATATTAATTGTTTTTGAGAAGAAAGACAACCTAAATACTCTCATTTATAAACCCCATTTATTAATTAAATACCCCTCAAATGACCCAAGAATACTATCAGCAGTGTATGAAGTCATTATTCCTAATCCTACAGCTACTGGCACACCTACACCAGTCCATCCTATTGCACCACATAGAGTACCTGTAACAACTGTTCCAGCAGTTATGGAAAGACCATTCCGCATACCTCTTAAAAAAGCTCGTGCAAATGAATAATCTGCACCATTTTTCCCAGCATTAATCGCATCATTTAACGCAAGTACTCCTCCAAAAATCATTGTTCCTCCACCGGCTAAACCGAGTAAACCAGACTTAAAGGAGATTTCTGCAAGTGAAAAATTTGTCATTTTATTTAATGAAGATCCCCCGATAGTAAACACTGGATCGACAACATTATTAACGTTTGACACAACGCCAATCAAAGTATCAAATGTATCCCCAATTTTTGCGCTTTTACTGCTTTGCTTCTCCCCATCTTTCTGCTTATCTGTAGAAATATATTAGTCCCCATTAAAGCCCATCATTCGAGCATATTCCTAAGGTAACCGCCCCCCCCTCACCACGAGTGAGGTCTCTACCTCACAAAACACTCGAAAACATCATTTGAGCATTTTACTTTATAAATGAAAAATTCTTTAACCGATCCATTAACTGATAGTTCTACCACGGTATCAATAAGAGGTTGTGAAGTACTTATAAAACTTGCTATAACATGCTCATCCCTTATCTTACAATCCTGCCAATTCACCGATGTTTTATTTTGAGTCGGCTTTTCTAAATCTGATAGCACAAGCTTATCGATAACCGCAGAATCCTGACCGAAAACAGGCATTTTCTTCTGCCCGACAACTGAATCTTTAACAGTAAAGAGTTTGCTTAATTCCCGTTTTAAAGGCTCAACCACCACCAGTTTATAGGTATACAAAGCATCATTTCGATTAAAATCAGCATTATCAACCCGTAATTTAATACTCTTTAACTCAACAATTTCATCAAGATACAACCCGATATCACCGGTAGTCATCAAATAATCAAGCCCGATATCTGTTACACTTAGCTTTGATTCAATAACAACCAGTTCGCCGGAATGTTCCTCTTCATCAATAAATGAAGCTTCCTTATTATACAACAACTGAAATTTACTGATTTTTTCTCTTCGTAACATATCAATTTTAGTCCTGAATTTTGCATTCTGCAAAATAACCGTATCAATCGCAACCTCTTCATTCTCACCTGCAATCTCTTCATCCGCTTTTGTATCATTATCAGCAACATCCGATTCAACTGGATGTTCACTGGTTATATCCTCAACATCCTTTTTTGATTCTGTTTTCTTTTCCTGATTATTTTTTAAAACCTCAGTCTTTGAACTCTCAGGATACGGTGATTTTGAAACAGTCGATTTTTTCTCTGTATATAAATCAGTTGAATAATCACGTCTAATACTGTTGCCTGACTGAGAATGTGATGGTTTCTTTTTCATTAACCGCAATGCGATGAAAATAAGTAGAATTAAAAGTAACACAATAAGCGGTATAATCCAGAAATACTGATTGATTGAATACGCACGCAGAGTCTTTTGAACAATCGAATCTTTCGTGGCATCTTCTTCTTGAACATTCGCATAAACTTCTTTAAGTTTTTCTTTTTCCGTTGTTAACTCTTTTTTCACTTCGGAAATTTCAGTTTTAATAGCAGCAGTTAAATCAGCTGAGGTCTCAATCCCGGCAATTGCGGTTTCTCTTCTTGCAATATCCTTTTCTTTTATTTCAGTAAGTTGTGTAAGTGGATCGGCAACACCTTTAGCAGTATTATCACCCTGTGTTTGCACAGCTTCATCGGTTATAGTTTTATTTGTTGATACATTTGCATCAGCATTTGTTTTAACCAGATCACTGGCAGTTTTATTTGGTGCTACATTAACATCAACATTTGTTTTACCCTGATCAGTCCCAGTTTCATTTGTCACGACACTTGCATCAGCATCCGTTTTAACCCGGTCAGTCACTTTTTTATCAGACAACTCAAGAACCTCGGGGATTTGCATAAACCCTTCTCTTGTTAATGGTATAATTATCTTCGTTTGACCAATCCATTCGGAGTAAACCCGGTCAATTCCTGCATTTTTTTCTGTAATATATTCAGTAACTGACGGCTTGTATTTACCGGCAAAAAAACCTGTATTTCCTCTATATACATTATTATAGACAGTCAGAAAATACGATAAAATATCAGCATCTTTCTGAGTATATTCATAGTGAGCCATTAAGAATGAGGACAGAATTGCCCGTACATTTTTAATTGTATCAACCTTCGCATCTTTATCGATGGAAAAAATGATTGCGTTATATTTCCCGTCAGATTCAGTATCCCCGGAATACGTAACTGAATATTTTGAATGGTATTGAAACGATTTTTTATTTTCTTTTAACCCTTGTGATAATAATATACCGATTCGTATAATTTCTGATTGCGGTTCTGTATAGGTATATTCGCCTTTAAAATCCTCAAAAAAAACGCCCTTATCGTTAATTTTTATTTCATCATCGGCAATCTGTCCAAATACAGATGTAAACATTGACAAAATACATAGTGCTATGATTAATCTTTTCATCGCGCTACCCTTGTCAAAAGAATGGAATAAATACTGAGTACTTTTGACATATCTTCTATAGATTTAAATTTCACATCAAATGAATATGAATACAACACCTGACTTTCAATAACTTCACCGGAATCAATCATCCCTTTGCAGACACAATCCTCACGACCGTCAATTACAACAGCAAGTTTGATTTCTTTACCGATATTAAACCTGACAGAACTGTTACAGATAAACCGGGCTTTTAACTCGCTTGTTCGTACAACTCTAAACATTCGGGGGTTTAATGGTATATATGATTTTTCCTGAAGAAGAAAGAATGAACACTTTTTATTTTCAATGTCTTTATTTGTTGAATAAGTTTTAATGCCAGTAAAAATCTTTTTATCGGTATTTTCAATTTTAAGTTTTTCTAAAGTATCAATAAAATTTCTTAATCTTTTTTCCTGTTCTACGAAATCTTCACCTTCGGTAGTGCTGTCAAATAATTCAAAGAAAACTTCATCATCAGAAACAATTTTAACATTTTTATTTTCATAAAATACGGTAAAAAAATGTTTTTTATTATCAATTCGACTTATATTATCAAGATCTTTTGATAAATCTTTATGAAAAATATCAGATTCATTAACGCCCGATTCTTCAAGTTTTTTGAATAATTTTTCCTGATTTTCCTTATTACAAATATACCGGATTTTACCCTTTTCCATATATTTAATATCATTTATTTCAGCCGGATAATCAACTTTGGTTGCGTCAGGTATAACGATATAACCAATATGCCGTTGAATATCTTTATCGATACTGCCGTTTGAACCTATTCGTAAAAATGATTTTTCATCTGATGATGATTGTCCGGTGTATATAATGTAGCAATTTTTTGATATCGGAAATATTCGTTTATTCATTCTACCCCTCACTTTTTAATTATACTGATAAAACGTAGTATAACTGATTTAGCAGGTGATTATCAAGTACAATTTACATTTTAAAGTATTTCGGGGTTATGTTTCATTTTATACAAGTTTTCCAAAAAAATTAAACGATGATGAGTCATTTTCATCAAAATTACCGGTAAATAATTTCTTCATTATTTCATTTGTATTTTTAGTATGCCTGATATCAGCTGTTAATGAATCAGCACTAATATTCATTTTTTTTACCTTTTCATCAATTAAAGAAAATTGTTTTTTACTGATAAAATGTTTTGTTCCACCATAAGAGCGACATTCCACTTCGGTTCCGATTTTATCTTTAAAAACAGCACCATCTTTAAAGTCCGCTCCATCAACTCTTGATATGAATAATGCCAATTTTGAATATACTAAAACCTCAACACTGCCTCTCACGGTCTTACTTAAAGCCTCAATAACTGCCGATTCTGCCTCATACGCACAATAAACCGATTGAAACCCCTGTTTAAACAGGAAATCAGCCGCTAAGTGGTTATAAACCGGAATCCCGATACCTGCATATTTACTGCATTCAACGGTAGAAATAAGTGATATACCGGTAAATGAATTTGCTTCAAAATGAGTAAGTCCTTCTGCCACTAACTGGCTAATCATTTTTTTATAGAACTCAATATCTTTTTCATATATAATATGGGGTAATGAAATTATCAGATTATATTTTTTTGCTATTTTTTTCAGGATATTAATATCCGGAAGAGAAACTATTTCAGCGGTAATTGTTTTGATATTTTTTATTTTTTCTTCGTTTGCGAAATAGGAAAACTGGGTATAATCAATCAGTAATTTATCAGGAAAACCACCAACTGCCACCGGTCTATTGAAATCCTCATAATTATACTCAACAACTTTCTTTAGCTCATCACTGACTACGGGTAATTCATTTACCCTTTTAACCAGTAATTTTACTTTATTAACAATTGTTTCAGCGATTTTCAAAATCTGAGTAGCAGCCGCTGTATGTTCAGTTACGTTTATATTTATAACAGCAGTTTTATATTCTATTAATGATTGAATTGTGGATTTAATTTCGGTTAACTCAACCGACCTTCCTTTTTTTGCCGGAAGCGGTTTAGCAAACTCCATTGATTCCACGGTATTTTCAACCTGCACTCTACAGATAAGATTATTATTTTCACTTTCAATTATATCAATGATAATTACAATATCAAATAAACCGGGATTGATTTCAAGAGAAACCTCTGTTCCTTTTTTATAATTATCCCAATTGTCGTTTGAACCGATTAAATCAGAATGTCCGAAAAAGTGACCTTCCCCGGTATCACGAGCTGAATATTTAGAAAGTTCAGATTTGAAATTCTCAATTTTTTCTTTATCATCAACAATCGCCAGCGCTTCACGATACACTTTTGTAATTGCGTAAACCCACGCATAACTTTTCAGCCGGCCTTCAATTTTCAGTGAATCAACACCACTTTTTTCAATATCCGATAAACGGGATACTAAAAGCATGTCTTTCATAGAAAAGAATGTATACTTTTTACCTGAACTATCCCACTGTAAACGGCAAGGAGCTGTGCAACCACCACGATTACCGCTTCTTCCCCCGACCCACGATGACATAAGACATCTTCCTGATACAGAAAAACACATTGAACCTTCGACAAAAACTTCTGTTGAAATGGTGATTTTCTCTGTAATCGCCTTAATTTCATCTATATCAAGTTCTCTTGCTAATACAATTCTTGAAAACCCGGTTTTCTGGGCAAACAGCGCACCTTCACTTGATGTAATGGCAATTTGCGTGGATGCATGAAATTGAATCTTTCCTTTATAATACGAACTGAGAATAGAAACAAGACCGTAATCCTTAACAATAATCGCATCTATATTAATCTTTACTGAATATTCAATAACTCGTAACGCCTCACTTAATTCACTTGATTTTAAATCAATGTTAAGTACAAGGTATATTTTTTTACCCTTTGAATGAGCAAAATCGACTACTTTTTTTAATAACACAACATCAAAATTATCAGCAGGTCTTCTGGCATTGAATTTTAAATACCCCATATAAATAGAATCAGCCCCGGCTTCTATTGCAGCTATCAGACTTTTTAAATTTCCTGCCGGTGACATTAATTCCATTTTTTTCTCCACGAAATTTTATAAATTTATAATATTGTATTAATAATTATTTTTCAAGACTTTGGTGTACTCATAACATATTTTTTTAATTGTGCATTCATTATTATCTGGATTTTGTTTCCATTTAGTTAAATATTTGTATATAAAAAGTTGATAGAAAATAAATTATCAATTTTTTTTTGTTTTTCTTCAATATTTTTCACTTTTTCTCCTTTAATAAATAGGGAGACACATATGTATACTACTCATAGATTTCACTTTAAAATTGATACTTTTTTGCTTGAGGAAATCGATAAATATCGCGATAAAATGAATATTACTAGCCGGGAAGGTGTAATCAATTGGATTTTTGAAAAAATGATGCCTTATATAAACGAAGAAATTAAAAATCCTTATAGTATTGGATTAAATGATGGAGCAGTTTCTGTTTCTGAAGATATTACCATTAAAATACGTGAGTATAATTTTGATGTTATACGATTTTTAAGACTTAGATTTCATTCCTTTAGTTTTGCTACTATTTTAAGATTTATATTAAGAGTTTTTCTTGTTTTAAAAAACAGTGTGATTTTAGGTTTACTTAAAGAGATTATTGAACGTAACCGGGATTTGATTGTAAGTTCTACAGAATTTCAGACACATATGGGAACGATGAGAAATAATAATAACTGCATATTACACCTGAATTCAAATTATGAACTCATAGATATGACTATTATTTACAAACATCCTGGATAAAAAAATAAAATCACACTCAAACTTAATTTCTTTTAATAATTCTGCATTATTAAGAAGTATAATGCCATTTACACAATACACTCTCCATTTTCATACTTACTGGTAACTATCTGTCATAATTTATTTAGTTTAGAAACTCCTGCAAAGATTCAAAATAAAAAAATATTTTTACAAGAAGCTCTATAATAAAAACTTACTATTTTATACTTCCTGACAGCACTATTTTACCTGTTACAAAACGGAGTGCTACGTATCACACCCCGTTTTATTAGTTACAGATCTCGTTTATTAATAATTCTTATCAGCGTAACCAACCCAGCCTTCAGACTCAACAAGTGCCTTATCAAAACCGTCAAGTTTAAAATTAATCGTTTTTGCAGTTGCGCCGGACTTTAACTGAATAGTTGATTGTTTTGTATCAATAACACAATCAGTATCTTTACCGGAAAATGTTATAAAAATATCATCAACCGTTTCTTTCGATAAATCAATTGCAAGCATACCACAATTATACATATTCTGCCTGAAAATTCGTGCATAATTAACTGCTATCACGGTGTTAATGTCATTTACTTCTAAAGCCCACGGTGCGTGTTCTCTTGAAGAGCCACAACCGAAATTCTCTCTTGTAATGATAACTTTTTTTCCTGCAATATCAGTTACCGGATTAAAACCATTCATTTTCAAGTCTTCAAGTAAATATGGTTTTAATGCCATTTTTGTTATTTCAGTAAGATATTTTGCCGGGATAATTTCATCGGTATTAATGTCACTTCTATCCAAAAATAATACTTTTCCGCTAAATGATTTCATATTATTTTCCTCCTTTAAAAAGTGATGAGTTTGTTATTGTTCCAGTCAATGAAGTTGCTGCTGCTGTTGCGGGGCTCATTAAGTGAACCATACCGCCCTTACCCATTCTACCGTTAAAATTTCTGTTTGTCGTTGAAGCACAAACCTCACCTTCTGCAAGAACACCATTACTCATTCCAAGACAGGCACCGCAAGTTGGATTCGTTACACAATAACCGGCATCCATAAAAATATCGATTAAACCTTCTTTTAATGCTATTTTATAGATTTCAGGTGTAGCAGGTGATAGAACACCTCGAACACTATGTGCAATTTTCTTACCTTTTAAAACGGCTGCTGCAATTCTCAAATCTTCTATTCTACCATTTGTGCATGAACCGATATATATCTGATCAACTTTTTCTCCGGTTAATTCACGAACTGTTTTTACCTGATCCGGTTTATATCCGAATGTTACCATAGGCTCAAGTTTTGATAAATCATATTTGAAAACCCGGTCATACTTTGCATCAGAATCTGAAACCCATTTGCTGTATTCTTTTAATGCTGCATCTTTTGAAGCAAAATCATTTTTTATGTATGGCCACAAATATTCAACAGTTGTCATATCAGGGTAACAAACACCTGAGGTTCCGCCGGCTTCAATTGCCATATTACATAATGTCATTCTTGATTCCATTGACATATCATCAACGATAGTACCGGTAAATTCCATTACGCAATTCGTTGCTCCATTTACACCAATCTGCCCGATTATAAATAGAATGGCATCTTTAGCATATACACCTTCTTGTAACTCTCCTGTTAACTCAAACTTAATGGTCTTAGGAGCCTTGAATGAACATACACCTTTTAATATACCAACTTCAAGATCTGTAGTACCGACACCTGCGGCAAATGCACCAAATGCACCATGAGTACATGTATGAGAGTCACCCATTATTATGGTATACCCCGGTCGGACAAAACCTTTTTCCGGAAATATTGCATGACACACACCATTATTACCAATGTCAAAAAAATCTTTTATACCATGTCTTCGTGACCAGTCTCTAAGGATTTTACCCTGTTCAGCTGTTTTAGAATCTTTAGCCGGTGTAACATGATCGATTACCGCTTTAATTTTTGACGGATCAAAAACCCTGTCCATTCCCCTTGCCATAAGATCTGTTATAGCAATAGGAGTTGTTATTTCATGACAGAATACAGCATCAAGTTTAACAATAGTCGTATCTTCAAACGGCTTATCGACCTGATGAGCATCAAAAATCTTTTCTGCAATTGTTTTGCCCATAGTAGTGCTCCTTTTTAAATTGTATTCATAAAAGTCTTTGGCGGGGTTATTACCCAAAACGCCTTCAGATCTTTATTTCCACTGTTAACAAGTGAATGAGGCACATCAGAATCAAAAGAAATACTATCACCTTCGTTCAAGTGCATTGTCTGCCCCCCGATAGTGAAATCACCACTTCCTGATATGATAACCCCGAGTTCCTTTCCTTTATGACCATATTCGTCAGATCCGCTTTTTCCGCCTTTTTCTATAGTCATATAATATGCTTCTATACCATGTTCATTTTTTTCTTCAACAGTTTTTACAAGTTGCTCATATGTCACATTCTGTAAAATAATTTTATTTCTCATATCAAACCGCACAAGATTAACTTTGCGTGTCTTTTTCAAATCGCTAAATAAGTATTCAAGATCTATATCCAATATTTCACTAATTGTCAAAAGGGTTTCAATAGCCGGTGACACTTTATTTGTTTCTATTTGGGATATAAGACTTTCACTTACACCCGCTTTCTCTGCAACATCTTTCATTGTCATTTTTTTCTTTTCTCTAACTGCTCTGAGTTTATCACCAAATGTATATTTCATCAAACCTCTTAATTAACTTATATTTAAGTAAATTAAGTATAAGTTAAGTTTCATTGAATGTCAAATACTTTTTATAATTTTTTAAATTTGCACTTATTCTCATATTGAACTATACTATGATAAAGGATTCAGCATGAATTTTCAGACACAATTTCTTGAATTTTCAAATGTATTATTCAGTCAGGAAGGAACTTCAAAAAATCGTGAATCAGTTGCTTTAGATTTAATACGTATTATAACAGGATCCTGCAAAGTAACAGTTCTTGTTTATAATACTAATAAAACCATTGATTACATACAGTCATCAGCGGATCACAATCATAATTGCACAATGGATTATCAAAGTTTTATATCTCAGATTGATACAGAAAACAGTAATGAATATACAACTGCTTCACAGAATATGATGATTAATAAAATACTAAAAAATGATATGATTGAAACGTTGATTAGTATTCCATTCACTATTAATAATGGGTTCAAATGCTCTATTCTTTTAGAATATACTCAATTAACAACACTTTCTGATGAATTACAATCAATACTTACATCCATTTCAAATACGTTACAGTTTTACTTTTCGCATTACTATACAAATAAACAACTCATACAACAAAAACTTACTAACCGGGCAATACTATCACTTATACCCGATAGTATTTTATATCTGGATAAAGCCGGTACTTGTACCGGCTACAAACCCTATAAAAACGAACGGACTTTACCGGAATCTGTTATCGGTAAAAAAGTTTCAGAACTTTTTACCAATGAAACATCATCAGTAATCTATTCATTTATTAAAAAAACAACACAACATGACTTTCCCGTAACATTCAGTTATAAAGGAGAAAACCGGGGAAGCATAAAATATTATAATGCTAAAATGAGTGCGATTAATGAAGATTCAATTATTCTGATTATTGAAGATGTAACCGATGAAATTAATTTCAGACAGAAGGATATTTTCATAACCCAGGTTGCTGATAATATTTACGATGGCGTTATCGCATTTGACTTTAATTTCAAAATTAAATATGCAAATAATGCAACTCTATCGCATTATGGGTATAATTTACAAGAGATTCTCTCAAAATCACTTTTTGACCTTTTACCAACAGAAAATCCACTCAGATTGCAATCTGAAATAATGAGTCAGGTTTCACACAATGGAATCTGGACAGGCACTGTAAGCGGTAAGAAAAAAGACCAGTCTTTTTTCATCAGTGAAATAAAAGTCACACCATTATACAATCAAACCAATGATGAAAAAGGAGCGTTTGTCTGCGTAGAAAGAGATATAACAGATGCGAAACAAGCAGAAATTGATTTAATCTGGGCAAAAGAAGCTGCCGAGGCCGGTAACAGAATAAAAAGTGAATTTATTGCGAATATGAGTCATGAAATTAGAACTCCTTTAAACTCAATTATTGGTTTTACTCAAGTACTCATTGAGGAAGAAAAAAATAAAGAGAAAAAAGATATACTAAAAATCATTAATACCTCAGGAAATAACCTTCTTCACATAATAAACGGAATTCTTGACCTTTCCAAAATTGAATCCGGTCGATTAACTATTACAGAAAAATCATGTGACATTCGAATATTTATGATTACATTTCAAAAACAATTTCAATATATTGCTGATGAGAAAAAACTTTATTTCAACCTATTTATAGACGAAAGCATTACTGGTTGTATAATAATTGATGATTTCAGATTATACCAGATAATAAACAACCTGCTTAGCAATGCTTTTAAATTTACAACAGCCGGCGGTGTGAGTTTTTTCTGCTCTATTAAAAATGATTTACTTAGCATCACAATTGAAGATACCGGCATCGGAATTGATCAGGATAAACTATCTGATATTTTCCTCCCGTTTTATCAGGCAAATTCATCAATTACCAGAGAGTTTGGAGGAACCGGACTTGGTTTAACAATTACAAAAAAGCTTATAGAGCTTATGAAAGGGCAAATTACCGTTTCAACCATCCCTAATACCGGCTCAAAATTCACTATCTCAATACCAATTAATAAAGGAAATCGAAAAATCAACAATCCTCCTGTAATAAATGCAACAAATCCCCCCCATGAAATGCCAAACATACATAAAACCCCTCGTGTTAGAATAAAAAATAACTCATCATTTAAAATATTAGTAGTTGATGATAACATCATTAATCAAAAATTAGTTGAACTGCTTTTAAAACACCTCGAAGTTGAATGTGATTTTGCAAATAACGGTCAGGACGCCCTTGAGCAACTACAAAAAACTGATTATGATTTATTATTACTTGATATGCAAATGCCTGTTATGAGTGGAGAAGAATTATTGAAGATTATCACATTGGATGCAAAACTTAAAAATATCCATGTTATTATATTTACCGCTCACGCCTTAAGTTGTGATAAAGACAGATTCATACAAATGGGTGGCAATGACTACATATCAAAACCAATCGATAAAGAAGAGTTCAGAAAGAAGATTCAAGCACGAATCGATCTGAAAAAATCTAATTAATTAAGAGTATTACAATCAAAAATAGACTGTGCATAATATGAATCGGCAGACATTAAACCGACAAGTGACGGTTTTTCAACAAAAATTGGTATCTCAAATAAAATTGAAAATAAAATTAACTGATCAGGTACCATGGTATATTCCTTAACCTGATCATGATACCTTACAAGAAAACGTCCCGAACATTTCCCGTCAGTACCATCAATTAATGATAAAGACAAAACCTGAGCATTGGAATAGGTTACTAAATCCCTTATAATATCTTTAAGAGGCAAATCAAAATCATTCTCACCAAGAGAAGCACTAATCAAATCTTCCGCAATTGAATATGAAATAGGATAATAATAACATTTTTTTATGTCGTCAATTAAAACAGCCAAAGGCACATCTTCCACTTTATCATAATAAACATCGGTAAAATTTAATATCATTATTCGCCCCCCGCAAAACCACCTAATACTATTGTAGACCATAATAAGAATAAAAACTATTATGTTTTAGAAATAGTGATTGATTTTACAATTCTGTAAAAAAATTGATATTTTTATCAAAACCTTCAAAATACCCGGTTCGTAATAGAGCATCATATCCTAAAATTGCGGCACTATTTGAAAGATTAAGAGAGCGAACTTCACCGGGCATGGGAATAGTAACTGACAGATCAAGATTTGATGTAATGTAATCCTTTGGTAAACCGGAACCTTCCGAACCGAATATAATTATATCGTCTTTCTGATATTGAAATGAATAATAGGGACAGGCCCCTTTTGTTGTTGCAAGAATTTTTCTTCTACCGGATGTGGCGGCAAGAAATGTTTCAAGCGACTCAAATTGTTGTAAATGTAAAAATTTCCAGTAATCAAGACCGGCTCTTCGTACATGTTTATCATCCATAGAAAATGATGGTTTACCAACGATGTAAAGTTGTATATTAAGACCAACAGCAAGCCTGGCAATGTTGCCTGTATTTTGAGGAATTTCCGGATTATATAATGCGATACTTATCATTGACAAAATATAATTTATTACTTATTATTTGTCAATAGGGGCTTTAAATTTAAGGGAGAATACCATGGATGTTCACAACATAGTTGAAGATTTAGTAAAAAGATTTCTTAATGATATACTGAATGAAAAAAAAGACATTTGTAAATGTGAACAATGCCGGCTTGACATGGCATGCTATATACTCAATAAAACCAAACCAATGTATGTTGTTTCCTCTCGTGGTATAATACATTCAGAAAATAATAAGAGAGAAAGTAATCAGGCGGATATTGATATATTATCACTGGTAAAAGAAGCGGTTGATGTAATATCAAGAACACCAAGACATACCGACGATTCAATTGAAGAACAGCAGTTAATACAGTCATCAACCCCACAGGATAAACATATTTTTGTTTTCCCGGCAATAGTAGGAAGAATAATCGACTCTGATACACTCAATCCGATTAGTAATGCTACCGTTTTTCTCTACCAGAGCAATAGCGAAATACCGGTTACAATGTTTAACCACCGCTGGGAGAACCCTATTCAGTTACTGCCAAAAATGGACGGCACTTTTTCATTCTGGCCGAAACCTGAAAAAGCAACAAACAACGGCATCCAGAAAAGTTTTCAGATGAATATTGAAATAAAATGGAATAATAATTCATCATTACGCAAATTTTTTGAAATCACTTCAATCTCTTCAGAAAATAGCGGTGAGGTCAATTTATCAGACCGTGTTTATCGATTAGATGATATCTACGTAAGTCCGGAGGATTAAATTTTTTATGGGAAATGAAACTGATAAAAAATGGGATCCGAATTTCAAAAATCATGATATCTTATGGGATGATTTAGGTCTTTTACCGAAAATCGAGTTAAAATTCGGCATTGTTCGAAAAAAAATTCCTCTTACCAAACAATTTATTAGTGGTCGCGGAAATTTATACTATGTAAATAATTATGTAGAACTAAAAGGGAAATGGGATAACTCACCAGGTTTCGGTTCATCGCTATCCTTACGGTTAAAAAATATCAGTAAAACAACGATTCGATTAACAAGACTTTTCTTTCCTGCTGAGAATGGTATTGATTACTTTTTAAGTGATTTTAAACCCGGCTCAATTTCATTTCTTCGAAATGGATATCAGTCATGGTCAACAACACGAAGCTACCGGTTATCTGAAAAACCGCTTCGTCCATGGTTAAGTTTAGTTTCATTAACATCAAGTAACATGGCTAATTTACCATCAAATATCCCCGGTGTGTTTTCATCAGAAATGTACAGCCTAATTTCAAACATACATACCGATGAATCATTTATAGTCGGTCAACTATCCCCTTTCAATCAGTTTCTCTATATTAAATTATTATTAAACAAAAATGAAAAGAAAAAAAGTCATTTTGAAGTGGTATATGATTTTGGTCGAAAAATGTTATTACCCGGAGAATCTATAGAACTTGACGGTATCCTTTTAGCAAAAGGTGAAACAACGGAATTGCAAAATCAATACTTTAATTACATTCAAAAAAAAGAAAACATAAAAATTCTTCAGCCCAATATAAAAGGGTGGTCGTCATGGTATATTTATTTTAACAAAGTAACACCCGAGAAAGTAATGAGTAATGTCGATAGTATTAAAGAAAAAAAGATAGAACTTGATTACATACAGTTAGATGACGGGTACCAGAAATTAGTTGGCGACTGGCTTGATCTTACCCCGCCGTTTCAGGGAAAAATGAAATCTCTTGCTGATTACATAAAAACCAATGGTTTTAAACCGGGCATTTGGCTTGCGCCATTTATTGCTGACAAAACATCAAAAATCATCAAAGAAAACCCCGATTTTCTGTTACGGACTGAATATGGGAAACCCATTATTTGCGGATATAATCCTATGTGGCCGGGGAAATTTTATTACAGCATTGACATAACCAACAGATCAGTTGAAGAATATATACGAATGGTAATCCGGACAATGGTAAAAGACTGGGGGTATACCTATCTCAAACTTGACTTCATGTTTGGTGCCTGTATGAGAGGGGGAAATCACTTAAACCAAAGATTATCCAAAGCTGAGGTTTTAAAATTCGGGATGGACATCATTCGTGATGAGGCCGGTAAAAATACTATCCTCGAGGGATGCGGTATGCCGATCAGCCCGGGAATAGGCAAAGTAAATTGTATGCGAGTCGGTCCTGATACCGCGCCTTACTGGAGAAAAATTGCCGGTTTATTCCTGCAAACAAGTGCGATGCTCGGTGTTAAAAATTCTATTCGTAACTTTTCTGTACGAAGCTTCATGAATGGCAATTTGTGGATTAATGATCCGGACTGTATGATTTTAAGAACAAATACAAAGCTCAATAAAGAACAGCATGATACCCAGATTAATGCAATTATTCTATCGGGCGGAATGCTTATGTTTAGCGATGACTTTACTACCTTACCTGAACATATACTAAAAAAAGTTCCTCAGATAATTCAATTATCTGATCTTTGCCATACCGGAGAAACGCTACCTTTAGACCTTATGGAAAGTGAGATACCGGGCATTATATACAATACAAATGGTATTCTTGGCATATTTAACTTCAGCAATCGGTCAATAGATATGACTATCAATTTAAAAAAACATCGTTTCGTATTAAAAAACATTAAATCATTAACAAATATATGGTCGGGTGAAATAATGTCATTAAATAATTCAGATTCAATTACCCTGAAAAATATGAAGCCATTTTCTTCAAAACTTTTTAAATTAAGTTAAACTATGTATTGAATATTTTTTTAATATGTACTATTATAAATTAAAACTGATTATTTGTGAGGGTGATTATGTCATTAGCAGAATCAAAATCTAATTATCTTGGTGCAGAGTTCATTGTTAGTGCTGATACTTTAAAAATAATAGGTACTATAGATAGTTCAACACCCGGAGAATTTCTTTCGCCTTTTTTTAAATCACTACACGAACAAATTGTAAGTAGTAATGTTAAGAAAATTAATATTGACATAACCGGTTTAAGTTATATCAATTCATCATCAATTAAAGAACTGGTCAGTTGGATTATTATGCAAAAGTCCTTACCTGATGATCAGGAATACATGATGAATTTTATTTGCAACTCTGAATATTTATGGCAAGATTCCAGCATAACTACTGTTTCTTTTTTAAATCCAAGTAAAATCACTAAAGAAGTCATATAAACTTATTTTTTATAAAAATCCATTAAGGAAACTGCAATGAAGCATCAAACACATTTTCTACATACCCCGCCGGGTAGTAAGCCATTATACAAAGAAGAAGCATTATTCAGAAATAGCATTGAAAAAAAATTAACATCCTTTTTTGAAAAATGGAATTATTTTCCTGTTGAAACTCCCATGATAGACTACTTTGATATTTATTCTCATTTTTTATCGGAAAAACAAAAAAAAGGGTCTGTCCGATTTATAAACAGGGATGGAGATCTTGTTTTATTACGAAACGATATTACTTTATTTGCAGCAAAATCATTAGCATCACGGGGTAATAATGTTGAAGAAACTTTAAAGTATTATTATTCAGATCAGATTGTTCGTTGCCAGGCAAAAGACTCCCCGGAAGAGTACTTTCAAATCGGATGTGAAATTGTATCTACCAAATTCACCTATGAAGAAATCGAAATCCTTGTTTTATTATTAGAATCTGCCGATGAACTCAAATTATCTGATTATCTTGTTCATATAGGTGACATATCTTTGTATAATGAGTTATTTAAAGATTTTTCACTCAATACAGTAACAGAACTCTTGTCATGTATACGGGTCAGAAATATTCAGGGGTTAAAAGACAGGGTCAAAGAATTAAATATCAGTAAACAGTTAGAAAAGGATATTATTTTAATTTCAAGTTTTATAGGTTCATTAGATGAGTTTAGTGCCTTGCCACTGTCTGAAAAAGCACAAATAGCAGTTGCACCACTTAAAAAACTTTGTCTCCAACTAAATAACCTCGGTTATGGAAATAAAATTGTAATTGACCCTTCCGAATTATCAGAACTTAATTATTACAACGGGATCATTTTTCATCTCTATGCCAAAGGTGCCGAATCTCCTTTGGTCTCCGGAGGTCGTTATGATACATTATTTACTCATTTAGGGTTAGAAAGAAATGCTGTAGGTTTTAGTTACTGGCTGTATCCTTTGGAAAAGTTATTAAATGCAGGGTTTGATTGTAATTCTAATGCAATTGATATTGAAATTAATGATAATACTGTAACCGGCGATATACAAAAAGCGATTCAATCAGTAAAATCAGGAAAAAAAATAAATCTTAAATACTAATGGATGATGATAATGGATAATAATAATTACATAAATATTGCGATACCAAAAGGAAGACTGCAAAATCAGATTAGTGAATTTGTTGCAAATAAAGGTGTTGTGATAAAAGAAGAATCAAGAAAGTTAGATTATATTGACCCTCCAAACGGTTACCGGTTTTTATTTGTGAAAAACAGTGATGTTCCTGTTTATGTTAATTATGGCGTTGCTCATATGGGAATATCCGGTTCTGATGTTATTTATGAGGGCGATTTTGAATTTATGAGACTTGGCACATTACCATTTGGCAGTACCCGAATTTGTATTGCCGGTTATGACAGCAAACGATTTTTATTAGACAATGCCGGAAAAGATGGTAATTTTATTAAAGATATACGAATAGCAACAAAATTTATTAAATTTACAAAAGATTTTTTTGTTAATAAAGGCATCCCTATTGAGATAATTAAATTAACCGGTTCAGTAGAGTTGGCGCCAATTTTGCAATTATCTGATTTCATTGTGGATCTTGTAGAAACGGGTACAACTTTGAAAGAAAACAACTTATCAGTTATCGAAGAGATCGGTAAAACTCAGGTTGAAATTATCGCAAATCCCAGTTTATATAAACTGAATTATAAAAGAATTGATGAGTTTGTAAAAAAATTAACAACCCAATGAAAAATTAAGATGGTTTATAAATAACAATCTTGTCACGACCAGTTTCCTTGGCAGTATAAAGAGCTTTATCCGCTCTTTCCACAATGTCTTCAGGTTTATTATCACCAATATAAAATTCTGAGATCCCCATACTGATAGTTATGGAAAACTGATTTCCTGATAAATCGTAGAACACTTCATTCTTAATTATTTTTCTTAATCGCTCAGCAGGAATTAACGCATCGACACTATTTGTTTGGGGCAAAATAACAACAAATTCCTCACCGCCAAACCTGCCGATTATATCATTATCTCTAAATATACCATTTTTATTAAGCAACTCTCCAATTCTTTTTAAAACTCTGTCGCCAACTAAATGCCCATAGGTATCATTAATTTTTTTAAAAAAATCAATATCAAGCATAATACAGGAAAAATTACCAAGATGATTGAAGATTTCGAATTGAGTTGATACGCCGTCTTCTATTACATCATCTTCAGAATTAGCAAATTTACTAATTCTCCATAAATCCCGTAATGCTCTTTTTCGCTCTCCCTCAAGTGAATCAAAAAAAGCTCTCCGATTAAGTACTCCGGTTAAGTGATCTATTTTACTTAACACCTCAAGTTCACTGTATAACATTTCTATTTCACTCTTCTGCTGAGCAATTATTTCATTATTTACAATAATTTTAAATGACTTCTGGATATAATCATCAATTCGGGCAATATAAATTATTTTTTCAACAATCAAAGGAAGTAAAACATGGATCCCTTGTATAAAATCTAATTTTGAATATACAGAAACGCTTGTTGACTTCTGAAGTGTAACTTCACAATCTGATATAATAATAAAATATGGGTTGCATATTTTCTTTTGCTTTAACTGATTTTTAATATGTACAATGTGAGCTTCAGTATTCTCAGAATATTCAAAAACAAATAAGACATTGTCAGAAGACAGTAATTTCTCATTTGATTCAATTTCATGTAATTGTATACCTGAAAAAGAATTCTCACGCACTAATGATAATAAATCTGATTTTTCAGCAATTAAATCTGTTATTAATAATAAAGAAACTTGATGATTCACAATTATACCTCGTAATAAAAACCCGTAGAGGCTCTTGCAAAAATCAAGGGTACTTGATTTTTGCTTCCGTAAAAAGATGATATTATTAATTCTATTCATCGTCAATCAATGTTTGTAGTATCTACAATTTTACTAACTTTTTTTTACATCCTTTAGTATCCAGTAACCATCTAAACGACCAATAGGTATAATATTTATTAATATTCCAATATCATTCATCAATATTCCTGTTACAAGAAGTGTTGAATTATTAAAAAACAATATAAAATGAAAAACAAGACTTGCTATTACCTGGAAATAAATACCTCCACAATCAATATAAAGACGATATTGTTTATTAATTGTCCACATTTCTGAAATGTCCGTATAAAAAACCGGTAACAGATAATACAAACCGATGCCAATACCATCCCCCTGCAAGCCATAGTGCCGGGAAACAGAAAAATGTCCAATTTCATGAAAAATTAATATACATAAAAAAATGAGATAGAAAATAACGATTTTTGAAATACTAAAACTAAACACAAATACAAACGATGAATGATAATTATAGTAAAAAATTATTTTCAACAATACAAAAAGCATCATTATAGCAACGACAATTTTTTTTATCAGAAGGATTTTTAAAATACTATATATTGAAATTAGTATTTTTGTATTAATGCATATACAACTTAACCATAATGCCGATTGAGCTACTGAAGTTTCAGATTTTTCTTCTTCTAACATGCGGGTCTTATCAAAAAGTTCAATAAATAGTATCTCAAAATCACTGTATGTCTTAATTCCATAGAAATTAGTCTGATATATTTCTTCTAGTGTTTTCTTTCCATCAATTTCTAATAAAATTGAAAGAACAGATTGAGTTACTTTTAATGTTCTCTTTGAATCTGCTAAATAAATAATAACTGAATTATTTTCAACGGAATAATACTTTAAATCTTTTCTCAATTCCGGTATATAATTTGAATCTATTTTCATGATAGCGACTCAATAATAACTTCTGATGGTATATTAATTGTATATTTTCTTCCATTGCTTTTATATTCAATACTATCAGCAACTTGATTTTCACTTTGTAATTGATCACGATATTTCTTTTTAATACTATACCAATTTAACCATTTTTCAGGATAATGCCGTATTATTGATGTAAAAAAATTATAAATTTCTGCTATTGCACAACACTCAGGCAATGTATATACAAAGAAAAATTCATCATGGAATACAATATTCGTTTTACAAAATGATGTATTGATTGCAACAGCAGGTAAAACCGGAGTTCCTAATCTTCGGACTATTTCAAAAAGGCCTGATGATTCCGACATTTCCATACCAAGGAATTGATAATTCATCCGTTTTGTACTGTTTTTTTGTGTATTTACATTATCAATATAGCTTATTACAATTTCATTTGAGCGAAATGCTTCAACTACTTTTTTTAATGAATCAATTGAAGCTCCGGGTGTTTCATCAAGTAAAACAATTTTTCCGGTAAAAGAACCTTCGCCATGAATTTTCTGATATTGTTGTATTGATGTATTAAATCCATCCAGGTAGCTTGCATTATTAAAAACAAAAGTGACTTTAAAACCGCGACTTGATAGAAAATAAAAAAGTTCTGTATTCAGGGAAAATGAAATAGACGGTATAAATAAACCATTTGCACAGTGTAGTGCTTTTTCTAATGTAGCATAATTGATGATATTGAATCGAAAATATTTGAGTAACGTAAGATTTCGGGCTAATAAAAACTGATATATTCTGTAGAATACAATAGTAGTTACTATTTTTCTATAATTACACTTTCCAATAACAGCTCTCAAATTGAGAATGGTAAGTAATCTTTTATCAACTGAATCTGACACAAAATATGATAGTGTTTTCGCAGTCAGATTGATTATAAAAAGTTTGATATAGTTATATAATTTTTTCATATTTATCCTGTATTTTTAATTTGAATAATCCACAATATATAATTCGGATGATCTGTATATATCACTTGCTAAAACAAGACCATAATCATTATACGATAAGCTGTTATTATCGATATCAATTCCGGCTTCATAATATGAACGCCACACTAATTGTGAACAATAGTATGAGTGAACATCCCATTTATTGGTAAAATTTATATTGTAAGGTTTCCCGATTTGTCTTATCGCAAAATCTATTGCTTTTTCGATTGTTTCTACATTATTTTTATACAATCGTAGTACTATTACAGTATCATCAGACGAATTTATATATCCCAAAGAAACCATTTTTACCTGAAGGCTTTGATCATCTCCAATATCTGACGTGATAAACACCTGATCGTTTTCTGATGCCGGTTTAGCAGTGCATAATAAGGCGTGGTGTACCGTATCTTCATTATCAAGTGCCATTAAAGAAGGATTGCGGTTGACCGTAAGTAAAACATCACCCTTTTCTATGTTTTTTATGTCTAAATTGGATGAAATAGCAGGATATTTTTCTTCCCTGATTACTGTAAATTCTATTGTGCGTTTGTATATTTCAAGCATTATATAACTATAAAAAGTTTTCAAATATGACTCGTTTAATGCATCAAGTCGCTGTGACTTATAGCCGAATTCATTCATTTTCTTCTCGATTTCGGTTATAACCCACGGAGTGGCAAATCCGGCCGGTAATATAGTTTTCTTTTTAGATATTTCACTTTCATCCAGATTTACATTTTCAGTGATAGAACAAGATAGAAATAAAGTAATTAGCATCGTTATCAGTATTTTTTTCATTTGTAACTCCATTATATGTATCCCCCCTATTTTTAGGGAGGATGTCGTTTTGTAGTTTATCAGCGCGTTATTTCTAACGCTTTTTTAGTTGAATAAAATGCATTTTCATTTGCTTTACACACAATTAAAGCCTCATCGGTATAATTTGACTTTTCAAATCCGCCTTCATTAATGATATTGACTGTTCCAGTTTTCATTTCCTCAGGTATTATAAAAGTTACTGAATTTGATGTAATTTTTTCAATTATCAACTTCTTTCTGTCCAGAGGTAATTTATTATTATCACCCGTGGTTATCCATACAAGATTATATCCAATATCAGATAACTGTTGCAATTTTTTCTTTGAGAATGTGTCTTTATCAAAGAAATCTTTTCCACTTGTTATTGTTACTTCATCGCCAACACTAACAGAATCATCACTCATATCAAGTTCTTGGGGATATTGAATAGCTAACTTATTTGTTGTATATCCTGATCTAAAGTATACAACACCTGTTACACTATTGAAGGGTACTGCAAATGTTGCTGTATCTCCTGATATTTTTGTTATTGTCATATCCTGAATATGAAGATAGTTTATAAAAAGTTGATTATTTTCTTTGTATGCACCATTGCAAATGATTCCAACCTGTTCGATTGCTGATTCGACACCATTTCCACTCCAGTCATCATTGAATATTGAATATTTCTTACTGTATAATGTTGCAAAATCACCTGGTTTTACTTCAGTTTCCAGAATTTCACATTCTACAACAGGGGGTGTATATGCAGGGCAACCAATAAAAGTAACGCATATCAATAAAAAAATTAATATTTTTTTCACTTTGTACTCCCTGTATATTTTTAATATATTGATAAGAAGAACGTATCATAAAGATTCTTCACAGATAATGGATTATCCCAATTTATTGAATATAACCATTTTCTAGTCCCGCCACTTCCATAATTAACTAAAAAGCCCTGACTTATAATTGCATTTGTATTACTCCAGTATTTCTTAGAAACACCTTCAACTACAACATAGTGATCGGGAACTATGAATGAAACGGCATTGATTAGCATAACAACCGGTCTATCAGCATTTATTTCATTCCAGATTCCATTAAAATCTCCGGCATTTGTATGTCGTACTGAATTACCATACTGTTGACGATTAATGTATCTGCTAACACGGGGCATATTAACCGGCCATGTGCCTGTTGCCATATCAATTGCATTCCATGATGCTAAATCATTTCGTAACGCCATTATTCCATTATGAATTTTTGGTGAATTTGCTTTATATGAATAATAATATTGATATTGTTCTTTTATATTCAGACCATTAAATAGATTTGTTTTCCCTTTGAATGCACTCCAATATCCAAGTGTTATGGCCCAGGCAACCGCTCCACATCCTGTTGCTCTGTTATGTAAAGCCCCTCCATCAATATCAACTTGCCTCCAATCCGGAGTTCGTGAGGAATTAGAAAAATTATTTCTTAAGTATACGGTATCTTCTATTTTTGTTACCGGTACAGACCCGTTTAATCGCTCAATTAATAAATTTTTATTTGATTGTGCATAGTATTTTCTTAATGCGTCACCGTTTAGGTGGGGTAATTGTTTATTTTTTAAAACTTCAATTTCATACTTCCAATTTATTTCATTATATATTGTATTTAATTGAGTACTATTTGTGTTGGTAACACCGATAATGCCATTCGTATTTTTTAAAGCAATTAATGAATTTGTCTGAATGTCAAGACAAGCACTGTCTGTCCAGTTATATCGTATTATTTTTATATCATTTTTACCTGTTTTCTGCCTGAATTCCTCTGTGAGAGTAATTCCTTCAGTTGATATTTCCGGTATTTCAATATCCATTTCGGTCTTGCTTACGACAATGTATCCGGCATCTTTATTTCCTGTTTTTACTTTATATTCATAATATGAAATACCTTGTATACCGGGAGTAAATAATGAAAATTGTTCTGAAATTTTTGTTTCATCAGTCCAACTTTCGGCAGATTGTGATATTTTCATTTCTTCAAGACGAACTGATGCACAGGTATATGCTATTTTATCAATTGGGGTATTTTCCCGTTCGTATTGTAAATCCGGAGCATTATTATCCGGTACATTACAGCTAAACAGAAAAAACATTGTTATTAGTGCTAAACTTTTTTTTATTATCATTTTTTATCCTTTTTTTAATTATGCTTACACGAAAAGACTATTTTTATATAAAGTTATAAGCAAAATCAGATTTTCCTGATTTTGCTTATAAAATACACATGAAAGTTATTTAAAGAATAAAAATGTCGGTATTCCACATGACAGTTGGACTCTTCTTTCAAGTTCTTCAATATGATATTGAGTTTCTGTTTTTATTTTTTTTAAAGTTTTCTTTAATAGTTTTTTTAATATAGTATTCATGTAATTGCTCCTGATTTTTTTAATAGTGCGATAAATTATATAAAAGTAATATAAATCTGCTTATTGGTTTTAAATACCTTTTTGATTGTGAGGGTATTATTATTTACCACTATTTTGCAGATTATATTACTATTAAAGATTAAAATGGCGTTGTTATTTTTGAATGAATCGTTTCAGTTTGTGGCTTTTTTTCTTTAGTATCATCACCGATGAATTCGACATGACTTGCTTCAATTTTGACTTTACTCATTTTTCTGCCATCACTTGATGTCCAGTTATCCTGTTTTAATTTCCCTCTAACTCTGACTTTTGTTCCTTTTTTCAGATATTTCACACAAGTTTCAGCAAGATTTTCCCATGCATTGATTGAGAAAAAATCAACATTTTCTTTGTATTCGTCACCTGATTTAAAAGAACTGTTTACAGCCAGATCAAATTTGCATACCGGTTTCCCATTATTTGTCTTCATTAGCTCAGGATCCCGTGTTAATCGGCCCTCAAGTAAACTGAGGTTTAATTGTTTTTCCATGTTTCAACTCCTTAATATTTTTATATTAATATTAAATGCAAGAAACATGAAAAAACTGCAGATTTTTTTAAAGATTTTTATAAATATTTTTTAGAATTTCCTCAGCACCGCTTTTAAGGTCATCCCGCATTAATGCGTATCGTATTATTCCTTCAAAATATCCCAATTTATCACCGACATCTATTCTTTTACCAGTATATTGACATGCAAACAGATGTTCTTTTGTGGCCATAGAATTTATTGCATTTATGTGATAGAATTCACCTTTTGAATGATTTGCATAATCTTTTTCCAGTAGTTTGAATAATTCAGGTGTGAATAGATATCGACCGACCGATATCATTTGACTAGGTTCGGTGCCTTTTGCAGGTTTTTCAATTATTTGTTCTACTTTTAATAGATCATTCTGTTTTGAATATTTTATAACTCCATATCTGGAGACATCACCTGAAACTTCTTCAACAGCAAGAACAGAACCACCTGTTTTATTATAAATGTCAATTAATTGTTTTGATAACGGGATGTCAGAAAAAACCAAATCATCCGGATATGCAATAATAAAGGGTTCTTCTGCTACAAATGCTTTTGCGGTCATAATAGCATGCCCGGTACCTTTCATTTCCATTTGGCGTGTAAAAAATATATTTAAATCTCTTGTTTTAATACTTTCTAATTTTGATATATTTTCTTCAGCATTAAATACAGTTTCTAATTCAATTTCTTTATCAAAATAATCTTCAAGAGATTTTTTTCTTCTACTTGTTACAATTAAAATGTCTTTTATACCGGACTTTTCAAATTCATCTATTATAAAATCTATAGCAGGAGTATCAATTAACGGAAACATTTCTTTAGGAATAGTTTTTGTTGCAGGTAGAAATCTCGTTCCATAACCAGCAGCTATTATGATACCTTTCATTTTATGCCTCTTATATCATTAGTAAAATTTATTAAAATTAATTATTTTTTTTATTTTTTTGTCAATAATTTTTACTTTTTTTGAATAAATAACTATAGAGAATTAATAAATCATTAAATAAAGAAATAAATAAGGAGATTACTTTGTTAAAACTTTCAATTAATCAACAATTTCATTTTGTTATTGATACAGATCTATATGAAAAATTAAATTCATATTCAATTAAATATGGAATGCGAATTTCTGATATAATAGATTTTATTTTACATAAATCTATGTTTTTATTAGAACAAGTTGATTTTACACTAAAGAGAGTAAAACCTTCTGATTTTAAAGAAGATGAATTAGTTATGTTGCATAATTTAAAAATTCGATTAAATATTAATTTTAAAAGAAAATTATTTCAACTTCAAGATCATTTTCAGATTCGAAGCAAGGCTTCAATTTTAAGATATATTATCAGAAAATATTATAATAAATTTGAAAAATGGTATTTAGGGGAAAAGAAAATTAGAAAAGATGTTTTAAAACGTTGTCGAAAAATATGGGATGATAAAAAGAGAAAACAAACACTCAATAATGATGGAATTTGGGAGAAAGCGCATTTGGGACATATGTCCCAAAAAAATCATCGTTCAACAACATATATATATGATCAGTCAAACATTTTATGTCAAATAATTCAAAAGTATTCACCACCAGACTACTAATTTTTTAAATTATCGAAATTAATAATATTCTTGACTTAATTCTTCTAATTGATATAAACATATTCTCTTTCAAGCAAGTCATAATATATTAAAAGAGGTTTTAATTGTCAATAAAAAGTGTAATCATTGGATTTTCCGGAGGTGTTGATTCAAGTACTTCAGCTTTTTTATTAAAGCAACAAGGCTACGATGTAACGGGAGTTACATTCATAATAAACAATCAATGGGCTGATGAAAATATAAAATCCGTACAATTATCTGCAAATAATTTAAAAATAAAACATATGTTCATTAATGCTGAGGATATATTTAGTCAAAGAATCATTTCAGACTATATAAAATCAATTCAAGATGGAATTATGGGCTCCCCCTGCCCTTTATGTAATGATATATTTAAATTCTCTATGTTAAAACAAATTGCTGATAATCAAAAAATTGATTACATATCCACAGGCCATTACGCAAAAATAAAAACAATAAACAATATGTATTTCATACAGAAAGGTATTGATCCATTAAAAGATCAATCATACATGCTTTACCGGCTTAACCAGGAAATAAAGAAAAGGTTATTGTTTCCTCTAGGAAATTATCATAAATTTGAAATTAGAAAAATCGCAGCTGACCATCAATTATCACCTGCGACACGGCCTGATAGTCAAGGACTCTGCTTCGCTCAATCCGGATATATAAACTTTATCAAATCAAAAATTGATTCACAATTAAAAAAAGGATACTTCTGCCTTAAAGATAATACAATTATTGGTTTACATAATGGGTATCAATTGTATACGGTGGGGCAAAGAAGAGGTCTTGGTATAAACTACAATACACCACTTTTTATCACAGAAATTATTGCATCAGAAAATAAAATAATTTTAGGTGACTTTAATCAGCTTAAAATTTCAAACGTAAAATTAAAAAATTCAATAATTCATGAAAATTACAAAGAAATAATAACAAAAAAAGAGTACACCGTTCGTCCCAGAAATTCAAGCCAAGGTCATCCTGCAACAATACACCAGGAAAACAATGACCTGATAATTAGCTACAAAATCCCAAACTCTGAAAACGCGCCAGGTCAGCATCTTGTTATATATGATGAGGATATCGTCGTAGGCGGGGGAATTATTTCCAGTGAGAAACTACCAGCCTCTGTTCTATAAGTTCAATAATAAATTTCATTGACCTTTAATCCCATATATTCTATACTACCAACTCATTATATCGTTATTGGAGCATAAAAATGAGTGACTATGACTTTACATCTATTGAAAGAAAATGGGTAAAAAAATGGGATGAGAATAAAACATTTAAAGTAACAGAAGATGAATCATTTCCAGTAGATAAAAGACTTTATGTACTCGATATGTTTCCCTATCCATCAGGTTCAGGTCTCCATGTCGGTCACCCCGAAGGCTATACAGCAACTGATATATATTCACGATACAAAAAAATGTGCGGATATAATGTTTTACATCCCATGGGATTTGATGCATTCGGCCTTCCTGCTGAAAATTATGCAATTCAAACAGGGACTCACCCATCGATTACAACATACAAAAATATAGATACATTCAGAACCCAAATAAAAACATTTGGGTTTTGTTACGATTGGGATAGAGAAATTGCAACGTGTGATAGTGATTATTATAAATGGACACAATGGATATTTCTTCAATTATTTAAAAAAGGTTTAGCTTATGAATCTGATATGCCCATCAATTTTTGCCCGAAATGCAAAACAGGACTGGCAAATGAAGAAGTAAAAGATGGAAAATGTGACCGATGTGACTCGCCGATAGAGCGAAAACGAATCAGACAATGGATGTTAAAAATCACTGCTTATGCAGAACGATTATTAAACGATCTTGACGACCTTGACTGGAATGATTCAATAAAATTAATGCAACGAAACTGGATAGGAAAAAGTGAAGGCGCGGAAGTTGAGTTCACCATCGATTTAACCGGTGAAAAACTTGAAATTTATACTACAAGGCCCGATACTCTGTTCGGCGTAACCTATATGGTAATGGCACCTGAACATCCACTTGTACATACAATAACTACGGCTGAGCACAAAGCAGCTGTACTACAGTATATTGAAGAAGCTTCATCCAAGTCAGATCTTGATCGAACCGAACTAAGTAAGGAGAAAACTGGTGTTTTCACAGGCGGATATGCAATAAATCCCGTAAATGGAGCAAAAATTCCCATTTGGATATCCGATTATGTTTTAATTAGTTATGGAACCGGTGCTATCATGGCAGTACCAGGTCACGATGCAAGAGATTTTGAGTTTGCCACAAAATTTAATATTCCGATAATTCAAGTAGTATCAAAAGATGGAACATCCCAAAAACTTGAAGAAGCATTTACTGAAGAAGGAATAGCCGTAAACTCAGGAAACTTCTCCGGTATGAAAACAGAAGATTTTAAACAAAAAATCACTCAGTGGCTTGAAGAAAATAAAATCGGAAAAAAATCAATTAACTATAAACTTCGTGACTGGGTCTTTTCAAGACAACGATACTGGGGAGAACCAATACCTTTAATTCATTGTGAAAAATGTGGAATTGTTCCAATGGACGAAAAAGATCTTCCTTTACTACTTCCCGATGTTGATAGTTACAAACCATCAGGAACGGGCGAATCACCGCTTGCAAACATAGAAGAATGGGTAAACACAACATGCCCGGTTTGTGGCGGAAAAGGAAAAAGAGAAACAAATACAATGCCTCAATGGGCTGGAAGTTGCTGGTATTACTTACGATTCATAGATCCTGCAAATAAAAACGCTTTTGCTGATAGAAAAAAACTTGATTACTGGGGACCGGTTGACCTGTATGTCGGTGGAGCAGAACACGCAGTATTACACTTACTCTATTCACGATTCTGGCACAAAGTATTATTCGATATTGGCGTTGTATCTGAAAAAGAACCATTTATTGCACTACGAAATCAGGGAATGATCCTCGGTGAAAATGGCGAAAAAATGTCAAAATCACGAGGAAATGTAATAAACCCTGACGATGTAATAAAAGAACACGGTGCTGATACATTGAGAATGTACGAAATGTTTATGGGACCTTTGAATGCAGACAAACCATGGAGCACAAAAAACATCATTGGTATTAGAAGATTCCTGGAAAAATCATGGAAATTAATTGATAAAAACATCTCTGATAATGCTCAATTACCTGAGGAAACTGAAAAACTTCTTCATAAAACAATAAAAATTACAGGTGAAAAACTCGATAATCTCGAATTTAACACGGCAATAAGTCAATTAATGATATTGATTAACAGCCTGTCGAAAGAAGAAACATTAAATACTGATGTATTAAAAACATACATTCAATTACTGCACCCTTTTGCTCCGTTTATAACGGAAGAATTATGGGAAAAATCAGGAGTCAAAACAGGGTTATTACAATCAAAATGGCCAATCTATGATCCTGCAAAATGTATTGATGATGTAGTTACCGTTGTATTCCAGATAAATGGCAAACTTAGAGACAAAGCTGATTTACCGAAAGGAGCTTCTCAGGAAGAAGCGATAAAAGAAGCAAAAAACTCTGAAAAAATGAAACCATTGCTTGAAGGAAAAACAATTATTAAAGAAATTGTCGTTCAGGACAGACTGGTAAACTTTGTAGTTCAATGAAATTAACGACCGGAAAAGTAATATTCGGGATGTCAATTTTTTCAGTAATCGCATTATGCGTATATTATGGAGCAATAACATTCATATCAGCGGGAAATAAATCAGATACACTGAGAATGATTTATTCAATCGAACACGCTGCTTTATGGTTTGTTATTGCCTTCACTATACTTATATATCCATTCTTTGCAGAAAAACCTGTACAGATAATCCGTTATTATATAATTCACCTCTCATTCCTCATGATGATCTGGTCAGCTCTATTTGCGTTGCTATCAGCTAAAAACTACGATATAATAATTTCAAAAGACAAAAACACAATAGTATCCGATACTATTCAGATTAAACTAAAAGATTTCGCAATAAAAACGATAACCCGCAGAAAAAAGGCATCACATGAATATTCAGTTCAAATACTAACGCTACCGGATACCATTGAAAGAACAATTGCAATAAATAAACCTGTACGATTGGGAAAAATCAAGCTCTATTTTAAAGAATGGTCTGCAACAATACAAACAATAACATACATAATAAATGGTAAAGAATATCTCTCAGGAGATAATGGATATCTACAAACAACAATCGACACTGATACGATTATTATATATCCTGAAAAAATTTTAGATGACGGAACAATACAATATCACTATGATGCAACAAGTCCTTATACATTCACAACATCAAATGAAAAATTAGATTATACCGTAACCTTAACCGTTTCAATTACACCGGCAAACACAATAGCGATGATTTTTTCACTCATATTTCTTATTGTCCTCTACTGGTCATTTTGGGGAAAACCAAAGGAAACAAACAGATGATACTTTTTGATTACCTTCTATTAACAACAGCTTTATTATTATTAATTGTAACATTCACACAATCCCGCTTTGCAAAAAACCAGATATTTACATCCACTTTTTTATTAATAATCTGGCTCTTAATTAGAACTTTTATGACTCATCATGCCCCATTTTCAAATGTTTTTGAAACAGTCGTAATGTTTGCAACCTTATACCTGCTTAAAATATGTTTTTCTGACAAATCAGTACGCGATTCACTACTATTAAAAATACCCGGCGTTCTACTCATCACAATAACCTTTCTTTTTCCTGAAAGTTTGAGACAACCACGAGAACTTCCGGCAATACTTGACAGTTTCTGGTTTTATATTCATGTTCCTTCATACTTTATTGGATATGTATCTTTGTTATTCGCTTTTATTCTATCAATTATTCAAATTTTCAATAAAAATAATGAACGTAAAACAATTACCAATGAGTTGCAACTATCAGCTTTTTTTATGACTATCGGTTTACTAACCGGTTCTGCCTGGGCAAATTTGAGCTGGTCACACTTCTGGGGATGGGATCCGAAAGAGATTTGGGCACTTATCACATGGCTGTTGACACTTCTAACATTACACTGTAACAACAAAAAACTCAGACTACTTTGTATTTCAATTGCTTTTCTATCAATGCTATTCACATACTTTGGCGTATCATTTATATTTTCGGGATTACATAGTTATAAATAATATAACAAATTAGCTAACCAACTATTGACTTATACCGATTAATAAATATGATTTATAGAGGCTCTATATATCAATTTTAAACCGGAGAAAAAAATGAATTTCAAAGACTTGAGTTTAAAAATTAAAATAATACTGATATCAGTTATTGGTTTATTATTACTCGGAATAATAATAGCACTTGTATATGTAAACGATATCGAAAAACAAGCTGTTGACGGTATTATTGAAAAAAGCCGTGCCATTGTACTTACCGCAGAAGCGACAAGAAATGAAATGGCAAAAAAAATTGATATGGGTGTAATAAAAAAATTTTCCCAGCTCATTGAAGAAGGCAACACTGAAGGATTAGTTGAAGCTGTTCCGGTTCTTACTGCAATTAATAGCGTACGAGTAAATGCAAAAGAAGCCAATTATGAATTCAGAGTACCTAAAATATCCCCTCGAAACAGTGAAAATGAACCCACAGAACTTGAAAAAGAAGTATTATTACAACTTGAACGAGGTGATATAAAAGAAAAAGTCATACAGGAAAAAAATCAGATCAGATTTTTCAGACCAATTGTATTAACAAAAGAATGTTTGCTTTGTCACGGCTCTCCCGCAGGTGATCCCGATCCGGTCGGTGGCATAAAAGAAGGCTGGAAAGTCGGTGAAGTCCATGGTGCATTTCAAATAATCAGTTCATTAAGTAAAGCAAAAGAAATACAAAAAAACGGAGTTATTAAAATAGTATTAATTGTAGTCGGAATCATTTTAATAATCGGTTTAATTATGACATTAACCGTTTCATTTGTTTTAAAACCATTAGCACAATACATAGAAAATTTTAACAAAGCATCATCAGGTGATTTAACTGTCAGATCAAATGAAAACTCAAAAGATGAAATAGGTGTTTTATCCAATTACTTTAACAGTTTTATAAAATCACTCTCTGAAATGATCTCAAAAGTAAAAATAGAATCAGCAAAAACATCCGAAATAAGTTCAGATTTATCTGCAACAACAGAAGAAACATTATCATCACTTGAAGAAATGCGGGTCAATACAGAAAACCTTAAATCAAAAATTGATCACCTTGACTCTGAAGTCAACTCTTCATTCAGATCCACTGCTGATGTAAAAAAATTTGTTACAAACCTTGTTGATTTAATATCATCACAGTCAGCAGCTATTACCGAATCTTCAGCATCAATTGAAGAAATGACAGCATCAATTCAGGCTATTGCAAAAGTTACCGAAGAGAAAAAAATCCTTGCAAGTGAGCTTGAAAAAACAGCGGCGATGGGTGAAAGTGAAATGGAGGAAACTGTTCAGGTAATCAATAAAGTTTCCGAATCGGCAAACAGCATACTTGATATGATCAACGTCATTGATGAAATTGCCTCAAAAACAGATCTGCTTGCAATGAACGCTGCAATTGAGGCTGCCCATGCCGGAGAATTCGGTAAAGGGTTTGCTGTAGTTGCTGATGAAATTAGAATGTTAGCTGAATCTTCTAGTGAATCGGCAAAACATATTGCACATTCACTCAATCAAATAAGTGAGTACATAAAAACGTCGGAAGATTCAACAAGTCGAACCGGTGCTATGTTTAACAAAATAGTTTCAGGTATAAAAGAAGTAACAGGCAGTATGCATGAAATGAATCAATCAACCCATGAGTTATCAACCGGAAGCACTCAAATACTTGAAGCATTAACATCACTTATTCAAATAACACAGGATGTCCAAACAGCATCTTCGGATATTGATGATAAAATTGAAAATATAACAAGTTCTCTCAACAGTTTAAATATGATTTCAGCAGATACAAAAAATGGTATGTCTGAAATGAATATTGGTATCAATGAAATCTACAGCGCTGCCGGAATAATATCCAATGCAGGCGTTCAAAACGCAGAAACGGTTAAAAATCTTGATGATTTAATTAAAAAATTTAAAGTGTAATAGAAAAAAACTCAAAAACCTTCGGTGATATTTCAATTGAACCGAAGGTTCTTTTCTAAGGTCTGATCAAGCATCATTCCCACACATATCTTACAAACCAGGAAATCATTTTTGTCATAACAATCTCAAATGTTAATGCCTCGTTAATTTAATTTAACATCTTACAAACCCGAACTGCAGCAGATTCCGTCCTTCCTCGCCGAATACAATCCCGACTTCAAACACCGATTTCCCGGTTATCCCGATATATTTCTCAGAATACTTCCGTTCCTGTATTTGCGCAAGTGCTTCGTTTACTTCCGGATTACATGTGATGCCTGTTTTAACAAGTTTTATTTCCATCACATATATATTTTCACCGAGAGTCACCGTCATATCCGCCTGACCGTGGTTTGTTATATCCTCCGGGATAATCTCACAGTTTATCGCTGCAAAAAACGCGTAGAGAACAGAGGCATAATACCCTTCTGACTCAAGGAGTTTGTTATTTGTGAAATTTCTGTACGGTATCGAAGCGAATAACCGTTTGATAGTTTTTTCGAGTGCCGGCAAATCAGCTTTCATCAGGGCTTCGTAGGTACTTCGTTCATACTGGAGTTTTTCCTGAGTTAAAAGTGCATAACCATGAATAAAATATTTATTTAATGACCGCTTTACTTCAATATTCGGGTATGTCAATTTATAGAGGATTTCCCCCATTTCTATAAATGTTTCTTTGATCGTCAGATAACCGGTTTGAAACAAAAGCGTCACCGGTTCGATTCTGTCGATTTCAAATGATGACAAAAGTTCCTCTCCGACAACGATATTATCAAGATCAGGTAAAAAATACTGGTTTTTCTGAAAAAGTTTAATGAGGAATGTCGGTGTCCCTGTTTCAAACCAGTAGTTTCTGTATGATTTATCTTCGCTGATAAAAAGCAGTATGTCAAAAGGATTATAAACACTTTCACCGAGAAAATTATACCCGTTATACCATTTTTTTAATTCATCCCAATCAACACCGGCAAGATGCTGCACAAATGATGTTCGTAAATCATTTTGTGTATAACCGCAAATAGTTGCATATTCTTTACTTAAAGTTATATCTTTCAAATTATTGATACCGCTGAAAATATTCACTTTGCTGAACTTACTGACGCCGGTCAAAAAGACAAACTGAAGATTAGCATCCTGCTCTTTGAGTACCGAATAAAAGTTTTTCAAACCATCACGGATCTCGGCTATCATTTCAGGTTTTTCGATATTGTCAAGAAGCGGTTTGTCGTATTCATCGATGAGTACAACCACTTTTGATTTGTATTTTAATAATGCTGCTTTTATCAAATCAGAAAAAATACCGGATATATCACTACTTAAATCAATTGTAAGACCGAGGCGAATCGCATTACTTTTTATTATGTATAATAATTTGACATCAAGTTCAACTCTACTTTGTATCACCCCACCGGCAAAATCAACCTTTATCACCGGATACTTTTTATCCCAATTCCATTTATCGTAGATAAACAAACCTTTGAAAAGTTCTTTATTCCCTTCAAATATCTCTTTTAATGTATCGACAAACAAACTTTTACCAAATCGACGGGGGCGGGACAAAAAATACCTGCCCGGAGTGGAAATCAATGTGCTAATCAATTCTGTTTTATCAATATAAATCATATCATTTTCAAGTATGGTACTTAATGTATTTATACCAATCGGTAATTTTTTCATTTACCCCTCCCTTATTTTCAAATAACGCGTCCGTTCCACTACCGCTCCAATTCCATATTTCGGTAACCAGGTTTGACTTGCTAACCCCAATATCTCTGGCGGACTGCTCAACTAATTTGACCTTGCAACGCGGAAACCGTTGATGAGGCCCGCACGGCCCGGGGTGTAGCGGCCCCGGTCGCCGACCTGCACGATGCCGCTGCTGTCGAGCCAGCTACCACCGCGAAGAAGCCGGTACAAACCGGCCATCGGAATCGGACCGAGCGGATCACGACCGTTGCTGATTTCTTCACCATACCAATCCCAGCACCATTCATACACATTACCTGACATGTCATACAAGCCGAGTTCATTCGGTTTTTTACTGCCGACAGGTTTTGTTGAATCATTGCTGTTTTCATAAAATACAGCAACTTCAGTTGCAATATCACTTCCGCTCAATTCGTAACTCAAACTCTTTTGTCCGCCACCTGCTGCATATTCCCACTCTGCCTCGGTCGGCAACCTGTAACCGTTACTGCCTGCATTGATCGTTATTGTCCATTTTAAATCATCATCTTCATTTTTATTATTAGGGTCTTTTTTATTTTTATCAATCGTGTAATAGTTTTTTAAACCTTCTTTTTTACTTCTTTGATTGCAGTATTCAACACAATCGTACCATGAGACTGTTTCAACCGGTAAGGTATCTCCTTTGAAATTACTCGGATTATTCCCCATTATATCAAACCATTCTTTTTGCGTTACTTCATATATACCTATGTTAAAGTCTGATAGCGTAGTCTGGGTGTTATAATAATTTGATTTTGTATTCTTGAATGTACCGCCTTTTACAAAAACAAATGACTGTAAGTTCTCCATTTTTTTGTATCTTTCTGATTTTTTATCCATAACAATCATATTGTCTGACAAATCAATGATTCTTATTGTTTTTAAAATGATATTCCATTTCCTGTCTGCAGCACCACACGAAAAAATGAAATCAATTTCTGCTAAATAACCATTTGATTGAATCATTTTCTCAATTTTTAAACCCTTTTCTTTACGCTCTGCACTTGTCTGGCTTATTATTTCAATAAAAGCATTTTCATTTATTTTTGCAAACGATGAATCATAGAGTATATTTACAGGAAAAAACTGTTCTTTTTCGTTATATTGCCCAAATACAACTTTTATATTATCTTTTACCGTTACGGTCATTTCTGATAATCTTTCTAATTTATTTTTTATATCCTCTGTCGCTTTTTCTTTTTCCGTATCATATGTATTTACAGCTTGATTTATTTCAGTAATTTCATTTTCCTGTATTTTCTCAAAATCACTTTTTTTCCGATTTTCAAACTCTTCGGATAGTTCAAATTTATCTTTTACAAGTTCATTTATTGCAGCATAATTAGATTTATAGTCATTTTTTATCAGATTTACTATTTTATTTTTTGCAGTATCAAAACTATATTCCATTTCAAGTACTATTTTTTCCGTTTCAATAATCGACTTTAAAATATCCTCTACTTTTATTTCTGAATAATTATTTTTTAAATAAAGAGCTTTTTTTATCTCATTTTCTTTCATTGTTTTTGCTAATTCTTCTTCGGACAATTGTAGATTCTTTTCTTTTTCATGTACCATTGATTCATATACCGAATCATTAAAGTAAATTGAATCAATATTTTCGGTTTCAATAACGAACTCTTCTGACGCATTGAGAATTACGATAATATCTTCTGATGTTTTTATTATTTTACCCTTTTTTATTAAACCATCTTTTAATAAAAAAATTTCTGCATTACATACAATCGTTGAAAATAAAAAAATAATTATTAAATTTTTCATTACAATAAACCCCTATAATAATTTCACACTAACAAAATTAGTATACCATATTTCTTAAAAAAAATATCATTTCTGATTTTTATAGTATACCTTTTTTATTTGCTCAAGCCTCTTGCAAAATAACAACAACAAAAATTACCTTTCAGTAAAAACAGCACAAAAGTAATATCTACCTTATTTTTTTCATAAATGTAACAAATTTCATATTCCCAGGAAAGCAATCAACCAGTATAAATCAATACTATAAAACAACTTATACGATTACTTCAACATTGGCACACTCATTGCTTTAAGACTGTAAGTTAGACTTTAGAAGATAAAAGGAGTTACACATGAGAAAAATAGCTATTTACGGAAAAGGCGGTATAGGTAAGTCAACAACGACTCAAAATACTGTAGCTGGTTTAGCAGAAATGGGAAGAAAAGTAATGATCGTAGGTTGTGACCCGAAAGCGGACTCTACGAGACTTATTTTAGGAGGTTTACATCAGGATACAGTTCTTGACACATTAAGAGCTGAAGGTGAAGATGTGGATCTTGAAGACATCAGACAGTTTGGTTACAAAAACACAATATGTGTTGAATCAGGCGGTCCGGAACCGGGTGTTGGTTGCGCAGGACGAGGTATTATTACATCGATTAACCTGCTTGAGCAACTTGGTGCGTATGCGGATAAAGAAGCTCTTGATTATGTTTTTTATGATGTATTAGGTGACGTTGTTTGCGGTGGATTTGCAATGCCGATTCGAGAAGGAAAAGCAGAAGAAATTTATATCGTTGTATCAGGTGAAATGATGGCGATGTATGCAGCAAATAATATCTGTAAAGGTATCGTTAAGTTTGCTCAAGCCGGTGGAGTTCGACTTGGTGGATTAATTTGTAACAGTAGAAAAGTTGATAAAGAAGCAGATCTTATTCAGGCACTCGCTGACAAATTAGGAACTCAGATGATTCACTTTGTACCGCGGGATAACATGGTTCAAAAAGCTGAAATATACAGAAAAACGGTAATTGATTACGAACCGACACATCCTCAGGCAGATGAATACAGACAATTGGCAACAAAGATTGAAAACAATAAAATGTTTATTATCCCTAAGCCGCTTGAAACACAGGAACTTGAAGACTTGTTAATGAAATACGGATTTATGGATTAATTCAAAAAAATTAGGAGGATACACTATGTTATTAATTAGATCTATTGTACGACCGGAGAAAGTTGATGATGTTTTGGCAGCGTTAATGGGAGCAGGCTTCCCTGCTGTTACAAAAATGAATGTTCTAGGTAGAGGTAAACAAAGAGGTATTAAAATAGGTGATATTGTCTATGATGAGATACCCAAGGAAATGCTTTTGATGGTTGTTGCAGATAAAGATAAAGATCTTGTTGTAAAAACCATACTTAAAGTTGCTAAAACATCAGAGAAAGGCTCTTTCGGAGATGGTAAAATATTTATTTCACCTGTTGAAGAGTCTTACACGGTGAGTTCAGGAATAAAAGAAAAATCAGACGGAACTTTGGAGGAGGTAAAATTATGAAAGAGATAATGGCTGTGATCAGAATGAACATGATCAATCAGACCAAAAAAGCTCTTTCTGATGCCGGTATAAGCTCTATTACCGCCAGAGAATGTCTTGGAAGAGGAACAGGTTTGGTTGATTTTAAGGTTTTAAAAGGTGCTGAAAATGGTTATGAAGAGGCAATATCTCAACTGGGACAAAGCCAGAGACTCATACCAAAAAGAATATTAACGGTAATTGTGCCTGATACATTAGTTAAAAAAGTAGTAACAACTATTATTAAAACGAATAAAACAGGGAAATCAGGAGACGGTAAAATATTTGTTTTGCCAATTTTTGATGCTATTAGAGTTAGAACCGGCGAGAATGGAAATGATATTCTCGATGAAGAATAAGGGAGGAACATATGAATCAGAATACAACAATTTCTCCTGAGGAGATAAAAGATGAACTGCTACGCTCATATCCTGCTAAAGTAGCAAAGAAAAGAGCAAAGCAAATCATTATAAACAGTGTTGATAAAGCAACTGATGAAGTACCTGAAATAATGGCAAATGTAAGAACAATTCCCGGTATTTTAACAATGCGTGGTTGTTCGTATGCAGGATGTAGAGGGGTTGTTTTAGGACCGACACGAGACATACTGCAGATAACTCACGGACCAATCGGTTGTGGATTTTATGCATGGCTGACACGAAGAAACCAGACAAAACCGGCAACAGATAAAGATGAGAACTTTATGACGTACAGTATGTCAACAGATATGACTGAGAATGAAATCATATTTGGTGGTGAGAAAAAACTGAAAGCTGCGATTGAAGAAGCAATTTCAATATTTCACCCCAAAGCAATCGGTATATTTGCAACATGTCCTGTCGGTCTTATCGGGGATGATATACATGCTGTTGCCCGTGAAATGGAATCTCTGCATCCTGAAGTAAATATTTTCGGATTCAGTTGTGAAGGATATAGAGGGGTCAGTCAATCAGCAGGTCATCATGTAGCAAATAACAAAGTTTTTACTGATGTTGTCGGCTTAAATGACACTGTTAAAGAAGGAAAATATAAAATTAACCTTCTTGGTGAGTATAACATAGGCGGGGATGCTTTTGAACTGGATAGAATATTTGAGAAATGCGGAATTACCGTTGTATCAACATTCAGCGGTAACTCAACGTATGATGATTTTACCAGAGCTCATACTGCGGATCTTAATCTTGTTATGTGTCACCGTTCGATTAACTATCTTGCTGAAATGATGGAGAAGAAATACGGTTTACCATGGTTTAAAGTAAACTTTATCGGAGCGTATGATACTGCAAAATCATTACGAAAAATTGGTGAGTATTTTGGGGATAAAGAACTTAAAGACAAAATAGAAAAAGTCATTGCAGAAGAAATGATAGTTGTTGAGGAAATAAAAAAAGATGTAACAACAAGAACTACCGGTAAAACAGCAATGTTATTTGTCGGCGGATCACGAGCACATCATTACCAGGAACTATTTAAAGAAATGGGAATGAAAACTATTTCTGCAGGATATGAATTTGCACATAGAGATGACTACGAAGGAAGAAAGGTTCTTCCAACCGTTAAAATTGATGCGGATTCAAGAAATATTGAAGAACTTAAAGTAAGTGCTGATCCTGAAAAGTTCAAAGAACGAAAGAAAGCATCAGAATTAGACTCATTGAAAGCCAATAAGAATATGGAAATGAATGACTATATTGGAATGATGCCTGAAATGGATGAAAACACACTGATTATTGATGATCTTAATCATCATGAAGCAGAAGTACTTATTGAAAAGTATAAACCGGATATTTTCTGTGCCGGTATTAAAGAAAAATATGTAGTTCAAAAATCAGGTGTTCCTGTAAAACAATTACATAGTTATGATTATAGCGGTCCTTATGCCGGATTTGTCGGCGCTGTTAATTTCTATAAAGAAATCGACAGAATGGTAAACAGCAAAGTATGGAAGTATGTAAAGGCTCCGTGGGAGAAAGAAACACAACTTGCAGCTACCTATGCTTGCGATTAAAAGGAGGAGAACATGTTATTAAGACACACGCCACAAGAAACAATTGAAAGAAAGGCACTGACTATAAACCCTGCAAAAACATGCCAGCCTATCGGTGCAATGTATGCTGCTTTGGGTATTCATAACTGTTTACCCCATAGTCACGGGTCACAGGGATGCTGTTCATATCATAGAAGTACACTGACAAGACATTTTAAAGAACCTGCTATGGCATCGACAAGTTCATTCACAGAAGGTTCCTCAGTATTTGGAGGACAGGCAAACCTTGTTGAAGCTATCAATAATATCTTCACGGTGTATAACCCGGATGTTATTGCAGTTCACACAACCTGTCTATCGGAAACAATCGGTGATGACCTGACTCAAATGGCTCAAAAAGCAAAAGATGAAGGGTATGTACCGGCAGGAAAAAAAGTTATCTATGCAAGTACACCAAGTTATGTCGGTTCTCATGTAACCGGTTATGCAAACATGGTTCGTGGAATGGTTGATTTACTCGCTGTATCAACAACGGCAAAAAAACTTGACCAGATCAATGTTATACCGGGTTTTGTCGAACCATCCGACATGGCTGAAATAAAAAGAATTGCCGAGTTATTTGGGAAAAAAGTAATCATGTACCCGGATACATCAAATGTATTAAACAGCCCTATGACAGGAAAATTTAAAATGTATCCAAAGGGTGGAGCAAAAACGGAAGACATTGCATTATCAGGTGACAGTAAAGTTACTCTTGCATTAGGCAGATTTGCAACGGGAATTGGTGCAAAACTACTTGATACAAAACACAAAGTGCCTTGTGAATTACTGGATCTTCCAATAGGATTAGCAGCAACAGATCGATATGTTGAAATGCTGAAAAAATATTCAGGGCAATCTGTACCGGAATCTTTAATGGAAGAAAGAGGTCAGCTTGTTGATATGATAACTGATATGCACCAGTATTTTTACGGAAAAAAAGTTGCATTAGCAGGTGACCCTGATCAGTTAGTTGCCCTTACTGAGTTTCTTATCTCGATTGATATGAAACCGGTACATATTGTAACAGGAACACCGGGTAATAAATTTGAAAGAAGAATTAAAGAATTAACTGAGAATCTTCCTTATAAAGTTAATTATACCGTTCCTTCAGATTTATTTACGCTTCATCAATGGATTAAGAACGAGAGTGTTGATCTAATAATAGGTAATACCTATACCAAATATATTGCAAGAGATGAAGATATCCCTTCAATCAGATTTGGTTTTCCAATACTTGACAGAGTCGGTCACCAATATTTCCCGATGGCGGGATATAAAGGTGCTATGAGATTGTTAGAAAAGATTTTAACGTGTTTACTTGATAAACAGGATAAAGATGCTCCTGAAGAGAAATTTGAACTGGTTATGTAAATGGCACTATCAAGGATAGAGAATTAAATTCTCTATCCTTGATATCCCGGGGTATTAACCGGACAGTCTGTATTAGAATGTCCGGTTAATGAACCGGTTTATCATACGAGGAGGTATATCATGGAAATCAGCATACTGAAAGATAGAGAAAAACAAATTGTCAGAAAGGGAAAAGAGCCTTTTAAAATTGCATGCGGAAAACAAAGTATCGCAGGATCGGTAAGTCAGAGAGCTTGTGTATTTTGTGGTTCAAGAGTTGTTTTGTATCCCGTAACTGATGCGTTACATATTGTTCACGGTCCGATAGGATGTGCTGCTTATACATGGGATATCAGAGGATCACTATCGTCGGATAATGAATTATACCGTTCCAGTTTTTCAACAGATCTGGGTGAACATGATGTTATATATGGCGGTGAAAAGAAACTATACAATATTCTGATCAGTTTAATAGATAAACACAAACCGGCAGCCTCATTTGTATATTCAACCTGTATCATTGGAATAATTGGTGATGATGTTGACAGTGTTTGCAAAAGAGTTGAACAGGAAAAAGGTATTCCGGTAATCCCTGTTCATTCCGAAGGGTTTAAAGGCTCAAAAAAAGACGGATACAGAGCTGCTTGTGAAGCACTCTTTAAATTAGTGGGGACAGGAGATACAAGCGCAATCGGCACATACAGTATCAATATCCTCGGTGAGTTTAATTTAGCCGGTGAAGCATGGATTATCAGGGATTACTATAAAAAAATGGGTGTTGAAGTCGTTTCAACAATTACCGGGGATGCAACGGTTAGTGATATACGAAAAGCACATGGAGCGAAACTCAATGTCGTGCAATGCTCGGGTTCAATGACATCACTGGCAAAAATGATGGAGGAAAAATATGGCATACCCTATATAAAAGTCTCCTACTTCGGCATAGAGGATGTTTCAAAAGCTCTTTATGATGTTGCTGAACATTTTAATTCAGTTGAAATTATGGATAAAACGAAAGCAATGGTTTTTGAAGAAATTGACCGTATTTATCCCAAAATACTGGAATATAGAAAAGATCTTTCTGGAAAGAAGGCTGCAATCTATGTTGGAGGTGCATTTAAAGCATTTTCACTAATTAAAGCATTAAATCTAATCGGCATGAGAACATTGATTGCCGGTTCTCAAACAGGAACAGAAGAGGATTATAAAAATCTTTCCGAAGTCTGTGAAGACGGTGCGATTATACTTGATGATTCAAACCCTGCGGAATTATCAAAATATGCCATTGAAAAAGAAATAGACTTACTCATCGGCGGGGTAAAAGAAAGACCGATTGCCTATAAACTGGGGTTCGGATTTTGCGACCACAATCACGAGAGAAAAGAAGCATTAGCCGGGTTTGTCGGAATGCTTAATTTTGTCAGAGAAGTTCATAGTACGGTAATGAGTCCGGTATGGAAATTCACACGGGGAGGTTCGGTATGATAGCAAAAGAAAAAAACGATCCAACAGTAAATGCCTGTAAGTTATGCTCTCCTTTAGGTGCAAGTTTTGTTTTTAAAGGAATTGAAAACTGCATACCATTACTGCATGGTTCACAAGGTTGTTCCACCTATATTCGAAGATATATGATTGGTCATTTCCGGGAACCAATTGATATTGCCTCAACCAATTTTGGTGAGGAAACGGCAATATTCGGCGGCAGGGAAAATCTTACTATAGCATTGGATAATATTATTAAAGCATATAAACCATCGGTGATCGGAATTGCAACAACATGTCTTTCTGAAACAATTGGTGATGATGTACCAATGTACCTCGGGTCATACGTGAATGATAGAAAAGATCTGGTAATACCAAAACTGGTTCATGTTTCAACACCGAGTTATAAAGGAACACATCAGGATGGATTTTATGCAACGATAAATAGCCTTATTGAAACAATAGCAGAAGGTGGCGAGAAAACAAAAACCATTAACTTCATCATGAATTTATTTTCACCTGCTGATATACGATGGTTTAAAGAGTTATCAGAATGCTACAACATTGAATCAATCATTATGCCCGATTATTCAGATACTCTCGATGGAGAATATTGGGGTGAATATAAAAGAATGCCAGAGGGTGGCACTAAAATTGAAGATATACAAAAAATGGGGCGCTCTATTGGAACTATTGAGTTTGGTAACATATTAAGTGAAAAAGGAGGTGCCGGTGAAATACTCGAATCAAAATTCGGTGTCAAATCATATGGTATCGGATTTCCTGTTGGTATTACAAATACTGATTATTTTTTCAGTTTGTTAGAAAGTATAACTGATACAAAATTACCTGAAAAATACAGAAAGGAAAGAGGTTTATTAATTGACAGTTATGTTGACGGGCATAAATATCTTTTCGGTAAAAAAGCAGTTCTTTATGGAGAAGATGATCTTGTTCTCGGATTAGCATCATTTATTCGAGAACTTGGTATGATTCCCGTTGTTATCGGTACGGGAAGGAAAACAGGTCTTCTTGAGAAAGTAATCAATGAAGTTATACCGGATTATAAATCGCTTAATATATCTATTATTGAAAACATAGATTTTGAGGATATTGGCAGAATCGCACAGGAAAAAGAAGCTGATATTCTAATCGGACATAGTAAAGGATATAAAGTTGCACGCGATTTAAACATCCCGCTCATAAGAGTCGGATTTCCAATTCATGACAGAATTGGTGGTCAACGGGTGAGAGTTTTAGGATATCAGGGAACTCAGGAGCTTTTAGATAGAATAATTAACGCGATTATTGAGAAAAAACAATCTGACTCACCAGTCGGATATATGGCAATGTAAGGAGGACTACAATGAAAGTAACTATTGAAAACCATCCCTGTTTTAATGAAGACAAAAAACATACATCAGGTAGAGTACACTTACCCGTTGCCCCACGATGTAATGTTCAATGCAATTTTTGTAACCGTAAATTTGACTGTGCAAATGAAACAAGACCCGGTGTAACCAGTAGTGTACTAACACCTGAAGAGGCATTGGCGTACTTAGATAATTTGTTGAGCATCAAAAAAAATATCAGCGTTGTCGGTATAGCCGGTCCGGGAGACCCTTTTGCAAACCCGGTTGAAACGATGACAACATTACGTCTTGTAAGAGAAAAATATCCTGAAATGATACTCTGTCTTGCAACAAACGGCCTGGCTCTTGAACCGTATATAGATGAACTTGCAGAATTGGGAGTATCCCATGTTACTATAACTGTAAATGGAATTAACCCGGCTGTTACATCAGATATTTATTCCTGGATACGGTATGATAAAAAAGTATATAGCGGTCTTGAGGCTGCCGGAATTTTACTTGAAGAACAGATTAAATCTGCACTCAAGTTAAAATCTCGCGGAATAATTGTGAAAATAAACTCAATTGTTATTGATGGTGTAAATGAACGTCACATACCTGAAATTGCAAAAGAGTTTTCAGCTCTCGGTGCTGATATTATGAACTGTATACCGCACTTTCCGGTTGAAAATACTAAATTCGGTCATTTTAAAGAACCTACTAAAATACAGGTGAAAAATGTGACCCTTGAAGCCGGGAAGTATTTAAAAATAATGCACCATTGTACACGTTGCCGTGCAGATGCAGCAGGATTACTGGGAGAAAATGAAACTATTCATGATTTTAAAGTCGAAGTTCCGGTGAAAGAAAAGAAGATTTTTGAACTGACAGAAGAGAGACCTTACATCGCCGTTGCATCACGGGAAGGATTATTGATAAACATGCATCTTGGAGAAGTTGAACAATGCGCTATCTACGGTCTGAACAATGGAAAAATTGAATTGATTGAAAAGCGGACTACTCCTGACAGAGGGCTTGGCGATGAACGATGGAAACAACTCTCGGCATTACTATCAGACTGTGCAGTTATTTTAGTTAATGGTGCAGGTGAAAAACCCGTACAGGTTCTTAAAGAGCAGGGACTGTATGTAATGCAGACTGATTCATTGATCAATGAAATAGTTTCATCAATTTTCAATGGAAAAGATGTAAGCAAAATGGAAAAGAAATTCAGCGGATGCGGAACATTATGCTCTGGAACCGGTGGTGGTTGCGGTTAAAAGCATTGATTGAATTAATGCCTAAATTTATATGATTAAAAAAAAGGAGCATTTTATGGAAAAACCGGAAAAACATATTTTTGTCTGTGCAAGTTATCGTGTCACAGGTGCACCTCAAGGTGTTTGTCACAAAAAAGGATCTATTAATCTTCTTCAATATCTTGAAACAGAAATTGATGATAGAGGATTAAATGTAGCATTTTCAAGCACAGGGTGTCTGAAAATGTGCGACAAAGGCCCCATATTAATTGTCCAACCGGATAATGTCTGGTATGGAAATGTTGACAGTGAAAAAGCAATTGATGAAATACTGGATGCTGTAGAAAACAACAAAACGGCAGACACATATGTGTTATAGTTATTTTTCAGAATTTTTGATATGACGGAAAAATTCAGAATTGAAAGCTACACTTTCATTCTGATTTTCTGTCATTAGTAACCAATCTATCATAAAGGAGACCGGTATGCAAAAAACAATATTGATTAATGATACAACATTGCGCGATGGAGAACAGGCTGCCGGGGTTGCATTTTCTATAGATGACAAATTCAAAATTGCCTATCATCTTGATGCTATAGGAGTAAACGAAATTGAAGCAGGTATTCCATCAATGGGGGGCGATGAGTTTCTCGCTGTTCAGAAAATAGCCAAGGCAGGTTTTAATGCTCAAATAACGTCATGGAATCGGGCTTTAATCCATGATATTGCTATGTCTAAAAAAGCAGGAATTAAAACCGTTCATATTTCAATACCGGTTTCTGATATACACATAAAGGCAAAGTTTAATGGTAATCACGGGAAAATTCTTTCGATGATACGTGATGCTGTACAGTATGCTAAGGATTGTGATATGGCAGTGTCCGTTGGCGGGGAAGATTCAGGTCGTGCAGAAACGTCATATCTGTTTGATTTTATAGACTACATATCAAAACTTGGTGTGTACAAATTTCGATATTGCGATACAGTCGGGCTTTTAGATCCGTTTTCATTGTATGAAAAGATACAACAAATAACTGAATTATTTTCTCTACCAATTGAAATTCATGCCCATAATGATCTCGGTATGGCTACAGCAAATGCGTTTGCAGCGGTAAAAGCCGGGGCAACGTATGTTAACACAACAATTAATGGTATGGGTGAAAGATCAGGAAATACTGCACTTGAAGAAATTATAGCAGGACTCTATATTATTGAAGATATAACAACAACAGTGACTATGAGAAAACTAAAATCACTTTCAAATTTACTATCGTCAATAACTAAAATTAAAAATCAACCATGGAAACCGGTAGTTGGAAGTAATTCATTCACTCATGAATCCGGTATTCATATTGATGGTTTATTAAAGTCAACAGACACATATGAGCCTTTTACACCGGCCCTGTTTGGCAGTCAAAGGCAATTTACACTTGGTAAACATTCAGGGAAAATGACTATAGAAAAAATATCCAAACAAAAAGGTATCCCTTTTTCAGAGGAACAACTTGCATTACTTAAGCAATTGATGACGACTGATAATGATTTTCAGGGCTAAAAATAATTACACCGGAGGACACTATGAAAGTTTGTTTACCATTAATCGATAACAATGAATTAGATAGCAGATTATCAAATGATCTATTATCTGCCCTATTTCTTATGTTTTTTGATACGATAACAGGAAATTATACTATATATCCAAAAGATACTTTAATAGACAAATATAATTCAGACAGTATAATAAAAAGTCTTTTAAATGAAGGTCTTAATGCGATTGTTACACCAACAATAAAACCGATGGCATTAAAAATCCTTCATGAACATAAAATATCTGTCCTGCGAACCCATTCAAATTCATTAAAAGAAAACATTTATATGCTTGAACACATGATTCTAACTGAATACACAACAAGTGAAATCTATGAAAATCCGTCTTGTACAAGTAATTGCAACAAATGCAGTAGTCAAAGTTGCAAATAAAAGGAGAAACAAATGAACAATGCAAAAGATTTTATAACAAAAATTCAAACAGATTCGTCATTTCGAATATCACTGTATGAATACGATAAAAAAAATGATTTATTTGATTTCCTGAAAGAATCAGGGTATTCATTTACTGAAATAGAATTGGAGAATACCCTCAATCAAATGCTCACCAGATGTCAATATCAGGAAATTGGTGAGCAACTTGAAACAATTAAAATCTGGTGGAATATGCTACTTATGTAATTTCCCGAGATTATCTGCTATTGTAAATAACCAATGAATTAAATCATCGTTTATTACAGGCATTTGAAAAGGATCTAATGAACATAAGTTGAAATGTTCATCTATCTTTTTTATTTCAGAAGCAAATTCACCCGTTATTATTCCGGTAGTGAGTAATTCACCGGTCAACTCGGTAAATGTATGGCTTAAAGGAACTATACCTGTATTTTCAAGAAATCCTACAAGATAATTCTCAATTGACATTAAAATAGTACTGTATGTTAATTCTTTATTAAATTTACCTGAAGAATACCCATTAATTGCTGATTTTTTATACGATATCCCGTTTTCGATAAATTGATTAGTTTTACCGGTTTCCTTCTGTGTTGATTTTTGTATATTAATCATTTTTTTGTCCTCTAAAGATTTTGTAATTTATTTTGTATCGATCCATTCGTAAACCTATCATTCGCTCTGTTATTTCCAACTGTTTTGCTGCTTCACTCATATTACCTTTTGAATCTTTTAATGCATCGATAATCATTTCTTTTTCAACTTGCTCAACCCGTTGTTGCAGTGTTCCCTTATATGAGGTATTAGATGCATCGCCGGTTTGCAATGTTGGAGGCAGATGATATGAATGAATTACCCCGTCACCATTTAATACAACAGCCCTCTCAATGCAGTTTTCAAGCTCTCTTACATTTCCCGGCCAATGATATGAAGTTAACATATCGATTGCAGGAGTTGAGATTCTGCGAACAACTTTATTATTCATTTTTGAATATTTTTCCACAAAAAAGTCTGCAAGAGATAAAATATCTGACTTCCTGTTTCTTAACGGTGGAATTACTAATGGAAATACATTTAATCTATAGTATAAGTCTTCACGAAATTCATTCTTACGAATCTGCTCGGGAATATCACGATTTGTTGCTGCAATTATTCGTACATTGATTTTTTTGGTTAATCCATCCCCTACTCTTTCAATTTCACGTTCCTGAAGGACGCGGAGTAATTTAACCTGAATATTAAGAGGTATTTCTGTTATCTCATCAAGAAATATAGTACCCTCATCCGCCGCTTCAAATCGACCGGTTCGATGTGCAATCGCACCGGTAAACGCACCTTTCACATGCCCGAATAATTCACTTTCTATTAAATCAGGCGGTAATGCGGCACAATTTACTTTTATAAAAGGTTTATGCGATCGTAAACTGCTGTGATGTATTGCCTGTGCGACTAACTCCTTACCGACTCCCGATTCCCCTTGAATTAAAACGGTTGTATTTGTCCGGGCAACTTTTTCAATGAGCGAAAAGGCTTCATTCATAGCTTTTGAAGTGCCAATAATATTTTCGGGATGAAATCTCTTTTTATCTTCTATCTGATTTTTTAATCTGCTGTTTTCCTCTCGAAGCTGATGAACAAGCTCATGTTCCTTTTCTCTTTCAAGTTTTATTATCTGAATCACTTCAGATATCATAAATGCGATTACTGATAAAGATTTAAACTCACCTTGTAAATAATCCTCTTTTTTGAATTTATAAAAAACACTTAATGCACCAACGACCTGACCGTGATAATTTATTGGCACACATAAAAATGACAACTGACCTTCTGAAAACGTTGAATTTGTACGATTTAAGAAATCAATATTTTTTGATACATCTTCAATGACAACTGATTTCCCGGAAGCGATAACATTCCCGATTATACCTTCACCAGGTGTATAGCGAATTCCTGCAACCTGCCCATCAGAGAATCCATTTGCTTTTTCAATAAATATTTCATTACTTTCCGTATTAATAATAGTAATCATCACCCGTAAAATATCACTCTGTCTCATGAGTGTATAAAGTACCATATCAAGCATTTCATCTACTTCAGGATAATCCATTATGATTTTTGAAATTGTATATAGAATTGAATAACATTCACCATTATTTTGACAATTATTAGTTAACATTCTACTACCTCATAAAAATTAATTAGCAAAATTTATGCCAATAAAAAAATCTTTTATATGATAATATAATGACTATGAAAGGATATTTTTTTCAAAAAATACAAAAATGTAATAAACATAAAAATAAATACTAAATTGTTTCTTTGGGGAACTTCCAAAACACTCTATAATCTGCTTCTTAACGCGCTGCGTGACAAACCAAGATATTCTGCAGTTTTACCTTTATTTCCATTAAATTTATTAAGAACCTCTTTCACTATAAGTCGATTCATCAATTCCAGATCAAGACCTTCAGCAGGTAACTGTGCGCTACCGGATAGAACATCTGAGGGGGTCAGATACATTTTTTTATTATCATAAAAATCAATATCTTCAGGTTCAATTATATCTTTATCTGACATTAAGACAATTTTCTCAATAACATGCTTTAATTCCCGCACATTACCCGGCCAATTATACGATGACAATAAATCCATTGCATTATTGGATATTCTAATCGGTTTTCGATTTCTTTCAATGATTGTTTTATTAATAAATAAACGGGTAAGCCTCTGAATATCCTCGGGCCTTTCCCGTAATGGAGGAACTTTTATATAACCGGTGTTTAGTCTGTAGTATAAATCAGCTCTAAAGCCCCCATCACGTATACTTTGTTCTAAATCGCGGTTTGTTGCAGCAATAAATCGTGCATCAGTTTTTAATTGAATGTTACCACCGACCCTGTAATACTCCCGTTCCTGCAAAACCCGTAATAATTTAGGTTGCATATAAAGCGGTAATTCACCAATTTCATCAAGAAAAAGTGAACCGGAACCTGATAACTCGATTTTACCCGGTCTGTCTGTGTCAGCTCCGGTAAACGCACCTTTTACAAAACCGAATAATTCACTTTCGAATAAATTTTCCGGTATTGCCGCACAGTTTAATGGAATAAATGGAGAAACACCTCCGTCGCCATTTCCAAAATGGATTAAGCTGGCAATTATTTCTTTACCGGTTCCTGTTTCACCTTCAATTAATACATTTGTTTTTTTCTCTTTATGATACAACATACATAGATTATACACTTCTTTCATTTTTGCAGATTCAAAAATAATTTCACCTACACCGGATAAATTATAAATAGTTGTTTCAAGTTGTTTTAATTTATCTATAATTATTCTATCCATTTCTGCATTTCGAATTGTTATCATATAACAATCACGATCAGGTAAATCGGTGAATGTCAATTCCCCATAGAAAGTTGAGCCATCTGTTTTCTTAAAAAAATTTTCTATTCCTCCAGTTCTTGTAATGCTGAAAAAATCAGCATCAGTTCCATCACCGGAAAATAATTTGAAAAGTTCATCACCAGTTATTTTCTTTTCATTTTCGATTAATAATATTTCTTTTGCATAATTATTTATTTCAATAATAGAAAAATCAATTTGTGAAATAATTATAACCCCAAAGTTGAGAACTTGAAATATTTCTTCGTACATACTCAATTTTCTCTATCCTGGGTAACAAATTCAAATACTTTATGTAATAATTTTTGTTTCGAATATGGATACACCAGTATACAATCAGTTCCTAATTTCTTAAATTTATTGACAGTAATCATATCTATTGACTTTGTATTAATAATTACTGATATTTTTCGCCTGCTCGCTTTTGATCTGATAGAAGATAGTATCTCATACGCGGAAGGATTATTCACATTAATATCGACAATAACTAAAATATATTTTTTCTGATCCAAAAGCATTAATACATCAGCTCCGCTTCTTTCAACTGATACTTTTAATGAATCATCTAATGAATTACGAATAAAATCACCATCTTCTTTTACTTCCGTAATAACCATACAATTATAATCTCGTATTTTGTTGAAAAATAACTTCATTTTTTCATCCATATTTTCATTAACTACAGTATGATTTTCCATTTCATCAGTCTGATTAAGTAATGAATCTGCAATGGTTATTTCATCTTTAACGGCAAAATCTTCGTCTGTATTTTGCATAAGCTCGGTAATATCTTTATTTGAATAATAAATTAAATGTCGTAATTCAACAGATTTAAAATATTCAATCATTTTATCAGTAATTATTGTGCGAGCCGGGACACGCAGCCCCCCATCGTTATCATATAAATCTAATATATATTTAGCTCCTGCTGTCAGATAATTAACCGGAATCGTTTGCATATTATCAAAATCCACATTCAACCGCTCTAAACCATATATATAATCAGGAATAATTTCAAAACTGCTGAATTGTTCATGTTTTTTTAATGTTTCAAGAAAGTGTGCGTTTTTTGATAAAATTTTTATTTGTCTGTTAGTTACTGATAACTCCGGGTATTGTCTTGAATGAAAAAGTATTTCGAGGTTTTCACAATTGATCGTTTCAGGATACATTGATGGTATGATAAAAAGAAACCGGGGATCTTTGATTTTCTTTTCGGCACAATATGAGCGTATTTTGAAATTAAGAATATCGATTTTATCCGGTTCAAGATTTGCTTCAATTTGCAAAACAAAGATTTTACCTTTTACATGTATATCAGTAAGCATCGGGGTTGATTTGCTTGTTGAATAATTTGAAATTTTAAAGGTTGTGTTTATTCTTTCTACCAAAGCCGAAGGGTTTATCGGTGATGAAATATAAGCGTCTATATTATACTCTTTTAATTGAAGTATTTCTTTTGTAGAGAAATTTCCGACAAGATAAACCGGTATGTTTTTTAATGTGTTTGAAACTTTTTTTTTAAATAAAAAACTTGCTAATTCTAACCCTGGTAAATTTCTACCTATCAATATTAAATCAGGATTTGTTTTAGCCGCAGTATTATATAATGATGCGCCATCAATTCCCGTTACTACTTCGTACGCAAATCTACTCAGGTAATTTTTTGAAAATTCAAGAAACATTTTGTTTGGATACATAATTAATATTTTTGGCATAAAAACTCACTAACTTATTTTTTTTTAATAAAAAGAATTACAATACATGATTTAAAAGAACTATTTCAGTTTTATTTTTAATATTATAAATCTAAATCTTAATATTTTCAAATAATACTTTTAAAATTAGTAATAATCATATATATCTTTAATTAAATATTTTATTTAGAATATTTTGAAGCAACTTCGAATACCACATTATGCACAATAAAAAAATGGAGGCAATCATGAGTTTAAAAAAGAAAATAGGCATGGATTTTGGAGATTTAACGCCATTACGAAAACGGGAAGATGTAATAAAATATATCAACTTCAAACTTGCGATGCTTGGTCAACCGGGCTTTATATCATCTAATGATAGCTCTCCTGGTAGCAAAAGCAATTCAACAAATGGTGATAACGGTTATTTTATTGATCTTTTTGAAGATATAATTGAAGATTACAAAGAAAAAACAAGACTTCTTTCCGGCAGTTTATGCCCGGCAGATAAAAGAATTCAGGATTTCATTGATGATTATTTTAAAGATACTGATATTGGGAAAAAATTACAATTGGCACAAAACACCTTAGTTCTTGATCAGTATGGTTTAGCCAGAGAATTAAGCCTTCCACCGGATAGAAATGAATTTTATAATGAATGGATTTCAAGTTACAGAATAAAACAGGGGATTTTGCATAACCCGAAGAATGACAGAAGAACAACTAAAGGTGTTTTTCACATATGTGCAGGCGGGTTACCGGTTCCATTTGATAAGAAAGAAGTTCCCAAAGAAACGTTTGCGCATTTATTTTACAATGCTATGAATCCTCCTGAAGGGATGCTTGAACTTCCGTTCACAAGTACTCAGAGTGAAAAAGCAAAAACTTTATGTTCTGTTCTATATAAACCTGTTCTATGTCCTGAAGTTGAAGGTTTTATACCGGAAAAAAGAATGGAAATACGAGGTTTTGTTCCGGGTAGTTGTATAAGCTCTATAGATTTCGGAGAGTCAATATTTGGTAATGAGGGGGATCCTTTCCTTGTTGAGAATGATTCGGCACTCGATTATGAAAGATGGTCAGGTACAACCGGATGTATGATCCTTGCTCCTCATCTTGTTAGTTTAACAAAGAAAAACATCGGGTTACCCCCTTTTGATAAGGCTACTGAAAGACAAAAAAAAGACGGTATGTGCTGGAAAGATGCTAATGAACTATATAATGATGGTCAACCTTTTAAAATCAGTTGCAGAGATGAACGGGGTATAGTTATCACAATTATCGCTGACAATTATTTTGGATATTGGAAAAAAGAAATAAAAACACAATTAAGTTATTCTGCTAATATTTACGGTCTTGTTGAAGAAGAACATGCAGGTGGTACTCTTGCATTCCCGCGATATAATCTTGGTGAAATATACGAGGGAAAACAATATATTTTCAATGAAGACTTAAAAGATGCAAAATTCGATTTTGTTAAAAAAAATTATGGCTTTATTATGGATATTAATGAATCTATGAATTACGGTATAGATAAGACTAATTCAAATATCATGTATATTCCGGAAGACGCTCGATTTGATTTAAACAATACAATTGTTACCTGGTCTGCAAATGGAAAGTCACAGTCCCTGAGGTTATTACCGGGCAAGCATTATATTCTTCCAAACGGGTACCGGGTTCATATGGAAAAACATCCCAATGCACCTGCCTGGAAACTTATTGGAACGAACCCGGATGGTACTTTTTGCCATAAACCATGTACTGTTTCCGGTGGCGGGAAATCAGAAATTTCAAAATCTCTTGATAATTCAATTATTTATGGAAGATTGTATATTAATAATTTACAAAAGGATCTTGATACCGTTGAAGCGATGATTAATAAAGACTATAGTGATCGATGGATTACTCAACCGGTTAGAACAGAGCCATCAAGAACAATATTAAGTCCAAAAAGATCGCTCGGTTCTGTTATTAAATTATTAACACCGTCTTCACATTATACAAACGATTTTAATAAATGGCTTGAATCTATTCCAAACTATATCAAATCACTTGTTTTCCTTGTTAAACGATTTTATGTTGCAGAATGGGGTAATGACTGGAGATCACATTTTACTGTTGATATTGTTAACGGGAAACCGGGGCATGAACTTAATTTTGATGGTAGAGCTGTTAGACCGAGTTATTTACGAATCGGGTTTGATCAAAAAGGTGCCTGGTGCATTTATAAATTAAGAATGGATTTTAAGAGCGCTGCTAAGGTTCAACTTGAAGATGATATTTCAGTTTCAATTACTGTTCCGGCAAACCAGCTTGAATATATTCATAAAGATATGAAAAACGAAAGTGTAAAAATTCTAAAAAACTGTGAACATCGATTGTTTCAACGGCCTGATGATTGTGTTGTTCGAGGTTTTGATAAACAAGCAGAAGCAGATCTATCTTCTACAAATATTTTCGTTTCAAACTTTGAACCATACAAGACAGCTTTTGCAAAGGATCTTATTGAAGATGCAGTTAGTTTTGATCAATTTACTGTTCCGGTTAAAGAAATGATAAAGGATATCAACAAAAACGGTAAAAATGATGAGTTCTTTATTGTGCCATCTAATCCAAGACTTGTTAATGGAGAACCAACCAAAAATGTTCGATATTTACAGGTTAGACCTGATTTTGTTGAACCAATTAATACTTTGCTAGCTGATATCAGTACTCGATTATATAGAAAAATTCCTTTAGGAAAACCGGTTGTTTATCCTGTTAACTCAGTATTATCAGGTAGAAGAAACAACCCGCCTGATAAAAAGAACGGATTTAGACCTCTATGTGTTTTTAATCCGATTCATTACCAGGAATTACCCGAGTTATTTATGGATTTCGTTGCAAGTTTAACAGGTAAATCTCCTTCAACTACCGGTGCCGGTTCAGAAGGTGCATTAACAAAAGGTCCTTTTAACATGCTTGTTGCAACAACAGATCTTAATAATGCTCTTCTATCATTCATTCTAACAGGATATCACGGATATTCATCTGCAGCCGGCCATATTGGTCCTGATTTTCAGGTTGATCATGATGTTAGTATGTTAGTTCCTGAAATATGGTGTAAATTGACATCGAATGAAAGAGATCCATACCAGCTTATTAAAGAAGGTTGTTTAGAAAAGGTAAATGATTTTGACTATAATGGTCAAAAGATTTTAGGCTCACGACTTGGATATAGAATCACTGAACAATTTTTGTACCGCTATATGGGAAGAGTTTTTGATGAACCTCAAGCAGTTTTCTCAGAAAAAATATTAAAACCCGAGCTTCAGGATATGGAGTCTTTTGCTGATGGAATAAACAATATTGTAGAAGCTCAAAAAAAGATTGCGTTAGAGTATTTCTCTGACGGTAGTGTTGAATCTGCGATACCACCGTTAAAAGCATTACTTCATATTATGGCATACGGTCATTACAATGGGAAAGTGATTGAAGATAAAGAGATTAGAAATTTATTTACAAGAGAGTCTGTAATTAGTAGTGATTGGTATAAAAAACGTTTAATTCAAAAGCAAGAAAATGAAATCGCTTTATTTGAGAAACATATATTGTATATTCAACAATTTATTGCAAACCCCATTAATGCTCCGATTATTAAAGATAAGAAAATTGATGAAAAATTAAAAAATGTTGAAACTGAATTAACTAAAATTAAATCAGACGATTATTTACAAGGGCTTTATGGTACTATTGGTGTAGATCCACTTTTTAGAAAATAGTTTTTTATGTCCCGTGGATTGTATTCTGCGGGACTTCTTTCATATTTATTATATTTATACTTCTATGGAAATCCGGCTATAACTTTTAGGGTGTAATTTTGACAAATATAGATTTTGCGAACTGTTCTTTGTTTTCCATAGCACATATGGGATCCATTATCAAAATAAGTACCAACAATAAACCTATTAAACTCCCTAACCATCTTAATAATTTTCCCAACAGATCTCTTATACCTCATTAAATAAAACCTCAAAATCCTTCTAAGAACTGTTGCAATACTAAAAGTACCAAATCTAAATTGAAAATATCTAAGTTTATTATACAACTCCAACCTCAGTTCAACATAAATGTCATACTCGAAGTCACAACTATCCCCAGTCTTAACACCAATTCCAGGATTAAGATCAAATTCACTTGTTAACTCTTTCATTGCACTTAAAACATGATTAATGTACTTCGATCTCGAAGTGCACATCATCATTGCTCTTTTATCTATTTCCTTCAACAATTCTTTATCAATCTTCATATGAAATCTATGTAGTTTAATCATAACAACCTCTATACCATTAAATACAAAAAAATTGTTATCTCCCCATAAGATTTCAATATTTTTCAAAAAAACCTTATCAAATACCGGAAAAACCATTAACTTCATTCAATAAATCTAAATAAAAATCAACCTCATCAAATTTTTCCCGTTTTGTAGCACCATTTATTAAAATTGAACATTTCCCCTGAATTGTAGCAATAAGTGCAGACCTCTTCTCATCATTTAAAATAGAAGATTTCAAAACACCAATCATTGATAAAACCCTATATTTATCCATTGAATGAAATTTCCGGCTCAACTGATCATCATGCCCGCCATATTTATAAATCAAAGGCTCTTCAATAAAACCAACCTTTTCCTGTGCTGTAATACGGAGCCACAGATCATAATCCTCACAAACCGGCAAATCTTCACGAAAAAACCCGAATTCATCAAAAATTGACCGATGCATTATAACCGAAGAGGGAGAAATAAGACATAAATCCAACGATCTGATAAAAATATCACCAGCCTCTTTTTTATGCCGCTTCCCTTGATTAACTCGAACGCCATTTCTGACCCAGATTTCTTCGGTATGCACAATTCGAACCGGATGAGAAATAAAATAATCTAGCTGCCGCGCAATCTTATCAGAAAACCACTCATCATCACTATCCAATAATGCAATATAATCCCCCTTTGAATAATTAATACCAACATTGCGAGAGAAACTAACCCCCATATTTTTTTTATTCTCCAGGATAATAATGCGCGAATCATCAAAACAACTAACAATATCCCGTACAGGTTTATCAGAACCATCGTCAATGATTAAAATCTCTAAATTCGTATATGATTGTGAAACGACACTCCTGACAGCACGTACTAACTCAACACTTCTGTTATATACAGGAATAATAACACTAACAAGACTATTCATACAAAACACCACCAATAATTTCATCAAAAAATTGTTTAACTAAACCACTATCAAGTTGATATTCAAAAGTCGAACCATCATTCAAAATACCAATAATTTTTTTCTCTTCGATTGATTTCTTTAATCCAAGCACAGTAAACTCATTTTTATTAGATTTCTTCATGGCATTAATAAATCGTGTCAGCATAAAAAAAGTAATCTTCTCTAATTCACTGATAACGCCATATCCATTAAAAGACATAGCTGAAGTCATAAATGGTTTATTACTCTCCTTTATATTTTCAATGACCTTTGTGCCGGGTACTGCGTAAAATGGTGATATCCCAATAATAACATCCAATGAAAAAAGATATTTAATAGTATTAAAAATATTGCCCGCTGTATCACCTGGAAGACCGGCAATGAAATAGACAATAACCGGCTTGCCAGTTTTAATAATTTTTCTTATAGACACTTCAAACTGGTCAACTGTATACCCGCGATGATGAGTATCCAAAATACTATTTTCAGCAGATGTAAAGGAAATATTATACTGCAAAATAGTATAATTTTGTAGCCTTTCAAGCACATCATCAGTTAAAGTTGTGAAATCAATACCATTTTCAAAACTAATAAGTGCATCGGGGCAATATTTCCTTACAATATCCAAAACATTAAAAAAATACTTTGAATCACAACTAAGATTATCATCTTCAAAATCTACCCGTTTTATTGTTGGAAACAGTTTAAAAACATTCTCAATGTCATCAGGATTTGATTTTCTGAATTTATTACCGGCAGTTAAACCGATAGAACAATACTGACATTTTTTGGGACAACCTCTTGTTAATTGAAGTTGGAGAGTTTTATTTCTTTTGTTGAATGAATAGTATGGTTTAAAATTATAATTTTTATTTAAATCAACCTTGCACATATGTGCGCTACTAAAAACATTCACCAAATCCTCAGTACCAACCCCACGATTAATCCTCTCAATCAATTCCGGCAAGACAATCTCCGCCGGCCCGACAACACAAAAATCAGATCTCACATTTTCAATATACCACTGTGGATTAGACGAAACGCCTGAACCGCCAATAATAATAACTGCACCCGACAACTTTCTCAGATATTCAATCTGATCTTTTAAGCCATCTGCGTAACAAAACGCAAATGTTGTAATAAGAATCACATCCGGAGAAAAAACCTTAAAATCTTTATGATTAAAATTATGCACCGCTCCAAACCGGAAATACGACCTGAAAAAAGAATAATCAGTTATATCATCACATATGTGCGGTGCAATATATGATAACTCATCAGGCAAATCAATAGGGGTAACAATATGTTTTACAACATCAAAACAGATAGACTCATAATTTCCGATCATATGTGCAAGATATGAAAGTATCCCGCTACTCATTCGTGACGGTGATTTATAAAAATCATTAAATGGATGATTAAATAATGCTACTCGCATATTTCTCCGGAAATCTTTCATTTTATGTGGTTTATTGAATCCAACAATTCATTTCTATCATTAACATTTGCTTTTTTATATATGTTTTTTACATGGGAATTAACAGTATTATAAGAAATATTTAATTCATACGCAATCTCTTTATATGAAAGCCCTTGTGTTAAATAATTAATAATATCCTGCTCTCTTTTTGAAAAAGAACTTAATGAAATTCTACAATCTGTTAGAACTAAAAAAAGTCCAAGTATATCCTGAAATTTATCTCTTATAGGATTTATATCAACCGTAAATGATATCTCGATCTGATTTACATGATTAAATGATATTAAATTCAGATTTTTTACAATTTTTCCATCTTCTAAAATTGTTTTAATAACAACCTCTGAATTATTGAAAATTGAATATATACTTTTACCGTAATAATTTATATTATCAATAGTATTTAAATTTGATTTAATTATCATTCCTTTTTCATCAGTTATTATAAAAGTAACTGTAAAATTCTCATTAACTAAATTAAAAAATTGTTGAGTATTATAGATTTTTAAAAAGTTATAATATTTAGATATAGTATATATTACAATTGATAAAAAGATAAGAAGATATGGTGCTAATGAAAAAAAAGCCGGGCTCATTAAAGAAATAAAAAACTGAATAATATACCCATATCCAAATGTTATAATATAAACCCATTGTATAATATTTATAATTTTCCTGTCTTTCGCTGTCATTTTGATTCTTGAAAAATTAAATATAAGATAGATAGAGAAAATATATGAAAAAACAAAAAATATAATAACTGATTTATAAATATACGATGTTGTGTTATTTATAAAATAAATTGTATTGTTAACTATTTTAAGTTCTCTTGCAGTCGGATAAAACCCAATCAATGCAGAAATGTAAAAACACAATGAAATTACATACAAAAATAAAATAATTAATAGTTTTTTCTTATCATTTTTATATAGCAACGAATAAAACATATGTGCTATTAACGAAGGTAAAAAAAAGAAGGTAGCTGTTTGTATGCGATACAACAAGATTCCAATAGATTCGTTTTCTTTTAAAACAGGTATTATGATTAAATAAAAATTCGTTATTCTGAATAATGAGAAAAAACAAATAGCAAGAAAAACCCAATGAGGCGCTTCTTTTTCTTTAATTAATAAAGTCTTTATCATAAAAAAAATAAATATTAGTGAAGCCAATGATGTTATTGTAATGTTAAGAATTAAATAAAAAAATAAATTATTCATAAAATGAAGCTTCCTAAAATATTTTTTTACTTTTTCTTTGTGTTTTTTGAGAACAATAAAATATGATTTAATCATTGATAGTATTTTTTATAATCCATGTCAACAAAAAAGTTTATTTGTGAACGATTTGAGACAAATTAACATCCTCCAAATCCGTGCTAATCCTCAAAAATCAGTGTCATCCGCACATGTCTTCCGTATCCATGGCTCAATCACAATGTAAAACTATTAATTGAAATAGGTGACATTAAAAAATGCCACCTATACAATTACTCTTCGACCTGGCTCATCATCAGATCATTCAGAAATAATATTCACAGTTCCAGAAAGAGTACTATTAGTATCACCATTCGAACCAATAACCTGAAAACCATACGAATCATTGATCTCAACATTTATGATAACCGTTCCAGTTGATAAAAAATTAAATTCTCCATTCGTTACGGTTTGTGGTACTAAATCAGTATATACACCATTCACAAAATATTTAAGCGTTGCATTTGCATCCACAGACGCATGAGAACCGCTATATTCCCAAGTGAATCTGAGTGTTCCGTCTTTACTCGCCGTTGCGGTATAAGTCCATGTCTGTACAGGTACACCTGCACCTGGATCAAGACCATTATTATTATATTGTAAATACAACTCTTTCGTTGATGGGGTCACCGATTGTTCTGCTGTATAATTAACATCTCCACCGGTCACAGACGCACTCCATGTATCACCCCAGAAAGGATAGTTTGGTTTCGGGATATTTACCGTCCCCTGCCAGTCAAAATATGGATATGAGCTACCTTCAATTATCGTCCAATTACCCGCACCAAATGTCCATGTTAAAAATGTTGACTGGGTTATCATCTCGGCTGTAGTATTTCCACTAATTACACCTGTAGTTTCTGAGTCATAAAAACAATTAGGAGTAGTTTCAGTTCCACTTGCTACTGAAATCAAACCGCCGGGCACACCCACGCCTCCTATCGGGCCTGCAGCATAACAATTCTGAATTGTTATCGTTGGAGTCCCGGTAGCATAACCAACACTTCCAACAAGACCACCGGGGTAAAAACCAGATTCAACTATTCCATTTGCATAGCTGTTATTAATATTAATAGCTGCACTTGCTTCTGTATAAATTCTTCCGACTAACCCGCCACTCGCTGAATCTTGTACCCCTCCCGTTTTAGCTGATGCCTTTGAATAACTTCTTGTTATAATTACACTATCGGTATCAACCATTGGTTCAATCTTACCAACAAGGCCACCTGCATTTCCAATTACATTAACAGTCCCGATTGAAAAAGATCTTTCAATCAAGCCTGATATCATATGTCCGGTAATCCCGCCACCTATTCCGGCATTTCCACCAATATCAACCGTTGATCGCGAGTCGGAAATTGTAGCATGATTAGTTTTCCCGACAAGTCCCCCGATAATCACATTAATATCTTCAATGCCACTATTTATAGTTCCATGTGCCTGACAATTACTAATCATAGAATCGCCTTCGACAATACCCGCAAGCATTCCGGTTGCAATAACACTTTCAGCAATAGATAACTCACCCGTAACATTAATATTTTGTAAATCAGCACCGGATATTACACCAAATAAACCGCCAACAACATCAACTGAAGTAATATATGAATTTAAAAGATTTGTTATAGAGTAATTATTACCATTATAACCTCCGGTAAATTCAGAACCGGTTTTACCAATCGAAGACCACAAGTAAACACCATTGGTTTGATCATACACACCGATTCCTGTCAAATCGATATTGGCACTCTGACTAAAATACTTACCTCTAAAATATCGTACTGCATCTAACTGTTTACCGGTTGAAACAATAAAAGGGTCAATCTGGGTTCCGCTACCACCGGAAAAAACCTTATTATAAAGATTAGTAACACCACTTTGATCTAATGCTATGTCATAAAAATAGAGCTGATCCATTAAACCTTTAAAAAAATCAGAAGTACCACCATAGCTTGCACCAATCCATGAAATCGGTAAACCCAAAGCTTCTGCCCCTGAAGGCATATCCGAGTGATATTGACCATTTAGATAAACCTTAACAGTTATTCCATCATTAGCCATCACAAGATGTGTCCATATATCAGGTGATATTGAAGCTGTTAATGATGTAATATCGCCATTACTACAAGTAACCCCCGGTCGTTGAATGTTACCTGCATCACGCCAGACTCTAATGCCATGCCAGTCTACACTACCTGCAGTAAGTGTATATGAACCGGATCCCATTTGTGGCTTAACCCAAGCTGCAACAGTCCACGGTGCGGCATTGTCAGTGTAACCATCTGCTCCTGTTATTTGGATTTTTGAAGTAATTCCATTAAATGCCAATGATTTAGTTGTACCGGGACTTCCTTCGGAATAGGTAATATCGGTCATTACTAATGATATAGCCTGATCCCCTTCGGATGGTTTTGTATCATCTAAAGTATCAAAATTAAAACCTGCTATCAGTCTACCCCACTTTGCATATAAGGTCATTGAAGAGGTAACCGGTTCTTCCCCGAAAATCCAGGCAGTAGTACCACTTTCTTCCCTGTACCACCCGAGAAATACATCATCACCTTTAGTCGGTGCCGGATCGGGTGCGGTAAGGGTCTGACCATTTTGCCTATCCATCGCAGCAACAGCAGTCCCCCCCATGGAATTATAGGTTATAAGCCACGGCACACCGATACCTGATAATTCATTGGAATACCCGGAAGACCCGAACGAATTAAGCGCACGAATTTTAAGTGTATAGGTTTTACCGCGAACAGCCTGCATTGTATAGCTTGTTGTTGCAGCTGGTATTGTTATCGTTCCACTGCCTGTATTATGAGACCAGTACAGTTCAAAACCTGTTTCATTGTTTGAGTTATCCACCCAGGTAAAATCAGCCGGAACAGTAACAGGATCAATTCCCGATCCGCCGGTAACCGTGAGTAACGATGGTGCAGCACCCGGAGGTGCATTAAAATCTGCAGTTGTAAGTGTCATGCTTTTAATACTTGTGAGGTTTGGATAAATACGTATGATTTCAGTAACCGTTGCTGATACAGCACCGGTAGCTTCTTTAAGTTTGAAAACAAGAAGATATGAACCGGTCGCAATACCTGTTTTTGAAAAAGTTATTTTTCCAGCGGATACAGCAACTGCCGGTGTTACAACAGCTTCATTAAAAACGGTATCAACTGAGGTAATAGTATGACCTGCAGGAAGAACAAGTTCAACATTAACTGACCCGACCCCCGAAACAAGCGGTTTTAAAACAAATGAAAGTGTTTTATCAGATGTGCTGACTGCGATTGAAGATAGAACTCCTTCAAGCACAACAGCTCCCGCACCGTCTTTTGCCCGAAGGGTAAAATTCCATGTACCGGCAGTCAATGTCACAGTAGCACCTGTTAATGTAGTAAACAAACCAAGCGATATTTGTTCTCCCGAGATAGAACCAAGCAGTTCGTAACCTGCTATAACAGGTGTACCCGGCATGACTGTTTGCTGCGGTTGTAACAGCTCATTATAGACTGATGCAGAAAGTTCTATTGTAACTGACTCAGGTCTGACAGTGGTTTTCCCGATATCTTCTACCTGCGTACAGGAGAAAAAAAGAACTCCTGCTACTATACATAATACATTAAATAATTTCATAATAGCTCCTTCTTCAAAACGTACACCCGTATTTACCTGTGATTGCAAATAGCAAATCAGCTTAGTTACGGCATAAAATCTGACTCATACGGACCGACAGACCACCCTGATATACTATCACCGGTTCTCGGATTTCCTTCCATATCATAGTCAAAACCCCAGTAGAGCCCGGTGTCAGAACCGTCAAGCCCCATTTCAATGTAAGTTACATTAGGGGTTGCAGTCCAATGAAAATCACCAAGAGATTCATTAACAAACTGCGACTCAGAAAGAAGGTTGTAAATCTGATTCCCCGATGCAGTTCCCGCTGGAGTTATACCTGTTTCAAGGTTATTAATTGCAGTATACGTATTTCCCGGTGTCTGCTTATCATACGTGTAGCCATCAACATTAAACATAATATTATTTTTCATACTTTGAATTGTGACAAATGCAGGATAATCTCCTTCTCCTTTACCTGTAACATATCGTGCCGATGATGTCGCACTTGAGGAATAGGCTATATTATTATCAAAATACAAATTAACGGTAGGATTTCCTGATGAGTAAAATGCCATACCTGCAGCAAACCCTTTTGGTGCGCTATCAGTACCGAAACGAATCAGGTTATTTCGTACATACAGCGTATAGCCTGTTCCACCTGACCATGCAACGCCTATGCTGTCATAATTGCCGGCATTGGGAACTATGATAATATTATTATGTATCCGTACATACATACTGGATCCGTTGGTAAAGTAAATACCATATGCATACCGTGGACTTGAAGCAACTGTTATTGTATTATTTTCTATAACACCGCTGAAACTATTACTTGCAGAAATACCATACGCATTGCTATTGTTTGTTGATACAGTTATTTTACAATTCTTTATATTTACCGGTGAGCAGTTCGTTAGATTAACACCATAAACCGCATCACCGCTCGAACTGGTAATATTAAGTATGATAGAATCAATCGTAATCGTACTATACAGATTGCTGCCCGATATCCCCGTCAACGAACCTGCAGCATTCCGGGTAAGTATAGTTAAATAATCAGCCGGAATATAATTCCATAAACTATCATATCCTCCGCGTACAGTAACACCGTTCTTAAGAACAAGTTCCGCACCAACTGTATAGGTACCACCGGCAATTCGAACTTCTCCACCGATTTCGACCATAGTAAAAGCCTTTTCAACTGTTGCATAAGGAGAAGCCGAAGTTCCGTTGTTAGTATCATTACCGCTTTCCGAAACATACACAACCGAAATCCATTTTGCATACAGTATCATATCCGAATACACCGGAGTGTCAATAAAGTGCTCACTACCCGTTCCACCGGAACCTGTCCACCAGCCACCAAATTCAAATCCGGTCTTTACAGGTACTTCGGGAAATGTTCCTATAGTAGCAGGAAAGGTTATAGTTTGCGTCGCGGGATTTACTTGTGTTGTTGCCCCGTCGTCATTGTATGTTATAGTATACGTCTGCGGTTCCCAAACAGCATTAAAGGTCATATCAGTAGTACCCATAGTAATCTGCTGCTGATCTGTGTATTCAACTACAGTTCCCTGTGGTACTGTAGTCCAACCGGAAAAAGTGTACCCTGTTCTCGTAAATGAGTTATAGTATAGAAATACTGACTGTCCCTCTTCCGCATACTGAGTTGACATTGAACCACCGGTAGCATCGGGAGCCAGAAAATTTATCAAGTGTAATAATGGTATGGTAATCGCCGAAGACACAGCTGTATAGGCAGTTTGTCCGAGGCTGTTACCGGCACTCACTGTGCAGGTAAATACAGTATTTCGTAAAGCACTATAGTACCAATAGTTCTGTCCTGCCTGAACAGTAACAGTTTCTACATATACTCCATCAGAATAAACATCTATAGAATGTCCGGTTTCATTTGTATTCGTATCTGTCCAGCTTATATACACAGACCCATAGTTCGAATCCATAGATTGAGATAGCGAAACGTTTAAACCAACAGGTACATTTTGAGGTGCCTTATTAAAATCGGTTAATGCAGTAAGTGCAATAGTTTTTTCTGTCACAAGATTCGGTACGACACGCACGAGTTCCGTAAACGATGTAAGAAATGAACCGGAAGCATTAAAAAGCCTGAATGAAACAAGATACCCGCCGTTTACGAGACCTGTCTTTTGGTATGTTACTGTATTCCCCGATATAACCGGCTGCGAATCAGCACTAACATCATTGATCGTTACCAGTGCCTGTGTTACTGTATTACTGACATCCCATGAAAGAGTAATTTTCATATCACCGATTCCTGTAGTGGCAGGTTTCAGAGAAAATGCAATTCCTGTGCTTACCGTAATCGTCTGAGCAGTTTTAGAATCAGTAAATGCGATTTTACCGGTTACAGTATCTTTTGCTTCAAGATTTAGATCCCATGTTCCGGGGGCTATCTGCACAGTTGCAGGAAGAGTAGTAAATGTGCCAAGCACTATGTTATTTCCTCCCGAAGGCGTACCGGTTAGTGTATAAGTCATCGAAACCGGTGCCAGAGGAAGTATGGTTTTTAATAAACCGGATGTATCTTCAGTTCTTACTGTTAGTGTAACACTTTCAGTCTGAGGCGATATAGCTTGATTATATGAACCACTGCAACCGGCAATGAAAAGAAGAAATCCTGTTATAAGGACGGTGTATGTATACTTCATGTCATCCCCCCTTAGTTTGTTATACTAAATCGAACGCTTCCTGATGATTTTACTTCAGTTGAATTTGTTACCACACAGGTCAACTCATGTATACCCGGCTCTAAACCCAATGGCTGAAGAGATACAAAAATAGTATGTCCTGTTACGGGTGCACTATTAATATCGAGTAGTTTTTTTCCATCTATATACCATTCATACGCAGTATAAGTTGTTTCAGAAACAGCTACATTAAATGTTTCAAATGTTGATAAACTGATATCACCCGGTAATGTCACCGGATCAGCAGCCCCGATGACAATCGTGGCAGTAATAGTACCTGTAACTCCATCTGCTGTCCACCCTGCATAAAGGGTTATATTTGAAGTCACTGTATCTACTAAAAAATCCCATTTGGTAGTTAAATCTGTTTCTTTAAACCAGCCGGCGAATGTGTAACCGCTTTGTGTCGGTGTTGCCGGTGGTGCGGAAACTTTTGTATTATAGTCTGCATTCATTGATGTAACCGTAGAGCCACCGTTTGAATTGAATGTTACTGTGTAATTGTTAATAGTCCATTTCGCATACAATTCGACATTTGCAGTTACTTTTTCAGTTGAGAAAACCCACGCTGTTGTTAAACCTGTTTCTTTATACCAGCCACCAAATGTATACCCGGCTTTAACAGGTGCTGTCGGTTCTGTTGCAAGTTCGCCGTCATTAACAACCTGTACAGTATCTGTAGAGCCATCATTAGCTTTAAATGTCACTGTATAGGTAACAGGTGTTACTGCATTATCAGTCCACCCTGCATAAAGGGTTATATTTGATGTCACTGTATCCTTTGTAAAATCCCATGATGTCACATATGTGCTTTCTTTATACCACCCGTTAAATGTAAACCCAGCCTTAGCAGGATTACCGGGTTTTGTAACCAGACCGCCGGAAACAACAATTTGTGCATTAACCGTAGAGCCTTCATTTGAGTTAAATGTTACTGTATAAGTAACAACAGATGCTCCTGATACAATTACCGTAATCCCTTTTGACACTGTAATTGCACCAACAGTTATTTCAGCGGTTAATGTTACTGTTGTATTAACTGCAGGTCGTGTTACCGTAGCCTGTGTACCGTTTAAAGCGATAATTTCCGGATTTGAACTTGTCCATTTTATATCTAAGGCCGGTATAGACGAATCAACCGTAACTGTTGATACCAATGTAAAATTTCCTGTAATATTATCAGGATTTGCACCGGTTATGAGTCCTGCATTTAACTTCATAAGGGCAATGATTGCAGTAAGTTCCGTAGTCAGAACCATTTCAACTTTCGTAACCGTTTGTGCTATTGCATCTGCACCGGCTCCAACAATAGAACCTGTATCATTAGCTTGTGTAATAGCAGCACCAACAGCAGCATCTATCGCTACCCCTGATGCAAGTGTATATAATGTAGCTACTTTAGCTTGTGTCCCGAGAGACATACCGGTAACACCTTCACCAACAATGAGTTTTGATGATGTTCCTATATTCATCAGAGTAACCTTTGTAAATTGTGTACTGTCATAATTAATTGCAATAGATGCAGCTATATTTGGTGGAGTGGAGTTTTCATCAATAGGTAATAAATTAGCCGGTTTTGAAACGACAATGGATTTCTTTATTTGTATTGTAGACTCAAGTTTAAAACTTAAACCTTCTTTATCAAGGGTAACATTACCTTCAAATTTGGAATTTCCTTTTACTTTAATACTATTCGACCCGCCCCCCTGAAAAACGGCATCCCCCTCAATGGTTACATTTTCTAATGTTAAATCACCATCCCCTATACCTTTACCGGCTAATAACGATGTTATTTTTGGTGAACTGATTTTTGCCCCTGTACTATTAACAGAAATCTTATTGATACTGGTTTCTGATGAACCTATTACTTCTTTAGCATCATTTATTTCATATTCTTCAGTATAATTTCCCGATTTAAGAGTTATTTCAGTAACTCCATCTTTTGCAAGCATCTCTTTTAATCCGGCAGAAGTAGATACCGTTGCTATTTTCCCGTCACTGCTTAATGTATAACCGGAATCTGCGGTATCAGTAGTGTTAGACGAACCGGAATCTGTTGGTTCACAACCTGATACAATGAAAAGAAAAATAAATAAAATTGACACAATTTGTTTCATAGTATTCCCCTTGAATATAAATAAATCTATCACTTATTGCAAAAAAACACTTTTCTATCGGTCTCTCCTGATTTTCGCAATAGTCTAATCTATAATTATAATACATAAATCATAAAAATACATTGTATATTAAAAAATATTGTTTTTATTATTTTTTTTCTTCTTTTTTCTTGAAAGTATAGTATATTGTATAGAATACATTAAAAAAGGATATCAAATGAATAAACTATTCAAAATTATTGTTATGTTATTACCAATTTTTGCTTTTTCTCAAGTTGCTGACGATGAATTGATGATTGAGACGCAAATTATTGAATTTGAAAACTATACAGGCACCTATAGATATACTGAAAGTTTTTTAGAAATTATGGGGATAGGACGAATTTTATCCAACAATTTAAAAAAATCAAAAACAAATACCGGAATATATCATAATAAATACTCAGTAATTCATTGTTCCGATGAAATTGATAACGGAAAATATAATGCTGATATTATTTCAATAGATGCTGATGCAAAAGTTGAACATATACGAAATGTAAGAACAATTATTGCTTCATATCTTGCGGCTCAATACGGATACACAAGCAAAGATGCAAAAACGCTTGCATTTTTTATTACGATATACAATGCGGTCTATAGAAAAGACACTGTTTTTTTCAATACCAAATATAAAGATATAGTTATGCAGAATATAACATCCGAAAATGCAGGTTTATCAAAAAAATATTATGAATGGGCCGGTAAAAGTAAAATCATCATACCATTAAAAAGCGGAAAAATAAAAAAACCGATTGTTTTTGAATTATCAGAAAAGAAAACAATTGATGAAGCAAAAAAAACTGATGATAAAAGTATAAAAGAAAGAAAAGATCTTGTTAAAGTTCAGGAAAAAGAAGTCAAGGAAGAGAAAAAAATTATTGAAACTATAATTAAAACTGTCGATCAGGAAAGAAAAGAAATCATCACAAAAGAAAAAGAACTTGCTGATAAAACAGAAATTATCAAAACAAAAGAAGAATTACTGATTAAAGAAGAAAAGGAACTTGAACAAAAAAAAGAAGTCGTAACTATTATAAGTGACCCTGTCGAGAAGGAAAAAATTACTCAGGAAATCATCGCAAAAGAAAATACAATAGCAGAAGTGAAAGAAAGTATTGAACAGGAAAAAGTTGTTGTAGAACAAATAACTCAAGAAGTAGAAGAAAAAAAAGAAACTGTTAATGAAAATGAGAAAAGTATTCAGGAACAACAGGAAAAAGTAACTGAAAAGGAAAAAATTATTGAAGAAGCAAAAATTGATATAATTAAAGATGAAACTTTGTTAAAACAAGAAACATCTCCTGAAAAAGCTGAGGAAGATTTAGAAAAAAAAGCCGAAAATTTAGCTAAACAACAAATTGAACTCGATAAAAAACAGCAGCAGCTTACTTTATTGGAATCAAACTTAAAAGTTGGCCAGACTGACCCTAAAATTATGGCAGGTAAATTCTATTATCTTAAAGTTATTGAACGATTAAATGACGGACATTTTAATAATGAAATTAATATTATTGAACCAATTTCAAGAACAATCATTAAAACATCTTCAATGACCAGTATTTGCGGTAAAAACTATCTTGTATTTCCCGAGGGTGTTGTCGTAATCGGTCATAAAGGATCACACGATTCGGAACATTACCTGACCCTTCTTGATCCTGAAACACTTGAAATTAAGTCTATAGGAGATAATAATATTTTTTTCAGATCATTCGTTCAGGTACATAATAATTTTATGTATGCCGTTTTAAAAAGTGATACTAATTACTACCTTGGTAAATTTGATTTAACTATGAAATTAATAGCAAAATCTGATGAACTGATTCTTAGCGATACATTTATAAGTTTTTATGATAGTTTTATTTACGTAAACTCAAACAGTAAAGACATCTTAATATTTGATAATGAATCACTACGAAAAATTGATATAGTTAAACCATAACATGACTAAATGGCATCAAATATAGTTTGATGCCATTCTTGATTTATCCTTTACGCATCTTCTTTTCTTCTATAATACCTTTTAATATTGAAATATTTTTATCAATTGAATATGGTTTTTGCTCTTTTTTTTCTGCTGCTTCCCAATAATTCAAAGCTTCTTCAAAACTTTCAAGTCGATAGTAACTATGTGCTAATAAATCCATAGTAGCAAAGGTATCAATTGCATTAGTATACCTTCCGGAAAGTCTATTAATTTCTCTAATGGCAATATCATATTTACCAAGCTCAAAAGCATCAATTGCTTTGATAAATGCGTTGTGTGAAGCTTCAGTCTCGAAATCTGAAGATATCTCTAAATCATGTAACAATCGCTCTCTTAGCCTGTCTAAATCAGGCGGAATAACAGACTCCCGTTTCATAAAAATAAAATCACTTGATAAAACAGAGATATTAGAATCATTACTATTTTCTTCTGTGATTGACTGCAATAAATCATTTATCATATCTCTTGAAGTTTTACATACATTTCGCTGAATAACAGGCTCTAATGAATTAAACGAATAATTTGTGCCGGAAATATACACTAACCGGTCATGTTGTTCAAGATTAAGATTCCACTCTTGAAGAGAATCATCAATTTCTTGTCCAATGCGATATGTGCTGCTATTTAAGGGAATTAATGCTCCTTCTTTTTTTTGTATATAAACAGCACTGCAGGAGGCATTTATATATTGCAATCTTTTATCATCACCATCGACTAAGGCATAAAACAAACATATACCATCGTTATAATTTGGTATGAACTCCTCAAGTTCTTCATTAACAAGTGCAATTAACTCACATAATGTTCTATTTCCTATAGAATATTTACTAAAAGACAGTCTGATAAGTGATGACAATAATGCATGAGGTAAATCTATTCGAGCCAAATTAAATATTAATAAACCAATTTTATTATCGCTCACCCGATAGAAATTATATTGAACTGAACCTTCAGATTCTACCGGAATATACATACTTGAAATCTCCAAAACCTCAGATTCAACTTTACTTTCACTTGACAGAAGTGAATGGACTTTATTTGCAATATTTAATTCTACCTTTGATTTTTGATTTATATCTTTTAATTCATTATTTCTTTTATATAATTCCATTGTACGTTCCTCAATAAGAACATCCAAACCATCCCGTTTTTCTTTTAATTCAAGTATCATGGTATTATAATTCCCGATTAAATCAGCAATCTCATTGTTTCCTTCATAATCAACCGTTACTATTTCTCCATTTGCATTTCGACTTGATGCGTTTGTCAACATTCTTAAAGGCTTTGCCATTCGTACTGTTATATAATATGAAAAAAATATAACCAATAGAAATACAAGAACTGTTGTTGCTGTCGTAATTATAATTGCTGAAATGATACTATCAATTAGTTCTTTCTTATCAATAGCAAAAGCGACAATCAAATCCATTGCCCCTCGATCTAAAGAAAAAGGGCTATATTGTATTGCATACAAAATATTTGAAATTTCTATGGTATCGATATATGAATTACCTGACTGACTGATTTTTGTATATACTTGATCAGGTGAAAATTGAAGCATTTCTTTTGTAAGAGCTGTATTACTTGTAATTGAATTTGTTATAATCCCATTTTTATTGAATAGAATAATTTCTGCATCAATACTATTCTTTAATTGATTAATAAAAAAACTTTCTCTATCTATAGAAAAACCGACCGATAGTATTTCATTACTATGTAACCTTTTCATCACATACCTGATATCCAGACTACTCTCCCTTTCCAGAAAGAAAACACCACCATCATTTGATGCCGTTTTTATTATATTTGCACGATATTGGTTATTCATTTTATATCGATCATGTATCAAAGTATTTGTATAATAGTTAGATTGAGAATCAATAACTTCGATACTGAATGTATCCAGTATGGGGTTATAGAAATTTAACCGTTTTTCTATAATATCTTTATTACTTAAAGTGATTGCTGAGGTTAAAATATCATCATTAAGTAATGTTCTTATAATTCGATCTGATAAATCAAGTTTTGAATTTAATATTAACTTGAATTTTTCTTGAGATTCATTTAATGTTCTTTCTATTAATGTGTTCGTTCTTACAAACCCGTAAATTATCTGATATGCAAGAAACGAAAAAACTAAAAATGAGACAACAGATATGATAAATGTTATAATCTTATTGTGAAATGCGTAAAAAAACCGTTTTTTCATAGTATATATACCTTTATTGTTAATGATATTTCCAATTTTCAAATAAGTCAAGAACTAAATAAATTCAATAGGATATATAATGATTTTAAAACTTTTTTTATTCTTTTTTAAAACTTCTTTATTTACGCTTGGTGGCGGTTATGTTATGATTATTGCGATCGAAAGGAAAATAACCGAAAAAAAGTGGCTTTCTGATTCTGAATTTCTGGAAATTCTATCAATAGCACAAGCAATTCCCGGTGCAATCATATTTAATGTAGCTTTCTTAACAGGTAAAAAACTGTGCGGATACAGGGGGGCTTTTGTATCAATCCTTGGTGTAATACTCCCTCCGTTTATCGTGTTATCTTTTATTGCAGCGTTTATCAATACAATCTCTGACTATCAACCGGTGCAATATTTTTTAAAAGGTGTATATGCTGCATCTATTGGAATGATTATAAATTTACTTCTGAAAATGCATAAAAATATACACTGGACTCTATTAAAATTCATACTAATACTATCCGGTCTTGTCCTTTCTATAATAAATCAATCATTTATTATTCCAGTGTTTATAGGGCTAACTATTCTACTCTATGTAACCGGTTCATCACATACAAAAAAGGAAAAAATATGAATGAATTATTCGCATTAAGTTTAGTATTTATAAAGATTGGTTTTTTCGCGTTTGGCGGAGGGTGGAGTGTTGTCGGGTTAATTCAAAAAGAACTTGTCGGCAGAAACTTTTTAAGTTTAGAAGATTTTACCATGGCAATTTCAATATCTCAAATGACCCCTGGTCCAATTGCAATTAATATGGCAACTTACACCGGCTATAAACTATACGGTATAATTGGAGGAATAATTGCAACGATATCTTTACTTTTACCTACTTTACTTATTCTCGGTTTACTCGGAATCATTGAAAAATACATAATTAAAGATAGAATTCGCCTAACAAAAGCATTATTACCGGGAACACTGATTTTAATTTCATATTCACTCATTCGATTATCAATGCCACACTTTACTGATCCTCTTGTATATATAATTGCTCTTGTATCATTATTGTTAATAAAATATACAAAAATCAGTCCGGTAATAATAATTTTTATTTGCGGATTTTCCGGTATTATTTTATATTCACTAACGAATTTATTAAAAATATTTTTTTGAATAAATAATCGAAAAAAATGGTATAATTACACTCTATAAGGACGTTGGTTCAATAATGGAAAAACGATTAGGTTTTTTATCACTGGACATCTCGAATACTTTCAATGAACTATTATACGAAAGTATTTATAAAAAATGTCTGGAATATAACTATCAGCTTTTCACAATTCATGGTGGCAGATTAAAATCAGATGATCAATGGGAAAAACAAAGAAATATCATTTATAAATGGATTATTAATGAAAAATTTGACGGACTTATTGTTTCAAATATTTTTGACTTTATTGATGATGATGAAGCACGACAATTTTTATCCGGTTTTCCCAGTATACCAATTGTTTTAATTTCAAAAAAACTCTCCGGTTATTATTCAATAATAGTTAATAATATTTCAGGGTTTGAAGTCATGCTTAATTCAATTCTGAGTAACCATAATGCAAAAAATATCGCTGTAATAACCGGCCCGACTGATAATACCGACACAATACAACGAATGGAAACATTAAGAAAAATTCTTTCCGTGAAAAATCTGGTTTTAAATGATGACGCAATTTACAACGGAACTTTTAATTTTTTTGATGGTGTAAACGGGGTTACATACTTTATTGATTCATATAAATTTCCGATTGATATTATAATTTGCTTTAATGATAACATGGCACTCGGAGCGTTACAGGAACTTAAAAAAAGGGGAATAAATATCCCTCATGAAATAAGAGTTACCGGGTTTGATAATACGCTTGAATCTTTTTTTATGTCACCGGCATTAACGACTGTATCATATCCGCTTTCCAAACTTGGAATTGAAGCAGTTGAAATGATACATTTTCTCATTAATAACAAAGTTGTACCTGAAAACAAAGAACTTCAAACATATTATATACCACGAAAATCAACAGAGACAAACGATATTCTTATACCATCCCACTTTACTAATGACTCAACGATCTACACATTAAATTTCAATGTAAACAATAAGGTCTTACGTGATTTTTTTGAAAAGATAATTACTCAGTATAACAACATAATCGAAATTGATAAAAAAGAATGGTTATTTAATCAGGTTATTACAATTATGAAATTAATAACCGATCCGAATAAAGTTAATACCACTATCGATTTTATGGAAAAAAATATTTTTAATTCATACAAAAATGAATGGTCTTATCCTATTTTAATGGAATTATTACAAAAAATTGATATAATTTTCAAAAAGAAAATAGACTCAATAACTTCAACAAATATCAATGCTCAAATATCAAAATCGCTCTTACTTTCTTATTATCATTATAGCTGTTCAATTATCCAAAAAAATATTTATTCGCGAATTATTGAGGAACAATTATTCCAATTAGGTGAAGATCTTTCAACAGCTTTTAACAGACATAAAATTCTTTCAATACTTTCAGAAAAACTCCCGTTATTTACTATTACAAAATGTTTTATTGTTGCTTATTCAAATAATGAAAAAACCAAAGCAAAACTGATCGGTTATATAAATAACGGTTCAAATATTTCTGTATCTCAAATATCTGATTTTAATCCGATTGATTTACTTCCGAGTCAATTTAAAGATGAAGTCTATAATGGTTTTATTGAGGCTCTTCATGTTAAAGATGAAGATATTGGCTATATTATTATTAATAATGGCATCAACATCGGTATTACAGTAAAAAGTTTACGACATCAGATTTCAGGTGCGTTAAAAGGAACAATGCTTGTTGAAACAATAAATCAGTATTCTGAAAATATGGAAAAAAAAGTCAAGGAAAGAACAAAAGATCTTGAAATTGCCAATGCCGAATTACAATCAGAAATTGAAAAAAGAGAAAGACTTGAAAAATCATTATTAAAAAACAAAAATCTCGAATCTCTTGGGTTACTCGCCGGTGGTATTGCCCACGATTTCAATAATTATCTAACCGGTATTCTTGCCAATATATCGATCATTAAACGAAATAATATGAAAACTGAAGATGCAGTGTCGTGCATCAATGATATTGAATCCGTTGCAAGAAACGCTATCGGTTTAACGCAACAACTACTCACTTTTTCTAAAGGCGGTTCGCCAATAAAACAAAACACTTCAATTATCCCGCTAATTGAAGAAATATCAAGATTTTTATTACGTGGTTCATCAATCAAACCTCAATTCACCTATTCAGATACAATAAAGAATGTTAATATTGATCAGAATCAGATATCACAGGTACTCCACAATATAATAATCAATGCGATTCATGCTATGAGTGGTAAAGGGTTATTAAAAATCAATTTGGATGTAATCACTATTGAGGCTATAAATGAAACAATTTTAAAACAAGGTGAATACCTTGTAATCACTATAGAAGACACAGGTACGGGTATCGATGAAAAATGTATTGATAAAATATTTGACCCTTATTTTTCAACCAAAACTGAAGGTTCCGGTCTTGGACTTGCAACATCGTTAACTATTGTTAGAAAACATGGCGGTGATATAACCGTCAAATCGGTTAAAAATCAGGGAACTATTTTCAACATCTACCTCCCGGCTGTTGAAAAAGAAAAAACAGTATACAATAAAGTAAGAGCAACAGAAAGAATAAATAAAACACTCAACATTCTTATCCTTGAAGACGACCCGATAATTCTTAAGGTTTTATGTAAAATGCTTGAAGTAATGGGTCACAAATATACGGCAACGTCGGATGGCAAAGAAACAATTAAAAAATTTGATGAAAACTATGGATTGGATAATCATTATGATCTTTTAATTCTTGACCTGACAATTGTAGGCGGACTTGGAGGAAAAGAAACGATTAAGGAAATAAGAAAAAAAGATACAAAAATAAAAGCAATTGTATCAAGCGGTTATTCAGAGGAGCCGGTTTTAAGTGAATATAAAGAATGCGGATTTGATTGTATTTTACAAAAGCCTTATACACTCAATGACATTGAAAAGGCATTTCAATCTATTTTTGCATGAGGCTCAATAGATCACCTTTACAATTATACCCCTAATATTATTGTCGCTGTTGTAAAATAAATCAAAAGACCTGTAATATCGACAATAGTAGTTATTGCCGGACTGGCAGCAACGGCAGGATCTCCTCCGAAAAACTTTACCATTAACGGAAGAAGTGCACCAATAACGGCAGAACTAATCGCCTGAAAACTTAATGCTAACGATATAACAAAAGCAATTGAAATAATAGTAAACTGAGATGGAATAGTTGTTTCATAAGAAAGAAACATAACTTTTAGAAAAGCAATTCCACCTATAATACATGATATCATTAATGCAATTCGCAATTCTTTCCATACGACTAAAAACCAGTCCTTTAAACTTATATGACCAAGAGCCAATGCTCGAATAACAACAGTTGCGGACTGACTGCCGATATTCCCGCCTGTATCAGCAACCATAGGCATATACAAAGCAAGGATTATAAGCTTTTCAAGAGTAGTCTCAAATTTATGAATAATCATGCCGGAAATTATACCGACAATTGAAAGTGACATAATCCACCAGATTCTTTTTTTAAAATGCTCAAATGATGATGAATCCATATAGGTAACACCTTCATTACTATGATTAATACCCATTATTTTTTCCATATCCTCAGTCTGTTCTGCACGAATAACTTCAATAGCATCATCATGGGTAACAATGCCTAATAACTGATGTAATGGATTTATTACCGGAATTGCAATAAGATCATATTTCTCAATTTTATGTGCAACAGATTCTCTATCCTCATCTGCTTCAGCATAAATATAATTATCATGTAAAATATCTTCAATACTAATTCCTGGCTCACTCATAATCAAATCTTTTAATGTTACAAAGCCGAGAAGTTTCATTTCTTTATCAACAACATATATATAATAAATCATTTTTTTGGATGGCGAATCTTTTCTGATCTTTTCAAGTGCTTCCTGAACAGTCATTTTTTGCATAATATCAGCAAAATCTGTTATCATAATCCCACCTGCAGTTTCAGGATGGTATGAACTTAAATTAATAACATCGACTCTCGTTTTTTTATCAAGATAGGGTAATAATCGGGATTGTTCATCTTTTTCAAGATTTTGAAATATATCAGCTCGAATATCAGAAGATAAATGAGTAAATATCCGGGCAAATTCATAAATTTGCGTGTTATTAAATAACCACATTTGTATATCAAGACCGAGCTCAGTTACAACTTCCCCCTGCTTTTCCCTATTAAAAAGTCTTATAATAAGTAACTGTTCTTCATATTCCAAACCATGTATTAAATCTTTAATTTCTGCTGCGGGAAGCTCATCTAACTGTTGAAGTAATTGTTCTTTATCAGTTTCTAATAGCTTTAGTATATCAATATTTTTAAGATCATCGAGTATAACCATAATGAAACTCCACATAAATAATGTAGTATATTCGAGGCAATTTAATTATTTGAAAGCGCTTGATAAAAAAAAAGCTGTCCCATTTATGAGACAGCTTTTGCAAATAATTAATGTTTAATTATTTAGCAGCATCTGCAGTAGCATCTACAATAACATCTGTAGTTGCTTCAACAACTGTAGGTGTAGTAGTTACTTCAGCAGTAGTACTTTTTTTGCATCCTGCAACAGTAATCATTAAAGACGTTGCAACTGCTAAAACAATAAATAATTTTTTCATTTAAAACCCCCAAAGAATGAGTGTAATTTATCGTATACAATAAAAAATGTCAATGCTTTTATCGTAAAATAATAAATAATAACCGGATATTCTCCAAAAAAACTATGATTTTTTTTGTTTAAATTCATTCATTTTTTCACCGATTCGTTTTGCCTGTAAACCAAATACTTCAAGCTGAGCCTGAATTATTTGCGGATAAGGATTTCCGTCAGATTCAATAGCAAGATATGGTAAAACCATACTCTTATCCATTTCATTTACCGAATCGCCGAAAACAGTTCTGTTTGACACTTCAAGTTTATCACCCAGTGTCATATTATTTTTTAATATTGCTTCAGCAACTCTTGTTTGCAGACAAGCAAAGGGTCCTAAAGAAATAACACCGCATGACTCATGAAGACTTTCTTTTAAACCGCCTCCGATAGTTAACCCGATATCACCAATGAGTTTTGGATTAATCAATGGATTTGCAGTCTCGATGGTTTCTTTAATGTTAATAGGATCATACTCATACAAAGGATGATCTTTAAAACTGCTCTTAACTTGTCTTTCAATTGAATGTTGAACATATCGTTTAATACCAAAAAAAGCTCTTTTCCAAATTGAAAATTTCTCATTACCGTAGTTTTTATTCTGAACATAATCAACATAATACAACCACTCCATTAATGGAGTAATTTTGGCAACTAACCCCATATTTGCCAATGTCAACTCGATGTCCTGTCGGCAGAATTGTTCACTTCTTACGTACATTTCACCTGTAATAGTGACTTTCATCGCTTCATGAATAGGTTTTGTTACCTCTATCTTACGTAAAGCCTCTGAAGTAAGTTTAAATCTTTTATTTAAAGAAATCTTTTCTCTACCTTCAAGATTCCGCTTTATATTTTCCCATTCCGCATCAAATATTTCAAGTGCCTTTACTCTGTCTTTTGCAAGAGTTAAAACGGCTGCATAAATCTGCTCCATCACATCTGCAATACACATTGCTTTCCATACATTTAATAATGGCGCAAGTCCCATTCCGGCAAACCCCTCTGTTGAGCTTAGAGTATGTACAGCAACGTCTTCAATTTTATTCTTTTCAATGAGTTTTTTAAACCCGACCTGATATTGCTCAACACGGCACGGAGCAGGATCACCAACTATAAAAAAGGCAACTTTCTCACCGGGCTTCTTTCTATTGGTAACATAATCCATTAAAGAACCTACTAAAACGATATACGGTAAACACTCTTTACAACCGGAATTTGCCTTACCCGTAGCCAATGACTCTGAATCAGGATAACTAACCATATCTGCATGAAAGCCATCTTTCTTAAGTGCAGAGACTCCACCTTCGGTCAAAAAACGCCCCATAACCGGAAATAAAAACGTAACACTCGGGTCTTTAAAATCAACTAATTTACCTTTTGAATCTTTAAAGAAAACTTTTGTACCTTTATGAACTGTTTCTGCCGGTACAAAATCAGATGTTTCTTTTACATGCTTTAATTCAAGCTGTCTGTAATATTTAATTATATCAATAGCGGCTTCAATACGGGTATTTAAACCTACATCAGCTGTATGACTGTCAAGCTCAAGAGTCAACGATGGTTTTCTCTCCATTTCTTCTCTAAAATATGGAACAATAAAAGAATCAGGACCACACGAGAAGTTTGTAACATACGTTGCAAATAATTGAGGATGATCTTTAACCCTTTTTGAAACCTGAATCGCCGTCTTTCCAATTCCCCAATGCATATATGTATTTGACTTTTTAGTCTCATACGGTAGAAAATCATAAGGAATAACCCGAATACCCCGTGATGCAATTTTATGAGGAATAGACATATTTGCTTCTCTTGCAAGAGCATTATACCATCGCCCCATAAGAACAATACCGAATTCATCAGGATTTTGTTCTAATTCTTTCAGCACTTCAGCACCAATTTCCCATGATTTATGAAAAAAAGCACTCATCTGATCATACGCAAATTTGAATGCTTTAGCAGCATCTGATTTTTTAGCACCAACCCCTTGAGCTATTTTAATAAACTCACTTTTTGTTGAACTTACATGTTCCTGAAAGTCAATAATAGGAACTAACAACTCGGGAAGCGTTCTATCTTTAAATGCCTGTTTCAAATAATATGGTTCCCCCTGAACAAATACACAGGCTTTATTATTCTCATTACTTCCTGTTACCGGAATATGCATTACATGAGGCATAAAAATATAATCAGTATTTTTGGACAACAAATTATCAAATGCTCCATGGGCGATTTCAGCAGGAAAACAGAATGCAGCTTTCCTTTTCTCACGACCTGACTCTGTTACATCATCAGATAATACAACTTTATAACCAAGTTGATCCCAGAAATTAAAATACAATGGATATAACATATTAGTCAAAAATGATCTGCTTATACCAATGGTTTTTGCACCATCTTTAACATTTCCTGATGGTTTAACAAAATCGACAAAGAGCATTTTATCACGAAGTGCAACTAAATCAAGTTTCTCTGTATCATAGTTTAATTTTAATCGTTCATTATAATATTTGTTACAAGCGCCGCCAAAAGGAATTTTTTCAGCCTCAACATGCATCATACTTATCGAACATTTTCTATCACATTTTTCTTTCCCGCCATTACATACAAATGGTTTTCCATACGATATAGCTCTTGAATATAATGTATGAAGATCAAATGAACTTTCAACCATCAGACCTTTTTCCAATCTTTTTTTAATTTCATACGCACAACCAAAAGCCCCCATTAAACCCGGTTCCGGTGGTACTATTATTTTTGTATTTAACAATGTTGCCATTGCATAAGGAACAGCTTTATTATAACAAACTCCGCCTTGCATAAAAATCTTTTTACCAATCGGTCTTGCACCACGAACACGGTTATTATAATTAAGACAGATTGAATATACAAGTCCGGCTACTATATCAGTTTTATTAAGACCTTCCTGAAATGCTGTGGCAATATCAGAAGATATAAATGCAGAACATTGATCATTAAAATTAGGTGGTTGACTTGATTTTAAAGCAATATCTGATATTTCAGCAACATCAATATTCAAGGCTTCTTTAGCAGCCTCTTCAAGAAAACTTCCCGTTCCGGCTGAACACGCTTCATTCATTGCATAATCAGAGGGAATTCCCTGAGTGATATACGTATATTTTGCATCCTGTCCGCCTATTTCAAAAATAGTATCAACCTCAGGATCAAAATAAATACTTGCTGTTGCATGGCATATAATTTCATTAAAAATTGAATCAGTAAGAGCATGAAGACCGACAATATGACGACCTGATCCGGTTGTTCCAAGCCCGATTATAGTTACTTTTTTGCCATTTAATTGTTTTTCTATTTCTATATAACAGTTTTTAGCAGCACCGATCGGATCTCCTGATGTTCGTAAATAACATGAAGCCAGAATTGCGTCATCAGATTTTCTCAATAATACAGCTTTGGTTGTTGTTGACCCGATATCAACACCAAGAATACAAATATCACCATCAACAGCAACATCTCTCTTTTTTTCTTTAAATTCAACAAGAGACTCTGCTGTGTTTAAAGGTTTTAAAAATTCGAAAGAAGTCGGTTCTTCTTTAAAAAGGTTTTCATATCCGGGGAAAGCTTGAGTTTCATTCTGAGATGCCCACATAGCAGCACCATAAGCTTCATAATAAGAAGATTGTTCGGGAATAAACAATGAATCAACTGAATCTTTTATATAGTGAGTAATTGGTTTAATTTTTGAAATACCACCGGTTAATATGATATTTTTCTTATCAAGCGATGTAATTAACTCTGTTATTTTTAATGACATCATCCTGCAAAGACCGGCAACGACATTATCCTTAACAACACCTTTATTTAAAGCGTGTGTACAATCTGATTTACAAAATACTGAACATCGTCCTGAAATAGTATAAGCACTTTCCTCATCATATTCTTTATCGATAATATCATCTATATCAAGTGCCATTCTGCCTAATTGCTGAAGAAAAAAAGAACCTGTTCCTGATGCACATTTATTACCTGTGAAAACATTATGTATTTTGCCCTGATTATTTAATTGATAAACAAGTATAGTTTCACCACCGGCACTCACTAATGCATTATATTTTGATTTATCGGTAATTAGCTGTGCAGTAGCATATTCAACTGCCTCAGGTTCAGTAATTGTTGTTAAATTAACAAAGTTTTTATATTTTCTTCCGGTTATTACAACCCGATCAACATTTTCAGGTTTCATTTCTTTTAGAATCTCAATAATACCTTTTTGAGAATCTCCATCATGGAAAATAGTTTTCTGAGCTAATTGTTTTACTGATTTTCCATTAATTTCAAGTTCAACAGCTGATACAGTTGACGCACCAGCACAAATACCGATTGTTTTCATGTGATTATTCCTTCATGGTAAATAGATTCTAATTTCTTGAGATAAACAGAAGAGAGAGAATCAATTTTATAATAGTAAATAAAACAAATAGACTCAAAACAATTTAAAGTCAAGATTTTTTTTATATATTAATGTTTTTTTTTTCAAAATATACTATTATCAAAATATAAAAAAAGAAAGGAGTTGGTATGGCTAAGATTTTACCAATTGCATCAGGCAAAGGTGGTGTTGGAAAAACCGTTTTTACTGCAAACCTTGGAATAATATTGGCATCAAAAGGCGAAAAAGTCGTTATAGTGGATTTAGATCTTGGCGGAAGTAATATGCATACTGTTCTTGGCATAAAAAATGACATGTCAGGCATCGGACACTTTATTAATAATAAAGAATTAACTTTTAATGATATTATTCATGAAACAAAATACAAAAACTTACATTTTATTCCAGGTGATGCATTATTTGTCGGAACTGCCAATTTACAATATTTTAGAAAAAAACAGATTATTAAAGGTTTATCCGCCATAGATGCAGATTGGGTTTTACTTGATTTAGGTGCAGGAACATCTGCTAATACAATTGACTTTTATACCATCTCACCGGTAGGCATAATGATTGGGGTTCCCGAAGTTACATCGGTACTAAATTTGTATTCGTTCTTAAAAAATGCATATTACCGCTTTATTTTTCAATCATTTAAAAAAGGTGATATTATTAGAGAAAAATTAGCAGATGCTGCTAATTTAAGGCTGGAAAAAGATGACTTTCGTCTCATAGAATTTATTCGACTTCTAAAAAAAGACTTTCCCGATAAAGAAGAAGCGTTAACAAAAGCAACAAAAGATTTCTATCCAAAATTTGTTCTCAATATGGGACACTCAAAAAATGATATAAATCTTGGTGAAAACTTAAGAATGATAGTTCATAAAAATCTTGGTTTTGATATGGAATATCTTGGCATTTTACCATATGAACCTTTAATCGAAGATTGCTTAAATAACAGAGTTCCTATCGCAGAAAAAATGACTGATTCCAAATGGGTTACCGGACTTTTAAATATAGCAGAGAGATTAATTAATTATTCAGAATTTCCTCAGGCAGTTTTTGATGAAGAAGATTCAAAAGAAATGATAATGGATGATTTGGAATAAAATTAAATTATAAAAATACACTTGACTTTTAGTTAATTTGGTATTATTATAAATTTGTAATGATTACAAAATGAGGAACAATGAGAACAATTGATTTGTTAAAAAGTAAAGGGGTATCACCTTCGCAACAACGAATTCAAATTCTTGAGTATCTTTTAAAAAATAAGATTCACCCCTCTGTTGATACAATTTTCCAGAACCTTGTTAATCAAATTCCAACTTTGTCAAAAACAACTGTTTATAATACTCTTGCGTTATTGAGAGAAAAACAACTCATTCAAGTAATCATCGATAATAATGAAATACGCTATGATGCTGATACAGAATTTCATGGTCATTTCAAATGTTTAGAATGTGGTGCAATCTATGATTTTCCGATCTCTGAAATAAAAATTGACATTAGTTCAATTGAAAATTTTCAGATATCAGAAAAGCATATATACTATACCGGAATATGTGCTTTATGTATTAAAAAAAAAGGAGATGAAAATGGCAACAAAACTTAACGAGATTTACAAGTGTGAAAAATGCGGTAATATTGTAGAAATGGTTCATGCAAGTGCCGGAACTCTAGTCTGCTGTGGTGAAGAAATGAAACTTTATACAGAAAACACAAAAGACGCTGCAAAAGAAAAACATGTGCCTGTTATTGAAAAAATTGATGGTGGTTATAAAGTAACAGTAGGAGCAGTTGAACATCCTATGACGCCAGAGCATTTTATTGAATTTATTGAACTTATAACCGATACAACTGTTTTAAGAGCAATTTTAAAACCGGGTGAAAAACCTGTTGCACAATTTAAAACTGAAGCAAGCAAAATCACGGCACGGGAATATTGTAATTTACATGGTTTATGGTCTGCCACTAATTAAAAAAGGAGTCTATTATGACAATTTCTAAATCAATTGAAAATGCTTTTAATGAACAAATAAACGCTGAATTGTTTTCATCATATTTATATTTATCTATGTCAGCTTATTTCTCAGCAAATAATTTAACAGGTTTTGCTTCGTGGTTTACCATACAAGCTCAGGAAGAAGTTGAACATGCTATGAAAATGTATAAATTCGTTCTTGAAAGAGGCGGAAAAATTACACTTAAAACAATAAATGCCCCGAAAGCTGATTTTAAAAATACACTTGAAATTGTCGAGGAAGCATATAAACATGAATTACTGGTAACATCTTTAATTACAAAGCTATATGAAACTTCACTTTCAGAAAAAGATTATGCATCTGCAAATTTTCTAAAATGGTTTATTGATGAACAAGTTGAAGAAGAGGCAAATACCAGTCAACTTGTTGAATGGGTAAAAATGACTGAAGGTAAAGCATCAACATTAATGATGGTCGATCACCAGATGTCAAAAAGAGCAAAAGATTAATTTTAATTATACAATATAATGAGGAGGATTATTTAATGGCATCTATTAAAGGCAGCGAAACTGAAAAAAATTTATTAAAATCATTTGCAGGTGAATCTCAAGCAAGAAACAGATATACCATGTTTTCAAAACAAGCATCAAAAGAAGGGTTTGAAATTATAGCCACATTATTTATGGAAACAGCCGAAAATGAATATCAGCATGCGAAAAGATTTTTCAGCCTGTTAGAAGGTGGCGGTGTTGAGATTACAGCAATGTATCCTGCCGGAAAAGTTGGAACTACTGCAGAAAATCTAAAAGCATCAGCAATGGGTGAACATGAGGAGCATACAGAATTATATCCTAAATTTGCTGATATCGCTGAGAAAGAAGGTTTTAAAGAAGCTGCTGCATTATGGAGATTAATCTCAAAGATTGAAAAAGAACACGAAGAAAGATATTTACGATTACTTGCAAAAGTTGAAAAAGGTGAAGTGTTTAAAAGTGATGCTCCGGCTAAATGGGTTTGCGACCGATGCGGTCATGTTCACACAGGAACTGAAGCACCAAAGATTTGCCCGACTTGCCAGCACCCTCAAGCTCATTTTGCTCTAAAATCAGAAAACTACTAATTATAAAGGGGATTATATGAAAAAATATGTATGTATTGCCTGCGGTTATGTTTATGACCCTGAAGCTGGAGATCCGGATAGCGGTATAGCACCGGGAACTGCATTTGAGGATATTCCTGATGATTGGACTTGCCCTCTTTGCGGTGTCGGTAAAAGTGAATTTGAAGCGCAATAATTCTAAAAAAATAGAGCTGTTTTTAACAGCTCTATTTTTTTAAAGTTTTTATAATGGAGATTATATGCTTAAATATAAATGTAAAATCTGCGGTTGGGTCTACGATCCGCAAAAAGGTGACATAAAAAATGGAATTGTACCGGGTATTGATTTTAATCAACTGCCGGCTGACTGGGTATGTCCTATTTGCAAAGCAAGTAAAGAAAAATTTATTAGTCAAAAATCTTTATAATCAATCTATTATGTGATATACTGATTATGCGTTTATATCATATAATAGAATGATTACAAAAGGAGTTTTACATGGCATTAATTACCTGGGATGATAAAAAATATAGCGTTAGTGTTCCATCGATTGACATTCAACACAAAAAGCTAGTTGATTTAATAAATAAACTTCACAATGGCATGATGACCGGTACAGCAAAATCACTCATAAAAGAAATAATTACCGAACTTGTAGATTATACAAAAACTCATTTTAAGTATGAAGAAGAACTTCTTATTAAATGCGGATATGATGAATTTGAACAACACAAAAGAACCCATGAATCATTTATTGATAGAATAGTAGATTTTCAAGAGCAATATTTAAAAGGTGAAATTCTTTTGAGTATTGATATCATCAATTTTTTACGTGACTGGCTTATGAATCACATTGCCGGGTCAGATAAAAAATATTCAGAAATAATGACAGCTAAAGGAATAAAGTAAAGGAGCTTATAGTTGAAAACAATAAAATTATCAGATTCAATATACTGGGTTGGCGGAATAGACTGGAACTTAAGAAACTTTCACGGATATATTACTCAAAGAGGTTCCACATACAACGCCTATCTTATAATTGATGAAAAAATCACTCTTGTTGACACCGTTAAAGGGTATTTAACAAACGAAATGATTGACAGAATCAAACAAATCGTTGACCCTTCTAAAATCGACTATGTCATATCAAATCATGTCGAGATGGATCACTCGGGCGGTTTACCTGAAATTATGAAAATTGCAAAAAATGCTACACTCATCACATCACCTAATGGAGAGAGAGGGTTAAAAGCACACTACAAAGAAATGGAAGGTTGGAAATATCAAATAGTAAAATCGGGTGATTCAATTAATACAGGAAAATATGATATTGACTTTTTACTGACACCTATGGTTCACTGGCCAGATAATATGATGTCATTTTTAAGGCAGGAAAAAATTCTCTTTTCCAATGACTCTTTTGGACAGCACATTGCAACATCCGAACGATTTGATGATCAGCTTCCTCTTCATATAATCTTAGAAGAGGCTCAAAAATATTATGCTAATATAGTAATGCCTTTCGGTGTTCAGGTTCAGAAAGAACTTTCTGAAGCATCGAAACTTGATATAAAAATAATAGCCCCGTCTCACGGGATCATCTGGAGATCTCATATACCTGAAATTGTTGAAAAATATAAATCATGGTCATCCAACACAACTAAAAAGCGGGCAATAATTGTATATGATACAATGTGGGGTTCTACAGAAAAAATAGCAGGTGCAATTCAGGATGCGTTTGATAATAAGGGAATAGAAACCGTTGTTTATTCAGCTCAATCATCTCATATATCAGATATCATTACCGATGTTCTTGAATCCGAATATATTTGTGTCGGTTCACCTACATTAAATAACAATATATTACCAACCGTTGCGGCATTTCTTACATACTTAAAAGGTTTAGCTCCAAAAGGTAGAAAAGCAATTGCATTCGGCTCTTTCGGTTGGAGTGGACAAAGTCCTGATATAGTCGCCGAATATTTAACTTCATCAGGGTTCCAATTGCTTGATACTATAAAGTTTAAATTTATACCCGACAATTCCGATCTGTCTGCAATCACCAAACAGATTGAAGCAAATATGATTCAAAACTAATATTTTCAAATATCAAACAGATCACTAATAAAATTATCGAATAAAGGTGATTTTATTAGTGATCAATTTTCTCAATAAACTCATTAGAAATACTTTTTCAATAGTATATTAAGATCTTTATCTCTAATATCACGTAATGTATTCCATATTTTGTTAGCCGTATCAGGATTTTTAGCCACGAACTGATTTGAGAGCATAATATAATATGGTTTTGAAACTATAGCAGGTTCCAGTTTTTTAATTAAAGACGCAAATTGCGGATTCTTACTTAGAATTGCATCACCATTCATTTCCAAAGCTGCTACTGCATTAACTCTTTTCCCTATCATTTTTTCAAAATCTTTATCAGTTCCGGAACTTTCATCAATAATAAATCCGATTTTCTTCAAGTCCTCAACTATTGAATAGCCCAATGGAGCCCCAACAGCACCTGTAAAATTGTGTAAATTCTTGCCATCATACGTGACTTCAGAATCTTTTAATGTATAAAAAACATAACGTGATGAATAAACACATCTTGATTCATCAATTTCACCATCTTTTTTCGGAAAACTGCCAAAAAGTTCTCTTTCTTTTTTATAACTGGCAAGAAATAAACCATCAGCAGAGCCGTTTTTCAATTCACTTTCCAATGCCCGTTTCCATGGTAATCTTTTGATTGTTATTTTTATCCCGGTAACCGTTTCCATTTTCAATAGAAGCTCAACTACGACACCCGGATTCACTTTTGATAACTCATTAGAATTTCCTGTTACTGAAGGAAAATCCTCTTTATCCTCACAAACAAAAACCATTTCCTTAACCTCACCAAATGAAAAAAAACTTACATACATAGTAATTAGAACAATAATGAATTTTAATTTCATACCATTCCTCCTTTTGTTATTCTCATACCTTATAATAATTATATTCTTTTTTTCAATAATATCAAATCTATAATGAGCTTCTTGCAAAAATACTCTTTTTATCTCGAATTTTTGTATGAACCTCTTATTTATAATCATTTGACAAATACTCTATAGTTTTCATTTTTTTATAACAGGCTTACTTGTTAATATTCTTATTTAAGTGTATTATAGTCCTGAAAAAATTACGTAACAAAAGATTTTATTTAACAAAAGAGAACTACATTTATGGATAAAGCAACAAATGATATACTTGAAAAAGTAAAAAAACTTATGGCATTGGGAAATTCACCCAGTGAAGCAGAAGCAGCTTCTGCTCTTGAAAAAGCGCGGGTTTTACTGGCCCGATACGGGTTATCTCTTGCCGATGTAAAAACACAGAGCTCTGAAATAGTACAAAATGTGATTCTTGAAAAAAAACGCCTACGTGCATGGGAATCTCATCTTATTCATGTTATATGTAATTGCACTTTTACTCAAGCAATTCATGCACAAAGAAACGGTATCGGTCAGGTTCTAATTATCGGCAGAGAATTAAACACCCTGGCTGCTGCTGATCTATTTACGTATTTACATCTTGTCGTACTAAAACTAAGCAGATCACATAGTGATCAAGTAGGTCATCTTGATAGTTTTCGTCATGGATTAGTTCACCGTATTGGTGAAAGACTAACTGATGCAAGTGCCGGAAAAGAAGAAACCGGAGGTCCATGGGCCGGTCAGTCATCAAACGAATCCGGTAAATCAACTGAAAATACCGACACAGCACCTTCAGACCGTCAATTAACAATTCAAATGGCAAAAACAGCTTACAAAGAAAATCAGGACTATATTGAAGAAACATTTGGAAAAACAACAACTAAAAAAGTCGGACGAAGTGTTGATTCAGACTCCTACCATAAAGGACGTACTGTCGGGGACAATGTTTCTTTAAATCGGCAGATATTTAAGTAAATATCCGCTTTGTCCGATAAACACAGATAAGAAAACATAACACTTCTAAATCATGACTTTCTTAATGGTTAACTTCACACAAAAGAAAAGGATAGTTAGCCAGGGATATATAGGATGCTCACGGATAAGATAATCAAGAAATTAATTCCAACTCTATCCGTGGTCATCCCTCTGAATCCGTGGCAAAAAAACTCTTTTGGAAAATGCTCTAAATGTTACTTATCCCCATAAATAACCTGCTTCAATTTTAAATTATTTTTATATCTATATATTTAGATTGTATAATTTATATAAATCAATTATCTTTATTATATCAAGAATATAGATTACATGATAACCTATCTTGCATTGAGAAACTCAAGGTATAATTATAAAATTTGTATCACTATTGGTTTATTAGTAAAAAGAATTTCAGGAATTCGATTAATGAAACTATGAAATTTTACAAATGAGGATATTGATTATGGAATCAAAAACTGATGAATCAAACGCTGTACTACCGCCGGATAAAGTGACAAAACGGCTGATAAATTCTTCCGCTCAACTCTTGAATAAAACAAAGATTGAACCAAATATACAGATTACTGATAAAGAGAATTCCATTGAAAAAATATTTCTCTTATTACATCATGAGAAAGGGCATGATTTCTCATTGTATAAACTAAACCCAATATATCGCCGTATCGAACGAAGAATGAAGATCAATAATATAAAGAATATTAAAGACTATGTTCTTTATTTACAAAAAAATAAAAAAGAAGTGGAACTTCTTTTTGAGAATATACTTATAAATGTAACAAACTTTTTTCGTGATATTGTTGCATTTAAGGTTTTAGATGAAGAAATCATTGATCCGATTTATACAAAAAAAAATCCACATGAAAATATCAGAGTTTGGGTTCCGGGTTGTTCTACCGGCGAAGAAGCGTATTCAATTGCTATTCTTTTCCAGGAAAAGAAAGAGAAGCAGAAAAAAGATATTGAAATTAAAATATTTGCTACAGATATTGACACACAGGCATTAGCAGTTGCAACTGAGGGAAACTATCCTGCGACAATAAGCAACTATGTATCAAAAAAACAACTGGAACACTATTTTACATTAAATCGGGAAGGTAATACATACAAAATTAACAATGAGATTCGAAATACCATAGTTTTCTCAGAACATAACTTTATCAAAGATCCTCCCTTTTCTAAAATTGATATAATAAGCTGTCGAAACAGTTTAATTTATATGACAAAAGAACTTCAAAAAAAGGTTTTTCCGATGTTTCATGATGCGCTTAATTCAGGAGGATTTCTTTTTTTAGGAACATCAGAAAGTATAGGAGATTTTCTAAATCTGTTTGATGAGACTAACAGAAAATATAAAATATATCAGAAAAAAGAAACAAAAGTTGAGGATGCATTTTCTAAAGGCAACCTCATCTGATAAACCTTAGAAAATACTCCTTGCTCCTCCAGCTAAGCGAGTGCTTTTGTAATTGAATATCCTGGAAGTTTGATTTTGTTCATAAATCAAATCAATGCTATTAAGAACTAAAAGACTATATTAAGGAAGTAATAAAAATGAAAGACACATTAGAATCTAAATTGTTACGAAAAAAAGCAGAGGAAATGATTGCAAAAATGGAAACTGAAATATCGCTCCATCCTTTAGAAAAAAAAGAGACCGACAACTTACTTCATGAGTTACGGGTGCATCAAATTGAACTGGAAATGCAAAACGATGAGCTTCAAGCATCAAATCTTGAAGAAAAAAAGATAAAAGCGCGCTACTTTGAACTGTATGATTCAGCTCCGGTAGGGTACCTCACAATTACTAAAAATGGAGTGATTAAAGAAGGAAATATTACAGCAACTACTATGCTTGGAGTATCAAAAGAAGATTTAAGCATTAGGGTTTTTAACGACTATATTTTTGATGAGGACTGGCAAATAAATCACTTGCATTATAAAAAATTGTTAAAAACAGGAGAATCACAAACGAGTGAACTTAGAATGCTGAATATTGGAGCTTCTGATGGAATAAATTATCCGTTTTGGGTAACAATGGAATCAACTTTGGCTGATGATATTGAAGAAGGGCATGTATTTCGAACAGTAATAGTTGATATTACAAAAAGGAAATTGGCAGAGGCTGAAATACTTATAGCAAAAAAGCAGGCCGAGTCAGCCAACCATGCAAAATCACAGTTTCTTTCTAATATGAGTCATGAATTAAGAACACCAATGAATGGTATAATTGGTTTTATAGAATTATTAAAACTGAAAGAAACAGATAACGAGAAACTGAAATATTTAGATATTATGAAAATAAGTTCAAATCATCTTTTAAATATAATCGGCGATATATTAAGTTTATCAAAAATTGAAGCCGGAAAATTAGAAATTCATAAAAAATATTTTAATCTGCAAAAATTTATAGAAAATATAAAAAATTTATTTTCAGAGCAAGCAAAAATCAAAGGGTTAGATTTTACTATTGAAAGTGACGACAATTTACCGGAAAAAATTAAAACTGATGACATTATAATACAACAGATACTTTATAATTTAATTGGGAATTCCATGAAATTTACAAATTCAGGATATGTCAAAGTAATTATCTCAACATCAAGAATAAAGAAAAATGATAACAATGCAGAAACACTTCAAACCAATGATGATAGTTATATAGAGTTTTCTATAGTTGATACAGGCATTGGAATAAATGAAGAAAAACAAAAAAGACTATATGAAGAATTTGAACAAGGGGAAAAATATTTATCTAAAGCATACGAGGGAACCGGAATCGGTCTTGCAATTGTAAAAAATCTGGTAAACTTAATGAATGGCGAAATTGATTTAAAAACTAAAATTGGAAAAGGAACCGTTTTTAGCGTTAAATTTCCATTTGAAAGTACCCATTAAAAGTTGAATGCATTTATTTTATTTATTTTTTATAATTATATATTTAGCTTGTATATTTTATATATAGCTATTATCTTTATTCTATCAGGAATGTAGATTACACAATAACCTATTTTGCGCTGAGAAACTAACTAAATGAAAGTTCTATTTTTTATTATCTTGTTCTAAAATACCTGAGGAGGCTTTTTATGAATAATCTCAAAGCAAAAGGAAACCTGGCTGAACTGGTAGGCAAATTAAAACAAAAATTTGCAAATTTAACTGATGATGACTTACTTTTCATTGAAGGAAAAGAAGATGAGTTGTGGGGTAGAATCCAGAAAAAACTTGGGAAAACGAAAGACGAGATTCACAAATTGATTGAAAAAATGTAGTAAATTTTCTGTTTCGTTTATAGCATTACCTGTTACGTAAGAAATGCTATAAACGAAATGATACTATGTTACAAATGAGCAATGAGGATATTGGATATGAGATCAAAAAAAAATATATCTGTTATTTATAACACCGGTCTGGTTATAGTATTAATTTTAATACATACAACATGCGCCCCAAAGATTCTGACTGAAAAGAAAGAAATAAAAAAATCTATTTTTGAGTCAAAGAAGACCGGTAAAGATGCAACAGTAGATATCACTGAAAAAGATGATATTGAAGCATTAGAGAACGAAAAGAAAGCAATTAAACCTGCAAAAAAAGTCATCAAAAAAATTAAACCAATTATATCAAAAAACAAATCATTTGATAATATTGAATGGGTACAAGTTGATGAAAAAAAAGATGTTCTACTTTTTATGCAAGAAAATACATCCGAAGAAAACAATCACTATAAAGCAGAAAAAATTATTAACGGGAACAAAGGAGATCAATTATATAAAAATCTGACGAATTTTGAAATATACCCGACAATCTTTCCTAAAACACTTTTATATAAAAAAATAAAACTGATTTCCAGAAATAAATATCTTGTCTATTGTCAAATCAATTTTAAACCTTTTAAAAATAGGGATTACTATATAGTATTACAAAAAAGAATACAAATTAAACAAAACAGCAAAGAATGGATTATAGAATGGTCTCCGGTCAGTCGTTTATCAGGAAACCTTCCTGATATAAAAGGTTTTACCAGAGTAACAGAACTTTCCGGTCGCTGGAAGATAATTGAAAAAGATAATAGAACTAAAATCAGTGTTGAACTATATAATGATTTTAACTTACCGGTTGTTAAATCATTTGCATTACCTTTTGAAAAAACCGCAACATTTGACACTTTAAATCAACTTGTCAATTATTCGATAGATTCTAAATAAAATTTTTATACTAAGCAAAGGAGCTTATTATGTTATATTCACTTTTAATTATTGGTTTAATTTTGCTGATTTTATGGGTTGTTGGTTTAATCACTTCTTTTACACTAAGTGGTGGAATCCATATTCTATTTGTTATTGGAGTCGTATTCCTGATTATTGGATTAATTAAATTTATAATACGACAAAGTAATAAATAATAATTTATAGAGGCTCTTGCAAAAATCAAGAGTACTTGATGAAAAAAAGAGTACTTTTTTTATGCTTCCGCCATTACGCAATAAAATTGCATTAGAGGTAACATCTTGCAAAAATTCGAGATAAAAAGAGTATTTTTGCAAGATGCTCTATAATTAAAGGCTTCTGCAAAAAAATATTTTTCTCCCGATCTTTTTCAGGAGCCTTCAAATGACTTTAGAAATAATCAAAAAAGCACACCTGAAAGATGTGCTTCAAAAAATTACTTATCGAACTCATGCAAAAAGTTCTATCGTCCTCTTTTATTATACAAATAATTAAAATACTCGGCTTCCGTACTCAATGTTTTATTAAACTTAGGAAGCGTTTCCCTGTATGATTCTAATGACTTCCAGAATGTATAAAACTCAGGATCCCGATTATATGCATTTGCATATATTGCAGCAGCTTTAGCATCGGCTTCCCCTCTAATTTCTTCTGCTTCTTTATACGCCTGAGACTGAATAGACCGTAAATCACGATTCATTTCACCAATCCATCGGGCTTTTTTACCTTCACCATCTGAACGGAATGCCTGGGCAATCTGACTTCTTTCTTTAATCATACGATTGTAAACACTTTCTGTAAGGTCATCTGAATATTTAATCTGTCTGATAACAATATCAATAAGTGTGATACCATATTCAGGTGTGATTTTTTCAGCTTCATCCAATATCTCATTTGATAACTGATTTCTGCCTTTAACTATTTTTGCAAATATCGTTTCGGTAAGACTTAAAATCGATACCGATTCAGGATCCAGATCATCAACATCATCTGATGAACGATACACATCTTTTCTTTCAATCTCATTGATAATATTGGAATTCCTAACTGCTTCACGAATTGAATTACTTGATATTACTTTACGAACACTTGAGTCAATAACATCATCAAGTCTTGAATGAGCACGACTTATGGTACTCACCGATTCATAAAATTTTTTAGGATCAGTTATTTTCCATCGAGCAGTGGTATCAACCCAGATAAACTGATTTTCTAAAGTCGGTAACCGTTGAGACTCTCCATCCCATGATTGAATTCGACTCGAATATCGTATGACAGAATCAATAAACGGTATTCTTATTTTTAAACCGGCAGTTGTTTCAACATTTTCTAACTTTCCAAGTCTAATAACAACAGACTGTTCACCTTCAGAAATGATATATAATGAACTATATGCTAATACTACAAATAAACCTAATGCAATAACGATTATAACTGGTAATTTTCTCATTTGCTTCCTCCTGCAGTTTGATCATTTAAGGTTTTAAATGGAACGAAGTTTTTAAGATTTTTATCAATCAAATCAATTTTTTCATCTTTTACAAAAACATTTTCGTACATTTCAAAATAAAGTCTCGTTCTCGTAACTTCCGGATTTTTCTTATATTCACTTAGAACATTGATAAATCGTGCTACATCACCTTCTGCTTTATTAGTTCTTTCTATAGCATATCCCTTAGCTTCCTGAATAAATGCCTCGGACTCCCCTTTTGCTTTCGGGACTTGTTCATTATAAACTTGTTTCCCTTCATTAATTAACCTGTTTCTATCCTGTATCGCTTTATTAACATCTTCAAAAGCATTTTGAACCGTTCCTTTTGGTGGAACAATATTCTGTAATTTCAATGTTGTTACCCGTATACCTAACTCATACTTTTCAAACAAAACATTCATCATATCCTGACCATGAACTTCGATGTTTGCCCGTTCAGCACCGATAACATCAAGAATTGCTCTATCTCCAATTAATTGATTAACAACTGATTGAGAAATATCGCGAATTGTCTGAATCGGATTATCAACATTAAATAACCATTGTACCGGATCTGAAATCCTGTATTGAATAATCCATTCAACATTAACAATATTAAGATCACCTGTTAACATTGAAGACTCATTAGGAAAATCATTTTGTGAATATTGAGTACTCCCATTTCCCGAACTTAATGTTCTAAAACCAAATTCTTCCTTAAGAACAACCTGAGTAGGAACAAGATAGCTTTTTTCAATCCCGAAAGGAAGTTTAAAATTCAAACCGGGATCAACCAGTCTGTTTAATTTTCCGAACCGGAGAATAACCCCCTGTTCTTTCTGATCAACAATAAAAAACGTCATAAATACCCCGATGGCACCCAATAAACCTATTGCAAGAGCAATCGCAAGAACAGGTTTAACAATAAAACCATTAGGTAATTTAAATTCTTTCATACACATCTCCTCGTATATTATTTTATAATTAAGCCATTCGGCGCAATAGCGTTAATAGATTTTAAAGTGGTAAGATAACGGCCAAGCAGTATGCTAACCGGAATATGCGTATTGATTTTTGTACTATTTTTTTTGAACAATTCATATCCATCCCCGCCATTTGCCAGATAATCAGTTATTGCAACTTTGTAGATTTTAGCATCAGCAATATTCTGATCTTTTATTCGTATAGCTTCAACAACTTTAGACTCTGCATTATAATCTACTTGAGCACCACTATATAAAAGAAAATTTCCATATCCGATTCTGTTAAATGAGTATTCAAATATTTCGCTTAACTCTTTTCCGGTAATATTAAGTAAAACAACTGCATTATCAAATTTAATTGCTTCATTAAATGTATCATAATTAATAATCTTGCCTTCATACAATTCAGCATCTGCAAAAAAACCCGCATTAATAAAACAAATATCAACGGCTGTCTCAGAAACAACCGCATCGGTTACAACAGAAGTTAAAGTGGTGAGTTTTTCCATTCTTCCCGCTGAAGAAAGTGTACCATTTTTCAATGTCGCCACTCTCTTTTCAAGAGATTTAGCATAATTTTTTGTTATAGAAGCTAATTTATTTTTAATTGAACTATCCTCTTCAACTGACTCATCAATTAAATGGTATTTCGGATGAACAGAAGAAACAGTATTATTTTGTAGAAAAATCTTTAACTCGCCAAGAAATACCCCCTTCTCCCCCGTTGTTACAATATGAGTTTTTCCTTTTGTAAAAGTTTCATTTCCCGTTAAACAACTATCAGCTTCAATGATAATATCTATGTCGGGTACAGATGCAGCCAACCGTACCACCCCTGAAATACTATCTTTTTCATTATACCCCATAGAAGTAAGTGCTATTATAACTGAGGGGTTTTCTTTATTTTTTATTGCAGTAACCAGTTCCATTGCTGTATTATAAGGATCATCAATATTAAAATCTTTTTGTGCAACGCTACTCATTGCAGTAATTAGTTCTTCTCTCACAAATGAAACAACTGCAACTTTAACGCCATTAATTGTTTTGACATAATATGATTCCGCAATACCTTTTTTTTTAGCCTGTATATTTGAACTTATAAAATAAAAGCGGGATTCTTTATTATAAGCACTGAAATCTTTAAAAGAGTCCATTATTTCTGTAAAACCGACACCGACTGCATCATACCCTAATTGATTTAAAGCACTGATTTCGGCTTTCCCGTTCGTGAAAATTGACTGAGGAGTCCCGTTCACAAAACCGCCGGCATCAAGTAATAGTATATCTGTTCTTTTTAAATCACCTGTAACAGAATCAATAACTGTCTTTCTGGCAGCAGCTCCACCTTTTAATGTTCCATCTTTATCAGTAAACCGTTCTGAATAACCATGAGTATTGCCGGTAAATAAAACCTTGATTTCCTTATCCTCTTCCCCGTAAAAAGCTGTTAATACAAATAAAAAACAAAATATAAAAACTCTGAGACTCATACATTACTCCACTATTTTTTGTAAATTGTAACTTATAATACATTATTTGTACAATAAAAAAGATTATTACTTAATATTTTACAATTTATGAATTATAATGTAATATATTAATTGTCTAAAACTATCTTTTAAAGTTAAGAGTCTCTTAATAGATTATTTTATAATCCTCTTAATTAAATACTTTTGGAGAAGTTATGAAGGAAATGTATCAGGGAGAAAAAATAGGTGAGTTTCTTGTACGCATAGAAGCAATGACAAGAAAACAAATGGAAGAAATCATTAAACTCAAAGAAATTACTCCTGATAAACTTTTCGGACAAATAGCTATCGAAAAAGGTTACATTGACGATAAAGCTATTGATGATTATTTAGAAGCAAAATTTAATATATCTGATTTACGGTGAGTCTTTTACAAAAAACACTTTTTTTATCTTAATTTTTTGCATGAGCTTCATTAATATTTACGGAGTTGTATTGTGGTCGGCGTTAAATACAAAATATTACTGGTTGTTATACCTTTATCAACGGTTAGTTTAATATTTCTTACAATGATGTCAGTTGGTTTTTCAAAAGCCGGTATAACAAAAGTTGCATCAGAATTTCTCGGGTATAAAATCAATCAGATAATTATGAAAGCTAATACGGAAGTTGATAACCTGAAAAACTCAGAATATAAAGATGACCCGACATTTCAGGATGAGGTAAAAAAAAGCGTTCAATATTACGCAGCGAGTATTAATAAAGCTGATATTGAATCATTTATCGCTATTGATTCCCGTGGAACAGTGCAATTATCAACTGATTCTTTTTATCCGGCAGGCAGTCAGATTGATTTTTTTAATCAGATAAAATCATCAGATACCAACTGGATTTCTTTTAAAAGTGCCGGTACGAACAAAGTCGGGTATTACAAATATTATACCGAATGGGATTATTACTTTCTTGTATCAGTATATTCCTCTATATTTTATAATGATTCCAATAAAATCTTTCAGAATTCACTGCTCATTTTTATCATAAGTGTTCTTGTTATGATCGTCACTTTATTTTATTTTGTAACAATTATCATGAAACCATTGAATGAAATTGTTGTTGCGATGAATGATATAATAAAATTAAATGATTTATCTAAACGTGTTGAAGTTAAATATAATGACGAAATTGGTGAAATGGGTTTTACATTCAATAATATGCTTGAAGAATTAAGTAATGCACATAATACAATTAAAGAATACGCTTTTAAAACCGTCTTATCTCAAAAAAAAGAAGAACGAATTAAATTAATGTTCCAGAAATATGTACCTCAGGATGTCGTAAATGAAATAGTTCAAAATCCTGATCAGGCGTTAATTGGTAAAAATGCAAACCTTACCGTTCTCTTTTCTGATATACGAAGTTTTACAACCATTTCAGAGTCTATGACCCCGGAAAAACTCGTTGAATCATTAAATCGTTATTTTACTAATATGGTAAATATTATTTATAAAAGAAAAGGTGTTATTGATAAATATATCGGGGATGCTATTATGGCAATCTTTGGAGCGCCTAAACATTATGATGATGATGTTCAACAAGCGGTTCTTGCCGGGATTGAAATGATGGATTCTCTTGAAATATTTAATGCAGAACAAAGACGCCTCGGAACAAAAGAATTTAATATCGGGATTGGTATAAATTACGGCCCTGTTACCGTAGGAAATATTGGAACGTCACAAAAGATGGATTATACCGTTATCGGGGATGCGGTAAACCTGGCATCACGACTTGAAGGTTTAACTAAAGAGTATCATACACCGATAATTATTTCCGAGGGCACGTACGAAGCGGTAAAAGATTACTTCTACATTCGTGAAATTGACAGAGTCCGCGTTAAAGGGAAATTTAAACCGGTTAAAATTTACGAACCTGCCCGGAAATTAACCGCAGTTCAGAAAAAAGCCTGGACAACATACAATCAGGGCGTACGACTCTTTCTTGAAAAAAGATGGGATGAAAGCGAAAAGTGCTTTATACGGTCATTAGATGAACTTGGCGGTAATGATTTTTTAAGCACAAAGTATTTAGAAGATATTAAAATTTTCAGAGCATCGCCTCCTGATGATGATTGGGATGGAACGACTACAATGACACATAAATAACGGGAGTTTTTCTTGGTTTCAATAGCAGTTTTTGCCTCAGGAAAAGGAACAAATTTCGATCATATCGCACAGTATTTTGCATCATCCGGCATCGGTGTTGTGAAACTTTTAATCTTTGATCAAAAAGATGCACCTTGCACTTTACTTGCAGAAAAAAGAAATATCCCGACTGTATTTATTGATTACAAAACTTCTGGTAAAGAAAATGCCGAGTTACACATCCTGGAAATCATACAAAAAGAAAAGATACAACTTTGTGTCTTAGCCGGTTTTATGAGAATTCTTTCACAGTCATTTATTCAACACTCCGGTATACCGGTTATTAATATCCACCCGTCACTTCTGCCTGAGTACAAAGGAATAAACAGCATTGCCCGGGCATACAATGGAAATACAACATATACAGGTATTACAATTCATTTTGTAAATGAAAGAATTGATGACGGTGAAATCATTTTTCAAAAATCAATTCTTATTGACAGAACTAAAACTGTGGATGATTTAGAAAAACTCATTCATCACATAGAATACGAAAATTACCCGGTGGTAATTGAAAAAATTTGCAGAACTATAGAAAAAAAAGGAGACAATAATGGAAAACTCTCAATTACTCGGTAAAATCGGTATCGATGAAAATGATTCACAAGGTATAAAAGAACCGATTTTTATCACACTTTCCGAGTTTAAAAATTACAAATATCTTGATATCAGAAAACATTATAACGATAATGGAGAGTGGAAACCGACAAAAAAAGGTGTGACCATGAATATTTCACAAATTGATGACCTTTTTGAAATTGTAAAAAATAATCGTGAAATAATCGAAAATTGGTTTAAAAAATAGTTTGGTATTTGAATTTATAAATAATTGTAGTAAAGTAGTGTGATTTTTAGAATTGCCCTCATTAAGGAGATGTATTGGTTATGAAAAAAAGCGAACGATTTATCTGGATTGCTACGGTAAGCATATTGCTTTCCACCGGCTTATTTGTAATATTTGTTAATAGTGCGTCAGCAGGAAGTTTCGGGCAACCTTTTCCTTATATGCAAAAGTTTATGTCTGTTTATAATTCAATCAAAACAGATTTTGTTGATTCTGAAAAAACTGATGATTTAGCCCTTGTTAATGGAGCTATAAAAGGAATGCTTGAAGCATTAGGCGACCCTTATACTCAATATTTAAGCCCTGATGAAATGACTGAAATGAGAACCACTTCCACCGGTACTTTTGGTGGCGTTGGTATGATTATAACTGAAAAAGACGGGTATATCGGTGTTGTGTCACCAATTGAAGATACTCCTGCATTCCGTAAAGGCATGAAAACGGGTGATCTTTTAATCAGTGTTGACGGTGAAACATTAAAAGGTGTAACTGTCGGTGAAGCTGCAAAAAGATTAAAAGGGGTTCCGGGAACCGGTGTTAAAGTCGAGTTTCTACGGGATGAAATAAAATACGAAGTAGAAATAATCAGGGCATTAATTGATGTTCCTACGGTTAAATCTGACGTAATCAACAACAAATGGGGTTACTTACGAATTACTCAATTCTCAGGTACTACTTTTGAACATGTGAAAGAAGCAATTGCGAAATTAAATACCAAAAATGTTCAAGGTTTCATTGTCGATTTACGAATGAACCCGGGCGGTTTATTAGATAGTGTTATCAATATAATTGATCTGTTTCAGGATGAAGGTGTCATTGTATCAGTAAAGGGCAGAAGGCTCAATGAAGAAACGATAACTAAATCTAATAAATTCAGCACTATGATTAAAGGAAATATTCCTGTTGTTGTACTTATTGACGGCGGTTCTGCAAGTGCTTCAGAAATATTCGCAGGTGCTATGAAGGATAATAAACGGGGTATTTTAGTCGGTGAGAAAAGTTTTGGAAAAGGCTCAGTTCAAAGTATACAACTCATGGGTGACGGTTCAGATGGCTTTAAAATGACAACTGCAAAATATTACACCCCATCAGGCATTTCAATTCACGGAGTAGGTATTACACCGGATATTGAAATTAAAGAACCTGAACTTACTGACGATGAAAAAGAAACATTACGAAAATTATATAAAAACAAAGTGATTGATGATATTGTAAAAGATAAAAGTGACATTTCTGATGAAATGACAGTTAAATTCATTAAAGAGATACAGAATAAAGGGTATGCATTATCTGATAACTATTTACGAAGACTTATTAAAAACGCTTCAAGTTACGGAAAAGATGGTGCACCGATATTTGATCTTGAATATGATATCCAACTTAAAACCGCACTTGATTTATTAGATAATAATAAAATTATCAACACAGATACAAAATATTCTATAAAGAAATAGAATAACGGTCTGACAAACGCTCTCATACAAAAAACTATTAAAATAATTTTTTGTATGAGAGCCTATTGATTATTTTTCATTTTTATTTATAATACTATAGCCTCTCGCAAAAATACTCTTTTTTTATCTCGAGTTTTTGCATAAGGCTTCCTATAATATTGTATGTAAGGATGTGTAAATGAGCAAAAAAAAATTCGCCCTCAATCCTAAAGCCTCGTTCTCTGTTGTATTTATTCTAAGTTTATCTTTTTTTATTTCATTATTCTTTATTACCGGTACCCTTGATATCTTTGAAAACAAACTGCTTGATTTCAGATTCTCATTTTTTAATCAGAATAACAAACCTTCTAAAGAAATAATCTTTATAGACATAAATGAAGAATCACTTGAAGCCATGTCATCTGAAATTGGAGGCTGGCCATGGCCACGAGGTGGTATAATTTCACGGTCAATTGTTGATTATATTATGCAAGGTAACCCGTCAATGTTCTTATTTGATGTTCTTTATCCTCAATATTCACCAAAATCACCAGCAGAAGAAATACCAAATGAAGATATTGAATTAACTAGTGCAGCTTCATATTATGATAATATAAGCCATGCTGTATTATTTAATTATGATGATAGAATATCATCAACTGAAAAAATACCAGAATCTTTCAGTAACAACTTTGAAATTAAAATAAATGATGCAAAATCAACAGTTAAGGAGAAAAAATTTAATTCTATAATTAAACCATTTGATCCTTTATATATTGAAGCAACAAATCTTCATTCTGTTAATCATGATGAAGATGCTGATGGTGTTTCAAGAAAATCAAAGTTATTTGTTAAATATGAAAATACGTATTTCCCGTTACTTGCATTAAAAGCAATTACAAAAAAAATAAATGCTCAGGACATCGAAATAACTAAAAATAATTTAATTATCAATAAATCAGATATTGGAAAAATATCGATACAGCTTGATAAAAAAGGTGATATGCCGATCAATTTTTACAAATCGACCGAATTACTTGAAACCAGAACGGCAGCAAGTATCATAAAATCTATGGATCAGTTTATGAAAGGTGAAAAACCATTAGTTCCTCTTGAGGAATTTAAAGACAAAATTGTTGTTCTTGGTTCTTCTGCAGCCGGTTTAAAAGACATTAAAGTTTCGCCTACCGGGATAATCGCTGGTCCATATATACACATATGTGCTATAAGTAATATCCTGGAAAAGCAATTTCTATACAGATTACCTGCATCATTAAGTCTGATTTCAATGCTTTTAAGTATAGTGCTTATTGTTATTTTAACGACTTTCATAAAAAACAGTTATCTCAAAAATATTATCGGATTCAGTTACATTATCATCTATATTATTGTAGCACTTCTTCTCTTTAAATTTAAAGGTGTTGTTCTTGATATGGCATATACAATTATTATAAGTGTAATAAGTTACCTCGGTTCTTTAGCGTATCTGTCATTAACAGAAGCCAATGATAAGAAATTTCTTAAAGCAACATTCGGTTCATACCTTGCACCAGAACTTATTGACAGAATGTTTGAGAATAAAACAATGCCAACACTTGGTGGTGAATCAAAGCAAATTACAGCATATTTCACCGATATTCAGGGTTTTTCTACATTTTCCGAGAAATTAACAGCGGTTCAGCTTGTAGAGTTGTTAAATGAATATTTATCCGCAATGACCGATATTCTTCTTGGGAATATGGGAACACTTGATAAATATGAAGGTGATGCTATCATTTCATTTTTTGGAGCCCCTCTTGATGTACCGGATCACCCGTTAAAAGCGTGTATAGCTGCTATTAGAATGCAAAATAAACTTTTAGATCTCCGGGATAAATGGGCACTGGAAAAGAAAAACCCTGACGAACCTGATAGAAATGTAAAAAACCTGCCTCCTGCTCAATGGGCGGATGGAGACAAGTGGCCAATGATTGTTCATGATATGATGATGAGAATCGGTGTTAATACCGGTGAAATTGTTGTCGGAAATATGGGAAGTGCCACACGAATGAACTACACTATGATGGGAGATTCGGTTAATCTTGCAGCACGACTTGAAGCCGGTGCAAAACAATATGGTGTATTCACCCTTGTTAGTGAATTTACGATAAATTATATATTTACCGATGAACAGGGCAATAAACATAAAGTCGGTGACTTTTTAGAATACCGGTATATTGATAAAATAGTAGTTGTCGGAAAATCTGAACCGGTTATCGTTTATGAAGTTGTTGCAGAAAAAGGGCAACTGACTGATAAAGAGAAAAAATTATTTGTTATTTATAGAGAAGCATTAAAACATTACTTAAGTCGTGAATGGGATGAGTCAATTAACAAATTTACTGAAGCTGCAAAAATTGAACGATTTCCAAATAACAAATCAAATCCGTCAAAGGTGTATTTAGAACGTTGTGAACATTTTAAGAACAATCCGCCACAAGCAGGATGGGACGGTACGTGGGTTTTAACTTCAAAATAAGGATAATTACGTAGTATGTTACTAAAGACTGAGCAATTAATTCAGAATAAAGAAATTAGCGGAATCCGTATTGCATTAATAATAAAACTGGTATTTTTTCTCTATATTTTTATTTTTCAGATTTTCAGTAACATAGTGCTTATCAAAGGATTAATTATTTCTTCTTTTTTGATCCCGGTTTTTCCGCTGATATTCTATGGATTTCACTTACTTCGCACAAAACGATATATAACTTCAGTTGGCTATATTTCGGTGTTATTTGATTGTATACTTATTTGGATTTTACCGTTTATCTGGTATCAGAGTGTCGGTGGAGAACTTCTGCCTCGTTCTTATCTGTTAAAAACAGCGATTATAGGCATTGTGCTTCTACTAATACTGATTAATTCAATTGCCTTGAAACCGATATACCCATTAATTATTTCTATTGCTTATATACCACTTCACTGCTTTCTCTATTTCTACGCTAAAACCGATTCGAGAGTTTTATTTACGAATAGTTATATAGAAGGGATTCTCGGATCAGCCATTCATACCGGTTTATATTTCGGGTCTATTCCTGCGATTTTATTAATTGGTTTTATTATGTGGTATATTACTAATACGACAAAAAAACTAATTTACAAAGCATCAATTAATGAAGTTAAAAATGACAGATTATCACGCTATTTTTCACCGTCAATTGCAGAAAAGATAACATCCGATGAAAACCTTATAACATCGGTTGCTGAAATACATCATTTAGCAATACTCTTCAGTGATATAAAATCTTTTACTACATTAAGTGAAGAACACCCTCCTCAGGATATTCTTGATTTTCTTACCTCGTATCGGGATATAGTTACTTCAACGATATTTGAATATGGTGGCTCGATTGATAAGTTCATGGGGGATGGATGTATGGCTTTATTTGGCGCTCCGGTCAAACGGGAAAATCCATCACTTGATGCTGTTTTATCTGCCCTTGCGATGAGAGAAAAACTGATTGCTTTCAATACTAAACGAAAAGCTGAGGGTTTATTTCAAGTTGAACATCGTATTGGAATACATTTCGGACCCGCAGTAACCGGTAATATCGGTCAGAATAACACAATAGAATATACGGTTGTCGGCGATACGGTAAATATTGCAAGCCGTCTTGAACAATTTTGTAAACAAGCCGGTAAGGATAAAATTATTTCAGAAGAAGTTAAATTATTTCTTCCGGAAGAAATACAAACGTTATTCATCGGAGAGGAATATTTAAAGGGAAAAAGTAAAATTATCAGACTTTTTTCTGTTGAATCTTTGTTGAGTTAAGCAAAGAAAAATTGAAATGTTTTAGAATGGAGTTTTATGCACTACACACCGGGTCAACGATATATCAGTTTAATGGAACCCGAATTAGGTATCGGTCTTATTACAAAAACTGAATCTGACAGATTTGATCTTATTTTCAAAGAAAGCCGTATTACCAGACAATATAAAATTATCAATCCCCCGATAAAAAGGGTTATATTTTCAAAAGGTGACCGGTTAAAAAGTACTTTATCGGGTGATTTTCTTGTAACTGAAATTCATGAGGAAAACGGGCTTTATTTTTATCATACGAATAATTCAATTATACCGGAAAGTGAGCTCTCGGATTTTATAAGCTTTAATTCCCCGGCAGAGCGACTTAAAAACAAAATAACCGATCATACAAGCGTTTTTGATTTACGATTTAAAGCATTACAATTAAAATGTACCATATCACATTCAACAGTTTCGGGGTTTATCGGTGGACGAATTGATATAATACCTCACCAGATCTACATTGCACATGAGATTTCAAATCGCCTGCTTCCCCGTGCATTGTTAGCAGATGAAGTAGGACTGGGGAAAACAATAGAAGCCCTTTTGATTATACACAGGCTTTTGAAAACTGAAAGGATAAACCGGGTTTTACTCATAGTCCCCGACCCGCTTATGTATCAGTGGTTTGCAGAGCTTCTTCACCGTTTTAATCTTACATTCAGAATAATTGATAAACGATATATTTCATCATTCAATAAAAAAAATGAGAACCCTTTTCTTGACGGTTCTTTATGTCTTACCAGTATTAATTTTTTAACCTGTAATGAACGGGTTAAAGAAAATGTACTTGCTGCGGGATGGGATTTGATTCTTGTTGATGAAGCTCATACTATTAAAGAAGAAACAGAACAGTATTCACTCCTTTTACAACTTTCAGTAATTACCGAACGATTACTTTTGTTAACAGCAACCCCGGAGCAATTGGGGTTAGCCGGACATTTCGCCCGATTAAAACTGCTTGATTCGCAGAAATATTATGATTACAATATATTTCTTGATGAAACAAAAAATTATACTATAATTGCCAGACTTACTGCTGATATTCTGGAAAGTAAAAAAATTAACAAATCCTCCCTTCATACGATACAGGACAATTTTTATCATTCCATTGAAGAACAGATTTCTTCAATGAAAAAAAATGATACGGGCGCATTGAATGAAATTATTAATCAAATTATTGACCGGCATGGTATCGGGCGGGTGATGTTTAGAAATACGAGAAAAACAGTAAAAGGCTTCCCGAAACGAATTGCTCAAATTCTCTACCCGGAAACTAATCGTAATTCAGAATACAATGCGGCAAGTGAAATCAATAAAGAATTTTTGTATGAAAACGATATTGAGACTAAAAAACCTTTGTATATGTATGCACATGACCCGAGAGTTTTATGTATTGCAGATTTACTATCCAATAATCCGCGAAAGAAATTTCTCTTAATTTGCCATACAAAAGAAAAAATGTCTGCAATTAACACATCATTAAAAAGAATCAGTAATTTTTCTATTTCTCTGTTTCACGAGGATATGAAATTAATCGAAAGGGATAAAAGTGCTGCCTGGTTTGCCGCTTCTGAAGGAGCGCAGATTTTATTATGTACCGAAATCGGAAGTGAAGGACGAAATTTTCAGTGTGCCAGCAGTATAATTCTTTTTGATCTACCATTAAACCCTGAAATTCTTGAGCAGAGAATTGGCAGACTTGATCGAATCGGGCAAAAAAATGACGTAACTATTATTATACCTGTTGTAAAAGGCAGTGCCGATGAAATCATTTCAAACTGGTATCACCTTGGGTTAAATGCTTTTCAATCGACGATTCATGATGGATCAGTTATGTATGAAATCTTTTCAAACCGGATAATGGAAATGGTTTCTTCTATTGATATACCCGATTTCTCTATTCAGGATAAAATTGCCCTTCTTATTGAAGAAACTGCAATTATTCACAATGAAAATAGCATACGACTTGATTCAGGACGTGACAGATTACTTGAAATAAACTCTTTTAATAAAGATAAAGCGGCGTTGATTCTTGAACAAATTGAAAAACAGGATAATGACCATGAACTGGAAGATTTTATGCATAGAATTTTTGAACATTTCGGCGTTGATGCTGAACCTGTCGGTGAACGCACCTATGTACTGAAACCCGGGAATGTTACAACTGATGCATTCCCGAAAATTGATGAAGATGGAATAACAGCAACTTATGACAGAAAAAAGGCTATCAAAAATGAAAACACCATGTTTCTCACCATTGACCATCCTTTCGTAACCCGTTCAATTGAATTGATGCTTGGCAGAGAAGAAGGAAATGCTGCTGTTGCCGTCTGGTATTCTGATGAAGGTCAGGATATATTACTTGAAACAATTTTTGTTCTCGAATGTATAGCACCGGTGACTCTGTTTGTTCAACGATTTCTTCCACCGACCCCATTGCGAATTGTTATCAATGTTAAAAATGAAGATTTTTCGGATATATATTCATCTCAATTTTTTGAAAATGTATTAAAAAATGACAACGAATCAACAGATGAGCTTTTGCATAACACCGTTTTAATGAATACATATCTTATGCCTATGATAGAAAAAAGCAAAGAAAAAGCGGAAAATAAAATGACATCAATAATTGAAACAGCATTATCAACAATGCGGATAACCCTGGAAGCTGAAATTTCACGCCTGAAATATTTAAAACACTGTAACAATTCAATTCGCGATGAAGAGATTAAGCATGGTGAAAATGAATTACATGAACTTGAGATATACATTAAAAACGCACGATTGCGTCTTGATGCCATTCGATTGATATGGAAAAAACCCTTAATCACACCACCAAATACAAAGAATCAATAATCCGTTTCCCGGTGATAGTTTTAAAATAGTTATTTCGAATACTTTCGATACTGCTTTTTTTCATTTCGTCTTCATGTATATTAACGAGAAAATCCGCTTCGACAAGAATCTGAAAATCCATGCCATCAATCTTCTGGTAACTGTGATGATTGCCGATAAGAAAACAAACGCGGTCAATTATTTCATCTGTTATACCACAGTCTTTAAGTATTTTCGTAGCGATTGCCGGCCCTTCTATTTCCTGATATTTACCGGAAGTTGATTGATATTTTCGTTCAGCCTCATGAATACCAATGTCATGTAAAATCGCTGCGTAATCAATACACTCTTTTAGCTTCCCTGTTATATTTTCAGAAACAAGCAGAGTTGTTGCAAAACCATACACTTTAAGTGCATGGTTTATCCTTTTTGTATCAGTGCCAAAGTATTGTATCATTGAAAGAAAAACATTATTAACCATTTAATTCTCCTATTCGATCTGTAAATATCAGTATTGTAATATATGGTATCGTTATTTGCCTTTAAAACGCAGTATTAACTCAGTTTTAGATTTACAATTTGTTTTTCTATAAATTATTGATGATATTTTACTTATCATGTTAATAGAAATATCCAACTCAGCACTTGCTTCTTTGTAACTTTTACCTTCTAATAATTTACTAGCAATCAATAATTCTTTTTCAGTCAATATATCCAACCCCCTTTCGGTTGGTATTACTCTATGACCACCACGAAAAGAATAAATTAAATCAATTTCAATAACTACTATAAATATAAAAATACCTGCTAATAAAATCAATGGAATTGTAATATCTAATGCCATATACAATGTTTTTATTGTTAAACAAATCATTAATGTAGCAAAGCCTAAAGTACTAAAACTGCAATGTGTATGATTAATAAAACAATACAAAACAGTATAAATGGTAACACTAAAAGCATAAACGAAAACCAAAGCAATGCTTGCAAATACAAATGCAGTATTGGATACGACACCAGATACATTCACAATAAACAATACAAAAATAGCAATTAACTCAACAATAAAATAACCGATGGTATGTTTATTCAACAGCTTATTGTTTAAATAACTATCCCCGAGTAAAACACATAAAATAGACACAGCAACAAAATTAATCACATACAATATTCTAAAAATTGTAGTCGAATAAAGTACTTCATCTGAAAGTATACGCTTAAAAAATATCATTATCAAATAACACATAAAAAATGAAGATATAAATAAAAAATTTTTATCTTTTGTAATTGAGTAAAGTATAAGGTTTTTAAAAATAATAAATACGAAGATACCAATAATTGCGAAATAAATTGATTTAACCATTAGTATTAATTTCCAAATAGAAGTTAACAATAATAGATTTATTTACAATTTACAAGGATTTTTTACATGTTTAATAAATCAGGTTTTTGATGTTAATTATCATTATTGATAAAATTGATCATAGAAAAAAATGTATTACATAAAATTCTATGACCAAAAAATTAGATTTTATTGAACTAAACCTTTTAAATTATCATCTGGTAATTTTATCCCGGGTCTCCGGCAATACTTCCATTTGTATGGCATTCAGACCGTTTATTCTTATAATTTAAAAATTTAAAAGGTACATATAAAATAAAAAAGATAAAAAATATTTTGAAATATAACTCAAACAAATATAATGGCCAATCCGAAATTACATTTAATATTCTTTTATTAAAAGAAAAATCTCCCAAGAATAAGTAATTTGCTTTTATTTCTATATTTATCATAAAAATAAAAAGTGAATACAAAAAACATATTAAATATGTTTTTAACATATACCAAAATGTTGGAATGTAATTTTCTACAAAAATCATATACAGAATTACAAATAAGACAAGAGAATGAGAAAGAAAGAAATGAAAAAAACGAAAATGTGGAAATTCATAATAACCAACCAAATTATAAGGAAAGAGCAAAGCAAAAAATACAGATGCGGTACCAATATAATATACCATATTAAATATTTTTTTATTTTTAGTTAATATCAATATAGCTGAAAGTAACAATACAACTGAACATAAATTTAAAGGTAATGAGTGTTTTATTGACCATAATTTAATTTTTAAATGCCATATTTGAAATAGAAGTTCTTGCGTCAACAATAGAATTGATATTATGATTCTAAAATAGTAATTTAATTTTATATGGTTTTTATATTTTCTTAACATTAAAATTACAACTAAAATACTGATAAAAATTAATATTAAAGCCATTACATGAGATTTTGAAAATATTTTAAAAGGTTCACCAGGATATAATATATTAAAAAAATTTCTATAAAAGATTAACATTATTTATTCTTCCTATGTGACTCAATTCCGATATTAAAACTATACCCCATAATTATTACATTAGTTACATACCAACTTTCCCACTCTTTAATAAAAATACTTTCACCTAATCTTCCATTATATCGTGCATAATATTCAAAACCATAATATATAAAAAATTCATTTCTCATTACTTTTTTATTTCTTAAATATTGAAAACCTAATGAAAAACCTGATTCAAAATATGGTAGCGTTCTGCGAAGTCGTCCATACCCGAAGTCTAAATATTGATTTATATCAATAACATTATATTTTATTAAAAAAGGAAATCCCAAATACATTCTATTTCTGTCATAATATTTTGAATAATCAATATCAACAATTAATTTAAAACCTGTTGATACCCCAAGATAGCTACCAATTGAACTATAGCGATAGGTACCTTCATATCCGCCAAATAAACCAATAAATGGTAATATTGAAATATCAGACTTTATACTTTTATATAACCCGATTTTAAAATAATTCTCTAAATAAAACTCGCACTGTGGATATATAAACTCAAATATTAGTTTACCGCCAGACTTAAATTGATATTCTGTATTTTTATTTAAACCTTCTCTATACATAAAATAAATATCAAACGTATATGATTCAAGAAACATATAATATTTCATAAACAAAAATTTTGAAACAGGTGATACTTCTCCAATAGTAAGATTATTACTAATTCCACCTGATATTTCATAAAAATTTTTATCAATTAATTCGGCGGTTTGATTTGTTGATAAAGTATGCGATAAAAATAGCATAAAAAATATTTGTGTGAAGTATATAGTTTTTTTCATAATATTAGCTCTTTTTCAAATGTATCTTTATTTATTTTTAACACACCGAAACCATCTTTATCTATAAAATCTGCTAACAACCAAAAGCTATTATTTTTGAAATAAATATAAAATGAGTCTATGTTTATCTTCTGATCCCCGACGATATCTAAAGAAATTTCTCTTGTTATTTCATAAGTTCCTTTTTTATATTCAATCAAAGACCTATTTTCACCATCATAGAATGCATATATGTACTCATCTGTTTCAAAAACTTCGGAATACGAACCGGTTCGGTATACTCTTTTATCAATTAATCTTGTAATAAAAGGTTCATACGAATCAATTTCATACAATGAAACTACCCCGATCTCATCCGGTTTATTAGTATTAATATATCCTCTGGTTTCAAAATAATGATTCCCGAGAAACTTAGCATAAAACATTTCATACTGATCTTTAAATGAATTTAAAGATATTTCATAATCTTCTGAATAATTATATAATGTTGTATTAAATTTTCTATCTTTTTCACAAATTATATAAATGGTATTATCTTTTTTTGCGTATGATCCGAAATATTCATATTTTACATATTTACTTTCATACTCTCCTGTTTTTAAATTATACATTGTCATTGGAGTATTCATATTTTCATCTGAAAAACTACCTACCCAAAGATTACCATCTAATTCATATAAAAGTGTAATAAAATGACTGCAAGGTATTTCTTCAACATTTCCGGTTAATGGATCAATTTTAATTAATATTTTTTCGCCATTAATAATTTCAACAAATACTTGATTATTTATTGTATGATAAGCACCTGTAATTCTAACCCCATTCCCACTGCCTGTCATACTCATATCGAATTCATAAGTACCAATCATTTTTTCGTTAACAGTATCAAAGAAATAACAAGACCCTGTTCCACTATTAAAAGTAAAAATAACCGTATTATCATCAATTGGTATAGAATTAAATTTAGGTAACTTTTTTCCCCCAATAACACAACTATTTATTAGTATCAAAAGTAATATTATTGTGCATTTTACATATTTATTCATTTTATTTCCTTTTATATATTGTATACACTTCATAAAATTCTATGAAGTGTATATAAAGCCAATTGCAAAAATAATATTTTATACTCGAACACTTGATTTTGCAATAACCTCTACTTATTAGTTTTTATTGTTTTTTCTCAAAAATAAAATTTGTTGTAGCCTGAATTGTTACATTTTCTTTAACCTCAACCTGATTAAATCCGGTACATGGGCTCCAAGCATTTTGAACTCTAACTACTTTTTGATATGTATAATTGTTACAACTGTTAGCTATATTATCAGGAGAAATTAAGCCACCTCTATTTCGAGGATAACCTTCAACATCAACACCTCCCCACTTTTTCCATCCAGTCCAAATAAGTTTTGTACAATATACCCAATCCTTTAGAAAATTATGACTTGAGTTCACAGCTGTGTTCCAGGTTAAACCAAAAGGAACATAAAGATATTCTCCAACAGGTAGTGCATAAGGAGTCCAGGTAGTATACCATTCATTATGAAGGTTAGTCATAACGGATGCTGCTTTTGAATTATCTTTTGGTCGAATTGCTTTAAAAACTGAATTTCTATTATACAAAGACAATCTATCATAACCAACGAAATTTTCTCTATCAGATAATTTTTCTTCTTCTTTCTCATGTTTTGCTTTTACATATATTGCTGATAAAACACAATAATTTCTAGGATTAAAATCACCATTTCCCCTAAATCGTTCATAATCAAGTACGCCACCATGAGTAAAATATCCTGTTAAGTTGCTGTCACCCCATTTTACCAAAAGAATATCTCCATGTTTTAGTGTATTTTTTAAATATTCTTTCGTAAATAATTCAGATCCTGGTGATCTGGTAGATATCGATATGTCATCATTTAGTTGTTTTAATTTTTGAGATATTTTTTTTATTTTTGAAGTATTTAATTTAATACTTGCTTCTTTAGATAATATACTTAGCTCATCGAATAAATCTGTTTCTACAAAATAATTTGCCAAATTATATGCATATATCATATTACTATTGCTAGATCGGGGCTTTGCCGTAACAACTCGATATTTAATTAACGATGAAATATTGGATCGTGTACTTTTTTCAGGATTTTCAAATTCATCTATTTCAACTATTGTATTACCAAAAGAATTTTCAATTTCATCAAGTAGCTCCCCCTCCAAAATCAAATAGTCTTTGTGTTCTTTTGAAATATCTGATGTTTCATCTATCATTTCATTAATAACAACATCAAAAATCATTTCTTCTATAGGCAATATTTGTTCAATAATTGAGTTTTGCTCATTAGTTTCCATTTTATTAAACAATTCAATCATTGATTTTGCAACAAGCTTTTTATTATCGGTATCTTCATCTGTCAAACTTTCATTATTGAAACAATTATTTACAAGTTGATCAATAATATCAGAATCTAATAATGATCTTGTTTTTCTTATGGAGGATAACATTCCTGGGTTGAAAGAAACTTTTTTTATTCGTTCTCTTATAAGAATTTTTCCTTCGGGGATCTCAATAATTTCGTCCTTCTCTGCCACTTTCTCACTTGAACTATCGACTTGTGTTGCACATGAAAAAAGAAACAAACTCATTAATAGAAATAGTAAATACCCCCTTCTGCTTTTCTGCTTTTCTGCTTTTCTGCTTTTCTGCTTTTCATAAAAACTCCTTTTTGTAAAATAATTGTCAACTAAATATTCAGTTTTTCATCTGATTTGTAAAGGTAGTTTTTACGACTTTGATGGTAGTTTTTACTACCATTTGAATTTTAGGTAGTACACTTTCGGGTACTATGGCTTTAAAAACTGGTTTAAACGAACTTTTAGTATTATCAATACGGAGAATCTCTATAAATCTGATTATTTGGTACTTTTTTATAAAAAAGAGTATTTTTGCAAGAGGTTCTATTACTTAAATACAATAATGACCTGCTAGACTAATTAATGTTCCAAGAATAATTGCCATTGATGCAATTATGGGAACCGCCTTTTTGTCATTTCCTGAAATAATAATGAGAATCGGGATTGATAATGCAAGTGAAACGACTCCGCCTTTTAACCACCAGACCAAACCGGGTATCGATATATTAATAATAACGATAGCGACTAAAATATAATGCACAAAGGCTGACAGGGTTGCTTTTCTGTCTAATTTTTGAATAATCATCGGGATAATATCGATAATCCCTGCCACAACACCAATAATCATTGAGATAATAAATATTCTCATTCACACACTCCTTGTATATTATTGCTTTCTTCTATTAAAACCTGATCTTTGTACTCACACTGACTGAATTATACATACCGGTATTACTATACCCCAATTCACCTTTTTCATACAAATCACCAAATAAGCGTTTATCTATGAATGAAGTAAAACCGACATTGATCGTGAACGCCTGAACAGGCTCAATGTCGGCACTAATCATGCCAACAGCAGATAAATCATCAGCACCGAACATCAGTGAACCTGAAATTGACAGGTAATCATTTATTTTTCCGCGGATCATATTGAATATATAATTATGTCGTAAAAAAGTACCGATTTTTCGTTCTGTATCAATTAATGATGCTCTTTTCACAGGAGACAGCTCATCCCAGGAAGTAGAACCGGAATACAACTCGTTTAATGATTCACCGAAAGTCAACGCAGCAGGTCCATAGAATAAATATTCTGTTAACAGATACACTTTTCCACCCGGCAGAGTATAATCAATACCGATTGCAGCCTGCAAACCTTCATAACCGTTAAATGTCCGCCCGTTCATAACACCAGTTTTAAAAACCTTGTGATCAAAAACATAGATTGCATCGATGAAAAAACCGATTTCTATATCAGCTTTCATGCTGAAACCGGCGATATGAGAAAAATCATTTCGAGTTGTTTCTGGTAAGCCAAAATCTTTGGGGTCCTTATCATATTCAATTTCTGGCAGTAGTAATGAATATGAAAACTCAAAATTAAACCGGCTTACACTAAACATCGTTGATGCACCTGTTGTAATCCCCCACCCTCGTGACTCTAAGGGGTTATCAGGAGCAACAGTGAATAACTGGATTTTCCACATATCTTTAGGGTACAATGTCATCTGAGCTGCAAGTTTACCCTCCGGTCTGGCTTTCTGATTATAAGGATTTTTAGGATTAAAATAATCGTTCGGACTAAACGCATATCCAAAACCCCGGGACAAACGGATTAAGCCCATCTCAAAATTGAAAAACTGATTTCCGGCAGCAAACGAAACCCTTTCCAGCTCAAATCCGCCAATGTAAGTTGATTTATAATAAAATGGTATACCAAAATAGGTGTTGTATATAGAATCAGGATTCGCCACGCTAAGCATCTGACTGCCGGTTTGGGCAAGATACAATGCCCGATAACTATCGGTAAATAAACCTGACAAAAGGTTAATATTAACAGCAAGATTAAAAGTGACATAATCACCAATATCAGTACGCAGGCGTAAATTAGTAAGACTGTTTACCCCCCACCTGACTTCACCAAACCGGTTTGCAAAATCATCATACTTAACACTCCGGTAGAATGACAAATCATTTTCCTGACTGCCATTCAATCTGATTGCTGTTTTTGAATACATTCCATTAATTTGTAATGCAAAGAAAATTGCTATAATCACTTTTAATTGTATCTGTTTCATACGAACCTCTTTTTAGCCCTTATCGTTCAAGATTTCTCAAACTGAACATTGAATCAGGAATATCAACATCCAACTCAATTTTTATCATTTTAAATACTGTCTTTGAATCTTTTCGAAGCAAATCTCTCATTTCACTTTCAGTCGGAAAGTAACGATTACCGAATTTCTTAAAGTTCAGGTTTCTCGTTTCTTTCAACTTCGCACCGGATAATGCAAAAAGTTCAGCTTTTAAAACACTGTATGTTTCTTTATCAATCCACATCATTTGTTTAGGATAGCTCTCAGTCCGTTTTTTAGCATTCAATTCCACAACCCACACGTTTTTACTATCAAGTTCTGACTCTTCAATAATTTTAACTGAATAGCGAACAGTGAGTTTATCATTATCAATCGTGTCTTCATACGACATATCAGAACCCATAATTGATTCTTTAAGCATGTGACCGGTAATCGGCATCACCGTTTCAGTATCAGGTGAATAGACAAATAACTTACCGTCTTTTTTTAAATATCGCGTTCCCTCGTCATCGGGGTTTGTAAATTCCATAAAACTATTCTGAGTACCCTTTCCATAGCTGAAAAAAGACTTTTTGTATTCCTTCCCTGATAACCGGATAAGCATCTCACCTTCATACCTGATACTATCATAAACCTCATTATTATCAACACGATTTATAATTTCTTCTGCAGACTGAGCAAATAAACCAATACAATTCAATAGACTTATAAACATAATAATTTTTTTCACCATACAATCCCCCTTATACAATTTAATTTCGTAATGCTTCAACAGGCTCAATAAATGCTGATTTCATCGATGGAAACAAAGTACATACTGATGAAACAAACACCCCGAATATAAAACTTAACAATAAATACAACCATGAAAATTTCACAAATATTGTATTGGATATAGACATTTCCATACCGCCTGAGAGTGATACAACATCTATTGGATACAATGACATAGCATACGATACCACACCGCCTACTAATATCCCGAAAAAAGAACCTAAAATACTCAATAATACAGCCTCAAAAAAGAAAACACTCATAATCTCAAGCCGGGTCATACCAAGTGCACCCATCATTCCGATTTCCTTAATTCTTTCGTGAATCATCATTAAAACGGTATTGACTATTAAAAATGATGCAACGATAATAAAAACCAGAAATACAATCACATAAATACTTGCCATTTGTTTAAACATATCAATAAACTGATGTTCCTGCCATTTTTTAACAATAACATCACTGTTGCCTTTTTTAGCAATCAGTTCAGTAATTGCAGATTTAACAATTTCAGAATCTTCAGGATTATCGAGATAGAGAATGATTTTCTGAGCTTTATTTCGCAGTGATAAAATCTTCTGCAGTCTTTCATACGGAACAATAATATACAATGTATCTACTGAACCATAATCAAAATCAAAAATACCAACGATTTCGGGATTCCAGAATTTATCTGAAAACTGACTTGATACCGCTTTTAACGGAATTGAATCACCAATAGTCACCCCCATCTTTTCTGCCATCTTTCTGCCGATTGCACAGGCATTCTCATTTTCTAAAGGATACCGGCCTTTGATTAAACCATTGCTTTTTTCTTTCAGATTAAAAACATTAGTTTCAAACTCTTTTTGAATATGTAATCCCCACAAAACTGCATGTTTTACTTTACTGTCTGTTAATGTCGTGTAGGATGCAATTCTCGGTAAAACCGCTTTTACACCGGGTATTTTTCCAATTTCGTCTATAAACTCATCAACTGAACCATTTTCAAATTCAACCGGATATTGAACGGGAATAAAGTCTTCTTTAGCAAAATATTCTTTGGTGAAAACCTGAACATGACCCGTTTCAAATGTTAATACCGTTTTTACAACACTATCATACATCCCCATAATCCAGCCCATCATAAACACGATGAAAAAGACTGCAAGACCAATTGCTGTCATACACAAAACCGATCTTCTTTTATTTCTATAAATATTGCGGTAGGCAATTTTAATCATGTAGCCCAAACCGCCCCTTTTAGTTTTTAGTTCATCCATATCGTCCTCCTGTAATAAATCAATAAATTATTCAAAACGTAACGCTTCGGCTATAGGCATTTTTAAAATCCTTTTCACCGGTGGAATTGCCGTAAATGCTGCTATGATTGTACCAATTATCCAAGATCCGGCAATAACCGAATAATTCCAGGTGGACTTAAACGTTCCCGATATCCGGTATCCGATATTATCCATTCCCATTTGATCCATCATGGATCCAAAATCAATCCCGACATTTACCATGTACACATTGAGTGCAACACCGAGAATGACACCGAAAAAACCGCCTATAAAACCAATTAATCCGGCTTCATAAAAAAATATTTTTGTAATCATCGAGTTTGTCATCCCCAATGCTCTCATCATACCGATTTCTTTACCTCTTTCAAGAACTGCCATAAGCATGGTGTTTGATATCCCCATAAATGCAAGAAGAAACAAAAAGAATATCATTGTTTTACTGCCGGCACTTTTACTTCGGGATAGTGTTATAAAATCTTTGGCATCATCAAACCAGCTTATCAGAACAAAATCATTTGGTAATATATCTTTAAGCATTGTTTGAACATTAACAATATTCTCTGATGCATTAGGAAGCATAGCATCCTGAACACCTTTCTTCCTCATAATAATTTCAGTCACACCGCCTTCTAACAGTAAACCCATATCATCCTGCAGAATATCTAACGGCAGATATGCAACAGCCCCATTTGTTCTCGGATTTGGAGAGTGAATAATCCCTGATACGGTAAAGTCAAGCAACTGATTAATATGCCGTACAACTCCGTTTTCATCTTTTTTATCAATGACAGTATTGAGGCGTACAAGATCACCCGGTTTAACACCGAGATTTCGTGCCCCCTTAGAACCAAGTGCTATCTGAAATGTTCCTTTTTCAGGCATAACACCATCAGTCAGATAGCGGTCATATTGTAAAACAGTTTTCTCACGTTCTATATCAATACCATGGAAAACAAAACCCATTTCCTGACTCGGACTGATTAATGAACCGGCAAAAATTACTCTCGGTGCTGCATTCCAGCCGTTTTTATTCATCGTTTCAATAATACTGTTGTAGTTATAAAACAATTCGTAGACCGGCATTTCATCTTTTTTCTCATAATATGCCTTACTGTATATTTTTGCAGAACCGGTTTCATAATTAACAATATTTCGCTGAGTATCGATGTCGGCTCCAAGAAGCATTGCATCCATGAATATATACAATGATATTCCGATGCAGACTGCAAGTGAAGTAATAATGGTTTTTGTCATGTGTCGTGACAAATTTCTATATGCAATTGTCAGTAAATTAACTTTTACCAAACCACTCATATCATGCCTCCTTAACGTTATTCAAATCGTAATGAATCAATTATCGAAGTTTTCAATGTACGGTAAACCGGCGGTAATGCTGTAAAAGCTGAAATAATAGTACCGCATAATACAGAATAGAATATTGTTGAATAATTCCAGGCTGATTTAAACGAGCCTACTACACGATACCCGTAATCATCTCCGAAACTATTTAAAATTTCTGTATAATCAATCCCGACATTAACCATGTAAATGTTAATGAGAACGCCAATTAACATACCAATACCGGAACCAATTAACCCGATAAAACCAGCCTCATAAAAGAACAATCGTAATAGTGAAAAATCAGTCATTCCCATTGAACGCATCATACCGATTTCTTTTGTTCTTTCTAAAACAGCCATCAGCATGGTATTTGCAATCCCCAAAAATGCCAGAAGAAATAACACAAATATCATAACTCTGGTGGATACATTATCCCCCTGATATGCGGCAAAGAAATCAGGAACATCTTCCTGCCAATTGATAATCATCAACTCATCTGTTAACAAATCACCTATGATATCATACACAATTTTCTTGTTCTCATATCGTGCGTTTGAAAGCATTGAAGGATTTGTTCCTGCTTTTCGTGCGATTATTTCAGTAACAGCACCGTCTAATAGCAACCCCATATCATTTTGCAGTATATCTAATGGAAGATACCCGATTGTGCTGTTATTTTTGGGATTTGGCGAATTGATTATGCCTGCAACAGTGAGTTCTATTAACTGATTAATATGTCGTAACGTACCGTTATCATCCCGTTTATCAATTACAGTATTTAAACGGACTCTGTCACCGGGAAGAACTTTTAAATTTCTTGCAAGACGTGAACCGATTAATATTTCATATTCACCATTTTGTATAAAACGGCCTTTATCAACAAAATTCTGATAATATAATACTGATTGTTCATTTTTTATATCAATTCCAATAAATTCAGCGGGGATTTCCTGTTCAGGACTTATCAGACTGCCTGTGAAAACGACTCTTTCGGCTGCATTCCACCCGTTATCCTGTAATCGCTTTACAATTTTTCCGGCACCTTTGAAATTTTCATAGGTAGGAATTTCATCCTTTTTTTCAAAAAACGCCTTGTTATAAATCTTTATTGAACCGGTTTCGAAATTAATAATATTTCTTTGGGAATCAATATTCATACCGAGTAACCAGGCATCCATAAATATATACAGCGTGACACCGACTGCAACAGCAGTTACAGTTATAATGCTTTTTACCTTGTGTCGTGAAAGATTACGAAATGCTATGACAAAAAGGTTTACCCGTGAGCTTCCTTTCAGAAACTGCCCTGATTGTCGTTTCATTTTCGTTCCTCCTTTTGTATAAGACCGTCACGAATAAATATTAATCGTCGTGCATAATCCATAACCATTTTGTCATGCGTTGAAAAAATAAATGTAGTGTTTTCTGTTTTATTCAGTTTAAGCATCAATTCAAGAATTTCTGTTCCGGTTGTAGAATCAAGATTAGCAGTCGGTTCATCAGCAAGAATAAGCTCGGGTTTTTTTGCCAAAGCCCTCGCAATTGCAATACGCTGCTGCTGACCGCCTGATAATTCTTTAGGCCTTCTGTTTTCCATGCCTTCCAGACCGACTTCTTTTAGTGCATTCATTGATATATCACGGATATCTTTTGTTTTATACCCTAATAATGTTAATGGGAAAGACACATTCTCATACGCTGTTAACACCGGAATAAGATTGTATGCCTGAAAAATAAAACCAATTTTATCTCTTCGTAAAAAAGCCAGATCATTCTTTTTTAAACCTTTTACCTGTTTATTATTAATTAGAATATCACCATCAGTCGGAGTATCAAGACAACCGATCAAATGTAACAATGTAGATTTACCACTACCGGACGGGCCGACAATTGCGGTAAACTCCCCTTTTTTAATTTCTACATTAACTCCACGTAATGCGTTTACTACTATGCTATTCGTAACATAGTCCTTAACGAGATTTTTTGTTTCAACAACGTTCATAGTTTCACTCCTTGTTATAAATTATTACTTCAATTAGCCTCGCACATACATTCATTATGATTTTTTCCTTACTTCATTCAACGCAGACAACCCCAGAACACCATCTTTATCAAGTTTATCTACAACCCCTTCAGGTAAAATCATCGAATTTCCATTTTTAAGTCCCTCATTGATAATACTCATGCTTCGTAATCGTAATGAGTTTTTATCATCTCCATAAATAGCAGATGCTTCAACATATTTTTTAGCAAGTTCAATTTCAGCCTCACCGAGTAAAATACGTGCTTTCTTTTCTCTTTCCGCCTGAGCTGTTTTACTTAATAATTCCTGTAAAGCTTCCGGCACTTTTATTTCGGTAATTTCAATATTCTGGATAGTAATTCCCCATTCTGTTGTTTTCCGGTCAACTTCCTGTCTGATAATCTCCCGGATTTCATTACTGTTTTCAAGTAATGCAGAAAGGTCATTTTTACTGATTGCTTCACGCAATGCAGTTTGTGAACTAAGTACAACTGCATCGATATAATTTTCAACTTCTAAAATCGCTTTTTCAGCATCCCACACAAGCCAGAACGCTAAAGCATCAACGGTTACCGGAACTGAATCTCTTGTCAGTGTCGTTTCAGCAACAAAATCGGTTACCCGGATTCTCATATCTACAATTTTAGTCACCGTATCAATAAACGGAAATAAAATAAATAAACCAGGCCCTTTAACTTTTTTAAACTTCCCCAATCGCAATACAACCGCCCTCTCCCATTCTTTAGCAACCTGAATAAACGGTGCCATAATTGCCCCCCCGATTAATGGTAATGAAAAATATAAACTTGCAGTACCGTTCCAGTAAAATAATACAACCACTGATAAAAATGAGAATTTCACTATCAAATCCCATCTTCCGGCAACAACAAAAATGAGACTGAAAATAAGTGGAAAAATCAAAAGTATACCGAGTTCAAATAAATCTCCCACACCTTCAAAATTCTTAAATAGAATAAGTCCAAGCGATAAAAAAGCAACAAATAAAAGTGCTGTGTATGTATTTATTGAAAAATCCCTCTCAAAACTTTTTCTGATACTGTTTTTAATCAGATAATGCATTTCCTTACCCATCCGTTTTTCCTCCATAATTATTTATACTCTTCAAGATACTTTACAACAAACTCTTTTTCAAACCCAAGTTGCCGTATTGATGCAATAAAATTACCGCATAGTTCATTAAGTTTTTTTTCACGAGTCACCTCATCAACATCAATTGTACAATCAGCAATATAGGTTCCGCTACCCACTTGAGTTACCACAAGCCCTTTTAACTCCATTTCATTATATGATTTTGCGATTGTATTAGGATTTATTTTTAATTTGATGGCAAGGGCGCGTATTGTCGGCAATCTATCGCCGGGTTTTAAACGACCGGTTGCAATACCAACTTCAACCTGCTGGATAATTTGTTTATAGAATGGAACACCGTTTTTTTCATCGATTTCAAACTCAATAGTTATAATCCCCATGCATTCCTCGCTTTTCAACAACAATTGTAATAGTACAATCATACAATAAGTATAATTGTACTATTACAATAAGTCAATAGGAAAATAAGTTTTTTTTAATTTTTTAATACAATTATTGGCATAATAATAAAACCCGGGCCTTATTACTGTCTGTTTCTTATTGTAAACGAAATTATCTGATTTTTATTGCATGAGTATAGAAATTTATTTGTAGATATAAGAATTTTCACGATAGAGCTAATGCAAAAGTTAAGGAAGAGTAGTTTTTTTGGAGACTTTTTATTTTTTTGTTAATGATGTTGAATGTGTGTGAATTTTGTGATAGTATTATTGTGGATTCGGTATAATAGGTGATTGAGCTGGTTATTCTGGATTCGGTATAATAATTGTTAGACAGACCCTACGGGCGAAGGATATTTTATGAGTAAAAAGAATAAAGCCATAAATCAGATTCCATTATGGAAACAAATTTTTTTATATCAAAATCACTTTATAAATGAACTTGAATGTATAAATGAAATGGTTCAGATAGTATTGCCTGTTTTGAAAACAAAAGACAATGAACGAGAAAAGAAATTAGAAGAACTGACTGAAAAAATACAAGAAGAGGATGGAGAAATTGTCGAAGCAATTAAAGAGGTAGATATTAAGGAATTTTTAAAAAATATTAAAAGACTACGACATGCCGAAACTATGTTTCGGCAAAGTATTATAACATCAATTGTTACCAAATTTGATGAACTTGTAACATCTATATTAAAAATTGCATATGAAAAAAATACCAATTGGTTAAAAAATCCTGAAAAAAAGATTTCATATAAGGATTTATTGGAAATCCAATCTCTTGATTCATTAAAGAACGATATAATAGAAAAAGAAATTGACGAAATAATGCGTGACTCTCACTTCAAACAAATATCCTTTTTAGATAGTAAATTAAAACTTGGTATTGAAGAACATTTTAAAGGTTGGTTAGAATTTTTAGAAATAACCGAAAGAAGGAACATATTCGTTCATACTGGGGGTAAAGTTTCTTCCATATACATTGAAAATTGCAAAAAATGGGGGATAAAAATAAATGAAGATTGTAAAGAAGGTTCATATCTTAATGCATCCGATAAATATATTACTGAAACATTTGACTGTTTTTTTGAACTTTCTATCCGTTTATGTCAAGCATTTATACGTCGCACCTTTCCTGAATCTTTTAACGAATCAGATGAAATACTTAACAGTATTGGATATGATTTATTATGTGAAGAAAGATTTCAACTGGCAGATAAAATATTTGATTATGCTCTAAGTATTCCTTCAAGCCTTGCTTCAGGGGGTGAAGTAAAATACTATTTCTTATTAAATAAATGCATAGCACTTAAAAATACTGGAAAAGATTTTTCAACAATATTAAATTCAATAGATTGGTCGCCATTTCACCCTAAATTCCAATTTGCAGTCAGCATACTTAATGACCAATTTGAAAAATCAAAAGAATTAATGGAACAGGAAGCAGTATATAAAGAAATTGACGAGTTATCTTTTATTGAGTGGCCTTTACTAAAAAGTTTTAGAAAAACGGATTTATTCAAGGATGTATTTAAAAAAATCTATAAAAAAGATTTTTCAGATGCAATAATTGAAGAAGTTAAATATGAAATTACTGAACAAGAAAAGAACGATAATGACACCAAAGATGAATGTAATAATGTCTAACAACCGATTGAACCCGACTCGGCTATTGTCACACAAATTGCTGAAATATTTTTTAGACATTACAGTTTTGGATTAAACAGGAAGATTTCTTGTTAATCACGAAAAACTTGGCTGAAACAGCAATTTATGCGCCAATTACGCCTCACGGGTTAATCGGGCGTTCGACAGACCTACCGGCGGCTAATTTTTTTGCTTTGTGGTTTGCGACTATGATTATTATTTGCGATAATTGATTGGTTTGCATTTGCAA